>LNFF01000023.1 GCA_001464585.1 Gammaproteobacteria bacterium Ga0077554 | reverse complement strand
TCCGCTGTGAAATTTCTTCGTTCCTTTATCATCTTCACTTCCCTCGTTTAGGTGAATATTGCACCTAATGAGGTGTCCGTGTAAATTAGACCACTACACCAGGCCGGGAATCCGAACGCCCCAATAGATTTTGTGGCAGGGATGTTGGTCGGGGCGAGAGGATTTGAACCTCCGACCACCTGGACCCCATCCAGGTGCGCTACCAGGCTGCGCTACGCCCCGATTTCAAACACTCCCCGAACAATCCGAGGGGATGATGCGTGGGGGGCTATGATACTGCATTGCACGGCTGATCACAAATAAAAAGCGCGATGGAAGATTTACGAAAAGGTCAAAACGGACAACAGGGAGCCTGACAATTACACTATCAAGCCCTGAGAACGCGCAGCAGATCTTCGAGTTCACGGCGCATTTGCTGCACCATTTGCTGGCTGTGATTTACGTCGTTTTTTACATCTTCGCCGGACAACCGCTGGCGCGCACCGCCGATGGTAAAGCCATGTTCATACAACAGATTACGGATCTGGCGCACCATGATGACATCCTGGCGCTGATAATAGCGCCGGTTGCCGCGCCGCTTGAGGGGCTTGAGCTGCGGGAACTCCTGTTCCCAATAACGCAATACATGCGGTTTTACAGCACACAGTTCGCTGACTTCCCCAATGCTGAAATAGCACTTGCCAGGGATGGCCGGCAATGCGCCGTCATCACCAGCGCTCACATTGCCTTCAATGTTACTGCTGGCTTCCGGCATAAGCTTCTACCCGCGCCTTGAGTTTCTGCCCAGGATGAAATGTGACAACACGGCGCGGGGAAATAGGAATTTCCTCACCGGTCTTGGGATTGCGTCCAGGACGCTGCTTTTTATTGCGCAGGTTAAAATTGCCAAAACCGGAAAGCTTCACCTGGGAACCGCCGGACAGCGCGGCACGCACTTCATCAAAAAACAATTCGACGAGTTCTTTGGCCTCACGCTTGTTCAAGCCCAGTTCTTCAAACAATTTTTCGGCCATTTCTGCTTTTGTCAACGCCATAGTTCAGTCTCTCAATTTAGCCCCAAAGTCTACCCTAAGCTGATTCACAACCTGTTCCATAAGAGTATCAATATCCCCGTCCGTAAGGGTGCGCGAAGAATCTTGCCACGTCAAGCCCAAAGCAAGACTTTTTCTTCCAGAATCAACACCCTTACCCCGATAAACATCAAATAACTGCACCACTTGCAATAATCCGCCCGTTGCGCCGGTAATGCAGGCGCTTACCGCCTGCGCCGACGTGGCTTCATCGACAATCAGCGCAATGTCGCGGCGAACTGCTGGATATTTGGACAGCTCGCGGAAGCGCGGCAAGGGCGCCTGACCTATTCCGGTCGCCCCGTCACCCACCAACAGCTCAAACAGAAACACGCGCCCGGTCAATCCCAACTCATTTTCCAGCGCGGGATGAATAGCGCCCACCCAACCCACGGACTCGCCGCTGTCGACGCGCGCAATGCAGGCAGACTGGCCGGGATGAAGCGCGGGATGTGGCGCAGATGTGAACATAAAGCCTGTCACGGCCGCCGTCAACCCCAAAATAGCCTCCACATCGGCCTTGATGTCATAAAAGTCGACAGGGCGCGCAGCTTCGCCCCACTGTTCCGGGGAGAAGGAACCGCAAATTATCCCGGAAATAATTTTTTCTTCCCTGGTTTCATTATCGTGGGGTACAAACCTCGTACCCATCTCGAACAGCCGGATGCGCGCCTGCTGGCGATTTTGATTATGGATCAACGCCTGCATCAAGCCCGGCCACAGGCTGGTGCGCATTACCGCCATTTCGGCAGAAATGGGGTTGGCCAGCGCCAGTGGCGTAATGGCCGGGTCAAAACGGCGCTGCATGGCCGGATCAACAAAGCTATAGGTAATCGCTTCCTGATAGCCGCGATCTATCAACAACTGGCGCAACTTGCTAATGCTGATCACGGCCTCCGGCTGCGCGGCAATCGCCAACGCGCCGTGCGGATGGTGGCTGGGCAAGTTTGTGTAACCTACCACACGCGCCACTTCTTCAATCAAATCCGCTTCCAGCGCAATGTCAAAACGGAAACTGGGCGGCGTCACCTGCCAGCCTTCCGCTCCGTCATCCATTACCTGCATCCCCAGGCGCGTCAGACTATCGGTGATTTGCTCGGGCGCGATGTCCGCGCCCAATAAACGCTTGATGCGCGCGGCACGTAACGTCACCGGCGGACGCGTGGGCAGATGCGCCTGCGACAGCGCCTCCGTTACTGGCCCAGCCTGACCGCCGACAATCTCCAGCAACAACGCTGTCGCACGCTCCATGGCGCGGCGTGGCAACTGCGGGTCAACACCGCGCTCAAAGCGATGCGACGAATCAGTATGCAGCCCATAACGGCGCGCCTGGCCGCTCACGGCGCTTTGCGAAAAGAACGCGCTCTCCAGAAATAAAATCTCCGTATCATCGCCAATCGCACTATCTTTACCGCCCATGATGCCGGCCATCGCCTGCGGCTGGGTCGCTTCCGGCATCCTGCCTCCCGCGACACTTGCACATCCGTGTGCGGCGCGCGCATCGCAGATCAACAGTGTCCCCGCCTGCAAGGTCATGCGCTGTCCATCGAGCAGGTTAATCTGTTCGCCAGCCTCAGCATGACGCACCTGAATGCCACCGCTGAGTTTAGCCAGGTCAAACGCGTGCATCGGCTGACCCAGCTCCAGCAACACATAATTAGTCACATCCACCACCGCGCTGATGCTGCGCACACCGCTGCGACGCAGGCGTTCGCGCATCCACAGCGGCGTGTCCGCGCGTGGGTTAATGCCCTTGATGACGCGTCCCACATAACGCGGGCAAGCGGCAGGGGCCGCCACAGTAATGGGGAAGGTATCGGTGATGGTCGCCAGCACATCCGGAATGGATGGCGCCATCACTGTCAGCCGGTTCAGCGCCGCCACCTCGCGCGCAATACCAGCCACGCTCAGGCAATCACCGCGATTTGGCGTCAAACCTAACTCAAAAGTAACATCATTCAAATTCAGATAATCACGTATATCAGTGCCAATCGGTGCATCGGCGGGCAGCACCATCAAGCCTTCCGAGATCTCAGCCAATCCCAATTCTTTGGCAGAACACAACATCCCCAAGGATTCCACGCCACGCAACTTGGCGCGCTTGATTTCCATTCCCCCCGGCAACGTGGCACCGACCAAAGCAGCAGGCACACGCAACCCGGCACGCACGTTCGCCGCGCCACACACAATGCCCAACAGCGGCAACCCAGCACCAACATTCACCTGGCAAACGCGCAGGCGCTCGGCATCCGGGTGCGGCGCCACGGCCAGCACTTCGCCCACCACCACGCCCTGAAACGCAGGCGCGACTGGCATCACCGCATCCACTTCCAGCCCCGCCATCGTCACCTGATGCGATAACTCTGCGCTGGTGATAGCCGGGTTCACCCATTCACGCAACCACTGTTCACTGAATTTCATGATGCTTTACCATATTTAAGCGGGGGAAAGTACATAACTCTACTTAAGCAAACTGCTTAAGAAACCGCAAATCATTCTCAAAGAACAATCGCAAATCATTAACGCCATAACGCAACATGGTAAGGCGCTCAACACCCATGCCAAAAGCAAAGCCAGTGTAACGCTCGTTGTCAATGCCGACATTCGCAAACACCTGCGGATGGATCATGCCGCAACCCAGCACCTCCAGCCAACCGGTGTGTTTGCACACGCGGCAACCCTTGCCGCCGCACATCACGCACTGAATATCCACCTCGGCCGACGGCTCGGTGAATGGAAAGTACGACGGACGGAAACGCACTTTAAGATCGCGTTCAAAAAAGGCGCGCAGAAAATCATCCAGCATACCTTTCAGATCCGCAAAGCTGACATTCTCATCAATCATGAAACCTTCCACCTGATGAAACATCGGTGTGTGCGTCAAATCCGAATCACAACGATACACACGCCCCGGCGCGATCACGCGCAGCGGTGGCTGGCGATCTTTCATTACGCGAATCTGCACCGGCGAGGTATGGGTGCGCAGCACGGTATTGCTGTTAAAGTAAAAAGTGTCGTGCATGGCACGCGCCGGATGATGGGCGGGAATATTCAAGGCTTCGAAATTGTAGTAATCGCTTTCCACCTCCGGGCCTTCCGCAACCTCAAAACCCACCTGCGCAAACAGCCGCTCGATGCGCTCCAGGGTGCGGGTGATCGGGTGCAACCCGCCTGTCACCTGGCCTCGACCCGGCAAGGTCACGTCCAGTGATTCCGCCGCCAGCTTGGATAACAGTGCCGCGCCTTCCAGCGCCCCACGCCGCGCCTCCAGCGCCGCCTGGGTGCTTTCCTTGGCCGCATTCACCGCCTGCCCCGCCTTGGGCCGCTCGGCAGGCGAGAGATTGCCCAGCGTTTTCAGGTATTCTGTAAGTAAACCTTTTTTACCCAGATAGCGCACACGCACCTGGTCAAGATCCGGCAAACTCTGCGCCTGCGCAATTTCGGTTTCGGCCTGTTGTATGAGTTCGATTAATTGCACTTATACATCCCCGTTTGCACTTACTACATCCCCATTCTCAGGATACAAAAACAAAACAGGGGAAAGGCAGTTGGCCTTTCCCCTGTTTTTACAACATGTACCCTGTCATCAAAAACAACAAAGTACCAGGTTAGCTTATCAAGCTGCCAGACCGACCTTGGCTTTTTCCGCAATCACGGCAAACGCCGGTTTGTCGAAAACGGCAATGTCAGCCAGCACTTTGCGATCGATTTCAATCGAGGCTTTCATCAAACCATTGATCAGGCGGCTGTAAGACAAACCACATTCACGCGCAGCGGCGTTGATGCGGGTGATCCACAATGCACGGAACTGACGCTTTTTCTGGCGACGGTCACGGTAAGCATATTGGCCGGCTTTGATAACGCTTTGGGTCGCAACGCGAAACACATTGTTTCGCGCACCACGGTGGCCCTTGGCTTGATCTATAACTTTTTTATGTCTGGCGCGCGCAGTGACGCCACGTTTTACTCTTGGCATAGCTTAGCTCCTCGTTCCTTAACTGTACGGCAGCAGGCGGGCGAGGCCTGCTACATCAGATTTATCTACCATGCTACCGGGGCGCAATTGACGCTTGCGCTTGGTGCTTTTCTTGGTGAGAATGTGGTTACGGAACGACTGCTTGTGCTTAAAGCCGCCCGATGCCGTGCGTTTAAAACGCTTGGCGGCACCGCTGTTTGTTTTCAACTTGGGCATTTCAAAAACTCCGCATTTAGTAAATTACACAAGCGGACAGCTCGACCCTGCAACAACAAGGCAAGTATTGTCCGCGACTATTTTTTGGGGGACAGCACCATCACTAACTGACGGCCTTCCATTTTCGGGTGTTGTTCCACAACACCGTAATCCACCAGATCGGTCTCAAGGCGTTGTACCACCTTCATTCCCAACTCCTGGTGCATCAACTCACGGCCACGGAACCGTATGGTTACCTTGGCCTTGTCCCCTTCTGTCAGGAAACGTATCAGGTTGCGTAGTTTTACCTGATAATCCCCTTCGTCCGTCCCTGGGCGAAACTTGATCTCCTTAACCTGGATTTGCTTCTGTTTCTTCTTGGCAGCATGCCGCTTTTTGCTTTCTTCGAAAATATACTTGCCGTAGTCCATAACCCGGCATACTGGCGGGACGGCATTCGGAACGATTTCGACCAGATCCAGCTCGGCATCCAGAGCCGCTTGCTGCGCCACTCGAATCGGCACTACCCCAAGCATTTCTCCCTCGGCACCGATCAGGCGAACCTGGGGCACCCGTATATCTTCGTTGAGGCGAACTTCTTTTTCAGCGGCGATACTCTAATCCTCCAAAACAGTAAGACCGTGGCTTGCGATAGCGGCATTTAAATGACCCAAAAAAGCTTCCAATGGCATGGAACCCAGGTCTTTGCCGCTACGCTCGCGCACGGCCAGCGTACGATCAGTCATTTCCCGATCTCCTATCACGAGGAGATACGGCACACGTTGCAACGTGTGCTCACGAATTTTAAAGCCTATCTTCTCATTTCTCAAGTCCGATTTCACCCTAAACCCTAGTTTTTTTAAGGATTCGGTAATTTCCTGGGCATAATCGGCCTGTTTGTCGGTAATATTCAGTACCACCGCCTGTATCGGCGCCAGCCAGGCCGGGAACAGGCCGGCGTGGTGTTCGGTGAGAATTCCGATAAATCGCTCCAGCGAACCCAAAATAGCACGGTGCAACATCACCGGCACCTGGCGTGCGCTGTCTTCGCCGATGTACGAGGCATCAAGGCGCTCGGGCAGGGCAAAATCGAGCTGGATGGTGCCGCACTGCCAGACCCGGCCAATGGAGTCTTTCAGGGAAAATTCGATTTTCGGGCCGTAAAACGCGCCCTCGCCCGGCTGCAAATCCCATTGCAGGCCTTTGCTGTTGAGCGCCTGTTCCAGGGCGTGCTCGGCCTTGTCCCACAACTCATCGGCACCGACACGTTTTTCGGGGCGGGTGGAGAGCTTGACCAGCACTTCAGTGAAACCAAAATCGGCATAAACGGCATGCACCAGGTCGATAAATGCCGACACTTCGCCCTGAATCTGCGCGTGGGCGCAGAAAATATGGGCGTCATCCTGGGTGAAGGCGCGCACCCGCATAATGCCGTGCAGCGACCCGGATGGCTCGTTGCGGTGGCAGGAACCAAACTCAGCGAGCCGCAGTGGCAGCTCGCGGTAACTCTTAAGCCCTTGGTTAAATACCTGAACATGACCCGGGCAGTTCATGGGCTTAACGGCGAAGTCACGCGCTTCTGAGGCGGTGGTAAACATGTTCTCGCGGTAATTTTCCCAGTGCCCGGACTTTTCCCAGAGGCTGCGATCCAGCACTTGCGGGGTACGGATCTCCTGGTAGCCGTTGTCGCGGAACACGCGGCGCATGTATTGCTCCACCACCTGCCAGATCGCCCAGCCGTTGGGGTGCCAGAACACCATACCCGGCGCGTCTTCTTGGGTGTGAAATAAATCCTGGTGCTTGCCAATCTTGCGGTGGTCCCGCTTTTCAGCTTCTTCGAGGCGGTGCAGATAGGCGTCCAGCGCCTTTTTGTCCGTCCACGCGGTGCCGTAGATGCGTTGCAGCATTTCGTTTTTGGAGTCACCACGCCAGTAGGCACCAGCCACTTTCATCAGCTTGAAGGCTTTGATCTTGCCGGTGGAGGGCACATGCGGGCCACGGCACAGGTCGGTAAACCCGCCCTGGCTGTACAGCGACAAGTCTTCGTGGACAGGGATAGCTTCGATAATTTTGGCTTTGTATTCTTCACCCAGCACGCGAAAGAAATCTACGGCGGCATCGCGCGGCATCACAGAGCGCGTTACAGGCAAATCCTCGGCGGCCAGCGCCTGCATTTTGGCTTCGATGGCCTGCAAGTCTTCCGGGGTAAAGGGGCGCTTATAGGCAAAGTCGTAATAAAAACCGTCTTCGATCACCGGGCCGATGGTCACCTGGGCGTCGGGAAACAGCTCTTTAACAGCGTGCGCCAGCAGATGGGCACAGGAATGGCGAATAACCTCAAGCCCCTCGGGGGATTTTTCGGTGACGATGGCCAGTTGCGCATCACGGTCAATGACAAACGAGGTGTCTACCAGCACGCCATCCACCCGCCCCGCCAGCGCGGCCTTGGCCAAACCGGCGCCGACATTAGCCGCCACGTCACGCACGGTAACGGGGTGTTCAAAGCTGCGCTGACTGCCGTCTGGGAGGGTTAGGATAGGCATGGGATTATGTTTTAGGGTGAATCTGGTAGGCGCGATTGGACTCGAACCAACGACCCCCACCATGTCAAGGTGGTGCTCTAACCAGCTGAGCTACGCGCCTGCAATTAAATCAGGAGCGGCAAAATACCATAACTGGCGGCGGGAAACAAGTTTTGCCGGGAATTTCATCAGGGAAAACGCCAACAAGCGTAAGTGATCGGCGTGCTTATAAGCGGACACTCTCGGCGCTGTGCTGTCAGGCTTCGCTGCCACGCGCATCTGCGGCAGCAGAAAAATATCATGGTACAAAATGCCCCTGCCATGCCTGGCAATTTTCCAGCATGGAATTTGTATTTTTTTGTAAAAATCCCAGTATTTACAATTTTTTACAACATCTGCCGCTTAAAACTCTTAAGATACCAGGCATGTTTCGCGTCCGGCCGACAAAAGCAAAACAGAACAAGAGTCACCGATGATCAACTTGCATGATCCATCGGAGTCACCCATAAGGCTTTGCGAACAAATTTTATGCTATTGCCGATAAACATGTAACCGGGAAATTCTTCAAAACAAAGCATTGATTCAAAATACTGGGGCGTGATGTATTTCTGCGGCACGCACGACCGGGGTATTGCGGCTGGAACGACATCACACATTATGAAGCTTGCTAAACCCATTGTTAAACATTAGCTGTTGTGGTGGGTTCTTGAATCAACCGTTTTTTAAATTTTCTATTTCAAAGGGCAAGACATGAGGGACGGAATACGTGGCGCCGCATTCGCTCTGACGCTACTGGCCGTTGCGCATGCGCCGACAGTGGCCGCACAAAACGCATTTATCATTTTTCCCGAAGCGAGCCTCACTCATCAGTCGGTCAAACATTCAGGCAGCTATGAGGACGGTCGCGGCGTTGTTGGCGTGAGCCTCTTTTATGCCTATGACAGTGACAAGGTACGCTTTCTGGGTGAGGCCATTTTGCATACGGATGAACAGGAGATAGAGCGGCTTCAGGCGGGATGGCGGGTGCAGCCACAAACCACTCTCTGGTTAGGGCGCTATCATAACCCGCTGATCCATTGGAATACCCTGTTTCACCACGGCACCTATCTCCAGCAATCAATAAGCCGCCCGAGCATCACTGCGTTTGAAGATGACGGTGGAGTGATGCAAACCCACCTGACAGGAGGACTCCTGGAGGGAGCGGCGCCCATCGGGGCAGGCGAACTTGGTTATGCCCTGGCGTTAGGCGTAGGCTCGGATCTGGACATCAACAACACGCTGGAACCCCGCCTCTTATTTGCCCCTCACGGCAAGCGTACCCTGAATACAAGCGCACGCATCTCCTATCGCGCCGATGCGTTTAACGACAATAAAGAAGCAGGATTGCTCTTTAACCGTAGTGATATTTTTTCTGAAAAACTTCCCGCGCAAGATATTCAACAAGCTATCACCGGCGGTTACCTGCATTGGGAATGGAAACAACTGCGGTTACTTTCTGCGGCGTATTGGGTACACAGCGTCATCAGCCTTGGTGCGCAGGATACCAGCGCTACTTTCGGTAACGGCTATGCGCAACTGGAATATGGAGGCGAGCAAAACTGGGGAGTTTTTGCCAGGACCGAGGGCACCTGGGGCGGCAATAGCGATGCCTATTTATCGATATTTCCGGATTTCGTTCGTCACCGCAACCTGGTGGGTGTACGTTACGATTTCATGCGTCGGCAAGCACTCAAGCTCGAGATCTCCAATTCCCAGGTTCAGGACGGTTCTCAACGCGCGGTCACGCTGCAATGGAGCGGAGGGTTCCCGTTCCCATGAAATTCGCGCAATGGTTAATCGGGTTGTGCTGCACCGCCTGGCTGACCTGCGCCATGGGAGATAACCTTGCATGTGGCGAACGGCGCATCGTGTTGGTGAGCGGCAGCCAATCATCCGTCCAGCAACTTTCTTCCACCGAGGTGCGCAAATTGTTCATGGGTTTTCCTGTGAACCAGCGCGGCCAATACATTGTCCCGGTACTCAATCTCAGCGATACTTTGTTGTATGAAGTGTTTCTGCAGAAGGTCGTCTTCATGTCGGCGCCCAGTTACGAGCGCAGGGTCATGTCGCGGACATTCCGCCAGGGTGACGCCCGGCCACTCAAAATGACCACCCAAAGGACATTGAGCGAGACTTTACACACCAATCCCGTTGCGGTGAGCTTCATGTGGAAAGAAGATGCACACGGCAAACCGGATCTGAAAATAGTGCAGGAACCATGTCGCAATCTCGAGGAATAACCCACATCTTTCATGGCTTGGCCAGCCGGGTGGTGATCACCGTCCTGATAGCCCATGCGATTTTGATTCCGCTGCTGTTTGTGGGCGTGCTCTATATTGTCACCCAAGGCTACAAAACCCAGTTTATCGACCAGGCACGTTCTAACGCTTACCTGATTTCCATCCTCGCAGGAAAAGATCTTCGGCCAGAAGCCCTGCAAACCCTGGCTGACGAGACCCTGTTGAACGATGACGTAGTGTTTATGGATGTGATCGACAACAGCAATAAAATTGTGACCGCCTCCACCGCAGTGAACAGCGAATTCCGCGAGGATTTCTTCTTTGGCCAGCATGGCGATTCGACTTATTTCGTTTTACTCCCCATCCACAGCAACGCGGGAGATGACAACATGCTCAGGATCGGTTTCGACGAAACTCCGACACTGGAGCAAATCAATCTCGCCTATTGGCGGGTCTTTTATCTCGCGGCGGGATACATGTCTTTCGTCATGTTTCTGGTGTTTTTTGGCGCACGGGCGCTCAAAATGATGAAGAAAGAACTCGCCCTCCAGACGGGCGCGCTGGAACATCAAGCCACGCACGATACCCTGAGCGGCTTGCCCAATCGCGTCTTGTTCAACGACCGCCTGCACCAAGCTATCCTGGCCGCGCGTCGCGAGGGAACACCGATCGCCCTGTTCGTGATGGACTTAGACCGGTTCAAGGAAGTCAACGATACTTTGGGACATCAAGCAGGCGACGCCATTTTGTGCCAGGTTGCAACCCGCTTGCAGGGCACCATCAGGGAAGTCGACACTGTCGCGCGGCTGGGAGGCGACGAATTTGCCATTGTGCTACCCATAGCAACCATAAACGACGCCGCCATGATCGCCAAAAAAATCCTCGACTCCCTCCGCGAACCTTTCAGGCTGGGCGACAGGACTCTGGACATAGGCGCCAGCGTGGGCATCTCCCTTTTTCCCGACCACGGAGATGATGTTATGAGCCTGCTGCGGCGTGCGGATGTGGCTATGTATGTCGCCAAGCAAAATGGCGGTGGCTTTGTTTTCTATGATTCCAGTCTGGATCAGAACGCGCTGGATCAGCTCAACCTGACCACGGAACTGCGGCAAGGTATCGAGAAAAACGAGTTCGAAATATATTACCAACCCAAGGTTAACCTGAGCCATGGCAAAATTTACGGCGTTGAAGCACTGGTACGCTGGCAACACCCGCGCTGGGGGCTGATCCTGCCGGATAAATTCATCCACATCACTGAACGGACGGGCATTATCCATGCCCTGACGCTGCATGTCCTGGACTCTGCGACACGCCAGTGCAAGCGCTGGCACGACGAGGGTTTGCGGCTCGACATCGCTGTAAACCTCTCACCCGTGAGCCTCATGGATAGTCAGTTTGCGGAAAAAGTGCATGGCATACTGCAAAGCACCGCGCTGGATCCTTCGTTTCTGATCCTGGAGATCACGGAAGGCGCGCTCATGCCGGATGAAAAGCAGTCCCACGAAACACTCACGCGCCTGGCCGCGCTGGGCGTGGGCATTTCAGTGGACGACTTTGGCACGGGCCACTCAGGGCTGGCGCGCCTGAAAAAATTCCCGGTTTCAGAGCTGAAAATCGACAAGTCATTTGTCATGGACATGTTGACCGACAGCGATAGCGCCGCGATTGTACGCACCACCATCGACCTGGCGCAAAGCCTGGGACTCAAAGTAGTGGCCGAGGGCGTGGAAACACTACAGCATCTCGACAAACTACGTGACTTGGGGTGCGACCTGGCACAGGGATATTACATCAGCCGCCCGGTACCGCCTTCCGCAATCAGGTCTCTTTGCCATGAGAACCGTAAACCCACTCTGGCAAACATCGGCTCCACGCAAGCTGCTTCCTGCTGAATAGAATTTATCCTCCTGACCTTCCACTATTGGCCGTGATGCAGCAGCCCATGAATGCGGCTGGGATTTCCGACAGCGGGGGTCAGCATTTTCTTGCACGCCCATTGTCACCCCAAAGAAGTTCCCATGACAGCAGTTAATCCACAGTCGCACCAGCCCCCCGCAGTGTACGCCACCGTACAGACGTGCTTTCTATAGTCCCTTTAAGGTGTAAACCTACGCAAGTTATGCGACTACAGAAAAGGCATTACCAGCCATCACTAATTCACCCTGACAGACCCATAGCCGTTGGGCTATTCGCAAGGAGAACGATCATGAGCAAAGAAAAAACAAAAAATAATTCGAAAAAAACCAAACCGGTAGAAAATACGACACCTCATGGGGATGCGCAGAGGGGCACTGGCGGCGAGTTGCATCAGTCTGCAGAGGGCACGCAACATCCTGCCCTTACTACCAATCAGGGCGTTGCGCTTTCCGATAATCAAAATTCGCTACGCGCCAATCCGCGCGGGCCGACATTGCTGGAAGATTTTATCCTTCGCGAAAAAATTACCCATTTCGATCATGAGCGCATTCCCGAGCGTATCGTGCATGCACGAGGGACAGGGGTTCATGGCTTTTTCGAGCTAACCGCTTCTTTGAAGCAATACACCACTGCCCGGATACTCACTGAAGCCGGAGAGAGGACGCCGGTATTTACGCGCATATCGACCGTCGCGGGTGGCGCAGGGTCTGTAGATACACCGCGCGATGTACGCGGTTTTGCCGTCAAATTTTACACTAAAGAAGGTAACTGGGATTTGGTGGGGAATAATGTGCCAGTGTTCTTCATTCAGGATGCAATCAAGTTTCCTGATCTGATTCATGCCGTAAAAATGGAACCGGATCGCGGCTTTCCGCAATCCGCGTCGGCACATGACACGTTCTGGGATTTTATTTCACTGACACCCGAATCCATGCATATGGTGATGTGGATCATGTCTGACCGCACCCTGCCCCGCTCGTTGCGCATGATTGAAGGCTTTGGCGTGCACAGTTTCCGTCTCATTAACAAAGCTGGCGAATCGACCTTCGTTAAATTCCACTGGCGTCCCAAGCTCGGATTACAGTCCACCATTTGGGATGAGACCGTCAAGATTGCGGGTGCTGATCCAGACTTTCATCGTCGTGAGATGTTTGAGGCTATTCAAGCCGGTAATTTTCCTGAGTGGGAATTCGCGGTTCAATTATTCACGCAGGAAGAAGCAGACGCATTTCCCTTCGACCATCTCGATGCCACCAAGCTGATTCCCGAAGAGTTGGTACCTTTGCGGGTGATTGGTCGCATGGTGCTGGATCGCTGGCCCAACAATTTCTTCGCCGAAACCGAACAGGTCGCTTACTGTCCTTCTCATGTCGTGCCCGGCATTGATTTTTCGAATGACCCCTTATTACAGGGTCGATTATTTTCCTATCTCGACACACAACTGTCGCGTTTGGGTTCGGCTAATTTTCACCAGATTCCGATCAACGCCCCGAAATGTCCCTTTGCCAATCATCAACGTGATGGACATATGCAAATGGCGCAACCCGCGGGCCGCGTTGCGTATGAGCCTAACTCTTTATCTGAAAATTCACCCCGCGAAACACCCATCAAAGGCTTTCGCAGCGCCACCGTGCCTGAAACAGGAGAGAAAGGCCGCATCCGTGCTGAGAGCTTCGCTGATCACTATAGTCAGGCGCGGCAATTTTATCTAAGCCAAACGGCCTATGAGCAGGCGCATATCGCCTCGGCTCTGGTGTTTGAACTGTCCAAAGTCGAACATATGCACATACGTGAGGCGATGGTCGGTCACTTTCGCCATATTGAAGAAGACCTCGCCAAGCGTGTCGCTGTTGGTCTGGGACTGGAAAAAATGCCGAATGCGCCTACTACGGCGGCGCCCATATTGGAAATGCAGCCTTCACCAGCCTTACAAATTATAGGAAAAATGAAAAGTACGTTGATGGGTCGTTGCGTGGGCATCTTGATCGCAGATGGTTCAGACGGTGCTGTT
The DNA here is from genome assembly GCA_001464585.1 of Gammaproteobacteria bacterium Ga0077554. Taxonomy (GTDB): domain Bacteria; phylum Pseudomonadota; class Gammaproteobacteria; family Ga007554. Next base: position 10,564 of record LNFF01000023.1, on the reverse strand, counting down.
ATTAAGAAAATCAAAAAAGCCGCGATCGATGCGGGCGCTTCGGTCAAGATTGTTGCACCTAAAGTAGGGGGCGCCAAACTTGCCGATGGTTCCATGCTGGCAGCAGACGGTCAACTCGCCGGAACACCTTCTGTTTTATTTGACGCAGTGGCTGTGATTCTCTCAGACGACGGTGCAAAAGCCCTATCAATGGAAGGCGCCGCTATTGATTTCGTGCGTGATGCTTTTGGTCATCTTAAAGCTATCGCATTGGACAAAGGTGGCCAGGCACTCTTGCAGGCAGCGAATATCGCACCAGATGCAGGCGTGGTAGATGTCAATAACAAGGATGCGTTTCTTGCAGCAGCAAAAACACGTCAATGGGAGCGGGAAAAATCGGTTCGCATGCTGGCATAGTTGCCCGTGTAACTCAAAGGCTGTTGGGAATCCACCATGAACAATCAACGCATAGCAATTGTTACGGGCGCCGGCCAAGGTATCGGAAAAGCGATTGCCAGCCAGCTTTTACATGATGGTTATGCAGTAATAATTGCTGAAAAGGATCGGCAGGCTGGCCGGGAAGCAAAAAAAGAACTTTTAAGTTTAGGGAGTGTTGATTTTATACCTACCGACATCCGCTCAGAAAAATCTGTAAGAAACTTGTTTTCAAAAATCATTACGAGTTATGGGGGCCTTGATGTTCTTATCAACAACGCGGCGGTCTTCAACTTCAAGCCTTTAAATATTCTCTCATTAAAGGAATGGAATGAAGTCATTGAAACCAATCTGACCGGATATTTTTTATGTTCAAAGTACGCATCACCCCACCTGAAAAAAAGAAAAGGGTCTATTGTTAACATTGCCTCTACGCGGGCAATTCAATCCGAACCTGATAAAGAAGCTTACGCAGCTTCCAAGGGTGGCGTGATCGCATTAACACACGCCTTAGCGGTTAGTCTGGGGCCTGAGGTGCGCGTCAACTGCATCAGCCCTGACTGGATTGATGTAACTGCCTGGAAAAAATCATCCGTCAAAAATCGCGAAAAGATAAAAGCCCAGGACCATAAACAATTTCCGGCAGGACGGGTCGGGCAACCTACCGATGTTGCTTCACTCGTCTCATTCCTGATTAATCCCAACAATTCATTTATCACCGGTGGGAATTTTGTTTTAGATGGTGGATTAATGAGAAAAATGGAATATATTTAGCACCGTAAAGGCATCATCCGCAGAGTAGAATATGTCATGTAGACGTAATTATTGGATGCGCTTAAAAAGTAAATAACTTTGCCCCTTAATTACGAAAGCTTAGTATCAAAGCCTTGACGTACATCTGTCCCTATGTGATGACGTGGTACAAGCCCGCATCAACCGCTGAAAAATAGGGCGAAAATCCCAAAGGCCATTGCGGCGATTCCCAAGACGGGGATCATCCAGTCGCCACGGCTCAGGCCAGGCTCAAGAGTGGCTTGATCCGGCTGATCGGGGTTGTAATATACGGGCACTTTGGCGCCGATAGGGTATTTCCTGACATAGCTGGTGGCGAGTTCTGGCGATGGGTTGGTGCCACCCGGCAACTCCAAGACGCACTGATAAGTATGCGCGCCTACCGTATAGCTGAATAGAATGTGCGGTAGCAGGTCGTTGGCTTCCGACGTAGGCGCGGATTGTTCAATGGCGCCTTCAACCACAGGCCAGCGCCGCGTTTTTCGCGCCTTGGCAATAATGAACCAGCCCCACAGGGCAGCAATAAAGCCGGCGATGATGAAGAGGCCAAGAATAATCGCATACGGGTTGAACATTGGGTCTCCATTTTCAAACAAGCATAGGGCGGGTCGCGCCCACCATTTTCAATATTAAGGGTTCTGACCCCTTAAACTGGAGCCTGTGGTACGCGTCAACTGCATCAGCCCTGACTGGATTGATGTAACTGCCTGGAAAAAATCATCCGTCAAAAATCGTGAAAAGATAAAAGCCCAGGACCATAAACAATTTCCGGCAGGACGGGTCGGGCAACCTACCGATGTTGCTTCACTCGTCTCGTTCCTGATTAATCCCAACAATTCATTTATCACCGGTGGGAATTTTGTTTTAGATGGTGGATTAATGAGAAAAATGGAATATATTTAGTTTGGGACATTGTATCTACGCTACTGCCGTGTGAATGTGCAGAAAACGGGTTCATTCGTCTTCGCTTCTAGCATCAATACTTACTACTTCCCCATGAGATGATACAACGGATAGTGTGATTGGCCTACAGCACACGCTACAATCTTCAACATACTCCTGGCGCCGAATCGAGCAGTCCACAACCACCTCGATTTGTTCCCCACAGTATGGACACTGAATGAAAGCAGTTTGGAGGCCCTGCATAAACTCCCCTAAAAGTTATAAAACTCCGGTTCGACGGCAGCGCACCGCGCCGTCTGCCGCAACCGGTTGTTGAACAACTCTCTGGCTTACTGCCCGAGACCGATCTGCCTCATGAACTCCTGGTTGTCCCAGAACAGGTACTCCTCGACCATGACGCCTTCATCATTCCAGCGGCCGAAGGTTGACATGCGAATTTTGTAGGCCTTGCCCGTCGGTGGGATGCTCGTACCGTCAGGCATCAGCATAGGCTGGGTGAACGTGCCCTCCATTATGCCGATGACAGCCGTCCACTCCCCCTGCGCGACTTTCACCGGATGTTCTTTAATCCGCGTGTCGGGCGCCCAGACGAACATCGCCTTCAGGTCCTTGATGTGCTTCTCAATGCCTTTGGTCGAGTGCCCGTCCGGCCAGTGCACGGCAATGTCGTGCGAGTGGCTGCGGTGGAGCTCGGCCCACTTCTGGCCGGTGAACACGTTGTAGTCGAGATCATCGAAGTTGGCGAGATTCGCCGCCATGCGCTTTTGCTCTTGCTCGTATTGATTCAATGCGCCATTGACCGCGCACCCAGACACGCCCAGGCTGAACGCCACGAGCGCGACATTGGCCCAAAAGCTTTTCTGTATCGATTTCATTGTAGACCTCCTACTTTTTGGTGAAAAACAGTTGGAACCTCTGGTCGCCCAACGTTAAATTGAGGGGCTGCGCGCTTTTGCGCAGTCCCTCTCGAATGTAAGGTTAGGCCTCGCTGCGCAACTACTCATTGCAGGAGGCTCGGATTGCTTTGCCAGACCGACCAAGTGAGCGCAGATGCGAAACAGACCCAGGCAAGATATGGAAGCATAAGTAGACTGGCCAGGCGGTTTGCTCGCCAGAAGGTGACGATGGTAGCAACGATAAGGCCTAGAAGTACCAGGATTTCGCCGAAAGCTCCGGCTCCATTGCGCCAAGCGAAGAAGAGCCAGGACCAAAGTGCGTTGGCACAGAGTTGAGCGACAAACAGCGAGAGCGCCACAGCAACGGGTCTTTTGCCTCGCTCGCGCCAGACCAGCCAGGCTGCAACACCCATCAAGGTGTAGAGAATCGACCAAACCGGCCCAAAGGCAGAACCCGGCGGTGCCCATGAAGGCCGATTGAGTTGCGAGTAGAAGGTGGCCGCTTCAATGGACGCGATTGCGCCAATACCTGCAGCGACGAACACCACTGCGAGCCAGCCGACAAGGCCGAGCACTTGAGCAAGAGTCGATTGGTGCGTCACTTCGGTTTCTCCCGTGAGGGCTAACGTTTGAGTTAAGGGGCACGCCAACGATGAAGCCGGAACAACGCCTCACCCTTGATGACACTCATGCTCTTAAAATGCCTCGACAAGGCGTGTCCTTCTTGAACGATATGTTAGCAATGTGCTTTCAATTCATCTTCCAATGAATTCGCAATTACGTTGAGTTTTTTTAGTTCTATAGGTTTTTGGATACGCTGCAGCTTTAGAGTTGTATCCGAAAGCCTATTTTGAACTTCGGGCGTAAGCGACTTATGTAGATCAATTTGAAATTCCTTTTCATCTAATTGAATGGTAATAACATTTTGACATTTTTCATCTAACAAGACCGCACGTATAGGGCAAGCTTTAGCTAATTCAACAAAGCGGTTATCAAAAGAAGCGAAGAAAGGTATAAAAAAATCGCCACCGTCACCTTTTGAAGCTAATGTCTCTTGATACCTCAAAGCAAAAATATCCCATGACATGCCTTTAATTTTGTGAATAGTCTTTTTATCTATTTGCCTTACTGAGTCAAAAAATCGCAACTCACTACCATACTTCAGTAGTTTCCAAGCAAAATACAATTCTGTTTTTGCAAACTTTCCAAGGTATTCTAAACAGAACAGAATAAGTTCCGCCATTTTTTTTTGTTCAGTAGACTGATTGTTATGACGAAGAATAACTGCTTTTAACAACACAACGTACAGAAGCATACGCCTTTCCTGAAACTTTATAGTTTCAGGGCTTGAGTGAAAATCATGAAGAGTCTCGATAGCTCTACGCCCGGCAGAAAGACGATCCTCATTGAAATGAGGGTTGTTTACATCAAATATCTCCTTGTTATAAACCAAATGATCGAATCGCTTCAAAGCTCGAATTGTATTAAAAGGCCTGTGGTTCTCTTCTTTTAGTGAATCATAATAATTTTCGATGATAAAAAATGAGTAATCGAAGTTAAAGCCGCTATCTTCGCCCTCTTTGATAAATCTTACTAATTTATCAAAATCATCTACAGAACCATCAAGACTTTTACCGTCTTCCCAAACTCTAAATCGCTCTGCTGCATTTGAGTCTAGGCTCAAGGAATAATCAAGTGGAATTTTAATCTTTCCTTCTTTCCATGTTCGATCATAGAGTTCATCGGAAAAAAACAGAAGTCCTGTCCCATAGAAATATTTCTTTAATACTGGACAGTCCTCTTCTATAGATTTTAAAGAGGTTTTGGCAAAATCACCTTCCATGTTATTTGTAGAATAAATGATTTTGAAACCCCTAAAAACATCACGTTTACCTTCAATCAAATCAAAAAAACTAAGTGCAGGGTCATGAAATACAATTTCATTCATTGCGAATTGTAAACGCTCAAAACGTTGCTGCCTTGATTCCACTTGTTCTCCTAAAAGTATATTGTGTTGCTAACATTAATTAGACACCCAAATAGGCGCCTTTACTTTGCAGCAGTCTGGTGTAAAGTCATCGCTCTGTCAACTCTAATCCAATGGCTCACATGAGGAATATTTTGTTTATGCAGCCGTGTCATTTCAGGCTTTACCTCATGCTTCAGCAGGTAGCCAGGATGAAGCATGAACAGAATCCGGGGGACAACTACCACTCGCTTTATGTATTAGCAACTTTGCCCTGCTGCATACCCTGAAGCCCACGCCCACTGAAAATTGTAGCCGCCGAGGTGTCCCGTGACATCCATCACTTCGCCTATGAAAAACAGGCCCGGCACATCATTCGATTGCATTGTTTTTGATGACAAGGCATGTGTATCTACCCCGCCGCAGGTTACTTCTGCTTTTGCATAGCCCAGCGTTCCAGTGGGCGTAATCTGCCAGTCATGCAGTTTATAGGCTAACAGCGCCAGGTCTTTTTCGGAGTGACGATTGAGAGGCTGGTTCTCTGCAAAATAATGTCCTGATATTATTTTTTCGGATACTTGCTTAAGCCATACTTCAATAAACCGTTTAGGCAGATACTGCGCCAAAAAATTATTGAGCAACATAGCGCTACCATGCTGCCCTGTGAATACATCGTGCATGTCGTGATCCGGCAGCAGATTGATGCGCAATGGTTGCCCATGCTCCCAATAAGATGAGACTTGCAGGATGGCGGGGCCGCTTAATCCACGGTGGGTAATCAGCAAATTTTCACGAAACGCCTGCTTGCCATAACTTACTACGGCATCCACAGAGATACCCGACAATACCGCATAATCTGCCCATTCTTCGGGATGGAAACTGAGCGGCACCAGACCTGGCTTAAGTTTGGTGACGGGAATGCCGAACTGTTGCGCTATTTTGTAACCGAAGGGGGTGGCGCCTATTTTAGGGATGGATAGGCCACCCGTGGCAATCACCAGGGATTGCGCGTGGAACATGCCACGACTGGTGTGTATCTCGAAATTTTTATCCCGAGAAATTTCTTCAACACTGCATGGCATCAGAAATTTCACCCCAGCCGCCTCGCACTCTCGCTTGAGCAGCGCGATGATCGCTTCTGAACGATCATCGCAAAATAACTGGCCGAGTTTTTTTTCATGATAGGCGATGCCATGTTCATTCAGCCAGGCGATAAAATGCTGTGGCGTATAGCGTGCCAACGCCGAGCGGCAAAAATGCGGATTGGTCGAGATAAAATTGTCTGGCTGGGTATTCAGGTTGGTGAAGTTGCACCGCCCTCCTCCCGAGATGCGGATTTTTTCGGCCAACTTTGCCGAGTGGTCTATCAGGCAAACCGAGCGGCCGCGCCGCGCCGCATGGATAGCGCACATCATGCCTGCGGCTCCGGCACCAATAATCAAAACGTCCGAGCTGTTATTCATCGTAATATTTCGACCGCGGCCTAGCTAAGCAAGCGTAGCCCGCATTTCATTTCATTCCATCCGAGCTAGGTTTACTTTTTTCTCGGGTCATCCGCCAGGTTAACATAGTTGATGGCCCACGGTCCAACGCCATGAACCTGTACGATGGTTTCTTCTTTGGTCCACGCAAAATGGGTGGTCTTGGGCTGCATAATTGCGATACTACCCGCCGATAAGGGTTTGGTTTTCGACGCGTCAAGCTTGTCTCCGGTTCCCATGTTGAAGGTGCCTGAAATCACCGTGACATGCTCAATGCCCGGATGCCAGTGGGCGGGGAGTTTATAGTCGGCAGGGAACTTCAGGCGGAAGGTAATTGGCACCGCCTCGTTCAGCGGACCTTCGATCACGGCGACTTTTGCCCCCGACGGTACCGACGGAACATCCGCCCATTTAAGTTCATCTGGGGTGACCATCATGTGATGCGCCGACTCGGCCCAACTTGCGGACACTCCAAAGCAGGCAACGGCGACAGCTACGGATAGGGCAGTAAGTGAATTTTTCATTGTGCGTTTCCCTTAATGGTGATGGAGCTCCCTAGAAATGATAGCCCGAGCATCGGCTCCGATATGCTCGCCTAACCAAAAACACGCTACGAGTCCCACGGCTGAAACTTAAGAATCAGCACTCTCACCCCACTTTCAAATCCGGTATCCCCAGCCCGTATTTGCGCAGTTGCTGTATTTCATCACGCATGCGGCCCGCTTCTTCAAATTCGAGATCGCGGGCGTGCTTATACATCTGTTGTTCGAGTTTTTTGATTTTTTGCAGGAGTTTTTCCGGCGACAGGGCGGCATATTCGACAGCGTCTTCTGCGACTTTAAGATGTTTTTTGTGGGCGACGCCACCCGCGCCGACCCCTCCACCGTGGGCACCGTCCATGATGTCTATCACGCTCTTTTGCACACCGCGCGGGATGATGCCGTGGGTTTCGTTGTGAGTAACTTGTTTGGCGCGGCGACGGTCAGTTTCATCAATGGCGCGCTGCATGGAGCCAGTGATCTTGCCAGCATAAAGAATCGCTTTGCCATGCAGGTTACGCGCAGCACGGCCGATGGTCTGGATCAGTGAACGCTCGGAGCGCAGGAAGCCTTCCTTGTCGGCGTCGAGGATCGCGACCAGCGATACTTCAGGAATATCCAACCCTTCACGCAGCAGGTTGATGCCGACCAGCACGTCAAATTTCCCCAGGCGCAAATCACGGATAATTTCAACGCGCTCAACAGTGTCGATATCCGAATGCAGATAACGTACCCGCACGCCGTGGTCGCCAAGGTAGTCGGTGAGGTCCTCCGCCATGCGTTTGGTAAGCGTGGTGACCAGCACGCGCTCGCCGATTTGCGCGCGCTTTTTGGCTTCAGACATCAGGTCATCTACCTGGGTATCCACCGGGCGAATTTCAATCTCGGGATCGACCAAGCCGGTGGGTCGCACCACTTGCTCTACCACGGCGCCGGAACGCCCCAACTCATAGGGGCCGGGTGTGGCAGAAACATAAATTGTCTGCGGCGCTATGCCGTCAAATTCGTCAAAGCGCAATGGCCGGTTGTCGAGCGCCGAGGGCAAGCGAAAGCCGTAATTCACCAGGGTTTCCTTGCGCGAGCGATCGCCTTTATACATCGCGCCCAATTGCGGAATGGTGACATGGCTTTCGTCGATCACCAGCAGCGCATTACCCGGCAGGTAATCAAACAATGTTGGCGGCGCTCCCCCGGCGTTGCGGCCCGACAGATAGCGTGAATAATTTTCAATACCCGAGCAATAACCCAGCTCCATAATCATTTCAATGTCAAAGCGCGTGCGCTGCTCAAGGCGTTGCGCTTCCACCAGTTTATTCGCGGCATATAAATGTTCGAGGCGTTCACGCAATTCATCCTTGATCTGCTCAATGGCATCCAGCAGCGTTTGGCGCGGCGTAACATAATGGCTCTTGGGAAACACAGTGACACGCGGCACGCGCCGCAACACTTCGCCGGTGAGAGGATCAAACCACGCCAGCGTTTCGATCTCATCATCAAACAGCTCCACGCGCAGTGCTTCACGGTCAGACTCCGCCGGGAAAATGTCGATCACCTCGCCGCGCACACGGTAGGTGGCACGGCGCAGTTCAACATCGTTACGCGTGTATTGCAGTTCGGCGAGACGGTGCAGGATGTCGCGCTGATTCACCGTGTCGCCACGCACCAGATGCAACACCATGCTCAGATAGGCTTGCGGATCGCCCAAGCCATAAATGGCCGAAACGGTAGCGACAATAATCGCGTCAGAACGCTCCAGCAACGCCTTGGTGGCGGATAGGCGCATTTGCTCGATGTGTTCGTTGATGGAAGAATCTTTCTCGATATACGTATCCGAAGACGGCACGTAGGCTTCGGGCTGGTAATAATCATAATACGAGACGAAGTATTCCACCGCGTTATGCGGGAAAAAGTCGCGCATTTCGCCGTATAATTGCGCGGCCAGGGTCTTGTTGGGCGCCAGGATAATGGTCGGCCGCTGCACCGCCTGGATGACATTAGCGATGGTAAAGGTCTTGCCCGACCCCGTCACCCCCAGCAGAGTCTGGTGCGCCAACCCAGATTCCAGGCCTTCTGTCAAGGCGTGGATGGCTTGCGGTTGGTCACCCGCCGGCTCAAAAGGCGTGCCAAGCTGAAATCTTTTGCTCTGTTTGCTCATGGGGGATTCTGGTAGGATCATTAATCAAGTATTATAGCAGGCTGCTGAAAAACTTTTGAGATGATAGGCTTGAACATACCACTTTCTGACCGTGTGCAACGCATTAAACCGTCCCCGACGCTGGCCGTTACCGCCAGAGCCGCCCAACTCAAACGGGAAGGGCGTGACATTATAGGCCTGGGCGCAGGTGAACCCGATTTTGACACCCCGGCGCACATCAAGCAGGCGGCGATTGCTGCCATTAATAATGGTTTCACAAAATACACAGCGGTGGACGGCATTCCCGGCCTGAAACAGGCCATCATCGCCAAGTTCGCCCGTGATAACGCTTTAACTTATACCGCGAATCAGGTGCTGGTTTCATGCGGCGGTAAACAGAGTTTTTATAATCTGGCGCAGGCGCTGCTCAATAGTGGCGATGAGGTGATCATCCCCGCACCGTATTGGGTGTCGTACCCCGACATGGTGCTGCTTGCCGACGCCCAGCCCGTGATCATTTATGCAGGCATTGAACAAGGCTTCAAGATTACTCCAGCACAATTACGCGCCGCCATTACACCACGCACCCGCCTACTGGTGCTGAACAGCCCCTCCAACCCCACTGGCGTTACTTACACGCACACAGAACTGGCCGCGCTGGGCGCCGTGTTGCGTGACTATCCGCAGATTTTGGTCGCCAATGACGACATGTATGAACACATTGTGTGGGGCGATGCGCCGTTCTGCAACATTCTCAACGCCTGTCCTGATCTGTATGAGCGCACCATCATGCTCAACGGCGTTTCCAAAGCCTATGCCATGACTGGCTGGCGCATCGGCTATGCCGCCGGATCCGCGCCGCTCATTGCAGCCATGACCAACATCCAGTCACAAAGCACTTCAAACCCCGCCTCCATTTCACAAATCGCCGCCCAGGCCGCATTGGAAGGCGATCAAACCTGCATTCAAACCATGCTTAAAGCGTTCAAAGAACGCCATGATTATGTAGTGGCCGAATTGAACACGATCCGCGGCGTCAAATGCCTGCCTTCACAAGGCGCGTTTTATGCGTTTCCGTGCATGCAGGGGGTGATTGATGCGATGAGCGGCATCCACAATGATGTGGAGCTGGCTGAGTGCCTGCTTAACGAAACCGGCGTGGCGTTAGTACCCGGTTCAGCGTTTGGCGCGGAAGGCTATATGCGCCTATCATTTGCCACCAGCATGGACAACTTGCGCGAAGCGTTGCGCAGGATCAAGGGGTTTATTAACAAGACTTGTTAGTTGTGCTGGGTCATTTCGCCCCTCGCGAAAGCGGGGAGAGAAATGACAGCCTTTAAATTATTGATCCGGCATCATTTATCCGTGAGTCATGCAGCATATTTTACTCGCGCATCCTGAAAATATTTTTTGACACGCTCAGGGGATCTCTCCAATGT
>LNFF01000022.1 GCA_001464585.1 Gammaproteobacteria bacterium Ga0077554 | reverse complement strand
CGTTATCGCAACAGGCGAAAACGTTTTGGGTTGCGATTTAACTTGATCGCAGGGATATACAACGTTGAGCTTGAAATTTAAGTTTCGAAAGAGGTCTATTGATGATGTCAGACGGAAACGCGCGTGCCAATAATCCCGCACTCAAATAATCCGCAAATCTCGCGCCAGAACCCAGCCCCACCCCGCTTCGCGCCATTTTTTTCGCCTCCTGTGTTTGCAGGATGCAATATAGCCGATATTTGACTAAGTGAACAGTATTGGGTCAGGTCTTGATTTTTGACATTTTTGGTGATGCCTGTCTCCAAAACAACCCAATGCAGATGTGATAGGCTGCGTTCCTTAGTGATACAATGCCATGTTCTATTGAGTCCTTACCGCTCCGGCTTTTCGTCATTTAATTATGGTTATTGTGTAACCCATGTCTAATCCTGCATCCCATCCCATCCAGGCCGTGCGCGGCATGAACGATATTTTGCCCGAACACGCGGGCTACTGGCATTGGCTGGAAGACAGTGTGCGCGATGTGCTTACGCATTATGGTTATACCGAAATACGCCTGCCGATTGTGGAAAAAACGGAATTGTTTTTGCGCACCCTCGGTGAAGTCACGGATATCGTTGAGAAGGAAATGTATACCTTTGCTGACCGCAACGGCGACAGTTTGACCTTGCGACCCGAAGGCACTGCGGGCTGCGTGCGTGCGGCAATTGAAAATGGTTTGCTGCATAACCAGGTGCAGCGCCTCTGGTACAAAGGGCCGATGTTTCGCCACGAGCGCCCGCAGCAAGGCCGTTACCGCCAGTTTTACCAGATTGGCGCTGAAACCTTCGGCATGGCGGGGCCGGATATTGACGCTGAACTGATATTGATGACAGCGCGGCTGTGGCGCATGCTCGGTGTGTATGACAATCTGGTATTGCATGTGAATTCCCTGGGTACAGCACAGGCGCGTGCCGCGTACCGCGAAAAACTGGTCACCTATTTTTCTGCGCATTCAGCACAGCTTGATGAAGACAGCACACGGCGTTTACATGCTAATCCATTGCGGATTCTCGACAGTAAAAATCCACAGATGCAAACATTAATCGCAGGCGCGCCGCAGTTACTGGATCATCTTGACGACGAATCACGCGCGCATTTTTCCCGGCTGTGCGCGGTGCTGGATGCGGCGGGTGTGGCATACGTTGTGAATCCGCGCCTGGTGCGGGGGTTGGACTATTACGGTAAAACGGTTTTTGAATGGGTTACGACCCGTTTGGGCGCGCAAGGCACAGTGTGCGCCGGGGGACGTTATGATGTGCTGGTGGAGGAACTGGGCGGCAAGCCCACCCCGGCGGCAGGTTTTGCCATGGGTGTGGAGCGCCTGGTGACACTGCTGATGGAAACCGGCGTGACGCCGCCCGTGGTCGCGCCCCATGCTTATATGATAGTTGCAGGCGAGGCGGCTGAGCAGCAGGCCATGGTATTGGCGGAAACATTGCGCGACGGCATTCCGCATTTACGGCTGACGGTGAATTGTGGTGGCGGCAGCTTCAAAAGCCAATTCAAAAAAGCGGACAAGAGTGGCGCTCGTTATGCGCTATTATTGGGCGAAGATGAAGTGGTGCGCGGTGAAATCGGTATAAAATCGCTGCGTCCCACCCCGTTGGGTGGGCAAATACAGGCTCCGTTGGGTGAGCAATCAAAAGCCCCGGCGCAACAAACCATCGCCCAGAAAGATTTGATCAATGCATTGTTAGATATTATCGAGGAGTGACGACGTGGCAGACTACGCAACAGAAAGCGAACAATTTGAAGCATTCAAGCATTGGTGGAAAAAAAATGGCACACTGACCAGTGTAGCGCTGGTATTGATGATTGCCGGGTTGATAGGAACACAATGGTGGCGTACGCAGACTGTGGCGCAAGCGGAAGCGGCTTCCAGCGATTACCAGCAACTTATTCAAGGGTTGTCCAGGAATGATGCGCAGGCGGTGCAGCAGCATGCCTCACGCATTATCAGCCAGTTCAGTTCTACGCCTTATGCGCCGCTTGCGGCGCTCGCGCTGGCGAAAACAAAACTGGAACAGGGTGATAAAAAAGCGGCGCGCACGCATTTGCAATGGGTACTGGATAATGCCAGTCAACCGGCGCTTAAATCCGTGGCGCGGCTACGTCTGGCAAAGATTATTTATTCTGAGGGCGAATATCCCGTCGCATTGAGTTTATTGAGCGCCGACAATGCTGGCAGCTTTACCTCTGAGTATGAAGAGTTGAAAGGTGATATTGCGCTGGCCATGAAAAATCCCGGAGAAGCCCGTGCCGCTTACACCCGCGCCTTGGCCGCGTTGCCTGAAAACACCCAGGAGCGGACGCAGTTGCAAATGAAGCTTGATGATCTGGGAGTTAAGAATTAATGCGTTGCAGGTTAGGTATTATCGGGGCGAGCATTATTCTGCTGGTGTTATCAGGAGGATGCAGTTCGACGCCGGATATTGACCCTCCGGCGAAGCTCGAGCCCCTGCAATCCCCCACCCCAGTGCGAGTGCTGTGGTCACAAAATTTGTGGTCCAAGCTCAAAGGGCATGATCTGCGCTTTGCGCCATTGTTACACGGTGATCGGTTGTTTGTTGCAGATAACAAAGGCCAGGTACGCTGCCTTAACGCACAGACTGGGCGTATTGTCTGGGAAGTTAAAACCGATCTGCGTATCGCATCCGGGCCGAGTTTGGGTACGGGCTTGAGCAGTGAACCCGGCGGTGGTTTGTTATTGTTTGGCACCCATGATGCTGAAGTGCTGGCATTGCGTATGGACGATGGCGCGGTGGCATGGCGCAGCACCGTGTCCAGCGAAGTGCTGGCGCCGCCGCGCGCAACAGAGTATGGAGTTGCGGTGCGCACCATTGACGACAAGGTGTTCATGCTCGACGCCACAACGGGTAAGCGCCTGTGGGTGCATGCGCAGAATGTGCCGATATTAACTTTACGTGGCACCAGCTCGCCCTTGCTGGCCGGTGAGAAAATTGTGATAGGTTTCGCTAATGGAACACTGGCCGCTTATAATGCGCGCGATGGCGCGTTGGTCTGGGAAACGCGTGTGGGTGTGGCGCAAGGCCGCTCTGAACTGGAGCAGATGATTGATGTCGATGCCGACCCGGTGCTGGTTGACGGGGTAATCTACGCAGTATCATTTCAGGGGCGTTTGGTCGCAGTAGATCAAGACTCAGGCCGCGTGTTGTGGTCGCGCGAAATGTCGGCTTATGCGGATTTCGTGATTGATCAAGATAAGATTTACATCACCGACCAGGCAGGCCATGTGTGGGCGCTGGAACGCAGTACCGGCACGGCATTATGGAAGCAGGACAAGTTGCATGGACGAGGCGTCACCGGCCCCGCAGCGCAAGGCGATTTTCTGATAGTGGCAGACAGTGAAGGGGTTGTGCATTGGTTGGCGCGTGATGACGGTCGTTTTGTGGCGCGCTACGCATTGAGCGAAGAATCCGGATCAATCCCAATCAGCATCACGCCAGTTGTCTCTAACGATATTGTATTTGTGCGTGGTAATAAAGGTAATCTGGAAGCGTTGCAGCTCCGCAAATGACAGTGACGATGGCATGTAATCCGATTTTTTATGACGAGGTGGACAATGGCTACCAAACCTAAAATCAAAGCCGATGATGTTTTCTACCGATTGTTGCGTGACGGCCATGTTGTCGAGTTTAATGAAAAAAAAGCGCAGGGCGTGACAACGGATTTGACGCACTGTGATTTCCGGGGTGTGGATCTGCGCGGGTTGGACGCGGCGGGCCTGGATTTCAGCGGCGGTTATTTTCGCCAGGCTGATTTGCGCGGCATTGACTTCAGCACCAGCCGTCTGGAAGGCGCCAGCATCAACGCCGCCAAAATTTCTGGGACGTATTTTCCGGTGGAGTTAACGGCGGAGGAGATTACGTTGTCGCTGCTGCATGGGACGTGTTTGCGCTATTCGAAGTAATGGCCGGGATAGGGTCTAATCGCAATACGGGCGTAGGTTATATAAGCTGTGTCATTCCGAGCATGGCGAGGAATCCCCAAGATCCCTCACTGCGTTCGGGATGACAGCATGGAGTGATTCACTTAGGCGCATGTGTGGCGGCCGTTTCCGGCATCCTGCCTCTTATGGCACCTGCAGATCCATGTGCGGCGCAATATTATCCTGCAAAAACCCATGAAATTTGGCCAGTTCGGGGTGGCGGCCGCTGACGTCGAGCACGTAACCGAGGGTGCGCGGAATGTCTTTGAGATAGCCCGGTTTTCCGTCTCGGATATTCAGGCGGGCGAAGATGCCGATGGCTTTCAGATGACGTTGCGCCCCCATTAAATCAAACCAGCGTAAAAATTGTGCCAGACTGACGTTGCTGAGAATGCCAGCGTGCGTTGCCTGCCCATGATATTTTGCTACCCATTCTTCCACCTGTTCGCGCGGCCAGGCGATGTAGCAGTCACGTAGCAGTGACACCAAGTCGTAGGTGACGGGGCCGATCACGGCGTCCTGAAAGTCGAGTACGCCGGGGTTGTGTTGCTCTGTGAGCATTAGGTTGCGCGAGTGATAATCGCGGTGTACCCACACTTGCGGTTGTTCGAGCGCGGCTTGGGCGAGTAGATTGAAGGTGTCATCGAGCGTGGCAGTGATGGCGTCATCGGGTGTTATTTTCAGGTGTTGCGCCATGAACCAATCCCGAAATAGTGTCATTTCACGCATCAGCAGTGGTAGGTCATAAGGTGGCAATAGAGTGGTGTTGGGCGCGCCGGGGCGCTGTAATCGCAGCAGTGTGTTCAGCGCTTCACCATAGAGTTGATCGGGATTGGCGTTGGTAGCGCTCAGCTCCTCCAGATATTGGCGGTTCCCCAGGTCAGTGAGCAGTAAAAAGCCCCGCTCCAGATTGGCATGCAGCACGCGCGGAACATTTAGCCCGCGCTCGTGAAAGGCCTGAGCGACGTTGACGAAGGGGCGGCAATTTTCCTTGTCGGGCGGGGCGTCCATGACGATGTGGCTTTGGTTCGCATACTGCACACGAAAATAACGCCGAAAACTGGCGTCGCTGGACGCAGGTGCGATGTCAAAGGTCGGCAGGCCCGCATCGTGGCGCAGCCAGTGGGTCATTTCATCAAAGCGGTTCAGCATGGTGTTAGTGTTCCTGGTCACAGGGAGTTATAATTCTCACATATTAAGCGATATACAGGGTAATTTACCAACCCTTGTTCACCATGCCCATCTACTTTAAATAGCGTAACCGTGAATCATCCTTTATCGACACTAATAAGCCGCTGCCGCATCTTTTTTTGGTTATGGATTTCCACGACTGCAGTTTTTGCCGCCACGCCGCCGTCCATTGAAGCGCCATGGGCGCTGTGTCATACCCATTCTGTTGCCAAGCCGCGCACGTTGACCCCTGCTACGCCAGAAGAATCCCCCACGCTGGTAGATGCCGATAACGCGGTGATGCGCGATGGCGGTATATCGGTATTCAGCGGCAACGCTTTACTGCGTCGTGCGGCGGAGAATCTGGCGGCGGATACGGTTATTTATGATGAGGTCAAAGACACCGCAGAGGCGAGGGGCAATGTTCATTATCAAAGTGACGCGATGGAGGTGACAGGCGATGCGGGTTTTGTGGAGCTGGAAACCGAAAAAGGCCACTTTGATAATGCCCGGTTCCGTTTTGAAGAACAGCATGCACGCGGCAGTGCGCGAATTGTTATCAGGGATAACCCGGATGTAACGCGCCTGAAAGACACTACTTATACCACTTGTGATCCTGGCCGCGAAGCCTGGCTGTTAAAGGCGTCGCGCGTGACCATTGATCAGGGCAGGGGTATCGGTGAGGCTTACAGTGCGACGGTGCGCTTTATGGGCGTGCCGTTTCTATACATTCCGTATATTTCCTTTCCGATTACCAATGCGCGCAAAACCGGCTTTCTGATTCCGCAGATTGGCACGTCATCGCTGTCAGGCACCGACGTGCGCATTCCTTATTATCTGAATCTTGCGCCGCATCGTGATGCCACGATTACGCCACGCATCATGACTGAGCGGGGTGTGTTGGTAGATAGTGAATTCCGTTATCTCAATCGTGCCAGCAACGGGCAGGTGAATGTCGGTTATTTGTCGGGCGACAAGGTGTATGGCAAAGATCGCCTGTCTGCCGCCTACCGGCACGCCGCCAATCTTGCCCCCTACTGGAACAGCGATCTGGTTTTTAATTATGTATCCGACAAAGACTACCTGAGTGATTTTGGCAATGGTCTAAGTGTTGCCAGTGTTACTTATATGGAGCGCCGTCTTGATCTCACCTATCAGCGTGAAAATGTTTATTTTCTGACGCGTGTGCAGGGCTTGCAGCCAGTGGATAATGCTGTGCCCCCGGCGGCGCGCCCTTATCGGCGTGTGCCGCAAATGGTGTTTACTTACGACCAGCCTCAAATTGACGCTGGTGTGGCGTATCGTCTGCAAAGCGAATGGGTGCGCTTCGATCAGGAAGATCACCTCACAGGATCGCGTCTGGATTTGCAGCCTGAAGTGAGTTGGCCGTTGCAGCGTGCGGCGGGGTTTGTGATACCCCGATTGAGCCTGCGTTATACGCGTTATGATCTAAATAATCCCGCTCCTGGCAATCCCACAGCACTGACGCGCACCGTGCCAGTGGTAACGCTGGATAATGGTATTTTTCTGGAACGTGATATGACATGGGGCAAGGATCCCTTGTTGCATACTCTCGAACCGCGCCTTTTTTATCTTTATGCGCCGTACCGTGATCAGTCCGCTTTGCCGGTGTTTGACAGCGGCGGCATGGATTTTAATTTTTCACAATTGTTTCGCGATAACCGCTTTAGCGGTGTAGATCGTGTCGGCGATGCCAATCAGATCAGCGCGGCGCTCACCACGCGCGTGCTGGGGCGTGATAGCGGTGTGGAGCATATGCGGCTCAGCCTCGGGCAAATTTATTATTTACAGGATCGTCGCGTGACATTTCCGGGCGGCGCAGTAGAAATGCGCCATAATTCAGATGTGGTGGCTGAGGCAGCGGCGGCGTTAGCGCCCGCCTGGGCAGCCACGGCAGATGCCTACTGGAATCTGAATCTGGAACAGATTGAACGCGGTTCGGTGCAGATTAAATATAATCCGCATAAAAACAGTATTCTTAACATGGCCTACCGTTATCGCCGTGATCAAACCGACCAGATTGATATATCAACATTTTTTCCGCTGCATCGGCAGTGGAACTTCATTGGCCGCTGGTATTATTCGATACCGGACAACCGTATTTTAGAGTCGCTGGCAGGATTAGAATACAATAGTTGTTGCTGGGCGTTTACAATAGTCAACCGCCGCTATACCACCACGGCTGGTGAAATGAATGGTTCACTGATGATGCAGTTGGAACTCAAAGGCCTGATGAGTGTCGGAACGTCAGTTCGGACGGTATTGGAACGTGGTATTTTAGGCTATCAGAATGAGCGTTAATGTAAATACATGAACTCTCTCCCGCAAGTCGGGAGAGAGTTCGGGAGAGGGTTCAAAGTAAATGATGCAGAAAATTTTTTTCGGTTTGGCGTTGATATTTTCACAAGTGGTAATAGCTGACGCTACGCCATCCTCTTCGCGGGTGGAAATAGACAGTATTGTAGCTATCGTCAACGATGCGGTAATCACGCGCAGTGAACTGGATGACCAGACGCGCACCATCAAGCAGCAGTTGCGCCAGCAAAATACCCCGGCGCCGGCGGATGATGTATTACAAAAACAGGTTCTCGAACGACTGATTACCAGCCGCTTGCAATTGCAGTTGGCCGCCAACACGGGCATACGTGTGGATGATGACACACTGAATCGGGCCATTAACAGAATTGCTGTGCAAAATAAATTGTCATTGACTGAGTTTCGCGCCGTACTTGAAAAAGATGGCTTCAGCTTTGATAAGTTTCGTGAAGATATCCGTGATGAAATCACTATCACGCGGCTACGCCAACGTCAGGTTGACAGCCGTATTACGGTGACTGATCAGGAAATTTCACAGTTTCTTGTGGCACAGGCACGTCAAGGCAAATCAGACGACGAGTACCGTTTGGGTCATATTTTAATTGCACTGCCGGAAGCCGCCTCACCTGAACAGATTCAGGCCGCACGCCAAAAAACCGAAAAAATTCTTGAAAAATTGCAAGCCAAAGTAGATAGTGGCGCAGAAGGCAGTGCTGATTTCAAAGAAACTGCAATCGCCGTATCGGATGGCCAGCAAGCGCTCGAAGGCGGCGATCTGGGATGGCGTAGCGCGGGCCAATTACCTTCATTATTTGCCTCCCAGGCGCTTACCATGAAGGTGGGGGAGTTAAGCGGCATTATTCGTAGCTCAGGCGGTTTTCATATTATCAAACTGCTCGATTACCGGGGCGGTAAACGCCATACGGTGACGCAAACATTGGCCCGGCATATTTTAATTCGCACCACTGAGCTGATTACTGACGATGACGCCAGTATCCGTTTGGAGCAGTTGGCGCAACGCATCAAAAAAGGCGAGGATTTTGCCGAGTTGGCGCGTGGCGTGTCCGATGACACACTCAGTGCCGCAAAAGGAGGTAGCCTGGATTGGGTCAGTCCCGGTGATATGGTGCCTGCTTTTGAAGAGGCCATGAATGAATTGCAGCCTGGAGAGGTCAGCGTCCCGTTCAAGAGCGAATTTGGTTGGCACATTGTGCAGGTGCAAGAACGCCGTGAACATGACAATACGGAAGAATATACCCGTACCCAGGCCCAGGAAGCACTGCGCAACCGCAAGATTGAAGAAGAATATCAAAACTGGCTGCGGCGCCTGCGCGATGAAGCGTATGTGGAATATCGGCTTGATGGCGCGGCTTCGTAAGACGCTCTATACATGATCCCCCGCATTGCGCTAACTCCCGGTGAGCCTGCTGGCATCGGCCCTGACCTGTGCATACGCATCGCCCAGCAGGATTGGAATGCCGGGCTGGTGGTGGTGGCCGACCCTGATCTGCTGGCACAACGTGCCCGGCAGTTGGGTGTGCCGCTGCAATTGCAGGTATTGGATCCCTATGTTATGCAGTCGCGTAGCCGGATTGGAAGAAGGCACCGTGCTGGCACACTTAAGATATTGCCTGTTTCATTGGCCGCACCAGTGCAATGTGGTCAGTTGAATCGCGCCAATGCCGCTTACGTGCTGGAGACGCTACGCGTTGCCACTGCCGCATGCTTGAGTGGTCAATGCGATGCCCTGGTCACCGGGCCAGTGCAAAAAAGCATTATCAATGACGCAGGCATCGCCTTCACCGGTCATACGGAATTTTTGGCAGAAATTACCCAGACCCCGCAGGTGGTGATGATGCTGGCCGTGTCTAATGATATGGGCGGCCTGCGGGTGGCGCTGGCCACCACGCACTTGCCGCTGCGTGATGTGAGTGACGCCATCACCGCGCCGGGCCTGGAAGCAGTGTTGCGCGTGTTGCACCATGATCTACGTACCCGATTCGGTATAAGTGATCCGCATATTTTAGTCTGCGGCCTGAATCCCCATGCCGGCGAAAGCGGCCACCTTGGATCCGAAGACGATCAGATTATTGCGCCAGTGCTGGAAAAATTGCGTAACCCTGATAGTGGGCAGGGTATGCGTCTCACTGGCCCGTTGCCAGCCGATACCTTGTTCATCCCCAAGTATCTGCAAACTGCGGATGCAGTTTTGGCGATGTATCATGATCAAGGTTTGCCGGTGCTCAAATACGCGGGTTTTGGCCGTGCTATCAACATTACTCTGGGCTTACCGATTATTCGCACTTCAGTGGATCATGGCACGGCGCTGGATCTGGCAGGCACCGGTCAGGCCGATACTGGTAGCCTGGAAGCCGCCATCCACGCGGCGCTGGACATGGTGAGTCGCAGCGTCAAATAGGGTAAAATAAAAACATTAACAGGATAGCAACTACAGGATTTATATGGATAACAAGATTGCCTCACGATCAATGGCCCTTTTAACAGGCTTCATTTTCTGGAGCCGTTGGCTGCAGGCTCCCTTATATTTGGGGCTGATTATCGCACAAGGGGTATACGTCTATCACTTCATGATAGAGCTTGCCCACCTTGTAACTAAAACCGCCACCATTAGCGAAACCGAAATCATGCTCGTAGTGCTGGGCCTGATTGATGTGGTAATGATTGCCAATCTATTGATTATGGTAATTATTGGTGGCTATGAAACATTTGTTTCACGGCTTAACAAAGAAGGGCACCCCGATCGTCCCGAATGGCTGGGCCACGTCAACGCCAGCACCATGAAGATCAAACTCTCCATGGCCCTGATTGGTATTTCGTCCATTCATTTGCTCAAAACCTTTATCAACGCTCCCCACCTGGATGAAAAAACCATGCAATGGCAGGTGATCATTCACCTGACCTTTGTGGTGTCCGCCGTTGCCATGGCGTATACCGATAAATTAATGCAAAAACCGGCACACTAGGTTCTGTTGACATTCTTAAATCTACTGCGGCTGCGTAGGGTCAAATACTGCAAAGCGTACTCCCTGCGTACTCCTTAACGTATCTCAAGTACGCCTGCGTCATCCTCCAGTCCGTGCACTTTGCAGTATTTGACCCGACGCACCCTCGTGACGATCCAGAATGTCAACAGAACCTAAACCTGCATATTATTGCCTGGGCGTTAGCCGCACCAAAGTAGGCGTCTGGCCTGGAGTCCCCTTCTCCTGCGGCATCGTTTGCGGTTTGATTTTCGGTTCCCCCCTTATTTTGGCCCCTCAAAAACCTTTATAAAGCGCGACTTCACGAGTTGTGCATCGCCGTATCTTCCCCCTTAAGTCTTTTTTTTTCTTGCCGCTACACTTGACACGGAAGAAAAACAAATAGAAATGACGTCAATAACTACGTGAATTGGGATGCATTGAATGCAATTTCACATAGTACTTCAGGACGCGAACTTTTAGAGGAAGGGACATGGCAGAAGATAACAGTGCGGAGTATAGGTTCGCAGACGTTAAAGTAATGATTATCGATGACAGTAAAACCATACGCCGTACCGCAGAGTTGATTTTACAAAAAGCAGGATGCCAGGTGATTACTGCGGTAGATGGCTTCGAATCGTTAGCGTTGGTTGTTGATCACAAGCCTGACATTATTTTTGTTGACATCATGATGCCACGCCTGGACGGTTACCAGACCTGCGCGGTCATCAAACACAATCTGGTTTTTCAAAATACTCCCATTATCATGCTGTCCAGCAAAGATGGACTGTTTGATAAGGCACGTGGACGCATTGTAGGTGCTGAGCAATACCTGACAAAACCATTTACCGGCGAGGAATTATTGGCTGCCATCAAGCGTTATGTCAAGCCAAAGGATGGATTGACAAAAACAACAGCGGATGTTGAAAGCAATGAAGTTGTTCTAACAGGTTTATAACAGGAGCATACAATGGCACGTATATTGATTGTAGATGATTCACCAACGGAAATTCATGTTTTAAAAACCATGCTTGAAAAAGCCGGCCATCAGACAATGAGCGCTGGCAATGCAGAAGAAGGAATTGCCAAAGTAAAATCCGAAAAACCGGATTTGATTTTGATGGATGTGGTGATGCCGGGCACCAATGGCTTTCAGGCCACCCGCGAAATTACCAAAGATCCTGAAACAGCCCACATTCCTGTCATTATTGTTACGACAAAAGACCAGGAAAC
Organism: Gammaproteobacteria bacterium Ga0077554; assembly: GCA_001464585.1. Lineage (GTDB taxonomy): Bacteria > Pseudomonadota > Gammaproteobacteria > Ga007554. The sequence continues at coordinate 145,154 of LNFF01000022.1, read as the reverse complement.
AGACAAGGTATGGGGCTTACGTCAAGGCGCCAAGGATTATCTGGTTAAGCCCGTGCAAGAAGCCGATCTTCTGGCCAAGATCAAAGCCGTGATGGGAAAGTAATGCTGTGACGCCATCAATAGACTCGGCAACATCTTCGGCAACAGGCAATCACCCGTACGCCATACTGCATGATATTGAGCAGCGCAGTCTCGACGTGGGTGCTGAAGTGCCCCGAGAAGAAAAACAAAAAATCACCTGGACGGGTGTAGCCTTTGCGCTGGGGAATAATTTGTTGCTGGCGTCCTTGCGCGATATACAGGAGGTATTGGATTGCCCACCCCTGACCGCTGTGCCGCGTACCAAAAAATGGCTGAAAGGAGTCGCCAATGTGCGTGGTCGCCTGCTTCCCATAGTTGATCTGGAGGTCTATTTGGGAGGATATGAACAGCCGATACAGGAAGACAGCCGTATTCTCATCGTCCAATATGGCGCACTTTCGGTTGGCTTGCTAGCAGGCACGGTGTTAGGACAGCGCCACTTTCAGGATGAAGACAGTTGTCCTGTGCCGCCTTTTGAAGATAACGAAAAAACTAACCGGATGATGGAGTATGTGCGCCCCATGGCGTACCGCAGCAAGGAAGGTATTTGGTTGCTTTTTGATGTGCGCAAATTGGTGACGTCACCCCAATTTCTGCAGGTGACAACGTAAAGGAGTTTAATGAATTTTTTTGTTAAGAAACTTATGCAGCGTGTCATTTCGAATGAATCATTGTCATTTCGACCGCAGGGAGAAATCTTTGTCTCGAGTCTCGAACGAAGGTGAGAGATCTTTGAGAGATCTTGCAGGATTTCTCCCGGCAACTGCTCCTGCATTGCTCTACCTTCCGCCATCCATGGCGGTCGCCTGCGGTCGAAATGACAATGTATTAATCAGATATTCCTTTAGTCAAGGACAGATGTTTCCTGGGGAAGTGGCAGAATTTTATTACACAGTGTGAAGGGGTAAGATGGTATGAAGAAAAACTGGTTGGATAGCATGAACTTTTTGAAGGGCATGATCTGGCGCAAAGCAAGCCCTGCATCGCTGCAAGAAGGGAGCAGTGCAAAGCGCAACGGGACTAATGAAAAGCAGGGAGTGGGTGTGAACGCCCTTTTGTGGACCTTGGTCGGCGTTATGGCATTATCCATCGTGAGCCTTGGAGGGTTCGGCTACTATTCTACCTTCAAAGAATTGCAGTTGGCTGAGGCTGACCTTGATGATGTCGCGATAGATATCAAAATGATTACGCTGGCCAGCGGCGCAGAAACGAATTTCAAGAAGCAAGTGCAGGAATGGAAAAATATCCTCATTAGAGGCGGTGATCCGGCTCTTTTTAAAAAATATCTGGCGGCGTTTGAGAAGGAAGAGAACAAAGTACAGAAGGGTTTAATATCACTCAAAAATATCATGGCGATGCAGCCACAATTGGCCGCAGACAATATAAATCAAGTGGATTCATTGCTGAAGGTCCATAAGGATCTGGGCGTTACATATCGGGAAGCATTAAACAGCTATGACACTGCGGAGCCCGATGTGAGCTCCCATTTGGTGGATCTGCTGGTGAAGGACGTAGATCGCACACCCACAGATCAAATGGAGGCTCTGGTTACCCGACTAAATGACTTTACCATTCAAAATATTGCGGACGATAAAAAGGCATTAGAGGAAGCTTTCGCCTTCACTACCAAAATTTTTATTGCAGTGGTATCAGGCGCGCTGGTGCTAACAATTGTGCTTACATTGCCGATCCGAAAAAATGTTAACAAGATTCTGGATAAGGTGAGTAATTTGCTAGCCCATGCCGAGCAGCAGAACCGCCGTAACCAGGATGCCATTTTGCGATTACTGGATGAAGTGGCCGATCTTGCAGATGGTAATTTGACACGCAAACCGGCAGTGACAGAAGACATCACGGGCGCTATCGCAGATTCGCTGGGTTACGCTATTGAAACATTGCGTAAACTGATTGGCGCCATCAACTTGACCGCGGCGCAGGTGGCTGCAGGCGCGGTGGCTACACAGACTACGGCGTTACAGCTAACCGCTGCCAGTGATAAGCAAGCACAGGAAATTAATACGGCAGGCACTGCCGTGCAGGAAATGACGAAGTCCGCTGAACGTGTGTCCAGCAACGCAGCGGAGTCCACGGCAGTGGCTCAGCAATCCGTGGACATTGCCAAGAAGGGTGCGCAGACGGTGCAAGGCACTATTCAAGGTATGGAAACGATTCGTGAACAAATCCAGGAGACTTCCAAGCGTATCAAGCGTTTGGGCGAAAGCTCGCAAGAGATCGGTGAAATCGTTGGCTTGATTAATGATATTGCCGATCAAACCAACATCCTGGCATTGAATGCCTCCATTCAGGCGGCTATGGCGGGTGATGCGGGACGCGGCTTCGCCGTGGTGGCAGACGAAGTGCAACGTTTGTCCGAACGTGTCGGTAGTTCGACCAAGCAAATTGCAAATCTGGTTAAAACCATTCAAACCGACACTAACGAGGCGGTTATTTCCATGGAAAAGAGTACCTCCGGCGTGGTTTCAGGTACCCGCCTGGCCCAGGACGCAGGTAAGGCGCTGGGTGAGATCGAAGGTGTTTCGGTGAATCTCGCCCGCTTGATCGAAGACATTTCGCAGGCCGCCGGCCAGCAGATGACCATGGCCAATAGCGTGTCCAGCACCATGAAAGTTATTCAGGGCATCACCACGCAAACATCAGAAGGTACAAAACAAGCGGCAGAATCCATCGGCGAGTTAACGGGTATGGCAGATAGTTTGAAGAAATCCGTGGCGGGTTTCAAACTGCCTGCATAACGGTCTCCTGGCTTAGTGTGGCGCAATAAACGACGAGCCACAATCTTGAAATCAAAAAGGCGTGTGGCATGATAGCAGTTGAGCATATGGACTATGGCGCCCTCAAGCTAGTCAAGGGTGAAATTGATGTAAACCTTCTGAAGGCGCATGATGCATTGGATGCATTCAGAAAAAATACAGAAGATGCCGCACCAATAAAATTGTGTAGTATCTTGCTGCATCAAGTACATGGTGCATTACAAGTTCTCGATTTCACATGGGCATCTGTGCTTGCAGGTGAGATGGAAAAGGTGGCCTGCGCAATAGCGGAAGCCCCAGCCAGGCGCACGGACTGGGCGTATGACACATTAACGCGATCCATTAATGAATTTCCGAAACATTTGACCAAGCTGCAAGAAGGAGAAGATACGCCTCCTTTGGCATTTATACCTTTGTTGAATGATTTGCGTGTTGCGGGTGGCGGCTCGGTTTTGTCAGAAGCCATGGTATTTTCTCCAAAGGATACCTTGGCTGTAGAACCACCACCTCTTGACCTGGAAATAAAAACTTATGATGCTTTGGGTGTTCGCGCTTTGGCGGGCCGGTTACGCCCTGTTTATCAAACAGGTTTATTAGTATGGTACCGGGACGCCCACAATAAAGCTGCCCTACGCCGCTTAATGGAAGTAATGATACAGCTTCAACAAGCATCGCCAGATGAGGGTCTGTGGTGCGCTGCGGGTGATGTCATTGAAAAACTATTGGAAGGGAACCTTGAGTGCAGTACCTCCATTAAACTTTTGCTTGGGCAAGTTGAACGCCAGATCCGGCGGGTTATGGAATCTGGGCCTGAAGACTTGCTTGTAAAGCCCCCCACCGATTTAATTAAAAACCTTCTTCATTATATAGCTGTTGTAGAAAACCAGGCAGACATTTCTTCAGGCATATCTTCGCTTCAAGATCGGGATCACGGAAAAAATGTAGAAAGCCCTAAATCAACGCTGTTATTGGACATGGCAGCAAAAGCAGTAAAAGATGAATTAGGTTGGGCAAAGAAAAAATTAGATGATTTTGCCCGCTCGGGTGGGCGTCATACCCAGGATGAATTGCGCGCCATTATGGATGTGCTGCGCCGTGTTTCTGGCACATTAGATATGCTAGGCCGCTGGGAATTACGTCAAAGAGTAAGAAGGCAGACGGGTATCCTGGGCTCCATGCTGGGTGAAGAAAGTATCCTGAATGACCCCCGGATCATGGAGGTCGCCAATGCCTTGTTGTATGTTGAATCCTTGTTAGGTGATAAAAAAATACATCCGAAATCCGCATTACAAACATTACCCGATGATTTAACGCGTCACGTGCAACCGATGCGTGAAGAGGAATATCATGAATTGTGCCGTGCGATAATCCGCGAGGTCATGGTAGAGCTGACACAGGTAAAGGATGACATTATTGCATTCTCAAAAGAGCCAGGCCAATGCGATTTGTTGAACCCTGTACCGAGCCTGATGCATCGTATTATAGGCGCTCTCACCATGTTATCTTTGCGCCGCCCCACGATTGTTCTAAAGGCGGTATACCATTATATAAGCCATGAGCTGCTGGGTGTAAGAACCGTCCCAACCCAGGAAGCATTAGACTGCTTGGCAGACGTGTTGACTAGCGTTGAATTCTTTTTGGATACGATGGTTGAAAGCCAGATGAATCTGGATTCTTTGTTGGATATGGCTGAAGGTAATATCATAAACCTAGGATATTTAGTCGACAGAATTGATGGGATGGTTGTTGATGTTGGTGCCTCCCACATGCTTGCCGACGAACATGAAATAACCGCCAAAGATGAAACGCTAGTACTGTCCTCCCCACAAAAGGGCGAGCCTCTTGTTGGAGACCCTGCCGCAAAAAGTGCGTTTTCCGAAATTACAGCCGCCGAAGTTACAGTTGTAGACGGTCCCGCTGCACCGTCTTCTCAAGTGGCCAGCATAGCTGTGATTGCTCACGGTACAGTGGAGGCTGTCAATCCTGAGAAAGATGCGGTGGTAATGGCAGGTCAAAATGAAGAAATGCTGGACGAGATAATAGAAATATTTGTTGAAGAAGCCACGGAAGCCATTGGTATTATCCAACAATATTATCCGAAATGGAAAAAAGATATCAATGATGTTGATTCTTTGAATACCTTCAGGCGCTCTTTCCATACCCTGAAAGGCAGTGGGCGATTGGTAGGGGCAAACGTTGTTGGAGAGTTATCCTGGGCCGTAGAAAGCCTGTTGAATGCAATTATTGAAGGAGAAGTCAGTACCTCCTCGGCCATCTTTGGTTATCTGGACGAATGCTTGACAGTTGTGCCGGAATTAGTGGAAAAATTTCAGATTACCAGGACGAAGACAGAAATTGCTGATGATATTCAGGTGTTAATAGCGAAGTCGAAAGTGCTGATTGCGATACCAGAAACAGCTTCAGAACCAGAATCTTCAGCACTTCCTGTTATCGATACCCCCGAGCCACTGACACTCATGGCGGTGCAGGAAGAGTCCGTCGTTGCGGTAGCAGTGCATGAAATAATTTACGTGACGGAATTTATAGAGGCTGTTGAGGTTCCAGAATTTAAATCATCGGTAGTTAACGATGAAATATCTGGTATTGATCCGCTATTGTTAGAAATATTTACGAATGAATCTGCAACACGCTTAAACGAAATAAGAGAATTTCTGGATCATTGCCATAAGTCGCATAAGAGCTATGTAACTGAGCCATTGATGCGTAATCTTCATACTTTGCAAGGCAGTGCAAGTATGGCAGGTTTCAGGGAAATTGCAGAACTGGGGGATGTATTTGAACGACATATTAATTTTATTAACCAGGCACAAAGGGAGGTGACGGTTGAAGAATTGTCCGCATTGAAGGATTTTGTTGATATTATGAATGCATTGCTGCATCCCACTAACTCCTTGCAAGAAACACCCGAGAGTGCAAGAACCATTGGGAAGTATCATGCTTTAATGGTAAGAATGCATAAAATAATGGATAACAGCCATGACGCTAAAGCCCCATCGGGTGCTATTGCGGAAGAATCCATTTTTAAAATTGATTTATCAGAACATTCTGATGCTGACAAAGAACATGAAGAAATGGTTGTGCAGATATTTATGGAAGAAGCGGCCGAAATTCTTGAAAATACAGAAACCGCCCTGCATCAATGGATGAGCTCGCCAAGTGCGATGGCGCCAATGGCACGTTTGGAACGTGAACTACACACGCTTAAGGGCGGCGCGCGCATGGCTGGAATGGTCTCTATGGGTGATCTCAGCCACAGCGTAGAATCTTTGTTAAGTGCCATTGTTGCCGGAAATATGGACGTTACTGACGAAATAGTTCAGTTATTGCAACAATCGCACGATCAATTGCATCACATGCTTGAGCAAGCAATCAAACATGTACCGATAGTGCCTGCCGTGGAATTGATAGCTCGTCTGGAAGCGCTGGCGAGACATTCGGTGCTGAAGGATGGGTCCGCTCTTAAGGATACCCATACCAACGAGATTGTCATCACAGCTTATTCAGAGGGCGTTGTTGATCCTGTTGAATTAGAGGCGCAATCAGTTGTTTCGGAGTCAATATCAACATTAACGTCTGGATCAACTTCAGAAGAAGAATGGTTGATAGAAAAGACATCCACAGAACAAGTCCGCATAAAATCAAATATTCTTGATAATCTGTCAAACCAAGCTGGTGAGCTTAGCATTTCCCGTGCGCGTTTAGAGCAGCAGGTCACAATGTTACGTTTTGGATTGAATGAAATGAAACAAACCGTAGGTCGTTTGCGTGAAAAAATAAGAAAGCTCGACATGGAGACAGAAGCACAGATTTTATTTCGTTACCAGGAAGTCAGTAACCAGGGTGAAGAGTTTGATCCTCTGGAGTTTGACCGGTTTTCTTTGGTGCAACAGTTATCTCGCGGCATGATGGAAGGTACCAGTGATCTTTCAAGTATCCAAAGTCAATTCGAAAAACAAGTGGGTGATGCTGAAGCTTTGTTGCTCCAACATGCGCATATGAACACAGAATTACAGGAGACCATGATGAGTACACGTCTTCTGCCTTTCTCTGGTGCATCATCACGCCTGAAACGTCTTGTTCGGCAGATTTCACGTGAAACAGGTAAGTTAATAGATTTTGATGTTATCGGTGAAAATATCGAGTTGGATCGTACTGTTCTGGAGAAAATTATTGGTCCACTTGAGCATATGATACGTAATGCTGTTGATCATGGCATTGAGGATGTTGCAAAAAGACGCGAAATAGGAAAACCAGATCAAGGAAAGATCAGCTTACATCTGGCCAGGGAAGGCGTGGAAATGGTACTTAAAATACATGATGATGGAGCAGGACTCGATTTGCGCGCGATACGCCATAAAGCAGTAGAGCGCGGCTTGGTAGCGGAGCATGAAGTTATTGATGATCAGGCATTAATGCAATTTGTTCTGGAGTCTGGATTCAGCACTGCTGAGAAAGTTACACAAATCTCAGGCCGTGGTGTCGGTATGGATGTTGTTAATAATGAGATTAAAAAACTTAGCGGCAGTTTGAATATTGAGTCAAAATTGGATCAAGGAAGCACGTTTACGATCCGCCTTCCCGTGGCATTGTCTGTTGCCCGCGCCTTGCTTGTTAAAGATCATGGCCAGATGTACGCGATTTTGCACTCAAGTATTGATGGTGTAATGAGGGTTGATCATGCGGCATTGATGAAAGCATACAGCGAACCTTCCCCGGTTCTTGAATATGCTTCTGGGCACTACCCGGTATATTCACTGCATAGCTTTTTGGCGGGTGACACATCTGCATTGCCAGATGAACAGATCAGACATCTTTTTTTGATGGTACATGGTGGTGGCCAACGGGCAGCGTTACGTATGGACTCCTTCGTTGACAGCCGGGAAATTGTTGTGAAATCCCTGGGGCCGCAGTTAAGTAATGTTCGTGGCATTATGGGCGCGACTATTATGGGTGACGGTGGTGTGGTGTTGATTTTGGATATACCTGTTTTACTGCGTGTCAGTATAGTTGAAGATCAGCGGAGCCTCAAAAATAATTCATTATCTGGGCAGTCTGCAGGATTGCAACATGTCGCTCATGACAAAGTGCTTACTGTCATGGTGGTTGATGATTCTATTACCGTGCGTAAGGTAACGTCCCGTTTGCTGGAACGGAACCATATGCATGTAATTACCGCTAAAGATGGCGTGGATGCAGTGGAAGTATTGCAGAATCATATACCTGATGTGATGTTGCTGGACATAGAAATGCCGCGCATGGATGGTTTCGAATTGGCATCCGTGATACGTAATGATGAGCGCCTTAAGCATATACCTATTATCATGATAACTTCCCGTACCGGAGATAAACATCGTGAGCATGCAATGCGCCTCGGTGTGAACCAATATCTTGGGAAACCGTATCAGGAGGATGAGTTGATGGGATATGTTCGTAGTCTGGGCGTTCTGGGTGTTGCTAAGAGTGATCCAGTCAGTGTCGAATTGAACGCGGCAGGATAAGGGCGCTGATAAAATTAAATTAAAGTAAAGGTAAAGGAAAAAGTACATGGCTAATACATTAAATGTGATTCATAGTTTGTTACTACCTGTGCATGGCACTATGTTATTGCCACATGCTACAGTTGCAGAGGTTATTGCTTATAGCCCTGCGGAGGCGGTGCCTCACGCGCCGGCCTGGTTGATAGGCATGCTGCCGTGGAGAGGCACGCTAATTCCTTTGATATTTTTTGAAGGAGCCTGCGGTGAACCCTTGCCGATCTTACTGGCTAACCAGAAAAATATTGTAGTATTGAAGACGCTGGGATCTGATCCTAATATGCCGTTTATTGCGCTGGTGATCCAGGGAATTCCCCGTGCTATCAAGATAGACCCTGAAGCGCTCACGGATGAAGGTCGAGAATCCGTGCAGCCATTTATACTAAAACATGTGCAGGTAAAAGGACAACCCGCTTATATTCCTAACATGGATTCTTTGGAAAATATGATAAAGATGGCTTTGGTGACAATTAATTAATCTGCCGTATAGCTTCCGAACCCCGTTCATCTGAAGCCACCTACGATGTGTTGTCATTTCGCCGTTCCTGTGGTCGAAATGGCACGCACGACGTTAATCTTAGCCTCTTTACCGCCTAACCCATAAAAACCCCCGTTTTATGCCTTTTTGTTTGTTAGCTCTATAAAAACGCTGCATAATGGACAAATGTAGTAAAATTAACCCTTTGTTCAATCAGGCCAAGAACTTCATGCTCGAAATCAATCTCATCGTAAAACGCATTAAAGATATGCAGGAGCGTTCCGACGTTCTGAGGGGGTATCTTTGACTATGAATCCAAAAAAGAACGCCTGACTGAAGTCGAGCGCGAGTTGGAAAATCCCAAGGTGTGGGATAGCCCGCCCCGTGCCCAAGAGCTGGGGCGTGAACGTGTGCAGTTGCATCAAATCGTCGATACGCTGACGGATCTGGGTGATAAGCTGACGGATTCACAAACCCTGGTCGAAATGGCGGGGGAAGAAGATGATCAGTCCACGGTTGATGCCGTGGTGGTTGACCTTGACGTGCTGGAAAAAGGCCTCGCCGAGCTTGAGTTTCGCCGCATGTTTTCCGGCGAAATGGATAAAAATAACGCCTTCCTTGATATTCAGTCCGGCTCCGGGGGTACCGAGGCGCAGGATTGGGCGAGCATGTTGATGCGCATGTATTTGCGCTGGGGTGAGCGGCGTGGCTTTGTGACGGAGTTGATTGAGATGTCGCCCGGCGAAGTGGCGGGCATCAAGGGCGCGACGATCCGTTTCGAAGGTGAATATGCCTACGGTTGGCTGCGCACTGAAACCGGCGTGCATCGCCTGGTGCGTAAATCACCGTTTGATTCCGGCAATCGCCGTCATACCTCGTTTGCTTCGGTGTTCGTGTCACCGGAGGTTGATGACAGCATTGAAATCGACATCAATCCCGCTGATCTCAGGATCGATACCTACCGCGCCAGTGGCGCGGGTGGGCAACACGTCAACCGTACCGAATCGGCGATTCGTATTACGCACCTTCCGTCGGGTATCGTGGTGGCGTGCCAAAGCGACCGTTCCCAGCACAAAAACCGCGCCACAGCCATGAAGCAATTGCAGTCCAAGCTGTATGATATGGAAATGCAGAAGCGCCGCGCTACGCAACAGGTGCTTGAAGATGGAAAGTCGGATATAGGCTGGGGCAGCCAGATTCGTTCTTACGTGCTGGATCAATCGCGCATCAAGGATTTACGCACCGGCGTTGAAACCGGCAACACCGGCGCGGTGCTGGATGGCGACCTGGATGAATTTATTGAGGCCAGTTTGAAGAGTGGTTTGTAAAAAAGCAAAGTAGGGTGGGTTGAAAACCCACCAAGCGTTGGCCGCTTCCGCCATCCGACCGCCATGGATGGCGGAAGTGTCGAAAATGCAGGAGCATTTTTCGACCTGCCTCTCGCGGCACTTGCGCATCCATGCACGGCGCGCAGCAACACAACACACTTCGGAATAAATTTAAAAACTCGAAATACTGGAATTTATGACAGATCAATCACCCGAACCGCAAGATGAAAATCAACTGATCGCCCAACGCCGTGCCAAACTGGTGGCGTTACGTGAAAAAGGTTTTGCATTTCCTACCGATTTTCGCCGCAATGTCGTTGCCAGCGAGCTGCATGCCAAATACGGTGAAAAGGACAATGAATTCCTTGAAGCGCAGCCCATCCGCGTGCAAGTAGCCGGGCGCATGATGGCCAAGCGCATCATGGGCAAAGCGAGTTTTGCGCAACTGTCGGATATGTCGGGCCGTATCCAGGTGTTTTTACAGCGCGACTCCCTGCCGGAAGGCGTATACGAAGAATTCAAGACCTGGGATGTTGGCGATATTCTGGGTGTGGACGGCGTGTTGTTCAGGACCAAGACTGGTGAGCTATCAGTGCGGGTTGATGAAGCGCGCCTGCTCACCAAATCATTGCGGCCTTTGCCAGAAAAATTTCATGGCCTGGCGGATCAGGAAACACGTTATCGGCAGCGTTATCTTGATCTCATCATGAATGATGTGGCGCGCAACACGTTTCGTATGCGTACGGCCATCGTCGATTATATTCGCGCCTTTCTGAACAGGCGTGACTTCCTTGAAGTGGAAACGCCCATGATGCAAGTGATTCCGGGCGGTGCCACGGCAAAGCCGTTTGTGACTTATCATAATGCGCTGGATATGCAATTATTTCTGCGCGTTGCTCCCGAATTGTATCTGAAACGTCTGGTCGTCGGGGGTTTTGAAAAAGTATATGAGATTAATCGTAATTTCCGTAACGAAGGTTTATCAACGCGCCACAATCCCGAATTCACCATGCTGGAGTTTTATCAGGCCTATGCTGATTACCATGACCTGATGGATCTTACCGAAGAACTGCTGCGCGGCATGGCAAACGATTTGCTTGGCACGACGGTGATTAATTATCAGGGTGAACAATATGATTTCGGTAAGCCGTTTACGCGCATGACGGTGAAAGAGTCCATCCTGCATTTTAACCCTGACATTAAAGCCGCTGATCTTGAAAATCTTGAGACGGCACGCAGCCTGGCGCAACAGTTGAAAATACCGCTGAAAGACAGCTATGGTCTGGGCAAGGTGCATATTGAGATTTTTGAAAAAACTGTAGAACATCGCCTTAAGGATCCCACCTTTATCACCGCGTATCCCACTGAAGTTTCACCGCTGGCGCGCCGCAATGATGGTGACCCTTCCATTACCGACCGCTTCGAATTTTTCGTCGGTGGTCGTGAAATCGCTAATGGTTTTTCCGAGCTTAATGATGCCGAAGACCAGGCCGAGCGTTTTCGCAAGCAAGTGCAGGATAAAGACGCCGGTGATGAAGAAGCCATGCATTTTGACGCCGATTATATTTGCGCCCTGGAACATGGCCTGCCACCCACCGCAGGCGAGGGCATCGGCATAGATCGTTTGACCATGCTATTTACCGATTCGCCTTCAATCCGTGATGTGTTGTTGTTTCCGCATATGCGGCGTGAGGTGTAGTAAGGAAGGCTTGTCAAATCAGTAAATATTATTTACTGATTTTATTTTTTGGATTGTCATCCCGAACGCAGTTGCTCACTTATATTAACAAATCTCCCCATCCTTCTTTTTACAAAAAAAAAGGGGGGTCTCTCTGCCGCAAAAAGTGAGGGCACACGTTGCGCACGGTGAGCTTTCACAATTTGAGCGTGTTCACTATCTGCTACTGCTTGATCAAAACCAACAATCATAATGCCATCAAACTTTTTGTGATCGAAAGTTAATCCACATAAAACTGATTCACAAAAAATTCATAAAAATATTGTTGACTTATGGTTCTGGGGGGGGGGTATGGTTAATCCGGAAAAAGGAAAAGTCTATTGTTTGGATTCGACAGTTAAGGATCAGCTTTTGAAAGGGCGTTGATGAATCTCGTAAATTTACTCGTTCTTTATGATGCTTACAAGACCCTCGTTTGGATGGCACAAAACGAGGACTTTTACGAAATTTAGCTTGACGGAAATTTCGGCGAGAACCCCTGCCCGCAACGGTTCTTTTCGCGTTACTTATCAGGAGATCGAATAATGAATATTGGAAAGACCCTGCTACAGTCACCGCATGAGCAGGTTGTAGGATGCGGTTCGCAATGTTCACCACATCCTATGTGCTAATTTTGATGGTTCGGTTAATAATCAAGGAGGTTAATATGTTTTTTAGTAAAGGGTGTAAGTTAAAATCGTTAAAAGTTGTGCTTGCGATGAGCGGAATATTAACCATCTCATCTTTAGTTCCCATCAAAGACGCAGATGCCGCGCTTTCGCTATTTAGTAGGGCAAATTGTGGCGGGTTCAATGAAAGTATTTCTTGGGATCCTTGGGCATATAACTGGCTTTGGACAGACTCGTATCATTACTACAATGGTACCTATCAACATCTTCTTCGTACCGGATGGGCATATACTTGGCGTTCGTACGCTGGACATGTAAATGAAGGATGGGGTGGCTGGTTTGTGTCAGGAGTACATTGGCGATGGACTAGTTCCGTGGGTGTCTACTGGATGGGTAGCACTTCCGCAGTAAACTGTAATTTATCGTAGCGGTAAGGCTTGCCGTGAAAACGGCTAATAATTTTTATTTAAAGAGGATTTGTCAATGGAAATGAAACCTAAAACAGATGTTAAACACTTTTCATCTATCAGAAAGAACATTTTTACAGCAGTTGCTGCTATTTGTCTTGCGACCACACCTTTCATATATGTAAACGCACAAACCGTTCCAAATGCTGGGCATCCACCTATGCCTTCAGGGGTGATTGTTAAATCAATAGAAGTTATGGAAGTGCCAGATATTTTAAAAAATCAGGCAAGGAATGAGATTTCACAAATGAAATCGTTGGGGTATGTGGACGCTCCTGAGGAGGCTGTTTCGTATATGGATAGAGCGATACAAACCTTGAGCAATAATGGGACATCACCGGGGACTGAAAAAAATGGAGGGAAAGGGTTAAGACCCTTTCAGGAAATTCAATCGCTGTTGAAAGTAAAACCTTCTTTATTGCCCGAGTCTAACAAAGAGATACAAATGCTCGGCGCAGCCCCTGGGGGAGTGTTAACACCAGAAGGATGGTCATCTCTTACGCGAGTTTTTGTTATTCCTAAACTTGGCACTCTAATGCTGGAAGAAAATGATTATATTATCTCAGGTGGTGGGCTTGTGATGATTGAGGAGGCAATAAATCAGAAAATTAACGGTCATTCCGCGATATTGCGGAACAAAAAAAGTCAAAATAGGAAATCTACCACTGAATTAACATGGGCCACCGATAGAAAAATATATAATCTAAGTTTAAATAGGATGGTCAAAGGTGCGGCGCTTGATAACTTCATAAACTTGGCTGAGAGTATAATCGACTAACTATTTTAAATCATCAAATCAAGTTTTATATATAATGTGCTAGCCGACCGTGATGATTGTCGGCTAGTTTTTTTCGTGCATAGGCCATAAAAATTTGGAAAACCCATCCTTTCCTGAAAAACTATTTAAGTTTATCGGTGTAACTTCAGTAGTAGTATCAGTTTTGTCTATTCCGATGAGCGCGGCATCGGGCGTAGGGGTGATTATTGCTGCTATCGCATTGATATTATCGGGATGCTCATCTCTTCTCGGCAATACAAGGTATTTATTGATTACTTTTTTTATAGTTACCTTTAACTTGCTCTTTGTAAGTGTATTTAGTGTATTTATGGATCTTCAAGATGTTACAAAATCAACCTTCATGCTGTATATCGGAATCCCTTACATTATTACGTTTACATTTTATGGAATTGGTGTCTATAAGCGTAGACACCTAACAAAATAACGCACAGCAAAGGGTCAAGTCTTGACATGCCACATCAAGCCTAACCTGTCGCTCAAACGGGACGCCGCAAAAGCGCGGCACCCCATTCCCCCTTTGGGTCAGATTCCCTGCTGATTTGTTGTGCTATTGCTACTTTGCATGCTTCGCTTCCAGCGCATCCCAGCGTGCATACGTAGTTGCCAGGGCGTTGGCAACTTCAGTGGCTGCTGTTTGCAATGTTTGCACCTGCGCCGGATTGCTGCGGTAAAGTTTCGGGTCGGCAAGTAATCCGGCAATTTCAGCCTGGCGTTTTTCCAGTGTTTCAATCCGTGCGGGCAGTTCCGCCAGCTCTTTGATTTCCTTGAACGACAGGCGTGGGCGTTTTGTGGATTCTGGTTGTGGCGTCGATGGTGGCGTGAGGGGTTTTGGCGCGCCGCCGGCTGTTCCTGTACTTCCAGTGTTGCCACCGGCCTTGGGGCGGGATCGCAGCCAGTCATCGTAGCCGCCGGGATATTCGCGCAACACACCATCACCTTCAAAGGCAATGACCTGGGTGACGACGTTGTCGAGAAATTCGCGGTCGTGGCTCACCAGGAACAACGTGCCGGTATATTCTGTCAGCAACGCTTCCAGCATTTCCAGTGTTTCAAGATCAAGGTCATTGGTCGGCTCGTCAAGCACCAGCACGTTGGCTGGTTTGGTGAAGAGATGTGCGAGCAGCAAGCGGTTGCGTTCGCCGCCGGACAGGCTTTTGACCAGCGCAAAAGCACTTTCGGGTGGGAACAGGAAGTCCCCAAGGTAACCGATGACATGTTTTCTTGAGCCGCCAATGTCAACAAAATCCGAGCCGGGGCATACTACATCACGCAATGTAGATTCGGGGTCGAGTTGTTCGCGCAATTGATCGAAGTACGCGACTTGCAGTTTGGTGCCGAGTTGTACGCTGCCGCTATCGGGTGCGAGTTCACCCAAAATAAGTTTCAACAGCGTGGTCTTACCGGCACCGTTCGGACCGAGCAAGCCGACCCGGTCGCCACTCATGATGCGGGTGGAGAAGTTGCGGATAATGGTTTTGCCGTCAAAGGATTTGCTGACATCTTCCAGCTCGGCGACCAGCTTGCCAGAGCGTTCACCGGTGTCAACTTTTAGCGATACGTTGCCGATGCGGTCGCGTCGTGCGGCGCGTTCACGGCGCAAATTTTCCAGGCGTAACACGCGGCCTTCATTGCGGGTGCGGCGTGCTTTTACGCCCTGACGTATCCACACTTCTTCCTGCGCGAGAAATTTATCGAACTCGGCGTTGAGCGTGGCTTCAGCCGACAGCAGTTCGGCTTTGCGTTGCTGGTAGGTGCGAAAATTGCCGGGGAAACTGGTGAGTTTGCCGCGATCCAACTCAAGAATGCGCGTCGCGATGCGGTCGAGAAAGCGTCGGTCATGGCTGATCACCACGATACTGCCACTAAAGTCGCGCAGAAATTCTTCCAGCCATTCAATGGCGCCAAAATCCAGATGGTTGGTGGGCTCGTCAAGCAGCAGAATTTCCGGTTGCATTACTAACGCGCGTGCCAGTGCGACACGTTTGCGCCAGCCACCGGAAAGGGTGCTGATGAGTGAGTCTTCAGGCAGGCTGAGGCGCGTCAGCACTTGCTCAACGCGGTTTTGCGCCGACCAGCCACCCTGCGCTTCAAGCGTGGTCTGCACGGTTTGCAACTGTGCCAGCAGGGTATCGGTGTCGGCCTCATGATGTGCCAGGGCATGGCTGATATGGTGGTAGTCGAGCAGTGTTTGACGCACGCTGCCCAGACCTTCCGATACGGCCTCAAACACCGTGAGTTGCGGGTCGAGTGGCGGCTCTTGTGAAACATAGGCGATACGTGCAGCGGTGTCATGCCAACGCGTGCCGCCATCGAGGGCGGATAGACCCGCCAGGACATGCAGCAGCGTAGATTTGCCGGTGCCGTTGCGGCCGATGAGCGCAACTTTTTCACTGGCATCCAGAGAAAAATCTGCGCCATCAAGCAGCGGCCAGCGGCCATAAATAAGATGGGCTTTATCAAGCGTAATTAAAGGCATTCGTGGTTCCAATCACCGCGTTCAGGACAATCTTGAAAGATCTCTCACATTTGTTCGAGACAAGGATTTCTCCCTGCGGTCGAAATGACAGATTATGAGTTCATCAGAGGTATCGTAATAACATTATGACCTCAGTGACTGCCGCAGCACATACGGCAAAATGCCGCCGTGCTGGAAGTATTCCACTTCGTTGGCGGTGTCGATGCGTGACAACACCGTAAATTGCTTTACCGTGCCATCGCTGCCTTTTGCAGACACCTGAAGTTTTTGTGCAGGTGTCAATGCGGTGAGGCCGATAATGTCGAAAATTTCATGGCCGCTAAGCCCGAGTGTTTGTGCGCTTTCACCGGGCAAAAATTGCAGCGGCAAGACGCCCATGCCCACCAGATTGGAGCGGTGAATACGCTCAAAACTTTCCGCGATGACGGCACGGATGCCCAGCAGCTTGGGACCTTTGGCAGCCCAATCACGCGAAGAGCCGGTGCCGTATTCTTTGCCGGCGATGGCAATCAGTGCGGTGCCTTCTTTTTCATAACGCATGGCGGCGTCATAAATCGACATTTGCGTGGCCTCTGGCAAATGCAGCGTGACACCGCCTTCGACACCCGCGACTAATTTATTTTTCAGGCGCACGTTGGCAAAAGTGCCACGCACCATCACTTCGTGATTGCCGCGCCGCGCGCCGTAAGAATTGAATTCGGTGGGTGATACACCCAATTCAATTAAATATTTTCCGGCCGGGCTGGTTTTGCCGATAGAGCCAGCAGGGGAGATATGATCGGTGGTTACTGAGTCTCCCAGCAGGGCCAGCACGCGTGCCTGACGGATATCAGTCAATGCCGCAGGGGTGGCGGTGATGCCATCAAAAAACGGCGGTTCCTTGATATACGTTGAATCGTTGCTCCACTGGAACAACTGATCCTGCGGAACCTTTAATCCATTCCATTCGCTGTTGCCACGAAAAATATCGGCATAAGTGCGTTTGTATTGTGTGGAAACGACATGGCTGCGCGTCAGCTCGGCAATTTCTTCGTTGGTAGGCCAGATGTCTTTCAGGTAAATCATTTCACCATTGGCATTGATGCCGAGCGGATCAACAGAAAGATCAATGTTAATATTGCCCGCCAGCGCATATGCCACTACCAGTGGTGGTGAGGCCAGGTAGTTGGCGCGTACCAGCGGATTAACACGGCCTTCGAAATTACGATTGCCTGACAATACCGCTGCCACGGAAAGATCACCGTCGGCGACCGCTTGTGAAATATGTTCTGGAAGAGGGCCGCTATTGCCGATGCAGGTAGTACAGCCGTAACCTACCAGATGAAAACGCAAGGCTTCGAGGTAGGGCATCAAGCCGGCCTTCACCAGGTAATCTGTCACCACGCGTGAACCGGGCGCCAGGCTGGTTTTCACCCACGGCTTGACTTGCAGGCCGCGCCGCACGGCATTTTTCGCCAGCAATGCGGCTGCAATCATCACTGAGGGGTTGGATGTATTTGTGCAACTGGTAATGGCCGCAATCACTACCGAGCCGTGGCACAGCTTGTATGCCAGTCCATCGGGTTGGCGTATCGGCACGCAGGTGCCAAACACATTCAGCAACTCATCGGGATGCGCAGGCGCAAATTCCGGCGCGACCAGCATCGGATTGCCGCCTTCATTCAGCCAGTCATTGAAATCATCTTTATCCAGGCCGGACACTTCGTCCTTGTATTGGCTGGCGAGTAATTTACGGAACGAGGCGCGCACTTCGCCCAGCGGCGTGCGGTCTTGTGGTCGCGCAGGCCCCGCCAGGCACGGCACCACGGAACCCAGATCAAACACCAGTGTGTCAGTATAGACAGGCTCAGGATGATCGGGTGAATACCACAAACCCTGTGCTTTGTAATAAGCCTCAACCAGCGGTACCGCCTCTTCACGTCCGGTAAGGCGCAGATAATCGGTGGTTTGTGTATCGACCGGAAAAAGGCCGAGCGTGGCGCCGTATTCCGGCGCCATATTAGCGATGGTGGCGCGGTCGGCCAGCGTCAAGTGCGCCAGTCCCGGCCCGTAAAATTCCACGAACTTGCCTACCACACCTTTTTTGCGCAGCACTTGTGTAATCGTTAACACCAGGTCCGTGGCGGTCGCGCCAGCGGGCAGTTTACCCACTAGTTTGAATCCAATCACATGCGGGATCAGCATTGAACTGGGCTGGCCGAGCAAAGCCGCCTCTGCCTCAATGCCGCCGACGCCCCAACCCAATACACCCAAGCCGTTAATCATGGTGGTGTGTGAGTCCGTGCCGATCACGGTATCCGGGTAGACCCAGGTGCCTTGGTCGCTGGCCGATGTCATGGCAACCGATGCCAGGTATTCCAGATTAACCTGATGTACGATGCCGTTATCCGGCGGCACCACGCGAAAGTTATTAAATGCATTCTGGCCCCAGCGCAGAAATTGATAACGCTCGCTGTTGCGCTGAAATTCGTAAGCGGCATTGGCCTGAAATGCCGTCGCGCTGCCGTATTGGTCAACCTGCACAGAATGGTCGATCACCAGATCAGCCGGTGTAAAGGGATTAATTTTTTTAGGGTCGCTGCCAAGCTTTTGCAACGCCGCGCGCATCGCCGCCAGATCCGCTACCGCAGGCACGCCGGTGAAATCCTGCAACAGCACCCGCGCCGGCATAAAGAAGATTTCCTTATCCGGCTCCGCTTTGGGATTCCATTTTGCCAGCGCCTCAATATCAACTTTCTTAACCGCGATACCATCTTCATGGCGTAGCAGGTTTTCCAGCAGAATCTTCAGCGAGAAAGGCAGGCGGGAAATATCACCGATGCCGATTTTGCCCAGTGTCGCCAGGGAATGATAATGATAGGGTTTACCGTCTACCGTTAGCGTGGATTGCGTGCCAAAGCTGTTCAGGTTGGTTTTGTGTGTTGCCATGATAATTTCTCGTGCTCAAGTCGGTATAGAGTACCTTAAATCCGCGTTTCAGGCACGGAATCTGTGGAAAATCTTTATGATTTATACGGTTACTGTGGGAGGGGCTATGGGAAAATTTGCGGGGAGGGGTGTTTTTTACGGTGGGGGTATGTGCAATATCTTCTCATGTGTAGTGAGTCATCATTTTGCTGCGTGTCGGCCCGGGCATTGACATGGCAATGTATGCATGATGGATTGCAGCGATAGCCGAGATTCGCCTGCAGGGGGTGGCGAGGCTGGCACGCCATGCCGTGCCTCCTATCAAGTTTTTCCGGTTTCATGCCGAAAACAATAAACCCAGACTCCGTATCTCAGGTGCTCGCAGTAAGACTCTAATGGAAAATCTGGGATAAAGGTAATTATGCGGAAAACCACGCGTTTCGTGACAGTGGCCTGGGAAATCATTTCCAACGCTGTCCGAGTGGTTCCCCATCAGGGGGGGCGGGTGTGTAAGGAACGATCGTGAAAACAAATGAATTACGCATAGAGCACATCATATCCGCTGTTCGTGCTGCGGCCGCAGATGATTGGGTCGTGAATATTCCAGAGAAAGGTAATGACAAATTATCCGAACTGGCTAAAAGTTTGAACGGATTGTTCTCCAGCATGCGTGCCAGGATCGAAAATGCTGAAAGGTGCATAGACCACCTGGTCGGAACCAATATGCGCATGACATTGATTGACACGGCAATAGCGGGAATCAGGGAGGCCGATGATCGCTGGCGTCATTCGGGAGACATTCATAATCTTTACCGTGACATCCTCAAAAACCTCATGGAAGTGACGGCGGTGGATTATGGCACCATCGCCATTTTTGACAGGGAGGGAAAGGTAAAGGACTTTATGTCTTATGGATTTTCCGAAGAAGAAACAGCTCACATAAATAGCCAGCCATCTGGTAAAGGCCTGCTCGGGGGATTTTATCGGGAAGACAAGGTGACCCGGGTAAACAATATCTCCGAAGATCCGAGGTCATGCGGCTTGCCTGATATGGGGGGCGGGCACCCGGCCATGGAAAGCTTGCTTGGCGTTCCACTTAAGATAAATGGTGTCATGCGTGGCGTTGTTTATCTCGCCAACAGGCCAGGCGGGAGGTCATTTTCCGAAAACGATGAAGAGATCATGAAAATGCTGGCGAGGGAGCTGGCGGCCATACTTGAGCGCAACGAGTTGCTGGAAGCATTGCATGAAAGCAATCAAATCTTGCTCAGAGATATTGAGGAACGCGCGAAAGCACAGGAAAATCTCGCTAAAACCGGTGGACGCTTGCAATACCTGGTCGACAACACACCAGCCATTATTTACACCAGCGTTCCGTCAGGCGACTTCAAGATCACCTTTGTCAGCGAGAATCTGACGCGGGTACTGGGCTACGAATCGCATGAACTGTTGGGTGAGAATGATTTCTGGTTTAATCATATCCACCCAGATGATGTGTCAAGAGTGTTCAGCGCACTGCCTTATTTGTTCGTGGATGACCAAAAGGTTAATCAACAACAGACTTATGAATACCGTTTTCGCCACAAGAATGGTTCCTATACCTGGGTGCATGATACGCTTCGATTGGTTCGCGATACAGAGGGAAGGCCGCTCGAAGTTATCGGCTCCATGACGGATATTACCCAGCGCAAACAGATAGAGCATGCATTGAATGAAGAAAAAGAGCAGCAAAAATCATTGATACAACAATTGCAAGAGGCTCATAACCAATTGCTCCAATCCGAAAAAATGGCGTCGATCGGCCAATTGGCGGCAGGGGTGGCACACGAGATCAATAATCCAGTAGGTTATGTCAGCTCCAATCTCAGTTCGTTGCAAAAATATATTGAAGACCTGTTCAAGGTGCTTCATGCCTATGAAGCCGCTGAACAGCTTATGGGGGCGACCCCCGATATCCGCGCAAGCTTGGAGAGCATTCAATCAATAAAGAAACAGGTGGACATCGAGTTTCTTGAAACTGACATT
This sequence comes from Gammaproteobacteria bacterium Ga0077554, assembly GCA_001464585.1. Lineage (GTDB taxonomy): Bacteria > Pseudomonadota > Gammaproteobacteria > Ga007554. Next base: position 123,921 of record LNFF01000022.1, on the reverse strand, counting down.
GTGGAGTTGATCAAGGAGTCATTGGGAGGTGTACGACGGGTTCGTGAGATCGTGCAGGATCTGAAGGATTTCTCCCATGTGGATGAGGTCGAATGGCAAGTGGTGGATCTGCACAAGGGGCTGGACAGTACCCTGAACATCGCCAATAACGAGATCAAGTACAAGGCCATCGTGATCAAAGAATACGGCGACATTCTCCCGGTGGAATGCCTGGCGTCACAGTTGAACCAGGTATTCATGAATTTTTTGGTGAATGCCGCGCAAGCGATAGAGAGCCGGGGGATTATCACCGTGCGCACCGGAATGAAGGATGACTGGGTATGGATAGAAGTGTCGGATAATGGCAAGGGCATTCCGCAGGAGAACCTGAACAGGATATTCGAGCCATTTTTCACCACCAAACCAGTGGGCAAAGGCACTGGACTGGGGCTGTCCTTATCCTACGGAATCATCAAAAAGCATGGAGGCCATTGTGACGTTCACAGTGAAGTGGGGCAAGGAACAAGCTTCAAGGTATGGCTGCCTGTCAGCCAGGGTAATAATCATGGTCATAATCATACTGGGCAGCGTGAAAATGCTGCATGACAGAGTCGGTATTATTTAGATAGAGGAACTCGGGCGATGGACACCCAGGCAACAGATCAGGTCTCTCCTGCCACATTATTATTGGTTGATGATGAAGAAAATATCCTGTCGGCGCTGCGGCGGCTGTTTCGTCCGGCAGGTTATCGCATTCTTACCGCTCAGGACGGCATGCAAGGCCTGGAAGTCCTGGAAAAGGAAAGCGCCGATCTGGTGATTTCAGATATGCGGATGCCGGGCATGGATGGCGCCAAATTCCTCGAAGAGGTTGCCAAACGCTGGCCTGAGACGGTGCGCATTCTCCTGACAGGGTATTCTGATCTGACATCGACAATCTCGGCCGTCAACAAAGGACGTATTTACTGTTATATCAGCAAGCCGTGGGAAGACAACGACATAAAGCTGGCCGTGCAGAATGCTCTGGAAAGGAAGTTTCTGGAGCGTGAAAAGCGGCGCCTTGAGGAATTGACGCTCAAGCAAAACGAGGAACTCAAGGAATTAAATACCAATCTGGAAAAGATGGTGCAGCATCGTACGGCGGAGATTCAGCAGACCGCTGACATGCTCGATCTGGCCTTCCAGGAATTGAAGAGAAGCTATGTGACTGCGATCCCGGTCTTTGCCAACCTGGTGGAGATGCGCGAAGGAAAGGCTACCGGTCATAGTCGCCGCATTGCAGAACAGGCGCGCATGCTGGCCCAGCAAATGGGTATGACAGAAGAAGACACGGAGAATGTTTATTTTGCCGGACTGCTGCATGATATAGGCAAGCTCGGCCTGCCTGATGCTCTGCTTAACCAGCCTTATATCAGCCTGCCGCCGCGCGAGCGCGCCCTCATGGATAAACACCCTGCAATGGGCGCGGCGGCGCTGCTGGCGCTGGAGCCTATGGAGGGCGCCGCCAGACTGATCAGAAGTCATCATGAGCGGTTCGATGGCAAGGGTTATCCCGATCAATTATTTGGCGACAGAATTCCTCTCGGCGCGCGCATTCTGGCAGTAGTGAACGACTATGATGCTTTGCAGATCGGTACGTTGCTCGACAAATCCGCCACGCCGGCTGAGGCGCGCGCCTTCCTGGTCAACAACAAGAACCAGCGCTACGACCCTCGGGTAGCCGATGAATTTGTTAAAATACTTGACCGCCAGCCTAATCAAACTGCCCTACTGCGTGAAGTCAAACTGACTTCCGATGGCTTGCGCGAAGGCATGATGCTTGCGCGTGACTTGCTCAATAGCGATGGCATGTTGCTGCTTACCAAGGGCTATCGCCTGACAGAAGCGCTGATCTCGAAAATCAGGACATTTGAACGGGATACAGGCAAGAATTTAGTAATTCATGTCGAAACAAAATGAGAGGTTCGCCATGCACCGGATCATGATAGTTGATGATGAAGAAAATGTATCGCGTGCATTACGCCGTGCGCTGGCGGCAAGCGATGCTGAAATAGAACTATTTTCCCATCCACACGAGGCTTTGCGCCGGGCGCAAACAACCAATTTTGATCTGGTGATATCGGACTATCGGATGCCTGAAATGGATGGCATCAGACTCTTGTCTGAAATGAAAAAATTACAACCTGACGCTATGCGTATCATCATCAGCGGCCATGCCGATCTGGAAGGACTGATAGGGGCTGTCAATGCCGCCGAAATTTTTCGCTTCATCAGTAAGCCGTGGAATGACCCTGATTTAACGCTTTGTGTATACCATGCCCTGGAACATCGCGCTGTTTTGGTGGAAAACCGCCGTCTTGCAGATCAGGTGCGCGCCCAAAGAAAAGAACTCGATCGACAAAAGACCGCTCTGCAAAAACTGGAGGCTGAATATCCCGACCTGGTCAGGGTAAACTGGGGGGAAGATGGCTCGATAATTCTGGAAGAAAATGATACTTGATGCACTGTAAAAAGTCACAAAAGCCTGTCATTTCGACCAGCGGGATGACTGCATGCGCCCCCCATGGATGGCGGAAGGTAGAGCAACGCCGGGAGCGGTTGCCGAGAAATCCTTGTCTCGAACGCAAAAATAGCTGTCATCCCGAACGTAGTGAGGGATCTTACAAGATTTCTCCCGCTGGTCGAAATGACAGACTTTTTTGATTTTTTACAAGACCATCACTTGAACATCAGCGAAATATTGGGAATGGAACAGGTGCACCTTGAATGAACTCCCCTTGGATATTAGATACCATTTTTCGCTTCAGAATGGTAGCCACCTGGATTTTGACGTCAAACTCGATCCATCCACGCTGAACCAGATAGACGATTCTACAGACCATCACCCAGACTGGACGGCGCTGGCATTCCATCAATGTTCCAACTGCCCCTTGGATCCATCGATCTCACCCTATTGTCCGGTGGCTCTCAATCTCATCAAATTGATGGAAGGATGCAGCGGCTTGGTGTCTTATGAAAAAGTGCGCCTGGATGTCACCACTCCCGAACGCACCGTTTCCAAAGATACCACTGCACAAGCCGGAATCAGCTCTCTGCTGGGCTTGATCGTCGCCACCAGCGGCTGTCCTCACACGGGCTTTTTCAAACCCATGGCGCGTTTTCATCTGCCTTTCGCAAGTGAGGCTGAAACCATCTACCGCGCGAGTTCAATGTATTTGTTGGCACAATATTTCATACGCAAACAAGGGGGCGAAGCAGACCTTGATATGGAAGGGCTGGTGAAAATCTACCGCAATCTCCAGATTGTCAATACTGCACTGGCGGCACGGCTACGCGCGGCCAGCCAGCAAGACGCCGCCGTCAACGCCGTGGTTCTGCTGGACAGTTTTGCCAAGATAGTGCCCTATACGATTGCTGATTCACTGGATGAGATTCGACATCTGTTCATGCCATTCCTGGCGCGAGATGAAGATGGATGATCCGGCGCCTGTTCCCAAATCCAAAACCGCAACGCGTCTTTATCGGTATTGCACAATCTCACTCAAGTGTCGGCGTGACGTTGGCTCGGGCATTTCGGCAGGATAGCCGATGCTCAGCAGCGCGACGGGGCGTTGGTGTGCGGGTATACCCAGCAATTCTTTTACCGCCGCTTCATCAAACGCTCCGACCCAGGTAGAACCCATGCCCGCAGCGACAACGGCAAGCTGTGCGTAAGCGGCGGCGATGGTGGCGTCTTGTATGGCGTACAGTGAGCGGCCGCGTTCGCCATATTGTTTGGCGGAGGCTTCGGGGTCGGCGCAAAATACCAGGCAGATTGGGGCTTCCGAGAGAAACGCTTGCCCGCCAGCGGCAGTGCGTAAACCATCGCGTTCGGCGGGAGTGCTGACGACGATGATCTGGTAGGCTTGCAGGTCACCAGCAGAGGGTGCGGCGCAGGCCATTTCGAGAATGGCGTGCAATTTTTCGCGTTCTACAGCGATGTCGGTTTGATATTTACGTACCGAATGACGGTGACGCACGGTTCCAAAAAAGTCCCACATGAGTAGCCTCCTTTAGCCTGATTTAATTTTAACCTTCATCTTTCGCACCTCGGTGAGGTATGGGTTTTGCGGATAATTCAGTTCGAGTACACGCAGTGCATCATCGGATAAATCATTCATGCCCAGCAATTTGTAGGCCTTGGCCATGATGCCCAGCGCATCCGGTGTGGCGGGTGTGGTGGGGTAGTTTTCAAGGACATATTTGGCGCGATTAACAGCGGCTACATAAGCGCGACGTTTCATGTAGTAAGTGGCTACATGTATTTCATAACTCGCCAGCGTGTTGTAGAGATATAATATCCGCTGCGTAGCATCGGGCGCGTATTTACTGCCGGGGAACAGTTTAACCAGTTGCGAGAAATGTTGCAGTGATTCGCGCGCGGCGCGCGGGTCGCGTTCAGATGCCTCTTGCCCGAGCATGCGTTCCAGGTTGCCGATGCTGCGGTTAAATCCGGCCAGGCCTTTTACATAATAGGCGTAATCCACATTGGGGTGGCGCGGGTAAAGTTTAATGAAATGATCGGCGGCGGCTACAGCGGAATCCGCTTCGTCATATTTATAGTAGGCGTAGGCGATATCGAGTTGTGCTTGTTGTGCATACGGGCCGAAAGGATAGCGTGATACCAGGTCTTCCAAATCTTTTATGGCTTTTTCGTAATCGCCATTGTTGAGCTTTTCTTTGGCGCGCTCGTAGAGGCGGCTGGCGGACCAGTTTTTGGTGTCATCGCTTTGATCCTCTAATGTAGCGCATGCGCCTGGAGTTAAAGTGATGATCAAGATCAGTAACAGATGACGCAGATTCATAAGATGTGAGTTTTTCCTGTGCCGGTTAGGGTGTGAAGTATCATAACTACTGCTTAAGGCTCGCGTGGATGGATTTAAAACTGCGTATCCATGGCTTGCCTGCAATTAAGTATCGGGGAAGTTGTGTCGCAGCGTCTTGTGCTGCGTTTTTGGTGGGGTAAGCCCCATAGACCAACGCGTAGGTGTCGGCGCCGCTGCGGAAATAATCTGCCTTGCCTGTCAGTTGATGCTTGGCGATATGATTTTTTATGAATTTTTCGTTGCTGGTGGTGAAGATCTGCAAGGTGTAGTGCTCGGGATTTTGTGACAGTAACCAGCCCTTGTTTGATAAGGGTGCGGTGTCTTGAGGTGCTGCCGCACCAGCATCCGCATCAACCGGAGGTTCAGGTGCTTTTAGGGCTGCGGCATTGGCCTGGGTTAATATCGCCAAGGCATCTGCAACGGCAGGCGATGGCTGATAATTCCGCACAACATAGTTGGCGCGTGCCGCCGCGCGGGCAGGGTCGCCCTGTGTCAGATAATGTTTGGCAATAGCGACTTCATGCCGGGCCAGGGTGTTGCGAATATGCAGCATGCGCTGCGTGGTATCGGCTGCAAATGCGCTGCTGGGGGTATTCCGCAATAGCTCGGCCAGATATTGAAACGCACGCCGTACGGGTGCTGATGCCTGGGGTGTGATGGTGGCGGGATCCGCTGCTTCCAGTGCCGGCAGGCTGTCATAAAATGCTACCAGCCCACGATGATAATAGGCGTAATCTACGTGCGGGTGATTGGGGTTTTGGCTGATGAATTTTTCAGCGTCCGCGATGGTTGTTGCGGCCTGCCCACGTTTAACGCTGTCTGCGGCGGTTTCCAACAGGGCTTGCTGGGCGTAATTATTGAGGGGATGGCGGATCGCTAGCGTGCCCAAGTGGGTGGCGGCCTGCGGGTAGTTGCCAGTGAGCAGGGCGGCTTTGGCCTGGTTATAAAGCTGGAGATCCGCAACCGCCGCTTCTTTTGTTGTATCGTGTGGTTTTTCAGCAGCTATTGTGGATTTTGAAGGTGCGCAGCCGATAGCGCAAGACACCATGAAAGTAAGAAACAGCAGGTTAGCTAAACGCATCGTGGTAAAATGAATCTCTTAAGTTTAGTGCAAAGGAGTTAGACGTGATTTTCGTGCCCCATTATACCACTCATACGGAATGACCAATACAGAACATTTATCTTCACGCGTTCCGGACGCGCTGGCGGGCATGCGCCTTGATCAGGCATTGGCCGAGATGTTTGCCAGCTATTCGCGCGCGCGTCTGCAACAATGGATACGCGGTGGTCAGGTGACGGTGGACGCCCGTCAGTGGCGCGCCAAAGACAAAGTGGTGGGCGGTGAACAGATTGAGCTTACCGCCACGCTGGCCGAGGAAGTGACCTCGCTGCCCCAGGCCATCCCGCTGCACATCGTGTATGAAGACGAACATTTGCTGGTGATCAACAAACCTGCCGGACTGGTGGTGCATCCGGCGGCGGGGAACCATGATGGCACCATGCTCAACGCATTGCTGCACTACGCCCCCGAGCTGGTGCATGTGCCGCGTGCCGGAATTGTGCATCGCATCGACAAGGAAACCAGCGGTCTGCTGGTGGTGGCGCGCACCCTCACCGCGCAGGCCGATCTGGTGCAACAACTCCAGGAACGCAGCATTGAGCGTGAATATGAAGCGGTAGCGATGGGCGTGATGACCTCGGGCGGCAGCGTTGACGCGCCGATTGGCCGCCATGCCGTAGACCGCAAGCGCATGGCCGTAACCCGCAGCGGCAAACCCGCCGTGAGTCATTACCGCGTGGCTGAACGCTTCCGCATCCACACCCATATTAAAGTACATCTGGAAACTGGCCGTACCCATCAGATTCGCGTACACATGGCCTATATTCATCACCCCTTGCTGGGTGATCCGGTGTACGGCGGACGTTTGCGCATTCCACCCGGCAGCAGCGAATCATTAATGGCCACGCTACGCACCTTCAAGCGCCAGGCATTGCATGCCGCGCGGCTGGCATTGCAGCACCCTGAAAGCGGTGAGCCGATGGAATGGCACGCGCCGTTACCCGATGACATGACCACGCTGATTAAAGCACTGCACGATGACCGGGTTGCCCATGAAGAATAGTACTGACTGGATCATTCCCGACTGGCCCGCGCCCGCTAATGTGCAGGCATACACCACCACCCGCCTCGGCGGTGTGAGCCGGGCTCCCTATGCGGGTTTCAACCTGGGTGATCATGTGGGCGATGTCGCGCAGGACGTCGCTGTTAATCGCGCGCAGTTGAAGCGTCGTCTGAACCTGCCTGCCGCGCCGGTATGGCTGAATCAAGTGCATGACACGCAGATTGTGAATGCCGCCGAGGTTACAGTAGGTTGCACCGCCGATGGCAGTTACACTATCGAAGCAGGCGTCGTGTGCGCCGTATTGACGGCAGATTGCCTGCCCGTGTTGCTATGTAACCGCGAAGGCAGCAAAGTTGCCGCCGCGCATGCTGGCTGGCGCGGCCTGGCCAATGGCGTCATAGAAACCACACTGGCCGCGCTCGACGCCCCCCCGGAAAGCTTCATGGCGTGGCTGGGCCCGGCCATCGGCCCACAAGCCTTTGAAGTAGGCGCAGAAGTGCGTGAGATATTCATGGCGCACGACCCGCAGGCAGTAGATGCCTTTAAACCTGCGCCTACTGGACGTTGGCTTGCAGACATCTACCAGCTCGCCCGACAACGCCTGGCGCGTCAGGGCGTCACAGCGGTATATGGCGGCGGCGAATGCACCTACACCGACGCGCAACGCTTTTACTCTTTTCGGCGTGACAGCATTACGGGCAGAATGGCGAGTTTGATCTGGCTGGCGAAGTAAAGATTGGTCTGGCTGGGTGTAAAGTGGTATCAATCTCTTCGGGTTTGGCTCTCCCTCGCTACGCTCTCCCCGCAGCTTGCTGCGTTTATTGTCATCCCGAACGAAGAGAGGGATCTTGTTTAAGATTTCTCGCTGTGTCCGGAATGACATAGAAATACCCCGCAGCTTACTACGGGGATTTTTATTTTAGAAGTTAATCATTCAACCTCGCACCAAGAGACCCCCGGATTTACTGCCGGCGGGTCTTTTTTTATGGATTGATTTTGCTATTTCCCCCGCGTCCCACGCACTATTTTTCTTCATGTCATGGTAAAGTAATTGGGTGTAACCCTCCCTGAAAGGCAAGTGTTTAAGGAACATTCTGCATCAATGGATCCAATAACAATAACGATCGTTGCAAAGCTCACTGAGTTTCTTCTGGGATACGCGGGTGAATCTTCACTAAACGACCTCTTGAAGAACCAGCAAGAGCGCCGTGTATTTGAAGCGGCCTTACGGGACACCCTGACATGGTATCAAGAACATGCGGGTGAAACCAAAAAGGCGTTGGCGGATGCATTGTTATTAAAAGAAGGGCCACTGTTCGACGATGCCGTACGGAATGAACTGGTGTTACTCCTGGACGTGAGTAAGCGCCCTAATATCGAACGAATCGCTTCGGTATGGCAACGTGCTGTGGGCTCATCTACCGCCAATATCGATTTCACAGCAGAAACAGAAGGATTGCTCAAACAGCTCGCAGAGAATCTATCCCGCACCAATGAATTTCGTGAACACATGGTTTTACGCGGTATTGCCAGCGCGAATCAAGGGATCGATACGTTATTACAGCGTGGACAATCCTCCCTCTATCAGCCTGAGATTAAAAGCAGCCCCGACGGACTCTACCCCTCTTTTTATCATCCGTTACAGCTCGGCCGGTTGGTTCGGCAGTCGATAAACACGCGTTCACCCCAGGAAGAAAAAAGTAATCCCCTTGAATTTCCCCTCGGCTGGCAAAAGTCCGGCGAGCATGTGTCGCAACAGCGCTTTAAACGTGAAAATGCAGATGTGGTTTGGCAGCGGCGTCTGCAAAAGAGCGCGGGCATATCCGTAATATTGGGTGAACCAGGCAGCGGTAAGACCACACTCATAAAACATTGGCACCAAGGGTGCCGCCGCGATGATATCGCCGTCTTTCGGTTGCGCGATCTTGGCCGGGTGCCGCGCACGGAAGAGGGTGGGCAAACGACACGCCTGTGGTTGCTGGACGGCTGGGACGAACTGCCTGGGGCACAACGGAGTGCTGAGCAAGTAGCCGCCTTGCCGGGTTTGAAAATTGTCACCTGCCGCACCGCCAGCTACTACGGTGAGTTTGATAAACACATCGCCAATGATCAGGTCCATTACGTGATGGGGATGTTACCCCGTGACCAGCGTGCTTTTTTGTTGGCTCTAGTTGGCGTGTGGCAAGGTAGCCGTCATAGTGGCATGATGCGGCAGCGCTTGAATCAAGTGGATGGGGCGTGGGCCGACAAACTGTGGCAAACACTCCAAGCTGATGACAAGGTAAGCGAGCTGACTGCGAATCCTTTACTCCTGACATTAATCGCCTTGGTGAATCCACCTGACAAAGAGATTAAATTACCCAAAAATCGCGCCCAGTTTTACCAGGAAGCATTTTATCAATTATGCAGAAACCGTCACCCCGCAGAAACCGATAGCCTGGCATTTTCTGTGGTGCACGCGTGGCTTGTTCATCTGGTGGCCTCCGGGAATGTGCAACGTGTTACGGAAATACCGCGACGAGAATTGGATCACGCCTACCGCACATTGAAAAATAACCGACTTGATGATGGTTTTTCGAACGATACTCTCCGCAACGTGGCAGTGACGGCAGGCATACTGAAAGATTATGGACACTATTATGAATTCCTGCATTTAACCTTTCAGGAATGGTGTTTGGCGCAAGCCAATATTCAGCAAAGTAGTCTGGTGGACGTAGTTCAACGCCATTGGCAACAACCCGATTATCAGGAAGTACTGGCGCTTACCTGGAGCCTGAGCACAGCCGGGCAACGTAAAGAGGCTACGGAGTGGTTGATCGATCAGGGCTATCATGTTCGCATCATTAATGGAAAAGAGCGCACCTTCAGTGGACTGCGCACCGCCCTGCATGTATGGCGGCGCAGCGGGGTAGCGATGACAGCGGAAGGCAACGGGATCGAGACCTATTTGTGGGGTCACTGTCAAACGTCTGGGCTGAGAAGGATTGCCATTGCAACCGATAGTCAAACACCGAGTGAGGTTTTGGGTAAACTAGCCAAAGATCCTCACAGATACGTGCGCGGGCAGGTGGCGGGGAATGCCAATACTCCGGTCGAGGTGCTCACGCGGCTCGCGGCGGATGACGGCCAGGATGTGCGCTGGCAGGTGGCGTGGAATGCCAATACTCCGGCCGAGGTGCTCACACGGCTCGCGGCGGATGACGACCAGGATGTGCGCCAGCGGGTGTCGTGGAATGCCAATACTCCGGCTGAGGTGCTCACGGGGCTCGTGGCAGACGACGACCCGCGTGTGCGTGGGGGCGTGGCGAGGAATGCCAATACCCCGGCCGAGGTGCTCACGGGGCTCGCGGCGGACGACGCCCCGCGTGTGCGTGGGGGCGTGGCGAGGAATGCCAATACCCCGGCCGAGGTGCTCACGCGGCTCGTGGCGGATGACGACCAGGATGTGCGCTGGCAGGTGGCGGGGAATGCCACTACTCCGGTCGGGGTGCTCACGCGGCTCGTGGCGGACGACGACCAGCATGTGCGTCGGCGTGTAGCGGAGAATGCCACTACCCCGGCCGATGTGCTCATGCAGCTCGCGGCGGATGACGACCTGGTTGTGCGTATGCGAGTGGCGAAAAATCCCAACACCCCATTAGAATGCCTATGAGCAAACCAATCGCGTCATATTTATTCGGTATCGTAATGTTATTTCGTGGCTAGGTACGATTCTAACCCAGGTCACTATTCGTTTGGACAAACGCAGTAAGTTGGGCGGGTAGGTTGGTGCTGAGCCTGCGAAGCCCAACAATCAAGAGCGAATATGTTAAGCGCATCAAGCGTGCGTAGTTGTTATGCGTTATCTTGCCTGAAGTGGGAAACGCTCAGGATGCGAGATTATTTCTTCGGTTAAATCAACGTCCAGATCCGGCCAGTAGTAGTGCCCTGACGTTGGCTCTTCAACATTCAGGATTTTTCCCACAGGCGCATCCCTGAACCATGGAAATTTTTCGTAAGACATGAATAACTCGTGACCGCGAGCCAACAGCCACACGCCGTGATTTGAAATATGGGTGACTTCAACCTGGGAAGTGTTTGTGCCAAGCGCGTTTGAGCTCATCGTGGTGTACCTCGATAATTTGTTCGGTTTCTTTAAGTTGGCTTCGCGACAACCGGAAGTTATTTGCCAATTCGCGACGCCACGGCATTGTTTGTCATTTCAATCTCTTCGGGTTTGGGCCCCTCGCTACGCTCTCCCCGCAGCTTGCTGCGTGTATTGTCATCCCGACCCGCGCGAAAGCGGGGGAGGGATCTTGCTTAGGATTCCTCGCGGTGCTCGGAATGACATAGAAATGCCCCATAGCTTGCCGCGTAGATTTTTATTTATTTATCAATAATTTACAATACATCCCCGTGTTTTACTCCAGCGGCAACCCCTATATTAGGGTATCATGCCCACACATTTATAGATTGAACCTCTTCGCTCATGAACCTTCTTGGTTGGATAATTCTTTTTAGTCTGTTTGGCGGCGCGCTCAGTGTGGTGGCGGCGTCCGGTTTTTTATTGATGCCTGAAACCTGGCGCACGCGCGCTTTGCCGCATTTTGTGAGTTTTGCCGTGGGCGCGTTGTTGGGTGCGGCGTTTTTGGGGCTGTTGCCGCATGCGTTGGCGGGGCCGGGGGTGGTGGATTTTCACAACATCACCCTGGCTGTATTGTTGGGTCTGCTGGGCTTTTTTCTGCTGGAAAAAATGGTGTTGTGGCGGCATTGTCATGTTGACCATTGCGAGGCGCATATGCCGGAACATGCCCATGCCGACACCAATCAAACAGGCCAGGCAGCAGGCACCTTGATTCTGATTGGCGATGGCATCCACAACTTTGTGGATGGTGTCTTGATCGCGGCGGCGTTTCTGACGGATTTTCATTTGGGCGTGGTCACCAGCCTGGCGGTGGCGGCACATGAAATTCCCCAGGAAGTGGGCGATTTTGCGGTGTTGCTGCACAGCGGATTTAGCCGCAAAAAGGCTTTTCTGTATAATATATTAGCCAGCCTGACCACGGTTGTGGGCGCGCTGCTGGGTTATTTCAGCCTGGGCGACATGCAACATATTTTGCCGTATATATTGGCGATAGCGGCGTCCAGCTTTATTTATATTGCCGTGGCAGACTTGATACCCGGCCTGCATAAACGTGTGCAACCCGCCGCCACCGTGCAACAGGCCACGCTGATTGGTGTGGGTGTTTTATTGATTTACATCGTACATTCAACATTGCATTAGGGAGTCATGCGTCATGACAACAGCACCCCACTGGTTCATGCTCACCGTCGTAGGTAAAGACCGCCCCGCCATTGTCGCGCGTATTACAGCTGCGTTGTATGACGGTGGTTGCAACCTGGGTGAAGCGTCCATGACGCGTCTGGGGGGCAACTTCACTGTGATGTTGATGGTGCAATACGCAGGCAACACGGCGGCGCTGGAAAACACGTCGGCGCCGGTGTGCGAATCGCTGGGGCTGAAATTGCATGTTGATAAAATTGAAGGCCAACTGCATCGTCACCCGGAAGCGGATGTGCATATCCGCGTGTTTGGTGCCGACCGTGCCGGCATTGTCGCGCAGGTGACTACCGTGTTGGCTGACGCCGGGCTGGACATTCTTGACCTGCAATCGGATGTCGCAGGCACCGAAGACAAACCCATTTACATCATGCAAATTGAAGGTCGTGCCCTGCAAGGCGTGGCGGCGCTGGAATCTGCTGTGCAGATATTGGATGGCAAAGGCATAGAAGTGCAGCTTGAGCCGATCGACCTGATGCTTGGGTAGCCAGGGTAGATTAGTCAAGTGCTGCAAATACTCACATACCCTGATGAACGCCTGGAGCGCATCTCGCAACCAGTTGAACATTTCGATGACGAGCTGCGTAACTTCATCGTTGATCTCGAAGCAACCATGCGGGCAGGCCCCGGTGGCGTGGGCATTGCCGCGCCGCAAACCGGGCGCTTGCAGCGGATTGTGATTGTCGATGTTTCAAGTAAACCCAAAATCAGGCACCATGGCCGATTGGTGCTCATCAATCCTGAAATCATCACCTGGGAAGGCCATGTGCTAGGGCGCGAAGGCTGCATGTCCGTGCCCGATTACACGGGTAATGTGGTGCGCGCCGAACGCATTACGCTTGAAGCGCGCGACGAATCGGGTGCATTATTGCGGCATGAACTGGAAGGCTATGAGGCGCGCGCGGTGCAGCATGAAATAGACCATCTGGATGGCCTGTTATTTCTTGATCGCCTGGTGAGCCGCCGTAATGATTTGTTTCGCAGAAAGCATTATCAGAAGACTGCGGATGCTTGATTCTGGAAAAAGCTGAACCGCTGTTTGCAGGCTGATAAATTTAAACGTGGTATGGGTAAAGTTTATTTCATGAGCGAAGATTTGTATACCCGACTCGGAGGACAGGCCGCTGTCAATGCGGCGGTAGAGATATTTTATCGCAAAGTGATACGCGATCCACGTGTCAAGCTGTTTTTTGAAGGGACTGATATTAATCAGCAGATAGAAAAGCAGAAAGGCTTTTTAACCTTTGCGTTTGGCGGCGTGACGCATTATGCCGGAAAAGATCTGCGCAGTGCGCATGCGCGTTTGGTGCAGCGCGGCTTGGGTAGTGCCCATTTTGATATTGTGGTGCAACATCTTCGCGCCACGCTTGAAGAGTTGAACATTGAAAAATCCTTGATCAATGAAGTGCTGAAAATTGTTGAACATACACGACATGAGGTATTGGATCGTTGATGGCACCGTCACCCCCTCATATTACTGCAAGGCGCGGAAAATTCATTACGCTTGAAGGCGCCGAAGGCGTGGGGAAAACCACCAATCGTGAATTCATCCGCCGTTGCATTGAAATGTCGGGCCACACGGTGATAGTCACCCGCGAGCCGGGTGGCACGCCGCTGGCGGAGCAGATTCGCGGCCTGTTGCTGGAGCGCCGTGAAGATGGCATGTCCAGCGACACCGAATTGCTGCTGATGTTTGCGGCACGCGCCGAGCATCTGGCGCGGGTTATTCTCCCCGCACTCGAGGCAGGCGCATGGGTGTTGTGCGATCGTTTTACCGATGCCACTTATGCGTATCAGGGAGGGGGGCGAGGCATTTCCAGTGAGCGTATTGCCACACTTGAAGAATGGGTGCAGGGCGCGTTGCGTCCTGACTTAACGCTGTTGCTGGATTTACCAGTGGCCGAAGGTTTGCAGCGCGCCGGACAGCGCAGCGCCCCAGACCGTTTTGAATCCGAGCAGGCGGCTTTTTTTGAACGGGTGCGCCTGGCGTATTTGGCACTGGCGCAGCAACATCCCGCGCGTTACCGGGTGATTGATGCCGCGCAACCGCTAGAGGATGTGCAAAAAAATATCCAGACGGTGCTTACCGATTTTTTTGCTACATTATGATCAGCAGCAATCAAGTATTCCCGTGGCAACACACCCTATGGCAAGGGCTGATGCAGCGTCTGCATGAAGACCGCTTGCCACATGCCATGTTGCTGACTGGCCCGCAGGGGATCGGTAAAGAATCTTTTGCCCAGACGTTTGCGCGCGCCGTATTGTGCGAGCATCTTTCTGCCGACGCCAGACCGTGCGGCGCCTGCCGTGGTTGCCTGCTTAATCAGGCGGGCACTCACCCGGATAATCATTGGGTGGGATTGCTGGAAGACAAAAAAATAATTGGCGTTGACCAGGTGCGTGAGATCAGTGCTAATCTGAATATGAAAGCGCATTACTCCGGTTATAAAGTGGTTGTTATTTCTCCCGCTGAGTGCATGAACACACAGGCGGCCAACAGCCTGCTTAAAACACTGGAAGAACCGGCGCCCCGGTCATTATTGATGCTGGTTGCCAACAACGCCACGGCTCTGCCTGCAACCTTGCGCAGCCGCTGCCAGCGCATCACCTGTACACTTCCCGCCCAAAAAGTTGCCGCTTCCTGGCTGGCCGCACAACTGGGCCCAGATCATGATGCCGCATTATTATTGGCACTGGCTAGTGGAGCGCCGCTCGCGGCGTTGCAAATGGCACAGGGTGGGCAGACTAGCCAACGCCTGAATGTGCTCGACGGCATGGAGCGTTTATTGCTCAATCAGGTGTCACCTGTGTCATTAGCGGCGATTTGGCTGAAGTTAGAGCTGAAAGAGACGCTATATTGGATGCACAGTTATATTATTGATATGATTCGCCTCAAGTCAGCGGAGCATCCCCCGCTATTGGCGAATCCTGATGCGCGTTTGCGTTTACAGGCACTTGCTGAACAATTAAACTTGAAAACCTTTTATGACCAGCTTGATAAAATCAGAGAGGCCTCGCGCCTCGCGGCGGGTCAGAGTAATGCACAGATGTTACTGGAAGATATTCTGATTAACTGGAGGGTACCTCTAAAAATCCGCTAAAGCCACGATGGCTGCGTTGGAAATGCGCTCAAAATGCTCATGTACGACGTGTACACTGCGCTTTTTCGCGCATTTCCGCCTTGCCCTCGCGTCTTGATCGAATTTTTATTAGAGGTGCCCTGGAGAATGTGTTCAACTCCGGGCAGCGGGAGCGGTTCTGTTAGAATGGTAAAAATATAACAGGTGGTGGATCGGGATCATGGCAGAAGAAGATAAAACCGCAGCAGCGCCGCAACGACAAGGCATTTTATCGCTTGCCATTAGAGACAAGAGCGCGTTGTATGCTTCCTACATGCCATTTATCAAACACGGTGGCTTGTTTATTCCCAGCAACAAACCCTACAAAATCGGCGACGAAGTTTTTATGCTGCTAACACTCATGCAGGAAACTGAAAAACTGCCAGTGGCCGGGCGCGTGGTGTGGATTACCCCCAAAGGTGCGCAGGGCAACCGTATTACTGGCATTGGCGTGCAATTTGGCAGTGACCAGGAAAGCGAAACCGCCCGCAAAAAAATTGAAACCTACCTGGCTGGCGCGCTCAGCGCGGATCGTCCTACCCATACCATGTAATACATTTGCTATTCCGTTTACTATTATGGCGCGCTTATATCTGCCGGATGCTTTATGTCTACCTTGTTATTAGTTGATTCCCACTGCCATCTTGATCTTCTCGACCCCTCGTGGGGTGGCATGGATGCCGTTATGCAAAACGCCCATGCGCAGGACATCGCTTACATGCTGTGCGTTTCTGTAAGCCTTGAAACGTACCCTGCGGTGCTGGCCCTGGCGCATCAATACCCGCATGTATTTGCATCGGTCGGCGTACACCCTAATGAACACGAAGGCCAGGAGCCGAGCGTGGATGACCTGATAACGCACGCACAGGATCCGCGCGTAGTGGCTATCGGTGAAACAGGGTTGGATTATTTTCGTAACAGCGGCGACATGGCTTGGCAGCACGCGCGCTTTCGCCGCCACATCGCGGCGGCCAAGGCCACTGGCAAGCCGTTGATCGTCCACACCCGCGAAGCCAAACACGATACGCTGCGCATCCTGCGCGAAGAAGGTACGGATGAAGTCGGTGGGGTAATGCATTGTTTCACTGAAGACTGGGACACGGCCCAGCAGGCCATGGATTTGAATTTTTACATCTCATTCTCAGGCATAGTCACGTTCCAGAGCGCCAAAGAATTAAAAGACGTGGCAACGCGCATGCCGCTGGAGCGCATGCTGGTCGAAACAGACGCGCCTTATCTTGCGCCTGCACCGCATCGGGGAAGAACCAATCAACCCGCCTATACCCGGCACGTGGCCGAACACATTGCCGCACTACGCGGTGTGTCGTTAGCTGAAATTGCCCAGGCCACCACTGAAAACTTTTTCACCTTGTTCAAACATGCGCATCCGGTGGAGTTACCGCTGGCGCAATGACTTTTACATCCTAAGCCCGCGCTTTCTTTTTCTTCGCTTGCCCAATCATTTCTTTGGCGTGCGCGCGTGTTTGGGCGGTAATTTCCACGCCGCCGAGCATGCGGGCGATTTCTTCGTTGCGGGCGGTGTCGGTGAGGGCGCGGATGCGGGTGGTGGTGGTGCCTTTTGTACTTTCTTTGGTGACGTGCAAGTGATGATGTCCGAGCGCGGCGACCTGGGGGAGGTGGGTGACGCACAGTACCTGGTGGGATTCTCCGAGCGTGCGCAATTGCCGCCCCACGGTTTCAGCGACGCCGCCACCGATGCCGGTGTCAACCTCATCAAAAATCAAAGTTGGGATGTGGCTGCTGCGTGCAGCGATCACTTGTATGGCGAGGCTGATGCGCGATAGCTCACCGCCGGAGGCGACTTTGGATAATGGCTTGAGGGGCTGGCCGGGATTGGTGCTGACCAGAAAATCCACGCGTTCCATGCCGGTGGCCGTTGGTACGACGTGCATGGAAGCACTAGTGTCGCGGGAGGCAGGATGCCGGGAGCGACCATCGGTGGCGAATGGCTGCAAGGCAATTTCAAAACGCGCGCCCGCCAGTCCTAGCGGCTGCATGCCGTCGGTGACTTTGGTGCTGAAGTCGTGCGCGGCACGCGTGCGGCTGGCGCTGAGTTGACGCGCCTGTTCGAGATAAGTATGGCTCAGGGCGGCAAGCTGATTTTGCAGATGTTGCAGATGCTCATCACTGTGTTCAATGGAAGATAATTCAGTTTGCAGTGTGGTGAGCAGGTCGGCAAGTGCTGCCGGTGCAGTGCGGTGTTTGCGCGCCAGTTGATGGATGGTGTCGAGGCGCTGTTCTACCCACGTCAGGCGCGCCGGATCAAGATCAAGAGTGTCGCGGTAATGTCGCAGCTCGTTGGCACTTTCTTCAATCTGCACATGTGCGCTGTTGAGCAGGTCACAGGCGCTGGACAAGCGGCTATCGAGCGTCCGCAGTTGTTCCAGCTCGCCCAAGGTGCGGCCCAATACGGTGAAGATGTCATTTGCATCGCTTTCGTAAAGGTTATGCAGCGCCGTTTGACAGGTGTCGAGCAGGCGCCCGGAGTTTGCCAGGCGTGTGCGCTCTTCTTCGAGTGCGTTGACTTCATTCTCACTCAACGCCAGTGTTTCAAGCTCGTGTACCTGATAGCGCAACATGTCGAGGCGCGTATCACGGTCTTGCGTGGCACTGCGCAACGTATCCAGCTCAGCCCCCACAGTTTTCCATTGGCGGTAGGTGGCGGCGAGTTGTGTGAGCAGATTTGCGTGGCCGGCATAATCATCGAGTAACTGGCGCTGCATATCGTTTTTAAGCAACGATTGATGTTCATGCTGGCCATGAATGTCTACCAGTTTATCTCCGAGTGTTTGCAATGACTGGATGGGCACAGCGCTGCCGTTAATATAGCCCTTCGAGCGGCCTTCATTGGTGACGGTGCGGCGCAGCACGCACTCGCTATTATCTTCAGCGTCCATCTCCTGTTCCGCCAGCCATGCCTGGGCAGCAGTGATGGCGCTGATGTCAAACGTGGCGCTGATGTCAGTGCGTGCGCAGCCGTGACGCACCACGCCGCTGTCGGCGCGGTCCCCCAGCACCAGATTCAGCGCATCTATGATGATGGACTTGCCTGCCCCGGTTTCGCCGGTAAGCACGGTCATGCCATTTTCGAGATCCAGTTCCAGTTGGTCGATGATGGTGAAGTCGCGTATGTGAATGTGTGTGAGCATGTCAAAACCACTTTTTGCGTTTAAAATAAACCAGCATTCCACCCATCATGGCAACGATGATGAGCCAGGCAAACACATAGCCATACTTCCATTCCAGTTCTGGCATGTTCCAGGGGCTGACCGCACGGTCAAAATTCATGCCGTATACGCCCACCACAAACGTGGGCGGTATAAATAGCGTGGCGATGACGGTCAATACGCGCATCACGTCATTCAGGCGCATGCTGACGCTGGAGAGGTAGATGTCCAGCATGCCGGTCATGATGTCACGGTAAGTTTCCAGCAGATCCATGATCTGAATGGTGTGGTCATAGCAGTCACGTAAATACGTTTTGGTGTCATCGCGTATCAGCGCATGGTCGCCGCGCAGCAATGAGTTCAGCACTTCGCGGTGTGGCCAGAGCATGCGACGCAACAAGAGCAGCTCGCGTTTGATATGATGAATGTTGTGCAGCGTGGTTTTATCGGGTGAAGCGAGCAGCACTTCTTCAATGTCTTCGATCTCTTCGCCCAGATCTTCCAGCACCGGAAACCCTTCATCAATGATCACATCAAGCAGGGCATAAAGCAAATGGTCTGGTCCACCGCTACGAATATGTCCGCTGTGGTTGCGCAGGCGTTTGCGCACAAGATCAAAGGGGTCAGTCAGGCCATTATGAAAGCTGACCAAGAAATCTTTCCCTACAAACAGGCTGACCTGTTCAGTGATGATGGAGCCGTTAGGGTGTACGGGCAGGCTCATGACGACAAATAGCTGCCCGTCATACGATTCAACCTTGGGGCGTTGCCCGGAATTGAGCACATCTTCGAGTGCCAGGGGGTGCAGGCCGAAGGCTTTACCGATGTTACGCAACAAGTCCGGTGCGGCGTGGCCGTGGACGTGGATCCAGGTCATGGCGGGATGCTCAAGGTGCGGCAGGCACTCTTCGAAGCTAATGTTTTCCTTCTCGGTGTACTCTGTGGCGTCATAATCAATGAGGCGGAGCGTGAGTGGCTGATCGGCTGTGGCCGCATCGACGGTCAGTTCGCCCGGCGCCGTGCCGGGGGGGTGGTAGCGTTTGGTGAAGTAGGTCATGTTAGGGCCTGTTCATAAATAAGTGTTAAGAGACCTCTGAGAAACTCGCTGAAACGGCGCTGGCGTCGTTGGAAATGCGCTCAAAATGCTCATGTACTTCGTGTACACTCCGCTTTTTCGCCCATTTCCGCCTCGCCATCATCCGTTTGATCGAGTTTCTCAGAGGTCTCTTACATTTAAACGTCACTGACGGGCGCCCTGCGGCGTTGTTTAGCGCTTATGTAGCCGGCTATACTGCGCGCCAAACGCCTTGCAGCGCATCCCGTGAGCGCCGTTTAAATATAACACTTATTTCCTCACAGACCCTTGGGTGACAGGCGATCCCAACAATTTTTACCGTAGCTCTTTACAAATGGTACATTTTGCTTTATTAAATGCAACAGTCCCGGAGTGTGTGATGACAAGGCTATTGATTATCAAAATAGTGCCGTTATACACACAACTGCTGTCGAGATGATGCCGCCCTCAATGGCGGCACGGGGACAGCGTGAAAGATAACCCGTATACTTGAACCATTTTACTTAACAGGAGCACTACATGCTAACACAAACAGACGAACCTCCCGGTAGTACCGTACACGCCAAGCGCTTTGATCTGGAGAACCAGATAGATAAAGCCAAGGCGAACCGAACGTGGGCAAACAACCTTACGGTATTGACCAACGACCTCTTTCCCAAGAGCTATCTCGCCATCTCCGATTACCGTCTTTACCCTTTCACCGTTGACACCAAGGCGCTTTTCGAGCGTTATCAACACTCCCTTCAGATTCCTATTTCCGACTACACTTTTTCAAATAATATCATATGGTTATCACGCATGAGCGCGTTTTACCAGATCATTGAAGAGTGTTTCTGCCTGTTCAGTCTCAATGGCAACTGCCTCACCATGCTGCTGCCACCGCTGGGCGACCGGTCGCGCCAGGCGCGTGCGCTGGAGATTTGCTTTGAGATTATGGACAGCCACAATCCTTCGCCCTATTTCAGTGTCGTGGAATATGTGTATAAGGATTTCCTGGAGGTGTTAGATGCCGAGACCCCGGTTTCAATGGGGGAAGAGGGCGCTATTGAATCAATACGGTCGCCGTGGCTGGTGGAGCGCGCCTTGCCCGATTACATTTATTCCACGGAAGACTTGATCCAGCTCAAGGGTAATCCTTACAAAACCAAGCGTGGTGAAATTAACCAGTTTCGGCGCGCCTATCCTAATCACCGTCTCGAAGTGTTGGGGCCGCAGCACTGGGAAGGTATCCGCGCGCTGGTTGAAACCTGGCTGAAGAACCGTCTTAAATATCTCGCAGGTGAAGCGATTGGCGATTTCTTTTATACGGTAGAGATGGAGCGCAAAGCCATTGAGCGCGCCATCAAGCATTATGACCAGCTCGATCTGCAAGGGCTGTGCCTGTTTATTGATGACCGGCTGGAAGGCTTTACCATTGGTGAACGCATTACCCCGAGCGTGGCGAGCATTCTGGTGGAAAAAACCAATTTTGCGGTGCTGGGCTCAGCGCAATTTCTATTCCATGAATTTGCCAAGGTCTACCATGACTGCGTATACATTAACGTGGGTGATGACCTGGGCCTGGAAAATCTGCGCAAGGTTAAAATGAGTTATCGACCGGTATTATTCGGGGAGAAATTTACGCTGCGTCATCATGAGCCGTTGGTTGGTTCGGAAGGCGCTGCGTTTCGTGATTAATGAAACTATCTCCAGGTAATGATACGTTCCGCTACTCCTGAAGATATAGATGCATTGGTGCGGTTGGAGGCGATTTTCCCCGGAGACCGGATGAGCCGGCAAAGTTTCCGGCGCTTGTTGAATCGCGACAGTGCATCTATTTTAGTGTATGAAGAGGACAGTGAAATTATTGCCGATAGTGTGGTGTTGTATCGGCGCGGCTCCCTAAGCGGCCGTATCTATTCTTTGGTGGTACACCCCCGTGCACAAGGGCGTGGGATTGCCCGCGCCTTACTCAAGGCGGTTGAATCAGCGGCCTTGGGTAAGGGTTGTACCAGCCTGCGCCTTGAAGTGCGTGCCGACAATCATGCGGCGTTGGCGCTCTATGCCAAATCGGGCTATAGTCCCTTTGCACAAATCAATAACTATTATCAAGACCATACCCCTGCACAACGCCTGCGTAAATTAATTTCCCTATAAGACGCTTGGTTATTTGGGTTCGCTTGCGGCTCCTGAATAACTTCTATGATATTATAACAAGGTTGCACACCTGCCTTGTGAAGTCGCCTGATAAGCCGACAGGTGAAAAAAGGATTTATAATGGCAGAACTCCATGACGATGCACTGATGGTAAAAATTCGTGACCTGCGTTTTGCGCACGGCGCGCGCGTGATTTTTGATGGTGTGGACATCGACATTCCGCGTGGCAAGATCACCGCGATTATGGGTCCAAGCGGCACCGGCAAAACCACTTTGCTGAAGCTCATTGGCGGCCAGTTGGCTCCTTCTACGGGCAGCGTGCTGGTAGAGGGCGAAGACATCCATCATGTCTCGCGTGATGACCTGTATCGCTTGCGCAAGCGCATGAGCCTGCTGTTTCAAACCGGCGCGTTATTCACTGATCTTACGGTATTTGAAAACGTAGCATTTCCGTTGCGCGAGCATACGCATTTGCCCGAATCCATGCTGCGTGATCTGGTGCTCATGAAGTTGCAAGTGGTGGGTCTGCGCGGCGCCCGTGATTTAATGCCTGCCGAGCTTTCCGGGGGCATGGCGCGTCGCGTGGCTTTGGCGCGGGCCATTGCGCTTGATCCGGCCATGATCATGTACGACGAACCGTTTACCGGGCAGGATCCGATTACCGTCGGTGTGATCATGCAATTGATACGCATGCTCAATGATACCCTGGGTCTTACCAGCATTATTGTGTCGCACGATGTGCATGAGTTGAGCAGGGTCAGTGATTACATGTATATGATGGCCGCAGGGAAAATCGTGGGCCACGGCACGCCGCAAGAGCTTGGCCATTCCGGGTCAGAATGGATTCGACAGTTTATGGGCGGTTTACCGGATGGCCCCGTACCCTTCCATTACCCCGCTGCGGATTATGCGCAAGACTTGCTGGCGGGGGTAAGCGCCTGATGATTGATTGGTTTCAGAAGCTGGGACGCAGCAGCCTGGCGTTGTTTGAGCGCCTGGGGCGTGGCGGTCTATTTTTAATGCGGGTGTTTGCCGCGATACCCAGCCTCGTGCCACGGCCTCGCCTGGTGATCATCCAGCTCTATTCAGTGGGTGTTTTGTCAATGATGCTGATTGTCATCTCCGGTTTGAATGTGGGTATGGTGCTCGGTCTGCAAGGGTATAATACCCTGGTGGATTTTGGCGCTGAAGAATCATTGGGCCAAGTGGTCGCCTTGTCTTTGGTACGTGAGCTGGGGCCAGTGGTGGCGGCGCTGTTATTTGCGGGGCGCGCTGGCTCGGCATTGACGGCAGAAATTGGTTTGATGAAAGCCACGGAGCAACTTTCCGGCATGGAAATGATGGCCGTGGATCCCATGAAGCGTGTCATTGTGCCGCGCTTTATTGCCGCCATTATTTCCATGCCATTGCTGGCAGCCATGTTCAGCGCCATGGGGATACTGGGCGGTTATTTTGTGGGAGTCGGCCTGCTGGGAGTGGATAGCGGCGCGTTCTGGTCACAAATGCAAGGCAAAGTAGATTTTTACGAAGACATCATGAATGGTCTTGTCAAAAGTGTTGTGTTTGGTTTTGTGGCGGCGTGGATTGCGGTGTTTGAAGGTTATGATGCCGTGCCTACCACCGAAGGCGTCAGCCGCGCCACCACCCGCACTGTGGTGCATACGGCCTTTGCGGTGCTGGGGCTGGATTTCATATTAACTGCACTGATGTTTGGGAGCGTTTGAATGATACAAAAAAGAACCCAGGAAATCGCCGTCGGCGTGTTTGTGGCAGTGGGTCTGGCCGCGTTGGTAATGCTGGCAATGAAGGTCAGCAACTTGAGCAGCTTGTCTGACCAGGATGGTTTTGAAGTGATTGCACGTTTTGAGAATATCGGTGGATTAAAAGAGCGTGCGCCCGTGACGGTCGCAGGGGTGCGCATCGGTCGTGTCAAAACAGTTATATATGATGACAAAAGCTATGATGCATTGGTGACATTAAGCATTGCTGCCAAGCATAATCAATTACCAGAAGACACATCGGCAAGTATTTTAACCGCCGGATTGCTGGGCGAGCAATATATTGCATTGGAACCGGGGGGCGCGGAGACGATGCTGAAGTCTGGTGGGGAAATTAAGCTCACTCAGTCGGCATTCATCCTGGAACAAATGGTGGGGCAATTTTTATTTAACAAAGCCGCTGAAGGAACGGGGGAAAGTAAAGCCGCAGAAGGAGCTGGGCCTTGATTGGATTGGGCTTTAATTGGATTGGGGATTAAGAGATGGGATTAAGGATGAAGTTCAACATGGTATTAAGGATGCGACCGGGAATGCGATTGGGCGTAGCGCTACTGGCAGGGTTATTAACGTGCGCACATGCAAGCGGCGAAACGCTTACGTTTACCTTGGAGCAGGCCACGCAACGCGCGTTGGAAACCGATCCGCGTATTGCTGAACGACAACACCTGGTAGGCAGCGCGCAGGCTTTATTACAGGAAGTGCATGGTAATCAAGACTGGAAATTTGACGCCAATACCTTTTTGGCCATATCACCCGGTGTAGATGGCAGCCCGTTCCGGGACGGCGGATGCGTGCCCGGCAATTGCACCTTGCGTTCTGATAAATATGACCTGCAGAAAAACAGCGTATCGCCGTGGCTTAATTTTCAATTAAGCATTATCAAACCTTTATATACCTTCGGCAAGGTCGAAAATTATGCGATTGCCGCACAGGCCAATGTGCAGGTCAAGGAGCATGATATACGCATTCAGCGCGCCGCCACCGCTCTGGATGTGAAGCGCGCCTATTACGGTTATCTGGCCGCCCAGGACGGTCGCCGCTTTCTTGAAGATGTACGATCACGCATTGCCAAAGCGATCGACGTGGCTCAGAGATGGCTGGATGAAGGCGAAAGCGATATGCGACAGGCAGATATTTTTGCGCTGCAGGCCGGACATTCGCTTATAGGCCGCTATATTTCCCAGACTGAAGGCATGCAGAAAATCGCTTTGGAAGGTTTAAAAGTTCTGACCGGGATGAAAGCGACGGATGAATTGCAATTGGCCGACAAGGCCTTATCTCCCGTAGCGCTGCCGGGTGGAGATCTGTCAGAATTTCAGCGGCAGGCACTCGCCCAGCGTCCCGAAATACTCCAGGTCGCTGCGGGCTTGAAAGCCCGGCATGCCCTGGTCGAAGCGCGGCGCGCGGACGCCATGCCCAATCTTTATGCGGGGGTTGCAGGCGTGCTTTCTTATTCCCCTAATCGTGATCGGCTGGATAACCCTTATATCTACGATCCGTTTAATGAAACCGGGCTTACGCCCATGATAGGGTTGAAGTGGGATTGGCAGCGCGGAGTGCAGCGCGCCAAGGTGGCCCAGGAGCAGGCAGAGTTAAATGCATTGATTGCCAAATCTTCACTGGCACAACAAGGCATCCCTTTTCAGGTGGCCGAACAATACTATCAGGTGAAGTCCGAGCATGCTGCGCTGCAAGAGTTAAGTGAGGGCAGTCGCCATGCGCGGCGTTGGATGGTGGGCCGTTATGCCGATTTTGAAGCGGGGCTGGAAACAGCCGATCGTGTTATCGCCGCATTTCAGGGCTATGTATTAACCCAAACCGATTACATTAAAACCATTTACGAATACAATATGCGCGTTGCACAATTGCAAAACGTAGCCGGGACGGAGCAATGAACCAATTTAGCCAGTCAGCCTCTAATTAACCAAGAGAGTGCTGTAACGTTAGTATCCTGAAGGAAAATGTCCCACATACCCTATGTTTCACTTTGTAATATTATAAGTTTTGTTTCCGGACCCTGCGAATGGATTACAGCTTTCTTAAATGCAATTAAACATGTCACGGAGTTGATCAATGAGCCAATTCATAACCAGATTACTACTGCTGTGCCTGGTAGCCTTTGGATCCGCCAGCATTAATGCGATAGCAGCCGAGCCTCAACCGCCGTTAGAGATGATCAAGCAAACGGCAGATCGCCTGATAGCCAAGCTCAAAGCAGATGAGGCCGTTATTCGTAAAGACCCGACGCGCATTTACGCGTTGGTCAGTGATATTGTCTTGCCGCGCTTTGATTTCGAGCGCATGGCGTCGTGGGTGCTGGGCAAGCATTGGCGCACGGCTACTCCTGTTCAGCGTGAAAAATTTGTTGCGGAATTTCGCAATCTTCTGGTGCGTACCTACGCTACTTCACTCACCGACTATACTGACCGCTCCATCACCTATGCTCCGGTGCGCGCTGATCCCGGTGCCACAGAGGTGACCGTGCATACAGCAGTTGAACAGCCAGGCGCGGCCGCTATTCCGATTGACTACAGTCTGGCTTTGAAAAATGGGGAATGGAAGGTTTATGATGTGGCTATTGACGGCGTAAGCCTGGTCACGAATTACCGCACCAGTTTCTCCAATGAAATACGTAAGTCCGGGTTAGACAAGTTAATCGCCAAACTTGCCCAGCGTAATCAAACCAACCAGCCTGCTGCAGCCGTACCTGCGCCTGCCGCGTCTGCCAAACCACGTTCTCAGGCCCCATGAGCGTTACCCCTGAGGGTATTAAGCGCGGTGATAGTGATGCTGTCCAGATCAAGCCATTTGCAGAAGGTGGCTTTTTAATTTCCGGCGCCCTCACTTTTGAGACGGTGCCGTCAGTGTGGCGTACTAGCTCTACCTTGCTCAGTGGGGGTGGAGACATCACATTTGACTTGCAGGGCATCAGTCATGTGGACAGTGCAGGCCTTGCGCTGCTGATTGAATGGATGCGTAACGCACGCGCCCAGGAGAAGCGCATTACCTTCAAAAACATCCCCCCGCAAATGCTGGCGATTGCAACCATTAGTGGTGTAGAACACATTCTCCCAATGGCCTAGGAATGCATAGGATGGGGGTCGAATTTACTGGAAAAATGGCAGTGAGACCTGTTTATTCTTTATGATCATCGGGATGGTGCAAATCCCGAATCATCTCAAGGAGGTGGCCCAGATGGCCGCTATTACTTACGCATGCCATGTTAGGTGATAGCGTACAGGAGTTAAAATGGGCATTGAAAAACGCAGGCACGAACGCAAACCGTTGCGCATGGATCACTGTGAGGGCACATTTACCCTGGAGGTTCGTGGCGAATTTCATGAAATCCCTGAAATACGCGACATGTCTATCTCAGGAATGGGAATCACCTTGCCTGTCTACATGGATCCCGGCCGACCCGTTAAAATTTTCTATGCGGAAGACGACCATG
Source organism: Gammaproteobacteria bacterium Ga0077554 (assembly GCA_001464585.1). Classification (GTDB taxonomy): domain Bacteria; phylum Pseudomonadota; class Gammaproteobacteria; family Ga007554. The sequence continues at coordinate 96,887 of LNFF01000022.1, read as the reverse complement.
TCGTTAGCCTGACGGGTACGGTCACGTGGTGTGAGGAGCATCCTCCGTCCTCTTCCTCATTCAAAATTGGCATTTTCTTTGATGACCCTTACCGGGATGTGAGTTGTTCATTTCATATAATCATAAGCCGTTATCTGGCCTGACCGGGATTTCGCCGATCATTGCCCCGATATTGCTGATGAAGTAATTTTATATGTTTATCAGTTAATTATGACTGACCAATATAATATTATAGAGCCAGGCTACTTTCTTCAAAAGCTTCTTTATGATGGTTTTTTCAAGACATTTCTCCCGCAATAACTCACGATCTTCACTATCCTTTTGATATATTTGGTATAATAATAAATTTACCATTAGGTCTATATATATAAGGATTCCGCATGCGCGCTGAAGAAGTCAAGCGACTGATTGAGATAGGGTTGCCGGGTAGCATTGTGCAAGTAAATGGTGATGATGGTGTGCATTTTGAAGCAGTGATCATTGCCGATGCTTTTGATGGCAAGGGCATGCTGGCACAGCACCGCCTGGTCTATGCCACGCTGGGTGATAGAATGCACGCAGAAATCCACGCCTTGTCGATGCGTACCTACACTCCTGCGGAGTGGGAAAAAGTGCGTGAAACAACCGTGCAATAAAGGCCATGCCGTGAGCGGGCCAGTGAATGAAAATACGGTGCATTTGGATCAACCCCTACAATAACCTTACCAATAACTGACGGGCGCATGGATAAACTAATTATTACTGGCGGCATGCCGCTGAATGGCGAAGTTCGTATCTCTGGAGCAAAAAATGCAGCGCTGCCGATTCTGGCCGCTACTTTGCTGGCCGATGGGCCAGTTACTATCAGCAATGTGCCGCATCTGCGTGATATTACCACCACTCTTGAACTGCTCGGTCGCATGGGGGTGCAGGTCACGGTAGACGAACGCATGAATGTGGAGGTGGATCCGCGCACCATCACTAATTTTTTCGCGCCGTATGAACTGGTCAAAACCATGCGCGCTTCAGTGCTGGTGCTGGGGCCGTTGCTGACTCGCTATGGTCAGGCCAACGTGTCGTTGCCCGGAGGATGCGCCATTGGTGCGCGACCGGTTAATTTGCACATCCATGGCCTTGAAGCCATGGGTGCGACCATCAAGGTGGAGAACGGCTATATTCGTGCGATTGCCAAGAAATTGAAGGGTGCTCACCTGTTTCTTGATGTGGTCACCGTCACCGGCACCGAAAATCTGATGATGGCCGCCACGCTGGCCGATGGCACCACCATTATTGAAAACGCTGCGCGTGAACCCGAGGTCGTGGATCTGGCGAATTGCCTTATCAAAATGGGGGCAAAGATTCGGGGTGCGGGCACAGACACCATCACGATCGATGGTGTAGAACGCCTCGGCGGTACGCATTACACTATTTTGCCGGATCGTATTGAAACCGGCACCTATCTTGTGGCGGCTGCGATAACGGGTGGGTGCGTCAAAGTGCGCGATACTGATCCGCATTTGCTGGAAGCGGTGCTGTTGAAGTTGCGTGAGGCGGGCGCCGAAATTACCGTGGGCGATAACTGGATCGAGTTGGACATGAAAGGTCGCCGTCCGCGTGCCGTTGATGTTCGTACCGCGCCGCACCCGGCGTTTCCCACTGACATGCAGGCGCAATTTACCGCGCTCAACATGGTCGCCGAAGGCACTGGTATGATTACCGAAACAGTGTTTGAAAACCGCTTCATGCATGTGCAGGAAATGCAGCGCATGGGCGCGGATATCCGCCTGGAAGGTAACACAGCCATTATTCGTGGCGTAGAAAGGCTCACAGGTGCGCCAGTGATGGCTACGGATCTGCGCGCATCAGCAGGGTTGGTGCTCGCCGGTTTAGTGGCTGAAGGCGATACCCTGATAGACCGCATCTATCATATCGACCGTGGCTATGAGTGCATTGAAGAAAAACTGCGGCAGATGGGTGGGCGCATTCGGCGGGTACACCAGTGATTAAACACATTGTACTATGGCGTCTCAAAGACCATGCGATGGGCGCCAGCAAAAAAGAGAATGCCGAAAAACTCAAGTCATTACTGGAAGCATTGCGTGATACCATCAAGGAAATAAAACTTCTTGAAGTGGGCATTAATGCAGAAGCCTCGCCACACGCGGCTGTCGCTCACGGCATCGTGCCTCCCGCGACACTAGCACATCCCTGTGCGGCGGATGTGGCGCTGTATTCCGAGTTTGCGAGCTGGGATGCCCTGGCCGCGTATCAACAGCATCCCGCGCATCTCAAGGTTGCAGGTTTTGTGCAGGAAATCCGCCTGGAACGCCACGTTGTTGATTACGAAATTACGTCATGAATGAAACCTTAACCATCGCGCTTGCCAAGGGACGCATTTTTAAAGACGCGCTGCCGCTGCTGGCGCACGCTGGCATTGTGCCCGTGGATGATCCTGAGACCAGCCGCAAGTTGATTCTGGATACCAACCAACCTAACATCAAATTAGTGGTTATCCGTTCATCCGATGTGCCTACCTATGTTGAATATGGCGCGGCTGACGTGGGTGTGGCGGGTAAGGACGTGTTGATGGAATACGGCGGCGACGGTTTATATGAACCGCTGGATTTGAAAATCGCCTGTTGCCGCCTGATGCTGGCCGGCCCTGTCGCGTTTAAGAACAGCGAAGCACGCATGCGCATCGCCACTAAATACGTGGCGACTACGCGCCGTTATTTTGCCGCGCAGGGCAAACAGGTTGAAATCATCAAGCTGTATGGTTCCATGGAGTTGGCGCCGTTAGTGGGTTTGTCCGATTGTATTGTCGATGTGGTTGATACCGGCAACACGCTCAAGGCCAATGGCCTGGCGCCGCTGGAGTTGATCGCAAATATCAGTTCGCGTTTGATTGTGAACAAAGCGTCGATGAAGATGAAGCATGAGGTGGTGCATGCGCTGATTGCGCGCATTGCCGAAGCAGTGGCCGCTCCCGGCATCCTGCCTCCCACGGCACTAACACGTCCCTGTGCGGCGGAAATGAAAGAACAGAAGCGTACCAACATAGCCAAGACACCAAAATAGCCAAGACATATTCCATGTTAAATATCAAAAGACTGAATACTACAGATGCTGATTTCTGGGCGCAGCTTGACCGGCGTTTGGCGTGGGAAAGTGTTTCGGACGATGCTGTGGTGCATGCAGTGCGCGACATTCTGGCAAATGTGCGCACGCGTGGTGATGCCGCCGTTCTCGAATACACCAGCCGTTTCGACAGGTTGAACGTATCGCACATGGCAGAGCTGGAAATATCCCGGCAACAGTTACAGGACGCGCTACAGAAAATTCCACTTGTACAGCGCGAGGCGCTTGAGTTTTCTGCGATGCGTTTGCGGGTCTATCACGAGCATCAGAAATCCGCTTCCTGGAGTTACACCGAAGCCGATGGCACCGTGCTTGGCCAGCAAGTCACCGCGCTGGAGCGCGTCGGTTTGTATGTGCCCGGCGGCAAGGCGTCGTATCCTTCATCGGTATTAATGAATGCCATTCCGGCCAAAGTGGCGGGTGTGGATGAGTTAATTATGGTGGTGCCCGCGCCGGGTGGCGTGTTGAATGATCTGGTGTTGGCGGCCGCCGCCATCGCCGGGGTGGATCGCGTGTTTACGATTGGTGGCGCGCAGGCGGTGGCGGCATTGGCGTATGGCACGCAAAACATTCCGCGTGTTGATAAAATTGTTGGCCCCGGCAACATCTATGTCGCCACTGCCAAAGGCATGGTGTATGGCACGGTAGGCATCGACATGATTGCGGGCCCATCGGAAATTCTGGTGATCTGTGATGGCCTCACCGACCCTGACTGGATTGCAATGGATCTGTTTTCACAGGCCGAGCACGATGAAGATGCCCAATCAATTTTGGTAAGTCCGGATGCAGGCTATCTTGATAAAGTAAAAGCCAGCATCGACCGCTTGTTGCCGACCATGGAGCGTGCCACAGTGATTGAGGCGTCGCTGGCCAAGCGCGGTGCGATGATACAGGTGCGTGATATTGACGAGGCGGTTACTGTGGCGAATTTTATCTCGCCCGAACATTTGGAGCTGTCGGTGGCCGATCCGCAAGCGTTAGCCGCACGCATTCACAATGCCGGGGCGATTTTCATGGGTCGCTATACGGCCGAAGCCGTGGGTGATTATTGTGCTGGCCCGAACCATGTGTTGCCCACCTCACGCACCGCACGTTTTTCATCGCCGCTGGGTGTGTATGATTTTCAAAAGCGTTCCAGCTTGATTATGTGTTCAGCGCAAGGTGCGGCAACGTTGGGTCACAGTGCTTCCATACTGGCGCGCGGCGAAGGACTGACTGCTCATGCGCGTTCTGCTGAATATCGTATGCCCGCAGTCGTACAGGCGCAGGCAGTAGTCAAATGAATACCAAAACCGCTAATGCTCCCCCTGATAGTTTAGTGGAGCAGTGGATTCGTCCGCAAGTGCGTGCCTTGTCTGCGTACCATGTACCCGAGATAGGCAATCTCATCAAGCTTGATGCGATGGAAAATCCCTACACCTGGCCCAAACCGTTAGTTGATGAGTGGCTGGAAGTATTGCGCGATGCAAAGTGGAATCGCTATCCCGATCCCCATGCCTGTGATTTAAAAATACTCTTGCGCGCTACGCTTAACGTGCCGCAAGGCATGGAGATCATGCTCGGCAATGGTTCGGATGAGCTGATACAAATTATTGCCATGGCGGTAGCTGCGCCGGGACGTGCGGTGTTGACGCCGGAGCCGTATTTTTCCATGTACCGCATGATCGCCGCGGTTACCGGTTTGGAATTTGTCTGCGTGCCGCTCAATGCCAGTGATTATAGTTTGGATATGCCCGCCATGCGCGCGGCGATTATCCGGCATCGTCCCGCCGTAGTGTTTTTGTCGTACCCCAGCAACCCCACCGGCAATTTGTTTGATGAACAGCAGGTATGTGAACTGATTGAAATCAGCCCAGGTCTGGTAGTCGTCGATGAGGCTTATAACGCTTTTGCTGGCAGCACCTTCATGTCGCGCCTTGCACAGTACGATAACTTATTGGTGTTGCGCACGCTGTCGAAAATGGGACTGGCAGGGTTGCGCATGGGCGTGTTGGCAGGTTCCCCCGCGTGGTTAAATGAATTGGATAAAATACGTTTACCGTATAATATCAGTGTATTGACGCAGGCCAGCGCTGGATTTGCCTTGCGCCATTACGATGTGCTGGAGGCGCAGGCCGCCAGGCTGCGGGACAATCGGGAACAATTATTGACAGCGTTGCGTGCATTGAATGGCATTACCGTTTATCCGAGCCGTGCCAATTTTATTTTGTTTCGCGTGCCCGCCGGACGTGCGCCACAAATCTTTGAGTCGATCAAGGCGCAAGGTGTTTTGATTAAAAGCATGCACGGCGCAAGCGCATTGCTGGCGGATTGTTTGCGCGTTACCGTAAGCACGCCAGAAGAAAATCAGGCTTTTTTAAAGGCGTTGGAACACGCCCTATAAACCTCGGAGAATATGTATGACTGACCGCAAGGCCACTGTCAAACGTGACACACTGGAAACACGCATCGAAGTAACAGTTAACCTCGATGGCGCAGGTGTATCGAATTTTCAAACCGGCGTGCCATTTCTTGATCATATGGTAGATCAGATCGCGCGGCACGGCATGATTGATATCGACATCAAGGCTGAAGGTGACCTGCACATTGACGCGCACCACACTGTCGAAGACATCGGCATCACGCTCGGCCAGGCCATCACCAAAGCAGTCGGTGACAGGCGCGGCATACGTCGTTACGGCCATGCGTATGTGCCGCTGGATGAGGCATTGTCGCGCGTCGTCGTCGACTTCTCAGGCCGTCCCGGCCTTGAGTACCATATTGATTTTCCGCGCGCGCGCATTGGTGATTTTGATGTGGATTTGTTCCGTGAATTTTTCCAGGGTTTTGTTAATCACGCGCTGGTGACATTGCACATCGACAATCTGCGTGGCCGTAACGCACACCACATTGTCGAAACCGTGTTTAAAGCGTTTGGCCGTGCGGTGCGTATGGCGCTGGAGCATGATCCACGCATGCAGGGAATTATGCCATCTACCAAGGGTAGCCTTTAGAGTTTCACATGACCAACATATGACAGGCGTTGCGGTAATTGATTATGGCATGGGTAACTTACGTTCCGTGGCCAAGGCTTTGGAGCATGTTGCAGGGTCGGCCAGGGTAGAGGTCACGTCCTCTGCGGAGCGCATCATGCAGGCCGATCGCATTGTGTTTCCTGGCCAGGGCGCGGCGCGGGATTGCATGGCTGAGTTGCAGCGGTTGGGTCTGGATAAAGTCGTGAAAGAGGCAGTACGCAGCAAACCTTTTTTGGGCATCTGCATGGGTCTGCAAGTGTTGCTGGATGCCAGCGAAGAAAATGACGGTGTGCAAGGACTCGGCATTTTTCCGGGTCGGGTGCGGCGTTTCCCCGCCCAGATGCGCGAGGCGCAGACGGGAGATATGTTGAAGATCCCTCACATGGGCTGGAACCAGGTGCATCAGACCATTGCACATCCGTTATGGCAAGGCATTGCACAAGACAGCCGTTTTTATTTCGTGCATAGCTATTATGTTGACCCTACAGATTCCGCCCAGATTGCCGCTACTGCGCAATACGGTGTAGAGTTTGTGTGCGCTATGGCGCACCGCAATGTTTTTGCGGCGCAATTCCATCCTGAAAAAAGTCATCACGCGGGTTTGGCGCTGCTGTCTAATTTTGTGCGTTGGGATGGAAATGTATAATTACTGTCATCCCGAACATGGTGAGGGATCTTTAATATTTAATATTTACACGAGGAAATCGTCATGCTGGTGATACCCGCCATTGATTTGAAAGATGGCAAATGCGTGCGCCTGCGTCAGGGGCGCATGGAAGACGACACCGTATTTTCCGATGATCCACTCGCCGTTGCCGAGCGTTGGGTGCAAGCCGGTGCGCGGCGGCTGCATATTGTGGACTTGAACGGTGCATTTGCGGGCAAGCCAGTGAACGCTGCTATCATCCGAGAAATTGTACGCGCCTATCCTGATCTGCCAGTGCAGGTGGGTGGCGGCATTCGTGATGACGACACTATCCAGACTTATCTTGATGCCGGTGTGCGTTATGTAATTCTTGGCACCAAGGCGATTAACACACCGCATTTTGTCGGCGATGTGTGCCGTGAATTTCCCGGTCATATCATCGTTGGTCTCGATGCTAAAAATGGCAAAGTCGCGATTGACGGTTGGTCAAAGTTGTCTCATCACGACGTGATTGATATTGCCCAGCGCTTTGAAAAAGATGGCGTCGAAGCCATTATCTACACCGACATCAGCCGTGATGGCATGATGGGCGGCGTGAACATCGAAGCCACCGTCGCTTTGGCGCGCGCCGTGTCTATACCGATTATTGCATCGGGGGGTATCTCTAGCCTGGAAGATATCACGGCGTTGTGCGCAGTGGCTGATGAAGGTATCACCGGCGTGATTACTGGCCGTGCGCTGTATGAAGGCACGCTGGATCTGGCCGCCGCGCAAAAACTGGCAGACGAGTCGGTCTGATATGGGCCTGGCAAAACGCATTATCCCGTGCCTTGATGTTGATCGTGGTCGCGTTGTCAAAGGGGTAAAGTTTGTCGGCATCCGCGATGCAGGCGATCCCATCGAAATCGCCAGGCGTTATGATGAACAGGGTGCTGACGAACTGGTGTTTCTCGACATCACCGCCAGCTCTGATCAGCGCGACACGATGATTCATGTGGTTGAACAAGTCGCCGCCCAGGTATTTATTCCACTCACCGTCGGCGGCGGCATCCGCAGTGTCGCCGACATCCGCCGCATGCTTAACGCGGGGGCTGACAAGGTTGCCATCAACACCGCCGCGATTCAAAATCCAGGATTAGTCAAAGAAGCTGCCGCACGTTTTGGCTCGCAGTGCATCGTGCTGGCTATCGACGCCAAACGCGTCAACAATGAAGACGAGCCACCGCGCTGGGAAGTGTTCACCCACGGTGGGCGCCACCGTACCGGCATTGATGTGGTGCAATGGGCCAGGCAAATGACTGGACAGGAAGGCGCCGGCGAGATCCTGCTCACCAGCATGGACCGCGACGGCACACGCGACGGCTTTGATTTAGCGCTCACCCGTGCCGTCAGCGAAGCTGTATCGGTGCCAGTGATCGCCTCCGGCGGCGTCGGCAACCTCGATCACCTCGCCGACGGCGTGACGCTTGGCAAAGCTGACGCCGTTCTCGCCGCCAGCATTTTCCACTTCTGCGAATACACCGTCGCCCAGGCTAAACAGCGCATGTTAGAGCGGGGAATAGAAGTTAGAGAAATGAATGTGGCGCTTCGCGCATAGCGAAACTGGCTTTTCAGCCGATCAGCATGAAACCAATCGGACAGTAGTGAGGTTTACTGCCCTTCAAGTAATTGCAAAAATTCCTGCTCCGAAAGTATTGTCACGCCCAGTTCGCGTGCCTTGTCTGCTTTTGATCCCGGATCTGCGCCCACCACCACATAATGGGTTTTTTTCGAGACGCTGCCTGCGACCTTGCCACCTGACATCTCAATGCGCTGTTTGGCTTCTTCGCGCGATAGGCTGTTTAATGTGCCGGTAAGCACAAAGGTTTTTCCTGACCACGGTGCATGCCGCAGCGTTGTTTGGTGTGGAGGCCAGTGTATGCCCGCAACGATAAGTGCTTCGATCACTTCAATGTTGTGCGGTTGATGGAAGAAGTGATGGAGGCTCTGCGCAACCACCGGGCCGACCTCGGCCACCGCTTGCAGTGCTTCTGGTGTTGCCTCCATCAAGGTTTTGAGATTGCCAAAATGCGCCGCCAATTGTTTGGCCGTGGCTTCACCCACCTGGTTGATGCCCAGCGCATACAAAAAACGTGGCAGGGTAGTGGACTTGGATTTTGCGATGGCCGCGAGCAGGTTCTCAGCAGACTTGCTGCCCATGCGTTCCAGCGCTGTCAGTGCATCGTGATCGAGGCGATAAAGATCAGCGGCCGTTTTAACCAGGCTAGTTTCCACCAGTTGTGCCACCAGTTTATCGCCCAGGCCATCAATATTCATGGCATGACGCGAGGCAAAATGCAAAATGGCGCCGCTGCGTTGTGCCGCGCAATACAACCCGCCCCCGCAACGATACGCGGACTCATTCGGTAGCCGCACCACTTCTGACTTACACACCGGGCACTGCGTTGGCATGAGCCACGGTTCCACATGCGTCGGGCGCTTGTCCATAATCACGCCCACCACTTCGGGAATCACATCGCCCGCACGGCGCACAATCACCGTGTCGCCAATATGAATATCCTTGCGGCGCAGTTCATCTTCATTATGTAATGTAGCGCGACTGACGGTGACGCCGCCCACTTCAACTGGCCGCAGTGCAGCGACAGGTGTAATGACGCCGGTGCGACCCACGGAGGCGATAATATCTTCTACGATAGTCGTTTCTTCCTGCGCGGGAAATTTATAAGCGACGCCCCAGCGCGGCGCGCGTGCCGTAAAGCCGAGGGTGTCGCGCGCGGCCAGTGCATCCACCTTATAGACCACACCGTCCACCTCAAAAGGAAGATCATTGCGTTGCGCAGCCATGGTTTGATAATAGGCCAGGCATTCATCCACGCCATGCAGCGCGCGAAAATATTCCGTGACCGGAAATCCCCAGGTTTTCAGGAGCGCGACAATCTGTGAATAACACGGTGCCAGTTCATTGGTCGCTTCCGGCATCCTGCCTCTGGCGACACTTGTGGAACCCTTCGCTTCCGCTCTTCCCTGCACGGCGGAGATTTCGCCCAGTCCCCACGGAAAAAAGCTCAGGGGCCGTTGCGCGGTAATGCGCGAATCAAGTTGACGCAGGCTACCCGCCGCCGCATTGCGCGGATTGGCAAAGATATTTTCACCGCGCGCCAGGCGCTCTTCATTCAAGCGTTCAAACGCCCGTTTGGGTATCACCACTTCGCCGCGTACTTCCAGCACGCCGGGCCATCCCGTGCCACGCAAATGCAGCGGCAGCGTATTAATGGTGCGGGCATTCGCCGTCACATCCTCACCGGTTGCGCCGTCGCCACGCGTGGCTGCACGCACCAGCACGCCGTTTTCATAACGCAAACTGATCGACACGCCATCGAACTTGGGTTCCGCAGTGTAAGCTACCGGCATGGGTTCAGACATGTCCTGCCCCAAGCCCTGGCGCACGCGGCGATCCCAATCACGCACCTCAGCTTCGTCGAAGGCGTTGTCCAGTGATGTCATGGGCAGGCTGTGGCGCACTTCACCCAGCGAGTCCAACGGTGTCCCGCCCACGCGTTGCGTCGGTGAGTCCGCTGTAATCAAATCAGGATGCGCCGCCTCAAGCTGCTGCAATTCACGCAGCAGCCGGTCATATTCCGCATCGGAAATAACCGGTGCATCAAGCACGTAATAATGGTAATTGTGCTCGTTGATTTCAGTGCGCAGTGCGGCGATACGGGATTGAATGGAAGGAGATAGCGGCGTCATGTAGTGGTGTAAAATCGGCGCTGTGAGGCTTTCATTGCAATAAAGTGAATGATAAACCTTTGATTTTAATGGTGCTCCCTAGGGGATTTGAACCCCTGTTGCTGCCGTGAGAGGGCAACGTCCTAGGCCGCTAGACGAAGGGAGCTTGTGTCCCAGGCAGGCAGCCTGCGCGAGACATAAAGAAATGATATTATACTCTTTTTGCTGGAGTTTGCTCAAGCAAACCCGTAAACCCTCTTTATATAAGGCAGTAGCGATTATCAGTATTCCAAAAATTATACCGCGTGCGGAACACACCATTTCGCGTTCCAATATCAGTGAGGGCGCGCTCAAGGTGTTGTATCGCCTTAAAAATGCCGGCTATCAGGCCTATCTGGTAGGCGGCGGCGTGCGTGACGTGCTGCTGGGGCGCGAACCCAAGGATTTTGACGTGGCGACCAATGCGTTGCCCGAGCAGGTGCGCGAGCAGTTTCGTAATTGCCACCTGATTGGCCGACGCTTTCGCCTCGCCCATGTGCGGGTGGGGGCGGATATTATCGAAGTTGCGACATTTCGTGCCGCGCCCAGTGCTGATGATGCCGATCAAAACACGGATAAAAAAAATGACCTGCACCGCACTGACAAAGACGGCCGCATCATGCGCGACAATGTTTACGGTTCAGTCGAAGAAGACGCCTGGCGCCGTGATTTCACGATTAACGCCTTGTATTACAATATCGACGATTTTTCGCTGGTGGATTATACCAGTGGCCTGGAAGACCTGAACGCGGGGCGGTTACGGTTGATTGGTGACCCCGAGCAGCGTTACCGCGAAGATCCAGTGCGCATGCTGCGTGCAGTGCGCTTTGCGGCGAAACTGGGCTTTCGCATAGACGCTGATTCTGAAGCGCCGCTGTTTAAGCTGGGATATTTGCTGGATGATATTTCATCCGCGCGATTATACGATGAAACGATCAAGCTGTTTATGGGCGGGTACGCGGTGCAGACCTTCGAGTTGCTGCGGCATTACGGTTTGTTCGGACATTTGTTTCCCTATACCGAAGCTGATCTGGCGCATGAAGAAAGCCATTTTCCCTTAATGTTGGTGTCGCGCGCGCTCACCAATACGGATGCACGGATAGCCGCAGGCAAAACCACCACACCGGCGTTTCTTTATGCTGCTTTATTATGGGGCGCCATGCGCACCCTCGCGCATGAAATGCAAGTGCAAGGCACCAATGCTCATATGAGCGAAGGCGAGGCATTGCAAGAGGCAGGTAATGTCATTGTGGCGCGTCAGGTGCAGCGCACTGCCTTGCCGAAACGCTTCAGCTTGCCGATGCGTGAAATCTGGAACCTGCAACTGCGCTTGACGCAAATCACTGGCAAGCGGCCGTTTGTAACTTTGACGCATCCGCGTTTTCGTGCTGCCTATGATTTCATGTTGCTGCGTGCCGAAGCAGGTGAAGAAATTCAAGAGCTATGTGACTGGTGGACACGCTTTCAAATTGCCGAAGGCGATGAGCAACAGGGCATGGTGAATGTGGTGCGCACTGGGGCGGCTGCAAGCACTGGAAAAAAACGTGCGCGCCGGTCACGCTCTAAATCAGGTAAAGCAGTGAGTGCGTCCCAATCCGGCGATTCGGTCGAGTGATTCAGCCTGAAAAAATGCGTGTATACATCGGTCTTGGCAGTAATCTCAATGACCCGATAGCGCAGATAAAAACCGCATTGGCAGCATTGGATGCTATTCCAGAAACATGCAGCATACGACATTCATCACTGTATCGCAGTGCGCCGCTGACCCTGAATGCGACCGTCATGCAGCCAGATTATATCAACGCCGTAGCCGCGCTTGATACGCGGCTTGAGCCAATGCAGTTGCTGGCAGAGTTACAGGCGCTGGAGCAGCACCAGGGGCGCACACGCAGTGCGCAGCGTTGGGCAGCGCGTACACTGGATCTTGACCTGTTACTGTATGCCGACCGGCAATGCAAGAGCGAGGAATTAACCGTGCCACACCCGCGCTTACATGAACGCAGTTTTGTGTTGTATCCATTGTTTGAAATTGCACCGGATCTGCATGTGCCAGGGCAAGGCAGTGTGCGCGTGCTGGCTGCACGTTGCCGGATTCATGATACATTATCCTGCTCACTACTCTGAAAATAGCCTGATCATGAAATCTGTAGAAATAAAACAAGCTGCGCCGCGTTACATCGTTGTCGAAGGCCCTATCGGTGTTGGCAAGACCAGCCTGGTGAAGCGGCTGGCAGAAACATTTGGCAGTGAGATATTGCTGGAGGAGGCCGAGGCCAATCCTTTTCTGGAACGCTTTTATCAAAATCCACGCCAGGCCGCACTGCCCGCACAGTTGTTTTTTTTATTGCAGCGTGCGCGGCAGACGCAGGCGTTGCGCCAGACAGACATGTTTCAAAGTGGCCGCGTATCGGATTTTTTGATGGAAAAAGACCGGTTATTCGCTGAGGTGACGCTGGAAGATGATGAGCTGAAACTTTATGATCAGGTATACCGGCAGCTTACCTTGGATATTCCAGCGCCGGATCTGGTGATTTATCTGCAAGCGCCTGTTGAAGTATTGCTGGCGCGTATTGCCAAACGCGGCCTGGGCTATGAGAAATTAATTGAGTCCGCTTATTTGCAACGCCTGGCAGATGCCTACGCGCGCTTTTTTCATCATTATGATGCCGCACCGTTGTTGATGGTGAATGCCGCCGCCGCCAACTTTGTCGACAATGACAAAGATTATAATGAGCTGGTTGAGCATGTCCATGCCCGCCGCAGTGGGCGCCATTATCTCAACCCCTTGCCATTTAATCTTTAATGCGAAAGGATTTTCCTGATGGCCGCCATGACCCCACAAATCACTATCAATACCCTGCGCGAGATGAAAATCAAAGGCGAGAAATTCGCCTGCCTGACAGCGTATGATGCCAGTCTGGCGCATGTCGTGGATGCTGCTGGGGTCGAAGTAATTCTTGTCGGTGATTCATTGGGCATGGTAGTGCAGGGGCATGCTTCCACCTTGCCCGTCACCATGGACGACATGGTGTATCACAGCGCCTGTGTCGCGCGTGGACGCAGCCGGGCACTGTTAATGACAGACATGCCTTTCATGAGTTACGCCACTGCTGAACAGGCATTGCATAATGCTGCGCGGTTGATGCAGGAGGGCGGGGCGCACATGGTGAAACTCGAAGGCGGCGCGGTGCAAGTGGATATTGTGCGTCAGCTTACGGCGCGCGGCATACCGGTATGCGCGCACCTCGGTTTGCAGCCGCAATCGGTGCATAAGCTTGGCGGATACCGTGTGCAGGGCCGTGATGCCAGCGTAGCGCAAAAAATGCGTGAAGATGCGCATGCGCTCCAGGATGCCGGGGCAGATATACTATTGCTGGAATGCGTGCCAGCAAGTCTTGCAGAAGAAATTACCAAAGCAGTGGCTGTGTCCGTCATTGGTATTGGCGCGGGTGCCGGGTGTGATGCGCAAGTGCTGGTATTATACGATATGCTCGGCGTCACCGTTGGCAAGCGCCCTAAATTCTCCAGGGATTTTATGCAGGGGCAACCCACGATTCAAGCCGCCATCGAAGCCTATGTTCATGCCGTAAAAAATGGCAGCTTTCCTGCTGCCGAACACACCTTTAGCTAATGCGCACCGTACGTACCATTACCGAGTTGCGTGGCATGATCCACGTGTGGCGGAACAAGGGCGAGCGTATTGCCTTTGTGCCGACCATGGGCAATCTGCATGCCGGACATATTCATCTCATGGCGCAAGCCGTGCATCGTGCGGACCGGGTTGTGGCGAGTATTTTTGTTAATCCCATGCAGTTTGGCGCCAACGAGGATTTCACTACTTACCCGCGCACATTATCTGCGGATAGCATCGCGCTGGCGGAAAATGGTGTGCATGCTTTATTTCTCCCGGAAGTGTCGGAGTTGTATCCGCATGGCGCGGAAAATACCACGCGGGTCGAGGTGGTTGGCTTAAGCGATATTTTATGCGGCGCCTCGCGCCCCGGCCATTTTGTCGGTGTTGCCACTGTGGTTAATAAATTTTTTAATATTGTACAACCGGATATTGCCGTTTTTGGCGAAAAGGATTATCAGCAATTATTGGTAATACGCCGTATGGTAGCTGACTTGTGCTTGCCCATTACCATTCTCGGTGTGCCCACCGTGCGCGAGCCGGACGGTCTGGCCATGAGTTCGCGCAATGGTTATCTCACAGCGGAACAGCGCTCTGGTGCGTCACGGCTTTATCAGGTGTTGCGTGCTACGCACCAGCATATCAGTGAGGGTGCGCGTGATTATGCAATGCTTGCGGAACAAGGCATGCAGGCATTGCGTGATGCCGGATTTACCCCGGATTATTTCACCGTGCGCCGTAGCCATGATCTGATGCTGCCCGAGCCAGGTGATAGCGAACTAGTAGTGCTGGCCGCGGCCTGGTCAGGCAGCACACGCTTGATAGACAATATACAGATTGACATCTGAATTTATGGGCACCGCCTAATGCTGTCATCCCGAACGCAGAGAGGGATCTTCAGGATTCCTCGCTACGCTCGCAATGATATAGCCCCTTAACCTTTAACTTAAGATTGAAAATAACCATGACAAATCTTGCCGCACTGATTTTTGATGTTGATGGCACCTTGGCCGACACGGAGCGTGATGGCCATCGCCCCGCATTTAATATAGCCTTTGCTGAAGCCGGGGTCGATTGGGACTGGACAGTTGATCTGTATGGCAAGCTGCTCCGGGTTACGGGTGGCAAAGAGCGTATTCGTTTCTACATTGAACAATATGCACCCTCGTTACCTGCCGCCGCATTGAGTAATCTTGATTCATTTATTCTCGGCCTGCACCTGGCAAAAAATCGTTACTACGCTCAATTGCTGTCACAGGGCAAGATTCCGCTACGTCCCGGCGTGCGGCGCTTGCTGGAAGAGGCGCGCGCCCAAGGGTTGCGTCTGGCAATTTCCACCACCACCTCGCCGGATAACGTCATTGCATTATTGGATCATACCCTGGGCAGCGACAGCGCCACGTGGTTTGAAGTAATTGCAGCGGGCGATGTGGTGCCCGCCAAAAAGCCCGCACCGGATATTTATCACTACGCCATGCACGCCATGCGGTTGGAACCTGCGCAATGTCTGGCATTTGAAGATTCCGAAAACGGATTTCGCTCCGCGCGCGATGCCGGTTTACGCACAGTAGTGACTATCAACGAATATACCCATGATCATGATTTCGCGGGCGCGTTACTGGTGCTTGATCATCTCGGCGAGCCACATCAGCCTATACACGTTATTTCCGGTAATGCGCATGGCTGCGCTTATGTGAATGTGGATTTTTTACGTAAGCTTTAGGAATTTAAGGAGCGGGTGCGCACATGAAACTGCCCGTATTATTACTGTTATGGTTTGCATCACCTCTGCTCCATGCAGGCGAAGTAAAAGTCGCTGTCGCCGCCAACTTTCTCAACACTTTGCATATACTGGCGCCGGTATTTGAGAAAAATACCGGGCATCACCTGCTGATCAGCGCCGGTTCTACGGGTAAGCTTTATGCGCAATTGCATAACGGCGCGCCGTATGATGTATTTCTTGCCGCTGATGATAAGCATCCTGCGCTTCTGGAAAAAGAAGGGTTGGTGATGCCGGGGCGGCGCATCACCTATGCCGTGGGGCGTCTGGTGGTATGGAGCGGGCGATCAATGCCATCGCAAGAGGGTGCGCAGATTTTTCAACAATCGGGCATTCGTCATATTGCCATTGCTAACCCTGCCACCGCGCCGTATGGTCGTGCGGCTTATCAGGCATTAAACACCATGGGTTTGTGGCACATATTAAAGCCGCGTATCGTGCAGGGCGACGATGTGGGGCAGGTGTTTCAGTTCGTTGCATCGGCGAATGCGCAACTGGGTTTTTTGGCGCTGGCGCAGGTTCTTAATCCAAAAAATACTTTTTCCAGAGATTATTGGCTGGTGCCAGAAGATCTCTATGACCCCATCGTGCAGGATATGGTACTGCTCAAGAAAGCAGAGAATAACAGTGCCGCCTACGCTTTTGTAGTATTTATGCAGGCTGCGCAGGCGCGTACACTTATTCAGCAAGCGGGTTATAAGGTAAAATAATCTCTGACGTTTGTCATTTCGAGTGAAACGAGAAATCCTTGTCCCGAACGAAGAGAGGGATCCTGGAAGATCCCTCTCTTCGCCTAAAATGATAAGGGCGATGACAATAAACAATGACATATACCAGATTAACCTTTAACTTCTTGAAATAATTCATGCCCACTGAACTGGATCTTGCCCCGCTGTGGTTAAGCCTGCAACTTGCCAGTGTCACCACGGTGCTGTTGCTATTGTTTGCCACGCCACTGGCATGGTGGCTGGCTAATACCCGTGCGCGTGGCCGTGCCGTCATCGAAGCCATGGTGGCTTTACCATTGGTATTGCCGCCGACGGTGTTAGGTTTCTATCTATTGCTGGTATTGGGGCCGCACGGTGCGTTGGGCGCGCCGTGGTTGCAGCTCACGGATACTACGCTCACCTTTACGTTCACCGGGCTGGTGATTGCCTCGCTGTTATATTCACTGCCATTTGTGGTACAGCCATTGCAAAATGCCTTTGAGGCATTAGATCGCAAACCGCTGGAAGCGGCATGGTGCTTGCGCGCATCGCCGCTGGATAGTTTCTTCAGTGTGGTATTGCCGCAGGCGATGCGCGGTTATCTCACGGCCGCTGTACTGGGTTTTACACATACGCTCGGCGAATTTGGTGTGGTGCTGATGGTGGGTGGCAATATTCCTGGAGAGACACGGGTTATCTCTATTGCCATTTATGATCATGTGGAAACGCTCGACTATGCCAGTGCGCATTGGCTTGCCGGTATATTACTGGTGTTTACTTTTATCGTGTTGCTCGTAGTTTATGCGCTGGATCGCCATGCGCGAGTGCGGGTGATATGACGCGGCTGATTGCGCAATGTGATTTAAAGCACTCAGGTTTTCGCTTGCACGCACGGCTGGATATTCCGGCACAGGGGATTACGGCGGTATTTGGCCGCTCTGGCAGTGGCAAAACTACCTTGCTACGTTGCCTGGCAGGCTTGGAGCGCAGCGCAACGGGATTGATTTCCGTGAATAACAAGGTATGGCAGGAGTCCAGCACAGGTATTTTTATACCTGTGCATCAGCGCGCCGTGGGCATGGTATTTCAGCAGCCTTGCTTATTCTCGCACATGACGGTGCGTGCCAACCTCAACTATGGTCTCACCCGCACGCCGTTGGCAGAGCGCCGTATGCCGTGGGATCAGGTTATCGAGATACTGGGGATTGGCGCTTTACTGGAGCGTTATCCGCAACACCTATCGCTGGGTGAGCAGCAGCGGGTGTCGATTGGGCGTGCAGTGCTGAGTAACCCGTGTCTGTTGTTAATGGATGAGCCTCTGGCTTCACTGGATGCGCCACGCAAAGATGAGATTCTGCCGTTTATCAAGCGCCTGAACCGTGAAATGAACATTCCCGTGGTGTATGTCAGCCATTCAGTGCAGGAGATTGTGCAATTAGCGGATACGCTGGTGCTGGTGCATGAAGGACAAGCCACTGTTGCCGGGCCTATCCATGAAATATTTTCACGATTAGGCCTCCATGAATATCTGGGTGAGGCCACAGGCGCGATAATAGATGCGCATGTGATTGCACATGAAGCGGAATTTGATCTCACCTGTCTGGAATTTCATGGCAGACGGCTATACGTACCACGTCAGTCGTTAAACGTCGGCGATGCAGTGCGGGTGCATATCCTGTCGCGCAATGTAAGTTTGTCGCTGGCGCCGCCGCAGGCACCGACGAGCGTGCTTAATATTATTGAAGCGCGTGTGGTAGAGATTGGTGCAGCGGTGCCGGGCAAGCCGGCGGTGGAAGTAAAGCTGGATGCGGGATGCCCGATACTGGCAACGATTACGCGGAAGTCGTTACATGCACTTGCGTTGTCGCCGGGGCAGTGTGTCTATGCTTCGATTAAAGCCGCATCGCTGCAATAGTAAACGTAATCAACCTTCCTTAATTATCAATGTTTGCCCGGCTTTGAGATTTTTAATTTTAGCCGCAGGATTCCATTTGCGTAATTCGGCAATACTCACATCCAGACGTTCGGCGATGCGCGTCAAGGTGTCACCGGGACGGATTTTGTAGCTGACGCGGCGAGCTTTGCTATCTGCTGCTTTTGCCATGCGGGTGGATGATTTATCCTTGGCGTGGAGCGTGGAGGTTTTTGCCCTTACGATCAGGCGTTGGCCCACCAGAATTTTTTTGGTAGGCGCGATTTTATTTAATGCCGCAAGTTTTTGCAGGCTTATGCCATAGCGGCGAGCCACTTTTTGCAGCGTGTCGCCACGCTTTACAATATGTGTGCTGCCTTTACCCCTGCGCATCAATCGATTTTTCTGGCGATCTTGCTGTGGTGCCTGGTTGATCTGCGGCAATTCGGCGATGCGTAATACGTAATGGCCCAGATCCTGTGCATGTACCGGAATCAGCAGATTGGTGCGGGCTTTGGCAATGTTGCCGCCCAGCTTGTTAATTTCGCGCAATAATGCAGTAGTGGTGCCATAGCGGGTGGCAATTTTGCCGAGTGATTCACCTTTTTTGACCTCGTGGCGTGTCCAGCGCACGCGTTTTTCCATGGGCAACGCGGCGAGTTTTTCTTTGAAGGCATCGATTTTTTCAACAGGTAACAGTAAATGATGCGGCCCATCGGGATCAGTGACCCAGCGGTTGTATCCCGGATTTAATTTATGAATTTCTTCGAGCGGAAGTTCCGCCAATTCGGCCGCCAGTGCCAGGTCAATTTGCGAATCCGCAGTGATGGTTGCCAGATAAGGCACATCAGGTATGGAAGTCAGCGTGACATTATATTTGCCGGGGTCAGCAACAATTTCACTGATGGCCAGCAACCACGGGACATAGGCACGGGTTTCTTTAGGCAGCTTGAGTGACCAGTAGTCGATCGGTTTGCGCGCCGCACGGTTGCGGTCAATGGCGCGTTGTACGGTGCCTTCTCCCGCATTGTAAGCCGCGAGAGCCAGTTGCCAGTCACCGTTGAATTGGTCGCCGAGTTTCTGCAAATAATCCAGTGCCGCGTTGGTTGAGGCGTGAATGTCACGCCGACCGTCATACCACCAGTTCAATTTCAAACCATAATGGCGTGCAGTGGAAGGAATAAATTGCCAGATGCCTGCCGCGCTGGCGTGTGAATTGGACAAGGGTTGAAAGGCGCTTTCCACAAAGGGCAGTAATGCCAACTCTGAGGGCATGTTGCGGCGTTCTACTTCTTCTACGATGTAATGCAGATACGGTGTAGCACGCGCAATGGTCCTGTCCAGGTAATCCTGGCGCTTGGCATACCATTCCTTGCTGAATTGCACGCGGGCATGGTCGCGCCCCGGCATACTGAAACGTGCCCGGATACGTGCCCATAAATCCGGCGCCGTATCGATTGCCTGGGCTGAGGGAGCAGTGTTTTTGGGTGATTCAGCAACACTGCTGGGATCCAGCGTGGGCTTGTGGGTTTCTTTGTTCTGTTGCTCAATGCGTGCTATTTCTGGATCGCGATCTGTATCCAGGTCACCTTCTTGATCAATAATTGCAATGTTCGCGGGTGCCGGTTCTGTTTCGGCATCAGATTCGGCGACAATATCGTCCCAGATATCGGGCAACTCTGCGGCATGAATTTCGACATTGCTGTTTTTTGCCGCCGCATTACCCGCCATTCCTTCTTTCATGGGTGCTGGCAAGGTAGGGATTACTGTCGTCGCGGTGTTGCTTTGTACAGCAGCAGGCACCGCCGGGCTGGGTAAAGCCGGTGCGGAACGGGACGGGGAAGTTTGCTGTGTGGCGCAACCCCCCAGGATCAGGCTCAAGGTCAACAAGACAACGCTGGACAAACATACGCTGTCGTCCGGGGATGGTCGAAAAAATGCTCCTGCATTTTCGACACTTCCGCCATCCATGGTGGTCGGACGCCGGAAGCGAGCACCCGGCGACCGGTGAGTGTGGTTTTTGTTTGCAGTCATTTTTGTAGCCATTAAGCCATCGCTCCAATCCGGTTGCCCCGGTTTCTATGCGGGGATTATATCGTTACACGCCGCTATCATCCAGCGTATCTTTCCAATAACGAAGAACAGCAAACACTTCCTGTCGGGTAGTGAGCCGTCTTTCCGCAAAATTTTCCGCTGCCACTATTACGCTGCCTGTCTGACACCGCAAGAAAGGATTAGTGCGCAATTCAAGCTCCAGAGTCGAGGGAACCGTGGGTTGTCCGTGCGCCCAGCTGCGTTTGGCTTCAAACAAACGGGTGCGGATATCCGCATTGTCTGGTTCTACCTTCATCGCAAACTTCAGGTTGGCGAGGGTGTATTCATGAGCGCAGTACACTAATGTATTTTTCGGCAGCGCGGCGATTTTCTTGAGTGATTCGTACATTTGTAACGCTGTCCCCTCAAACAGTCGCCCACACCCAGCGCCAAACAACGTATCACCACAAAACAGCATGCGGTGACCGAAGTAGGCAATATGCCCCTTGGTATGGCCGGGCACTTCCATTACCGTGAATGATAGCTTATCAAAGGGTAAAGAAATGTGATCTCCGTCACGTAATGGATGTGTAATACTGGGCATGCGCTCCTGCTCACTTGCTGGACCATAGACAGGGATTTTGTAGCGTTTGAGTAACGTCTCCACTCCCCCCGTGTGGCAATCATGGTGATGAGTGAGCAGAATTGCTACAGGAGTAATAGACAGTTCCGTGAGCGTATCAATCACCGAGCCGGCCTCCCCGGGGTCGACAATAGCCGCCTGTTTCGGCGAGTTTTCATTACAAATCAGCCAGATATAGTTATCTATAAAAGCTGGAACAGCAAGTACATTGATCATGCTTGGAGAGACAAATGAGTGGGCAAACATTACACTAGGGTTCATGCTGACAGGGATTGATACTGGGGTCAACGGCCAAATCTGGCATATCTTTAGTAAAGCGGGGTATTCTACGCCCAGAAAGTCGCTTCCGGCATCCGACCGCCATGGATGGCGGAAGTGTCGAAAATGCAGGAGCATTTTTTCGACCTGCCTCTGGCGACACTTTGTACATCCATGCACGACGTCTGCCGGGAATGTAGTCAGGGTAATTGGGAAGTGGCATGAGTGAGAAAAATAATCCCTTGAAATCGTCTATGGTTCGCAATGAATTGCGTGCCTGGCACCTGCATGGGGCAGGACGTCTGCTCCTGGAAGCCGAACTCGCGCAGATGGATGACGTGCTGCAAAATCTATTTGGCTACCACCTGCTGCAAGTGGGGCGGTCGCATGATGAAGATTTGCTGGCGTCCAGCCGTATTTCGCATCGCATTGTTCTGGACGATGATATTGAGCGTGGTGATTGTTCTGCTACGATCTTGCGCAGTGCGCTTGATGAATTGCCGATCGCTTCTGACAGTATTGATGTGGTGGTTTTGCCGCATACACTGGAATTTGAGCAGGATCCGCACCGGGTGTTGCGCGAAGTCGAGCGTGTGTTGATTGCGGAAGGCCATGTAGTGATATTGGGCCTGAATCCGTGGAGTCTGTGGGGGGGCACACGCTGGGTGCGCCGCCGTCATGGCGCCGCTCCGTGGAACGGCCGCTTTCTGGGATTAATGCGCGTTAAAGATTGGTTGGCCTTGCTGGGCTTCGATATTATACTCACGCGCCAATATTTTTTTCGGCCACCTTTACAGCGGGAAGGTTTGATGCGCAAACTGATGTTCATGGAAAAAATAGGCGCCCGTTTGTGGCCACACCTGAGTGGCGCCTATCTGGTGGTGGCGAAGAAACGTGTCACTACCCTCACTCCCCTTAAGCCCCGCTGGAAGCCGCGCCGCAGCTTGATACCCGCGCCTGCCAAACCGTGTGCGCGGAGCCAGCGGTTGAACGCTGAAAGCGACCACCGTGCATAGCGCAAAAGATACCGTACATATTTATACTGACGGCGGTTGTCGCGGCAACCCTGGCCCCGGTGGATGGGGCGTGTTGCTGCGCTATAAAGACCATGAAAAAACCTTATATGGCGGTGAGGTGATGACGACCAATAATCGTATGGAATTAATGGCCGCCATCATGGGCCTGGAGTCGTTGTCACGGCCTTGCAAAGTACACTTGACGACGGATTCACAATATGTAAAAAAAGGCATTACCGAGTGGATCGCACAGTGGAAAAAACGCGGCTGGAAAACGGCGGCGAAACAGCCCGTGAAAAATGAAGATTTATGGCGGCGCCTTGAAATCGCCGTGCAACGCCACGAGGTTGACTGGCATTGGGTGCGCGGTCATGCCGGTCATGTGGAAAATGAACTGGTTGATACTTTGGCTAATCGCGCCATGGATGAATTAACCGCTAATCTTCGGACGTAAATAACGTATGCGACAAATCATACTGGATACTGAAACAACGGGATTAGACCCTGCGCGCGGCCATCGCATTATCGAAATTGGTTGCGTAGAACTGGTGAACCGGCGTTTGACCGGCAAGCATTACCACCAATATCTTCAGCCCGACCGTGAAGTAGAGGCGGGCGCTTTTGAAGTGCATGGCATCAGCGATAAATTCCTCGAAGACAAGCCACGTTTTAGTGATGTCGTAAATGAATTTATGGCCTTTATCAAAGGCGCGGAACTTATTATCCATAATGCGCCCTTTGATGTGAGCTTTATCAACGCCGAGCTTAATGCGCTCGGGCAAAGCTATGGCAAAGTCATCGACCACTGTAGCGTGGTTGATACCCTGGCGATGGCGCGTCAGCTTCATCCAGGGCAGAAAAATAATCTCGACGCTTTGTGCAAACGCTACAGCATTGATAACAGTCAACGTGACCTGCATGGCGCATTGCTTGATGCTGAAATCCTGGCAGATGTGTATCTTGCCATGACCGGCGGGCAGGCCACTTTGTTGCTGGATGGCTTGCAGGAGCGTGGCCGTGGCCATGTCACCGCGCCTGTGGCGCGCCAGCTTGATGCGGCGCGTCCGCGCTTGCGGGTAATCCCGGCGCAGGCTGACGAGCTGGCGCTGCATGCTCAGCGACTCGCGGCCATTGACAAGGAAAGCGGCGGCAACTGCCTGTGGAAAAAAGACGACATAAAATTAAGTAATTGAAAAATATAATTTTATTATTTATTGCTTAAGATACCTACTGCGTCGATCAGTTATTGCTTGGCAAATGCTGGCGAGTCACGTATTTTGGTGGAGTAACGATCGGCGCAGAGCCTGGTAAAAATCCATAAAACAGGCCGGAAGCGACCCCGTATTGATGCGTAAAATATGTCGGGTGGGAGGGTGATTTATGAATCGCAGTGTAATGCGGGTGGTTTTCAACAAATCATGGGGCTTTGGCGGCGTCGGTGTGCTGTTATTAGTGGCCGGATTTTCAGCCGCGCCCAAAGCGGCGCAGCCTACTGATGGCCTGCCACCCCTGACCGTAGAAGTAGAAGCAGAAGAAGCCAAGCCGCCCGTGGCGCAACCAGCGGCGCGCGCCATTCCTGAGGATGCCTTGAGTGCCGATCGCATGGTGCTCGCCGCCACCTTTGGGCATGACAAAGTGGTGCGCTACATGCTCGACCATAACGTCGATCCCAATGCTCAGGATTTATTTGGTAATGCAGGCTTGATTGCGGCGGCCGGTGCGGGTCAGGCAGATATCGTAGATATGCTGTTAAACGCCAAGGCCAATGTTAATGCACAAAACCAGGCCGGGCACACCGCCTTGATGGGCGCGGTAGAAAAAGGTGATATGCGCATCGTACAGGCCTTGCTCAAGGCTGGCGCCGATGTGAATGCCAAAAATAACAAAAACGAGTCTGCGTTATTTCCTGCGGTGCAAACCGGAAATCTGCGCCTGGTAGAGACGTTGCTGTTGGCCGGTGCAGAAACCAATATCGCAAATTCCCGGCCCATGACCAGCAATGACAGTGGCTATACGCCCTTGATGTATGCCGCGCGTCATGGCCTGGTTGCCACCGATGGTCCGTGGGTTGAGATTGTGCGTGTCTTGCTGGCGAAAGGGGCGGATTCAAACCTGCGCAGCCATCACGGCGCCACTGCGTTGAGCATTGCGGAACGTAACGGCTATGCCGACATCATTGATGCGTTACGCGGCGCTGGCGCAAGAAAAGAAACCGTATACACCAGCCTGACGATTGATGATGCGCTGATTAAAGCTTCTAAAAATGGCGACCTTTCCAAGGTGCGCCAATTATTTACCGAAGGGGCGCAGGCGAATGTCAAAAACCGTTTCGGCGTCACCCCATTACTGGCAGCCGCCATGGGCGGGCATGTGGCGATTGTACAGGCGCTGGTTGAGCATGATGTGAAGGTGAATGCGGTTCCCGCCGGGCTGCGTGACTGGGCCTTGTCTGCGGCACGTATTGCGCTGGATGAAGAGGAGATTACACAGGCCGCCGCGCGCGGCGATACGGCGCTGATTATCGCAGTGCGGCAGGGGCACACCGATACTGTGCGTTACCTGCTCAATCACGGCGCAGACGTGAATCGCCCTAACCGCCAGAATGAATCCGCGTTGTTTGTGGCGGCTGAGTTAGGCCGTGCAGAGATCATGCGCGCCTTGTTGGGCAAAGGTGCTGATGCGAATGCCACCGAGAAAGAGAATCGCACCAGTTCATTTACTGTAGCATTAAGCAGCATCGGCAGAAATACGGTATTGATTAAAGCCGCACAGCATGGTCATGCTGAAGTAACACAGATTTTGCTGGAAGCTGGGGCATTGCCGAATACCCCGGGTTTTTTGGGTAAAACGGCGCTGTTCTGGACGGCAGAGCGTGGGCACCTGGGTGTTGCGCAAGTCTTGCTTGAAAAAAATGCTGATCCGAATTTAAAGGATGTGTCGGGCCTCACTCCCCTGATGGTTGCCGCAAGCAATGGCAATGTCAAAATGGTGGAAACCTTGCTGAAAAACAAGGCTGAGATCAATGCCCGTGAAGGTTCAGAAACCAATGCGCCGGGCAGCATGTTCGGCGTGTCCGGTGCCACTGCGTTGATTCATGCCGCGCGTGCCGGGCATGCCAACGTGGTAAAGATATTGCTTGAAGCCGGGGGTGATGTCACGGCAACAGACAGCAACGGCGTCAACGCACTCAAAGGTGCTGAAAGTAACGGCCATGCCAGTGTTGTTGCCGTATTGAAGGCGGCGGGCGCGTGAGGGAACATTCAACACGTACATCAGTGTGTCATTTCGAACGAAGCGAGAAATCCTTGTCCCGAACGAATGTGAGGGATCTTCCAGGATCCCTTAATATATGACAGAAAAAGTTGTAATGGCAGGGGTCGTAATTGCGACCTACCTGCTCATGTTGCTTGCCTTTTACCGGCCGCAGCAGCGCGTTTTTCATATCTACACCATGGTGTTTATCATGCTGTTTGATCTGATGGTGCCGGTGTATATTTTTTTACGGCGCGACTGGTATGTACGTCTCTTTGAACATGGCGATATTTCGTCTTTTCTGGTATGGATGCATTTTATCATGCCGCTGGCGCTGTATATTTTATACATTTTCCAGATTCTCGCCGCCCGCAAATTGTTTCAAGGCGATGCAGATGGCAGTGGGCGTATAGATCATCGCGGCCAGGCGAAAGCGATATTGGTGGTGAGGGCGCTGACGATTTTTACCGGTATATTGTTGATTGAGCCAGATCCGGCATGATCCCTGATATAATCCAAGGCCCAGCCATTTTTTAAAAATCAAATGGAGATTGAGGTAATGAAAAAAGCCCTACCCGTAGTTGCCATGTTCATTATCCTGGTCGGCGGTTGTAATATGAAAAATAACGAAAACGAAGCACAGGAAACATCAACCATGACAGACACAAAAATCACCGAACTGGTAAAAACCGATACCAAAGCAGGCGCTGGCGCAGAAGCAGTTAATAACAAGCTGGTGTTTGTGCATTACACCGGTTGGCTTTATGACCCCAAGGCGCCGCAAAATCGGGGCGCGAAATTTGACAGCTCAGTTGATCGCGGTCAGCCGTTTGATTTTATGTTGGGCGCAGGCCAGGTTATTAAAGGCTGGGACCAAGGCGTGGCAGGCATGAAAGTGGGCGGTCAACGCACCTTGATCATTCCTTCTGAAATGGGTTACGGCGCACGCGGCGCAGGCGGTGTGATTCCACCGAATGCGATACTTATGTTTGATGTGGAGTTGCTCGACGTAAAATAATTTTTGTTTAAAATATTTGTGATAAATGTAGGGTGGGTTACAACCCACCAAGCGTTGCGTAGCAACACAACTGTTCCGCCACTCCTGTCCGCATCCTGAGTTTATCGAAGGACTCAGGGCGTACGGGAGGTAAGGAGCGGCATTGTGTCATCCCCTCTTTCTTTGACAAAGGGGGGCAGGGGGGATTTAATGCCGTCAAACACCAACCTCCTCTATCAAGACCTCACCCCCGACCGGTTGCTCAACGCCATTGAAAGCCTTGGCTATCAGTGCGACGGCCGTGCGCTTGCGCTGAACAGCTATGAAAACCGCGTGTATCAGGTCGGCATTGAAGGTGGCGTGCCGATTATCGCCAAGTTTTATCGCCCGAATCGCTGGTCAAACGCCGCTATTCTTGAAGAACACGCGTTTGCGCTGGAACTTGCCGAACATGAACTGCCGGTGGTGGCGCCCCTTCCTGATGATGCAGGCTGCACGCTGCATGAGTTCGAAGGTTTTCGCTTTGCCCTGTTCCCGCGCTGCGCGGGACGCACTCCCGAGCTTGATGATCCCGATACGCTGGAATGGATGGGCCGTTTCATAGCGCGTATCCATGCCATCGGCGCGCTGAAACCTTTTGTGCATCGTCCCGCCGTAAACATTGAAAGCTTTGGTATCGAACCTTATGCTTTTATCCTGGAACATGATTTTATTCCCGACGAGTTGCAGCAGGCCTACCGCAGCGTGATGGATGACGTGCTGCTGCGTGTGCGTCGCTGCTTTTCCCAGGCACCGGATGTCGCGCACATACGGTTGCATGGTGACTGCCATCCCGGCAATATATTATGGTCGGTGGCCGCTCCCGGCACGGTGGCGGGCCCGCATTTTGTTGACCTTGATGATTGCCGCAGCGGACCTGCGATACAGGATATCTGGATGCTGTTGTCCGGTGAACGTGCCGCCATGAACACCCAGCTCATGTATATCATGGAAGGTTATAACGAGTTTTATGATTTTAATCCCGTGGAACTGCACCTGGTGGAGGCATTGCGCACGTTACGTATCATCCACTACGCCGGGTGGCTGGCACGCCGTTGGGAAGACCCCGCATTCAAGATGAGCTTCCCGTGGTTTAATACGCAACGCTATTGGCAGGATCATATCCTTGCGTTGCGTGAGCAGATGTCGTTGCTGGATGAGCCGCCCTTGACATTGCCCGGATTTTTTTAGGCAATTACCACCTCATCACCCGGTTGCCACGGTGGCCGCTTTGTCATGACTGAAGTGAATAGCGTCGAATTGAGTATGGACTTAAGCCAGCGCCGTAACTCAATATAAGCGGCGGTAGCAAACCAGTCCGCATCAACCTGCGCAAACTGCCGCACAAACGGCACAATGGCGATGTCAGCCAATGTGATGCGCTCTTCCAGCAAAAAACGCTGGCGTTGCAGCCTGTTTTCTAACCCTTGCAAAAATATTTCGCCTTGCGCCCGATAATGTTCCAGAGAATGTTCAGTGTGCAGGGTGGAGTATTTGTAGTGATCCAGGTGTTGCTTGAACACATGATCATTTTCATAGATCAATTGCGCCGCCTCGTCACGTAACGCAGATTCATTTTTACATAGCCAATCCTGCGGGTCATGAATTGCCAGCGCCCAGCGCATAATCGCAAGGCTTTCTTCAATCACTTTACCGTTGGGTAAGATCAGCACGGGCACGGTGCCCTTCGGCGAATGAAGCAGCATTTCCTCGGGCTTATTACGCAACGCGACTTCGCGTAATTCAACAGAAATTCCGCTATAAAAAAGTGCCATTCGTGCGCGTATTGCATACGGGCAGCGGTTAAATGAATAAAGCGTAGGTAGGGCAGGGTGTACGTGTTGCTGCATGGTAGCGTGCGCTGTGCGCACGATCCATCCGTTACTTCAGCCGTTCTTCCAGAAACGCCTGGGTTTTTTCCCACGCATCATCCGCGAGTTTTTTGTTGTAGACGCGATTGATCGGGTTGGTAAAGCCATGTCCGGCGTCATAAGGGATGACGCTGAACGGCGCGCCTGCTTCGCGCATGGCATCTTGATAACCCGCCACATGCAGCGGACTGACCCAGGGATCATTCTTGGCAAAAATCCCCAGCACCGGGCCTTTCAATGTGCGCAAGGCTTTCACGTCAGTGCTCATGGGGCCATAGTAAATTACCGTGGCGGCGACGGCCTCGGGGTCTTGCAGCGCCGCCCACAGTGCCTGGGCGCCGCCATAATCCCAGCCAAAGGTCGCTAATGTGCGCCCCGGTGCCTTGAGGTAGGCCAGACCCGCCTTGAGGTTGACGTTAGCCGATGCCTGGTCAATGGATGTCATGATGCGTGTCGCGCCAGTCGATTCGTTGGAATAACGGCCATCATACAAATCCACCACCAGCGCACGGTAGCCGATGGCGGCAAAACGCTCCGCCCAGCCTTTCGCGTAATCACCCAATCCACGCCGGTCATGGATAATCAACACGCCGCGTTTGGCGTCTTCCGCACCCGTCACATACGCATTAAAGGTGGTGCCCATGGCGGTGTGCAACTCCACAATGCGGCCAGCGGGGACAGGAATAACAGCAGGTGCGGGCGGTGGCGGTTCACTGACCGGTATCGCATCGGCGGCTTGAAGCGTTGTCACAGGCATGCTGGACACTGCCAGCAGAAACACCATTAATAGTTGTATCGAGTGTCGCAACATGGATTGCCCTTTAATATTTTGAAATATCATTACCTTGAATCTTGCAGGTATGCTATTTACGGGTGTATTTTCACCCCCTCTACCGCCCTGCGGGAGAGGGCTGGGGAGAGGGTGATTTGATCACGCCGTGTTGGCAAGCCGAAAACAGATTTTTGGAATATCCCCACAATACCATGTGTTACAGGCAGAGACAATTAGCACTTTTTAGCCGACCAACCCCCTCGTAACGCACCCGTAAAACATGGCTGGATAGATTGATCGCATTCAACCTTGCACAGCTAGATCAAACGTGGAATAGTAACCGCAGGTTGGGGAGAGCGCAGCGAGGGGCTGGGTATGGGTGATACGCTGGACGGTTTATGGTGAGCGGTGAGATGCTGGGCTTCGCAGGCTCAGCACCAGCCTACAGCCCAACTTACCGCGTTATGGGTGATAGTATGGATATGTCCTCCATACTTGATCGCTATATGGATTCACCCTATGGATGTCTTAAACCCTAATGACAGGACAAGAATCTTGTATTGGCGGAATATTATTTGTGCCCTTGTTTATTTTTCAAGGGGTATTGTTATTTATAGGTCAGTCTATTTCGCTGAAAATATTTTCAGAAATTCGAATGTTCAATAAAGAGTTATGTGCGGAGATTGCAGGTGGTTACAGTCCTGACGCGTTACTTGGCCATACTCGAACCTTAGCTTCGGCCCCTATGATGTGGGACTTAATGAAGGTTATCTACTATCGGCGTGACCCTAACATCATTACTCAAAAACGGTGGGTGAGATTTGTGATCGTGTATGCCAGCGCATTGGTGAGCATAACCGTCATGATCGCTACGCTGTTGTACTGCTTTGTGTTAAATGTATTTTTTTAACAAAAAACGAAAATGCGACACACCAACGTCAATAGAAGAGAAAGAATGAATGCCTTCGCTGCACTCGAAGGCGGCGCCCTCGGTCAAACCACCGGCCAGACGATCACGTTGGACGCCAACGCCGCTGGCTACAACTGGTTCATCGACTACACCCCCTATCTAAATGAAGAATACCTCCCCATCGCCGACGCCAACGTCTGGCAGGCCCGTCCCGGTAGTGACGCCCCCGGCAAAATGGACATGCTCAGTGTCCTGTTACACGAATACGGCCACGTGCTGGGCATCGAACACAGCGCCGACTGCCACGCCGCCATGGCTGCCACCCTGCAACCCGGCACGCGCCGCCTGCCCACCACCCATGCTGGAAGCGCAGGACAGACTGGAGTAGCCACCCCCTCTTAACGTATAATCCTGAAAACGGCGGTTTAACCGCGCAGGGTGTCACAACCTTGTTTTTTCTCCGTGCCCTCTGTGGTTCAATAGGTTTTCAGGATACTTTCACCCCATGCGCATCCACCTGTTACCCCCCCAGCTTGCCAACCAGATTGCGGCGGGCGAAGTTGTTGAACGGCCTTCTTCGGTCGTAAAAGAGCTGCTGGAAAACAGCTTGGACGCGGGTGCAACGCACATTGAAATCGACATTGAGCAGGGCGGCGCGCGCCTGATACGGGTGCGCGACAATGGTCATGGCATTGAGCGTGACGACCTCGCGCTGGCGCTCAGCCGCCATGCCACCAGCAAGATTCAAAGCTTTGACGATTTGATGCAGGTGTCCACACTCGGCTTTCGCGGTGAGGCGTTGCCCAGCATCAGCTCGGTGTCGCGGCTCA
The DNA here is from genome assembly GCA_001464585.1 of Gammaproteobacteria bacterium Ga0077554. Lineage (GTDB taxonomy): Bacteria > Pseudomonadota > Gammaproteobacteria > Ga007554. The sequence goes on along the minus strand of LNFF01000022.1, from coordinate 65,690 downwards.
CACTGACATCACGCACGGCACAAGACAGCAGCGCATGGCAAGTGCCGGGCGACGATATGCAGGCACCGCCCATCCCCGCTGCGCATCCGCCCGGCACCACGGTGGAAATACGCGACCTGTTTTACAACACGCCAGCGCGCCGCAAATTTCTGCGCAGCGAAAAAACTGAATTTACCCATCTCGACGAAGTAGTGCAGCGCATCGCCCTGAGCCGTTTTGATGTCGACATTATCCTGCGCCACAATCAACGTGCAGTGCAGGCGTTACGCGCCGGGCACAGCGAGCGTGACAAAGAGCGGCGTGTGGCCGACATCATCGGCACGCCGTTTCTGGAAAATGCGCTGCGTATTGATTTCGAAGCCGCCGGGCTGCGCCTGTGGGGCTGGATTGGCCTGCCGACTTTTTCGCGTGGTCAGGGTGATCTGCAATATTTTTACATGAACGGCCGCATCATCCGCGACAAAGTGGTGAGCCACGCGATTCGCCAGGCGTATCAGGACGTGCTGTTTCATGGCCGTCATCCCGTGTTTGTATTGTATCTGGAAATGCCCGCCGCCGAAGTGGATGTGAATGTGCATCCCACCAAACATGAAGTGCGTTTCCGTGAAAGCCGTCTGATTCATGACTTTGTGTTTCGCACCCTGCGCGATGCGTTGGCCACCACCAAAGCCGGGCAAAATGTGTCACACAACCCAGCCGATGCGCAGGAATCGCCGCCGGGTTTTGAGCGACCCGATTTTGCGTGGCAGTCTGCATTACCGTTGCCCGCGCCTCATCAGGTGCAAGAACACATGGCAGTGTATACGGCGCTGCATCCGCCGGGCAGGATGGAGCGCAGGGATGAACAAGAACCGCCAACCTTTGACGCGCCTCTGTTGGACAGCGGCGTCGCACCCCCCCTAGGCTACGCCATCGCGCAATTACATGGCATTTACATTCTCGCCGAAAACGCCCACGGCCTGATTCTGGTAGACATGCACGCCGCGCACGAACGCATCACCTACGAATGCATGAAGACCGCACAGGCCAGCGCAGGCATCCAATCCCAGCCATTACTGGTGCCGATTACCGTGGCGGTCAACGAACGCGACGCACAACGTGCCGAAGAACACTGCGCCCTGTTCAATGAGCTGGGCTTTGACATCAGCCGCCTCGGCCAGGAAACACTGGCGGTGCGACAGGTGCCAACCCTGCTGCGCGACGCCGACATCGCCACGCTGGTGCGTGACGTACTGGCCGACATCCACGCCCTGGGTAGCAGCTCGCGCATTCAGGAAAACATCAACACCGTCATGGCCACGCTCGCCTGCCACGGCTCGGTGCGCGCCAACCGCAAACTCACGCTGCCTGAAATGAACCACCTGCTGCGCGACATGGAAGCCACCGAGCGCAGCGGCCAATGCAACCACGGCCGCCCCACCTGGGTGCAGCTCACCCTGGCGGAACTGGATAAGTTTTTCCTGCGGGGCAGGTAGCGGCGTATAAATAACTGAAAAACATATGAAAATAATATAGCTGTGAGCAGCGTAGCCGTGTTTGGGCCGCTATTTTATGTGACATTGACGGTTACTCTCCCAATCACACCCCCTAATCACTTCTTTTTAAACACTATATCTTGACGGCGTGGCGCGTTATAATCGGCCATTAGATTGGGCACACAATACCTCGCTCGTCCCTATACAATGGGCGCAGTGGGCGTTTTTTCTATATTTTGGAGATGATGACGTGGAATTAACCGGTGCCGAAATACTTGTCCGATGCCTGAAGGACGAGGGCGTGGAATATGTGTTTGGCTATCCTGGTGGCGCTGTTTTGCATATATACGATGCGTTGTACCGGCAGGAAGAGGTGAAACATATATTGGTGCGCCACGAACAGGGCGCTACCCACGCCGCCGACGGTTATGCGCGCTCTACCGGCAGGCCTGGCGTGGTGCTCGTGACCTCGGGCCCGGGTGCCACCAATGCCATCACCGGCATTGCGACCGCGCACATGGACTCGATTCCCATGGTGGTGATCACTGGCCAGGTGAAAACCACGGCAATAGGCAGCGACGCGTTTCAGGAAGTGGATTCCGTGGGCATCACACGCCCCTGCGTCAAACACAACTTTCTGGTGAAAGATGTGAAAGACCTCGCTACCACTATTAAAAAAGCATTTTATCTTGCCACCACGGGTCGTCCCGGCCCGGTGGTGGTTGACGTGCCCAAAGATGTCACCGCACAGCGCACGGAATACAGCTATCCTCAAGAAGTGTCGATCCGTTCCTATAATCCGGTGCTGAAAGGCCATCCTGGGCAAATCCGCAAGGCCGTGGATTTAATGCTCACCGCGAAAAAACCCATGCTCTATACCGGTGGCGGCGTGATCCTGAGCGGCGCGCAGGATGCGCTTACGGAAATGACGCGTATGCTGGGCTTCCCCATCACACAAACTTTGATGGGGCTGGGCGCTTATCCGGCCACCGACCCGCAATCACTCGGCATGCTCGGCATGCACGGCACCTATGAAGCCAATATGGCGATGCATCATTGCGATGTGCTGGTGGCGATCGGCGCGCGTTTTGACGACCGCGTGGTGGGCGAGGTGAAATATTTCTGCCCCGAGGCGCAAATTATTCATATCGACATTGACCCCTCTTCGATTTCCAAGAGCGTCAAGGTTCACGTGCCGATTGTCGGTGATGTTAATCATGTCGTGAAAGACATGATCCGCCTGATCAAAGAAGATAAACGCAGGCCTGACCCTGTTGCGCCCATGCAGCGATTAACCCAGTGGTGGGATCAAATCAATGCGTGGCGTAGCGTGAATTGTCTCAAGTACGACCGCAACAGCGCATTGATCAAACCGCAATATGTGCTGGAAACGTTGTATCGCCTCACCGAAGGCGAAGCTTATGTAACATCTGATGTAGGCCAGCACCAGATGTGGGCCGCGCAGTTTTACAAATTTGACAAACCCCTGCGCTGGATCAACTCCGGCGGACTGGGCACCATGGGCTTTGGTTTGCCAGCGGCGATGGGCGTGCAGTTAGCGCATCCGGATGCCACGGTGGCTTGCGTCACTGGCGAAGCCAGCATTCAAATGTGCATACAGGAATTGTCGACCTGCCGTCAGTACGGTTTGCCGATCAAGGTTATTAACCTGAATAATCGCTACATGGGCATGGTGCGGCAGTGGCAGGAATTTTTCTACGAAGGCCGTTATGCCATGTCATATATGGACGCGTTGCCCGACTTCGTGAAGCTGGCAGAAAGCTATGGTCATGTGGGTATGTGCATCGAAAAACCGGCCGATGTCGAGCCGGCATTGCGCGAAGCCCTGAAGTTGAAAGACAGATTGGTATTCATGGATTTTATTACTGACCAGACTGAAAATGTTTATCCCATGATTGCGCAGGGTAAAGGCCATCATGAGATGCACTTGTCACCCGACAGGGAGTTAGCCTAGCCATGCGCCACATTATTTCAATTTTGCTGGAAAACGAAGCCGGTGCATTGTCGCGCGTGGCGGGGCTGTTTTCAGCGCGCGGTTATAACATCGAATCACTCACCGTTGCGGCAACCGAAGATCCTTCGTTGTCACGCATGACCTTGGTCACGCGCGGCTCGGAAGAGGTTGTTGAGCAAATCACCAAACAGCTTAACAAGCTGGTGGATGTCGTCAAACTGCTGGACTTGACCGAAGGTCCGCACATTGAACGTGAAATGATGTTGATCAAGCTCAGGGCGACCGGCGAAGCGCGCGAAGAGCTGAAACGTCTGGTGGATATTTTCCGTGCCCACATTATTGATGTGACAGCCAGCACCTACATCGTGGAATTAACTGGTGCGGGCAGCAAGCTGGATGCGTTTATCCAGGCGGTGGAGGCCAACAGCATCGTTGAAACCGTGCGCTCCGGCGTATCAGGCATTGCGCGCGGCGAAAAAAGTTTGCACCTTTAGGGGTATGTCATTTCGAGTGCAGCGAGAAATCCTTGTCTCGAGTCTCGAACGAAGGTGAGAGAACTTTGAGAGATCTTGCAAGATCCCTCACTGTGTTCGAGATGACAACCCAACGATTTTTAACTTTTATTTAAAGGAAACACACATGAAAATGTATTACGACAAAGACGCCAACCTTGCCATCATCCGTGACAAGAAAGTAGCCATTATCGGTTACGGTTCACAAGGCCATGCCCATGCGCTTAATCTCAAGGATTCCGGCGTAGACGTGGTAATCGGCCTACGCGCTGGCTCTAGCTCCGCCGTCAAAGCCAAAAATTCCGGCCTCACGGTCAAGAGCATTGAAGATGCCGTGAAGGGTGCCGACGTGGTGATGGTTCTTGCGCCCGATGAACACCAGGCCAAGCTCTACCGTGACTCTATTGAGCCCAACATTAAGCAAGGCGCGGCGCTGGCGTTTGCGCACGGCTTCAACATTCATTTTGGCCAGATCGAACCCCGTGCAGACCTTGACGTGATCATGATCGCGCCTAAAGGTCCCGGCCACATGGTGCGCTCCACTTACACGCAAGGCGGTGGCGTGCCCAGCCTCATCGCAATCCACCGCGATGTGTCCGGCAAGGCCAAAGAATTGGCGCTGTCTTATGCCAGCGCCAATGGCGGTGGCCGTGCCGGTATCATCGAAACCAACTTCCGCGAAGAAACCGAAACCGATCTGTTCGGTGAGCAAGCGGTATTGTGCGGGGGCACTACAGCACTGGTGCAAGCCGGTTTTGAAACACTGGTGGAAGCCGGTTATGCTCCCGAAATGGCATACTTTGAATGCCTGCATGAGCTGAAATTAATTGTCGATCTGATGTATGAAGGCGGCATCGCCAACATGCGTTACTCCATTTCAAACACCGCTGAATACGGCGACTTTACCCGTGGTCCGCGCATTGTCACCGATCAGACAAAAATCGAGATGAAGCGCATCCTCAGCGAAATTCAAAATGGTGAATTCGCCCGCGAATTCATCCTGGAAAACCAGGCAGGCGCCGCCACACTGAAAGCCAAGCGCCGCATCGGCCGCGAACATCAGATCGAAATCGTCGGCGCCAAATTGCGTGATATGATGCCTTGGATCAAAGCCAACAAAGTTGTGGACCAAACCAAAAACTGAGTGCGCGCAAGCCTTCCCCCTCTCCCGCCTGTGGGAGGGGGTTGGGTAATCAGGCCAGCCTCACTCCATACAAAAACGGAAAAACACTTGTAATGGAAGAAGACACACCCGATACCACAGAAGCGAATGAAGTGAAGCGCAGCAAAGGCATTTATTTGCTGCCGAACCTGTTTACCACGGCGGGATTATTTGCCGGTTTTTATGCGATTGTTGCGGCGATGGGTGGGCGCTTTGAGCCTGCGGCAGTGGCCGTATTCATCGCCATGATCATGGACGGTATTGATGGCCGTGTGGCTCGCCTCACCAATACCCAAAGTGATTTTGGCAAGGAATACGATAGCCTTGCGGACATGGTGTCGTTTGGTCTTGCGCCTGCGCTGGTAGTGTATGTCTGGTCGCTTTCAACACTGGGTAAAATCGGCTGGCTCGCCGCGTTTGTTTACGCTGCCGCCGCAGCATTGCGCTTGGCGCGTTTCAACACCCGCATCGGCAGCGTCGACAAGCGTTACTTTCAAGGGCTGGCCAGCCCTGCCGCTGCCGGTTTGGTGGCCGGGTTGGTGTGGATGTGTGATGACTATGGGCTGAAAGGCAAAGACCTTGCCATTGTCGCGTTCTGTGCCACAGTTGCGGCGGGCGTGTTAATGGTCAGCAATATTTACTATCTCAGTTTTAAAGAACTTGATCTCAAAAACAAAGTGCCGTTTATTGCCATTGTGTTGGTAATGGTGGTTTTTGTAGTGATCTCATTGAGCCCGCCACAAATATTATTTATGGTGTTTTTGATTTACGCTCTTTCCGGCCCGGCATCAGCGCTCTATCGCCTTTATAAAAAGAACCGTGCGGGCAAGATGTTGCCGCCACCGGATGCCCCGTAATATTTTGATATAACACATTGAACTTTATATATTTATAGAGTTTTTTGAAATCCTGTTAAATTTGTGTTATATTAATTTTATGTACACCTTCCGCACACAAACCTGTTTCGCTTTGTCCGCTGTGAACCATCCAGCGGCATTGTGTGCGTCTTTGCCTTTATTTTCCCTCTCCCTGCTCCTGCTGCCGTAAGGCAGATACCGTTACTTTCAGGCTCCCTTCGCGGAGCCAAACTATCCCAAAACAATGCTATAGACCAGCGACGGTTCATTGCTGTCGTCTGTCGCATTAAAGTATTATGGTGCTAATTCCAAGGAGCCTATCATGAGTGATAAATTAATTATTTTCGACACCACCTTGCGTGATGGCGAACAGAGTCCCGGCGCGTCCATGACGCGCGATGAAAAAGTGCGTATTGCCAAGGCGCTGGAGCGCATGCGTGTGGACATTATCGAAGCTGGTTTTCCAGTGGCGAGTCCCGGTGATTTTGAGTCAGTGCAGGCGGTGGCAGAAGCGGTGAAAGACAGCCGCGTATGTGCTTTAGCGCGCGCGCTGGACAAGGATATTGATCGTGCCGGTGAAGCATTGCGCGGCGCCAATGCGGCGCGTATCCACACTTTTATCGCAACCTCGCCGATACACATGCAAATGAAGTTGCGCATGTCGCCGGATCAAGTGGTGGAGCAGGCGGTGAAAGCGGTGAAGCGCGCGCGTCAGTATGTTGATGATGTGGAATTCTCACCGGAAGATGCGGGGCGTTCTGAAATTGATTTTCTGTGCCGGATCATTGAAGCCGTGATTAACGCTGGCGCGCGCACCGTGAATATTCCTGACACGGTAGGCTATAACTTGCCGCATCAATTTGGCAGCTTGATTCGCACCTTGCGCGAGCGTGTGCCCAATGCAGGCAAAGTGGTATTTTCAGTGCATTGCCATAATGATTTGGGTCTGGCGGTGGCGAACTCATTGTCTGCGGTGTTGAATGGCGCACGTCAAGTGGAATGCACCATCAATGGCTTGGGTGAACGCGCCGGTAATGCGGCGCTGGAAGAAATTGTCATGGCAGTGCATACGCGCCAGGATATTTTTTCATGCAAGACGGACATTGATACCACGCAGATTGTGCCGTGCAGTCGTTTGGTGTCAGGCATCACGGGATTTGCGGTGCAGCCAAATAAAGCGATTGTGGGCGCCAATGCCTTTGCCCATGAGTCCGGCATCCATCAAGATGGCGTGTTGAAGAGCCGCGAGACTTACGAAATCATGCGGGCGCAAGATGTGGGCTGGACGGCGAATCGCATGGTGTTGGGTAAGCACTCCGGGCGCAATGCCTTCCGCACCCGTTTGCAGGAAATTGGCATTACATTGGGTTCAGATGAAGATGTGAATGCGGCGTTTGCACGCTTCAAAGAGTTGGCAGATAAAAAGCATGAAATTTACGACGAAGATCTTCAGGCCTTAGTCACCGATGCCAATCTTGCCGCCGAAAATGAACGCATCAAATTAATGTATCTGAAAGCATCGTCAGAAACCGGCGAAATGCCGGCGGCTGATGTGACATTGTGGATAGATGGCGAAGAAAAGAAAGCTACGGCCAGGGGTGATGGCCCAGTGGATGCAGTGTTCAGGGCGATTGAGTTACTGGTGGCCAGTGGCACGCAGTTGACGCTGTATTCGGTGAATGCAATTACCAGCGGCACGGATTCACAGGGCGAGGTGACGGTACGTGTTGAAAAGGGTGGCCGCATTGTCAATGGACAGGGCGCAGACACGGATATTGTGATTGCGTCGGCCAAGGCGTATATCAATGGCCTGAACAAGATCATTGCGCCTGAGCAACGCGCGCATCCGCAATTGTAATCTGATTTTATGAGCTTTGCCGCATGGGGGAGAGGAGGGAGCAATGGGCGATAGACGCTTGGCATATCTGGATGCGATGGGTATCCAGTCATGGGAGCGGAAATCTCCCCTTGCTCCCCTTTTGCAAAGGGGGGTGGAAGGCGATGTTGCCCATGTTCTGACAAGCGCTAACTTCCCTTTGCAAAATGAGGTTGAAGTTGATGTTGCAGGCTCTAACCCCCCTTTGCAAAAGGGGGGCAGGGGGGATTTAGACACGCTACGCCCCATCGTCGCCAATTGCACCGCGTGTGGCCTGCATCAGGGGCGCACACAAACAGTGTTTGGTGTCGGTGATCACAACGCACAGTGGATGATAATTGGCGAAGCGCCGGGTGCTGAAGAAGACCGTCAGGGTGAACCATTTGTGGGGCGTGCGGGTCAGTTGCTTAACGCTATGTTGCTGGCGATTGGTTTGCCGCGCGAAGCGGTGTATATCGCCAATGTCGTGAAGTGCCGCCCGCCTGGCAATCGTGATCCTGCGCCCGAAGAAGCCGCTGCGTGCGAGCCTTATCTGAAGCGTCAGATTGCATTGATCAAGCCCAAGGTGATTCTGGTAGTGGGGCGCATTGCCGCACATAACCTGCTGAAAACGGATGCTCCTCTGGGTACCTTGCGCGGCAAACGCTGGAGTTATGCGGATACGGGCATTCCAGTGATTGTTACCTATCATCCTGCGTATTTGTTGCGTTCACCAAAAGAAAAGCGCAAAGCCTGGGAAGACCTGCAGTTTGCACAAAAGGTTTTTGCGGCCATTCCTGCGCGTCCCTGCGCGGCGGCCGTTCACGGCATCCTGCCTCCCACGGCACTTGCACATCCGTGTGCGGCGGAAGCCCGCTGATTTATGCCTCAACCTGCGAAGCGCAACAAGAAAAAAACCGGTGCCTATAAAATTCGTCGCATGACAGAAGCCGATGTAGACGCTGTCATGATCATTGAACGGGATGTTTATCCTTTCCCCTGGACAGAAGGCATTTTCCGCGATTGTTTGCGGGTGGGTTATGGCTGCTGGCTCATTGAACGTGAAGCTGAAAATCATGGCTATTGCGTCATGATGGTGGGTGGGGGAGACGCGCATGTGCTGAATCTCTGCGTCAAACCGGAATCGCGCGGACAGGGCTTGGGACGCATCATGCTGGCACACATGATGGACAAGGCGCGCCACCTTGCGGTAGAGACTCTATTGCTGGAAGTGCGTCCTTCAAACCGCACCGCAATCCAGCTTTATCATTCCGTAGGCTTTAACGAAATCGGCGTGCGCAAAGATTATTACCCCGCACAAAATGGCCGTGAAGATGCGCTGATTCTGGCGCTGCATTTGTAATAGCTGCTGATTATTGCATGGGACGCATGTTTGCTGCTTAGGGATGCGTTTCCTCGCGCATGCGCGCCAGAATATGCCTGGTCATGCCAGTCGCCAATTCATGCTCGCCCATGAATACCTTCCCGACATTTTCCTTTTGTAGTAACTCAGCTTCTTCCTCGCTGTGGGTGCGCAGCACGGCTTCAATCGTCGGGTTAAGGGTGCGGGCGATCTCCACCATTTTGCGCACATGAAATGTATCCGGAGTGGCGATGACCAATAGGCTAGCCCGTGCGATGTGTGCCTGGATCAGTACCGCAGGGTCGGATGCGTCTCCATAGACGGCTGGGGTATTCTGTGCGCGCAGTTGTTCAACCAGTTCGCGGTTCTGCTCAGCAACTACATAGGGTATGTTTTTTTCGCTGAGCGCCTGGGCGATACGGCGTCCCACTCGCCCATATCCAACAAGAACGACCTGGCCGGTCAAGAATGATTGGTCGACTGACATAGGGAGCGTGGCAAGTGGATCGTCTCTTTGTTCCAGTCGCCGTGCAAGGCGGGATCGTCCACGTATCCATGTTTGCGCTGGCTCGATAGCGGAGAATACGAACGAATTGAGCGCGATAGAAATCAGTGCTCCGGCGAGAATCAGGCTCTGTCCTTCTGTGGGCAGCAATCCCAGTGCTACGCCGAGTCCGGCCAGAATAAAGGAGAATTCACCGATCTGCGCCAGACTTGCCCCGACTGTGAGCGCGGTGTTAAGCGGGTAACGGAACGCCAGCACCAGGGCGATGGCGGCAAGGGTTTTACCCACCATGATGATGGCCACCACCACCAGCACCTTGATGGGTTGCTCGATCAGCACCTGCGGATCAAACAGCATACCGACCGACACGAAGAACAGCACCGAAAACGCGTCGCGCAATGGCAGGGATTCGGCGGCGGCGCGGTGGCTGAACTCCGACTCGCGCATCATCATCCCGGCAAAGAATGCGCCCAGCGCGAACGACACGTCGAACAGCACGGCCGAGCCATAGGCGACCCCAACGGCCACAGCAATCACGCACAACGTGAACAGCTCTCGTGAGCCGGTATGCGCCACCAGCCAGAGCACGCGAGGGAACACGCGCCGTCCCACCACCAGCATCAGCGCGATGAATGCGGCGACTTTGGCGAGCGTGATCCCCAAGGTTATCCATAGACTCCCGCCGGAGGCGGTATCTGCCTTCCCGCCCAGCAGGCTGGCGAGCGGAGGTAACAGTACCAACACCATCACCATCACCAGATCTTCGACGACCAGCCAGCCTACGGCAATGCGGCCGTTGACCGACTCCAGTACGCCTCGGGCCTCCAGGGCGCGCAATAACACTACTGTGCTGGCAACAGACAAAGCGAGGCCGAAGACCAGCGCTGCGCCAATATCCCAGCCCCAGAACGTGGCCGCCACCATCCCCAGCACAGTGGCCACGGTGATCTGCACTATGGCTCCCGGGACTGCGATGCGCCGGACAGCAAGCAGATCGTCCAGCGAGAAATGCAGCCCGACGCCGAACATCAGCAGCATCACCCCTATTTCGGCGAGTTGGCTGGTAAGTTCGACATCCGCGACAAAGCCTGGCGTAGCCGGACCAATCACGATCCCCGCCAGGAGATAGCCGACCAACGGCGGCATCCTCAAACGCGATGTAATAAACCCCAGAACCATCGCCAATCCCAGCGCGGCGGCGATGGTTGTTATCAGGCTGACATTGTGAGGCACTTGATTGACCTTGTAATGTGGTGTAGATACATATTTAATCAACACTGGAGCAACCAACATAGCGTGCGCACAGCGCACGCTATGTTGGTTGGAAGTGCGCCCTTCAAACTACGCCGCGCAATCCAGCTTTATCATTCCGTAGGCTTTAACGAAATCGGTGTGAGCAAAGACTATTACCCCGCACAAAATGGCCGCGAAGATGCGTTGATTTTGGCGTTGCATTTGTAACGGCCATTAGCAGTAGGCTCCAATCGCAGTTGTTAGAATGATGGTATTGCTAACGTTCGTAGCTTTTCCATCCATCCTCGGAAGTGCATACATTCATGCTCTATCGTAGCGAGCGTGATGCGTTCGGCGGCCAACGGGCCATGACGGATCTTCTTGTATTTCGGCTGCAACAGATTTTCGAGCCGCTTGGACGGCTTGGTTTCGTAACCATCATTGATCTGCTCAGGTGTATCGACGGAAGCGCGTACCTTGGTGAGTACTTTTAGGCTCTTTTTCCAGGTTGGTTCCACGGTACTTAGCGCATCCACATCGGAGAACAGCAGACCCTCAAATTCGTAGGGTTGAATATGCGGAAGAAAGAATTCTGGGCGACACCCTGAATGATCAACGATGGCTTCATGCAGCGCTTTTTGAAGACAAGTCACGCGCGAATACACGTCTGGTTTTTTCTTGGCTTCATCAAAGGCAGGGAAGTGCATATCTAGGGCATAGAGATCCAGAAACGTACCCAACACCGCGTTTGGGCGCTGTCTTAATGTATTCCTCGCATTGAATTTAAGCCGGTCGAACGTAACGGCAACTCCTTTAGCCATCTGTGAGGTATGCAGCAACTGTGGTTTTACAAACACCTGCAAATGGCGTAGCGCAGGCGCCACTATCTGTTTGATAAACTTCTCTTCGGTTGGCCCTTCCGCAAAAACGATGACTTCCACCATGTCACGGCCTCCCGCCCAGGATGTTGCGCTTCCAGATTTCTCCCATCGCATACTCTGCAATCCAGCCAGCCAGTTCCTCATTTGTATAGCGTCGGAAGGTTGAAGCGCCATCATCCTGATCAACCACGATCACGTCTTCAGGCGTCAGCTCATTCACCAGTTCTACTGACTGCGTTGACACGATCAATTGTCGGTTTTCGGCCACCTGCTTGAAAATGTCAGCCAAAATGGTGATGCCATAAGGGTGCAAGCCAAGTTCTGGTTCGTCGATTAAGATCGTGTCAGGCAGTAAAGAAATAGGCTGTAACAGCAGGGTCGCAAGACAGATGAAACGCAAGCTACCATCCGATAGTATGTGGGCTTTGAATGGCGTGTCCGGTTTGCCCTTTTGTGTCCACTCCAATTCGATATGTTCAGGTTCGCCGGGACGGTGTACGAAATCATCAAAGAACGGCAACACCAATCGAATAGTCTGGACTATGCGTTGATACTCCACTCCGTGTTGTTCCTTCAACATTCTTAGGTAAGCAGCCAGATTTGCCGCATCAATCTTCAGCCGCAAATTATCATTCGCGGCATGGCGTTGCTTTACCTTGGCGGTGTCGCTGGTATCATGAAAGTGATATACGCGCCAGTTACTGACAGATGGACGAACATAGAATGAATAGTTGTCTTTGGCATCCTTGAGCTTGGATTCATCATGGCCTTTGCCAAGTATGCTGCTGCTGTCGGTCGGGCGATAAACACCGCCAAACCAGCTGTGTTCGCTCTCGAAAACAAGCCTGTTATCCGTAGTCGGTATTAAATCAAACTTATAGCCGTTCGCAGAGAAATAGAACTCGGCATGTAATCGCTCCGTTGTGTTTCGTCCGAAATGTAATAACGCATCCGGGCCACCTTGTTTCTGTACATAGAGATGCAGTTGCTGTTCATATATTTCATTCAGCAGCCGGAATAGGTTAATGAAATTACTCTTTCCCGCGCCGTTTGCGCCGATGAGCACGTTTAGGTCGCTAAGCTTGAAGTCGCGCAGCTCCCGGATGGATTTATAGCCAGTAACAGTGAGAGAGCGAAGGCTAGACATGGCTTGCTTCTCCTAATATAGGATTTTTCATCTGGCTACCCGAGCTTGATCGGTGCAATGATAGCTTTTGCGCACGTGTTACTCGAAAAGATAACACGGAGTGGTTGTTGAGTAATTCACCCATATCTCTCTCCCATAGCATTTCACACTTATTTCGTGCGCATAGCGCACGCTATGTTTTCTGAGCTACCTCGCCTCACACTATAGTTTAGTCAGAGTCCTGCTTCTTGGATGGTTCTGGCCGCGCGGCTACTGCGGCCTTCTCGGTCACAATAAGCCGGGTTCCCGTTTGCTCGGCCAAGCGGCGCGCCTGCGCCGCCGCACGCTTCATGGCTTCTTGCGACTTTAGCAAATCGGGGAAACGCTGGGTGAGTTCGCGAGTAATGGTCATGGTTTGACTCCTGCATCAAGTAACATAGGCAAAGGACCGCTGTTGTCGTAAATCGCCCAGGCATCCACCAAAGGGCGGTAAACCTGATCAAAATGGCGCTGGCCCGACGTGAAACGACGACGAATTACTCTATCCGGTACATTGTGGCCCCCTTGCTTTACCCGTTCCGCGACACGTGCTACCGCCATTTCAGCAGAAGGCAGTGCCAGGAAAAACAGCTCCACCCAATAGCCTAATGCCTGCCATTCGGGAATGTGCCGGGCATAAGCCAGGCCGGACAAAGTAGTTTCAAAGGCAAAACTCTGCCTTTTCTCCACATGTGCCGTAATCTGTCGCAGCATCAGCCGCCCGGCCTGGATAGCTGCCACCTCGGGGTCGAAGGGGGACAATCCGGCAGCAATCAATCTGCGTTGACGAAATGCACGCACTGCGCCTCATTGGGTAAGAATTCCCGTGCGAAAGTGGTTTTTCCCGCCCCATTTGGCCCCGCGATGATAATGATCTTCTGTCTGTTCATCAGCGCACCCTGATATCGGAGTAAGCGTAGTGCGCGTTATGCACACGCAGTGCCTGAAAAGACAACACGGGGTGGGTCATTGGGCAACCCACACATATATCCCTTCGATAACGTTCATAGTATTCCGCGCCCATTTTGTGCTACGTTTTCTGCAGCATTCCGGTAGCGGGGTTGCCTGAGCCGCGCCACCTCACACCATTCAAATATCCCGTAACAATTCATTAATCCCAACTTTGCCGCGAGTTTTTTCGTCGACTTGTTTGACGATGACGGCGCAGTAAAGGCTGTATTTACCATCGGCAGAGGGCAGGTTACCAGACACGACTACGGAGCCGGCGGGAACGCGGCCATAGAGGATTTCGCCAGTCATGCGGTTGTAGATGCGGGTGCTGGCGCCGATGTAGACGCCCATGGAGATCACCGCACCTTCTTCGACGATGACGCCTTCTACGACTTCGGAGCGGGCACCGATGAAGCAGTTGTCTTCGATGATGGTGGGGCCGGCCTGGACGGGTTCGAGCACGCCGCCGATGCCGACGCCGCCGGAGAGGTGTACGTTTTTGCCGATCTGCGCGCAGGAGCCGACGGTGGCCCAGGTGTCGACCATGGTGCCGCTGTCAACATAGGCGCCGATGTTGACGTAAGAGGGCATGAGCACGACGCCCGGCGCGATGTGGGCGCCTTTGCGTGCGGAGGCGGGCGGCACTACGCGTACACCGCTGGCGCGAAAATCGCGTGCGCTGTAGTCGGCGAACTTGGGTTGCACTTTGTCGTAATAATTGGTGAAGCCGCCTTTCATGAAGCTGTTGTCTTCAATGCGGAAGGACAGCAGCACGGCTTTTTTCAGCCATTGATTGACGACCCATTGACCGTCTTTCTTTTCTGCGACGCGCGCCTTGCCGCTGTCGAGCAGGTTGACAGCTTCAATGATGGCTTCTTTAACCAGCGTATCGACGTTGCGCGGGGTGATGTCGGCGCGGCGTTCAAAAGCTTCTTCGATAATTGTTTTGATGTCGTTCATGGGGGTTCCAGGTTGTTATTGATCAGGGGGTGAGATTTATTTATCGCTGCTGCGCGATACATTCTTTAATGCGATAAGCCGCTTCTACACATTCTTGCAGCGGTTCGACGAGTGCCATGCGTATGTAGTTTTCGCCGGGGTTGATGCCATGTGCGGTGCGCGACAGGAAACTGCCGGGCAATACGGTGAGATTGTATTGGGCATAGAGTTTGCGCGCGAATTCGGTGTCGCTAATCGGCGTGCGTGGCCATAGGTAAAAACTGGCGGCGGGGCGCTGCACGTCCATCACCGGTTGCAGGATGTCTAGCACGGCGTCGAATTTCTGTTTGTACAGCGCGCGGTTGTGTTGTACATGGTGTTCATCATTCCATGCTACAGTGCTGGCCGCCTGTGTAGGCGATGGCATGGCGCTGCCGTGGTAGGTGCGATAAAGGTGAAATTTTTCCATTATTTGTGCGTCGCCTGCCACAAAGCCGGAACGCATGCCGGGAACATTCGAGCGTTTTGATAAACTATGGAATACAATACACCGCCGGTAGTCGTGACGGCCAAGACGTGCGGCAGCTTCGAGCAGGCCAGGCGGCGGTGCGTTTTCGTCGAGATAGATCTCTGAATAGCATTCGTCAGAGGCGATGATGAAGTCGTATTGGTCGGCAAGCTGAATGAGCTTTTGCAGCGTGGCAATGTCCATGACCGCGCCCGTGGGGTTGCCCGGCGAACAGATGTACAGCAATTGGCAGCGAGCCCATACGTCGCTGGGCACGGCGTCAAAATCCGGCACAAAGCCGTGGTCGGCGGTGGTATTGAGAAACCACGGCTCGGCGCCGGCGATGAGCGCCGCGCCTTCATAAATCTGGTAAAACGGATTGGGCATCATCACTATCGGGCGCTTTGTAGTATCGACAACACATTGCGCAAAGGCGAACAGCGCTTCGCGCGTGCCATTGACGGGCAGCACCTGGCGCTCGGGGTCGAGACTGCCGGGCGCGAGATTAAAACGCCGCGTTAACCAGCCGGTGATGGCTTCACGCAACGCGCTGCTGCCCCGCGTGACCGGGTAATTAGACAGGCCATGCAGATGCGTAATCAGCGCTTCGGTAATGAAGCTGGGCGTGGCATGGCGGGGTTCACCTATCGACAGGCCAATGTGCGGTAAATCAGCGGGCGGCGTCGCGCCTGCCTTGAGACCGGCCAGTTTTTCGAAAGGATAAGGCTGGAGCCGGGAAAGATTGGGGTTCACGGGTTAGCTCTTAATGTTGATGACACATAATGTCGATACTTTGGAGTGCGGTGAATGTTTTCAGATTATTGTCCATTATAAGCTATTTAGGCATGCCTTCCAAACCTTCCTTTTTGTCTGCCAATCTGCCAGTCATTGGCCTGTTTGTCGCCGCCACGCTGTGGGGTGTTTTCTGGTATCCGCTGCGCCTGCTGGACGCGCACGGACTCACAGGCTTATGGGCGACGTTTCTGATTTACAGCTCGGCACTGCTGGTGGGACTGCCAGTGCTGTGGATGCGCCGTGCCGCGTTACTTGAATACCGCTGGCTGATGTTGGGCATCGCCTTGGCTAACGGCTGGTGCAACATTGCTTTTATTCTGGCGCTGTTGGAAGGCACCGTGGTGCGGGTGCTGCTGCTGTTTTATCTCTCGCCGTTGTGGACGGTGATGCTGGGCGCGCTGTTGCTCAGGGAGCGGCCGTCGCGCTTTGAAATGGCCGCCCTGGCGTTGGCGATGGTGGGCGCATTTATTACGTTGTGGGATCCCGCGCTGGGTATTCCCACACCGCAAAGCCGCGCCGACTGGCTGGCGATTTCATCGGGCATGGCGTTTGCCCTGTCTAACGTGCTGGTGCGTAAAGTGCAGCAGGTGCCGGTATCGGTGAAGACTAGTGTCACCTGGTTAGGCGTGGTGATGTTGTCGGGCATCGGCATACTCATCTATAGCTTGCCGATGCCTGTGGTTACACCCGCGCTGGGCGTGGCGGTATTTGCGCTGGGCGCTCTCGGCATTATGGTGATGACTTGGGCAGTACAGTACGGCGTTACCCATACTCCGGTGCATCGTTCAGCGGTGATTCTGCTGTTTGAAGTGGTAGCAGGCGCCGTATCAGCGCAAATTTTGACAAGTGAAGTCGTGTTGCCTCGTGAATGGATAGGCGGTGTACTGATTTTGTTGGCGGGATGGTTTACCGCACGCGGTGGCAGTAAATGATGCGTCTCTAATTGGAGACGTGCGACCTAAAGTGATGCTAAGGTATGCTAGGGTAGCGCAAGTGATCTCCCAACAAAATTCCTAAGAGGTTATATGCAAGCCATCAAAAAACAATTTTCAGGATGTTCAGTTATTACTTCACGAATGCTGGTTATCATGGTTGCCGGATTGGGTCTTTTTTCAGCGGGTGCATACGCTGCAGAACCTGTCTCCCTACCACATTTTAACATTCATGCGGCGTACGTTCCAGGTGAAGTGCTGGTTAAATTTCGCAGCTTGCCAGGACAAATCGGTGATCAGGCCAGTGATGTTGCAGCAGCACATGCCGCGATTGGTGCGCAAACGATGGAGATATTACCTGTTGTGAAAGTCCATCGAGTGCGCGGCACCCGGAAGCAATCTACCCAGGCGCTGATGCGGTACTATGCAAAGCGTGCGGATGTGGAATATGTAGAGCCCAACTATATTTATACTACGCAGATTATACCCAATGATCCGCGTTTTGCTGAAATGTGGGGATTAAATAATATCGGCCAGACCGGCGGCACAGCGGATGCCGATGTTGATGGACCAGAAGCATGGGACAAAAAAACTGGCAGCACCGCAGTCACTGTCGCGATTATTGATACCGGTGTTGCGTATAACCATGCTGATCTGGCGGCAAACAGCTGGATCAATCCCGGCGAGATTGCCGGTAATGGTATAGATGATGATCGTAACGGCTATGTGGATGACGTGCGCGGTTGGGACTTTGCCAACAACGATAATAATCCTGTGGATGACCAGGGCCACGGCACGCATACCGCCGGTACGGTGGGCGCCGTCGGCAACAATGCTACAGGTGTCACCGGGGTCGCGTGGCAAGTGAAAATCATGCCGCTTAAATTTCTGACGGCCAATGGTGGCGGCAGTTCGATAGGCGCGGCGCGGGCGATTCTATATGCCTCGGCGATGGGCGCAAAAATTTCCAATAATAGCTGGGGGGGAGGCGCCTACTCGCAAACCATAGAAGATGCCATCGCCACCGCAAATCAGCGCGGCATGCTGTTTGTGGTAGCGGCGGGAAATGCCAATGCGAATAATGATACAACGGCCAGTTATCCCTGCAATTCCCCCCAACCTAATGTGCTCTGTGTTGCAGCGACCGATCACAATGATAACAAGGCCTCATTTTCAAGTTACGGTGCGGTAAATGTTGATCTGGGTGCGCCCGGCGTGTCGATCCTGTCCACCGTGCCTACTGGAAGATGCAGTTTGTGTACGTCTTCGGGTTACCGGTTCTTGAGTGGCACATCCATGGCCACACCGCATGTGGCAGGTGCAGCGGCATTAGTGTTGGCCCAGTTTCCAAACTTTACGCCAGTAGACATCAAAAACCGCTTAATGCAAACTGTGGATAAAGTACCTTCTTTGGCCGGGCGCACCGTAACCGAAGGGCGGCTCAATGTTAATCAGGCGTTGACATCTGCTGCGGTTGCAACACCCATCACTATTGTTGCAAGAGGCACACCAGTAAACGGTATTTATCCAATAATGGTGGTGCGTATTGATGGCAATGTGGTTGGCACATTCAATGTTAACTCTACTGTATTTGCTAACTATGATCTCTCAGTGAATGTTACTGCCGCGACTGACCACGCTATTGATATAGTATTTACCAATGATGGTTTTGCAGCCCCCGATGACCGCAACTTGATCGTACAGTCATTACGCGTTAATGCCACCACATTTTTGCCCAGTATGGCAGGTGTGACCTATGATCGTGGTGCGGGCAATGCTGCATTTGATGGTGTGGATGTTCTTGCCGGGCAAGAGGGAATGTGGTGGAGCGGAGCCCTGCGATTCACCATCCCCGGCAACGCATTTTGATGGTAACGCGCAAGGACGCGCCCCAGGCCCTATCCAGTGCTGTGGAAGTTTGCATGCGAACATTACCGATGAACAGGCAGATTTTTGGTCTTTGTGCAGTTGCGCTATTGGGTATTCTGAATGTTGCCTGTGCGGCGACGGTTGCGCCTAAATCGGCTATGGCATCGCTGACTGGCGTATTGGTTGAAGGGGGGGTGGAGTGTCAGCTTTTTCAGGCAAGCGACGGTACCCAATATACTTTGATGGGCGATTTTAAAGGTTTCCAGAACGGTGATAAAGTGCAACTTTCGGCGGAAGAAGTAGAAGTTTCATTTTGTATGCAGGGCAAAACGCTCTCTGTAAAAGCCATCAATAAAGTGAAGTGAACGATCAATTAAAGTGAAGTGAAGAAATGGCTTTATTGCTTGCCTTGATGTTGCAACAGAACATAAGGTAGCACACTTAAAAGTCCCCCCACCAATCCATACAAATGGGCATCAACCACCACTGCGTCGCCCGCCAATTCTGCGCTGCCCGGCAGTGCGCCGTAGATCTGCTCCCACGCAACTTTGCCGCATAATGCCAGCAACAAAATTATTTCAAGACGATGTCCAGAGCGTAAGTTTGCCATAATCCCGGCTAGAAACAGGCCATGTAACATTCCAGATAATCCCACATACCACTCCAGCGTGGGATTAAACATCACCAATCCCACGCTTACACTTACCATGCTGACGAGGGTAATGACAAGCCATGCGGATGGCCGTAATGCGCGCCACGCCAAGCCCCAGATCAACCCCAGCGCCACCAGATTCATAAGCAGGTGAATCCAGCCCAAATGCACAAAATGGGCGGTAAAGAGGCGCCAGATTTCACCCGTAAAAATGCGAGACCGTTCATAGCGTAACCCTTCCTGCACATCTGACCCCGCTAGCGTGATAAAAATAGCTATCACTGCAATGGCGAGTGGGAAAATATGCGGCTGAAAAGAGCGATAAGCAAAGTATGAACTTGACATATATTAAGTGTTTTTCATTTTCCGTACATTTGGTGACGCAAGGTCACTCGTTCGCCGCCGTCGCCCATTGTAAGGTATGCCTTCAATACTCTGGCAATATCACCATTCACTCAGCGAGGATGCGGTTTGTGGCGTAATAAAGTGCCAGGGTGCCCATGGAAACCCAGCTTAAGTGGATGCCTGTTTTCGAAATCACCGATAAAGCATACTTAATAGCATGTTACGCGAAGGGGTTCAACCACCTGATATTTATGTGACTTTGTTACAGAAAAATCCCTATTAATATGGTCAGCTATGCTTAGCCAGGGATGACCTTATTCTATATCGGAAGGAGATGATTATATTGGTATCGAGATAAATAGGAGGTAAGTGTGAGTGATAGAAGTATCATTAGGAAGGGTGGCGGGGCGATTGGTAATAATCGTTTGAAAAAGATATATCATAAAATGCTTCTGGCCTGATTCAGCGGGCTGGAAGACCCCGTCACCAAATGGTTGTTCTTCTCTATGTGCTATTAGACGTGCATGTTCTTGTATCTTTTCCCCTCTTGCCCCGTTGTCTTCATGAGTTTCTTGGCGGTTGTTCACAATACATGTGCATTTGTGGCTACCATGGCGTGGTGCTCTCGCCATGGCTTCAACCGCCGTTTTCAGGATAATGTCTGCGTGCAGTAATTAAATTCAATACTTGTTAGAGTCGAAAAGCCATGAGCGAGACAACCACTTTGCACTGATTGAAAGCTTTTCCTGCTCTGCAGGGAATTGCCGACCCGGCGTGGTTTAGGGCAATTCAGTCGGCATTGGTGATAACCCAGCCTGTGGGCGCCACATTATTTCGGGATGGGGACGCTTGTCAGCATTATTTCCTGATATTGGAAGGAGTGGTGCGGGTGCAGAAGGTCTCGGAGAATGGGCATGAGATTACTTTATACCGGATTCAGCCGGGCCAGGTCTGCGAGTTGACGACATCCTGCCTGTTGGAGGGTGCTGCTGAATTAGGCACGGCGCGCGAGGTGGTGAGTCGTCAACCCAAAGAATTTGAGCGCCACCGATGGGTGAGATTATCTCGGGGAAAAATAGAAATCCTCGACCAGCCTGCACTAAACAGCCTTGTTGCACGCAAGCAAGCGTAATATTACCCGGTTTTTTCATCCAGATATTTAATCATGGTGAAGTTTGAAGTCACTATTCACGCCGAGATAGTTCAAACGTGAGATTTCTTGCTTCAAAAGTTAAAACTTCCCTTGGCCGGATCAATAGTATATAGGGATGTAGCGCTATTAGCGTGGCGCAAGCAGGTGTAGAATTAAGCATCCGGAGCGTTGGCGCGGTAATACGGGGGAGTGGATGCTTGAAAACTACCATGAAATGGACAAAGTAAAGTTAGCTGGTTACGAAGCGTCAAGTATACCCCACTCAAAGGATGGGTAGATCGCCCTGAACGATAGGCAGAAAAGCGTGTGTTCCTCACCTTTTCCGCAGATATTGCAAGCTTACCTGAGTTTATAATAGTGATACAAAATGATTAAAAGCATGCCTGACACAATTACAACCATAGATTTGATACGTCACGGGGAACCAGTCGGTGGTAATAAATACCGGGGTCGGTCAGATGATCCCCTCAGTGAAAAAGGATGGGCACAGATGCGCACTGCCATTGGGGGGCACCGTCCGTGGGATGCGATTGTCAGCTCCACGCTGTCACGCTGCGCGGCATTTGCCACCGAACTGGCGCAACGTCATGCTGTGCCATTAGAATTTGATGCGCGCCTGATGGAAATTGGTTTTGGCGAATGGGAAGGGCGCACGGCGGCGGAGGTGACCGCGCAAGACCCTGCGCTGTTGCGGCGCTTCTGGTTAGATCCGCTTAATAATGTACCGCCGGGCGCCGAGTTGTTGACAGCGTTTCGTGATCGGGTGATTCCCGCCTGGGACGAGATACTGACACGCCACAGCGGCAAACATATTTTAATTGTTGGCCATGCCGGGGTAATTCGCATGGTGGTGCGGCATGTGCTTGATATGCCGTTGCAACGCGTGTTTCGCCTCGCCGTTCCGCATGCTGGCATTACCCGGATTCGGGTCGAAAATGAGGGCGGGCAAACCCTGCCTACCCTGTTGTTTCATGCGGGGGTTCTGTAATGTTCACCCCTTTCTGGCTGGCCCTGCAACTGCTCACGCGCCTTCCGGTGCCGCCGCAGCCTTATCCTACCCCGCAGGATTGGGGGCGTTCGGTCGTTACTTATCCGCTGGTGGGTTTTCTGATTGGGTTATTGCTGGTATTGCTGCACTGGTTATTGGCCGATACAGACCCGGGCGTGCAAGCCGCGTTATTACTGGTGGGGTGGACGCTGATTACCGGCGGCATTCACCTGAAGGGTCTGGCAAACAGCGCCGATGCCTGGTCCGAGGGGCATGCGGATCGTCAGCGCACCCTGGAAATTTTGCGTGAGCCGCGCAGTGGTCCGGTGGCGATGCTGGTGTTGATGATCACGCTCATCATGAAATTTGCGGCGCTATCGGTGCTGGCGGCAGAGTCGGCGCTGGAGATTTTTTTGCTGGCGCCAGTGATGGGCCGTGCTGTAATGGTGGCGATGTTGATGACCACGCCATATGTCAGCCTGGATGCCATCGGTGCGGAACGCGCCGCGCACATGCCGCGTCAAGGTGCAATGTGGACGCTACTGGCCGTTGTAGCAGGCACCTTGTTCCTGGTGTCATGGGGCGGCATTTTACTGCTGCTACTGTTACTGTTGGGGAGTTATTTGATACGCCGCATGATGATGCAGCGCATTGGCGGTGTTACCGACGATACCTTGGGTGCGGTGTGTGAGTTGGCGGAAGCCGGTGTATTGGTGATGGTAGTATTGGTGTGGGGATAATATTAAAGGGCACCTCTATAAATTCGCTAAAGCCGCGATGGCGGCGTTGAAAATAGGCTCAAAATGCTCATGTACTCCGTGTACACCCCGCTTTCTCACCTATTTTCGCCTTGCCCTCGCACCTTGATCGAATTTATAGAGACCCCTAAATATTATCAATGGTATGTTATAAAAATTAATGTAATATTATAGGTTTATAAAGAGGTATTGAACTAAGCGCAACCCTGTGAAGTCCAATTATAATCGGCTTACCATGCCTTGGATAAATCTCTTTTCGCCATTAAATCAGGAGGATGTGACCATGCTTAAAAAACTGCTTTTGACCTTGGCATCTGGCATGGGATTAGTGAACATGGCTCATGCCGCCACGCCCGTTCCTTCAAGTACGCAATCAGGTGAAAGTGGAGCGTGTCCTGCGGCATTGCAATTTAACGTGATTCCTTTGGGTGAAAAAACGCCCGTTAATCTTTGTCAGGCCTATAAAGGCAAAGTATTGTTGATGGTAAACACCGCGAGCTTTTGTGGTTTCACCAAACAATATAAAGCACTCGAAGCCATGTATGCGCGCTACAAAGACCAAGGATTTTATGTGCTGGGTTTTCCTGCCAATGACTTTGGTGAACAGGAGCCGGGTGATGACAAGGCCATCAAGGATTTTTGTGACGCCACCTATAAAGTTAAATTTCCCATGTTCAAAAAAACCAAGGTCGCATCCCATCACGCTGACCCGCTTTACCGTGAACTGGCACGCCAGAGCAACGGCAGTTATCCGCAATGGAACTTCCACAAATACCTCATCGACCGTAACGGCAACGTCATTGCTGATTTCACCAGCCCCACTCCCCCGGATAACCCGCAAATTGTAAGCGCCGTTGAGCGGGCGATCGCGCAGAAGTTGTAAACCTGGAAAAAGCTGTGGTTTTGTAGGTGCGACAAATTCGCATTAATAACGGGCTATGCGCGAATTTGTCGCCCTTGCGTATGCAATACGAATCGCATCGGTGGTGAGTTACGTTCGCAATGACGGTGCACCGTCGGGGATGGATTCCTTCAGTAATTCACACACATGGGCCGCTATATTATAGAGACCTTTATAAAAATTCGATCAAGGATATGATGCGATATTTCACCATGTTATTTCGTTTAATTGTTACCTGCCTGTTCTGCACTGGCATGCCTGTGAACGCAGCGCAAGCGGCCATTAGCGTAAAAGATGGCGCGGGTCACACGGTATCGTTATCCAAGCCGGCGCGGCGCATTGTCAGCCTGGCGCCGCATACCACAGAAAATCTGTTTGCTGCCGGGGCAGGGGCGTACATCGTAGGTGTCGTCAACTACAGTGATTTTCCGGTAGCGGCCTCTAAAATACGCCGCGTGGGCGATGCCAACAATCTTGATCTCGAAGCCATCATCGCATTGCAGCCCGACTTGATTGTGGCATGGGATAGTGGCAACGCCAAGCCGCAGATTGAAAAACTTCAGCAGCTCGGTTTGATGGTGTATGCCAGTGAGCCGCGCCGTCTGGAGGATGTGTCGGTGGATATTGAAGCCTTGGGGAGGCTGGCGGGTACCGAGCCTGCCGCGCGACAGGCGGCAGCGGCGTTTCGGGCGGAACATGCGCGGTTGCGCAGCCAATATGCTGAGCGTCGCCCCATCAGCGTGTTTTTTCAGATCTGGAACCGTCCCTTGATGACAGTGAATGGTGCGCACCTGATCAGCAAGGTTATTAATTTGTGTGGTGGTAAAAATATTTTTGCCGAAGTGTCGGCCTTGGCGCCTGAGGTTAATACCGAAGCGGTGATGGTGGCTGATCCGCAGGTGATTATGGTTAGCAGCGCCGGTGAGCGGCGAGCGCCGTGGCTGGATGAATGGCGCCGCTTATCGCAGTTGCAGGCCGTGAAGAAAGGCCGTTTATTTGCGGTGCGACCGGATTTAATTACCCGCCCCACACCCCGTATTCTTGAAGGTGCGCGCTTGATCTGCGGGCAGCTTGACCAGGTGCGCAGCACCATTCCTAACCCTGCAAAATTGAACACTCCATAAACCTGACGCAGGCCACGATTGATGTCCACAGTACGTATCGGTGTTGATCTTGGCGGCACTAAAATTGAAGTGATTGCGCTTGATGATACGGGGCAGACCCTCGTGCGGCAGCGGGTCGCTACGCCGCAGGGTGATTATGCGGCGACGTTGCGTGCCGTGGTGGATCTGGTGACGGGCATCGAGCGCCAGTTGGGCGTGCGGGGCAGTGTCGGTGTTGGCTCGCCAGGCGCGCTGTCGCCAGCCACTGGCGTGATCAAAAATGCCAATTCCACATGCCTGAATGGCAAGCCGCTGGATCGTGATCTTGCCGTTGCGTTGGGGCGTGCAGTGCGCGTGGCGAATGATGCGGATTGTTTCGCCTTGTCTGAAGCCACCGATGGTGCTGCGACGGACGCGCCGATAGTTTTCGGCGTGATTCTGGGCACGGGCGTGGGCGGCGGTATTGTGGCGCAGGGCCGTTTGCTGGCCGGGCCGAATGCCATTGCCGGTGAATGGGGACATAACCCGTTGCCGTGGCCTCAAGCCGATGAATTGCCCGGCCAACCCTGTTACTGCGGTAAAACCGGGTGCATTGAAACCTGGTTGTCTGGTCCCGGCCTGGCGGCCGATCACTTTAGGGTGACGAGCCACCTGTTGACGGCGCATGAGATTGCTCAGCAGGCTGCGCAGGGTGATGATGTGCAATGCGTGGCGACCGTGCAGCGTTATGAAGCGCGGCTGGCGCGCGCGCTGGCCAGCGTGATTAATATTCTTGACCCACATGTGATTGTGCTGGGCGGTGGGTTGTCCAATATGAGCAGCTTATATGAAGGTGTCCCACGCATCTGGGGTCGCCATGTGTTTTCGGATCACGTGCATACCCGACTGGTGCCCGCCCTGCACGGCGATTCCAGTGGGGTGCGGGGCACGGCTTGGCTGGGATCAACTTAATATTATCAATAGTTTATGTTAAATATTGAATGTAAATTATATTCTAGATCCACATCCTTCTTATTATCAATAACTTAAAAAATAAGTGTTAACTGCATCACAATTCGCGCCATTTTTCTCAATAACCCCCCAGGTTCTGCCGCTAGTTAAGGCAGTGATTTCCTCAACAAGGGATGGGTTATGCGAGTTAATTCCAAAGTTTTATCATTTAATGTAACGTTGCTAAGTCTGCTTGTGTCAGCCTGCGGCGGCGGTGACGGATCAGGTAATAGCAGCCCTGCGACCCTCTCTGACACAACAGCACCCACGGTACTTTCCACTGATCCCGCCAGCAGCAGCCGCAGCGTTGCGGCGCGCACACCGATTTCTGTGACATTCTCCGAAGCCATGGACACCAGCAGCCTCACCTCCAGCACCTTTGTGGTGAGCGCCGGCGGCACGCCGATATCCGGAACCGTGAGTGTGGCAAGTAATTCTGCTACCTTTACACCGTCCACCGATTTGGATCTGAATACCCTCTATACCGCCAGCGTCACAACCGGCGTGAAAGATAGCGCCGGTAATGCGTTGTCAACCGCGTATAACTGGCAATTCACGCCGGGCACGCGTGCATGGAGCACCGCGCGCAGCATGGCAACGGATGCGTTTGCCCCACAAACCGGCACCGACAGTGCAGGCAATCTGATATTGGTATGGCAGCAGAAAGAAGGCAATCATTACAGCATCTGGGCCAATCGTTATGATGCCGCCGCACGGCAATGGGGGCTGGCCACTCTGTTGCAGACCGATAATACCGGCAGCGGTTATGCGCCGCAATTAGCAGTAAATGTCAGTGGACATGCCGTGGCGGTCTGGCATCATTACGATGGTAACCGTTATCATGTGTGGGCGAATCACTACGATGCCGTACTCGGCCAGTGGGGCGCGGTACAGGCGCTTACCGGCAGTGCATCCGACGCCTTTGATCCGCAGGTGGCGATCAGCGCCAATGGCAATGCCATCGTGGTGTGGCGTGGTATGGATGGCCCTTTCGATGATCCCGCCACCTCGATAACTGCTTTGGAATACTATACCTCCAGCCTGTGGACAAAGCACTACACCGCATCGACTAAAACCTGGGACGTAACCGCCACGGCGCTGGAACTGGATAACGATAAAGGCCATGATGGCAGCGCCGCCCAGGTGGTGATGGATAGCAGCGGCAATGGCGTAGTAGTGTGGCAGCAATTCAATGGCACTGTTACCAGCGTGTATGCTACGCGTTACACTGTGGGCGCAGGTTGGGCGATGCCGGGGTCGATTTCAACTGGAAGCGTGGGCGTTGCCGTGAATCCGCAGATCGTAATGGATGGCAGTGGCAATGCAATTGCCGTATGGCGGCAATACGATGCCAGCGCGCATTACAGTATCTGGGCCAGCCGTTATGTGGCCGCAACGATGGCCTGGGGCTCCCCAGTGCTGATTGAAAGTGATGACAGTGGTGATGCGTTTGATCCCCAACTGGCCGTCAATACTGCGGGCGATGCTTGGGTGGCATGGCATCAACATGATGGCACCACCTATAACATCGGATCGAATCGCTATGCGGTAGGCAGTGGCTGGTCAAGTGCGACATTGATCGAAACCAACAACGTCGGTGATGCAACACATGCGCAGATCGCCGTCAATGCCAGTGGCGATGCCTTTGCCGTATGGCAACAATCAGAAGGCACACGCACCAGTGTATGGTCGAACCGTTATAACCCGTCTTTACAGGCTTGGGGCATGGCGGCTCTGGTAGAGGTGGATGACAGCGGCGATGCACTGGTTCCCGAGGTGAATGTCGATAGCACTGGTAATGCCAGCGCCGCCTGGCGCCAATGGGACGGCGCGCATTGGAAGGTGCTTACCAGCCGTTATCAATAGGGTACTACTGCTTCAATACTGTTCGGTTTAGCCGTTCACCCTGAGCCTGTCGAACCCCCGCCCCGCATCCAAAGCCCTTCGACAGGCTCAGGGCGAACGGGGGGTGTATTAAGCGAACAGTATTGACTACTGCTTAATCCATTTTCAGTAAATGCTCCGCTTCACGGATCATCTTGTTACGGCCGAAAATCAATTGTAATCGACCCCCACCGCATTGGCGCCAGAGTACCGCCGAACGTATCGCTGCCAGCAGCAGCGCACGCACCTTGTTGGCATTTTCGGCATTGGATAAATATCCCTGTTCGCCACTCACAATAATACGGGGCGTGAGCGTGCTGATGGTATCGCTGTACAACCCCGCCAGGCTGGCAATGACATTGGAATGGGTTTTTGACGCCGCACAGGGATGTGCAAGTGTCGCGGGAGGCAGGATGCCGGGAGCGACAAAATGCTCTGCCTGTGCGCGGGCTTTTTCTATGCCGTCACCGATTTGTTGCAGCATGGGTGGCCGCTTCGCCAGTTGGCGTTCCAGATAAAGTATGGCTACAACGTAGCGGGTAATTTCAAGATCACGCACTTGATCCGTGCCGCCCATATGGATACGCAACAGTTTAATTCCCTCCATCACGTTGCGCACGCCTCCATACACGGCGGCGGTGGTGGCGGGTTGGGTATTAAAAATGCTGCCCAGGCTTGCTTCAAAATTATCGGCAGGCGCACTGCCCTGGTGCGCAATCTGCTTGACCAATTGCACAGCCTGGAAAACGCCAGCCAAAGCGAGGGTTCGGTCTTCAACGGTGTGGGTCATAATGGCGCGGATACGGTATTTGAAAGGAATGGAACGCGGGTGGGTGTGTGGTGCGTGGTTGATGTGGATTCGATTATAGCACCCCCCAGACACTCTTCACCCGCATAAAATACTACGGACTGACCGGGCGTGACCGCCCACTGCGGCTGCTCGAAATGAACCTGGCAAGTGGTCGCTTCCCGCACGGCGCTATTTTCCAATGCAGTAATCATACAGGCTTGATCGGCCTGGCGATAACGGATTTTGGCATGACACTGTAACGGCAGGGCAGGGTGCGTATCGCTTGTCCAGTGCAGCGTGCTGGCGACTAAAGAGTCGCTGTAAAGTAGCGGATGGTGCTGGCCTTGCGCAACGAGCAAAATGTTGTTGGCGAGATCTTTGCCGACGACATACCACGGTGCGTTCGGTGTGTCTGCACGTCCACCAATGCCCAGTCCCTGGCGCTGCCCCAATGTATAGTACATCAGCCCATCGTGTGTGCCGATACGTTCACCTTCTGGGGTATGCATTTCGCCGGGTTGTGCGGGCAGATAGCGGCTCAAAAAACTCTTGAAGTGGCGCTCACCAATAAAGCATATGCCAGTACTGTCTTTTTTGGCATGATTGCCAAAACCTGCTTCAGTGGCGAGGCGGCGTATTTCGGGCTTGATAATATCTCCTACAGGAAAAATGGTTTTCGCCAGTTGTGCCTGCCCCAAGGTATACAGGAAATAGGTTTGGTCTTTGTTGGCATCGCGCGCTTTAAGCAGCCGGTAGCGGCCGTTGGCGTGAGTGATGCGTGCATAGTGACCGGTGGCGATACTGTCCGCTCCCTGGTTAAGCGCGTAATCCAGAAACGCTTTGAATTTTATTTCCTTGTTGCACAGGATGTCGGGATTGGGAGTGCGGCCACAGCGGTATTCATCCAGAAAATAACGGAATACCCGGTCCCAGTAATCGGCTGAGAAATTGACGGCATCCAGCGCAATGCCTAAACGGTCACATACATCCAGCGCATCCCGCGCATCTTCAGCGGCAGGGCAATGGCCATCGGGATCTTTTTCTTCCCAGTTTTTCATGAACAGGCCGCTCACGTCATACCCCTGCTGTTTCAACAGTAGAGCGGTGACAGACGAGTCAACACCACCCGACATGCCAACAATGACGCGGCTGGAACGGTTAGACATGGAGGGTGGGAGTGCGGCCGGATAGGGTTGTCAAAGCGATAAACATGCGCCAATTATATCAAAATAAGGTTATGATAACTCATGTTTTTGGTGGTGTGATTGGTGGCCGGTAAATCCTGATTGTAGGACAGACCTTTGCCTGCCCTTGTTTCCGTGCGTATATACATTTGAATAATAAGGATATATTTTCATGAAAACTTCAGTAATGTTGGATCAGGCGGTGCCGGATTTTGAGCTTCCGGCAACGGGCGGAAAGACTATCAGTCTTGCCAGTCTCAAAGGGAAAAATGTCGTGATTTATTTTTACCCCAAAGATAATACCCCAGGGTGTACGCTGGAAGGGCAGGGTTTTCGCGACCAGCATGCGGAATTCGCAAAATTCAATACGGTGATTCTTGGGGTATCACGCGATAACCTGAGTTCGCATGAAAAATTTAAAGCAGAACAAAACTTTTCCTTTGATTTGCTTTCTGATTCCGAGGAGATATTAAGTAAGCTGTTTGACGTGATCAAGCTGAAAAATATGTATGGCAAAGAAGTCATGGGTATTGAGCGCAGTACGTTTGTCATCGACAAGCAAGGGGTACTGCGCCAGGAATGGCGCAAAGTAAAAGTAGAAGGGCATGTGGCTGAAGTGTTGGAGGCGATTAAAGCTTTATAAGCGCCTTGGGCAGCCTATGCCACACGAGGTTCTATACGCCGCAACGGAAATCATTTTGCTGTTTTCAGATTTTAATTTCATCAAAATATTTCTCGAACCAAGGATTCATCAATGAAAAAAACCTGTGCATCGCTCATGGGTCTTTGTTTAATCCTGACTTTAACAGCTTGTGGAAAAAAAGCCGAAGGTGAAAAAGCGGGCGGCTCACACGCAAGTAGAGGCACGTTAATTACGGTGACTACCGTGCAAAAACAGCCCATTGAGCGGGTGCAGGAATCCATTGGCCGGATAGAAAGTGATTCATCGCCTTCCGTAGCGGCCGAGGCTTCGGGGCGTGTCGTGAAAGTCATGGCCGAATCAGGCCAGCGCGTCAGTAAAGGCCAGGTATTGGCAGAGATGGATGCGCAGGAAGCAATAATTGTCCGTGACACTGCGCAGGCAGAGATGCAGCGTTTACAGACGTTAATTGCTAATCAGGAACGCTTGCTACAGCGTTATGAAAAACTGGCGGGTGACAAGTTTATATCGGCCACCCAGATGGATGATGCAATCGCGCAACTGGGCGCCTTGCGCGAGCAATTAGCGGGTGCGCGTGCGCAATTGGCGGGTGCAAAACACAATCTGGAAAAAACACGGATCACGGCGCCGGTTACCGGAGAAATAGAGCAGCGTCTGGTCTCCGTTGGTGATTATGTTGAGCGCGGCAAGCCCCTGTTTCATATCACGGCGAATCAGAAGTTACGTATTCATTTGCCGTTTCCTGAAGAGATGGCGGCGCTGTTACGTCGCGGTATGCCGATACGGCTGGCGAGTGCCACGGCGCCCGGGAAAAGCATTGAAAGTACCATTAGTGATATTCGCCCGGCAGTGAACGCAAGCAGCCATGCGCTGGAAGCCATGGTGGAAATTGATAATCCGGGCGGCTGGAAGCCCGGCGGCAGCGTTAAAGGCGTACTGGTGCTGGAAAGACGAACTCAAGCGATTGTTGTGCCCGAGCAGAGTGTGGTGTTACGTCCCGCCGGGGAAGTGGTGTATGTCATCAAGGAAGGTATCGCTGAGCAACATGTGGTGAAAACCGGCCATAAATCTGCGGGTAATGTCGAGATCATGTCAGGGGTGGCGCCCGGCCAGATAGTCGCGTTTGATGGCGCTGCTTTCCTTACCGACAAAGCCAAGGTCAACATCAAGAAAGATGTTGTTATTAAAAAAGACGCCATTGAATGAGCCTGCCAGCTTTCTCGATCAAGAGACATGTGCTGGCCTATATGTTGTCAGCCGTATTGGTGTTATTTGGTGTCATCAGCTATGAGCGGCTAGGCATAGACCGTCTGCCACATGTTGAATTCCCCGTATTGACGGTCACTACCGTATTGCGTGGCGCTAATCCTGACATCATTGATGCCAGCATTACCAATGTAATCGAATCACAGCTTAATACAGTGTCAGGTATTGAACATATCCAATCTGCTTCATCACCGAGCGTGTCTGTTATTTCGCTTACATTTGAACTGGAAAAAGATATTAATGTGGCTTTTGATGAGGTGCAAGCCAAAGTCAACCAGGTATTGCGGCAATTGCCCTCTGATATCGAGCCCCCGATTGTTTCAAAAGTGGAAACCAATGCGCAACCTGTCATGTGGTTATCGTTACGCGGTGACCGCACCCTGCAACAGCTTAATCAATATGCGCGCAATGTGGTTAAGAAACGCCTGGAAACCATTAATGGTGTAGGGGAAGTACGTCTGGGTGGTAAGCGTGACCGCAATATTCGCGTTAACATCAAACCAGAGCGCATGGCCGCTTTGCGCGTTACTACGCAAGATATTATTGCTGCCTTCCGGGATGAGCATGTGCAAGTGCCGGGAGGGTTTCTGGTAAGCGACAAGACCGAGAGCATGCTCAAATTTGACTTTGAGTCCCACACCTTAGATGAACTGCGCCAGATGATTGTGGTGCAACGCGAAAATACTCCAGTGCGTTTGCAGGATGTTGCCAGCATTGAAGATGGCCTGGAAGATTTTCGGCAACTCGCGCATTTTAATGGCGAGATTTCTATCGGCCTGGGAATTGTAAAAATTGCCAATACCAATACCGTTGAGATTATTGCCGAAGTAAAAAGACGTTTGGAAAAAGAAATTATTCCACAATTACCTGCTGGAATGAAGATTACCGTTTCATCAGATGATTCCATTTTTATTATGGAAATGGTAAAAACTCTCAAGGAACATCTGCTATTGGGAACCTTGCTGGCAGCATTGGTGGTATGGCTGTTTTTACGCAGTATACGTTCCACACTGATTATCGCCGTCGCCATTCCGGTATCTTTAATGGGTGCCGTCGCGGCAATTTATTTTGCCGGCTACACGTTTAATTCCATGACGCTGTTGGCCATGCTATTGCTGGTCGGCGTGGTAGTGGATGATGCGATTGTGGTGCTGGAGAATATTTTCCGCCACCGTGAAGAGGGCGATACCAATGCGGTGCATGCCGCCATCACGGGATCCAGCCAGGTGCAGTTTGCGGTATTGGCATCGTCGTTGACACTGGTTTCCATTTTTGCCCCGGTAGTCTTCATGGGCGGCATTATCGGACGGTTTTTTGAAGCATTTTCTGTGGTTGTAACCATTGGCGTATTAGTGTCATTGCTGGTTTCGTTGACTTTGACGCCGATGTTATGTTCACGTCACCTTAAAATATCACGGCGCCATAACAGAATATCCCGTAGTCTCGATGGCCTGTTTAAAAAACTGGATAATGTCTACCGCAGATTATTGGATCTCGCGCTGCGATTCCGCTGGAGTGTGGTATTTATTACCTTATTGATTGTGGTTTCCAGCGCGTGGTTTTTTATTAATGTGGGCAAGAGCTTTGTGCCGGAAGAAGACGAAGGCCGTTTTATGGTGTTTGTTAAAACGCCGCTGGGTTCAAACATCGAATACACTAACAGTCGTCTCGAAAAAATCGAAGCGGTACTCGGCAGCCATAAAGAAATTGCTACCTATTTTACTGCGGTGGGATTGGGTCAGGCGGGTCAAGTCAATCAAGGGTTGGCTTTTGTGCGCTTGGTGCCGCGTGGCCAACGTAGCATCAAGCAATCTGACCTGGTGGCTACGGTGCGCAACGAGTTGATGCAAATTCCGGGGGTGCGCGCTTTCGCAACCTCGGTGCCGCCGATTGGTGGTACGCGTGGCGAACCATTGCAGTTTGTGGTGACTGGACCCAATCTCACAGAAGTAGGTCGCTTGTCGACAGCACTGCAAGAGAAACTTTCTGCGCAGTCTGGGCTGGGGCGTCTTGATGTTGACTTGCAATTGGATTTGCCGCAAATTGAAATGACATTGGATAAAGTGCGCGTAGCCGAGCTTGGCCTGAACAGCAGAGAGGTTGCGCAGGCGGTGAATGTGATGTCGGGTGGTTTGGACGTAGCCCGCTATAATGACATGCCCGGCGATGGTGAGCGTTATGACATTCGGCTCAAGGCAGTAGAAGGTGAATTCACACAGATCCCTGATTTCAGCAAGATTTATTTGCGCGGACGGGAAGGTCAGATGGTACGTCTGGACGTAGTTGCAAAATTTCAGAAAATTCTCGGGCCCGCTATCATCAGCCGTTATGATATGCAATACGCGGCGAATTTTGCAGGCTCTCCCTCGGTGCCACTGGGCGATGCTGTAAAGAGTGTACAACAGGCGGCAGCAGAAATTCTGCCAGCAGGTTACGCCATCAAATTTACGGGGCAGGCTGAGCAATTCAGCAAAACCATCGAGTATGCGATATTTGCTTTTGTGTTGGCCCTGGTGCTGGTTTATATGGTGCTTGCCAGCCAGTTCAATTCGTTTATTCAGCCTTTCATGATTATGATCGCCCAACCGTTAGCGATTATTGGTGGGGTTGCCGCATTGTGGTTGTGGGGTCACACGCTGAATATTTATTCCATGATTGGTTTGATTTTATTGATTGGCCTGGTGGCGAAAAATTCAATTTTGTTGATTGATCTTACCAATCAATTACGCAATGCCTATACAATCCCAGGCGCAACCCCAGGCCAGAATTCTGATAAAAATTCCTATCAGGACGTGGATGCTGCACTCAGGGAAGCCTGTCCGATACGTATGCGCCCGGTATTGATGACATCACTGACCATTATCCTTGCCCTGGTGCCTGCCGCATCAGGTCTCGGTGCGGGTTCTGATACTAACGGTCCCTTGGCTGTTGCAGTTATTGGTGGGATGATCAGCTCCACGTTGCTGACTCTGCTGGTGGTTCCTGCCGTATATTCACTGGTTGAGAATGCGTTGGTGCGGTGGCAGGCAAAACGTGCAGATGCTGCATCTTCTGTAGTTTAATGGAATGTACAGATGCGCATTGCATTAGGCGTTGAATATGATGGGGCGGATTTTTGTGGCTGGCAACGCCAGAACGGTGCGCGTACCGTGCAAGGGTGTGTCGAAGCCGCGTTGTCCAAAGTGGCGGATCATCCCGTTCAAGTGACGTGTGCGGGTCGTACCGATGCGGGTGTGCATGCGCGAGGCCAGGTAATACACTTTGAAACTGAAGCGATACGCGCTGCGCGTTCCTGGGTATTTGGCGCCAATGCCAATCTGCCCAAAGATGTCAGCATGCTATGGGCGCAACCAGTGGGCGATGATTTCCACGCGCGTTTTTCCGCACGGTGCCGCCGTTACCGTTATGTTATTTTAAGTCGGCCGGTGCGCCCCACATTTCTTGCTGGACGCGTGTCCTGGGATTACCGTACGTTCAATGAAACCAGCATGGCGATGGCGGCATCCTGTCTGGTGGGCGAGCATGACTTCACCTCTTACCGCGCGCTGGCGTGCCAGGCAAAAACGCCCATACGCACGCTCTATCATCTCGATGTCACGCGACAGGACGACCTTATTTTTATTGATATTGCCGCTAACGGTTTTTTGCACCACATGGTGCGCAATATTGCAGGTGTGTTAATGGCTATCGGCGCTGGTGAGCGTGAGCCAGCGTGGGCGCGCCAAATACTTGACATGCGGGATCGCACGGCAGGGGGTGTCACCGCGCCGCCTTATGGTTTATATTTGATGGAAGTACACTATCCTGAAAATTTTGCTATTCCCGCTCTTGAGCGGAGCGCCATGGTTTGGTAATCTTTGACTATAGGATGCTCCAAGAAACTGCTCACGATCTTGCTGAAGGGCGCATCGCGGCTTGCCCTATATATGCAAGGAGGGATCAAACCAATGCCGTTGTGGATATTACACATCATTGTAATATTTCTGCTGCAAAATGATCTGTTTAGTAATCTCATGAAAATCACAAAGGTAACAAGGAATGCACAAGAAAAAAATAGTTCTGTGGGGTATGCTGTTACCCATTTTTATAATGGGTTGCAGTAATAATACCGATTCAGCAAAAGATACCCAGGTCGTTGCCAAAGTTAATGATACCGAAGTTACGGTGCATCAACTTAATTATGAGATGGGGTTGTTAGGGTCAGCGGCCGCTCAGAATACGGATAAAGTCGCAGAGAAAACCCTCGACAACCTCATCAAGCAGGAACTTGTTACGCAAAAAGCAATTGCTGAAAAACTTGATCGTGATCCTCAGGTAATGCAGGCGTTGGATCGAGCCAAACGTCAAGTGCTGGCGCAAGCGTATATCAAGAAAGTTACCGAGGGTGGTAATACACCGCCTACCAAGCAGGAAATCAGCGACTATTACAATCAGCACCCTGAGTTGTTTGCAAAACGCCGCATTTATCAGATCCGTGAAATTCTGCTCGACAAAACCCTGCCCATGGCAGAAATTCAAGCCAGGATGAAAGATACCATGTCGCTTGAGACATTGCTGGAATGGCTGGAATCAAAGAACGTAAAAATGCAATCGGGCGTGGTGGTGAAACCCGCAGAACAATTGCCCTTTGAAATGTTGTCACGCCTTGCGCAGATGCAACAAGGCCAGGTCATGGCGGTGGAAACACCGAGCAATATTTCACTCTCAGTTTTAATGGATGTACGTGACCAGCCTTTAACTGAAGCTCAAGCCACACCCGCTATTGAACGCTTTCTTGTTGCGCAAAAACGGGAAAAGCTGGCTGAAGCTGAGATAAAACGCTTGCGTAGCGAAGCAAAAGTTGAATTGCTCGGCAAATTCGCCGCACAAGGAAAGGCGCCCGCTACGGAAAGCACGCCAAAGGAAAAGCCTGATCAGAAATCCAATGACAACGATTTTATAGAAAAGGGGGCGGCTGGTTTATAGGCTTACCTTGATAGGCTCCGAAGTCCCGCTAATTAATCCGCTGCACAATATACGCCGCAATCTCGCGTAGCGGGTCAGCGCGTGCATCAAGGGGCGCCAGGCATTCCAGTGCTTCCTGATACAGGTTGCGCGCGCGTTGCTTGGCTTCGGCCATGCCGAGCAGAGAAGGGTAAGTGGGTTTGTTGCGGGCGATATCGGCGCCTTGGGTTTTACCCAAGGTGACAGTATCGCTTTCAATGTCCAGAATGTCGTCGCGGATCTGAAACGCCAGGCCAATGCAGCGTGAATAGTGGTCAAGGCGATGGAAGATGTCGTGATCAAGTTGCTGGTTGCTGAGTGCCCCCAACGCCACACTGGCGCGGATCAGCGCCCCGGTTTTGTGAATGTGCATGTCCTCCAGTTCCGGCAAGTTAAGCGTGCGCCCCACCGCCGCAAGATCTATCGCCTGGCCCCCCACCATGCCGCGTGAACCCGATGCCAATGCCAGGGCTTCAACCATTTGCAGTCGCGCGCTGGCGCCTGCCCGCATCGCCGGATCGTGGGCAAGAATATAAAACGCCAGCGTCTGCAAAGCATCCCCGGCGAGAATCGCCGTGGCGTCGTCAAAAGCTTTGTGGCAGGTGGGTTTGCCGCGCCGCAGGTCATCGTCATCCATGGCGGGCAGGTCGTCATGCACCAGCGAATAGGCGTGGATCAACTCCACGGCGCAGGCGGGGCCGTCGAGCGCCGCCATCTCTACGCCCAGCGCACTCCCCGCAGCATACACCAGCAACGGACGCACGCGCTTGCCGCCGCCCAACACCGCATAGCGCATGGCGTTATGCAGGCGCGCGGGAAGAATATGTGCGGCGGGTAACCACTGATTGAGCGCGTTCTCGGCGCGAGTCTGGCTGGCGGCGCGCCAGGCTTTGAAATCAACCGGCATGGAAATCAATCAGCACTGTCAAACGGCTGAAGCTCGGCCCGTCCATCTTTCTCAACCAGCATCTGGATTTTTTGTTCAGCGCTTTTCAGGGATTGCTGGCAGGCGCGAGTGAGGACAATGCCGCGCTCGAAGCATGCCAGCGACTCTTCCAGCGGCAGGTCGCCTTGTTCCATGCGCGCCACCAGACTTTCCAGTTCTTTGAGCGCATCCTCAAAATTAATGGCAGCCGCCGGGGGCTGCTCCCGGCACCCTGAACCCCTCGCTTCGCTCTCCCGCAGCACTTGCACATCCATGTGCGGCGTAGTATTTTTCTTGGCCAATGTAATGATTCTCTGAAGTATATAAACTATGAACTTTAGCAAGAATCTGGCTGTGCTACAATCACAGCCCTATGAAATTCGAACTTTTAAACACCGACGGCGCGGCGAGGCGCGGACGACTCAACTTTGAGCGTGGCGTGGTAGACACCCCGGCGTTTATGCCAGTGGGTACCTATGGCACGGTCAAGGCCATGACGCCCGAAGAACTGCGTGGCCTGGGTGCGCAAATCATCCTCGGTAATACCTTTCACCTGATGCTGCGGCCGGGCGTGGAGGTGATTGGCCTGCACGGCGATCTGCATGATTTCATGCACTGGGACGGGCCGATTCTCACCGATTCCGGCGGATTTCAGGTATTTAGCCTCGGCGAAATGCGCAAAATCACCGAAAAGGGCGTGGAATTTCGCTCTCCGGTGAATGGCGACAAAGTGTTTCTCGACCCCGAGCGCTCCATGGACGTACAGCGCGCCCTGGGGTCGGATATTGTCATGGTATTCGACGAATGCACCCCGTACCCCGCCACTGAACAGCAGGCACGCGACTCCATGGAATTGTCCATGCGCTGGGCGGCGCGCAGCAAACAGGCGCATGGCGATAGCCCTGCGGCGCTGTTTGGTATCGTTCAGGGCGGCGTGTATCCCGCGTTGCGTGCTATTTCAGCGAACGGCTTGAAAGAGATTGGTTTTGATGGCTACGCGATCGGCGGTTTGTCAGTGGGCGAGCCCAAGGATGACCGCCTGCGCGTGCTGGAGCATACCATTCCCCGCCTGCCGGCAGATCATCCGCGCTATTTAATGGGCGTTGGCACGCCGCAGGACATCGTTGAAGCGGTGCAGCGCGGTATCGACATGTTCGATTGCGTGATGCCCACGCGCAATGCCCGCAACGGCCATTTGTTTACACACCAGGGCGAAATCCGCATTCGCAACAGCACCTATCGCACAGATACCCGGCCACTGGACGAAACCTGTGGCTGTTATACCTGCCGTAACTACAGCCGCGCCTATCTGCGCCATCTTGACCAGTGTAACGAAATTCTGGGCGCGCGATTGAATACCATCCACAATCTTTATTACTATCAGGAACTGATGCGCGGCCTGCGTGAGGCGATTGGGGGAGGACATCTGGCGGGCTTCATCGTGGATTTTTATGCCAAACGTACGCAATCCCCGCAGCCTGTGCCATAATAGTAGTTTTACCGCAGCCGCTTAAAAAAACCATATACATTTAGACAAGGGAAACACAACACATGAGCTTTTTTATCTCCGATGCGTGGGCTGAAGCCGCGCCTGCCGTCGCTCCGGGCGGCCTCAACATGCTCGAATTCGTACCGTTAATACTGATTTTTATCGTGTTTTATTTCATGCTGATCCGTCCCCAGATGAAGCGTGCCAAAGAGCACAAAAAGCTCATCGAAGCCCTCGCCAAAAATGACGAAGTAGTTACCAGCGGCGGTTTGCTGGGAAAAATAACGCGTGTTGATGAGAGCTTTATTACCATCGAAATTGCCCCGGCTGTTGAAATAAAAGTGCAAAGAAGCTCCGTGGCCTCTGTAGTGCCGAAAGGGACGTATAAATCATAGTACCGAACGGGACGTACCAGTCGTAAGATTCACGCTTTTGGCCTAAGGATTGTTCATGATGAATCAGTACCCGCTGTGGAAAAACCTGTTGATTGTTGCTGTGCTTATCGTCAGCGTATTCTACGCATTGCCTAATCTTTACGGTGAAGACCCCGCCCTGCAAATATCCTCCAGCCGCAGCGCGCCGCTCGATGAAGCCGCGCAAGCCCGTGTGCAGGAAGCGTTAAAACGCACCGGCATTCCGTTTGGCGCGACTGAAAAAGTCGCAAATGGTTTACTGGTTCGCTTTAACGACACGGGAAGCCAGCTCAAAGCCAAAGATTTAATTTCAGAGACGCTAGGTGACGGCTATGTGGTTGCGCTGAATCTGGCGCCCAAAACCCCGGGCTGGCTCACCGCGCTGGGTGCGGCGCCCATGTATCTGGGCCTGGATTTGCGTGGCGGCGTGCATTTTCAGATGCTGGTCGACATGAATGCCGCCATGCGCCAGGCTGAAGAGCGTTACGTTAATGATTTCCGTACCCTGTTGCGCAATGAAAAGTTGCGTTACTTGACAGTTATCCGCAAAACTACCGGTGGTGTTGAAGTTAAATTCCGTACCGCAGAAGAGCGTGATAAAGCACGTGAAGTGATACGTAAGGAAAATCCCACGTTAGAGTTTAAAGATTCACAACAAGGTGACGAGTTTTATCTGCTGGCGTCGATCAATGACCAGGAGCAGCGCGAAACACGGCGCTTTGCCGTGCAGCAGAATATCACCGCTCTGCGCAATCGCGTCAACGAACTGGGCGTGTCTGAGCCTATTATCCAGCAGCAGGGCCAGGATCGCATCGTAGTGCAGTTGCCAGGGGTACAGGATACCGTGCGTGCCAAGGAAATTTTAGGAGGCACGGCCACCCTGGAATTCCGTATGGTAGATCAAGAGAATAACGTGCAGGAGGCCGTGGCGGGTAGCGTACCCATCAATGCCAAGCTTTACAAAGAACGTAACGGCAGCCCCATCCTGTTGCAGAAACGTGTCATCGTCACAGGCAATGACATCACCCATGCGGCATCCACGATTGATTCCGAGAACGGCGGCGCTGCCGTATCTATCCGGCTGAATGGTAAGGCTGGCAATGTCATGGGCAGTATCACCAAAGACAACGTCGGCAAGCCGATGGCCGTGGTGTTTATTGAAACGCGCGTTGAAACCACCAACATTAATGGCACCGCTGTTAAAACCCGCAAGCAAGTCGAAGAGGTGATTAACGTGGCGGTGATTCGCAGCGCATTCAGCAATAACTTCCAGATCACCGGGCTGGATAGCCCGAATGAGGCGCGTGATCTTGCGCTGTTGCTACGTGCCGGTGCACTTGCCGCGCCTATGGAGATTGTCGAAGAACGCACCATTGGACCTAGCCTGGGTCAGGATAATATTGATCAGGGAATGTATTCCGCTATCGTTAGTCTTATCGTGGTAGCGATTTTCATGGGAGGGTACTACCGTGTTTTCGGTTTGGTCGCCAACATTGGACTGGCATTTAACATGGTGATGCTTATCGCGGTCATGTCATTGTTGCAAGCTACCCTGACATTGCCGGGTATTGCCGCTATGGTGTTAACCATGGGTATGGCGGTAGACGCAAACGTGCTCATCTATGAGCGTATCCGTGAAGAACTACGCAATGGCAACACGCCCCAGGCGAGCATTCATGCGGGCTTTGAACGTGCGTTTGCGACTATTATGGATTCCAATGTCACCACGATTATCGCGGGTGCCATGTTGTTTATTTTTGGGACGGGCCCGGTCAAAGGCTTCGCCGTGGTACTGATCATTGGTATTTTGACCTCGATGTTCACTGCCGTTACGGTGAGTCGCGGCATCATTAATCTGGCTTACGGTGGTCGCAAGATCACACGGCTGTCGGTATAGCTTGCTCCCATAGAGAATACCTGGCCGGAGGTACCGGTTACGCATTATCTGGAAAGAAAAAATGGAAATATTCAAGAAAGTATCAAATTTTGATTTCATGGGGTTACGCAAGTTCACCTTCATTTCATCGTTGGTGCTGCTGCTGGTTATTGCTGGTTCGCTGGCGACCCGCGGCTTGAACTTTGGCGTTGATTTCACCGGGGGTACGATTATTGAACTTGGTTACCAACAGCCGGTGGTATTGGAGGAGGTGCGCCAACGCTTGGGTCAGGCCGGCTTTCACGGCGTTGTGGTGCAACACTTTGGATCATCGCGTGACGTGTTGATACGTCTTGCCCCCAGTACAGGCCAAACCCAGGCAGAGGTGAGTACACGGGTTCTGGAGTCATTAAAACAGAGTGGGCAAAACAGTATCGAACTGCGCCGTATTGAATTCGTGGGCCCCCAGGTGGGCGACGAACTGGTTGAGCAGGGTGGCCTGGCGCTGTTACTGGCTTTTATCGGCGTCTTTATCTACGTGATGTTGCGCTTCGAGTGGCGCTTTGCTGTGGGTGCTGTGGCTGCCACCGCGCACGATATTATTGTTACCATTGGTATTTTTTCGATATTCCAGATTGAGTTTGACCTGACGGTATTGGCCGCCGTGCTGGCCGTGTTGGGTTATTCCTTGAATGACACCGTTGTGGTATTCGACCGTATCCGCGAAAATTTTCGCAAGATGCGTAAAGGCACCACGATCGAGATCATGAATGTTTCCATCAACCAAACCTTGTCACGTACTATCATGACGTCAGTGACTACTTTGATGGTGGTAACCGTATTGTTCTTCTTTGGCGGTGAAACAGTGCGCGGCCTCTCCCTGGCGATGATCATTGGCGTTGTCTTCGGCACGTATTCTTCCATTTTCTTTGCCAGCCCGATTGTTTTGATGTTGGGTGTAGATCGCGCCAACCTGATACCTGTTCCAGTCAAAAAAGAAGGCGAAGGCGCTGATTTGCGGCCTTGACTAAACACAGCAGGCATAAAAAAACCCGCAGAAGCGGGTTTTTTTATGCCTGCAAATCTGTTCCCCCCCGTTTGTATCCGATTTGTAACAGCACTTTCGTTAATCTCGTTCGTGTAACTCGGATTATTAAACGGGTTTCGTGTTGTATTGATCTTTCAATTAACGCATCTGGCAAAGGAGAATAACCATGGCACAAGGTAAACATGAGAGTGTATCGTCATCCAGTCAACCATCGCCGAAGTCTTCTCGCGAAGAAGTCGGCGCAGGAACCTCCAACCCGTACGAGTCCGTATCAGGTGAAGGAGCGTTCCTGAAAGAGGACCAAGGACCAGAAACAATTTCGGAACAGTTTGAAGGCAAGAGTGATACCGGTGAGATTGAGTCGGCTGCAGGTTTTGATCCGACGCGCGCGTTCAATGAAGGCATGCCGATGCAGTTTTTGACCGATGAACTGACATCCTTGGAGATGCTGCATCCGGAAGAATATCCAAACCCCGAAACTGTGTGCGGAAACGATGACAGGGTACGGATTTCCCCGGCGACAGCAGTTCCATGGCGATGGATCTGCCAACTCATCATCACTTTCCCGAATGGCGCCCGTTCGCGGTGTACCGGCTGGTTTATCGGCCACCGTACCGTAATGACGGCGGGTCACTGCGTTTTCAGTCGCGGAAACGGGGGATGGGCACGCAGCATTGAAGTAATTCCCGGCCTTGACGCCGCGAGT
This sequence comes from Gammaproteobacteria bacterium Ga0077554, assembly GCA_001464585.1. GTDB lineage: Bacteria > Pseudomonadota > Gammaproteobacteria > Ga007554. The sequence goes on along the minus strand of LNFF01000022.1, from coordinate 22,598 downwards.
CGTCCATTCGGTTCACAGGTTGGCACATCGTTTCGCAGCGTAACAGGATGGACCAGCAGCGGGGATCACAACTATGACTATGGTGCGATTATTCTTCCAAACGGTGATCTTGGTAATCGAGTCGGCTGGTTCGGCTTCGCAAGTTTGAGTAATGCTTCGCTGAATAACCTCTTGATTAACAATTCCGGGTACCCTGGAGATAAGCCTTTCGGTACTCAGTGGTTCAATGCCGGACGGGTTGCCAATGCAACTGCTCGGAAGATATACTACATGGTGGATACTTTTGGTGGACAGAGTGGCAGTCCTGTCTGGCGTTACCAGAACGGGCAGCGTCATGCAGTGGGTATTCATGCCTATGGAGGCTGTCCCAATAGTGCTACCCGGATCACGGCGCCCGTCTTCAATAATATGCTTGCCTGGAAGAATGTGTAGCCCCAGGAATGAAGAGACGTATCTTCTTTGATTTCTCACCACGCCAGCAATCCGCCGACATGGCTTTTGACGGGTTCCTGGCGTGGCGAGAAACAAAATAAAGGTATTGGATATATTGAGATGGAGAGTGCGCAGGTATGTTTCGCTTCCTTGCGCTGATAGTCGTATCAGGGCTGATCACTGCATGCAATCAGGTCGAAGATTCGATCCGAACCAGAGACTGTCCGTCTGTTACAGGAGGGATGAATAACATGATGAATGAAAGAGCGATTCGCGGTACCTTGGCGGCAATTATGGAAAGCTGGCCTATGCAACTGTCGATCATAAGCAATTCTGAGCGGTTCAGCATCGTTCTTGCGGAAGACACTAAAATTATGCGCGGCGGAAAACAAATCTCTGCGGGGGATCTCAGGGTGGGGCAACTCATGTGCGTCACCGGAAATATGACATCACGGGATCCGAGTAGCATGACGGCTGACCGGTTAGAGATTCTGGATTGAGTCGTGAGCACGAACCATAAAATGCTGAAAAAACCTTTTCCTCGCCTGTAACCAATCCATGACATCACTCTCTCCTTCATTGCTAGAGTTGACAGGCTTGATTATCACTTTGTCTCATCTTCAGCAGCTTCTTCTGAAATAGATCCCCAGGGCCGGGCGCAACGCTTGGCCTTGAAGTAATCCCCTCCCTTGCGAAGCTCATCATCCGTTCCCCAATGGAGTTCCTTGTCCAGTTTTTTCAGGAGAGGAATATGTTTGGAGCAATGGATATAGGCCTCTTCAACATGGACGAATACCCAGCGCTCGGGTTGTTGTCCGCCAGATAAATGAATGGCTTGTTTTATCGTATCCGGCAGTGACTCTTGGCGGCAGATATCCTCATTTGCAACGATTTTAGCTGTTCCGTTGATATGCAGACCAACAGTGCTACTGAAAAAATCAATAAAGAGCATTCCGATGTGCGGGTTTTCGGAGAAATTGCCCAGACTGGCGAAAACGCCGTTGCCCCGGTATTCCGGATACGCTAAAGCCCGTGTTCCCGTGACGTGAATAAAGCTAGGTAGACCGGCGCGGAACGAACAGTCGCATTCACCTTTTGTGTCAGAGCTTGCGATAAAAACCATCTCCTGTTGGGCGATAAATTCACACATTTCTGGATTCAGGTAATCCAGCATCTGTTTTTTGTAGAATGCCGCAGCCTTCTTGCTGGTGCCGTATGTTTCCTGTAACGCGTGTTCGGCATTTGAGCCTGGAATGATCATGATTGCCTCCTTCGAGTTTTCAAGCGCTGAAAAATCCGTCCCGGCGAACATCACATATGCCGGGACGGGATGCGTCACAACACTAACTTCCCCTCGGCTATTCAGCTTCCTCCAGACAGAAACCGGCGCTGTCCGGGCTGACGTGGCCTACCCCCTGGCTGTTGACGATGGCGCGATCCACGGCAACGACGCGGATCACGTAACCGCAGGGCTGCATGCCCGTGGTATCGAGCGTCCAGGCATCGCCGGGCGTAAGGGCGGTTTGCACAAGCCCCGAACTCGGATTAGGTATCGCCTCACCGGGATCGTTGACTGCGGGTTCGACGCCCAGGCTGTAATTGCCCAGATAGTCATCGCGCGCGATGAAATTGCCGGAAAGCACCGTGCCGGGCTGGAATTTGCCGCAGTTTCCCGCGCCGGAGGTAATGTCGATCGACACCTCCGGCCAAGTATTGTCGAGTTGGATTACATGGGTATCGGTGCCTTGCAGAATACCGCCGCCATCATACGTGGACAGCCTGACATACCATCTGGCGTCACCGGTCGTGTGCCACTGTGCGAGCACGATGCCTGCATTCTGGGTGAAGGGAAGGTAATCGAAACGCTTGGTGACGGCGTTAGCCTTGTGCGGGCTGGTGTTCCCGAACTGATCTGTCACTATCAGGTCGGTCAAGACCGGCGTCCATAGTGAGCCGTCCTGGCTTGCCTCGACAATATAGCTGTAACCCACGATCGGCAACCCCTGCACCGTGATGCGAGCAGCAAACGGGCAAGGCCTGCCGAGCGAATCGGGTGGCAGGTTATTGGTGGCGAATACCGCAGTAGCCGTAGTCAAACCCGTAACATTATGGATATGCCCGACCGGGATACCGCCAAGGATGGCGATCTTGCCCGCTGGCGTTTGAGCAGACGGCGCGATATTAATCAGCGTCTCCTCGCGATTTCCCCACGTCGGCACCTGGTTGGGATTGGCGCAGGCCACGGCGACATTCCACGACAGGATGGCGCGGATGCGCACAACGCGCGGGCCCTTCTTGCAGTGTTGGCGATACTGGCTGAGATCGACCGGCAGGCGCACCGCGTAGTACACGCCCTCGGGGGGGATGTTGGCAAGGTCATAAACACGCACGCTCGCCGTGCCCAGACATGTTTCCAGGCTGCCATTGCCGTCGAAGTCCGCCCAGAAGGTCACATACTCGCGGCTGCCGTCGGTGCAGGGGCCACCGGAAAAGCCCGAAGACTTCTTGACCTGGAGCACACCCACCAACGTATCTGGTGTATTCGGGTCGAGTCCGATGCACTTGAGTTCTTCGAAACTGGTGTCGCCATCCGTCTTGGGAAACAAGAGATCATTGATATCAGGGTTGATCTGGATTCCCGGCAGGAATTTTGTGAACGCTTCGGCGCTCAGCGTGGTCTGCCCGCTGGTGAATGCCGAAAGTTCCTTGAAGGCGAAGCGGTGTACTGGCACACCCTTGTCTTTATACAACGCTGACAGTTCCACCGCGCCAAGACTCTTCATCTTGGTGGGAATGGGCGTTTCGAGGTCCAATATCTCCGCGATGTTGGGTGGCAGCTTGACCTTCGCCGCTGCGAAATCCGTGGCACCGAGGAACCAGCGGCGCGGCTCGACCTGAATCGTTTCCTGACGCACGTTCCCCCACACCGGCTTCCAGTTGGGCTGGTTCGGTGGCGGTGGATTATTCCAGGACAGGATCGCGCGCACCAGGATCAGGTGGTTGAGGAAACACAGCTTGCGCTTGGGATCGACCGGCAACGAAACCGCATATTCCAGCCGCTTGCCGCCGTCCGTCCCTTCCGGAAGGTTATGGGCCTGGAAGCTGGTCATACCCTGATCGTCCCAGGTTGCGCCATTGTCGAAGGAAAGATAAAAGCGCACATATTCCGTACTACCCAAACCGCAGATATCGCTACCGTACCCCGACGGTTGGTAGATATAGACCACGGCTTCGAGATATTCCTGCTGCGGCTGATAACCCACGCAGCCCAGCGACTCATAATGGGTGTTGCAACAGATTGGCAGGATCGGCGTGAAGGTGCTTTCCGCAAGATTACCGAAGTAATTCGGGTTGGAGAGCAGCAGCGGCTTGAATGCCGCACGCTCTTTCGGATGTGCCTCTTGTAACGCCGTGTGGGACTTCTGGACAGCCTTTTTTATCTCGTCATTCATTGGTGTACTCCTTATAAAAAAGTAGATATGAAGTTGATGAGGCTTCATCGAGCAGGTTTGCCTGAGCCATCAGACTGGGTAATGGCAGACTGGTAATGGCAGGGCACTGAAACTGCTCCATGTCATGATCGAGGCATTTCCTCGATGAACACACAGTATCGGAAGGGGCGTTACAGATCGGTTACAGCCTTTCAAATGCTATACCCAATACCCATTATTAAATCATGGTTATAAAAATTGATGGTGATGGTTTATAGGGTGAAAACATGGCAAAATAACCGTTGTCTATTCACGGTCAGGTGGACTTGAACTTGTCCCGCTCAACCCCATCTAACCCGTTGTGTGTTTAACCTGTGGAGTTGTGAATGAAGCGCATTTTGTTATTTTTGGCGACCAATATTGCGGTACTGGCGGTTTTGAGTGTTTCCATGCGCCTGCTGGGCATTGAAGGCATTCTTGACCAGCAAGGCGTTGATCTGAACATGAACTCGCTGCTGATTTATGCGGCTATCATAGGCATGAGCGGTTCGTTTATTTCGCTGGCGATTTCCAAATGGACCGCCAAGCGCATGACGGGTGCGCGGGTAATTGAACAGCCCGCCAATGCCACCGAAAAATGGCTGGTGGAAACCGTGCGTCGGCAGGCAGAAAAGGCCGGGATTGGCATGCCCGAAGTCGCTATTTTTGACTCGCCCGATGTGAATGCCTTCGCCACCGGTATGCGCCGCAATAATGCCCTGGTGGCAGTCAGCACCGGGCTGTTAAGTGCCATGAACCAGGACGAAGCTGAGGCGGTGTTGGCGCATGAAGTAAGTCATGTGGCGAACGGTGACATGATTACCCTGGCTTTGGTGCAGGGTGTGGTGAACACTTTTGTCATCGTGTTGTCACGCGTGATCGGCCATTTGGTTGATCGCTTGGTATTCAAGACAGAGCGCGGTCATGGCCCTGCTTTCTGGGTGACGGCGATTATTGCCGAACTGGTGCTGGGTGTGCTGGCGAGCATGATTGTGATGTGGTTCAGCCGTTACCGCGAGTTTCGTGCCGACGCAGGTGGCGCGAGCCTGGCCGGCCGGGGGAAAATGATCGCGGCACTGGAGCGTTTGAAGCAGGGTGTAAACCAGCCGCATTTACCCGATCAAATGGCCGCCTTTGGCATCTCAGGCACTATTGGACATGGCTTAAAACGCTTGTTTATGACCCACCCGCCTCTGGAAGAGCGGATTGCCGCATTGCGCGCACAACAACATAGCTAAGTTTTGCTGACTTCACCCTCTCCCATGCGGGAGAGGGTACCCCTGAAATTAAAGTCTGCAGGCCGCCGATGACGTCACGGTTCACCCGATTATAAAAGGATCACACGCATGGCAATGACAGACATCATTATCCGGCAGGAAACCGTCGCCGATGCTGCTGCAATTAATGTTGTAAACATCAGCGCGTTTGAAGGCGAAGCCGAAGCAAAGTTAGTCACCGCGCTGCGGCAATCCAGAAATTTTATTCCGGATTTATCATTAGTGGCAGATATTGATGGCCGCGTAGTAGGGCATATCCTGCTGTCTCGTATCCATTTACAGTATGCCGAAAATGATGTGGCGGTGTTGGCATTGGCGCCGATGGCGGTGGTGCCTTCGCAATCGCACCGGGGTATTGGTTCAGCGCTGGTGCGTGCGGCGATTAGCAAAGCGTCCCGGGCGGGAGAGCGCGCCATCATGGTGATAGGGCGTCCAACATTCTATGCCAGGTTTGATTTCGCTGGTATCGCCAAGTGGAAAATGCGCCACTCTTTGCCGGTGCCCACCGAGGCAGTGCAAGCCCTGGAGTTATTAAAGGGCGGGATTAATGATGGCGGCGCCCTGAATTATTCCCATCCCTTGATGCAGTTTTTTCAGCCGGGCAGCGGTGGTGGTTTGTTAACGCGGCATCCTGAATAACCCTTGCTATCAAGCCAGCACTTCAAGTAGCCTGATTTTTCAAGAACACCCGCACACATTGCGCGGCCGGATAATTACTTGATCTTTCGATCTGGAAAAGATCTTGCCCTATCGTTCATATGTGAGTTTCCGCTTCAACTATTTCATTCCGCAAAAGATTGAGTTATATGTTTATTTTTAAATTATTCCAAACTGCTAAGGTGGATCCCGCTTGATTCATGGTGTAGAAATGCAATCCCGGCGCGCCGCCATCCAGCAAGGTTTCGCACAGTTCGCTGGTTACGTCTAACCCAAAGGCACGCAGCGATTCCAGGTCGTCACCAAAGTCTTCCAGGCGTTTGCGCAGCCAGCGGGGTAGCTCAGCGCCACACATGTCGGAAAACCGCGCCAGTTGGGTGTAATTGGTGATGGGCATGATGCCGGGGACGATGGGTAAGTCCAGCCCCAATTTTTCACAGCTTTCGATGAAGTGGAAGTAGGCGTCGGCATTGTAAAAATATTGGGTGAGGGCGCTGTTGGCGCCAGCCTCGACTTTGCGTTTAAAGTTGAGCAGATCAGCGCGCGCCGAAGGCGCCTGGGGATGAAACTCAGGGTAAGCCGCGACTTCAATATGGAAATGGTTGCCAGTTTCGGTGCGGATGAAGGCCACCAGTTCGTCGGCATAACGGAATTCGCCGGGGGCATAAGTACCGGACGGCGCATCGCCGCGCAATGCGACAATGCGGTGGATGCCCCGCGCTTTATAGGCGTGTAACAACGAGCGCAATTCTTCGCGCGTGGAGGCAACGCAAGACAAATGCGGTGCGGCGTCAACGCCGGTGTCGCGTTGGATTTCAACCACAGTGTCGTAAGTGTGGTCGCGGGTGCTGCCGCCTGCGCCAAACGTCACGGAAAAATATAATGGTTTGAGTTTTGCCAGCGTGTCACGCACGCTGCGCAGTTTAACCGCGCCTTCAGCGGTCTTGGGCGGAAAAAACTCGAAGCTGAAGGTGCGTGGGTGTTTTTTCTGAGATTGCATTTAATGTCTCACCACAGGGTATGAATCTCTGATGTATGTCATTTCGACCGCAGGGAGAAATCCTTGTCTCGAACAAATGTAAGAAACCTTCCAGGATTTCTCCCTGCGTTCGAAATGACAAAATTCAGTAATGTAGGGTGGGTTACTTGTGTAACCCACCAAGCGTTGCGTAGCAACACAACATATTGTTAATACCGGTAATGGTTAGGCTTGTAAGGCCCGTCCGAGGGTACGCCGATATAGTCAGCCTGCTCCTTCGTCAGTTGCGTGAGCTTCGCGCCGACTTTCTTCAAGTGCAGGCGCGCGACCTTTTCATCAAGATGCTTGGGCAGTACGTAGACTTTTTTCTCGTACTTTTCTGCATGATTGAACAGTTCGATCTGTGCAATGGTCTGGTTGCTGAACGAGGCGGACATGACGAAGCTCGGGTGGCCGGTGCCGCAGCCCAGGTTCACCAACCGCCCCTTGGCGAGAATGATGATTTTTTTGCCGTCAGGGAAAATCACATGATCCACTTGCGGCTTGATTTCGTCCCAGGTGTATTTTTCCAGTGATGACATTTCGATTTCAGAATCGAAGTGGCCGATGTTGCAGACGATGGCCTGGTTTTTCATGGCCTTCATGTGCGCGTGGTTGATAACGTGTACATTACCGGTGGCGGTAACGAAAATGTCGCCTTGCGCGGCAGCGTCATCCATGGTGACGACGCGGTAGCCTTCCATTGCGGCTTGCAATGCGCAGATCGGATCAATTTCTGTGACCCACACGGTTGCGCCCATGCCGCGAAAAGCTTGCGCGCAACCCTTGCCCACATCACCATAGCCCAACACTACGCAGATTTTACCGGCGATCATCACATCGGTGGCGCGCTTGATGCCATCCAGCAATGATTCGCGGCAGCCGTAGAGGTTGTCGAATTTGGATTTGGTGACGGAGTCGTTGACGTTCATGGCCGGGAACAGCAGTTCGCCGCGTTCCTGCATCTGATACAAACGGTGTACGCCGGTGGTGGTTTCTTCAGTAACGCCGCGAATGTCGGCGGCGATCTTGGTCCAGCGATTGGGGTTGGCGGCCAGGCTGCGCTTCAGCGTGCCCAGAATTACTTTCCATTCTTCGTTGGCATTGACTTCGGCAGTGGGCACGGCGCCCTTGGCTTCAAACTCTACGCCCTTGTGTACCAGCAATGTGGCATCGCCGCCGTCATCGAGCAGCATATTCGGGCCTTTGCCATCTGGCCAGTTGAGAATCTGTTCGGTACACCACCAGTAATCGTCCAGCGTCTCACCCTTCCAGGCGAACACCGGAATACCCGCCGCAGCAATTGCAGCAGCCGCGTGATCCTGGGTGGAGTAGATGTTGCACGAAGCCCAGCGTACTTGTGCGCCGAGCGCGGTGAGGGTTTCGATCAGCACGGCGGTTTGAATGGTCATGTGCAGGCTGCCGGTAATGCGCGCGGCCTTGAGGGGTTGTTGCGCGCCAAACTCTTCACGCAACGCCATCAGGCCCGGCATTTCAGTTTCGGCAATCTGGATTTCTTTGCGGCCCCACGCGGCCAGGGAAAGGTCAGCGACCTTGTAATCAGTAAAAGCGGTGTTGACTACAGCGTTCATAGCATAGCTCCTTAAAGGTAAAGGCACGCCCATCGCGAATGTATGGATGTACCTGTAACAGAGCGCCGTTGCATAAGTGCTATCCCCTTCGAGCCTGGCAAGTCCCCAAGTGAATAGGCGGCCTGTCGCAACGCTCCTCGAACGGGACGGTCGTCGTCTTTATGAAAGACGGCGACTCCTAAACTTTTAAACCCTTATACTCCTGCTGCCTTGCGCAAGGTATCAGCCTTATCCGTGCGCTCCCACGTCAGATCAGCTTCGGTGCGGCCAAAGTGGCCATAGGCGGCGGTCTGGGTGTAAATGGGGCGCAGCAGGTTGAGCATTTTGATCAGGCCTTTGGGGCGCAGGTCAAAGTGTTCGCGTACCAGTTTGGTGATGGCCTGGTTGGAGATTTTACCGGTGCCAAAAGTGTCGATAGTGATGGAAGTCGGTTCGGCCACGCCAATCGCGTAAGAAATCTGAATTTCGCAACGATCCGCCAGGCCTGCCGCAACAATATTCTTCGCCACATAGCGACCTGCATACGCAGCGGAACGATCCACTTTGCTGGGGTCTTTGCCGGAAAACGCGCCGCCACCGTGACGCGCCATACCGCCGTAGGTGTCGACAATAATCTTGCGTCCGGTCAGGCCGCAATCGCCCACGGGGCCGCCGATGACGAAACGTCCGGTGGGATTAATGAAGTAGCGGGTGTGCTTGTTCAGCCATTCGGCAGGTAACACGGGCTTGATGATTTCTTCCAGCACTGCTTCCTGTAAATCGGCGTGCTTGATGTCTGGCGAATGCTGGGTGGACAGCACGACAGCATCTATCGCAACCGGCTTGTTGTTCTCATAACGGAACGTGACCTGGCTCTTGGCGTCGGGGCGCAACCAGGGCAAGGTGCCGCACTTGCGCATGTGTGCCTGGCGCTGCACCAGACGGTGCGCGTAGGTAATGGGGGCGGGCATCAGCACATCGGTTTCGTTGCTGGCATAGCCAAACATCAAACCCTGGTCGCCCGCGCCTTGCTCATGATCTGCCGACTCATCTACGCCCTGCGCGATGTCCTGCGACTGCTTGCCGATGGCGGTAAGTACCGCGCACGATTCCCAGTCAAAGCCCATCGCCGGATTGTCATAACCGATGTTCCTGACAGTCTGGCGAACGACATTTTCCATGTCCACCCAGGCGGAGGTGGTGATCTCACCCGCGATGATGACCATACCCGTTTTTACCAGGGTTTCGCAAGCCACGCGTGCCTTGGTGTCTTGTGCCAGAATCGCATCCAGAATCGCATCCGATACTTGATCGGCAACCTTGTCCGGGTGGCCTTCAGAGACGGATTCAGAGGTGAACAGGTAATTATTATTCGACATGCGCGAGCGTTCCTTCCAGAATAACGGTAAAATGGTTAGAGTTAAAATATTCGCGTAGTTTAACGCGAAGTGTTGACTATTCCAAATTTTTATTTATTGATGCCCTGTGATTAGGAGTGAGATATGGTACGTCTTGAAACCCCCGTATGTGAATTTGGCGCGCCCGCTGTGAACTTTGATCTGCCCGGTGTGGACGGCAAGCGTTGGACGCTGACGCAGTGTGCGGGTGAGCGCGGCCTGCTGGTGATGTTTATCTGCAACCACTGTCCTTATGTGAAAGCAGTGATTGACCGCATTGTGCGTGATACCCGCGAACTGCTGCCGCTGGGTATCAATAGCGTGGCGATCATGTCTAATGATATAGCTGATTATCCTGAAGATTCTTTTGAAAACATGCAGAAATTGGCGCGTGAGCTTGATTTTACGTTTCCTTACCTGCTGGATGAAGCCCAGGAAATCGCCAAAGCCTATGGCGCCGTATGCACCCCGGATTTTTTTGGCTATAACGCCGACTTGAAGCTGCAATACCGGGGCCGACTCGACGCCAGCCGCAAGGAAGCCGCCCCCGATGTCCAGCGTGACCTGTTTGAGGCGATGAAGCAGATTGCCCTTACCGGACAGGGGCCACGTGACCAGATTCCCAGCATGGGTTGTTCCATTAAATGGAAAAATGAGTCTTAACCGTAAGTTAAGTAGCTAAATCCCGATGATTTTGCTCCCAAAGCCACTTAACTGGCTATTCTGCTATTGCCCAATTGCCCAAGGTAAGGGAAAATAACAGACTTTGACGTTGTTTGCCGAGCCGTTACTTTAAAAATTTATTCAGAGGAAACCTGCATGCCCGCTTCCCGTAAAGATTTAGCCAATGCCATTCGCGCCCTGGCGATGGACGCTGTACAAAAAGCCAACTCCGGCCACCCTGGCGCGCCGATGGGCATGGCAGAAATTGCGGAAGTTTTGTGGAATCATCACCTGCGGCACAATCCGGCCAATCCCAAGTGGGCCGACCGTGACCGTTTCGTGCTATCCAACGGGCATGGCTCGATGCTGTTATACGCATTATTGCACCTCACCGGCTATGACCTGCCGATGGACGAGCTGAAGCGTTTCCGCCAGTTGCATTCCAAAACCCCAGGCCACCCCGAATATGGCTATGCGCCGGGCATCGAAACCACCACTGGTCCGCTGGGGCAGGGGCTCACCAATGCGGTGGGCATGGCGATTGCTGAAAAAGTGCTGGCCGCTGAATTCAACAAGCCTGGGCATGAAATTGTCAATCACCACACCTATGTATTTTTGGGCGACGGCTGCTTGATGGAAGGTATTTCCCATGAAGCCTGTTCGCTGGCTGGCACGCTGGGCTTGGGCAAGTTGATTGCGTTTTATGATGATAACGGTATCTCGATTGATGGTCATGTTGAAGGCTGGTTTACCGATGACACACCGAAACGTTTCGAAGCCTACGGTTGGCATGTCATCCCGAATGTTGATGGTCATGATATCGCCGCCGTCAATGCCGCCATTGAGAAAGGCAAGGCGGTAACTGACAAGCCGACCATGATTTGCTGCAAGACCATCATCGGCATGGGTGCGCCCAATAAAGCGGGTAGCCATGATTGCCACGGCGCCGCATTAGGTGACGCCGAAATTGCGGCGACCCGTGCCAACATTGGCTGGAACCATGCACCGTTTGAAATCCCGCAGGATGTGTATGTGGGGTGGGATGCTCGCGTCAAAGGCGAGGGTACGGAAAAACTGTGGAATATCAAATTCGCTGATTACGCCAAGGCCTATCCGAAAGAAGCGGCAGAGTTCACGCGCCGTACGAAGGGTGAGTTACCTGCCAACTGGAATGATCACGTTACCACCTTCGTTGCCAAGGTTAACGAAAAAGGTGAAACCATCGCCACACGCAAAGCCTCACAAAACAGCATCGAAGGTTTGGCTCCGGCGTTGCCGGAATTGTTGGGCGGTTCGGCCGATCTGGCCAGTTCCAACCTGACGTTATGGTCAGGTTCACGCGGCGTTTCCCGTGAACATGGCGGCAACTATATTTATTACGGCGTGCGTGAATTCGGCATGTCAGCGATGATGAACGGCATGGCGTTGCACGGTGGCGTGATTCCTTATGGCGCCACCTTCCTCATGTTCTCTGAGTATGCGCGCAATGCCTTGCGCATGGCCGCGTTAATGAAAATCCGCACCCTGTTTGTCTTCACCCACGACTCGATTGGCCTGGGCGAAGATGGCCCCACCCACCAGGCGGTTGAACAAACCGCGACGTTACGCTTGATTCCCAATATGGATGTATGGCGTCCGTGCGATACGGTGGAATCCGCTGTGAGCTGGGCGCGCGCCATTGAACGCAAAGACGGCCCCACTACCCTGATTTTCAGCCGTCAAAACCTGCCATTCCAGAAGCGTGATGCAGCGCAAATCGCCAACATCAGCAAAGGCGGTTATGTGTTATCAGAAGCGGCGGGTGGCAAGCCTGCCGTGGTGGTCATCGCCACCGGTTCAGAAGTTGGATTAGCCATGGACGCACAAAAAGCACTGGCCGAAAAAGGCGTTGCTGCGCGGGTGGTCTCCATGCCATCCACTAATGTATTTGACCGCCAAAGTCAGGCCTACAAAGACAGCGTGTTGCCCAAAGGTATCAAGCGCGTTGCAGTGGAAGCCGGCGTTACCGATGGCTGGAGAAAATACGTGGGGCTGGAAGGCGCCGTGGTAGGTATCAACACCTTTGGCGAATCCGCCCCCGCGCCTGACCTGTTTAAACACTTTGGATTCACCGTCGAAAACGTGGTTAAAACTATCGAGGGTGTGCTGTAATTTTTTTGTGTTAAAAACGTGTGTGTCATCGCCCTGTCATCCCGAACGAAGTGAGGGATCTTGCAAGATCCCCCAAAGATCTCTCACATTCGTTCGAGACTCGAGACAAGGATTACTCGCTGTGCTCGGAATGACATGGAAAGACCCAGTGGCTTGTAATTTTCAACAAAGAATCTCTGAATTGATGCCTTCCTGATTCATGGTGAGCGCATCTTCGGAAGATTCAAAAAAGTTTTTTCGTTAATCTTTGGGAGGTAATTAGAGTATGGCTATCAAGGTTGCAATTAATGGTTACGGCCGTATTGGACGTAATGTGTTGCGCGCGCTGTATGAAGCAGGGCGTAACAAGGAAATCCAGATCGTTGCCGTGAATGATTTGGGCAATGCCGAAACCAACGCGTATTTAACGCGCTATGACACCGTGCATGGCAAGTTTCCAGGCACTGTAGAAGTGGACGGCAATTACATGGTCGTGAACGGTGACAAGATTCGCGTGTTCGCCGAGCGTGATCCGTCCAAGCTGCCTTGGGGCGAGCTGGGTGTAGACGTGGTGCATGAGTGTACCGGCATTTTCACCAGCAAGGCCAAGGCCTCTGCACATCTTGCCGCAGGCGCCAAAAAGGTCATCATTTCCGCGCCCGGCGGTAACGATGTGGACGCCACCATTGTTTATGGCGTGAACCACAAGGTTTTGAAAGCTACCGACACCGTGATCTCCAATGCTTCCTGCACCACCAACTGTCTGGCACCGCTGGTCAAGCCGCTGTGCGACAAGATCGGTATTGTGAATGGCTTGATGACCACTATTCATTCTTACACCAATGACCAGGTGCTCACCGACGTATATCACAGCGATTTGCGCCGTGCGCGTTCTGCGACGCAGTCACAGATTCCCACCAAGACTGGCGCGGCCGCTGCCGTGGGTCTGGTCATGCCGGAACTGCAAGGCAAGCTGGACGGATTTGCAGTGCGCGTACCGACTATCAACGTGTCGCTGGTTGATCTGACGTTCACTGCCGCGCGCAAGACCTCTGTGGATGAAATCAACGCGATTCTGCGGGATGCGTCTCAGGGTGAGTTGAAGGGCATTCTTAACTACAATGACAAGCCACTGGTATCTGTGGATTTTAATCACGACCCGGCGTCTTCAACCTTCGATGCCACACTCACCAAGGTGATTGATGGCACGCTGGTTAAAGTACTGGCCTGGTATGACAACGAGTGGGGCTTCTCCAATCGCATGCTGGACACCACCGTTGCCTTGATGAAGGTATCAAAGTAATTTTTGGCGGATATTAATGTCATTTCGACCAGCGGGAGAAATCCTGGAAGATCTCTCAAAGTTCTCTCAAGTTCTCTCACTTCGTTCGAGACTCGAGACTTGAGACAAGGATTTCTCCCGCTGGTCGAAATGACAGGCTTTTATGACCTTTAAAAGGAAAAACCATGTCTGTTATTAAAATGACTGATCTTGATCTTGCTGGCAAGCGGGTGTTGATCCGCGAAGACCTGAATGTGCCCTTGAAAAACGGCAAAATTGCGGATGACACACGCATTCGCGCTTCACTGCCAACCATTGAACGTGCCATGAAGGCTGGCGCCAAGGTGATGGTAATGTCCCACCTGGGCCGTCCTGAAGAAGGAATTTACAGCGAAGAAAATTCCATGCAGCCCGTGGCGGATCATATTTCAAAACTGCTCGGCAAGCCGGTGCGTCTGGTAAAAGATTACCTGAACGGCGTGAATGTTGCGCCGGGTGAAGTGGTGGTCTTTGAAAACGTGCGCTTTAACAAAGGCGAAAAGAAAAACAGCGATGAGCTTGCCAAACAATACGCTGCGCTGTGCGATGTGTTCGTGATGGACGCGTTTGGCACGGCGCACCGCGCCGAAGCCTCTACCCACGGCGTAGCCAAATACGCTCCTGTAGCCTGCGCTGGTCCACTGCTGGCGACGGAGCTGGAAGCTTTGGGCAAAGCGTTGCTCAACCCCAAACGTCCGCTGGTGGCGATTGTGGGTGGCTCCAAGGTATCTACCAAACTCACTGTGCTGGAATCCTTGTCCAAAGTGGTTGATCAGTTAATTGTCGGTGGCGGCATTGCCAATACTTTCATCGAAGCGGCTGGGCATAGTGTGGGCAAATCATTGAGCGAAAAGGATTTGATCCCCGAAGCCAAGCGTTTGACCGAACAGGCCAAGAAGCGTAACTCGGCCATTCCGGTGCCGACCGATGTGGTGGTGGGCAGTGAATTCTCCGAAACCGCCAAGGCCACCCTGAAGAAGGTGGATGCCGTAAGCAGTGGCGACATGATTTTTGATATTGGCCCGCAGACTTCTGAAGCCTTTGCCGAAATTCTGAAAAAAGCCGGTACGATTGTCTGGAACGGCCCGGTGGGTGTGTTCGAATTTGACCAGTTTGGCGAAGGAACCCGCAGGCTGGCCATGGCGATCGCCGAAAGTCCGGCGTTTTCGATTGCGGGTGGAGGTGATACACTGGCGGCTATCGCCAAATACAATATCGCCGACAGGATTTCTTATATCTCTACGGGCGGCGGGGCTTTTCTGGAATTTCTTGAAGGCAAGAAACTCCCGGCGGTGGCGATTCTGGAAGAGCGCGCCAAAAAATAATTCGGTTCTGCTGTTCCTCCAATATTTATAAAAAACTGAAATGGAAAAATGCTAAGAAGAACCAAAATAGTTGCAACCGTGGGACCTGCCACTGACGATCCCCTGGTGCTGGATGGTATTATTGAAGCAGGTGTGGATGTTGTGCGGCTCAACCTTTCTCATGGCGCCGCGCAAGATCATAGAAGGCGTGCCGAGGCGGTGCGTAATCGCGCTGTCGCCTATGGCCGTCAGGTCGGTGTGTTAGCCGACCTGCAGGGGCCGAAAATTCGCATTGACCGTTTCCGTGAAGGCAAGGTCATCCTGCAGGAAGGCGCGAAATTTATTCTGGATGCGCGTTGTGGAGTGCTTGATGGCACCGCAGAGCGCGTCGGCATCACTTACAAAAACCTGCCCAACGATGTCAGCCGTGGCGACGTGTTGCTGCTGGATGATGGTCGTATTGTATTGTGGGTAGAAGAGGTGGCCGATGAGCAGATTATCTGCCAGGTCACCGTGGGCGGTGCGCTTTCCAATAACAAGGGCATCAATCGTCAGGGTGGAGGCTTGTCAGCCGCTGCGATTACCGATAAAGACCGTGCCGATATTGTGCTTGCCGCAGAAATGCAGGCGGATTATCTGGCGGTGTCTTTTCCGCGCAGCGCCGCAGACATTCACTACGCACGCACGCTGTTGCGCGAGGCGGGCGGGCACGGCGACATCGTTGCGAAAATCGAACGCGCCGAAGCGATTGAGAATCTCGAAGAAATTATCGCGGCGTCAGATGCCGTGATGGTGGCGCGCGGTGATCTGGGCGTAGAAATTGGCGATGCCGAATTGCCGGCCGTGCAAAAGCGCATTATCAAGCTGGCGCGTTCCATGAACCGCGTGGTGATTACCGCCACGCAAATGATGGAGTCGATGATTGAAAATCCTATCCCAACGCGTGCGGAAGTGTTTGACGTTGCCAACGCCGTGCTGGACGGTACGGATGCGGTGATGCTGTCGGCAGAAAGCGCCAGCGGTAAATACCCGGCCAAAGCGGTGGCGGCCATGGGGCGTATTTGCCTGGAAGCTGAAAAGCAACCCTCAGCGATGACGTCGGATCACCGCTTGAATACGCACTTTGGGCGCATTGACGAGGCGATTGCCATGGCGTGCATGTACACCGCAAATCACCTGGGTGTGACAGCCATTGCGGCGCTTACCGAGTCTGGCTCAACGCCCTTGTGGATGTCGCGCATCAGTTCAGGCATTCCCATTTATGCGCTCACCCCGCAAGTGGAAACACGCAGAAAGGTGACGCTGTACCGTGGTGTGTACCCGATTAATTTTGACGTGAAAACCACCGACCATGCGCAAGTGAATATGGAAGCCGTAGATGAGCTGGTGCGGCGCGGTGCGGTGCGTGATGGCGATCTGGTTATCATCACCAAAGGTGATTTGATGGGCGTGCATGGCGGCACCAACGCCATGAAGATTGTGCGTGTGGGTGATATGGTGACTCCACAGAATTAATCCATGTCTCGAACGTAAAAAATAGCTGTCATCCCGAACGTAGTGAGGGATCTTTCAGGATTTCTCCCGCTGGTCGAAATGACAGACTTTTTTGACTTTTTACGAGTGCATCAAATTTGCACTACCGATTTTTTTAGACTTTTAACTTTAATAGAAACTGTAAGAGGAGATTATCATGGCTTTAATATCCCTGCGCCAACTTTTGGATCATGCTGCTGAGTATGGTTATGGTGTACCTGCGTTTAACGTTAACAACCTGGAGCAGGTGCAGTCCATCATGCAGGCGGCCGCTGAAACCGACAGCCCGGTGATTCTGCAAGCCTCTGCGGGCGCCCGCTCTTATGCTGGCGAACCCTTCCTGCGTCACCTGATGCTGGCAGCGGTTGAGATGTATCCCAATATCCCGATTGTTGTGCATCAGGATCACGGTGCGTCTGCCGCAGTGTGCCTGCGTTCAATTCAGAGCGGCTTCACTTCCGTGATGATGGACGGTTCCCTGAAAGAAGATGCCAAGACCCCGGCATCGTATGAATACAATGCCGACATCACGCGCCGGGTTGCTGAAATTGCACATGCCTGCGGTGTTTCCGTAGAAGGCGAACTGGGTTGCCTGGGTTCTCTGGAAACCGGCATGGCTGGCGAAGAAGATGGTAGCGGCGCCGAAGGCAAAATGGATCATTCCATGCTGCTCACCGACCCCGAGGAAGCCGCACAGTTTGTTAAGGCGACCAAGGTAGACGCGCTGGCTATCGCCATTGGCACCAGCCACGGCGCGTACAAGTTTACCCGTCC
The DNA here is from genome assembly GCA_001464585.1 of Gammaproteobacteria bacterium Ga0077554. Classification (GTDB taxonomy): domain Bacteria; phylum Pseudomonadota; class Gammaproteobacteria; family Ga007554. Next base: position 5,051 of record LNFF01000022.1, on the reverse strand, counting down.
GCCCACTGGCGACATCCTGGCCATCGGCCGCATCAAGGAAATCCATGCACGCATCCCCGACACCCACCTGGTCATGCACGGCTCATCATCCGTACCCCAGGAATGGCTGAAGATCATTCATCAATACGGCGGTGATATCGGCGAAACCTACGGCGTGCCACTGTCAGAAATTCAGGAAGGCATCAAGCACGGCGTGCGCAAAGTTAACATCGACACCGACCTGCGCCTGTCCGCCACCGGCGCCATGCGCAAAGCCATGGGCGACAACCCCAAGGAATTTGACCCACGCAAATTCTTCAAGGCGTCCACCAAGGCCATGCAGGAAATCTGTAAAATCCGTTATGAAGCTTTTGGCACCGCAGGCAATGCGTCCAAGATCAAACCGATCAACCTGGAAGACATGGTCAAGCGTTACGTCAAAGGCTCACTTGATCCGCGCGTAAAATAACGCGGGTGTAGCAACAAGTCAGTAAACAGAAAGGCGGGGGCAACCCTGCCTTTCTTGTTTCAGGCGTTTGAGAAAAGATGAATTGTCATTTCGAGCGTAGCGAGAAATCTTTGCGATTAAACATGCTCCCAAATTTACGTTAAAGAACCATTATGGCAATACACGAAGTATTACGCATGGGCGCCCCCCTGTTGTGGCGCGTCTCTGAACCTATCACCGACTTTCACGGCTCCGCACTGCGGGCACTGATTGACGACATGTTTGACACCATGGCCGCCTTAAACGGGGCAGGCTTGGCCGCGCCACAAATTGGCATCAGCAAACGTGTAGTGATTTTCGGCATTGATAAAAACCCGCGTTATCCCGACATGGAACCGGTGCCCACCACCATACTGATTAACCCGGTGCTTGAGCCATTGACTGACATCATGGAAGACGGCTGGGAAGGTTGCCTGAGCGTTCCCGGCATGCGCGGCCTGGTGCCGCGTTATACCCACTTACGTTACTCCGGCTTTGACCAGCACGGCACGCACTTTCAACGCGAAGTCCACGGCTTTCACGCCCGCGTAGTGCAGCACGAATGTGATCACCTGGACGGCATCTTGTACCCGATGCACATTAAAAACATGCGCGATTTTGGTTTTAAGAAAGAGTTGTTTGGTGAGGAGAGCGGTGGGGAGTAATGGATTGCAAGACTACACAAGAAGTGGAGGAGAGGAGAACATGAGCCAAAATATCTATCAAATAAAAGTGACGCTGCAGCACAGCCACCCGCCCATCTGGCGGCGAATCCAGGTCAAGGGTGATATCAATCTTGGGAAGCTCCATGATGTCCTTCAAATAGTGATGGGCTGGAGTAATTCGCATTTGTATGGCTTTCGTGTTGGCCGATTCTGCTACGGCGAGCCTGATCCACATTTCCCCGATGACACGATAGACGGGCGCGATATTCGTCTTGATAAAATTGTTATCGAAGGCGACACCTTCATCTACGACTATGATTTCGGAGACAGTTGGGAGCATGAAATCCAAATCGAAAAGATATTCAGCGCCGAACCCGGCGCGCGTTATCCCCTCTGCCTCGCCGGCGAACGCGCTTGTCCACCCGAAGATTGCGGTGGCGTTCCCGGCTATGATTATCTGCTCGAAGCGTTAAGCGATCCCGCAAACCCGAAGTACGCGGAACTGCTCGAATGGATCGACGAAGACTTCGATCCCGAAGCCTTTGATCCCGATGCAGTCAACGCCGCATTGGGCAGCGGCGAAATAGCCCCCATTCCTCCGGCGCCAGCCTACGCTGATGAACAACTTGCCCAGATGGGTTCGGCGGCATTGCTGGAGTTGATGATCCACGACGAAGATCGCGTGCCGCGCAACGTCATTGATGAATGTGCCAGGCGAGGCGACGAAATGGTGGAGCTCTTGCGTGGTTTGCTGAGTGACGCTGACAACTGGGATGATGAGGCCACATTGGGTGAGTGGTGGCGCTTGTTGCACGCTGTCATGATCCTGGGTTTGATTCCATCGGCGCGCGCAGGCCTGTTGCTCATCGACTTCATGCGGAGCATGTCACATGCGGATGATCATGATCTGCTGGATTGGCTTGCCGGGTATTGGCCAGCATTCTTCCAGAACAAACCTGAAACTGTCTTTTCTTCATTGCGTGACCTGTGCGAAGACCGCAGCCTGGATTGGTATATCCGGGCGAACGCGACGGATGCCGTTATCGCTGCCGCACAACACCGCAGCGAGTCCGCACTCGAACATGCGCTCGACTGGCTGGCCAGGATTGCCGCTGACGAGCAGGAAGACTGGGATCTACGGCTGTGTTGCGGAAATACGCTACTGAATTTCCCGCGCGCCAGGAATCGCGCCTTGCTCGATGATCTGGCGGTGCGGCAGTCGGGTTGGGGTGTGCACTTTTCGGCGGATGAAGTGCAAAAGATCTATAGGGAGATGAATGAACAGCCCGAATGGGAACGCTTCAAAAACCCCTGGCAGTTTTACGACCCCGAAGCTATCGAACACCGTCGGCAACGCTGGAGTGCGGAAACCATGGTGAATAAGCAAGATGAACTGGATGAAGCTGATTGGATTGGCGCAGATGATGTTTGGGCGCCGTACATCCGGGAGATTCCCAAGATCGGCCGCAATGATCCTTGCCCGTGCGGCAGCGGGAAGAAGTATAAGAAGTGTTGCCTCCAGTAGGGAGCAAAAAAGAGGGTCGAGAACAGGGTTTATCTCAACCCCGGCAACAAGCGGATCACGGTTGATGTTTGTAGCGACAATAGCTACGATAGTAGCATTAAATGCCACATAAGAGGTTGCCATGCAATACCGTTCGTTTAACCGTTCGTGGTGAGCCTGTCACCACCTGCCACGCATCCAGAGCCCTTCGACAGGCTCAGGGCGAACGGGGGGGTGTTAAGCGAACAGTATGGGTTGCCATGTCTCTGCATTGGCTGAGTTGTTATTCTCTGACGCGACCGGTTGAAGCGGTCTGTTGGCTAGAGAAACGCTAGGCAACCAGCTTCAGCATGCCGCGAACCGCGAGAGTCCGATTTTTGCAGAGCTGGCCGGCATATTGCGCAAAACCTCGGGTGTTGTGACCCAAGGTGTCAGATCAAGTCGAGACTTCTACAAATAATGTACTTGTGAAAAGTCGGAATTTAAACTTGCGTGGATGCCTGAAAATATCATGGATCGCTTCGACCGTATTTATGCCCTGCATAAAGAATTGTACAACGCACGTTATCCGGTGTCTGGGCGGCTTTTGCAACAACGCCTCGAATGCTCCCGCGCTACCTTAAACCGCATTATTGAAGACATGCGCGATTCTGTTGGCGCACCCATCCAATACAGCCGTGAGGCCAATGGCTACCATTACGCACAAGAGGGTGATCATCCTTATGAACTTCCCGGGCTATGGTTCAATGCCTCTGAACTTTACGCACTGCTCGCCGTTCAGCAATTACTGAATCAAGCCCAGCCCGGCTTATTGGAGGCGCATCTTTCCCCATTACGTAAACGCATCGAAACAATCCTCGCAACTGAACACCTGGGTAGCGGCGAACTCCCCAACCGCGTGCACATCCTCTACAGCACCGCACGGCGTATCACCGGCGAATCCTTCCAAACCATTGCTGGCGCCCTGATGCAACGCAAACGATTGCATATTCGTTACCATGGACGCGAAAAAAACCAACTCACCGAACGCGAAATCTCACCGCAACGGCTCATCCACTACCGCGACAACTGGTACGTAGACGCCTGGTGCCACGAAAGACACGCGCTGCGCAGCTTCTCCATTGACCGCATTCAAAACGCCCGCACCACGGGTAACGTAGCCGAGGACATAAACGACACCCACTTCACCAGCGCCTATGGAATTTTCGCAGGCCAGGCCACACAAACCGCCATACTCCGCTTCACCCCCGAACGCGCCCGCTGGGTGGCCGACGAACACTGGCATCCCCAGCAACAGGGTGACTTTCTACCAGATGGCAGCTATGAATTACAGATTCCCTACAACGATCCACGGGAATTGATCATGGATATTTTGAAATACGGGGCGGAGGTGGAGGTGATGGGGCCGGAAGGGTTGCGGAAAGAGGTTATTGAGCGGTTACGTGGGGCATTGTCGAGATATAGCCGCGACTTATGAAAATATTTCTCGCGGGATAGGCACAGGCTCAGCTTTTGAGCCTGTGCCTATGGTAAAAAGAACAATAGATAAAGCTACAGCCTTAAGTTGAGTGATTTATGAAAATCCCCGGAAACCCATTTTTGGCCCACGTTCGGCAGGATACGTCTGGTCAATGGATTGAGCACCCCATCTATGCTATCAACCAATGGACGATAGCGACGCGATGACCTACATTGCACATCAAAGGAAGGCAGATGGAGATATACAAAGCCTTGAAAACCATCTGTTGGGCGTTGCCGCAATAGCTAAATCACTCGCCGCCAAAATAGGCATGAGGAAGCAAGGTGAGCTTGTCGGTTTACTTCACGACTTGGGCAAGTACAGTGATGAGTTTCAAATATATCTGAAATCGGCCGTTGGTTTGATCGACCAAGACGAAGATGATTATGTTGATGCGAAGAGCAAGAAAGGAAAGGTAGATCATTCCACGGCTGGTGCGCAGCTAATTTGGCAAGAATTTGCTAAGCACGGCGAGCTTGGAAAAGTCGTTGGTCAGATACTCGCCTTGTGCATCGCATCCCACCATTCAGGCTTGATTGATTGCTTGTCTTCGGACATTAAAAGCTTAGGGGCAGATAACTTCACCAGGAGAATTAGAAAATCAGATGATCGCACTCATCTTCGGGAAGCTATGGACAAAATGGACGATACAGTTAAGGCTCGCTTTCATGAATTAGTGAACAGTCCAGAAGAGATTATTAACGGCATCAAAGAATCCATTGGAAAAATTGTACGTGGAGAAAACCGTGGCGATGAACAAATTATCCGATTCAAGGTTGGGCTGCTTGTTCGATATATGTTCAGTTGCCTGATTGATGCTGACCGTATCAACAGTGCCGACTTTGAAAAACCACACGCCGCAAAAGCTAGGAGACACGGACAATATGGCGATTGGGT
>LNFF01000021.1 GCA_001464585.1 Gammaproteobacteria bacterium Ga0077554 | reverse complement strand
GTCATGCATTGCAAATGCTAGCTCTCCGCTCGCCTTTTCCGGAACACCACCTTTCGCTGCCAATTCGTACGCCAATGACGCCATTGCATCTGGGCTAGGTTCCGCGCATACAAACATGCCTTTTTCAAGAGTGGTTTTGTCTGTTAACTTCCCGTCTTTATCAAATTTCTCGGTAACCGTCTTGTTAGGCGCCACAAGTACAGCACGTTGACGAATGTCAACCATGGGGCTTTCGCCTTTTGAGATATCGAATGTTCGATAAATGCTGTTCTGATTTGCGCAGCCCACCATCAACAACAGTGTAGCGAATGCGAGCATTATTCTTTTCATAGTGACAAGCTCCTTACTTTAGTGAAGTTGATGGAAGGCGATTTCTAAGACGCCCAACATAAATTAGGCACCCTAATAGCGGCGCCTTTCTTTACGCCAGTCTGGTGTATAATTATTACTCTGTCAATATGATCCAGTGACTTACCTCAGGTATATTTATTTATGCGGCCTAATTCATTAAAGGTTTTACACCATTTGTCAGATGCTAATCAGGAGGATCTCTCAATTCCCAAGCCCCGATTGCTGGATCAGGTGCGCGATAGGATACGGGTCAAGCACTATAGTATACGTACCGAGCAGGTTTATCTGGGGTGGGTCAAGCGTTTTATTTTGTTCCATGGCAAGCGGCATCCTCTGACGCTGGGTGCGCCGGACGTTGAGCGGTTTCTGAGCCATTTGGCGGTGGACGGAAAGGTGGCGGCGTCGACGCAGAATCAGGCGTTGGCGGCGGTGCTTTTTTTGTACAAAGAGGTGCTGGAACGACCATTGCCCTGGCTGGATGACCTGACGCGCGCCAAGCAACCGGAGCGATTGCCGGTGGTGCTCACCGTGGGTGAAACCCAGTTGGTGCTTGGACACATTTCGGGTACGGCGGGGTTGATGGTGCGGCTGTTGTATGGCACGGGTATGCGGTTGATGGAGTGCGTGCGGTTGCGCGTGAAGGATGTCGATTTTGAAATGCAACAGATTACGGTTCGGGATGGAAAGGGTTTCAAGGATCGGGTTACCATGTTGCCCAAGTCCCTGGCTGCACCGTTGATCAAACATCTTGAGCGTGTAAAGATGATGCATAACGAAGATCTGGCGGCGGATTATGGTGAGGCATATTTGCCTCATGCGCTGGCGCGTAAATATCCGAATGCAGGGCGTGCATGGGGTTGGCAATATATGTTTCCGGCGCGCAGTCTGTCGGTTGATCCGCGCTCGGGCGTGACGCGCCGGCATCATGTGGATGAGAAAGGGTTGCAACGCGCCATGAAGCAGGCGGTAAGGGATGCCGGGTTAACCAAGCTGGCGACGCCACATACATTACGCCATTCTTTTGCGACACACTTGCTGGAGTCCGGCTATGACATCCGCACGATTCAGGAGTTGTTGGGACATAAGGATGTTGCTACCACGATGATTTATACACATGTGCTCAATCGGGGCGGAAAAGGTGTCTTGAGTCCTTTGGACAGGATGTAATGATCATCCTGAAAACGGCGATTGAACCCTGGACCTTATTTTGGCGAGTATAAACTTTATCGCACCTCCTGCTGAAAATACCACGCTGGACTCTCTGCCTGTCACCACGTTGAAACGGGTTGGCCCGCGCGTGGCTGAGTTGTTGACCAAACTTGGAATCCGCACGGTGCAGGATGTGTTATTTCACTTGCCGTTGCGTTATCAGGATCGTACTCGTGTAGCGTCTATCGGTGCGTTGCGGGTGGGCGATGAAGTGTCGATTGTTGTTGAGGTGCAGTTAAGCGAAATCAAGTTTGGGCGCCGGCGCATGTTGCTGGTGCGTGTGGCGGATGGCAGCGGTGGAATGTTGCTGCGCTTTTTTCATTTTTCGGCGCAACAGCAGGCGGCTTTTGTGCGCGGTGCGCGGGTGCGTTGTTTTGGCGAGGTGCGTTCTGGCCCGGGCATGCTGGAAATGGTACATCCTGAATACCGCATTATTCCCAACAATCCATTAGGTGTAGGTCGGGCTTTAGCCCGACATGTCGGGCTAAAGCCCGACCTACAATCTGAGGCTATTAAAGATGGGATAGTGCAAGACGCCCCAGAAGTAGATGAATTTTTAACGCCGGTGTATCCGGCCACCGAAGGCGTGCAGCAAAATATGTTACGCGCCCTCACGCAGCAGGCATTGGATTTGATGCGTGATGGCGCATTGCGCGAAGCATTGCCGCCGCAAGTTCTGGAACAGTTACGCCTGCCATCATTAACGGAAGCGCTGGCCTATGTGCATCGCCCGCCGCCGGATGCGCCGCTACGGATGCTGCTGGAGGGCCAGCATCCCGCGCAGCAGCGTTTGGCGTTTGAAGAATTGCTGGCGCATCATTTGAGCCTGCGTTTGTTGCGTAATAAAACTGAGCAGCAACGCGCGCCGCAGTTGCATGTGCCGGGCGTGTTGATGCGACGTTTGCTCGATGCGCTGTCGTTTACGCTCACGGGCGCGCAGCAACGTGTGCTCGGTGAAATCATTCATGATCTGCGTTGTGATCATCCCATGCAGCGGCTGGTGCAGGGCGATGTCGGTTCGGGTAAAACAGTCGTGGCGGCGTGTGCCGTGTTGCACGCGTTAGAGGCGGGCTTTCAGGCGGTGGTGATGGCGCCTACTGAACTATTGGCTGAGCAGCATCTGCAAAATTTCACGGCGTGGCTGGCGCCGCTGGGGATCGAGGTGGCGTGGCTGTCGGGAAAACTCACCGGCAAGGCGTGGCAAGCCGTGGTGGAGCGGCTTGCGTCCGGCCAGGCAGCGGTGGTGGTGGGCACGCATGCCTTGTTTCAGGAAGGTGTGAGGTTTGCTAATCTGGGCTTGATCGTAGTGGATGAGCAGCACCGCTTTGGTGTGCATCAGCGCTTGGCGTTGCGCGAAAAAGGTAATCAAGATGGACGCTATCCACATCAATTGATCATGACGGCCACACCGATTCCGCGTACGCTGGCGATGACCGCGTATGCCGATCTGGACAGTTCCGTGATTGATGAATTACCGCCGGGGCGCACGCCGGTGGAAACGGTGGTGGTGGCCGACACGCGCCGAGCTGATGTAGTGGAGCGCGTGCGCAACGCCTGTCGTGCGGGGCGTCAGGCGTATTGGGTGTGTACGCTCATTGAAGAGTCTGAGATGCTGCAATGCCAGGCCGCCACTGACACGGCGCTGCGTCTTGCTGAGTCATTGCCGGAACTGCGCGTGGGGCTGATTCACGGACGGCTCAAGTCGCAGGAGAAACAGCAGATCATGGCAACATTCAAAGCGGGTGCGCTGGATTTGCTGGTGGCCACCACGGTGATTGAAGTCGGTGTGGACGTGCCCAATGCCAGCTTGATGATTATTGAAAACGCAGAACGCCTGGGGATGGCGCAGTTGCACCAGTTGCGTGGCAGGGTAGGGCGCGGCACGCAGAGCAGCAGTTGTGTGTTGATGTATCATGCCCCGCTGTCGGCTGATGGCCGCACGCGTCTGGCCGCAATGCGTGAAACCAACGATGGCTTTGAAATTGCAAGACGTGATCTGGCGTTGCGTGGGCCGGGTGAAGTGCTGGGCACGCGGCAGAGCGGCATGTTGCAATTGCACATCGCTGATCTGGTGCGCGACCAGGCATTGATTCCCAAAATCGAGCAGGCAGCGATAATATTATTGGAGCATTACCCGGAGCGTGTGCCAGCCTTGATCAAGCGTTGGTTGGGTGATGCCGCGCGGTATGGTGAGGTATAGGTTTTGTTGCGATTTATTTTTGCCCGCTTGTTCAGCGCCGCGCTCGTTGTAATAGGCGTATCGACGCTGGTATTCATGCTGATCCATTTGGTGCCAGGTGATCCGGTGGAAGTGATGCTGGGCGAGTCTGCGCAACCCGCAGACCGCGCGGCGTTGCGTCATGCTTTGGGCCTGGATCAACCACTGCCCGTGCAGTTGTACCATTATTTTAATGGCTTGTTGCACTTTGATCTGGGCACGTCACTGCACAGTCAACGGCCGATCGTTGAGTTGATGCTGGAGCGTTTGCCTGCTACGTTGGAGCTGGCGCTGGCGGCGTTAGTGGTGGCGGTTGTGATTGCGTTGCCCCTGGGCGTGTTGTCGGCGGTACGCAAAGACACCGCGTGGGATCACAGCGCGCGCGTGGTGTCGTTAATGGGTATTTCAATTCCGCATTTCTGGCTGGGCCCATTGCTGATCCTGGTGTTTTCATTGTGGCTGGGGTGGCTGCCCGTGAGTGGACGTGACGGCCTGACATCACTGGTGTTGCCCGCGCTCACATTAGGCGCCGTGCTGGCGGCGATTTTGTCACGCATGATGCGCGCCACGTTGCTGGAAACACTCAATGAAGATTATATTCGCACCGCGCGTGCCAAGGGCTTGTCAGGAACGGCTGTGATTCTGCGTCACGCATTGCGCAATGCGTTATTGCCCGTGATTACCGTGCTGGGGCTGCAATTGGGCGCGCTGTTGGGTGGAGCGATTATCACTGAGATGGTGTTTTCATGGCCAGGCATTGGCCAGTTGACCATCGAGGCGATACACCGCCGTGACTATCCGGTGGTACAAGCATGTATACTATTGGTGAGCGTCACGTATGTGGCGGTGAACACACTCACGGATTTGGTCTACGCTGGGCTTGATCCACGCGTGCGTCTGCGGGAAAAAGAATGATGCAACGGTGGCTGCCAGTAGGCATTTTGTTGCTGTGGCTGGGCATGGTAGTGATGGCGCCGTGGCTGAATTTACAGCCGGATCATATCGAGCTTTCGAGAATACTTGCCCCACCCGGCAGCAGCGCATGGCTGGGTTATGATGACCTGGGGCGTCCCCTGCTGGATCGGCTGGTAGCCGGTGCCGGCACCTCGTTGTTTGTGGCGCTGTGGGTGGTCGTGATCTCCGCGTTCATCGGCACCGTGATTGGCGCAATAAGCGCCTATGCCGGTGGCGTTTGGGATCACCTCATCGTGCGCATTATTGATATTTTTCTCGCCTTCCCCGGTATTTTGCTGGCGATCGCCATGGCGGGTCTGATGGGGCCGGGTATAGATAACGTGATTATCGCGTTAAGCACCGTGGGATGGGTGGGGTTTGCGCGGCTGGCGCGTGCGCAGGTGTTGTCGATCAAGCAACGTCTGCATGTCACCGCTGCCGTATCGCTGGGCGTGAGCCACACGGCTATCATTCGGCGTCATGTCTTGCCGTTGACATGGGCGCCGTTGATTGTAGAAGCCAGCTTCGCCGTAGCGGGTGTGGTGATTGCCGAGGCGGGCTTGTCGTTTTTGGGCTTGGGCGTGCAGCCACCTGAAGCCTCGTGGGGCAGCATTATCCGCGATGGCACGCGCTACATGCTGGTGGCGCCGCATATGGTGCTGGTGCCGGGTATTGCGCTGATGCTGGTGGTGCTGGCGGTGAATCTGCTGGGCGACCAGTTGCGCGATTGGGCAGATGTGCGTAGCCGCAGAGTGGCTTGAATTTAAAAATCAGCGCCACCTGCTAAATGTCTTGAACTGGCCGATAACCTAAGTAAGACCTGTAAATATTAAAGCACTTGAGCAATAAATAGATTCGTACCCTGATTCGTATTCATGATGTGTAATTTATATAGGGTAACCTAATGGTCAAAACCAGAGCTGTTGGCAAACGTCTTTTTGTACTCGATACCAATGTTTTAATGCATGACCCCTCAGCCTTATTCCGCTTTCATGAGCATGATATTTTTCTGCCCATGATTGTTCTGGAAGAGCTCGACAATAACAAACGTGGCCCCTCCGAAGTCGCACGCAATGCCCGTCAGTCCAGCCGCTTTATGGAAGAGCTACTGAGTAACCGCACCGAGCAAGGCATCGAAGCAGGATTCGAATTACCTACACCGAACAACGCATCATTTAAAAGTGGCCGGCTGTTTTTTCAAACGCAAGTGTTGATGCATGATCTGCCATCAAGTTTTCCGGGCAGTAAACCAGACAATAATATTCTGGAAACTGTGCTGGCATTACAGGATCAACATCCGGATGTGACGGTGATCCTGGTGTCGAAAGACATTAACCTGCGTATCAAGGCCGCGGCGTTAGGCATACCGGCTGAAGACTATCAAAATGATCAGGTGCTTGAAGACCTGAGTCTGCTGTACAGCGGGCAACTGGAGTTATCGCCCGAATTCTGGGATCAGCACAGTAAGGAATTGGCCTCATGGAAAGAAGAGGGCCGAACTTATTACCGCATCTCCGGGCCAGACATCGCTACCTGGTATCCCAACCAGTTAGTGCATGACGGCACCGCAAATGGTTTTGAAGGCATTGTGCGCCGCCTCGAAAATGATACCGCCGTGGTGGAGTTGTGCATCAATTACCGTAATGCACATCATGCCGTGTGGGGCATTAATGCGCGTAACCGTGAACAGAATTTTGCGCTCAATATGCTGATGGATCCCGCCATCGACTTCGTCAGTTTGCTGGGCAACGCCGGCACCGGCAAAACCTTGCTGACACTGGCGGCCGGCTTGGCGCAAGTGTTGGACGATCGCCGTTACCAGGAAATTATCATGACTCGTGCCACCGTGCCGATGGGTGATGATATTGGATTCCTGCCCGGCACCGAAGAAGAAAAAATGGTGCCGTGGATGGGCGCGTTAATGGATAATCTGGAAGTGCTATCCACCGCCGATGGTGGGGAATGGGGCCGTGCGGCGACCAACGATCTGCTGCGGCATCGTATCAAAATCCACTCGCTTAATTTCATGCGTGGCCGCACTTTCCTGAATAAATACGTGATCATCGACGAAGCGCAGAACCTGACATCCAAACAAATGAAAAGCCTGATCACCCGCGCTGGCCCAGGCACCAAAATCGTGTGCATGGGCAACGTCGCGCAGATTGATACGCCGTATCTTACCGAAACCACCTCGGGTTTAACCTTCGTGGTAGACCGCTTCAAGGATTGGCCACACAGCGGCCACATCACCTTGCGCAGTGGCGAACGCTCGCGCCTGGCGGATCACGCGTCAGAGATTTTGTAGGGCGTCTCGCGTAGCCTGTGGTTCTGTTAGCGCCCTCTCCCATGCGTGGGAGAAGGCGCTTTAGCTTGAAAATAAATAATATAAAATACATAGGCTTAATCTCAAAAAATATCCCCCCTTATTCTCGCCATGGTATAATGTCAATCAACAGCGTGTCTGAAGAGTTCGGTATGGCAAAAGTGGTGCTTGAGAGCAGTGATTCGCACGGCAAAGGTGTGTTCGCGCGCGCACCCATCGCTCAGGGTGAGTGTATCATGACATTTTCCGGTGCCTTGTTTACCCGCGCCCAGGTTGACTTTAGTGATTATCATCTACAAGTCGGCGAAGATTTGTATCTGGGGCCGTCACGCGGACTCGACGATTATGTGAATCATTCCTGTTCGCCCAACAGTGGCTTCAGGGGTGGGCTTGATCTTGTGGCATTGCGCGATATTTTGCCGGGTGAAGAGATTACCTGGGATTACAGCACCGCCATTGATGAATCTGATTTTGCCGGTTTCCCGTGTGGCTGCGGGGCGCCAGTGTGCCGTGGCAAAGTGGAATCCTTCCGCCATTTACCCGCCGTTGTTCAGCAGCGCATCCGCCCATGGCTGCTTCCGTATTTACAGGACAAGTATTTTTCCAAATGCGGCTAAGAGTTATGGTAGAGTAGGTTATTGCTTTACTGATAAAATGTAGGGTGGGGTCGAAAAATGCTCCTGTATTTTCGACACTCCCGCCATCCATGGTGGTCGCACTGCCCACCAAGCACAACCAATGAAGGGGACAATATGCCTACCACGCAAGCCAGTAACGCGCCTACCCAGGATCGTCGCGCGCAGTCGTTGAAGATGATCCAGCAGTTAGTGGGTTTACGCACGGAAACATTGGTACTTTTTTCCGAATTGGCACGTAAAAAACCCTTTCACCAGTCACACGATGTGCCTGAACTCCTGCAAAAATTCTGTGCCTCCTTGATTGATTATACGGCGGATGGCCATTTTCAATTGTATCGCCACATTGCCGAGCGCACCGAGCGCCGCCAGGCGGTGAAACACATCGCTGATCAAATCTATCCGCGCATCATGAACACCACGGAAACTATTCTGGCATTTAACGGCAAGTATGATTCTTCAGAGCACGCCGGTGCCCTCCTGGCAGAATTGGATGACGATTTATCAATGTTGGGCGAGCGTCTGGCGGATCGCATCGAACTTGAAGATCGCCTTATCGGCGTATTGAACGAGCCGCGTGCCCCTCGGCCTTAGGGGTAGGTTGTCATACTCGGGAGCAGGCAGGAAGGAAGAGGCATGCGAACATTCCCGTTGCGGCGATTCTTTCGAATACTGCGCTTGATGTGGCATGTCTTGATGGGAGTGGCCGTCACCTACGGTGTGATGCTCCCGCTCAACAAGATGGGCTACCGCCGCCACCAACGCATATTGGTGCAATGGTGGGCGCGCAAAACCTGCCGTATTCTCCATTTGCAAATCAGCAGCGAAGGTGAGTGCAGCACCCAACCTACACTGTTTGTTGCCAACCATATCTCGTGGCTGGATATTCCCTGTCTACTCTCCACACTTGACGCAGTATGTGTCTCCAAGTATGAAATAAAGCACTGGCCGTTAGTGGGGAGCATGGCGAAGCACGCTGGCACGGTGTTTATCCGGCGCGGTGAACACGCAGCGGCAGATGTAGCCGAACACATGGCGCGCACGTTGGCAGATAACAAAAGTATCGTGTTGTTTCCCGAAGGTACCTCCACCAGCGGTGAGACCGTACGCGCCTTTCATTCGCGCCTGTATCAGGCCGCTATCCAAACCCATTCGATGGTGCAGGCCGTGGCGCTCGCATACCCTCATGCAGCGGGCGTAAATCCGGCTGCGCCTTATGCAGGCGGTGTGACGTTGTTTCAACATCTGTGGCGTGTCGCCGGTGAACCGGCCATGCCAGTGAAGCTCACCTTCTGCACCCCGTTACCCACCGCCACCAGCGGCCGCCGCACCCTGGCCGCCGACACCCACAGTCAGATCATGTTCGCCTTGAAAAAATCACGCCCCACGCCGGAAAAATTGCGGCGGGGCGCGGCGTGACTTTTTAAATCTACGCCTTGCCCTGCAATTGCAGCAAAATCCCTTCATTTTCCAGTGTAGACGTATCCTGCGTGATGGCTTGGCCGCTGGCGAGAGTGCGCAGCAAACGGCGCATGATTTTACCGGAGCGGGTCTTGGGCAGGTTATCCGCGTAGCGGATGTCGTCGGGTTTGGCAATGGCGCCGATCTGTTCCCCCACCCAGTCGCGCAACTCGCGGGTTAATGCCTCGTCAACACCGCCCACCGGGCGCGACCCTCTGAGCACCACGTAGGCGAAGATCGCCTCGCCCTTGATGTCATGGGGGCGACCCACCACGGCGGCCTCAGCGACCCGGGGGTGAGCCACCAGCGCCGATTCTATCTCCATGGTGCCGAGACGGTGGCCGGATACTTTAATCACATCGTCGGCGCGCCCCATAATCCAGAAATAGCCGTCCGCATCGCGCCGCGCGCTGTCGCCCGCCAGATAATATTTGCCATCAAACTTGCCCCAATAAGTGCTGACGTAACGCGCATCGTCGCCCCAGATGGTGCGCAACATTGACGGCCAGGGCTTTTTAATCACCAGATGGCCGCCCTGGTCGGGCATCGTAATGCTATTGCCCTGCTCGTCCACCACGTCGGCCACAATGCCCGGCAGCGGCAGGGTGCAGGAGCCGGGCTTGGTCGCCACCGCACCCGGGATGGGCGCGAGCATGTGGCAGCCGGTCTCGGTCTGCCACCAGGTATCAACAATCGGGCAGCGTTCATGACCGATGACGCGGTGATACCACATCCAAGCCTCGGGATTGATCGGCTCGCCGACCGTACCCAGCAGGCGCAGGCTCGACAAGTCATGAGCGGTAGGAAACGCATCGCCCAACTTCATCAGGGCGCGGATCGCCGTGGGCGCGGTGTAGAAAATGCTCACCTTGTGCCGCGCGCAAATGTCCCAGAAGCGCCCTGCGTCGGGCACGGTGGGCGCACCTTCGTACATCAGCAGCGTTGCGCCCACCGCCAGGGGGCCGTAGGCGACATAGGTATGTCCGGTGATCCAGCCGACATCGGCGGTACACCAGAACAGGTCGTCATCGCGGATGTCAAACACCCACTTCATGGTGGTAATGGCGCCCAGCAAATAGCCGCCACTGGAATGCTGAATGCCCTTGGGCTTGCCGGTAGAGCCGGAGGTATACAGCAAAAACAGTGGGTGTTCGCTACCCACCCATTCGGGAGGGCATTGCGCTGTCGCCTTGGCAATGGCCTCGTGCCACCAAACATCGCGCCCGTCCTGCATGGCGATTTCATGGCCGGTACGCCGATAGACCAGTACGCTTTCAATACTCGGGCAACCCTTGGCCAGCGCCTTGTCGGCAGCCGCTTTCAGTTCCACAATCTTGCCGCCCCGGTGGCCGCCGTCTGCGGTAATCAGCATTCTTGCGCCCGCGTCCTCAATGCGGTCGCGTAGCGAATCCGCCGAAAAGCCGCCAAACACCACCGAATGAATCGCGCCAATGCGAGCGCAGGCCTGCATGGCGATCACTGCTTCGGGGATCATCGGCAGATAGATCACCACCCGGTCACCGGAAGTTATCCCCAATCTTTTCAGGGTATTGGCGAAGCGGCAGACTTCCCTGTGTAGCTCAGCATACGTCAGGCGCTGGACGTCACCCTGTTCACCTTCAAAGACAATGGCGGTTTTCTCGCCGCGCTCCGGCAAATGGCGATCCAGACAATTGTAAGAAACATTCAGCAGACCATCCTTAAACCAAGCGTAGTGCGGCGCACGCGAGCTGTCCAATATGCTCTGGAAGGGGCGCTGCCAGGTGATTTCCTGCTGCGCCAGACCTGCCCAGAAAGCTTCATGATCCTGGTCGGCCTGATGTTGCAGCGCCGCCAATTCAGCGCGCGACTTGATGCGTGCGGCAGCCGCAAACGCCTGGGGCGGTACAAACAAACGGTGCTCATGCAATATGGAATCAATAGTCGTGGTCATTTTTACTCCATAGTTTCTCTGGCATGGGTTCAATCGCCCTATTTTGGGTCAATAACGGTGCAATGATGTACTGTAATGGCCGAGCCGGACGCTCTGGATTTTTGTTTCACACTACAACGATAGTATGTGAAAAAGGTCTAATCCGTCACAACTTTTAAATTTCATAGCGGTTAAACTCCCACAAGTAAAAAGCCTGACCGTTAATATATTTATGCAAATGACCAAGGTACGGGTAAATATCTGGGAAGCGCAGCCGCTATCTTCACAAGCACCCCTGCAGGTATAGGCGACGACAGATCATGGTTCATTGTATAATGCCCTTGATTATTTCAGTGCCTTCTAAGCTTGGCAAGGGGGATGGCAAGGATTGTGCTGCATATTCGTGTATAGCTAGTGGTTAATTACGGAAATAAAATGTCAAAGCAGGTGTGTAGATTAGTAATTGAAAGCGTCGTCGAAGACGGACGCAAATTTCGCCCCAGTGACTGGATAGAACGCATCTCAACAACGCTCGCCAATTTCGGCCCTGACCATCGGCTGCATTATGACGAAAGCGTGCAGCCGCGGGTCATTAACGGCGAAAAATGCCTGGTGGTTGATAAATCGCTTGAGACAAGCAATCCGGAAGCGTTTGCTTACATTTTAGGATTTGTGCAGGCCAATCGCCTGCGGGTTCATGAAGAACACCACGACAGTTGTTAACGAATTATGACTCTGGCCAAACAAAAAAGCCGACGCAAGTCGGCTTTTTTGTTTGCGCTGTCATTCCGGACGAAGTGAGGAATCCTGCTTAAGATTTCTCGCTTCGTTCGGAATGACAAGATTCTGATCGGTTTATGGCACAGTGACTTTAGCTTAGCCGCCCATCTGTCTTTCGCGGATTTCATCCAGCGTCTTGCAATCTATGCACAAGGTTGCGGTGGGGCGCGCCTCCAGGCGACGGATGCCAATCTCCACGCCGCACGCATCGCAATAACCGTATTCGGCATTGTCGAGTTTTTGCAGTGATTCCTCGATTTTTCTGATCAGCCGACGCTCGCGGTCGCGGGCGCGCAGTTCCATCGTAAAATCTGACTCTTGTGTGGCGCGGTCATTCGGGTCGGGAAAGTTGGCGGCTTCGTCCTGCATATAATGCATGGTGCGATCCACTTCTTCCATGAGTTCGCGCTTCCACGCGCCAAGGATATCGCGGAAATGCTGAACCTGCTTTTCGTTCATGTACTCCTCGCCCTTTTTCTCTTTATAGGGCGTGAAACCACGAAACTCGTCAGTGGTGCGTGATGGTGCTTTGCTTTTAGGTGCGGACATGGTTATTTCCTGCGTAACTAACTGGCTATCCAAACGGATACTTATACCAAACATAGATTTATTAGGCAATCCCTGTCAGCGGCAATAGGGGCGGGGTGGCGGGATTTTTTTGTTGTATATGTATGATTTTTATGGTATATTGCGCCGGTATTAAAGTTGGTATGGCAGGTTGCCAGTATGGTATTATCTGAACTTGAGGGCGCGGGTGAGGTCTTATTTCACGTAAGCAGCACGGGTCAACGGGTAATATCCAGCCTGACCGAGCAGGAGCCTTAAATGCAGTACACGTTTCTCAAATCAAAATTACACCGCGTACGCGTTACCCATTCCGAGCTGGAGTACGAGGGGTCATGCGCCATCGACAGCATCTTGCTGACGGCGGCGGGTATTCATGAATACGAACAGATTCATATTTATAATATTACCAATGGTGAGCGTTTCACCACCTATGCCATCCAGGCTGAGGCCGGGTCAGGCATTATTTCTGTAAACGGCGCGGCGGCCCACAAAGCTCATCCGGGCGATCGTCTGATTATTTGTACTTATGCAATTCTCAATCAGCACGAGCTGGCGTCATTCAAGCCCGTGCTTGTCTATGTTAACGAAAACAATCTCATTACCCATAGCCGCAATCACATCCCTGCGCAAGTAGCGTAAGACCCTGTGAGTCAATGTTGCATGCACTATATTTATTTGCGATAGGCGTGTTAAGAGCCTTGGCAGCGAGTTAGTCGTGTGTCATTTTTGCGCACTCGGTGGGAGCGACGCAATACCGTCCGCTTATACATCCCTCGTTCGCCCTGAGCCTGTCGAAGGGCTCAGCATGCGGGGCGGGTGGTTCGACAGGGCTCTCCTGAGTTTATCGAAGGGCTCACCACGAACGGCTAAACCGAACAATATTGGGGAGCGACGTGTTATGTGGCATATCTGATAAATTCTCCCATGCCAGGAATTCCGTCAGTGACTTTACTCCATACGTTATCATGAAGCGCTTCGTATTCGCTGAAACGACACGGTATCCCTTGCGCCTCAAGAATGTTCGCCCTGTCCATGAGGTGAAAATGAAGATGGGGCGCCGTGGAGTTACCGGAGTGCCCGACATCCGCGAGATGCTGCCCAAGGCGTACTTCATCACCTTCATGCACTTGTATTGAGTCAGTGCGGGCGTGGGCAAAAAATGCGTATATTTCCTTGCCCGGCATTTTGAGGATGATGTAGTTTCCGGACACTGACCTAAGATCACTGATTTTTTTCGGATCAAACAAAACACCATTCTTAACCGCTATGGCAAGGTCTCGCAGGGGATGCACTCTTTTCCTCTCGCGCCATCCGTCTTTTGCAGCGATGACCGTTCCAGCAAAGGGCGCATGAATCGGCTCTGACCATCCATAGCAGTTGTCCAGCTGCACACCAAAAAGAAAGTAACGCAGCATCGAAGCGCGGAAAAACTTGAAACCTTTTCGTTCTTTTTCTATGCGTAGGAAGTCATAAGCGTATCGCTGACCCAGCGCATCTGTACCGTGACTCGGTATCCGTTCCGCAGGAGTAGTGCCAGCCACCCACTCTCCACGGAGCGGAAAGTCTACGGTTATCGGCTCAATTTCCATGCGAGCGCCTGTTTTGCCTTTTGTTCAGATGGTATGTGAGTGCCATTGAAATACAATGGCTCAATTCATCTACAGACACCTGGTCTTTTATACTGAAGATGATGCTTCTGTTTCCACCGAAATCGAACTGACTGCGATACATTTCCTTGAAGGTGTCAACCAGTGTCGTTTGGCAGTGAAAATACATTGCGTACTTTCCTTCTTGAGTTTTTATCTGATCGATTCTGACTAGACTCCCGCTTTTGGTCTGCGTCGTGAGATAGCTTGGTTGCCCCCATTTCAGAGTTTCCTCTAATTCACCCACACCGTCTATTCGGGACGCTACATCGAATATCAGTTGACGAAGAAACATTAGCTTCGGTTTTATCTCTGTTGGGTAGGTGTCGAAGATCGCAGCGACTTCTGAATTTTTAATATTCTTCCATGCAGTCATTTTTGCCTCCGTGCCTCACGAAGACACATAATGCTTATTTATAAACAGGCTCCAGCTTGGCGCCGGGAATGGCTGGGATCAATCCCATCGGGTATCTTGCACCTGTATCTGCGCGCCCTGTACGCGCACCGGAAAAGTGGTGGTGGCTTCGTAAGCGGGCGCCGATAACGCCGCGCCAGTTTTAATGCAGAAGCGCGCGCCGTGGCGTGGGCAGATAATTACATCACACTCGATCTTGCCGCCGGTGAGTAGCCCGCCGTCGTGAGTGCATACATCTTCAATCGCATAATATTCGCCATCAATGTTGAATACAGCGATTAACGTGCCATCGACATCGATGACCTTGGGGATGCCGGGCGTGATTTCATCGGCGCTGGCTACAGTAATCCAATCAGCCATGTAACAACCTATACCGCAATCACTTCAAGATCCGGTTCAATCCTGCGCAACACATTTTCAATCGCGCCGAGCGTGCCCGCCAGTGAGCTGGGGCAGGTGCCGCAGGCGCCTTGATAACGTATGGTGAGCCGGTTCTCCAGTAGTTCCAGCACTTCCAGCCCTCCGCCATCGGCAAACAGTGCGGGGCGGATTTGTTGATCCAGCAGGTTGTTGATGTTTTCGAGGCGTTGCACATCTTCTGGCGCAACGCGCGTTTGAAAAGCACGGGCTTCTTCGGCATCTTTTGCCACCTGGGGTGCGGGTTCGGCGGCGCGGATCGGTGGCGCGAGATCCATCAGTAATTTATCCCAGTAGCCCTGGCCATCCTGCGTCACGGTCAGCCAGCGATCTACATAAAATACGTTTGTGACGTGCGGTATGGCAAATAGCGCAGCAGCGAGCGGATCGTTTGCGGCCTGTTCGGCGTTGTCAAACGAACGTGCGATGCCCCAGGTCAGCGCTTCCTTGAGCACAAAGCGCATGGCATTGGGGTTGGGTGTTTTTTCAATTTCAGCAATTTTTGGCATAGCGACCTGAATGTTACTTTTAAATGCATCCTCTAAAAATCTTTTTCCGTGGATGTGCTGCCCATATCCTTAAATGCAGCGTGCAAGGTATGCCACGGCAGAATGGCGCATTTTACGCGGGATGGCAGTTCGCTCACACCAGCGAATACGGTCAGGCGTCCCAGGTGGTGTGGTTGCGCATTTACATCGAGCTTGCCGGTGGCCATTTCGCGGAATTCCTGTATCAGGGTTTCTGCCTCGACCACGGTTTTACCTTTAACTTGCCCCGTCATCATCGACGCCGATGCCTTGCAGATTGCGCAACTTTGTCCTTCAAAACTTATGCCGCTAATGTGCCCACCATCAATCTTTACATGCAGGGTGATGTGATCACCGCACACGGGATTATGGCCTTCGGCATGGCGATTGGCATTTTCCAGTACGCCAAAATTGCGCGGCTTTTTGTTGTGGTCAAGAATCACCTCCTGATAGAGAGCACGGGGGTTGTTCATCATGCGAATACCTTTTTCACGGTATGGATTCCCGCAATCAGCGCATCCACCTCTTCAAAGGTATTATAGAAGGCGAACGATGCCCGCGCCGTAGCAGGTATGCCAAAACGCTGCATCACTGGTTGTGCGCAATGGTGCCCGGCACGCACTGCGATCCCTTCCTGATCAAGGAGAGTGCCAATATCATGCGGATGTATGTCGTCCAGAATGAATGACAGCACTGCTGCCTTATGTTGTGCCGTACCGATAATTTTCAAGCCCGGAATACTGCGTGCAGCTTCACTCGCATATTCCAGTAACGCCTGTTCATGTGCCGCAATGTTTTCCAGCCCAATCGCGGTGATGTAATCAATTGCTGCGCCTAGACCAATGCCCGCAGCAATCGCTGGCGTGCCGGCTTCGAATTTGTGCGGTATATCATTATAGGTAGTGCGTTCAAAAGTAACGTTCAGAATCATGTCACCGCCGCCCTGATAGGGTTGCATTTTTTCCAGCAACGCGGCTTTGCCGTACAAAATGCCTACCCCGGTGGGGCCGCACATTTTGTGGCTGGAAAAAACATAAAAATCACAATCCAGATCCTGTACGTTGACGGCCATGTGGGGCGCCGCCTGCGCGCCATCGAGTAATACCGGCGCGCCATACTGATGCGCGGTGGCGATCATCTCGCGCACGGGATTGATAGTGCCCAGTGCATTGGATACATGGGTTAATGCCACAAATTTGGTGTTTTTATTAAATAGTTTGGCATACTCATCAAGCAACAGTTCGCCAGCATCATTCATGGGAATAATACGCAACCGGGCTTTTTTTTCTTCGCACAACATTTGCCAGGGCACAATGTTGGAATGGTGTTCCATGGCAGAGATGATGATTTCATCACCTTCACCAATAAAGCGTCGGCCATAGCCATGCATCACCAGATTAATGCCTTCGGTGGTGCCGTGCGTAAAGATAATTTCGCGTGATTCCTTGGCGCCAATAAAATTCATCACCTTGAGGCGTGCATTCTCGTATTCCGTGGTGGCGTTCTGGCTCAAGGTATGCACACCGCGATGTATATTGGCATGTTCGTGCGTCTGGTAATGTGCCAGACGGTCAATCACCTGTTGTGGCATCTGGCTGCTCGCCGCATTGTCCAGATACACCAGTGGCTTGCCATGAATGCTGCGCTGCAGGATCGGAAAATCTGCGCGTATGCGTTCGATATTCGACGCAGAAAATGCGCTGGTGGCGTTTGCATGGTTAGGGGTGCTTGAAAGTTGCGGCTGGTTTTTAGCGCGGACATTCATACAATCTCTCCCATCTGGCTGGATACTGCCTGGCTCAAGTGTTGTTTGAGCGAGGCTATTGGCACCTTGTCAATAATTTCTTCAGCAAACGCGTAGATCAGCAGGTTACGCGCGGTGTTGGCATTCAGGCCCCGGCTGTTTAAATAAAACATTTCTTCAGTTTCAAGTTGGCTGACGGTCGCGCCATGCGCGCATTTCACGTCATCGGCAAAGATTTCAAGCTGCGGCTTGGTGTCGATGCGCCCCTTATTTGACAGCAGCAGGTTGCGGCTGCTTTGCGTAGAGTTGGTGTGTTGTGCGTCTTTGCGCACAAATATTTTTCCGTTGAATATTGCGTGCGCGC
Source organism: Gammaproteobacteria bacterium Ga0077554 (assembly GCA_001464585.1). Classification (GTDB taxonomy): domain Bacteria; phylum Pseudomonadota; class Gammaproteobacteria; family Ga007554. Next base: position 44,001 of record LNFF01000021.1, on the reverse strand, counting down.
CACTGTCGACAATGCACTTGTGCAGTTGTGCGCTGTTGCCGTTGGGCCGGGTATGATCCATTACGGTGTGTGTGTCGGCTACTTGCCGGCCTGAGATTAACGCCAATCCGTTTAATGTGCAGTTTGCACCTTCGGCGCTTTGGGTGATGTATAAATTATAGCGTGACAAACGTGCGCCAAAAGTAATGCTATTTGAGTCGTAGCAACTGTTGCGCCCCAGGTGTACTGCGGCATAGCCCACATGAAAAGCCGCGAGAGATTCGCGCTGCAAGCGTGTATGCCGCACAGTGGCGTCATCTGCGATAACAATCTCTGTGACGGCATTGGTGAAATACGTGGGTGATGTGTTCACTGTGGGCAGGCACACGTAATCTTCGATGAGGGTACACGCACTGCCGGATTCAGCCACGACCAAACAGCGTGGATGCGATGCTACTGGTATTGTATTCGCGGTGCTGATAAACAGCAGATGCAGGGGCGTTGCGCAGGCAGTGTTTTTGCTGAGCACGATCAGCGCTCCCTCGTGCAGGTGGCTGGTATTAAGCGCGACGAAAGCCTCATGCTGGAAGGTGGCGTGCCGGGCAAGCTGTGTGCGGAGCGTTTCGTTGGTTGGCTTTGACGTAAAGTGGGTTGCCAACACGCCCGCAGGTAACACAGCCGATGATAAATGCGCCGCATACATGCCGTTTACAAATACTAATCGGCTGTTAACCGCCTCAGGCAACAGAAACGGCGCAATATCGGTGAGCGTCAATGCAGGTGCGGCAACGGCAGGCGCAAACGCTGTTTTGCACATTAATGAAAAATCACTGAAACGCCATTCCTCGTCACGTGTAGTGGGGAAGGGCAGTGCGCGTACCCGCCGTGCCGCGTCGGCGCGTAGCGTATTTATCCATTCATGGGGTGTGGTCGTGTTCGGCAGCAATCCCGCCAGGTAAGCGTCATGGTTAGCGATGGATTTGCTGGCAACAATGGCCGCGCTCATGCATGCACCCAGTCGTAGCCGCGCGTTTCTAGTTCCAGCGCCAGTTCCTTGCCGCCGGTTTTAATGATCTGTCCACCGCGCATCACATGCACAAAATCGGGGGTGATGTAATTGAGCAGGCGCTGATAATGCGTAACCATGATCACGGCATTATTGGGCGTCATGAGCTTGTTCACGCCGCTGGCAACAATGCGCAGTGCGTCAATATCCAGGCCCGAATCGGTTTCGTCGAGTATCGCCAGTGTGGGGTCGAGCACCGCCATCTGCAAAATCTCATTGCGCTTTTTCTCGCCGCCGGAAAAACCTTCGTTGACGTTGCGGTCGAGAAAACTCGGATCCATTTCCACGATCCTGGATTTCTCGCGGATGTAATCGTTGAATTCCAGCGGGTCAAGATCTTCACCACCACGCCGTGCTTGCAGGGTGTTATATGCCAGGCGCAAAAAGGCGCTGTTGCTCACGCCGGGAATTTCAATAGGGTATTGAAACGCCAGAAACACCCCGGCATGGGCGCGTTCTTCCGGTGGCAGTTCCAGCAAGTTTTTGCCCTGAAATATCACTTCACCGCCCGTCACGGTATAACTGGGATGTCCCGCCAGCACTTTGGAAAAGGTACTCTTGCCCGAACCGTTCGGCCCCATGATGGCATGCACTTCACCGGCGCGCACCGTCAGGTTGATGCCCTTGAGTATTCCTACGCCTGCCACGGAGGCCGAAAGGTTACGCACTTCCAGAATTATTTTACTGCTACTGCTGATCACCCGACACTTCCTTCTAATTTAAGCCCTAGCAATTGCGTTGCCTCAACAGCGAACTCCATCGGCAAGTGATTGAACACTTCTTTGCAAAAGCCGTTGATGATCATCGACACCGCTTCTTCTGCGCCGATGCCCCGGCTGGCAAAATAAAACATCTGGTCTTCGCCGATGCGTGAGGTGGAGGCTTCGTGCTCTACCTTGGCGCTGTTATTGTGTACTTCGATATACGGAAAGGTATTGGCGCCGCACGTCGCGCCAATCAACATCGAATCGCACTGCGAATAATTGCGTGCGCCTTCGGCTTTGGCGCTGACTTTTACCAGGCCACGATAACTGTTGTTGGATTGCCCCGCCGAAATGCCTTTGCTGACAATGCGGCTGCGGGTGTTTTTGCCGATGTGGATCATCTTGGTGCCGGTATCGGCCTGTTGATGGTGATTGGTGAGCGCCACCGAATAAAATTCGCCAATGGAGTTGTCGCCAATCAGCACGCAGCTTGGATATTTCCAGGTAATCGCCGAGCCGGTTTCTACTTGCGTCCAGGAAATTTTGGAATTGACGCCTTTGCACAAGCCGCGCTTGGTGACAAAATTGTAAATACCACCTATGCCGTTTTCATCGCCGGCATACCAGTTTTGTACTGTGGAGTATTTGATTTCGGCGTTGTCCATTGCCACCAGTTCTACCACCGCCGCGTGTAACTGGTTGGTATCAAAGCGTGGCGCAGTGCAGCCTTCCAGATAGCTCACATAGCTGCCTTCTTCGGCGACAATAAGCGTGCGTTCAAACTGCCCGGACTCGCCATTGTTGATGCGGAAATAGGTGCTCAAGTCCATCGGGCAACGGCAGCCTTTGGGGATATAGCAAAACGAACCGTCGGTGAATACTGCTGAATTGAGCGCCGCGTAAAAATTATCAGCCGTGGGTACCACGCTGCCCAAATATTTTTTGATCAACTCGGGATGTTCTTTCACCGCCTCAGAAAACGAGCAAAAAATCACACCGACTTCCGCCAGCTTGTCTTTGTAGGTGGTCGCCACTGACACGCTGTCGAAAATAACATCTACTGCCACATTCGCCAGCGCCTTGCGCTCCGACATCGGTACGCCAAGTTTTTCGAAGGTGCGTAATAATTCAGGATCCACTTCATCCATGCTCGCCAGCTTTTTTCTCGGCTTGGGGGCGGAGTAGTAGACCATGTCCTGAAAGTCAACTTGCGGATGTGTGATATTTGCCCATTCCGGCGGGGTGAGGGTGAGCCAGTGGCGATAAGCGGCCAAGCGGAACTCCAGCAGCCAGTCCGGTTCATTTTTCTTCTTTGAAATCAACCGTATAACGTCTTCGTTCAAGCCCTTGGGGAGGGCGTCGGACTCAATGTCCGTGACAAAGCCGTATTCATAGGGTCGGTTGATTAACGCGTCTAGCGTTGAACTCATCGCTGTTCTCCATGTTTCATGGGCGGCCTCTGAAATATTTTAAAATCAAATAGTTAATATTTTAGCGCCGGGAGTTACAGGGCGTTCATTTGCAAACATCAGGCAAAGCAATCTATATTACAATAAGATCAGGGTTTTTGCTTGGACGCTGCAATACCATAGTAAAATACTCGGATATTATTTTAGTGAATCCGACTAATTTAGTCAAGTATTGTTGCGGGTGGGGCAAGGCGGGATAAAACCCTTGGATTGTAGCATGGAAAGGGGTATTTGAGGCTGATGAATAAGCATTTTTTGCTCACGTGGCTGGTGTTGGGATGTGTTTTGCTGACCCTCAACAGTTGTGGCTTCCGCTTGCGTGGCAGTGCTGGGGTGGTGGTGTCGCTACCGGCCACTTACGTTGCAGGCGATGGCGCCAGTGTGGCGTTATTGGCCGATTTGCGTCGGGGTGTGCGTGATGCGGGTGTAGTGCTGGTGGACAAGCGCGAAGACAGCCGCGCGGTACTCACTGTGACAGGCGAAGAAAAAGATCGCCGGGTGTTATCAGTGGGTGGTACGGGGTCGGCACAGGAATATGAACTGCGTTATGCGGTGACGTTTACGGTGGCCGATCACGAAGGCAAGGAAATTCTGCCCGCGCAGACGGTAGAGCGGCTGCGCGCCGTGTCATTTAACCAGGCGCAAGTGCTCGCCAAAGGGTCAGAGGAAGAATTGCTGTACCGCGATCTGCGCCGCGATGTGGTGCAAGGTGTGGTGCGGCGTCTGGGCGCAATAGGCAAGTGACGCATGAAACTTAAACCGGATCAACTCAAAAGTCACTTCGCCAACAGTCACCACGGGGGCATGGCGCCGATTTATCTGGTGAGTGGCGACGAGCCGTTGCAAGTGGGTGAGGCGTGCGACGCGATTCGCGCCCGCGCCCGCGAGTTGGGATACGGCGGGCGTGAAGTGATGTACGTCGAAACCGGCTTCGACTGGGGTGAGTTACATGCGGCGGCTAATAGTTTGTCACTGTTCAGCGAGCGCCGCATTATCGAGTTGCGCCTACCGAGTGGCAAGGCGGGCGATGCAGGCAGTAAAGCGTTAGTGGAATATGCGCAACGTCCGGCAGATGATGCGGTGTTGCTGGTGATCACCGGCAAGCTCGATAAAGCGGTGATGTCCAGCAAGTGGGTGGGCGCGCTGGACAAGGTGGGTGTGGTGGTGCAGGTGTGGCCTATCGAAGTACGGCAACTGCCTGCCTGGATTATTCAGCGGATGCGTGCCAGGGGCATGCAGCCTGATGCCGAAGCCGCAGCGCTGCTGGCAGAGCGCGTGGAAGGTAATTTGCTCGCTGCCGCGCAAGAGATTGAAAAGCTGTTTTTGCTGCATGGCGCTGGGCAAATTAACGCCCATGTGATTGCTGAAGCCGTCGTGGATAGCGCACGATTTGATGTCTTTGGTCTGGTGGACAGTGCGCTGGCGGGTGATGCCGAGCGGACTGCGCGCATGCTGCATGGTCTGCGTAGCGAAGGTGTCGAGCCCGTGCTGGTGCTGTGGGCGCTGGCGCGAGAAATTCGCAGCCTTGCGCAAATGGCTTATGACATACAGACAGGTACTGCTGCGGATCAGGTGATGGCCGCTCATCGCGTGTGGGATGCGCGCAAACCACTGGTCAAAAGCGGCCTGAAGCGTAACACGCTAACACAATGGCAAGCCATGCTGCGTCACGCCGGGCAGATAGATCGCATCATCAAGGGTGTGGTGCCAGGGAATGCCTGGGATGAAATGCTGCGACTGATACTCTCGATGGCAGGAGCGCGTTTTTCTGGTGAATCAAAAGCGCTGGTTCGGTAGACCGAACACATTAACGGTTTTCCGGCAGCGTAAAATAAAATGTCGCGCCTTTGCCTGCTTCGCCTTCTGCCCATATTCGTCCACCGTGGCGTTCGACCACCCGGGAGACGATGCTGAGACCAATGCCAGTGCCTGCAAACGTGCTACTGGGGTGGAGACGCTCAAACGGTTTAAATAATTTGTTGATCTGCTTCATGTCAAAGCCCACGCCGTTATCACGTATAAAATAGACCGTTTCCCCGGCCTGCCCAATTGCTCAAAACTCAATGGTGGGGTAAGGATTTTTGAGTGTAAATTTCCATGCATTTATCAGCAGATTTTCCAGGGCGATCTCCAGCAGCCTCCGATCACCTTGAGCCATGAGGTGGGCACGCGTGGTGATGGCCATGGCGCGCGTGGACTCACACTGTTGCAGATTGACCTGGATTTTTTTAACCATGTCGCTTAAGCTGAAAGTCTCAATATTAAGTGCAGTGCGTGCAGTGCGTGAAAGCGTCAGAAGATCCTCAATTAATTGGCTCATACGCTCACCGGCAACGTGAATTCGGTTTAGATAGTCAATGGCGTTAGCGTCAAGCGTGTCCGCGTAGTCTTCGGTAAGAATTTGGCTAAAACCACTCAAGGCGCGCAACGGTGCCCGCAAATCGTGGGCGACCGAATATGAAAACGATTCGAGTTCCTTGTTGGCTGCTTCAAGTTGATGCGTACGTTCCTCAATGCGTTGTTCCAGCACATCATTAAAGCGACGCAAATCCTCTTCAGCTTTTCTGCGCACGGTGATGAGGCCAAATAGCAATCCGCTTAAGAGTAACCCGACAATCAGGATCATCAGTGGCTTTTGCGTACCGACCATTGACTCAAACGGGGGGCGGCTGGAGAAGTAGAGGGTCCAGACACCTCCCTGGGTGTTGATTTTCGTTACATGCGTAAACAGCGGCGTGTGGTTAGCCTCTGTTGTGTGCAGTGTTGCGTCATCGTCGTAGAGTAAGGTACGCGGTGAGATTTGTGTCCCATCAAAAATTTCCACATCTATATCTGTTTTGATGTCGGCTTTTGCGCGGCCGAGAATGCCACTCATGAGGTTATTCATGCGAAATGGACTGTAAATAAAGCCCATCAGGGCGGTGCGGCGTTCCGCAATAGTGCCGTGAGGCATACCGTTCTTGTATGCTGGCAAAAACAGCAGTGTGCCCGCCTGTACATCGGTGTCAGTCTCCTGCACCAGCAATACTTTGCCGGAGAGAACAGGGGTGTCGTTATCGCGGGCGCGCTCCATGGCATCACGACGCACCGGTTCAGAAAACATGTCATAGCCAAAGGTGCGCAAATTACGGTCGGTAAAAGGTTCAAGATACATGATTGGTGTATAGTATTCACGGTTGCCAGCAGGCTGAATAGCGTAGTCAGGGAAGCCCTCGTCACGAACGCGTAGCAAATGCGCGGCTTTGTTTTGCGCAGCGATCCATGGCGTAAATCCTATGCCTTGAATGCCGGGATAATGCACGTGAATTTTCAGGCTGGTTATATAGGCCTGCCATTCTTTGCGGTCGACTTGAGTCGATGCAGCAAACAATCCGGCAGCGCCGCGTAATACAAATTCATAATCTTGCAATCGTTTGAGAATAATGTTTTGGGTTTCCTGCGCGCGAAACTCAAAAAGCATACGCGCCTTTTCTTCTGCGGCTTCACGCGTTACATGCCATGCCCAGAATGTTGCGCATAGAGACAAAACAAGGGCTGTCCAGGCGGTATTGGGGCCGAAAAGTAACTGGCTTATCGACTGGGAGAAGTTTTTCCAGGCAGGCTGCGCCTTACTCTTTGGGGGAGTTGTCACGACGCCCCATAAAAATTATAAATATATTTAATATACATGGTGTTGTATAGGGTGCTCAGCGCTTGTACTGCCGTTTTAAGAGTGATAATGTGCTATTCTACAAGGTCTTGATGCAGAAGGTAGAGTGTGGATTTGTGTTTTACTGCGCGGGCGGGCTAGTCACATCAAAAGCGAGGCCAATGAATTTATGACAACGAGCAAAGATTCCATGCTGCAAGATTATATGCTGGACGTGGGGCGGCGCGCCAAGGCGGCTGCGCGTCAATTGAGTCGTACTGACACAGGCGCCAAAAATGCTGCGTTGCGTGCTATAGCGGCGGCATTAGAGGAACAGGCGCCAGCATTGGTCAGCGCCAACGCCAAAGATTTACAGGTGGGCAAGGATAATGGTCTGGACGCGGCAATGCTGGATCGTTTGATGCTCAGCGAGCCACGTATCGCGCTGATGGCCGAAGGTTTGCGTCAGATTGCTGCATTGGCGGATCCAGTGGGTGAAATCACCGGCTTGAAATACCAGCCGTCTGGCATTCAGGTGGGGCATATGCGCGTGCCGCTGGGAGTGATTGGCATTATTTATGAGTCGCGTCCCAATGTTACTGCGGACTCGGCGGGGTTGTGTTTGAAGTCAGGCAATGCGGCAATTTTGCGCGGCGGTTCTGAAGCGATTCATTCCAACAAAGCGATTGCTGCGTGCATCCAGATGGGTCTGAGCAATGCGGGACTGCCCGCCGATGCAGTGCAGGTGGTGGAAACCACCGACCGCGTGGCGGTGGGTGAGTTGATCCGTATGCGCGAATATGTGGATGTGATCGTGCCGCGCGGTGGCAAGAGTTTGATTGAACGTGTCAGCAGAGAAGCGCTGGTGCCAGTGATTAAACACCTGGACGGCATTTGCCATGTATACATTGATGACAAGGCGGATTTAAATAAGGCCATCAAGGTTGCCTACAACGCCAAGACGCAGCGTTATGGCACCTGCAACACCATGGAAACACTGCTGGTGGCAGACGGCATTGCAGCGCGCGTGCTGCCCGAGTTGGCGCAATTGTATCAAGCGGCAGGTGTAGAGTTGCGCGGCTGTTCGCGCACCCGCGATATTTTGCCGGGGTGCGTTGCAGCCACAGAAGAAGACTGGAAGACCGAATATCTCGCGCCCATTTTGTCGATACGTGTAGTGGCGGGTTTGGATGAAGCGATAGATCATATTCAAACCTACAGTTCGGCACACACCGATTCGATTGTGACTGAAGACTTCACGCGCGCGCGACGTTTTCTGCGCGAGGTTGATTCGGGCTCAGTGATGGTGAATGCGTCCACACGGCTGGCAGATGGTTTTGAATATGGTCTGGGGGCTGAAATCGGCATCAGCAATGACAAACTGCACGTGCGTGGCCCGGTGGGTCTGGAAGGGCTTACCAGCCAGAAGTTTGTCGTGCTGGGTGATGGGCATGTCAGAAAGTAGGGCTCAGGTTGCTGGCGGGGTATCCCTGGGCTCATGATCGGCATTTTTGGTGGCACGTTTGACCCTGTTCACATCGGCCATGTGCGTACAGCGCTGGATATTCGTGAGGATCTGGCGCTGGACGAAGTACGTCTGATGCCCTGCAACGTCTCACCGCACCGCAGTGCGCCCCTGGCGAGCGGGGCGCAACGCCTTGCCATGCTCCAGACGGCGATTCATGGGGAACCCGGCTTGTGTATTGATGAGCGTGAGTTGCACCGCCCTGCGCCATCGTATACCGTTGACACCCTGTTATCGTTGCGCGCAGAGTTGGGTGACGTACCGTTGTGCCTGATGATGGGCATGGATTCCTTTCAGGCGCTGCACACCTGGCATCGTTGGCGTGACATTATTGCCCTGGCACATATTGTAGTGATGACGCGGCCCGGCTGGTTACCGCCGACACAAGGTGAAGTGGCTGAATTGATAATGCAGCATGGAGTGTATGATCCCGCACGGGTGCGTGAGGCGGCGGCAGGTTGTGTTTTGTTGCGGCCGGTATCACAGTTGGATATCTCGGCATCGCGGATTCGCAACGCTGTGAAAGCAGAAAAAAGTGCCCGTTACTGGGTGCCGGACGGGGTGTTGAATATTATTAAAAAAGAAGGGATATATCGGTAGTACCTTCTGAATTTCCCCGGACTTCAGGGTAATCACACAGAGTCGTGCTGTTTCGTTATAAACGGCACAACTCTTTATTTGAGACTATAGTAATGCATTCTGAACAATTGAAAAATCTCGCAGTAACCGCGCTGGAAGATATGAAGGCGGTCGATATCAAAGTATTTGATGTGCGTGGCATTACCAGCATCGCCGATTTTATGGTGATTGCCACTGGCACCGCAGACCGTCACGTAAAATCCGTAGCGGAAAATGTAATCGCTAAAGCCAAGCAGGCCGGCGAGCGGCCGTTAGGCGTAGAAGGCGAGCGCGAAGGCGAGTGGGTGCTGGTGGACTTGAGCGATGTAGTGGTGCATGTCATGTTGCCGCGTACCCGCGATTTTTATCAGCTTGAAAAGCTCTGGGATGTTGGGGAAGGCATGCAGGCGTCACCAGGCAAGTGGCGCGAAGCAAGTAATAGCGCTTGAAGCCATTAACCAGCACATCTTCTGTACATGCGATGTGCTGGTTAATGAGTATCTCCAATTATCATCCCTGGCCTTGCTGTGAATCCTTGAGCAATTGTTCATTGGGCGCGATGTGCAGTTCTACGCGGCGATTTTGCGAACGGCCCTCGGCAGTTGTATTTGGCGCTACAGGATTGTCCGGCCCAAAACCCATCACGGTCATGCGGCTGGGAGCAACACCCTGGTTTGATAAAAACAGACGCACGGCATTGGCGCGTCTTTCAGAGAGCTGCTGATTGTGGCTCATGGTGCCCACGTTGTCTGTATATCCGGCGACAGTGACTTCGGTTTTATCATATTTTTTCAAAACTTCAGCGATCTTCCCCAAGCTGGCTTTTGATTCCGGCTTGAGTGTCGATTCGTTGGTGTCAAACAGGATTTTGTCTTTCATGGTGGCGACAATGCCATCTTCCACGCGCTCAACCTGCGCCACCTGCGCCAGTTCCTGTGCCTGTTTATCCATATAATTGCCGACGGCCCCGCCAGTGGCAGCCCCCAGCAGACCACCAATCAGCGCGCCTTTGCCGGCATTCCCTTTTTTGCCACCGAGCAGCCCGCCTACGATAGCGCCACCCACGCCACCCATGACGGCGCCTTTTTGTGTGCGTGATGCATCCGTTGTGGGGGTTGCGCAGCCGACTTGTCCTAGCGCCAGCGCGCTGAGGGTGAGCAGGATACAGCTTTTTTTCCAGTAATTATTCATTAACGTGAAGTCTCCACTTTAAAATGACGCAGATTGCGTGTGTTGGTTGGCCCACGGGTTAACCGTTTTTAAGATTATATCACAGGATTTTTTGCGCCACCTGATTCCTCTATTGCACTCTATTGTATGGATGGGAATTGGCCGATAATATGATATAAAGCATCTACAGGCGTTCCGTTTTCATAAGGTTGGGCATGAAAATTTATTTGATCGCCGTCGGGGAGCGTATGCCGCCCTGGGTGGCGCAGGGATATCAGGAATACGCCAAACGCTTGCCGCCGGAATGCGCGTTGCATTTAGTTGAAATCGGGCTGGGAAAACGCGGCAAAAATGCCAGTGTTGAGCGGGCCATGCACGAGGAAGGTGAGCGTATGCTGGCGGCCATTCCCAAGGGTTGCCGCGCGATTGCGCTGGATGTGCAGGGTCGGCAATGGAACACCCCGGAATTGGCGCAACAGATGGAAAGCTGGATGCAGGGTGGATGTGATGTGGCATTATTAGTGGGAGGGCCGGATGGGCTGGTGCCCGCCTGCGTGGCGCATGCCCAAGGGTTGTGGTCGTTATCCCCGCTCACCTTGCCGCATCCATTGGTGCGCATTGTGCTTGCTGAACAGTTGTATCGCGCCTGGAGTATTTTAAAAGGACATCCTTACCATCGTGGGTGATTTGTATTTGGGGTATCTCTAAAAATGCATAATGCACTAAAAAAACCGGGGCAGGGCCGCATGCCACTAAGTTGTTTCTGGGGGATGTTGCTGGGCTTTTTATGTGTGATGGGGGTGGACGCAGTCTTTGCTGAAGCAGTTGAGCCGTGGGTAGTGGTGGATACGCGGCAGCGAACGCTTACCGTGTTTACCGACAAAGGAAAAATTGCCGAGCACCTGCCTTATGTGGCAGTCGGGCGCGGCGGGGTGTCCAAAGACCGTGTGCACGGTGATCGCAAGACCCCATTAGGCACCTTTCACGTGGCATGGATTAACCCCGGCAGCCGGTTCTCGCTCTTCTTTGGGCTGGATTTTCCTACCGTGGAACATGCGGATCGTTCTTATCGCAAGCGCATTATTGATCGCGCTACTTACCATCACCTGCTGGATGCCGCTCTTGAGCAGCGCATTCCTCCCCAGAATACACCTTTGGGGGGGAGCATTGGTATTCATGGGTTGGGAGATAAGGATCAGCACTTTCATTACGCCGACAATTGGACGGATGGATGTGTTGCGGTAACTAACCAGGAAATAAAAAGACTGGCGCGCTGGATTCATATTGGCACCAAAATTGTGATTCTGTGAGTCCTTTCGTCATAGCCGTCAAGCTGGTTTTGACTGGAATCTTCGCGCACGGAAAGCGAAAAATAGACACCCGCACCTGCATTTTTTGTCGCCGTTTGGCGACGCGCTTTTTTCGCCTGACCGCTGGAAAAACTCTCAAATGTAGATTACGCTAGCTACGCATGGAAATTCGTGCAGTCCTATAAAGACGATGTCCATCACCGTCTTTTAGGAAACCAGTTAAATCTGTTTTTGATGCTAAAAAAAATTGTAAGGAGACACACAGATGAATCATAAGCCAACTATCGCCCTCAAATTAATACCTATTATGTTGTCATTAACATTGGCTGCCTGCGCAACCAGTGGTGATGTGGAAAAGGCTGCGGCGGCCGCTGAAGAGGCGCACGGCGTTGCAACCACAGCACAAAGCAAAGCAGAGGAAGCCTTGACCAAAGCGGGCACGGCGCAATCTACAGCCGATCAGGCACTCAGCAAAGCCACCTCGGCACATGCTGCGGCAGATCAAGCCTTGGGTAAGGCGGCTGATGGTGCTGGCGCATCAAGCAAGGCAGACGAAGCCAAGCAGGCTGCAGATGATGCCAATCGCAAAGTCGACCAGTTAAGCGAGAAGCTGGATCGTATGTTCAAGAAATCCATGCAAAAATAAGCGAAGGCTTATAGTTCAATGGGTTTTATCCTGGCAGGTGTTGCAGGAAATGCTGAATACGTCCAAAGTTGTTTGCTTCTGACAATAAAAACCCCGCATGTGCTACATGACGGGGTTTTTTGTTGTGTGGCTTTATATCAAATCAGTACCTTGAGTTAGTTGCTGCCGCTGCGACGCCCGGCCACCGGCTTAATCAATGTTTGGATGCCGAGTTGGGTCTGGATGCGATTTTGCGAGGTCTGTGCTTCATCGCGGCTGCTGAAGGGGCCGGCCAAAACACGGTGTCCTGAACTGCTCGAGACATATTGTGCAGTGATCGCGGGTTCCATTTCACGCAACTGAAAAGTGAGGCGCTGGGCATTATCTTTCCGTTTAAAGGTGCCTGCTTGAATATACCAGTTGGTTGATGCAGGCGCCGGTACTGACTCGGCGGCGGTGAGCGGTTCGGACAGCGGCGCGGTAGCCGGTGGGAGCGCGTCGTCAATAGGGGCGATGCTGGCGCTCACTGTTTGCGCGGCAGAAGCGGCAAGCGGCGTGACGGGGGAGCCGATGACAGCAGAGTCTGTCCCCTCATTAATGACTGGCAATGCCGCAAACAGGTCGCTCAACGAGGGCGCATTCATCGAGATGGGCACAGGAAATCCCGGGTGGCGGTGAGCGACGCGAATCAATCTGCTCCAGTTAATGTTGGCGCGATCTTCTGCTTTAGTGACACGCAACACTTCTTTGACGGCCGGTGTCAGGCTGCCATCCAATATCTTTACATCTTCTTCGAGTGGTGTATGAGCCTCTATATAAAGCATATTATTGTGCCATCCGGCGGTGTAAGGCTTGTTGATAATGTTTACTGCAACGCCGACGGGAACAATCTTAAACAACGTGGCAATATCCTCAGGATAAAGGTGTATACACCCATGACTGACACGCATGCCGATACCGTAAGGCTTGTTGGTGCCGTGTATCAGATAACTCGGCAGCCCCAGCCGCATGGCAAACTGACCCAACGGGTTATCGGGACCGGGGGGGACTATGGCAGGTAAGGGATCGCCATTTTTGGCATGTTCTTCCCGAATCGAGACGGGTACGTTCCAGGCGGGATCTTTTTGCTTGGCGATTACCTGGGTGGTGCCAAGGGGGGTAGACCACCCTTCTTTGCCGATACCGATGGGATGGGTGATGACCACGGCCTGCTCGCCCGGTTTGGTTGGGGGATAATAAAACAGACGCATGGTGGCTATATTCAGCACGATGCCTTGGCGGATGGCATTAGGCAGCACAAACTGGGTAGGTAATACGACAGGGGTGCCCGCGCCCGGTAGCCAGGGATCTACCGTAGGGTTTGCGTCTACAATTTCGTTATAGCCCAAGTCGTGGCGGCGTGCGAGATCAGAGAGCGTGTCTTCATGTTTGGCAATGATGATACGCAGTTCACCGACGACATCGCTATTGGGGCTCAGCGGAAAAGTGGCTGCCATGGCAGGCGCGCCCAGGCATAATAAGGCGCCAGACAATGTAGCCGCGCGTAATGAGTGTAATAATGTTTTTTTCATGAATTCAACGCTCCCTGCGTGCGTGCGGCTTAAAATATGAAAATAAAAGTCCAATTTTCATGATTCCCTATTTAACTCAAGTGCTTGTAAGATAGGGCGCGGCCTTTGTGGGTGGCGCCGAGAAGTGTTCGACGCAATCATCTGACCGTATTCCCGTTCACCAGCATCCCAGTACTTAATGTTGCTATAAATAACGCTCCTTTTCCAGTAATTTGTATAGGACACCGCTTAAAAAAGTTCAAAAAAAGAGATTTTTTCACAAATTCCGTTATTTGACTGACTTTGCGGGCTTCTCCTGCTTGCATCTTGGCTTCTAAAAGCTGAAACTTCCTGCTTTAACCTGAAACTGGCGATTGGAATCTCCTGCAAATGCCTCATGCGTCGTTTCTACGGGAAAAAATGGGCGAAAAAATGGCATATTATTCGGCTATCGAGGCTTGTTTTTAGGTTTATGCACGCACCACAAATCTATTTAGCCTCTACTTCGCCACGCCGCCGTGATTTGCTCGATCAATTGGGGATTCGTTACCGTACCCTTCAGGTTGAAGTGGATGAAATGTTGTGTGCTAACGAATTATCTGATGCATATGTGATGCGGTTGGCGCGCGCGAAGGCATGGGCGGGCTGGCAGGCAGCAGTTCCTGTGCATCCCTGCACTCACGGCACTTGGGCATCCTGCCCGGCGCGTGATCCGCAGTTAGCCTGTCCAGCGCTGGGGGCAGATACTGCGGTAGTGCTTGAAGGTGAAGTGCTGGGGAAGCCCCGTGACCGCGCGCATGGGCTGGAAATGCTGGAGCGATTATCGGGGCGCAGCCATCAGGTGTTGACAGCTATCGCCGTGGTGGATGGCGTGCGCGAAGCGATGCGCCTGAGCGTGAGCACCGTGACATTTCGTGCGACTACGGCGGCGGAACGTGACGCTTACTGGATGACGGGCGAACCTCTTGGCAAGGCGGGAGGGTATGCGATTCAGGGGCGGGCAGCGGTATTTGTTGCGCATCTTGAAGGGAGTTTTTCCGGTGTAATGGGATTGCCCCTGTATGAAACAGCACAGGTGCTGAATGAGTTTGGTATTGCTGTGCTGGATCAGGCCGGGATGGATTAGTTCTACTGCGTCATAAAGCGATCAAGGGATGCAGTGCAAGGCAAAATCGGGCGAAAAAGCGGAGTTTACACGGAGTAAATGAGCATTTTGAGCCCGATTTTAACGCCGCAATGCGCCCTTCAGCGCTTTATGACACAGTAGAATTAGGTTTCAGGATAATATTGGACGGATACGGTGAATCAAGAAATTCTTATTAACGTGACACCCCGCGAAACACGCGTGGCGATTGTCGAAAACGGCGTGCTGCAAGAAGTGTATATTGAACGTGCTGGCCGCCGCGGCCTGGTCGGTAACATCTATAAAGGATGGGTAAGCCGCGTATTGCCCGGCATGCAGGCCGCATTTATTGATATTGGCCTGGAGCGTACGGCTTTTTTACATGCGTCTGATATTTCTGTCACTGTGCCCGGTGAAGATCAAGCTCGTGAAGAGCCGATGGCTGAGCAAAAAAATTCGGAAGGTAAAAAAGAACCGGCCATTAATGATTTGTTGCGTGAAGGGCAAGAGGTGTTGGTGCAAGTGGTTAAAGACCCCTTGGGCACTAAAGGCGCGCGCCTGACCACGCATATCACTATCCCTTCGCGTTATCTGGTATTGATGCCGGACGTGCATACGGTAGGGGTGTCGCAGAAAATTGAGCAGGAAGAGGAACGGCGACGCCTGAAAAATATTGTTGCGATATTCCTCAGTGAATCACCGGTGGCAATGCAGTCTGGGGAAGGTTTTATTGTGCGCACGGCAGCGGAGGGCGCGACGGAGGAAGCCTTGCGTGCCGATATGGAATTTTTGCGGCGGGTGTGGGAGTCGATCCGTTTGCGCATTCCCACCATGACAGCCGGCACAGTGGTGCATGAAGATCTGCCGCTGGCATTGCGCACGCTGCGTGACCTGGTGGCGGGAGCGGTGGACAAGGTGCGGATTGATTCGCGTGAAACCTATCAGCGTGCCATTCAATTTGTGGAGAAATTTATTCCTGATTTAGTGCCGCGTATTGAATATTACCCTGGGGAACGTCCTATTTTTGATTTGTATTCTGTGGAAGATGAAATACAGAAATCCCTGGAACGCAAAGTGCAATTAAAATCGGGAGGGTATTTGATCATCGACCAAACCGAAGCGATGACCACCATTGATGTCAATACGGGCGCGTTTGTCGGGCATCGTAATCTCGAAGAAACCATTTTCAAAACCAATCTTGAGGCAGCGCAGTCCATCGCGCGGCAATTGCGCCTGCGCAATCTTGGCGGCATTATCATTCTTGATTTTATTGATATGGCCGAGGAAGAGCACAAGCGTCAGGTATTGCGCGTGCTGGAAAAAAGTCTGGATCGTGACCATGCCAAGACTTCCATCAGTGGCGTGTCAGCGCTTGGTTTGGTGGAGATGACGCGCAAGCGTACCCGCGAAAGTCTGGCGCATGTCCTGTGCGCTCCGTGCCCCACCTGCATCGGGCGTGGCATACTCAAGACGCCGGAAACGGTCTGTTATGAGATTTTTCGGGAAATTCTGCGTGCGGCACGCCAGTTTGATGCCAAACAGTTGCTGGTATTAGCGTCCCAATCAGTGGTGGATGTGTTACTGGAAGAAGAGTCGACCAGTGTTGCCGAACTGGAAGCCTTTGTCGGAAAGCCGATAAAATTCCAGGTGGAAACATTGTATAGCCAAGAGCAGTTTGATGTGGTGCCCGTGTGATGCACCCATTACATAAATAGACGCTTTTGTGAATTCTTTTTTCAGTGGCCTTCGATTTGTCAGGCGATGTATCAAGCAATCCTGCAAAGCAGCCGCCTGGCCGGTATTTGCGGGTTTGCTTGTCATCGTGGCCATTGTCATTACGCTGGTGCGATTCTGGTTGCCCGATGCGGATCATTATCGCGCCGACATTGAGGAGTGGACAAGCAGCTATATCGGCATGCCAGTCACCCTCGGTTCCGTTCATGTCCGATGGCACAAGTTGCGTCCGCAGCTTGTTATCAGAGATGCCTGCCTGCACAAAAAAATTGATGAACCCAGTGTCGCATGTGTTAAGGAAGCGCACCTGGCACTTGATCTGTTGGCTACGTTGCAAGGCGGGGTGCCGGAGTTAGGCGATTTAACCCTGGTGGGCTTGAATCTTCCTGTATTGCATCGTAGCGACGGCAGTTTTTCAATCATTGGCTTGGAAGATATGCCGACGGATCTACGCACGCAAGTCGTAGTGCAGCAATGGTTGATGAAGCAGGATCATCTCGTTATTAAGGACAGCCAGTTACGCTGGCGTGATGAGCGTAGTGGCCAGGAGCGCCAGTTTATCCGCGTCCATCTTGGATTGCACAACAACGGTGAGCGTCATTATTTGTCCGGGACCGTAGCCATGATGCCTGACCCTGCAACCCGCATAAAAGTAGCGTTGGAATTACAGGGTAATATTTTTGAGGGGAACGGCTGGTCCGGTAAGGGCTATGTGGAGGGCGTCGCCGTGGAGCTTGCCTCATGGCTGGCGGGGCGAACGCTGGCAGATGTTGGGATGGGCGCCGGGGAGAGCGTAGCGAGGGGCCTGGATTTCAAGCTATGGGGTACGTGGCAAAATGCCCGCTTGCAGCGTGTTCAGGGTGAAGCGGCACTTACGGGGCTGCATCTGAAAAATTCCGCCGCGCAGGGATGCGCAAGTGTCGCGGGCGGTCGCTCCCGGCATCCTGCCTCCCGCGACACTAGTGCATCCATGCACGTCGCAGGATGCGCAGGAGCGACCGGTATGTCCTCGTTATTCCTGCATAAGCTTGCCGGACATTTTGATTGGCGCCGCAATGCGCAGGGTTGGCGGTTGGATGCGGATCGTGTGGTATTGGCGCGTGCCGGTGATGCCAATAACATTCCCGCGCGTGAAGAAGTGGCTACTAAAAAAATCAATTTTAAAGTGGCGCTGACCCGGCAAGGCAATGCCACTATGGTGGAGGTAGGGGCGCACGATGTGCTACTGCAAGACGCAGTGGCGATGATGTTGCTCAGTAATCTGGTGGATGACGCTACCCGAGAGGCGTTAACGGCCATGCAGCCCCGTGCGCAGCTTGGTAATGCGTATGTTCGTTATTGGCATGATGAAGCCGCTGATAAACATACATTAGCGGCGCGTGCGAATTTTAATGATCTTGCTTTTTCCGGCTGGAAAAACCTGCCCACCGTTACGGGGTTGGACGGCAGTGTGCAAGTCAATGATCAGTCTGGCTCACTGGTGCTGGATACGGCCAAGGCACAACTTTCTTTTGATGGGTTATTCAGGGCGCCGCTGTCTCTCGATACGCTGAGTGGTTCTGTGGCATGGCGGCATCAGGACGGCGGATGGCGTATTCAAACCCCTGCATTGACTGTCGCAAATGCCGATATCGACGGCTCAGTTCAGGCGACAATTGATATTCCTGATAACCATGCATCGCCTTTTATAAGTCTTGTCGCCGATTTTTCCAACGCACAGGGAAGAGCGCAAGCGAAGGGTTCTGCTAGTGTCGCGGGAGGCAGGATGCCGGGAGCGACCAAAGGGAATGTTGAGCATGCGGCACGTTACTTACCCGTAAGCATTATGCCGCAAGATACCGTGGCCTGGTTGGATCGCGCGCTGGTCGGCGGCACGGTTACCCAAGGCCAGGCATTGTTTCACGGCCGTGTTGCAGATTTTCCGTTTGATACAGGAGCCAGTCAGGCTGGTGGTCAGTTGACGGGTCGATTCGAAGTGCGCTTCAACGTTAGCGAAGGCATTCTCGATTACGCTCCCGGTTGGCCGCGTCTGGAAAATATAGAAACTGAAGTGGTGTTCAGCGAACGCCGCATGGAGATCAATGCCGTTGCAGCCAGAAGCCTGGAATCGCAGATTCAACAGGTGCAAGTGACTATTGAAGATCTCGGCGGCAACCCACCCGTGTTAATTATTCGTGGCCAGGCAGAAGGCCCCACAGCCGATGTGTTGCGCTATGTAAGAGAAACTCCTTTAGATAAAAAAATTGGAAAATATTTAGAGAGTGCCCGTGCGCAAGGCCGTAGCACACTGGATCTGGAGATTCAGATGCCGTTGGCAGCCACAGCCACAGATCGTATCAAGGGCACGTTGGGTTTTGATAACAGCAGCCTGGCCTTTATCGATATGGGCATGGAAGGGGGTGTGAAGTTTTCCCAGGTTAAGGGTGCTTTAAATTTTACTGAGTCAACGCTCAGGGCGCGTAATATTCGCGCCATGTTGCTGGATGAGGCAGTTGAGATTGATGTAACTACCCAGGCCGGACAGCAAAACGCCCTCCGTTTTGAAGCGCGCGGTAAGGTCGATGCCCAAACCTTGGCGCAGCATTTTAAAGGGCCTTTATTTACTTATTTCAAAGGCCAGTCAAGCTGGTTGGCCACATTGCGTGTTGCTGATTCGGAAAAAGGCGTGCCGAGCGCCGTATTGCGTATTGAATCACTGTTGAAGGGTATGGCCATCGCATTACCCGCGCCCTTAAATAAGTCGGCGGCGCAACTGCGTGGATTGGTCGTAGAAACGGCACTTCCACGTACCGCAAACACTACTTTTAATGTAAAATATGGTGATTTTTTTAAAAGTGTATTTAGCGTGAATAAAAATAATGTCCTGGAGCGTGGCGAAGTGCGCCTTGGGAGTGGAACGGGTGACGGGGCTGGGGGGAACATCACGCTGCCCTCCGTGCCGGGATGGCGTATTACCGGTGAGTTACCCGCGTTTTCCATTACCGAATGGCTGGGCTTGAGTGGGGCTGGGATTGAGGGTGATACGCGTAGCGGCACTGCATCGAATGCGCCGCAAGTAAATGAGGTGGATGCGCGGATTGGAACCCTTGAGGTTTTTGGGCAATCTTTAAAAGACGTTCGGCTGCAAGCTAAAAACAGCGCCCAGGAATGGAGCGGCAATATTGCCAGCAACCGGGTAACAGGCAAGGTGCGCGTACCGCATGACACCCATGCGCCAGTCTCTGCTGATTTTGATTATCTTGAGTTGACCCAAAGCAATGATAAAAATCGGAGCAATGATGAAAACAGCGGTGTTAAAGAGAGCGTGATGGATCCGCGCCAGCTCCCACCCATGCGCATTACCAGCAAACGGTTTTTATATCATGGTATGGATTTTGGCAGCTTGAATCTGGTGACATCGCAACAGCCCATGGGGCTGCATGTGGATAATTTACAGATGGCGTCAGATGCAACGAAAATTACCGCGCTGGGAGACTGGGTAGTGGATAAGCAGATGCAGCCCATGACCACGTTGAACCTGAGCATCAACAGCAATAACCTGGGTAAAACTTTTCGTGAATTTGGTTTTGCCGATACCTTTGCCGAAGGCACCGGGCAGGCTGAGTTGACAGCGCATTGGCCGGCGTCTCCCGCTGCTTTTACGCTGGCGCAGTTGCAGGGTAATTTGCGCATGAACCTTAAAAAAGGCCGATTGCTGGATGTTGATCCCGGTGCGGGGCGGGTATTTGGTTTGATGGCCCTGAACTTTAAAGGGCTATTTAGCAAAGGCTTCAGTTTTGATGATATAGCAGGGGATTTTGTTATTACGGACGGTAATGCCCACACCTCTAACCTGACCATGAGTGGCCCCTCGGCGCATGTTGCGGTACAGGGGCGGGTCGGTTTGGCCGCTAAAGATTATGACCAACGCATTACGGTAACGCCGCGCTCGTCGACAGCATTACCTTTGGCAGGTATGTTGACTGGAGGGCCAGGATTGGGCGCGGCGGTGCTCCTGTTTCAAAAGTTGTTTCAATCAGAGCTGGATCGAATTACGCGTTACCAATATACCGTGAAAGGTGCGTGGGATAATCCGGAATTTGATTTGTCATCCAAGGAAAAAGAAGCGTTAAAAGCAGACGGCGTGGCAGCGCCACAGCAGTGATCGAATTTTTAGAGGCACCCTAAAATTAATTATATGGAATGGATGCCAGTCGATGCGATTTTTTAATTTGAAATACTCCTGCGTAGTGGGGTGCATGATGTGGGTGGGCGCCTTGAGTATGCCGTCATCTGGCTTGGCGGTAGAAGTTTTTCCGGAGAGCGCAGAATCTTCTCCACCGACTCAGGGCACTGCGGCATTGAGCGTGACTGCCGAGCAATGGAACGCGCCGTCCATGGATGGACAAGTATCGCGACCGCAGGAAAAATCGCCGCGCAGTGGCGAAACACTCGTGATATTGCCCGGATTATTGGCGGTGATGCAGAAAGTGGTGCGGCAGCCCCGGAGCGGTGTAGCGCTGCATTATCCTGAAGATGAACTCGGCGAGATATGGGTGGAAGAGTTGCGCGATTGGTTGGTGGCGCTGGGATTGCCTTCGAATCGCATTCAGCTGATACCCGGCAGTAACGGCGATGTGATTAATATTAGTCAAGTGGTAGTGATGCAGGGTTCGATGAATGGGCAAAATACTCCATCCGCGCCGCCATCGGTTATTACCGAGCCGTTTCAAATCAAGGAAGTTACAGACACCGTTAATGGAGTGGAAATACCATGAGTCAAATTGCCGCTATTCAAATGGCATCGGGGCCGAATATCAGCGCCAATTTACTGGAGGTATCGGGCTTGATAAACCGTGCCGCTGCGGCTGGTGCGGGGCTGGTGGTGCTGCCCGAAAACTTTGCCTTGATGGGGCTGAGCGAGTTTGACAAGGTGAAAATCCGTGAGCCGGACAACGGCGGACCATTGCAGGATTTTCTGGCGCATCAGGCTTCAAGAAATGGCGTTTGGCTGGTCGGCGGCACACTGCCGCTGGTCGCTGATCACGACCAGAAAGTGCGTGCCGCCTGCCTCGTATTTGACCCCACGGGCACGCGGGTCGCCCGTTATGACAAGATGCACATGTTTGATGTGCAGGTGACAGAAAATGGCGAAAACTATACCGAATCAGAAACCATTGAGGCGGGAGATACGCCAGTGGTCATTGATACCCCATTCGGCAAGTTGGGTCTGGCGGTATGCTACGATCTGCGCTTTCCTGAACTTTTCCGGCAATTGCTGGACAAAGGTATGGAGCTATTCGCCATCCCCTCCGCGTTTACAGCTATTACGGGGAAAGCGCACTGGGAAATCCTGGTGCGCGCCCGAGCCATCGAAAATCTATGTTACGTTATCGCGGCAGCGCAAGGCGGCTATCATGTGGGTGGCCGTGAGACTCATGGTGACAGTATGATTGTCGATCCATGGGGTGTAGTATTAGATCGGTTGCCGCGAGGTTCAGGGTTCATAAGCGCGGAGATTGACCATAATCGCCTGGAAAGCATACGCCGTAATTTCCCGGCTACGCAACATCGCCGTTTGCATTGTCGCTGAGTGAAGCTCATAAGCTTATTTCACTTAATTTAAAGTGAAGCTCAGAAACTTATAACCGAGATAGAAACCATACCATGAACACATCGCTTGATATTGCCCGCCAGTTGATTCTGGCGCCTTCTGGATTAGCGGAAAAAGACCTGCACAGCGTGCTTGAGCAAGTGCTGAGCCATGCTGTGGATAGTGCCGATCTGTATTTTCAGAATACCCATTTTGAATCCTGGTCGCTGGAAGATGGCATCGTCAAGGAAGGCAGCTACAGCATTGATCGCGGTGTAGGCGTGCGCGCCATCAGCGGTGAAAAGACCGGGTTTGCGTATTCCGATGACATCGCTTTGCCCGCGCTGACTCAGGCTGCACATGCCGCGCGAGCCATTGCACGCAGCAGTGGTCAGGGTCAGGTGAATATCAGCGCCGGCATTCAGGGCCGCGCGTTGTATGCGCCGATGAATCCGCTGTACACCTTGCCAGAGCAGGACAAAGTAAGTTTGCTGGAATCACTTGATGTCGAAGCGCGCAAGCAGGATCCGCGCGTCAAGCAGGTGATGGTGAGTCTTGCGGCGAGTTATGATGTTGTCATGATTGTGGGCAGTGATGGTACGTTGGCGGCGGATATGCGGCCGTTGGTGCGGCTCAGCGTCAGCGTTATTGTTGAGCATAACGGTCGCCGCGAACAAGGCTCGTCCGGCGGTGGCGGGCGTGTCGGTTACGACTACTTTTTGCAGGACGGGCGTGGATTGGGCTATGCGCGTGAAGCGGTGCGGCAAGCCCTGGTGAACCTCGATGCGCGTGATGCGCCGGCAGGCACCATGCAAGTGGTTCTCGGGCCGGGCTGGCCGGGCATCCTGCTGCACGAAGCGATTGGCCATGGCCTGGAAGGCGATTTTAACCGCAAAGGCACCTCCGCGTTTGCCGGGCGCGTCGGTGAAAAAGTCGCTTCAGAGCAATGCACCGTAGTGGATGACGGCACGATCGCCAGCCGTCGGGGTTCCTTGAATATCGACGACGAAGGTACGCCAACACAATGCACGGTGCTGATCGAAAATGGCATATTGAAAGGTTATATGCAGGACAAAATGAATGCTGCCCTGATGGGTGTTGCGCCCACCGGTAACGGTCGCCGTGAATCTTACGCGCACCTGCCCATGCCGCGCATGACCAACACTTACATGCTGGCCGGAAAACATGACCCGCAGGAAATCATCGCCTCAGTCAAGAACGGGCTGTATGCCGTGAATTTTGGCGGCGGGCAAGTGGACATTACCTCCGGCAAATTTGTGTTTTCGGCAAGCGAAGCTTACATGATCGAAAACGGCAAAATCACTTACCCGGTTAAAGGCGCTACGCTGATCGGCAACGGCCCCGACGTGCTGACGCGCGTTGCCATGGTGGGCAATGATTTGAAACTGGATGCGGGTGTGGGCACCTGCGGCAAAGACGGGCAGAGTGTGCCCGTGGGTGTCGGTCAGCCGACGTTGCGTATAGATGGGTTGACGGTGGGTGGGACGAGCGCCTAGGCGCTGTTTACTCCCCCATAATATCCCGTACATAACGGAACAAAGTGCGCGCGCTACTGGGGGGTTTACCGGCGCTGAACTCGCGTTCAGCATTGCGGATTAACTGGCGCAAGTGTTGGCTGTCAGCTATAGGATATACGCTGATAAAGTCGCCCACCGCACTGTCGCCTTCATTGAGCAGGCGGTCGCGCCAGCGTTCTACGCGGTGAAACTCACGCGCGGCATGCTGGCTCTGGTTGTTCAACGCGTCGAGCGCTTCCTGGATGGGTGCGGCGTCGACTTTGCGCATCACCTTGCCAATGTATTGAAACTGGCGTTTGCGCGCGCCACGCTCGGTAATGCTGCGCGCCGCCATGACGGCATTGAGCAGATTTTCCGGCATGGGAATGGTGCTTAACTGGTTGGGGGGCAGCATTACGAGTGCTTCACCCAGATCCTGCAAGGCCGTCATGTCGCGTTTGCGCTGCGACTTGCTTTTTGGTTCGGAGTCAGTATCTTCAATGGTGTCTTTAATAGGCATGGGGCAGAGTATCAACACGTGTGTTAATTTAAGTAGAGAGCATCCACAATGTCACAGATTACACAGCCACGCAACAACACGGTAGACAACTCAGCCACGCATAACAATGCCCAGCTTCAGGAGTTGGTACACAACATCCTTGCTGAAGCGCGTATGCAAGGCGCCAGTGCCGCAGAAGCCGGAGTAAGCATTGAAACCGGCCTGTCCGTCAATGTGCGTTTGGGCGAGGTTGAAACCCTTGAATATAATCGTGACAAAGGTTTGGGTGTCACCGTGTATTTTGGCCAGCGCAAAGGTTCAGCCAATACATCTGATTTTACACCAGAAGCAGTGCGCGAAACAGTGCGCGCGGCATGCGGCATCGCAAAATACACTGCCGCAGACGAATATTCAGGTCTTGCGGACGCGCAATTGATGGCGCAAGACATTCCTGATCTTGATTTGTGCCACTCCTGGGACATCAACGCCGAACAAGCCATCGAGCTGGCGAGCGAATGTGAAGGCGTTGCGCGCAGCCTGGATTCACGCATCACCAACTCCGAAGGCGCCAGCGTTTCCAGCCATCAGGGCTACCGCGTGTATGGTAACAGCCACGGCTTCATCGGCGCTTATCCCAGCACCCGGCACAGCCTGAGTTGCGCTGTCATCGGTGGCGAAGGTGAAGCCATGCAGCGCGATTACTGGTTCAGCGTGGCGCGCAACAGTGCCGAACTTGATTCTGCCACGGAGGTGGGCCGTCGCGCCGCTGAGCGCACCCTGCGTCGCCTGAATGGCCGGCGTTTATCTACCTGCCAGTCCCCCGTGATTTTTTCTGCCGAGGTTGCCACCGGTTTATTGTCGCACTTTATCAGCGCCATTCGCGGTGGTGCGTTATATCGCAAAGCGACTTTTTTACTCGATCATCTGGGCAAGCCGGTATTTCCTGCCTTTGTTCACATTCATGAAGCGCCGCACATCAAAAAAGGGCTGGGCAGCGCCCCGTTTGACAGCGAAGGTGTAGCAACCCGTGCGCGTGATATTGTGCGGGACGGCGTGCTGCAAAGTTATGTGCTTGACAGTTACGCGGCACGCAAGCTTGGCATGCAGACTACCGGTAATGCAGGCGGCGTACACAACCTGATAATTGATCCCGGCAAACTTGGCTTAGATGACCTGCTGAAACACATGAACAAAGGTTTACTGGTGACCGAGCTGATGGGCATGGGCATCAACACCGTCACTGGCGATTACTCGCGGGGCGCAGCAGGTTTCTGGGTCGAGAACGGCGAGATTCAATACCCGGTTGAAGAAATTACCATTGCTGGCAACCTGCGCACTATTTTCATGGGCATCGCCGAAATCGGCAATGATATCGAAAAGCGTGGCAGTATACGCACCGGTTCGATTCTGGTAAAAGAAATGACAATTGCCGGTGAGTAATTGCATGGTGTTGCACGCGGGAGTTTTTTAATGGAGAGTAACTCCTGGATAGAGCTTGGCCTGACCTGGTGTTCGTTTATATTGCTGGTGGCCTATCACATTTATCTGGTATATCAGGTGAAGCATGCGCCACTCACCACCGCGATTGGTTTGAACATTCAAACACGCCGCGCCTGGGTCGAAACCATTATGGCCGATCGGCTTGATATTCTGGCGGTGCAAACCTTGCGTAACTCGAGCATGGCGGCCAGCTTTCTTGCGACCACTGCCATACTGATTTGCCTGGGTACACTTAATGCCGCATTTGTTTCCAGCATGAATGGTGGTTTGCGCGTTATTTCTGAACTCAGTCACGAAAACAGTGGTTTATTACTCATAAAACTGTTGTTTTTGATCATCACATTTTTCTCTGCATTTTTTAATTTTACACTCGCCATCCGTTCGTATAACCGCACGAGTTTCATGATCAACATCCCGGCGGCGCGCGACCCATTAATGACGCCTGAATTTGTGACCCGCGTCCTGGGCCGTGGCATGAACCACTATTCACTCGGCATGCGCGGTTATTATCTTTCTGTGCCGTTGGTGTTATGGCTGTTTGGTCCGTATTGGCTGGCGGCAGGCACCGTGGTTTTATTGTTGGTAATGTATAATATTGACTATAGTCTGGATTAGTAGTCAGTCCACCTGAATTGACAGGTTACCCACAACACATCAATCTATGTGCCCAGTGCAAGGAGGAGGCATAGAGATAAGGAAAAAACCATACGTTTTAGCAAGCCGGTTTCGCTCTTGGCAATGTCAATTTTGCCTCCAGCCCTCCCTCGGGGCGTTGCATCAGTTCGAGAGATCCACCGAAACGCTCGGTGATGGCGGCAACGATGAATAGCCCCAGTCCGCTGCCTCGGCCTGAGCCACGCCGCCAGAAGCGATGCGTAACCCGCGCCAGATCCTCGGCACTGAGTTGCGGCCCGCGGTCGCACACGCGGAAACAGATTGCGTCTTTCGAGGAGCGCAGTTCCAGTCTGACGCTGTTTTCTGCTGGGGAGTGACGCAGCGATGCAGCAGATCCATGCCCAGGAGGATTTTCTGCCGCCGGAACAGGCTTTCCGCCTGACCGTCACGAAGGATGGCGACGATCTGGTGCGCCTGAACTGGAAGATCAGCGAGGGCTATTACCTTTATCGCAAGCAGCTGAAGGTCGAAGGCGAGCCGACCAGCAGTGTGCAACGGATAGAGTCGTCTGTTGGCACGCTTAAAACCGATGAGTTCTTCGGCGAAACTGAAGTCTATCACGATAGCCTGGATGTTCTGGTCAAGGCTCCCGATGCCCAAGCGCTTAATGATGCGGACGACGAAGGCCTGATGCGCGTGTACCAGATTCTCGGGTCGACAACGCTGCTGCTGATCCTCGCCCGTCTGGCGCAGAAAAGGAAAGAATGAATATGCTTTCAGTGAATCTTGGGCCCTTCGCGCTGCCGAGCAGCCTGCTGCTGTTGCTGGTAGCCGGGCTGGTGGCGGCGGGCGTAGGCCACCTGGTCGGGCGTCGCCAGCAAACGGGCATAGGTAATACTTTGAGCGACATGTTGCTCGCCGCAGTGCTGGTGGCGCGTATCGCCTTTGTCACCCTCTGGTTCGAGACTTACCGCAGCACGCCCTGGTCCATGCTCGATATCCGCGATGGTGGGTTCACGGCTTGGGCGGGGATAGCGGCGGCGTTGCTGGTAGCGGTCTGGCGCGGCTGGCGCCGACCGGCACTGCGCAAACCGCTGATGCTGGGGCTGGCGGCAGGGGCGCTGGTGTGGGGCGCGCTGTTCGGCGCATTGCGCATGACGGAACAGCCGGCACTGCCCAAGCTGGCGTTGATGACACTAGCGGGTGAGTCGACAGATCTTGCTGCGCTGGCTGCCGGTAAACCCATGGTCGTTAATCTGTGGGCGAGCTGGTGCCCACCGTGCCTACGCGAAATGCCAGTACTTGCCGCCGCGCAAAAACGCGAAACTGGGGTGCGCTTTGTGTTTGTCAACCAGGGTGAAAATGGAGCCACGGTCCAGCGCTACCTCAGCGCCGGTCAACTCGATCTCACCAATGTGCTGCTCGATCCCGCCACCAGCCTTGGTCGCGAAGTCGGCTCCGGGGCATTGCCAACCACCTTGTTCTACGACGCCAACGGACGGCTGGCCGATACCCACCTGGGTGAGCTGTCGGCTGCTTCGCTGGCGAGCAAATTGAACCCGTTGCGCAAGTCCGCCAATGCCTCGGCCAAAGATTGAGCCGCAATGATCAAAAATCCCTTAACGTTTATTGCGGCGATGCCGGGAGCGATCCGGCGGGGCTGGCGTGGTTTGTCGGTACGAAAGCGGAACGTCCTGGCGTTGGCGTTATGGGTGCTGGCATGGAATGGGATACTGGGCGGTCTGCGCCTAATGGATAAGCCGACGCCGTCTGAAATACCGGTGACCCTGCTGTCCGGCGAATCGACAAACCTCGCTGCACTGGCCGATGGCAAACCGATGGTCGTCAATCTATGGGCGAGCTGGTGCCCCCCGTGCCTACGCGAAATGCCGGTACTTGCCGCAGCACAGAAACAGGAAACATGGGCGATCTTTGTCTTTGCCAATCAGGGTGAAAATGGGGCGACAGTCCAACATTACCTGTCCACCAGTCAGCTTGATCTGGCTAACGTTGCGCTAGATCGAGACACCAGGCTGGGCTTCGTGGCCGGCTCGATGGCGTTACCCATCACGCTGTTTTACGACGCCCACGGACGGCTGATCGATAGCCGCCGGGGTGAGCTATCGGCTGCTTCGCTGGCGGGCAAATTGGATCAGTTGCGCGCGCACAAACCACCCGAATGAAGGTGTGGATCATTGCTAATTCTTTTACTTGGTAAACAAATTATGAACTCGACTTGCCGTATTTGACGTGGTGCCGTGATGGCGCTGATCATTTTTTCCGTTGCCGGATGTGGAAAAACCATATCCGACACTCAAAAACAGGGCGACAAACCGCCACAGGAAGTCTCGGTTGTTACGGTGGCGGCGGAACGTATTGCGCTGTCCACTGTATTGCCGGGTCGGCTGGAGGCAAGGCGGAGCGCCGAGGTGCGGGCGCGCGTTGCCGGCATTGTCCTGAAGCGGACATTTCGCGAAGGGAGCGATGTGAAAGCGGGTGATGTGTTATTCCGCATCGACCCCAGCCCTTTTCAGGCGGCCTATGCAATCGCTCAAGCTGCAATGGCTAAAGCCGAGTCGATCCAGCTTCAGGCTAATTTGAAAGCCCAGCGTTATAAGCCGTTGGTGGAATTCAATGCGATCAGCAAGCAGGAAATTGAACCCGCCGCCTATTCGCGAACTGGGCAATGCCACCGGCTTCAGCTTCCGGTTGCAGGACCGCGCCAACTTGGGTCATGATGCGTTGGTCGCGGCGCGCAACCAACTGCTTGGGATGGCCACAAAAAACAAAGTGCTCTCAGGGGTGCGTCCGGAAGGCATGGAAGACGCGCCGCAATTGCAACTGGATATCGACCGTGACAAGGCGAGCGCGCTTGGGCTGGCATTTGCCGATATCAACAGCACCCTGTCGACCGCGCTGGGCTCTTCTTACATCAATGATTTTCCGAACCAGAGCCGCCAGCAGCGCGTCATTGTGCAAGCCGATGCGCCGGATCGCACGCAGCCCGAGCACCTGCTTAACCTGTATGCGCGCAACGCGCAGGGAACAATGGTGCCGTTCTCGGCTTTTGCCCGTTCGCGCTGGATCGTCGGGCCGGTACAACTAACACGTTATAACGGCTATCCGGCGATGAAAATCGCCGGGAATGCCGCTGAAGGCCGCAGTACCGGCGAGGCGATGGATGAAATGGAGAAACTGGCTGCGCAGTTGCCGCCAGGATTCGGCTTTGAATGGACCGGCCAGTCCCTGGAAGAAAAAACTTCCGGCTCTCAGGCGCTGGTGTTATTCATCCTGTCGCTGCTTGTAGTGTTCCTGTGTCTGGCGGCGTTGTATGAAAGCGCCTCGATTGTCGTAGTGGTTGTTTGTCGAAGGCAAGGGATCTCGTTTTTCCAGCCCATTCATCGTATGATGTTCTTTCAGTACATCGGTGAGGTAATTCTCCATGGGACAGGCGCTGGAAGAGTGGATGCTGGAGCACATGTACGGTGTGCTGATTGGTGTGGAAATTATGTGGGTGGGTGGATTCCTGGCAGTATTTGTCGTGTATTTCTGGATTTGGCGCGGCATACAAAAAAAGAAGAAAGCTGCGCGGAACGCCGCAAGCAGGACAGAAAAATAATTGCTTAGGATCGCCTACGAAATAACTTCCCGTGTGGCCACACCCCCCGTTCGGCCTGAGCCTGTCGAAGGATCACCACGAATGGGAAAGTTATTTCGTAGGTGGTCCTTACTCAAACATCTGGTCATTACCCGGTTTGGATCCGGTGAAGTTGCGCGACAGGCGTGCCAGGCTCCAGGGTTCGCGTTTTGACAATACGCCATTTTCAAACGCTGCTTCGGGATGTGCATAGCGCGCCATAGTATTATTATGCTTGTAAAACCCGAATTTTTTGTAGAAACCCTGTTTGTCGGGTGGCGCGGTGAGATAGATTTTTTCCACTGGCAATTTTTCCAGCAGCCCCGCCATGAGTGCGCCGCCCACGCCGTGCCCTTGATGTTCGATGGCCACCACCACGTCCAGTATTACAGCGTAATACACGCCATCTGAAATCGCACGTGCGGCACCCAACAGTACCCCATCATGCGTGCCATTACCTGTGAAAGCGAAACAACAGGCATAGCTGTTGGTGAAGGCTTTTTGAATGTCCGAGGGGAGGCGGGTGGCGAATGGTGCGTGGGCGAAGATGTCGGCCAGCCGATCCCACTCGACAAGGTCGTGCGTGTAGGCAATCGTAACACCAGTGTGCATGTCGATCCCTCCTTGCGCCTGCAAATGAGACGTTTAACACATACTATATTTGTGGTTATTTGTCAATGACTATCGTGAATAATGCCCACAACCCCCAGCGTGTAGAGTGCGGGTGTTGGAAAAAAGCGCTATTTTGGTGCGAAAACAGGTATCATTGGCGTTTTTTTGCAGAGGCTGACGATGGATACCCTAAAGGCAGGCAGTGACGTATTGTTTATTCTTCTGGGCGCGATCATGGTGCTGGCGATGCACACTGGGTTTGCCTTTCTTGAAGTGGGCACGGTGCGCAAGAAGAATCAGGTGAATGCGCTGGTGAAAATCATTGCTGATTTTGCGGTGTCTACCATTGCTTATTTCTTCGTTGGCTATGGCATTGCCTACGGCATCGACTTTATGCAAGGCGCGCAGACCTTAACCGACAAGAACGGTTATGAACTGGTGAAATTTTTCTTTCTGCTGACGTTCGCGGCGGCGATCCCGGCGATTGTGTCGGGGGGGATTGCCGAGCGCGCCAAATTTTATCCGCAATTGGCGGCCACATTTTTGCTGGTTGCACTGATTTATCCCATATTTGAAGGCATCGCCTGGAATGGCCGATTTGGCATTCAAGACTGGTTTTTAGCGCAATTTGGCGCCAAATTCCACGATTTTGCGGGATCCGTAGTAGTGCACGCGGTGGGCGGCTGGATTGCACTGTGTGCGGTAATGCTGCTGGGCGCACGGCACGGGCGTTATGGCCGCGACGGCGCCATGGCGGCGCATCCGCCCTCCAGCATTCCGTTTCTGGCGTTGGGTGCGTGGATTCTGGTGGTGGGCTGGTTCGGCTTTAACGTGATGTCCGCGCAGACTGTGGAAGCGGTAAGTGGCCTGGTGGCCGTGAACTCGTTGATGGCGATGGTGGGCGGCATACTGGCCGCCTTGGTGGTGGGGCGCAATGATCCGGGCTTTGTACACAACGGCGCGCTGGCGGGTCTGGTGGCG
Source organism: Gammaproteobacteria bacterium Ga0077554 (assembly GCA_001464585.1). GTDB lineage: Bacteria > Pseudomonadota > Gammaproteobacteria > Ga007554. The sequence goes on along the minus strand of LNFF01000021.1, from coordinate 12,567 downwards.
GTGTGTGCGGGCTCAGATGTGATGCACCCGCTGGGCGCGCTCACCACGGGCGCGATAGCCGGAGCCTTGTTTGTCTGGGCGTTCATGCTCACCCAGAACAAATGGAAAATTGACGATGTGCTGGGCGTGTGGCCGCTGCATGGTCTGTGTGGCACCTGGGGCGGAATCGCCGCAGGTATTTTTGGTAGCCAAGCGTTGGGTGGGTTGGGCGGCGTCAGTCTCGCCGCGCAAGTAGTGGGCACCCTGCTGGGCGTGGGCATTGCGGTGGTTGGTGGCCTGGTGGTGTATGGCATGCTGAAGCGCACGGTAGGCTTGCGTCTGAGCCAGGAGGAAGAATATCAGGGCGCTGATCTTAGCATACATAAAATCAGCTCTGAGCCGCGTTACGGCGAATGAAATGTGGGGTATTTTTGTGTCATTCCGAGCAGCCTTCAGCCCCCGCGAAAGCGGGGGGAGGAATCCTTCTAAGATCCCTCTCTACGTTCGGGATGACACCAAATTGGGTCGGGATGACAAGAGACGCAGCACGCTGCGGTGAAGCGCTGCTTTAAGTTAAAACCACTACTGTGTTACGGCGCTCCCAGGGTTTGCGAGGTCTGCCGCAGATAATCAATAAAAGCGCGCGTTACGATGGAAAGTTGTTTGCCGGCAGGGTGGACGAAATACCAGTGGCGCAGTATCGGAAAGCCCTGCACATCAAGCACTACAAATTGTCCGGTAGGTGCGTCGAGTGTGAGCGTATGGTTTGATAATACGGATACACCAAGCCCCCCGACCACCGCCTGTTTTATCGCTTCATTACTCCCCAGCTCCATGCGCATATTGATGCGCAAACCGTGCTCCGCAAAGGCGCGTTCGGTGGCGATGCGCGTGCCTGAGCCGGGTTCCCGCAATAAGAATGGTTCTTCCGCCAGGCGTTTCAGTGAGATATTTTTCTCGTGGGCGAGGGCATGATGGGCCGGTGCGAGAACCACCAGCGGGTTTTCCAGAAACGGTTCCGCCGTTACGTCAGTGTCGTTGGGTGGTTGGCCGAGGATATAAAGATCATCCTGATTATTGCTCATGCGCTCCAGCAGGTGTTCGCGGTTCGACACGTTTAAGGAAACTTCTACGCCCGGATATTTCTGGCAAAACATGCCAAGCAAGCGGGGTGCAAAGTATTTGGCGGTGCTCACTACCGCCAGACGGAATTTACCGGTCTTCAGTCCCTGCATATTCGCCAGGGTCATTTCGAAATGGGAAATGTGCCCGAATATAGCGCGGCAGGTCTGGTGCAGTTCGCGCCCCGTATCTGTAAGGTAAATTTTTTTACCTACCTGTTCATACAGGGGCATACCCACGACATCCGTGAGTTTTTTGATTTGCATTGATACGGTGGGCTGGGTCAGGAATAACTCTTGTGCGGCACGCGTAAAACTGCCTAAACGGGCAATGGCTTCAAAGACTTCCAGTTGGCGTAGGGTACTGTGCCGCATAATTGTCCGGTCTGCGCAATGTATAGATGATAGTCTATCATACTCATCGAAAAGATTGACTATTATTGATGTTATATTTTCAGTATTGTACTGCAAGGCGTAAACCTTGGCATCCGTTACGAGCCTGTCTAACTTAGGTTTTAGTGAATTTCAAGGCATAAATGCCTCTGTGTAGGGTATGTGCGCACCATGTATCAAGGGGTGTGCGGAGGGTAGGTTTCAATACTTGGAGAGTAATATGGCATCTGAAACAATGAAAGAAGGTAAGGAACGCTACAAATCTGGCGTTATTCCCTACAAGAAAATGGGCTATTGGGAGCCTGATTATAAAATCAAGGAAACCGATGTACTCGCAATGTTCCGTATGACCCCGCAAGCGGGTGTGGACGCGGAAGAATGCGCCGCCGCCGTGGCAGGTGAATCCTCCACTGCAACCTGGACAGTGGTGTGGACGGACCGTTTGACCGCCTGCGAAATGTATCGCGCCAAGGCGTACCGTGTTGACCTCGTGCCCAACACTGGCCCGGGCACCAAAACTGAAGCACAGTATTTTGCTTACATCGCCTATGATATCGACCTGTTTGAAGGCAACTCGATTGCCAACCTGACCGCGTCGATCATCGGTAACGTGTTTGGCATGAAGGCTGTTAAAGCCTTGCGTCTGGAAGACATGCGCATTCCCGTGGCGTATTTGAAGACATTCCAAGGCCCCGCAACCGGCGTAATCGTCGAGCGCGAGCGTATGGACAAGTTCGGCCGTCCGCTGTTGGGCGCCACCACCAAGCCAAAGCTGGGCCTGTCTGGCCGTAACTATGGCCGTGTTGTTTACGAAGCGCTGAAAGGCGGCCTGGACTTCATGAAAGACGACGAGAACATTAACTCGCAGTCCTTCATGCACTGGCGTGACCGTTTCCTGTATTGTATGGACGCCGTGAATAAAGCGTCTGCTGCCACCGGTGAAGTTAAAGGTCACTACCTGAACGTCACCGCCGGCACCATGGAAGAGATGTACGCACGCGCGGAATTCGCTAAATCGCTCGGCTCGATCATTATCATGATTGACCTGGTGATCGGTTACAGCGCAATTCAGTCGATGGCGATCTGGGCGCGCAAGAACGACATGATCCTGCACTTGCACCGCGCCGGTAACTCAACCTACTCGCGTCAGAAGAATCACGGCATGAGCTTCCGCGTAATTTGTAAGTGGATGCGTATGGCCGGTGTGGATCATATCCACGCAGGCACCGTCGTCGGCAAGCTGGAAGGCGACCCCTTGATGATTCGTGGTTACTACGACACGCTGCTCGACACCCACACCGAAATCCAGCTCGAAAAAGGTATCTTCTTCGAACAGGACTGGGCGTCACTGAACAAGTGTATGCCGGTCGCTTCCGGTGGTATTCACGCTGGGCAAATGCACCAGTTGTTGACCTACCTGGGTGATGACGTGGTTCTGCAATTTGGCGGCGGCACGATCGGCCATCCTGACGGCATTCAAGCCGGTGCGATTGCAAACCGTACCGCGTTGGAAGTCATGATTATGGCGCGTAACGAAGGCCGCGATATCTGGAACGAAGGCCCGCAGATCCTGCAAGAGGCCGCTAAATGGTGTGGTCCGCTCAAAGCGGGTCTGGATACGTGGAAAGATGTTTCCTTCAACTACGAATCTACCGATAGTCCTGACTTTGTGCCGTCGACCACGGCCAGCGTTTAATTTAACTCCAGGAGAAGCGATTATGATGACCAACCAAGGAAATCGCGTCACACAAGGGCAGTTTTCTTTTCTGCCTGACTTGACCGATGCGCAGATCACCGCGCAAATCAAATATGCCCTGGGTAAGGATTGGGCGCTGAGCGTTGAATACACCGACGATCCACACCCACGTAATACCTATTGGGAAATGTTTGGTAACCCGATGTTCGACCTGAAAGATCCTGCCGGGATTTTGCTGGAAGTGAACAACTGCCGTAAGACCTATCCCAATCACTACATCCGCGTCATCGCCTTCAGTGCGGTGCGTGGCGTAGAGAGTGTGACCATGTCCTACATTGTTAACCGTCCCAAGAAAGAGCCGGGCTTTAGCCTGGTGCGTCAAGAGACCGAGGGGCGTTGCATACGCTACACCATCCATTCTTACGCAACCGACAAGCCGGAAGGCGAGCGGTATTGATTTACAAAGTGTAAGTTAGTCACCGGTGGCGGGCGCAAAAAACGCCCGCCATTTTTTTTATAATTGCTATCGGAGCCTTTCATGAGTGACACTGATAACATCACGGTATTGCCGGACGACATGTCGGTAGACCTCGACGCAGAGCTTAATGCCTCGAACGTACAAGAGATATTCGACAAACTTGACCGCGAACTCATTGGGCTGAAGCCCGTTAAAACCCGCATCCGCGAAATCGCGGCACTGCTGTTGGTGGACCGGTTGCGCAAGCGATTTGCGCTGACATCGGAAACACCCACTCTACACATGAATTTCACCGGCAACCCCGGCACCGGAAAAACCACCGTTGCATTGCGCATGGCGGAAATCCTGCATCGCCTGGATTATGTGCGCACTGGTCATCTGGTTTCCGTCACGCGTGACGATCTGGTGGGCCAATACATCGGCCACACTGCGCCCAAGACCAAAGAAGTCATCAAAAAAGCCATGGGCGGCGTGCTGTTTATCGACGAAGCCTATTATCTGTATAAACCCGAAAACGAACGCGACTATGGCGCGGAATCCATCGAGATTTTACTGCAAGTGATGGAAAACAACCGTGATGATCTGGTGGTGATTCTGGCGGGTTACAAAGATCGCATGGACAAGTTTTTCCACAGCAACCCCGGCATGCGTTCGCGCATCGCGCATCATGTCGATTTCCCCGATTACAGCCCCGAAGAATTGTTGCATATCGCCAAGCTGATGCTGGCAGCACAGAACTACCGTTTCAGCCCCGATGCGGAAAAAGCCTTTTTCCAATACATCCAGTTGCGCATGAAGCTGGAGCATTTCGCTAACGCACGTTCGGTGCGTAATGCCCTGGATCGCGCGCGCCTGCGGCAAGCGAACCGGCTGTTTGCCAGCAAAAACAAAGCACTGAAGAAAATTGACCTCATCACCCTGGAAGCGGAAGACATTCTGGCCAGCCGTGTTTTTACTGACGGTATGCTGGATAATGAATCGGAAGTGAATATCGCCGCACAAAAGTAGGCGTTTGTTTTACGACCCGGTAGAAAATTTCGCCTGGGCCACCCAGGCGATTAGTGATGAAGTTTTTGTGGGATGGAATTCTCGCGTGCAGTGATGTAACGATCATTAAAGATAGGATTTGTTTCAAGTAAACGCTTCATTTCCTCGGCTGATTGAGCCGGGCTGAAATAATAGCCTTGGCCAAAGTCGCACCCTTGTAATTGCAGGAATTCAAACTGCTCACGTGTTTCAACACCTTCCGCGATAGTTTTTATACCCAAACTGTGTGCCATGGTAATAATGGCGCGTACAATCGCAGCATCATCGGGGTTGTTGGTGACATCCTGCACGAAAGCCTGGTCTATTTTTAGAATGTCGATCGGGAAGCGTTTTAAATAACTTAGTGACGAATAACCCGTGCCGAAATCATCCACGGCAAAGCGTATTCCCATGGCGCTTATTTCCTGTAATACATCAATTATCGGCTGACTACTTTGCATCAGAATGCTTTCGGTAATTTCCAGTTCCAGTGAAATGCCATCAATGTCTGTGGCTTGCGTGATGCGGCGGATAGTTTCGGGAAGATTATTTTCATCAAATTGCCGTCCAGAAATATTAGCGGACATACGTAATGTAGGCAACAAGGTAGTGCGCCATGCCTGGTGCTGTGTACACGCAGTATGTAATACCCATTCACCCACCGGTATAATCAGGCCTGTTTCTTCCAGCACAGAAATAAATTCCATGGGCAGGAGCAATCCCGATCCCGGGCGCTGCCAGCGTAGAAGCGCCTCAAAGCCCACGATGTGGCCCTTGCGTAAATCAAACTGGGGTTGATAGTGGAGCACAAACTCCTCGCGTTCCAGCGCACGGCGCAGCGCGGTTTCCAGCTCCAATCGTTGCAAGGCATGAATATTCATATCCATGCGGTAAAATTGATAGGAATTACCACCGTATTGTTTTGCGCGATACATGGCGATGTCCGCATTTTTCATCAATGTTTTAGTGTCAGCGCCATCGTTCGGATATAAACTTATGCCGATACTGCCGCTGATAAAAAATTCATGGCCATCCACCACAAAGGGTGAGGCCAGAACATGCAAGAATTCCCGGATAATCGGAGCTACATCATCAGGTGATGCAATATCATCAAGGAATGCGGCAAACTCGTCGCCGCCGAAACGCGCTATGGTATCGCCTTCGCGTACGCACAGCAATAAACGCTCCGCGACCATTTTCAGTAGCTGATCGCCCGCCTCGTGGCCTAGTGTGTCATTAATAATTTTGAAGCGATCCAGATCGAGAAATAATACCGCGAGTGAACGCTTGTGCCATTGAGCGCGGCTCAGAACCTGTTTGAGGCGTTCCACAAAGAGTATCCGGTTTGGCATGCCAGTGAGGGAATCGTGATGCGCGATATGCTGGAGACGCTCTTGTGCCTGAATGCGTTCGGCAATTTCTGCCGTGAGTGCGACGGTACGTTGTTCCACCAAGCCCTCCAGGTGTTGTTCATGCCGTTTTAATGATTGTGTTTTGTGGAATAAATCTATAAATACGGAGACCTTGGCTTGCAGGATTTCGGGAATAATGGGCGTGAAGATGAAGTCTACGGCTCCCAGTGAATAGCCACGCAACATGTCGGTTTCAGCATGGGTATAAGCGGTGATGAAAATGATCGGGGTATTTTCAGACAAGGCCCGGCTGCGGATTAGTTCGGCTGTTTCGAAACCATCCATGATCGGCATTTGTACGTCCAATAGAATCACTGCGTATTCATGGTCAAGCAAAGCCCGCAAGGCTTCCCGGCCTGAGTCAACGGTGACAATATTTTGTTGCAGGCCCTCTAATACTGAAATGACGGCCAGCCGTTTGTTCGAATTGTCATCGACCACTAATATACTGGCGGTAGGTTTAACTTTTTCTTCCTTGAGCTTATCCATATTTACTCCATTACTGCTGTTTAATGATAAAGCCACACGCGCAACAAAGATAATAATTGCCCGGTATTTACAGGTTTCGGAATATAATCTGAGGCGCCAGCTTCAAGGCATTTTTCACGGTCACCTTTCATTGCTTTTGCAGTTACTGAAATAATAGGTAAAGATTTCAGTTCCGGTAGTTTGCGGATGGCGCGCATGGTTTCGTAACCATCCATATCCGGCATCATCACATCCATTAAAACAATATCAATATCGGGAGTCTTTTTTAGCAGGCTAATGGCATCTTTGCCATTTTCAACAAATAGGGTACGCATGTGATGGCGCTCCAGCACGGCGGTAAGAGAGAAAATATTACGGACATCGTCATCTACAATCAACACCGTCCTGCCAGCCAGCACAGGATCATGTTTGCGGCCCTGCTGCAGAATTTTTTGCTTGGCGAATGATAATTCAGATTCCGCGCGATGCAGGAATAAGGTGGCTTCGCTCAATAACTGTTCTGGAGAACGCGCATCTTTAATGATCACGGAGGTAGATGCCATCTTGAGCCGATTTTCTTCGTCCGGGGTGAGATCCCGGGCGGTATACACAATGATGGGTAAGGTGTGCAGGCTTGGGTCTTTTTTGATTGCGTCTATTATTTCAAATCCCGACGCGTCGGGCAGCCCAAGATCGAGTACCAGGCAATCAAAACTTTTTTGCTTCAATAACTTTAAAGCCTCGTGACCGGTGGTTGTAGTAGTAATATGAACGCCGTCACTGCCAAGCAATTCGATCATGTGGTCACGTTCTATCTCGTTATCCTCCACTACCAGGAGCTGCTTGGTTTTGCGTGCGAGAAAGTCTTCCAGACGATGAAAAGTATGATCCAGGGTTTCTTTGTCAACCGGTTTCAGGGTGCTGGCCAGGGAACCTGATTTGCGACCCCGTTCTTCCTCTTTCTCCACTGAAATAATATGCACCGGAATGTGACGCGTAGTGGGTTCATGTTTAAGTTGATCAAGGACACTCCAGCCGCTGGTGTCGGGCAGTACAATATCCAGCGTGATGGCATCGGGGCGGTATTGTTTGGCTAAAGCGAGTGCGATGTCACCTTGCATCGCCACCAGTACTTTAAATCCACGCTCATGGGCGAAGTCCAGCAAGGTACGGACAAAGTGCGGGTCGTCTTCGACGATGAGCAACACCCGATCACCGGGTTGAATGTCGTGTCTATCATCGGGGATGTGGCTGGTTATTATGGCTGTGGATGTAATTTCTGTCATTGTTTGTGGGGTTGACGTATGTTGCTGTGCATCAGATCGTAGCTCGTTTGCGGGTGTGGCCGCGCTTAATGAAGGTGTCGTGTGGCTTTCTGCAGGGCTTTTGCCGCCGCGTCGACCCAGCCCCAGTCTGGAGATGAATCCATGGAGGGCGTCGTTTGATTTGGCGGTGGCCGCAAAATGCAGGGGAAGGTATAAGGTAAAGAGACTGCCTTCCCCCGGCGTGCTCTTTAATGTGATTTCTCCACCCAGCAAGCGCGCCAATTCACGGCTGATAGCCAGCCCCAGCCCCGTGCCCCCATATTTGCGGCTGGTAGTGCCATCGGCTTGCTGAAACGCTTCAAAAATTACCCGTTGTTTCTCGGCGGGAATGCCAATTCCAGAATCACTTACAGCAAAAGAAACCACTGTGGCTGCTTTGCTTAAAATTGGGTGAGACTCATTCCATCCTGAGGCCGCTACCCCCATGGTGAGAGCCACTTCTCCTTGTGGAGTAAATTTGAAAGCATTGGATAATAAATTCTTGATGATTTGCTTCAGGCGGCGTTCGTCAGTAAAGAGCGAATAGGGAATGTTATTTTCAAGATTAACCGCAAACCTGAGTTTTTTGTCCTCGGCCATATGGCGGAAAGTTTGTTCTACAAAACCGCGCAGGTCTGCAAAGAGGACTTCTCCAATATCCGCTGTTACAGTGCCAGATTCGATTTTTGATAGATCGAGAATATCGTTGATGAGGTTTAATAAATCATTGCCCGACTCAAAAATAGTGCTGGCATATTTAACCTGTTTTTCGCTAAGGTTTTGTTCCGGATTATCGCGTAACTGTTGCGAGAGCAATAGCAGGCTGTTGAGCGGGGTGCGCAGTTCGTGTGACATATTGGCAAGAAATTCTGATTTGTATTTCGAGGTTAGCGATAACTGGGCAGCCTTTTCCTCAAGCGACAACTTGGCAATTTCCACTTCCTGGTTTTTGCGTTCGACTTCAGTATTCTGGGCGGCCAGCAAGCGGGCTTTTTCTTGCAGTTCCGCATTGGTATGCTGTAATTCTTCCTGTTGATTTTGCAATTCCTGCGCCATTTTTTGCGATTGTTCGAGTAATACCTCAGTGCGCGAATTAGCCTCAATGGTATTAAGTACGATACCGATACTTTCGGTGAGCTGTTCGAGGAAGGCAAGATGGGTGGGGCTAAACCGCTCAAAAGACGCCAGTTCGATCACCGCTTTGGTGGCGCCTTCAAACATCACCGGCAATAGTATGACATTCAGGGGCGTTGCTTCGCCGAGCCCCGAATTGATTTGTATATAATCACGGGGCACATTCGTCAATAGAATGCGTTGCTTGACGCGTGCGCATTCCCCTACCAGCCCTTCACCGAGACGGAAGCGCTGCGGCAGACCCTCGCGCTCTTTATAAGCATACCCTGCACGCAATTCCAGCCGGGCATCCTCTTTTACTCCTTCCATTCCATAAAATACCCCGTGTTGGGCTTTTACCAGGGGCGCCAACTCGGACAGAATGAGTTTGCATACTGTAAACATTTCGCGTTGCCCCTGCAGAAGGCGCGTGAAGCGTGCCAGATTGGTCTTCAGCCAATCCTGCTCGGTATTCTTGTCAGTGGTGTCCTTGAGGTTGCGGATCATTTCATTGATGTTGTCTTTAAGGATTGCAACTTCGCCTTCGGCCGCCACGCCGATAGAGCGCGTCAAATCACCCTTGGTCACGGCAGTCGCTACTTCAGCGATGGCGCGTACCTGCGTGGTCAAATTGGCGGCGAGCTGGTTAACATTATCCGTGAGATCTTTCCAGGTGCCCGAGGCGCCGGGTACCCGCGCCTGCCCCCCCAGCTTACCTTCTACGCCTACCTCGCGCGCCACACTCGTCACCTGATCAGCGAAGGTTGCCAAGGTGCCGATCATGTTGTTGATAGTTTCCGCCAACGAGGCAATTTCTCCTTCGGCTTTCACGGTCAATTTTGTCTTTAGGTCACCATTTGCCACGGCAGTTACTACACGTGCAATACCACGCACCTGGTCGGTGAGATTTCCCGCCATGTAATTGACATTATCTGTCAGGTCTTTCCAGGTGCCTGCCACGCCCTTTACTTGCGCCTGGCCGCCAAGTTTACCTTCGGTACCTACCTCACGCGCCACGCGGGTTACCTCGCCCGCGAAAGCATTGAGCTGATCCACCATGGTATTGATGGTATTTTTCAGTTCGAGGATTTCGCCTTTCACGTCCACGGTGATTTTTTTCGACAGGTCGCCGTTCGCCACGGCGGTGGTCACATCCGCGATGTTGCGCACCTGGCTGGTAAGATTGCTGGCCATGGAGTTCACATTGTCGGTGAGATCTTTCCAGGTGCCCGCGACACCTTTCACTTGCGTCTGGCCGCCGAGTTTACCTTCGGAACCCACTTCGCGCGCCACGCGCGTGACTTCGGAAGCGAAGGATCCCAACTGATCCACCATGGTATTGATGGTATTTTTCAGTTCGAGGATTTCGCCTTTCACATCCACGGTGATTTTTTTCGACAGGTCGCCGTTCGCCACGGCGGTGGTCACGTCCGCGATGTTGCGCACCTGGCTGGTAAGATTGCTGGCCATGGAGTTCACATTGTCGGTGAGATCTTTCCAGGTGCCCGCCACGCCTTTCACTTGCGCCTGGCCGCCGAGTTTACCTTCGGAGCCCACCTCGCGCGCCACGCGCGTGACTTCGGAAGCGAAAGAGCCCAATTGATCCACCATGGTATTAACGATTTTTGCGGTGCGCATGAACTCGCCCTGAATGGGGCGATCTTCCGCATCTATAATCATTCTTTGGGTAAGATCACCCTTTGCGACCGCGCCGATCACGCGTGCCATTTCCGTTGTAGGGCGGCTCAGATCCAGAATGAGCCTATTGATTGATTCGATCTGCCGCGACCATGCGCCATCAGTTGAAACCAGCGTCATGCGTTCCTCGAGCTTTCCTTCTGTGCCTACCGCATCGCTCACGCGAGCTAACCCGCGCGCAATTTTGTCATTAATCTCAATGATATCGTTAAGCGCATCGGCAATTTTGCCATTGACCCCACTCCAATCGAGCGGCAGACGCGTCGAAAAATCGCCTTTTTTTACTGCCGTTAAAACCGATAGTAAGAGCGTGGAATCAAGTTCGTTCCCTAGCAATTTCTGACTGGCTGCATTATCCAAAGGGTAAATCCTCATCGCGCAAAAAGATCAAGCAATAGTATGCCCTATCAAGGGTTGTTTTGTGTATCGCTGGGCATGTATAGGGCGCATTAAAACCCGGCTCAAAAAATAGCCCCGCCAAATTCCCTGTTAACAACGATTTTTATAAAATGAAGGGGGTTAAGCAAGGAAAAGACGGCTGTCAGAGAGTGGGCGGGGGTTTGCTAGTATCTCCAGATTCTTGGCTGAATAAGAGCAATGTTTCGCTATAATTAAAAGAGCAGTTCTTACTCTTTATGGAATTAAGTGTAAAGGGTTAAATCAAGGCGTGTCAACGCTGACATCAATGAATGAAGCCAATTTTACCTGTCACACACCTGTAACAAACGCCCATAAAAAAACCCGCACTTAGGCGGGTTATTAAGGATGTTGCTGGACTGCTGTGTGGTGGCGGCGTCTACCAAACAATTCTCTCAAGACATTGATAGTTTTAATTATAATTAAAAATTATTTATTGAGTTACCCCCAAAGTTACCCCAAAATAAAGCCGGTTGCTATTGGATGATGTCAGTCATCCTTCAATGCGTCAAAGGGGTTTGTTTTCTTCTTTGCCCCAACCTCGGCATTAAGTCTGAGCCGTGCCGCTGGCGTCATGCCAAGCTGAATCGCGTAACTCACCGTGTCGGCCATGGCGTGTCTGCGGATAGCTATCAACGGATTTGGGATGTTCGGGCCAGCCGTCCCCTGTATCAGGAGGCCGCTAAATTCGCCGTTGCCATTAATTATAGTTGACGCATGTTGAACAACACATCTTGAAACACAATAGGCCATCAATATGGCAACATCAACATTCGATAGCAGCCCCATCGGCTTAAGCAGATTAATGGCTTCATGCCATGCTGCCAGTTCATCACTATTAAGATGACTGGGTGGAGTCGGCATCTCTGTAGACGATATCTTAACCGTCTCGGACGTGGCGCGGTCTGCCCTGTCCGTGCCCGATATAAGTTTCAAATGCGGTGATTTTCCCGGTGGGCCGCGTCGTCCTGTACCTTTTATGCTCATCTATTGACCCCTTGAATTTGGAAAACTTGGCAATGCAAAAATCTGACTATCCGCACGCTTTTCGTATATAAGCTGTATACTTTACCTACCCGCCCTGGGGTGGCCCAATTACCACCCCCTGTTCTTATTTAGCGGGGGTGCGAATCACGATAAACGCACGCTTTTTGTTCGTAAGCGGTATAGTTTTGATACCCGCCTGGGGTTAGCTCCATTACTAACCCCTCTCACCTAGCTGTTACGCGGCCTTCTTGCGTTCCAGTAGATACCTATCCATCGGGCTGTCGCTACCCTCCAAGGTTTCAAAATACAGGAAGACCAAGGGTGGCATTCCACCACGTACCCCCGCCTCTTCGAGCTGGTTGCGGAATGCCATCTCTTGCTTGTTGGCTTCCTGTAATCTCAAAGCGGCATCGGCTATAGCATCACCCAGCTTGGCGTGTTCCCCGCGTAGCTCCCGGCAGATTGCGCTTGATAC
>LNFF01000020.1 GCA_001464585.1 Gammaproteobacteria bacterium Ga0077554 | reverse complement strand
GACAAGGGCGTGTTTGAAAACGGCATCGACGGCGTGTACAAGAACGCCACCCCGCCGCCGGATTATGTGCTGGTGGAGGCCAAGTACAACACCGGTAAACTGGGCGCTACCCGCGATGGCAGGCAGATGAGCGATGGGTGGTTGCAGGGGGAGAAGACGAAGTTTGATCGGATTATGGATGCCGTTGGTGAAAGAGAGGCTGTTCCTATTCGCGAAAGCATTAGGCAACGCACAGTGGAAAAATGGTTGCTCAGAGTGGATGAACAGGGTACGGTATCTAAACGCCTGCTCGATAGTTCGGGGAATTTAATTCGAGAGATGAGGCCAGCAAGATGACACCAAGAGATCAGAGATTTGATAAAGCGTATTTTGATGACTCAATTGACTGGAAGAGCACGAATGCAATTCCAAGATATATTGCCCTTACTAAGACCCCACCCGGCGATGTATACGATGATGCACAATTAATATTTGTCATTTTCATCCAACACTACGAACTACTCTTTCAACGCTACTCCCGAGGCGACGACCTCAACGACCTGAAAGCCTTTCTCCCCGAAGTAGTACGCGTCTGGGAATGGGCCTACGCCGAAGAGGTCAAGGTCTTCAGCGCCGAGGACATGATTTCGCGCGGCGGCTTCGACCAGAACCGGGACATCTACATCGTCAGCCTGTGGCTCATCAGTTTTGCGCTGTGTCTGGACGTGGACGATGAACTCTTCTCCCGCATGGTGGCCGTCGCCGACCACGGCGGCTACAACCCGGGCAAAGATTTGTTGTTTGAACGGCTGGTCGCAAGCCGCATCCAGGGTCGTAAAGCAGCAAGCGCACTGCTTTACCCCAAGCCCTATGAAAAGCTGTATTACAGCATTGATGGCGGCGAGCGCCGTATGATCTGGATAAACGAATTCATCCAGAGTTGGTATCCGGCACTGAAGAAGGCCTACTGGCACGAGCGCCATACTCGCCCGGACGCGGGCTATTTCGGTTACTGGTGTTTTGAGGCAGCGGCGGTGGCCAAGCTGTTTAACTATGCGCCGGGGGCTTACAGCGAATCGGAATACTACCCAAAGGATTTGGCCCAATACAGGCTCAAAGTGCCCTTTTAAAATTCACGCAGCACTCGGAGTAATCAATTTCTTCACCGCAGATAAATGACTACGGCTGATTTCCAGTTGATCGGGGATGCCGCGCAGGGTGATTTCTTGATGGCCTTCCTTGCTTTTGATCATGCCACTGATATGCGCCTGGGCCACCAGCGCATTGCGGTGAATGCGCGTAAATCGTCCGGCAAACTCTTCTTCGAGTGATTTTAGCGACTCTTCAATTAGCACCTGTCCCGTTTGTCCGGAAGCCGTAAAACGGACTGTAATGTATTTGCTGTCGGCCTGAAAATAAATAATATCAGGGACGGCGACCAACTGAATTTTTTCACCGATGCGCGCGCTAATGTGGGTGCGTGCGCGGTGCGTACTTTGGGTGGTGCCATTACCGATCTGGGCGCTGGTCTGGGTGACGGCATGGCGTTGGGCGCGGTTGAGTTTGCTGGCTTTGTCCAGGGCATGGGCCAGGCGTTCCTTGCGTATCGGTTTGAGCAGGTAATCGACGGCATGCGCTTCAAAGGCGGCCAGGGCGTGGTCGCTATACGCCGTGGTAAAAATCACGGCGGGCGGGTCTTCCAGTGTGCCCAGATGCCGCGCGGCTTCCAGGCCGTCCATCAGCGGCATGCGAATATCGAGTAATATAATATCCGGCGTTAAGTCGTTGCTGAGCAGCAGCGCCTGTTTGCCGTTGGCGGCCTCGCCAACTACATCTATATCTTCAAGCTCACCGAGCAATGAACGCAGGCGTTGCCGCGCTAACGCTTCATCATCGGCAATGATAACTTTCATGACTCTTTGTGCGATGCTGGAAAAGTGATGCGCACCTGATATTCAGTGTCACTGCGTTCTAACAGCAGTTCGCCCTGTTTTCCATAATGCGCGGCGAGCCGTTCACGAATATTTTCCAGCGCCATGCCATGGCCGGCGCGATGGTTGTTTGGATGTTGTGGCGGCATGGGATTATTGACAGTAATGTTAATGATGCCGTCATCCTGCCAGCCAATGATGTACACCGCGCCGCCTTCCGGCAGGGGTTCAATGCCATGATAAATGGCGTTTTCCAGCAGCGGTTGAATAATCAGTGCGGGAAGCGGCGTATCGTCTGCGAGATTTTGCATGTTCCAGGTCACCTTGAGCCGTTCGCCCAGGCGTAGTTCTTCAATGTGCAGATAGCGTTGGCACAAGTCCAATTCTTCTTTCAGCGTGATTTGCTCTCGCGTGTCGGCAAGCGTCATGCGAAATAATTCAGCCAGATCCTCCACTACTTCCTCAGCCAAAGCGGGCTGCGTGCGCGTCAGGCTGGCGATGGTGTTCATGCTGTTGAACAGGAAATGTGGCCGAATTCGTGCCTGCAGCGCCTGAATACGTGCGCGTGCTTCTGATTCGATGGTTTGCTTCATGCGGTATTGCACGTAAAAATAGCGCAAGGCCAGGGCGCTGATAATGCCGCTGACGGTGAGGTTACGAAATATAAATTCCAGATGGGTGGTGTTCGATTCGTTTTGCATAATCCGGTAAGCTATTTCACTGGCCAACCCGGTAATTACCAGGAGTAGCACATACGCAACCGCCGCTGCCTTGCGGTTGTCGAGCAGGTTTAGCCAGCGCCGCCCGACACACAGCACCAGCGCGCTGGACAGCACCACCCATTGAATAAACAGGGATACCAGGCTGAGCTGACTCCACCAGTCCGCTTGGGCGTGCGTGGCGGGATTGCCCAGCGTCAGGGTAAAGGCCAGCAATTCTGCCAGAATCACCATGGAAAACAGGATGCGGACATCGCAGAAGTCCGGCAAAAATAGTTTGGTGTTGGCAGAGGTGGTATCAGGGGTCGTCATTACAGGGTTATCGGCTGCCGGGCGGGGTTTCCTTACCTGTGGGTGGGGGGTGGTAAAACTGCTATACTGTGTCTAAATTTGCGCTGGCAAGGTGACGGGTGATTTGCCCATAAAACTTAAAATGTATATATTATAAGTTATTAATATTTAAGTGAATTGTAATAGATAAGTTGAAACTCACAGTTAACCCTTTAATTATTTATAACAGGATATGAAAGTGGCATCTGACAAAGGCATCGACAAACCCTGGGCGGGCCGTTTTACCGAAGCGACCGATGCCTTCGTCGAGGCATTCACGGCCTCCGTGGGGTTTGATAAGCGGCTCTACCGGCACGACATCATGGGCTCACTCGCCCATGCGCGCATGTTGACGCACGTGGGCGTGTTAACGGCGGACGAATGCCAGGCGATTGTCAGTGGCCTGCAAGAGATTGAGCGTGATATCGAGCGCGGCGCGTTTGAGTGGCGTGTGTCGCTGGAAGACGTACACATGAACATCGAAGCGCGATTGACCGAACGCATCGGCATCGCCGGTAAAAAGCTGCATACTGGCCGTTCGCGCAATGACCAGATCGCCACCGATATTCGCCTGTACCTGCGCGATGAAATTGATGCCATTCATGCGGAGCTGGCCCGCTTGCAAACCGCCCTGCTCGACCTTGCCGAGCGTGAGGCAGATACCCTCATGCCGGGTTTTACCCATTTGCAGGTGGCGCAACCCATAACCTTTGGCCATCACATGATGGCCTGGTTTGAAATGCTGGTGCGTGACGCCGCGCGCCTGGCCGATTGCCGCAAGCGCGTCAACATCATGCCTCTTGGCGCGGCGGCACTGGCGGGCACCAGTTACCCTATTGATCGTGCCTACTCGGCGCAATTACTGGGATTCGATGCGCCTGCCGAAAACTCGCTGGACGCTGTTTCCGACCGTGATTTCGCCATTGAATTCACCGCCGCCGCCGCCTTGCTGATGACGCATTTATCGCGCTTTTCCGAAGAGCTGATTTTGTGGTCATCCACCCAATTCAGCTTCGTTGATTTACCGGACCGTTTCTGCACCGGTTCATCCATCATGCCCCAGAAAAAAAATCCCGATGTGCCGGAATTGGTGCGCGGCAAAACGGGGCGCGTGACGGGTAATTTGATTGCCCTGCTCACGCTGATGAAGGCGCAACCGCTGGCCTACAACAAGGATAATCAGGAAGACAAAGAACCATTGTTCGACACCATCGACACCGTGCGTGGCTCATTAAAAGTTTATGCTGACATGATGCCTGCGTTACGTGTCAAACGTGACAACCTGGCGCAGGCCGCCCGCAGTGGTTTTTCCACCGCCACCGATCTTGCGGATTATCTGGTGCGGCGCGGCGTAGCGTTTCGTGATGCGCATGAGGTGGTTGGCAAGGCCGTGCGTTATGGCGTAGATGCCGGTAAAGACCTGGCGGAAATGACGCTTGATGAGCTGCGCCAGTTTTCACCGGTGATCGGGCAGGATGTGTTCGATGTTCTGACGCTCGAAGGTTCGGTGGCCGCACGTAACCATCTGGGTGGCACCGCGCCTGCGCAGGTGCGCGCGGCGGTGCAGCGTGCGCGGAGCAGAATGCGCGCGAGCAATCCCTGAAAATATCGCATCCATGAATAACAATTTGATTTTGCCTGCGGTCGAAATGAGCTCCGCGCTGCCCGTTACCGCCAGTGTGATCTGGATGCATGGCCTGGGTGCGGACGGTTACGACTTTGTGGATATTATCCCTGAGTTACAATTGCCGCGTACCCTGGGCGTGCGTTTTATATTTCCCCATGCGCCACAACGACCCATTACCATCAATGGTGGTTATGTGATGCGTGCCTGGTATGATCTGCTGTCCCATGATATTGCCTCTGCTCCTGCCCCGGCCCCGGATATATCAGGCTCAGGGGCAGGCTCGGACTTGCGTTCAGGCAATGAGGATGATGCCGGCATACGCGCCTCGGAGCAGGCCATCCGCGCCCTGATTCAGCGCGAAATAAACAAGGGCATCCCCGCATCCCGGATTGTTCTGGCGGGATTTTCACAGGGTGGCGCCATAGCACTACATACAGGGTTGCGTTATCCGCAACGTTTGGCGGGCATTTTGGGCTTGTCTACTTATTTGCCGCTCGCGTCAAGTTTGCGCGCCGAGCGGCACCCTGCGAATGCAGATACACCGGTATTAATGCTGCATGGCCATGATGATACGGTGATTACAATAGAAGAAGCGGAAGGCGCGTGCGCGGTATTAAAAGAATGCGGCTACGCTGTTGAGTGGCGCGCCTATCCGATGGCGCATTCGCTGTGTTCGCAGGAAATTTACGACATCGGCGTCTGGTTGCGCCGGGTATTGATTGCTTGATGTTCCATGGATGGTTTCCCAAGCGTTGCTAAAGCGTCCTGCAGTTTATTTTCAATAATTTTCTTGTAGTTTAAAAAGCTGATGGTTTGCCGGTGTTTCAGGCTATGCCCATTGGTTATTTTCGGCAGCTCGATCCTTGTTATGTAAATGGGATAATAATCGCCGCTTTGGCGGTGCGTGATAACGTGCCGGGCCACCTCCAGAAACAGGTTGTTGCCATGCGCCAACGAAGTGAAAACCGCATTGCCGCAGTTTACGGTAAATTCAAGCTTATCCTCCGGGGTCTTATCAATAGTTACCTGTATGTCAAAATAATTTCTTGTGCGCCGGTGCGCGGAAACAGCACTTTTGGCCAATGAGAAATTGCCCGCATCATCCTTTGTAAGATGATGCACCTCTATAGTTTCGGGCTGGCCGTCAGGTTTGGTGGATTTGTTTCCGGGGCGTAAGGCGCCATGCGATGCGAGCGCATCAAAAAACAGGGTAAACTGATTGGTCAGCGCGCCACTGTCAGTTGACATGATATTTTGATAGTAAAGAGAGCCTTGCTCGTCGGTGATATAGATGTCTGTATGATGATTATCCGTGTAATAGAATAATTGGATAATATCCGGTTTGTTGAGCTTGAATATTATCGGTAACGGCGTGCCACGCAAGGCCTGTGGGTCGATCATTACCGGGCTATATGAGGCATGCTCTGCCGCCAGGTGATTCAGCAGGTCCTGATACGATTCGATGCGTTTATGGTGCAAGGTGTCATTTTCAACCCGTAGCGTGTAATACGTATGCTCTGCGGCCATGATATATTGAATGGTCTGTGCGTGTGCGTGGCGATAAAAGCAGGTGATGATATTCTGGAACAGCTCCTCTATCCTTTTGCTGATAGTGCTGCTATGCGCAGATGAAAAGCAGAAGACCGAGATGGGCGCGGGGGCGCCTTTGGAAGGGGGTGTTTCATGGATATAATCGCCCAAACATTTCATGATGCCGTTCAGGCCCACGTAGCGTTGGGTTAATATTTCCCGCCAGTTGGTGAGTGTCACCACATCAAAAGTCAACGCAAGGTTTTCCCCGATGCCCCCATAGCTAAGCGCATCTGTTTTATTGCTGGTATAGTGGATTCCAAGCCTTGTCTGCATTGCCATGGGTTCTATGCCGAGGTTGACGAACAAGGCGACCTTGGTTGCTTTTGATGGCGCTGAAAAACATTCCATGTCGGTTTCGGTGCTTTGGCTGGAGGCCGACTGAGATGGAAACAGGCGTTGCAGGCATGCCAATACCGCTTTGGTTTCCCGAATGGTCAGCGTGCTATTCTCGGTATGTAATGCGATGACAGTGCCGTTATTGATCACTTCATTGAAGTGACACCAGGCAATGAGTTCCACAATGCTTGCGGAGCGTTTGGTGAAAAGCACCCCGCCGGACTCGACCAGATGCAGCGGTGCGATAAAAACAGACCAGTTATCCTGGTAGTTGGTCTCTACAGCCTGGTGAAAAGTAATATAATTTTCATCCAGGTGTTGTGATATGCCGCAGTTGACCACCTCAATTTTCCCTGGTTTTTTTTCAAAAGCCGCGTAAAGTTTACGGCCAAGAATATTCAGGTCCTGTTGGTTGATCGAGGTCAGTTGCGTATGGCTGTGCGCAAAATCAGATAAAAACTTATAGCTCTGTGTCAGTTCGGAAGTCAGGATTTTTCGCTCGCGTAGCACCCGGTTGATTTTCCAGTAAGTGCGCGTATCAAGTGTAGACAGGTAGGCGTCATCCCATTCCCAGGATTGAACCAGGGTTCTCATGAGATTCCGCCGCCAGTTATTGTTGTGCGCCAAGTCGGGCACGCCAAGTTTCTCTGCCACTTTAAAATAAAAGCAGCGCCGGAATAAATCCAGCCGTTCAGTCTCGCCCCTGGCTTGCAGATGCTCGGCGATTTTATGATAAAGCATAATATAAGGATCAAGTTGATCAAGGTTGATTTCACCTTCATAAATTGATCGCTTGAAGCGTTGGCACAACAGATCGCTTTCGGGGTAATGGTAAGCGTATACCTCCATCAAAAGCAATTTAAGTACGGACTTGTAAGGCGCATCAATTCCCTTGAACAATTGCCACACCGCCGCACCAAAAAATTCTTCAGCAGGGATTTGTGGAATGGCGCCAAAATCAATATATTCTGTGTCGCGTACAACGCCATTACTTTTTAATGCCGCCAGATATTCATCGTAACGACCCTCGCTGGCGGGCGGCACCAGCCACCACGCCGGATACCGGCCTGCCAGTAACAGGCTGGTGCGATAAAACTCTTCGAGCAATATATAATGCTGGGCGCTGCCGCTGCCTTCCTGGGTAAGCTGGTTTTTATTGCCTGATTTGAAGGCATCGGGATCCATGAAGAAAAAATGCACTTCCATCTCCAGACTTAATCCCCATTTCTCAATGGCGTGTGCCTTGGCTTGCAGCTCTGACAATGCGCCCGGCGGGAGATTTTTGTGATGACAGACCCACACGTCGAAATCACTTTTTTGCGAATGCGCGATGGTACCGCTGCTGCCCATCAGAAAAAGCGATAAAATGTCATAGCGCGGCAACGCCTTGCGTTTATAAGAGAATTTTTTATTGAGTTTTTTGGCGGCTTCCTGCGTGCGTTTATCGGGGGAGTAATCAGAAATGCCCACGGGCGTAGTGTCGCTGATATAGCCAGGCAATAAGGGATTGTTAACGTGAAATAACAGCGGCAATATATCGAGGAAATCGCGCTGACGCTGACGCAAAGACCCCTGCGCGCGCCGCAAACGCTCACGATTAATACTCAAAAAGTGTCGTTTTATGAACGTGACTTCAGATAACGTCATTCCGGCAGGCATTTGCGTGTTCCTTATTCCACCCTCGGGTATCGGCATAAATGTACTAAAACTATAAATAACCGGCTGGATTGGGGTGGCGTAAGGGCGCAATGCGGCGTGGGCTGAATAAAAATGAGGCTCTGTAATTTTTAATTGATCCATCAATTAGTTGAGGATTTATATTGCCGGGAATCCGGGCCGCGCACCATTCTCTGGTAAAGTTTTCTCAATGGCGCCCGACACTATCGGTAAGCAATGGTAAGATAACCTCACCTTGTGAAAATAACGAATACACGTCAGGATAGGCTTTGGCTAATAGAGTAGGGAGTGCATTATGGTAGACCGCCTGGTTTCATCGGTTGCGGCGTCAATTGTCGAGCGGGCGCCGCTGGGCATTCTGGTGCTGGGGGACAAGGGGCAGATCCTGTCCGTTAACAAAGCCCTGGAGGATTTGCTGGGCCTTGCTGCGAAACGCCTCGTGGGGCACGCCAACACCCCCGCCATCGACTTGACGCCCGAGGAGCGCACCTGCCTGTTTGCGCCCCCTGTTGAATCACAGCGCAACCTGCTATTGCCCGCCACTGAGGCACGTCCGGCACGTTGGCTGAAGTGTTGGCGCGAATCGCTGGGTGAAGCCGATTGGCACGTGCATTTTTATAGTGACATCACCGAGCAGCAGCAACTTAAGCGTGATTGTGAACGTCTCACGGAAGAGCTGGCGTTGCATGCCGTGCGCGATCCCGCCACCGCCCTGCCAAACCGTCGGGCCTTGCTGCAAGGCCTTGATCCCCACGTTTCGCGCAGCCGACGCTATGAAAATCCCCTGTCTGTAGTGCTGCTGAAAATAGTGGATTTGCAGCAGCTTGACACTGAACACGGTGCTGGCAGTGGCGAGCAGGCCGTAATCGCCCTCAGCCAGGTGCTGAAAGACCAGTTGCGCTGGGTGGATATGGCTGGCCGCATGGACGCCGATGAATTTCTGGTGATTCTGCCCGAAACCCCAGAACCCGCCGCCCTTGATCTGACCAGCAAGCTGCGCGCACGGATTGCCACGCTGCAAGTGGCAGGTAGCGACGGGCGCGTCATGGCGCTGGAAGTACGGTGCAGCACCGTAGGCTGGGGCAAAGGAGATGACGTGAATAAACTGCTGCGGCGCGCCTACGAAGGGCTGTAGCCTACGTCGTTTTTAGGGTTAACTCGAGAAGCATGGGTTGAGCCGAACCGCAGAGCACGCGAAGAGGTTTCAGGCGGGAGAATAGGGCTGGCCTTATATTTATCCGCTCTCGAAACCCGTTTTTTCTTTTTTTGAATGTCAATTGTAAGGCCTGACCCTTATGCTTGCTTATGCTCCTGCAGTGGCGGATGTTTCAGCCTTAGGTAATGTTATTAGTCTATACCAGAAGTAAGGTGCTACTGGTGTTCTGTGATGCCGACAGGCAATCAAATCCAGCGCAACAATACCAGCCAAACCCGCAGAAGATTTATCAATAATGTTGTGACGTTCTGAATCAAGTACGGCCTTCATCATGTCACGTAATTCATTTGGATTGTCTGGCAGACTGATGGGGGCCTCACTTTCACCGCAATGATATTGAGCTTGCCAATAATAAAGATGCTTTGCTAGGTCTTGCGTTGGATGCCATAGCTGTAGACACACCTCTGGATATTCATTCTTTGAGTTTTTGGCGATAAATCATCACGTCCTATAGACTCGGCACGAATTATCCGTGAACTTTTCTGAGCGCGGCATGTCCCATAGCCTATGGAAAAAGAAGACGCGAGAAAACAAACGAGGGAAGT
>LNFF01000019.1 GCA_001464585.1 Gammaproteobacteria bacterium Ga0077554 | reverse complement strand
TGCGTGTCGTTGCCGATGTCCTCCTGCCTGCATGGAATTACACGGTTCTACCAAATTTGAACTGGCAAAAAGGGGAAGTTATTTCGTAGGCGTTCCTATGTCGAAGAACACGGCGCCGCTTCCTGATTGGGAGCTTTTCTGATGAACTTGGGGTCACGTGCCCCCTCGCTCCTGCGCCTTTGTTTGATGAATAGATTGGATTCCTCTTTTGATGATTTTATAAGTGATCTTGCAACCTTTTAATGGACAGCAAGAAGAGAAACCTCCTGCTGTCCATTAAAAGGTTGCAAGATCACTCGAAAAATAAACAACGAAACAAATAAGGTTGAAGTTTGGGAATGCGAATGGTCTAACAAGGGACTGGCATGGCCAGGAAGGAATACCTTCGCAAGGTCGGCGATGAGGATAAAATTGAGTTTACCCACGATGGCTATTGTGCAGCAGACGCAGTTTGCTGGGCTCCTGGCCGCACCATTGGAAACATAGCAGTCAGTTCAGAAGAAGCCTTCGGAATGTTCGAGGGAAAATCTGGAGACGACGCCGTGCTTCCGTGCCAGATAATACCTTCTGGAAAATTTCGACACGGTGCAAAAAGATGGTACTGCAAGACACATCAAATACATTGGGGAACCAAGGCTGATTTCGCTGCCGCATCGGAGTCAGGTGAGGTCAGATGTAGTAATCATCTAACAAAGATGAGCTATGTCGTTAACCCCTTGGAAGTTGAGTTTCAGGAATATGAAGAAATTGGAATTTGGTGCTCTCTGCCGCCGGCTCTATCAAGCGATCATATAGTGCGGAGAACACCAAAAATTCATATTCATAAGAGATTCAGTAGTAATCAAAAGAAAACTATCGATAGAGATTTTGATGCTATCGTTTGTTCATACAATCAGAACTGGGGGCTCTTCCATAGCTCAGCGATAACAAAAATCCAAGTGATTCCTCCGGCGGCTTTTGAATTTGTACGGTCCATTGAGGAGGAGAGACCCATGTCGTGCGTTTCGTGTAAAAAGTGCGGCTACCCACATTTGGATTTGGGTGATTTTGCCAATAAACCGCACAAGAAGCATTTTTGCGGGAACTGCGGAGATGATAGCATCTGGAGTTCAGGGTCCATCGTGTCTACACCGCTAAAGCCACTTCATGATCAGTTCAACAATAGCAACACATACGTTGTTCCAGATCGAGTGCTCGATTTGGATAAATACGATGGACATCGTTTTGATGCTTGGGCTTCAACTCCCGCCGTAGTGTGGACTGCAAACAGACCGCAAGAAAAAGGAATTCATGTGCACGTATATGATGGTGCTGGGAGAATTGTTGACGACACTTTTGGAGAAGTCCTATATAAGGGATACCTGTTAAATCGGAAAGCACTCTGGAATAGCATGATACAAAACACGCTGTACTAAGTGCGCCTAACAATTGGCGAGTGGTGCGCACGTACCACACAAAAACACCCTCAAAACCCAAACATATGATCCAGGCTAAACGCCTTTTCGCCATTAATCAATCCGTGATACCCAAACAAACGGCAGGTGGCATCGCGTATCATTACATACGCGCCCGCGCTGCCGGCGTGTTGGCGTGATTCGGAGTCAAACATTTCGCTGTATCGCCACAGCAGTGAGCCGTTGCAGGCGATGTTAATGCTACGCTGAGCAATTTCGCTGCCGTGCTTGTCGTACAGTATTAATGTGGTGGTGGAATGGGAATGCCAGGTGAGTGATGAGGGGTAGATTAAATGGCATAAGGTGTCGAGTGGCGCAGTGCCCAAGCGCAGGAACAGACGCGTGCTGAGGCCAGGTGGCGTGCCGATGTAGGATTGCGGTTCGTCTTTGTAGGTGACGGGAATGTTATAGATATGCGCGCCGAAACTGGTTTCGGCGCAGTGACCACTGGCTTTGTGTTCGTAGCGGAACAGGCCGTGCAGCCAGCCGTCGGCCGAACCGCCATCGCTGAAATCGTAATTCAGTATCGCATGGCCATAGCCGCTGGAGAAGGCGCCACCGACTTTGGTGAGCAGGGTTTCCAAATCCACGGCGATGCTCTCGTTACGCGGAATGCGGCCGAAGCGGTAAGTAGTGATCTCTTCGCCGGAGGCGTCGAACAAAGTTATTGCAAGGGGTAATTCGCTTTGGCCGCGTGCCATCGGGGTGGGCATGGCGATGCTGCGCCAACGGTCGAACGGCAATATCGGCGCGGGCAGCATGTAGCCTTTGCCGGTGAGTTTGGTGATGTCACCCAGGCGTGGATCGGGGTTTAAATCAGTGCGCTCGACATTGGCGTGCGCAATGCGGCGGCGACCATTGGTGTTGATGACTTCATAGCGTGGCCGCACAAAATATTTTCCGGCCTGCACTTCAAGTTGTTCTGGCCAACGTGCATTGGGCAACAGGCTGGCAACATCCAGGGCATGGGTGGCAAACGGCGCAATTTCTGCATCGGTGAACCAGGCAACGTCGTCTGAGCCCATTTTGTTAATGCCCACGCCGCCGCGTGGAATCGCAACGGGCGTGCTGTTTTGAATCCACAATATGACGCGTTCATCGTCTTGCGGCGCAGGCAAGCCAGCGTAAAAATCGGCGGGCCAGGCGTTGGCGTCGTGCGTGCATGACAGCACGGTATCGGCATCGCCGTAAGTGTCAAGCGCGTACTTTATGACATCGTGACCTGCCACATGCTGCGCATGGATGAACAGCGAGCCGGTGAATTCCGGCAAGTTAAAACGCGCGCGGATTTCTTTGCTGTCGATGCGATAGGTGGCGATGGCTTGCGGTAAGGTTTCCTGCCATTGCGCCAGTGTCTTGCCGTGTTGATCAAACAAACTGAGCCACAATACCACCGGCGCTTTTGCGCCGTAGCCGTGCCAGTAATTGCAGGAGGCGACGGTGGTATGCAAGCCATTCGCATCGCGGAACAATGCGAAGTTGGTGGCGAAATTAAGCGTGTCGAGATAATTGCGCGGGTTGGTGAGCATCTCGCTAGGCAGGCGTATGTCATCCAGTGTAATGACGTTGACGCCATGCGGAATCAGGTGGCGAATTTGTGTGAGCAGGCGTTCAGTGTCGAACGCGGCAACGAACAGGGTTGGCGCGTTGCACGTGTGCAATTCAGTCACGGGTTGTGTAACACGCCCCAGCACTGGGTGCCCGAGCGATTCAAGGCGCTGCACATAAATGTGCCTAATATCCCACGTGCCGATGTCGTACAACTCGGCCATGTTGGCGATGGTATCGTGCGGATCATAAATGGCGACGGGGCCGGCGGCGGCTATCTTGCTGATGAGTATCCTGGCTTTTTCCGCTGCCAGGGGATGCACCAACGCTTTGTATAAGCTGTTGCCGCCTTTGATGTTGCTGAAGGTGTCGATTTTGAGTGGCATGTGCGGATCCTTAAATAAGTGTGCCCGATCCATCAAAGGGGGTGGGGCTAGGGCAATACTGTTCCCTCATCCCCATGTTGTCATTTCGACCGTAGGCGACCGCCATGGATGGCGGAAGGTAGGGCAACGCAGGAGCAGTTGCCGGGAGAAATCTTAAGATTCCTCGTTACACTCGGAATGACATAACCAGGATTTTAGCATTATAACCCGACACGCTGGCGAATGGCTTGCGCGATCATATCGGCGGCGTTCAGCGGTGGATAGTTCCAGGTGTCAAATGTGCCGTCGAGCGGTTTGGCGTAGCCTATCTCATACAGTCGCTGGTGTAGATGTTTGTGTTTGGGCGCAGTGTTATCGGGCGGGGCGAAGATGTATACAGGTCGCCCGGTGGCGCAGGCTTCGGAACACATTGAGGTGGAGTCGCCGGTGACGACCATCACATCGCTCCAGCCTAAAAAAGCAAAAAAGGGATTTTCCGGATTGTCACGCGTCCACAGGTGCGTATAGGCGGGCGCATTAATCGCCGCCACGAGAGCCTCGGTGGCTGCGGCACCCGTACGGCGGCTGGTGGTGACCAGCAGTGATCCACCGCTATCCCGTGCCATCTGCGAAATGTGTTGGCCGAGAAGCGTGGCGGCAGCGGCTTCAAATACCTGTTTACCCGCCGTGCCGCCCACCAGCACGCCAATGTGGGGTCGCGGCAAATGCGCCAGCCGCGCGCGCCATTGGTTTGCATCCTGAATGAGGCGCGCTGCCGTGACGCGATGCGGTGCGCCGAGGGTGTGGATGATATTGGGTTGCGGCGGCACCTGATCGTGCTCGGGCACGGCAAGCAAATCAAGCTCGCCCACCGGGCTACCCGGCCACATAATATGGGCCAAAAAGGTGCGCCCGTGATTGGCGCGTTTAATGTAGCGCGCTATTGGTACAGTGCGCCGGCCAGCGGCAATTACCAGATCTGGCCAAGGCGGTGTGATGCCATCACGGTACGCATCCTGCACCCCGAGAAAAGAAGCGCCGCGTATCAGGTTCGGCAGCCGCCCCCAGCGGGTATATTCCAGGCGTTTAATTTCAAAAGGGAATCCCAATGCTTCGGCAACGCCGATGGCCTGGTTGGCGTTGCCAGTGCGGTCGTCGGCCAATACCCAGATGCGTGGTGGTGAGGTTGCGTTAGGCATGAGGTGGTCAGGTTAACAGGTTCGAATCTGTCATTTCGACCAACGGGAGAAATCTTATGGCGCTATAAAGATTTCTCCCGTTGGTCGAAATGACGGGCGGGCTATTGAAGTGCTCTTTATTTTCCATCTGAACATTCTCCAATTACAGTCATAATTTTCTCCAACGCCCCGCGATTTTGTTCTACCAGCAGTCGGCCTTTTTCGCCCGTAGCGCGGCGCAGTGCGTCGTTTTGCAGGAAGGTGATCACGACCGCCGCCAATTCTGCGGCGTTGTCTACCTGACGCGCCGCGTCTGCTTGCAACAGCATGCGGCTGATGTCGGTAAAGTTGAAGGTGTGTGGGCCAGTAACCACGGGGATGCCGAGGGCGGCGGGTTCCAGCAGATTGTGGCCACCGTGAGCGACCAGACTGCCGCCGACGAATGCGACATCGGACGCCGCATACAACAGCATTAACTCGCCCATGCTGTCGCCGATATAAATATCAGTGCTGGCATCGCATGGCTTTTGTTCGCTACGCAGCACAATATTATAACCCTGTTTGCGGCACAGTGCCGCCACTTTGGCAAAGCGTTCCGGATGGCGCGGCACTAATATCAATAGCGCGTTGGGTATGGCGAGGCGTACCGCCGCAAATGCGGTGAGCACCTGCTCATCCTCGCTGTCTGTTGAATTGGCATGGGTGCTCGCGGCAATCCATACCGGGCGGTGCATACCCCAGGATTGGCGTAACGCAGCGGCGCGCTGCTGTAAATCGGCGGCGGGCGTAATATCAAATTTGATATTGCCGGTAACGCGTACCCGCGCCGGGTCTGCGCCCAGAGTAATAAAGCGTTGCGCATCGGCTTGTGCCTGCGCGGCGATCACAGTGATGTTCTGCAGCGCCTCACGGGTCAGTCCAGCAACGCGTTGATAGCCTGCGGCGGAACGCGCCGAGAGCCGCGCGTTCGCCACGATCAGCGGAATACCGCGCTGCTGGCAACCATGAATGAGATTCGGCCACAATTCCGTTTCCATGATAATCGCCACGCGCGGGCGAGTGCGCTGCAAAAAACGCTGCACCGCGCCGGGCAGGTCATATGGCGCGTAGACATGAAACACCGTGTCACCCAGGGCGGCGCGCACCCGCTCCGAACCGGTCGGCGTGGTAGTGGTCACCACCAGCGTCATGTGCGGGTAGCGCTGTTGCAATGCCTTGATCAACGGCAGCGCCGCCTGCGTTTCACCCACCGATACCGCGTGTATCCACAGTGTTTCGCTGATAGACTTCGCCGCCGCTGCATCTGTGGCAGGCGCACCCGGTCGCTTCCGGCATCCTGCCTCTGGCGACACTTGTGCGCCGGGCAGGATGCCCAAGTGCGGTGAGCGGTCGCTCTCGGCATCCCTGCCTCCCGCGACACTAGTGCTTCCATGTACGTCGCAGGATGCGCAAGAACCGCCATCCATGCACGGCGCAAAAAACCCAAACCGCTCCGGCCAGCGCCGCCAATACGCAGGCGCACGCAATCCACGCCACGCCAGGCGCAACAGCACCAGCGGCGTGAGCAAATACAAAATGAAAGTGTAAAGCAACCTTGGAACTGCGGGTGTGTGATGTGGTGTCATTTCGAGCGTAGGGAGAAATCCTTGTTTCGAACAGAGTGAGAAATCTTTGATGTTGTTGGACTGCTTTAATGTTTTACCATTAATAAAAATCCCCGCAGCAATCTGCGGGGATTTTCTATGTCATTCCGAGCACCGCGAGGAATCTTAAGCAAGATCCCTCACTTCGCTCGGGATGACAAGGTGGAATAAATACATTGGAGAACCAGGAGGGTATTTTAGTGCGCAACGTGGTAATAAGTCACTCTTTGTTAGAGCAATAGTACCTTATCATTCGGGTGCGGGACGCGTAATCTGCATATCGCTCCACACGGAGTACCCTCCCTTCCGGCAAGGAAGCCGTATTAGCCAGGGATGGCTATTTTTTGAGACACGGAAGTTTGCAAGGGGCTTAGGCGCGTAACGCCCATTTATACCCTAGGCGGGTGAGCGGTATCGCACATGATCTCGGTAACGTCCCTGCCCACGCCGCGATAACCGGTAAAACGGCCGGATGCGTCGAACATTGGCTCCCCGCTGACCTGAAAATACTGAGGCGCGCCATTGCCATCAACCCGGCTGTAGACGAAATCCAGGAACGGTTGCCGCGCCTCCAGGTGGGCTTCGAGCGCCGCACGTTCGGCTTCATTCCAACGCATCACCTGTGCTTCCTTGATTTCGCCGGGCAAGACATCCGCCGCGATGCCGATCATCTCCAGCACCGGGCCGTAAACCTTGGTGAAATGCCCGTTCTCATCCTGCTCCCAATACCAGTCGGATGCCAATTCCGTCAAACGGCGAAAGCGCGCTTCGCTTTCGCGCAGTTCGGTGGTGCGTTCCAGCACCGTTTGCTCCAGTACTTGATTGTATTGTTCGAGTTGTTTGTATAGCAACCGCACTTCCAGCATGTTGTGGATACGTGTTTTGACTTCTACCAGATCAAACGGTTTGGCGACGAAATCCTTCGCACCCGCAGCCAGCGCCCGCAGCTTGTGCCCCGGTTGTGCCGTGATCACCAATATCGGAATATAGCCGCCGGTTTCGGTTTCCTTCAAACCTTCCATCACCTGAAAGCCATCCATGCCGGGCATCTGCAAATCGAGCAAAATCAGGTCGTAATGGTTGTCGCGATGTAGCATGCAGACGGCATGTGGATCCATCGTCGAACTCAGGCGCTCATAGCCGGCTTCCCGCAGCATCTGCTCCAGCAGTTGCACATTGGCTGCCTGATCGTCTACGATCAGGATACTGGCGTTAAGAATGTCGGTAGCGTTAATCATTGCTAGGTAATTAGTTGGGTTTCGTTATCGATCCCTGTTTCCGCGAATTCCAGCGCCAGATCCAGCGCCTCCATGAACTCGTTGACCTTGATCGGCTTGGTGAGATAGCGGAAGAATCCTGCCGCCAAACCTTTTTTGATATCGTGTGGCATGGCGTTGGCGCTGAGGGCAAGCACCGGGATGTGCGCTGTTACCGGATCTTCACGCAGGATTTTCAAGGCCTGGATGCCACTGATGCCCGGCAGGTTAATGTCCATCACGATCACTTCCGGCAGATGGGTGCGCGCCAGGGCGATGCCGCGCGTGCCATCCCCCGCACTCAACAAACGCATGTCGGGACGGCGTGCGATGAGCTGCTCGACCAACTGCATGTTGGCCCGGTTGTCTTCTACATACAATAGGGTGCGCAACGCCGCGCCTTGATGTGCGCGTGCTTGAAGCAGCGTAAGCGGTTCGTCCATGCTGGCGGCCAGTTGTTGTGGCTCCGTCGCCAGGTTCAGTTCGATCCAGAACACACTGCCTACTCCAACAACGCTTTCCACGCCGATCTCGCCTTCCATCAATTCGACCAGCCGCTTGCTTACCACCAGGCCAATGCCAGTGCCTTCCTCGGCGCTGGCCTCTTGTCCGAGACGATTGAACGGCTGGAACAGTTGCACGAGTTTTTCGGGAGGCAAACCTTCGCCGGTATCCCGCACGCAGATGCGGATGCGTTTCGCCGTAATCAGGCGGCACGTCACTTCGACTGTTCCGCCCACACGGTTATATTTGATTGCGTTGGAAAGCAGATTGAGCAGCACCTGCTTCACCCGGGTGCGATCGGCATTTACAAAGTAATGGATTTCGAACGGTGCGAAACGTATGCGGATACCGCTTTTTTGCGCCTGTGGTTCGATCATGGTTTGGCATTCGAGCATGACGTCGACCAGAGACATGGGCTCCTGCGACAACGACAGCTTTCCCGACTCGATCAACGCAAGATCGAGAATCTGGTTAATCAGCTCCAGCAAATACCATCCGGCATGGAGAATCTGGTCGATACTGGCTTTTTGAGTGGGTGTTGGCAGCGGCGAACCCGACTCCATTAATTGGGCGAAACCGAGGATCGCATTGAGCGGGGAGCGCAACTCATGGCTCATGCTGGACAGGAAATCCGATTTGGCGAGGTTGGCTTTTTCCGCTGCGGCCATGGCGTTGGTGAGATCCGCTTCCACCTGCTTGCGCACGGAGTTATCGGCGCCGATCAACAGATAGCCGATGATGCCATCATAATCATCGCGTAGCGCAGTGATTGACACGATCGCAGGAAAGCGGCTGCCATCCTTGCAGATATAGGTTAAGTCATAACTATCTTCGATGCCGCGTGAAGCTTTGTAAGCCAGCGCCTCGAAACCCGGCGTAATCGCGGTGGACAGCTCCGCGCTCAACGCTTGCGCACGCGCCATCACCTCCTGTGGGTCGTGAATGTCGCTGGGGTTGATCTTGTTCACGACTTCGGCGGCCTGATAGCCCAGCATGCGCTCGGCGCCGATATTGAATAATTGAATAATGCCTTTCTCGTCGGTGGCGATAATCGAGAAATTGGCGCTATTGAGAATCGCGTTCTGCAAGGCGCCGGTTTTCAGCAAGACTTCTTGACGGCGCAACTCGGTGATGCCTTCTCCCATAGCAGCAGCGATGTTGGAAATGACGGAATCACGGATTTTTTGGGGCATGGCCGACCTCTGTTAAAGCGCGAATGAGTCTGGCGGATCGCGAAACCGAAGGCGCATATTTGCGCTGCACCACTTATATGCGCATCCTGTGCAAAAACATACACCTTTCATTGCAGGCGTCGGATTGGGGGTAATTCAATGCGTATATAGGAAAATTCTATTCTATCTTGAACCTTCCCAGCCTTTATCTCTGTGCGTTATCGCGCACAAGCCAGAGAAAACGGCCAGCAGGGAAATTCTAATCGTGGGTGGTGAAGATGGGACCTTGACGATTACGCACATCACACAGCAAACGGTCATGTTCTTTTTTAACTACCGCATAACATTCACATACACGAGCTTCCAGGGCCGCCCGGTCAAGTACGGTGATGTGGCCACGGCGGTAACGAATGCACCCGGCTTTCTGCAAATGCCCAGCGGCCTCGGTGATGCCTTCACGGCGCACGCCGAGCATGCTGGCAATCAGTTCCTGCGTCATGGTCAACTCATTGCTGGGCAAGCGATCGAGGGTTAGCAACAGCCAGCGGCACAGTTGCTGCTCCACGCTGTGATGGCGATTGCATACCGCGGTTTGTGATACCTGTGTCAGCAGCGCCTGCGTGTAGCGCAGCAGTAAATTCTGCATAATGCCGGCGCGACGCCCTCCAGTGCGATTAAATTCATCCATCAGCAACTGCATTTTCAGTTGATAACCGTAGCCCGCCGTCTGCACCACGGCCCGGCTGGGGGTGGTATCCCCCCCCATGAAAAACGAAATGCCTAGTACACCCTCATTACCCACCCCCGCGATTTCGGACGATGCGCCGCTCTCCATTACATAGTGCAGGGACAGGATGGCAGTGGTTGGAAAATAGGCGTATTGCAACTGTTCACCGGATTCATAAAGCACTTGACCCAAGGGCATCGCGACCAACTCCAGATGGGGGGCGATGCGCTCGAACTCAGCCTTAGGCAGAGCCGCGAGAAGATAGTTTTGATTGGGGCTGTGGGGGCTGGTCATGTCCAGTTTCCGAAATAAGTGCCAAGCAGGATAAATATCACGCGAATAGCATACACGTTTCGCGCCCCGTGCGTGCAATGAAATAACCACCGCTGTGGAGGAGCACCGTGAAAAAATCTTCATATAGGAGGTTAAATTTACAGCAAAAGAGACCGGGCGGTTAAGATCTGCCCTGTGTGAGATGGGGTGATGCAAAATTTCTTTATACGGTGACTTTATCCAAATAATCAAAAAACTCTCTATTTTCACCTGATTTAACGAAACATTGCTTTCTTATCAAGCCTTTGTTTTTAAGTTGATTCTACCTAACCTCATCCATCATACGGTCGTTTCAGGGGATTTCCCGGCAGGGTGCACAATCGCGGCGATATCGTCTAAGATATTGAAGATAAGTGAGAAAATAACGTGCTATGAGGCAGCCATCGCCTACCGCCAAGGTGATGGCAGATTTCATGATTTTCCCGCCCAGATTCAGCCTATTGGTGATCCGTGCAGGTTTCAAGCGCCGTTTTGAGGATTATCACTTGACAGTGTCTTATTGAGTGCCATAGACTCGAAAACCAGCCTGTTTTTGCTGGACGACATAAATTATATTTGATGATGCCCGTTCAGTGCCGAACCGGGTGTCCATACAGGGCTTGGCCAAATAGCCACTAACGGTGGGTGGGGGTTGATAAGTGCTAGAAAACTATTTGCCTGTTTTAGTATTCCTTGCATTGGGCGCCTTTTTTGGCATCGCCCCGCTGCTTGCTGGTTTTTTAATCGCGCCGCATCGCCCGGATAGCGCAAAAAACTCCCCTTATGAATGCGGCTTTGAAGCGTTTGAAGATTCGCGCATGAAGTTTGACGTGCGTTACTATCTGGTCGCCATTCTGTTTATCGTATTTGATCTTGAAATTGCCTTCCTGTTCCCGTGGGGAACGGTGTTGACGGAAATTGGCATGTTTGGTTATATGGCGATGGTGGTGTTTCTGTCCATCCTCGTGATTGGCTTTATTTATGAGTGGAAGAAAGGGGCGCTGGAATGGGAATAGAAGGCATCCTTGAAAAGAGCGTAGTCACGACGACTGCTGACGCACTGATTAACTGGGCGCGTACCGGTTCGTTGTGGCCCATGACGTTTGGCTTGGCCTGTTGCGCGGTAGAGATGATGCATGCGGGTGCCGCACGTTACGATCTGGATCGCTTCGGTGTGGTGTTTCGCCCCAGTCCGCGCCAGTCTGACGTGATGGTGGTGGCAGGTACGCTGGTGAATAAAATGGCGCCGGCCCTGCGCAAGGTGTATGACCAGATGAGCGAGCCGCGCTGGGTGATTTCAATGGGTTCCTGTGCCAACGGCGGCGGCTATTATCATTATTCATATGCCGTGGTGCGCGGCTGCGATCGCATTGTGCCGGTGGATATTTATGTCCCGGGCTGTCCGCCTACCGCCGAGGCGTTGCTGTACGGCATTATCCAGTTGCAAAACAAAATTAAACGTACTAACACCATCGCACGTTAAGTTCCCAATAAATTATTACGGCCGAGTTTTGATCCATGTCTGATGTAAAACAGGATTTAGCAAACGCACTGCAAGCGCGCTTTGGCAGCAGCATCACCGAGTGTCGTGTGGCAGTGGGGGAAGTGACCGTGCAGTTGCCCGGCGAGAAATTGCTGGAGGTATGCGCGGCGTTACGTGATGAGCCAGAATTTTCATTTGAGCAGTTGATCGATCTGTGCGGTGTGGATTATCTGGAGTATGGCGAGACACCTTGGCAAGGGCCACGGTTTGCCGTGGTGTACCATTTGTTATCCGTAAAAAATAACCAGCGCCTGCGTCTCAAGGTATTTTTGCCGTTGATGTCCAGTGACGATATGCCACGCGTGGATTCTGTAGTTAATATCTGGAATGCGGCCAACTGGTATGAGCGTGAGGCGTTTGATCTGTTTGGTATCCTGTTTGAGGGTCACCCTGATCTACGTCGTTTGCTCACGGATTACGGATTTATCGGGCATCCGTTCCGCAAGGATTTCCCGCTGATCGGTAATGTTGAAATGCGTTACGACCCACATAAAAAGCGCGTGGTGTACGAGCCGGTTAGCATCGAGCCGCGCATTCTGGTGCCACGCGTGATTCGCCATGACAACCGTTATGAAGAGAGTGACAGTGCGAAAACAAGTGAGAAAGGGGTGAAGCGTGGCTGAGATCCGCAATTACACCATGAACTTTGGGCCGCAGCACCCGTCCGCGCACGGCGTGTTGCGTCTGGTGCTGGAGATGGACGGCGAAGTGATTGAACGCGCCGATCCGCATATTGGCCTGCTGCATCGCGCTACTGAAAAATTGGCCGAAAGCAAGCCCTATATTCAAAGCATACCCTACATGGATCGTCTCGATTACGTGTCCATGATGTGTAACGAGCATGGTTACGTGCTTGCCATGGAAAAGTTGTTGGGCATTGAGCCCCCGTTGCGTGCGCAATATATCCGCGTTATGTTTGATGAAATCACGCGCGTGTTGAATCACCTGCTGTGGCTGGGCGCACACGCGCTGGATATCGGTGCCATGACCGTGTTCCTGTATTGTTTCCGCGAGCGTGAAGATTTGCTGGATTGCTACGAAGCGGTGTCGGGCGCGCGCATGCACGCAGCCTATTATCGTCCCGGCGGTGTGTACCGCGATCTGCCGGGCAGCATGCCCGGCTACCAGGCATCCAAATGGCATAACCAGAAACAGGTCGATGCACTCAATACCAATCGCCAGGGTTCATTGCTCGATTTTATTGAAGATTTCACGCGGCGTTTTCCCGGTTACGTCGACGAATACGAAACCCTGCTGACCGATAACCGCATCTGGAAGCAGCGTACTGTCGGTATCGGAGTGGTAACACCGGAGCGTGCTTTGCAGATGGGTTTCACTGGGCCGATGTTACGCGGCTCAGGCATAGAGTGGGATTTGCGCAAGAAGCAGCCCTATGAAGTCTATGATCGCTTGCAGTTTGATATTCCGGTGGGTGTGCAGGGTGATTGCTACGACCGTTATCTGGTGCGTGTCGAAGAAATGCGCCAGTCAAACCGGATTATTATCCAGTGCATCGACTGGCTGCGCAAGAATCCTGGCCCGGTGATGATTGATAATCACAAGATTGCGTCGCCGTCGCGTGTGGAGATGAAAGGTGACATGGAGGCATTGATCCATCACTTCAAATTATTTACCGAAGGTTTTTGCTTGCCGGAAGGCGAGGCCTATGCCGCGATTGAGCATCCCAAGGGCGAATTTGGGGTTTATCTGGTATCGGATGGCGCCAACAAACCGTACCGCATGAAAATTCGTGCGCCGGGTTTTGCGCATATTGCAGGCCTGGATGAGATGGTGCGGGGTCACATGATCGCAGACGTGGTCGCGATTA
Organism: Gammaproteobacteria bacterium Ga0077554; assembly: GCA_001464585.1. GTDB lineage: Bacteria > Pseudomonadota > Gammaproteobacteria > Ga007554. The sequence continues at coordinate 95,450 of LNFF01000019.1, read as the reverse complement.
TCGGTACGCAAGACATCGTATTTGGTGAGGTTGATCGCTGATGTTGCAAGTTGATACAGCTACGATAAAGGGTCACGTTTTTTCTCCCGAGGTGTATGCCGCTATTGATCGCTGGGTGGGTAATTTTCCGCCCGAGCGTAAGCAGTCCGCAGTCATTCCGGCGCTGCATATTGTGCAGGATGCTAACGGTGGTTGGCTCAGTAAAGAATTGATGGATGAAGTTGCCGCGTACCTGGAAATGGAACCTATTTCTGTTTATGAAGTGGCAACCTTCTATACCATGTATTCGCTCAAGCCGATCGGGCGCCACAAGATCAGCGTTTGCACTAATATCTCGTGCATGCTGCGGGGGTCGGACGGGATTGTTGCCCATCTTGAAACCAAATTGGGCGTACGTTTGGGGCAAACCACAGCAGATGGCAAATTTACGCTCAAGGAAGTGGAATGCCTGGCGGCCTGTGGTGGCGCGCCGATGTTTCAGATTGGCAAGCATTACTATGAAAACCTGACACCCGAAAAAATTGATGAAATTCTTGCGGATCTAGTGTAGTGAGTCACACAAAATGGTACAAATAAAACGGATGGATTTTGGCTTGGGGCAAGGCGCGAGAAGGCGCCATAGCTCATTCTATGGCAACGACGAGCAACGCCGCCCCAAGGCAAAAGACGCCGTTTTATGTGCCATTTTATGTGACTCACTACACTCGGGTGACTGTCATGACTAATGAAGTCTGTTTTAATACTATGCATCTTGAGAAGCCCTGGACGCTGGAGTCTTACCTCAGTGTGGGCGGGTATCAGGCGTGGAAAAAAATCCTTGCGGAAAAAACTCCACCAGAAGAAATTATTGCGGAACTGAAAACTTCGGCTTTACGCGGTCGCGGTGGCGCAGGATTTCCCACGGGTCTGAAATGGAGCTTCATGCCACGTAATGTGCCCGGCCAGAAATACATCGTGTGCAATTCCGATGAAGGCGAACCTGGCACATTTAAAGATCGTGATATTTTGCGTTACAACCCGCATGCGTTGATTGAAGGCATGGCGATTGCGGGCTATACCATCGGCGCTACAGTGGGCTACAACTACATGCGCGGCGAATTCTGGGAGCCGTATGAGCGTTTCGAGGGCGCGTTGGAAGAAGCGCGTCGCGCCGGCTTCCTCGGCAAGAACATTATGGGTGCAGGTTTTGATTTTGAGTTGCATTCCCACCTCGGCGCGGGCGCGTATATTTGCGGCGAAGAAACCGCGTTGCTGGAGTCTCTGGAAGGCAAAAAAGGCCAGCCACGTTTCAAACCGCCGTTTCCGGCCAGCTATGGCTTGTATGGCCGCCCCACGACGATTAACAATACTGAAACCCTGGCATCCGTGCCGTTGATCCTGAAAAATGGCGGTCGCTGGTTTCTGGATCTCGGCAAACCGAATAATGGCGGCACCAAGATTTTTTCCGTGTCGGGCCATGTCAATAAGCCCGGTAATTATGAAGTGCCAATGGGCACGCCGTTTTCCAAGCTGCTGGAGATGGCGGGCGGCGTGAGCGGCGGGCGCAAGCTCAAGGCCGTGATCCCCGGCGGCTCATCCGTGCCGGTGATGCCCGGTGATGTCATGATGGGTGTGACCATGGATTATGACGCCATCGCCAAGGCCGGTTCGATGCTGGGCGCAGGTTCGGTTATCATTATGGACGACACCACTTGCATGGTGCGTGTGCTGGCGCGCATCGCACATTTTTATTATGAAGAGTCATGCGGCCAATGCACGCCGTGCCGTGAAGGCACGGGCTGGCTGTCGCGTGTGATCCATCGCATTGAGCATGGGCACGGCAAGCAGGAAGATCTGGACATGCTGGTCGATGTGTCCAACAAAATACAGGGCCGTACCATTTGCGCCTTGGGAGATGCGGCGGCAATGCCGGTGATCAGTTTCATCAAACATTTCCGCGAAGAATTTCAGTATCACATTGATCATCGTCAGTGCATGGTGGGGCATCATGCCGAAGGCGGGCACGCGCCCGAGGCGCTACGTGTCAGTGCGGCATGATTGTTCAGCGTGCCCCAATCAATGAATGGCCAACCAACGATTAATGGCAGACAGGCGGTTATGGTAAACATCGAAATTGATGGTAGACAGGTTCAGGCGAAGGACGGCTCGATGGTTATTGAGGCGGCGGATGACGCAGGTATTCCTATCCCGCGTTTTTGCTACCACAAAAAATTATCCATTGCCGCCAACTGCCGCATGTGCCTGGTTGAGGTGGACAAGGCCGCCAAGCCGTTGCCTGCCTGTGCGACACCGGTGACTGAGGGTATGCGTGTTTACACCAAATCACCGCGCGCTCTGGATGCACAAAAAGGCGTGATGGAATTTTTATTGATTAACCATCCGCTCGATTGCCCTATTTGCGATCAGGGTGGTGAGTGTGATTTGCAGGATCTGGCGCTGGGATATGGCGCCAGCAATTCGCGCTTTATGGAAAAGAAACGCGTCGTAAAAGACAAGGACATTGGCCCGTTAATTTCCACTGAAATGACGCGCTGCATCCACTGCACACGTTGCGTGCGCTTTGGACAGGAAGTGGCGGGTGTTAAAGAGTTGGGTGCGACAGGCCGCGGCGAGCACATGGAAATTGGCATGTATGTGGAAAAAGCCATGGTTTCTGAATTGTCGGGCAACGTCATTGATTTATGCCCGGTGGGCGCGCTGACCTCCAAACCATTCCGTTACACTGCGCGCGTCTGGGAATTGGCACAACGTGATACGGTCGCCCCGCATGATTGCATTGGCTCCAATCTAAGTGTGGATGTGCGCGGCAATAAAGCCATGCGCTTTTTGCCGCGTGAAAATGAAGAGATCAATGAAACCTGGATTTCTGACCGCGATCGCTTCAGCTATGAGGGACTGAACAGTGATGATCGCTTGCGTGCGCCGATGATTAAAAAAGATGGCAAGTGGCATGAAGTTGACTGGACAACGGCGTTTGAGTTTGTGGTGAATGGCTTGAAACCGATACTCGTGCGTTATGGCGCAACCCAGTTAGGCGCGCTGGTTTCGCCGATGGCGACCGTTGAAGAAATGTATCTGGCGCAAAAACTGGTACGTGCGCTGGGAGGCGACAATATTGACCATCGCCTGCGCCAACAGGATTTCAGTGATCAGGATACAGCACCGCTGTATCCGTGGTTAGGCCAGGGCATCGCCGATCTTGAAAAGCTCGATGCCGCGTTGCTGATAGGTTCTAACGTACGCAAAGAGCAGCCCATTGCCGGGTTACGTTTGCGTAAAGCCGCATTGCGTGGCGCCAGCATCATGTTTGTGAATGCGCAACGCCATGATTTTAATTTTCCGGTTAAGGCGCAGTTGACCTCCGGTGTGGCAGGCATGGAGCATGACCTTGCGGCGGTGACGAAAGCGCTGTTGAGTATTACTGGCGCGTCCGCGCCACAGGGTCTTGATGCGTTGCTGTCTAATATCACGGTTACGGACGCGCATGCTGATATAGCCAAACGGTTGCATCAATCACCGCGAGCAACGGTGCTGTTAGGCAGCCAGGCATTGGCGCATCCTGCCTTGTCGACACTGCGTGCGCTGGCGGGGGTCATTGCCCAGTTGAGCAATGCGGTGCTGGGATATTTTCCGGAGTCGGGCAACAGTGTCGGTGGTTGGTTAGCCGGTGCATTGCCGCACCGTGGCGCGCCATGCAATGGATTGGTCAAGCTGTCGGTCAACCAGGGCTTGGACGCACGCGCCATGCTGGATGCCAATCTGAAGAGTTATTTGTTGATGGGTATTGAGCCTGAGCTGGATTGCGCCAATCCCGTTGCCGCTATGGAAGCCTTGGCAGATGCTGATTTTGTGGTATCCCTGACGGCGTATAAAACTGATGCGATGCAGCAATATGCTGATGTGTTGCTGCCGATTGCGCCGTTCACCGAAACCTCCGGCACGTTGGTTAATGCCGAAGGGCGCTGGCAGAGTTTCGCGGGTGTGGTCGCTCCCTTGGGCGAGGCGCGTCCGGCCTGGAAAGTGCTGCGTGTTATGGCGAATCTGCTGGATTTACCCGGCTTTGAATATATGTCGTCGGACGAAGTGCGCGATGAAATGCGCGCGCTGGTTGCAGCCCGGTCCGATAGCACCAAGCATGACAACACAATGCCGTGGCGTTGCCCGGAAACCTTGAGTGCGGATCCTGATGCGCGGCGCATTACCGCCGCCCCGATCTATGCGGTGGATGCGATTGTGCGGCGTAGTGACGCGTTGCAGCAGACTGTCGATGGACAACAGGGCGCCTATTGCTTTGAAGAGGCAGCCAATGCGCGCCAGGTGTTACGCAGCACGGCACGTAATAGTAGTGGTCATGCAGGCGTAGCGCACATGACGGGTTCTGGTGCGATGGGCACAGCCCCCAGTGGATCCAGTGGCAGCCGGGTGACATCTCATGTTTGAACTGGTGCAAGGCATCTGGAGTGACCTCCCTGAACTTATTAAAACAGTTCTGAAGATTGTGGCGATTGTTGTGCCGATCATGCTGTCCGTTGCCTATCTTACCTTGGCCGAGCGTAAAGTGATTGGCTTCATTCAGGTGCGCATCGGTCCTAACCGTGTTGGGCCGGGTGGCTGGTTGCAGCCGATTGCCGATGGTTTGAAGCTGGTGCTCAAGGAAATTATCATCCCCACCAATGCTAACCGTTTCCTGTTTGTGTTGGGTCCTATCGCCGCACTGGCGCCTGCGCTGGCGGCATGGGCAGTGATCCCGTTTGATGAAACCCTGGTGCTGGCCAATGTTGATGCCGGGCTGCTGTATATCCTGGCAATGACATCCATGGGCGTCTATGGCATCATCATTTCCGGCTGGGCGTCCAACTCCAAATACGCGTTTCTGGGCGCGCTACGTTCTGCCGCGCAGGTCGTGTCGTATGAAATTGCCATGGGCTTTGCGCTGGTGGGCGTGCTGATCGCCGCTGGAAGCATGAATTTGAGTGAGATTGTGCTGGCGCAGCAAGGCAGTTTTCTGCATTGGTTCTGGCTGCCGTTGTTCCCGCTGTTCCTGGTATTTTTTATTTCGGGCGTCGCCGAGACCAACCGTGCTCCTTTCGACGTAGCCGAAGGTGAATCGGAAATTGTGGCGGGTTTCCACGTTGAATACTCGGGCATGGCGTTCGCGCTGTTCTTCCTCGCTGAATATGCTGCCATGATTCTGGTATCGGTACTCACTGCGCTGATGTTCATGGGCGGGTGGTTGTCGCCGTTCCAGGGCATTCCGCTGCTGGAAGACGCTTTTGCCTGGGTGCCGGGTATCATCTGGTTGTTGGCTAAAACGGCCGCGTTCCTGTTCTTTTTCTTATGGTTCCGCGCCACCTTCCCGCGTTACCGCTATGACCAGATTATGCGTCTGGGCTGGAAAATATTTATCCCGATCACGATTGTATGGCTGCTAGTGGTCGGTGGGTTGGTCTTGGCTGAAGTTGGGCCGTGGTTTGATTGATGCTCATTCCAACTTGCTGCACCATCAAAACTTACTCTGGGAACATGCGATGCGTATTTTTAGCAAAATAGCCGGGCTTATTTTGCGGGTAGGTTCTTTAATCTTCGGTCGCATAGGGATTTCATTAACGACAGGCTTTTCAACTACACGCTCCCTGGCGCGGAAGGCTGCAATTTTTGCAGTGATGTTAGCGCCCCCCGCTTGGGCGGCTCCCGATCTTTTTCCTGCGGAGTTTGTCTATGGGAATCCGGGAAAATCGACCTTCTTATCAAGCGTTGATAGTGTATGCCAGGCACATGCACAGAGCTGGCGTGAGACTAGCTTTCCGCTAACGGCGGTATGTGTTTCTGTTAACCATGCCACAGAACAATATGTAGTTGCGGCCAATCCTCACGATAATCCGAACGGTGCGCTGGTCTATATTACGGAGCCTGCGCTACGTTACTATTTTTGCCCTGACGATATCTCCGTGCGCACGGGGGCGTATATGTGCCAGTCGTTGGGCCCGCAGATCATTGATCCAATGAAAAATCTTGGTTCCCTGTGCCGGGTGGACACCCCTAACCCCATCAATTCAAAAACCGGCAATAAATATCACATTGAAACCGATTATTCAGGTCCCGCAGGCCTTGTTTTCAGGCGCGTTTACAATCAAAAGACAAACCGATATTTATATCGTCCTAAAAGAACCGCCCAAACCCCCGATGCGCCCCCCGGCCCTGCAACCTTTACCACATTTTCGTCCGTGGAACGTAATGTGGTTGATATCAACCCGGCCGCGACTATGACGGCAAATTGGCAGCACAACTTTCAGCGTTCTGTGGGGTTGACATCCAATGGGACGGCATTTTCAGCAACCGTCATGCGCCCCGATGGCAAAGCGTATATGTATGCTTTGCAAAATGGCCTTTGGAAAAGTGATGCGGATGTCACGGGCAAGCTGAGCCGTCTGGTGGATGCCAATGGGCTACCCATCGGCTGGGAACATCTCAATAGTGAGGATGAAACGGAAAAATACGATGCCACCGGCAAACTGCTCTCCACCACTACCCGCGCCGGGCTGACCCAAACCCTGAGTTACGACGCTGCCCAGCGGCTGGTGGCGGTGACCGATGCGTTTGGGCGCGCCTTAACCTTTACTTACGATGCCAACAACCGCATCAGCACGATGGCCGATCCGGCGGGTGGCCTCTATGGTTACAGTTATAATGCCAATAACAACTTGATCTCGGTCACCTACCCCGATGGCAAGGTGCGTACCTATCTTTACGAAAACGCCGCTTTCCCCCGCGCCCTCACCGGTATCACCGACGAAAACGGTAGCCGTTTCTCTACCTACATCTATGATGATCAAGGCCGTGGCATTTCCAGCGAACATGCTGGTGGCGTAGAAAAGGTCAGCCTGGTTTACAATGCGGACGGCACCACCACCGTCACCGACGCCCTGGGCACTGCCCGCACCCGCAGTTTCCAGACCCTCCTCGGCGTGGTCAAAAGTACTGGCGTCACTCAACCCTGCGCCACCTGCGGCGGGGATGCCTCCAACACCACCTACGACGCCAACGGCAATATCGCCAGCCGCACCGATTTCAACGGCAACCTCACCACCTACGTCTACGACCTGACCCGTAATTTAGAGACCCGCCGCACCGAAGCTGCTGGCACCCTCTTGGCGCGCACCATCACCACGGCTTGGCACCCCACCTCCCGCCTGCCCACCCAGATCACCGAACCCAACCGCACTACCACCTTCAGCTATGACGCCCAAGGCAACATCACGCAAAAGACCATCACCTCCGGCACCCTCACCCGTGCCTGGAGTTATACCTATAACAGCTTCGGTCAGATGCTCACGGTGAACGGTCCGCGCACCGATGTTGCCGACATCAGTACCTACACCTATGACACCCAAGGTAATCTGGCGACAGCCACCAACGCCCTTGGTCACATCACCCGCCTCACCGCCTACGACGCCCACGGCCGCCCCTTAACCCTACAAGACCCCAACGGCCTGATCACCCAACTGCGCTACGATGCACGTGGCCGCCTGGTCACCCGTGCCATCGGCAACGAGCTCACTCAGTTCCAGTACGACGGCGTGGGTCAGCTCACCCGTATTATTCTGCCCGACAACAGCTTCATGGATTACACCTACGACGCAGCGCACCGCCTCACCGGCATGACCGATGCCTTGGGCAATAAAATCAGCTACACACTGGATGCGCTGGGCAACCGCATCAAAGAAGACATCCTCGACCCCAGCAACACCCTCACCCAGCAGCGCCGCCGCGTCTTTGACAGCCTGAACCGTCTGGCTCAAGACATCGGCGCGCAGAACCAGGTCACCTCATACCAGTACGACGCCAATGGCAATCTGACCGACACCACCGACCCCCTGGCACATATCACCCGTAATACCTATGACGCCCTTAATCGTTTGGCGCAAGTTACCGACCCTGCCAATGGCATTGCCAGCTATACCTACAATGCCAATGACCGCCTCATTCAAGTCATCGACCCGCGCAGCATTGGCACCGCCTACAGCTACGACGGTCTCGGCAACCTCACCCAGACCTTAAGTCTGGATGCTGGCACCACCACCCACACCTATGATGCGGCGGGTAATCTTGCCACCCAAACCGACGCCCGGAATAAAAAGACCGTCTATACCTACGACGCTTTAAACCGCCTCATCAAAACCGTGTTCGCTGACCGCACCAGCATCACTTATCAATACGATACGGGTATGAGTGCGGTAGGCCGCCTGGTTAAAATGACCGACCCGGCGGGCATTACTCAATGGACGTACGATGCGCAATGGCGGGTTATCACTCAAACCCAAACTACGGGGACGCTTAATCAGGTGCTGCGTTATGGATACGACGCCAGCGGACGCGTGGCGCAGCTCACCTACCCCTCGGGCAAAGTGATCAGCTACGGTTATGACCTCGCCGGTAACCTTACCCAGCTCAGCCTCAACGGCCAGCCTCTGCTCAACAACATCCGCTACCAGCCCTATGGTGCGGTGAAAGAATGGACCTGGACCAACGGCACCCTGCATAGCCGCGCCTTTGACCAGGACGGTCGCATTATCAGCCACCCCCAAGGCACCACCCCTCCATTAGCCATCAGCTACGACAGTGCCGGGCGCATCGTCCAGCAGACCCAGGGCGCCAAAGTACAAAGCTACGGCTATGACAGCGTCGACCGCCTCACCCAACACGTCGACTCCACCGGCTTGGTCAGTAACTACCAGTACGACGCCAATGGCAATCGTACCCAGCTCACCCAAGGTAGCGCAGCTACCCTCTATACCCTCCCGGCGACCAGCAATCGTTTAATCGGGCAAAGCGGGTCTGTTGCCAAGAGCTATACCTATGATGCGATAGGCAACCTGACGGGCGACGGTACCTATGCTTACACTTATAACGCACGCGGGCGCCTCACTAAAGTCACCTACGGCACGCGCAGCAACACCTACGTCCTCAATGGCCTGGGTCAGCGCGTCAGCAAGACGGGCTACGATGTCAGCACTGGCACTAACTACTTTATCTACGACGCGCAAGGCCATCTTCTCGGTGATTACACCAGCACGGGCGTGGCGATTTTGGAAACCGTGTATCTGGGCGACATTCCCGTGGCCGTGCTCACCCCCACCGTCACGTATAACCTCCACGCCGACCATCTCAACACCCCGCGCGCCATCACAGACACTACCAACAAGGTCATCTGGCGCTGGGATTCCGACCCCTTCGGCACCACTTTAGCCAACGAAGACCCGGACAACAACGGCGTGAAATTCACGTATAACCTACGCTTTCCTGGCCAATACTTTGACAGGGAGACCGGGCTGCACTATAACTACTTCAGGGATTACAACCCGGGCTTGGGCAGATACATTCAGAGTGATCCGATTGGGTTGGTGGGGGGGTTGAACCCATACACCTATGTTGGTAATATTCCAATCAATGACGTCGACCCGACTGGCGAGAATTCGTTGGTGAAAATGTTGCTTCAGAAGCTGATGCCAACAATCTTTCCCAAGAAAGCACCACCTAAGCCATCTCCTAAATTCAAACCTCCAACGAATCCACCAGCGAACCCGCCTGATCTATCGACCTTGCCGCCTGGTACCAGATGTTATCGTGGGAAGCCGACGGAACAATATCCTGATGGCTATTGGAAAATTGAGAAGTTCGACGGACAGGGATGGCAGCGCCTAGATCCGCGAACAATGAAACCTGGGCCGCATCAAGACACTCATGTTCCGATGCCGCCGGGATACAAAGGACCATTCGACTGATGCATCAACCGCCAAAATTAGAGGTTTTGACAAGGCTCAAAAACAGCTCGCTCGAGGTCGTTTCCTTTGGGATCTACGTAGTCCATTTGGTTTTTGAAAATGGAAACAGGTTGAGCGTATCCGCTCCGTTTCGCTTCGGGAACGAGGACGCGATTTACGATACATCTGTTTGTGAGTTCCCGCTTTGTGAAACGAATTTGGTTCGGGCTCTTGGGCAATGCATTATTGAGGTCGACTGTGATGCGGACGGAACTCTTGATCTAGTATTTTCGAATCAGGATAGGCTGATCGTTTATGCCAACGATCCGATGTACGAGGCATACACATTACTGGTCAATGGTCAGGAGTACGTTGTTTGAGCCGGGTAGCGTGGTAGGTTGGGCTGAATGAAATGAAGCCCAACAATCGAGATGGACGTTGACGGTGGTCAAGATGAAATATAACGGCGTGATATTTGATAACGAAAAAACAACTAGGGATCATGATTAACTTGAAACACCCTCATTCAAATCACAATACCGCGCGGTCAGCCAGCGCTGACCACTTGCGACTATTGAGCACGTAGGATGGGTGAAATGAAATGGAGCCCATCAACACTGATGATAAAGCATGAAAGGTGGATGAACATTGAAACACCATGACCAATGGTTGCCGTGACGGGTTATCGGGAATGTGATGGGTTATGCTACGCTCCACCCATTCTACGGGCTGCTGGCTGTCCGTGATGACGATTCCAATCAAAGCGGGAAAGGCGGGTTGAGTGGTGCGTGAACGGAGCATTCCTGCTGACCCGTTGGACTTTATTTGCCGTTGTGTACGTCAGAGGAATATCTTCTGGACATATCACGTTAACATGCGTATGAAGGGTCGTGCGATATCCCGCGAGATGATTCTCGCGTCGGAATCCACCTATGAAATCATTGAGGCCTACCCCGAAGACAAGTATTTGCCGAGCTACCTTGTCTTCGCGCGAAATCAGGGTGTGGTATTCCACGTTGTGTTTGCGGTGGACGTTATGGGCGACAATGCGCGGGTTGTTACTGCCTATGTGCCGAATCCCGGTCAATGGGCCGGTGACTTAAAAACCAGGAATAATTTATGAAATGCCAAGTATGCGGCGGTGATATGTGCCTTGTCATTACCGACCTTCCGTTCAAGGTGGGCGTAGCGACCATCGTGATTCTTAAAGAGTTGCCAGTGCTGCAATGTGAAAGCTGCGCTGAGTTTTTGATAGAGGATCATACTATGGCACGTGTCGACGAAATTTTGAGCAAATCCGACAAGGCGGCAGAATTGGAAATCGTGAAGTATGCGGCATAATATCTCGTAACAGGCGCAGCGCGGTGGGTTGGGTCGAATGAAATGAAGTCCAGCCATCAAGGGCGATGATATTATTGAAATGTAGATGGCGACAATTATTTGATTGTGGGTTATTGGGGTATGCGTAGTGGTGGACATTGGTTTAATATGGTGGGCTTTGCGAACCCAGCCCAATCTTGTACTGCGCGTCTGGCGTTGAAGGAGTGCGTATTATGAATGCCGTGACTAATTACTTTAAGAGCCTGATGCTGTGGGAGCTGTTCATTGGCCTCAAGCTGACTGGCAAGTATTTTTTTGCGAAAAAGATCACTGTCCAGTATCCTGAAGAGAAGACGCCGCAATCACCGCGTTTTCGTGGCTTGCATGCGTTGCGCCGTTACCCCAATGGCGAAGAGCGCTGCATTGCATGCAAACTCTGTGAAGCGGTGTGCCCGGCGCTGGCGATTACCATTGAATCCGCCCAGCGTGAAGACGGCACGCGCCGCACCACGCGTTATGACATTGATTTGTTCAAGTGTATTTTTTGCGGATTGTGTGAAGAGTCGTGTCCAGTGGATTCTATCGTCGAAACGCGGATTTACGAATACCACTTTGAAAGCCGCGAAGGCACGGTGATGACCAAAGATAAGTTATTGGCGATTGGGGATCGCCACGAAAAACAGATCGCGGCAGATCGGGCCCAAGATGCCGCGTATCGTTAAGGAATCTCTGCATGTCATTTCGGGCGCAGGGAGAAATCCTTGTCTCGAGTCTCGAATGAAGGTGAGAGATCTTCCAGGATTTCTCCCCCCGCTTTCGCGGGAGTCGAAATGACAGTATGTGGGTGACAGCATATGGGTAAATCACGGATCCTTTAATATTATTGGTTTATATATTTCATAAATTACCAGGATGATTTCATAGCATAATGGAACAAATCGTTTTTTACGTTTTTGCGGCACTGCTGGTGATCGCATCCGTGTTGGTGATCACGGTGCGCAATCCGGTATACGCTGTACTTTTTCTGGTGCTGGCTTTCTTTACCAGTGCTGCATTGTGGTTGCTGCTGGAAGCTGAATTCCTGGCGCTGACGCTGGTGTTGGTGTATGTCGGTGCGGTGATGGTGCTGTTTCTGTTTGTAGTGATGATGCTTGACATCAATATCGTCGTCTTGCGCGAAGGATTTATGCGCTACCTGCCGGTCGGCATTGTCGTGGCCCTGATTATCGTGGCAGAAATGAGCATCGCAGTGGGGCCAAAATATTTTGGTCTGGAAAATTTTGCAGAGCCCGCACGCCATATGGCTGACTACAGTAATACCAAAGAGCTGGGCCGCGTATTGTATACCGTGTATGTGTATCCTTTTGAGATTGCCGCAGCTATTCTGCTGGTCGCTATTGTTGCCGCCATTGCCCTGACGATGCGCAAACGACCGCACACCAAATATCAGGATCCGGGGTGGCAGGTGTCGGTGCAGAGTAAGGATCGGGTGCGCGTGATTAAAATGGAATCGGAGAAAAAAGAAAATAAGAGTTAGCCATGTCATTCCGAGTGCGGCGAGGAATCCCTAAGATCCCTCACTATGTTCGGGATGACAGTTATTTTTACGTTCGGGATGACAGCTATTTTTTACGTTCGAAATGACACAATAAGCGTTGGTTGCCTGACATCTGCGGTTTCATGTTGGGATTAAAAACATCTAAGAAGAACACATTAGGGTGAGATCAAATGGTTGCGTTGTCTGATTTTTTGATTCTTGGGGCTATTCTGTTTTGCATTAGCCTGGCCGGAATATTCCTTAACCGTAAAAACGTCATCATTCTGTTAATGTCAATAGAGCTCATGTTGCTGGCCGTGAACATGAACTTTGTTGCCTTTTCGCGTTATCTTGGCGACAGCGCCGGGCAGGTTTTTGTCTTCTTCATCTTGACCGTTGCCGCTGCTGAAGCGGCTATCGGCCTGGCAATATTGGTGGTGTTATTCCGCAACAAGCGCACCATTAATGTTGAAGATCTTGATACATTGAAGGGATAAAAAGGCGTTCGACACCATGCATACATTATCCCTTGTTATCGTTTTGGCGCCACTGCTGGGCGCGATCATTGCCGGATTTTTTGGCAAGGTCATTGGCCGTGCTGGCGCGCATTGGGTCACGATTATTGGCGTTGCCATTTCGTGCCTGCTGTCACTGGTGGTATTCAAGCAGATTATTTTTGATGGCGTAGCGCCCTACAATGCCTCGGTTTATACCTGGCTGGTGAGCGACGGCATCAAATTTGAAGTGGGCTTCCTGGTTGACCAGTTAACCGCTTTGATGATGGTGGTGGTCACCTTTGTATCGTTGATGGTGCATATCTACACCATCGGCTATATGCGTGATGATCCTGGCTATCAGCGGTTCTTCAGTTACATCTCACTGTTTACCTTCTCCATGTTGATGCTGATCATGGCCAACAACTTCATGCAGTTGTTCTTTGGCTGGGAAGCGGTGGGTCTGGTTTCGTATTTGTTGATTGGTTTCTGGCACCATAAAGAATCGGCTATTTACGCTAACCTCAAGGCCTTTCTGGTCAACCGTGTTGGCGATCTGGGATTCCTGCTGGGTATTGCTGCGGTACTGATGTATTTTAATACCCTTGATTACGCCGAAGTGTTCCACTTGGCACCCTCCATGGCGAATGTCACGGATGACTTTGTCATGAACGAACAGTGGTCGGTGATAACCGTGATCTGCATCCTGCTGTTTGTTGGCGCCATGGGTAAATCGGCGCAGGTGCCATTGCATGTGTGGCTGCCCGACTCAATGGAAGGCCCGACACCGATCTCCGCCCTGATTCACGCGGCGACCATGGTGACAGCGGGTGTGTATATGGTGGCGCGCATGTCGCCGCTTTTTGAGTTGTCACAAACTGCTTTGAGTTTTGTGATTGTGATTGGCGCTATCACCGCGCTCTTTATGGGGCTGCTGGGTATCGTGCAGAATGATATCAAGCGCGTGATTGCGTATTCCACCTTGTCGCAATTGGGTTACATGGTCGTGGCGTTGGGCGCTTCAGCGTATGCGACGGGCATCTTTCATTTGATGACGCACGCATTCTTCAAAGCGTTGTTGTTCCTGGCGGCAGGCTCGGTGATTATCGCCATGCACCATGAGCAGGACATGACGAAGATGGGCGGCTTGAAAAAATATATGCCCATTACCTACTGGACATTTTTAATGGGGGCGTTGGCCTTGATTGGCTTCCCTGGATTCGCCGGGTTTTTCTCGAAAGACAGCATTATCGAAGCAGTGCATATCTCGACAGTGCCGGGCGCCGGGTTCGCTTATGCGGCGGTGTTGATCGGTGTATTCATCACCGCGCTGTATACCTTCCGCATGTTTTTTCTGGTGTTTCATGGTAAGGAGCGCATGGATGAGCACACCCGTCATCACTTGCATGAGTCTCCGCCCGTGGTTACTGTGCCTCTGGTGTTGTTGGCGATACCTTCTGTCATCATCGGCGCGATTGCAATTGAGCCGCTGCAGTTTGGCGATTTCTTCGGCCACGCCATTATGGTGCTGCCCGAGCATAATGTGCTGGAGGTGCTTGCGGCCGAATACCACGGCGCATCCAATTTCATTTTGCATGGACTAATGGCGCCAGCGGTGTGGTTGTCGTTGCTGGGTGTGGGTGTGGCATGGTTTCTCTATCTGAAACGCCCTGATATTGCGGGTGAAATCAAACAACGTTTCCCCGGCATTTACAATCTGCTCGACCGTAAATACGGCGCGGATGATTTTAATGATGCAGTTTTTGCAGGAGGTAGCCGCAGCCTGGGCCGTTTCTTGTGGCGATTCGGGGATATTAAATTGATTGATGGTGTGATGGTCAATGGTACTGCTTTCGGTATCGGCAAGCTTTCCGGTGTCATACGCCGTGTGCAGTCCGGGTTTCTGTATCATTATGCCTTTGCCATGATTATAGGTTTGCTGGTGTTACTGACCTGGTTTGTCTTCTAACTAATAATAAGCAGGATAGCGTTTCATGTTTTCTGATTTCCCGCTTCTGAGCCTCGTTATCTGGCTGCCCATCATCGGTGGGCTGCTAGTGCTGGCCGCCGGTAAAAATGATGTGCTGGTGCGCTGGCTGGCCTTGGCATTTGCGTTGCTGACTTTTTTGGTATCGCTGCCGTTGTACACCGGCTTTGACAGCAGCACATACCAGATGCAGTTTGCCGAAAGCGCATCCTGGGTGCCCACCTTTAATATCCATTATTCGCTGGGTATTGACGGAATTTCCATGCCGCTGATACTGCTGACCACTTTTACCACCGTGCTGGTGGTGATTGCGAGTTGGGAAGTTATCCAGCGCCGCGTCTCCCAATACATGGCGGCTTTCCTGATTATGGAAGGTTTGATGATTGGCGTGTTTTGCGCGCTTGACGCCGTGTTGTTCTACGTATTCTGGGAATTCATGTTGTTGCCAATGTTCCTGATCATTGGCATCTGGGGCGGCCAGCGGCGTGTCTACGCGGCGATTAAATTCTTCCTTTATACTTTCCTTGGGTCTGTATTGCTGTTAGTGGCGATTTTATACCTGTACTTCCAGTCGGGTAGTTTCTCGATTCTTGATTTCCATGATATGCGTCTCAGTATGAATGCGCAGATCGTATTGTTCTTTGCCTTTCTGCTTGCCTTTGCGGTAAAAGTGCCGATGTGGCCAGTGCATACCTGGTTGCCGGACGCGCACGTCGAAGCGCCCACGGGCGGTTCCGTGATCCTTGCGGCCATCATGCTGAAGCTCGGCGCCTATGGCTTCGTGCGCTTTATGTTGCCGATAGTACCGGATGCCAGTCGTGAACTGGACTGGCTCATTATCCTGTTGTCCCTGATCGCCGTGGTCTATATTGCGATGGTGGCGCTGGTGCAGGAAGACATGAAAAAACTCATCGCCTATTCATCTATTTCGCACATGGGCTTTGTGACGCTGGGACTCTTCGTGGTGTTCAATATTTTTGAAAAAACCAACAGCGTGGCGGGTGCGGCCATGGGTGTGGAAGGCGCACTGGTGCAGATGATTTCCCATGGTTTTGTTTCCGGCGCGTTGTTCTTGTGCGTGGGAGTGATGTATGACCGCATGCACAGCCGCAACATCAGCGATTACGGCGGCGTGGTCAATACCATGCCGGTATTTTCCGGGCTAATGGTATTTTTCGCCATGGCAAATGCCGGGTTGCCCGGTACGTCTGGCTTCGTCGGTGAGTTCATGGTGATTCTCGCCACATTCAAAGCCAATTTCTGGGTGGCGGTGTTGGCCAGTACCACGTTAGTGTTGGGCGCGGCTTACACCCTATGGATGGTGAAGCGCGTCATTTTTGGCAAAGTGACCAATCCTCAGGTAGCGGAGTTAAAAGACCTGAATGCACGCGAGACATTAGTGTTGGGTTCGTTGGCGGTGATGGTGTTATTGCTGGGGTTGTGGCCTGCACCCTTGATTGATGTCATGCACGCCTCAGTGGGGCATTTGCTGGAGCAGGCGGTTAGGTCGAAGTTGTAATGATATTTCAGGAAGCTCTGATGTGTGTCATTTCGAGCAGCCTTTAGCACCCGCGAAAGCGGGGGCAGAAATCCTGGAGGGCCAAAGATTTCTCGCTTCCCTCGAGACAAGGATTTCTCCCTGCGGTCGAAATGACAACATGCTGCACATCAGAATTTTCATTAGTGTGGATCAAGAAGCATGAAATTAAAGGTTAATGGTAAGTATGAATTTTGAGATGCCCAATTTTGCGTTAGCCCTGCCAGAGATTTTTGTGCTGTGCATGGCCTGCATTGTGTTGTTGGTCGATCTCTTCGTCGGCGAGCGCAATCGGTTTGTAACCTATTTAATGGCCCAGGCCACGCTGGTGGGTGCGATGGTGCTGACGCTGGGTTTATCTTCCAGCGAAGCGCAATATACCTTCGGCGGCAGCTTTGTCAGGGACACCATGGGTGATGTGCTCAAGGCATTTATTTATCTGGCGGTCTTAATGGTGTTTGTGTATTCGCGTGATTATTTGCGCGCACGCCAGCTCTTTAATGGCGAATATTTTGTGCTGGGTCTGTTTGGCGTGCTGGGCATGATGGTGATGGTGTCGGCGCACAGTTTGCTGACGCTCTATCTTGGCCTGGAACTGTTGTCACTGTGCTTGTATGCCATGGTCGCTTTACAGCGTGATTCGATTGCCGCGACCGAAGCCGCGATGAAATATTTTGTGTTGGGTTCATTAGCCTCCGGCATGCTGCTGTACGGTATGTCGATGCTATATGGCGTAACCGGTAGCCTGGATATTGGCGAGATCAGCGCTTATGTCGCGCAGAATGTTGGCGATAATCTGGTGTTGGAATTTGCGGTAGTATTTGTAGTGGTGGGGCTGGCTTTCAAGCTGGGTGCCGTGCCATTTCACATGTGGGCGCCGGATGTGTATCACGGCGCCTCTACCAGCGTCACGATCTACATTGGCACCGCGCCCAAGATCGCGGCTTTTGCGATGGTGATGCGCTTATTGGTGGATGGTCTGGGCGGGTTGCATGTGGAATGGCAGGGCATGCTGGTGATGCTCGCGATTTTGTCGATGGCGGTAGGTAATGTCATCGCCATTGCCCAAAGTAATCTCAAGCGGATGTTGGCGTACTCAACCATTGCGCACGTTGGTTTTTTATTGCTGGGCGTACTCGCTGGCACCGAAAATGGCTATGCCTCGGCGATGTTTTACATCATTATTTATGCGCTGATGGGGCTGGGGGGCTTCGGCATGATTATGCTGCTCAGCCGCGCCGGTTTTGAGGCCGACCGTCTCGAAGACTTCAAGGGGTTGAATGAGCGCAGCCCATGGTTTGCCTTTATCATGATGATTCTGATGATTTCGATGGCGGGTATTCCGGTGTCTGCCGGTTTCTGGGCAAAGCTGGCGGTGCTGCAAGCCGTGGTGCGTGCGGATATGGTGTGGCTGGCGGTGGTGGCGGTAATCTTCTCGGTGATTGGCGCGTTCTATTATTTGCGCATTGTTAAACTGATGTATTTTGACAAGCCTGAGGATACCTCACCCATCAAGCCAGCATTCGACATGCGCATTGTATTGAGTGCGAATGGTCTGGCGGTGCTTGCATTGGGTGTCTTCCCTGGCGCATTATCAGTGTTATGCGTAGAGGCTATGAAGTAGCATTTTCCTGCAGGCGTGATGTCCCGCTTGGGTGGGGGGTGCCCTTAATGGAAAATAGTGTCGTTAATCGCCCATGAAAAAACATTTATTTGTATTGACCATGGCTGGCTTGTTGTTAGGCGTTAGACCTGCGTATGGCTTTGTCACCATGGATTTCGAGCAGTGGTATGGTTATGTAGGTACGGCGAGCTATGCCAGTTCCGAGCAATATGGTAATGGGTTTGCAGTGAGCGCCAATGCCGCGCTGGTGTTAGTGAATGGCGGCTTTGAACATAAATCCTTTAACGAAAAATCCATCAATAATTTTTATTTGGGATTGGGTGTAGGCGGCGCGTTGCAATTGCAGTTTGGCATGGGCAATGCGGGTTCGTTGATAAAATTGCGTAGCGATGTAAGCGCGAAACAGTTGATGAAAGGATACTTTGAGTTTCCTGAGCGTGCGCAACGCAAGACCTTGGCAGACCGCCTGATTTTTTCGTTCAGTTATGAGCGTTACCTTGATGATAACAACCCTACCAATTTTCAGATAGGCATCGGCCTATTGTTTTAAGTTCAAGAGAACCTATCAGACATTTCGCATGCCTGTGATGTGCATTAACCCGCAGTAACAATCTTTATTTGCCGATTAACCGTTCTACTTCTGCTTCTGCATCTGCCCAATCCTGCGCGGGATCACCACCTATGAATCCACGTGTTTCGGCGCGGTAATAGGCCGCGACCGCGATCATGCGGTATCGCTCTTCGGGGGTCAGTGTAATCTGTTTAGGGTTATCCGTAGGCGGTTTTTTACTGGCTTTGGGCGCGGCACTTTTTTTCGTGGCATTGCTGGCGGCAACTTTTGTTTCGCTGGCCGAGGGCAGGGTGGGTTTGCGTGAAGAGGGTTTCACGGGGTCTTTGGCTGCGGACATGTCGGCGGTCTCCTGTGGACGCATTAAAAACGCTGGCTTTTAAAACACATAATATTGCTTAAACCTAGTCTAAGTTTTTAATGTACCACATTAAGTGTGACATTACATAATTCCTGGTGGAGGGTTTACCGCGAGTCCCGGTTTGCCACTCATTTCGCGTAAAACCATTAGGGGCAGATCGAACACATAGAAACTGACGCTCAATCCAGCGATGAGCGATAGTAGAAACCGGCGCTGGCAACAATCACGGTTTTGCACTGGCTAATCAGATGGCAGGCGACCGAAAAATGCGTACCAGCAATTTACGCGCCTCTTCGAGCCAGAGTACCGATGAGGAAACCGCGACTGCGATGCCCCAGTCCACCATAGAGAGCGCAGTGGTGTGGAAAATGGCTTGTGCGGGCGGCCAATGGACAGCCAACCCCTGCATGATGAGCACGCCAGCCAAGGCCAGCCATAGTTTGCCATTGCTGAAAAAGTTTTGCGTGAATGCCGAGCCATGTTCGGCACGCGCATTGAATACATTGAAAAACTGGAACAGCACAAAGGTAGTGAAGGCAAGGGTGAGGGCGTGTGCCCGCCCTGAGTCAACATCTCCTGTGCCGCCTGTTTCAATCTGGCTCAGGCCGTAATACAGGATGCCGAGTGTCCCTATGGCCATGGTGGCGCCGTAGGCCAGCAGTTTGCCGAGGCGTTGCAGGGTGAGGATGTGCGCCTTGGGGTCACGCGGCGGTTCTTCCATGAGGCCGGGGCGCGGCGGGTCGACACCCAGCGCGAGGGCGGGTGGGCCATCCATGATGATGTTGATCCACAGGATCTGGATCGGGCTGAAGGGAATGGGCAGGCCGAAAAACGGCGCGCTAACTACGGTAAGCAGCGCCCCCATGTTGGTGGAAAGTTGGAAGCGCACGAATTTTACGATGTTGTCGTATATGGCGCGCCCTTCGCGCACGGTGTGGACGATGGTGGCAAAGTTGTCGTCGGTGAGAATCAGGCTGGCGGCTTCTTTGCTGACCTCGGTGCCGCTGCCCATGGCCACGCCGATATCGGCGCTTTTCAGGGCAGGGGCATCGTTGACGCCGTCGCCAGTCATGGCGACGACCTGGCCGTCTTGCTGTAAGGCGCGCACGATTTTAACTTTTTGCTCGGGGCTGGTACGCGCAAAAATGGCGATGTGGGGAATACGCAGAGCCAGTGTTTGGGCGTCTAATTGCTCTAATTCACTGCCAGTGATGATGTCCCCATTGAGTCCCAGTTCTTGACCGATGGCGGCGGCGGTGATTTTCTGATCGCCAGTGATCATTTTCACGGCGATGCCCGCTTTTTTGCATAGTGCAATGGCATCGCGTGCCTCGGGTCGTGGGGGATCCATGAGGCCGATCAGGCCGATGAAGGTGAGTTCTTGCAGATAGTCAAAAAGATTGCCTGCCGGATTGAAGCTGGGTGTTGCCCCAGGCGCCAGTGCCAGAGTGCGTGAGGCGACGGCCAGCACCCGCAGTCCGCGCCTGGCGAGATCTTCGTTTTGCTGGTGCAGGTGTTGCCGGAGAGTTTCACTCAGAGGTTCTACGCTGTCCACCTTTGCAATCGTGGTGCAATGCTGCAAGAGTATATCGGGCGCGCCTTTGACGAAGATGCGCACCTGGTCGCCGTCATAGTGAAAGGTCGCCATGAATTTGTGGGTGGCGTCGAAGGGGATTTCTGCACTGCGCGGCCAGCGCCGCTGTGCTTCGCTGAGATCGATGCCGCTTTTAGCGGCCAGCACCAGCAGCGCGCCTTCGGTGGGGTCGCCAATGAGCTGGCCGTTATTCACCTGGCTGTCATTGCACAGTGCCGCTGGCAGCAGCAGCGGCGTGAGATCGGGCAGTGGGGCGCTATCATCGGCAAGAATGGTGCCGGTGGGGTGATAGCCTTCACCGTTGACGCTAAACTGTCGCCCTTGGTAAAAAAAGGCGCGTGCTGTCATTTGATTGAGCGTTAGCGTGCCGGTTTTGTCAGTGCAGATCACGGCGGTGCAACCCAGGGTTTCCACGGCGGCAAGGCGTTTCACAATCGCACCGTGCTGTGACATGCGGTACATGCCGATGGCGAGTGTCACCGTGACCACCGCAGGCAAGCCTTCAGGAATGGCCGCGACTGCGAGGGCGATGGCGGTGAGAATGATGTCGGCCAGATTCTCGCCGCGCAGCAGGCCGAGCACGAGGATCAGCAGCACTGCTGCGCCGGCGATCATCGCCAGACGCTTACCCAACTGGCTTAACTGGGCTTGCAGCGGAGTTGGCGCTTCCTGGGTGGTTTCCAGCAGGCTTGCCAGGCGCCCCATCTCGGTGTTCATGCCAGTGGCGGTAATCAGTAGCTCGGCGCGGCCGCGTGTCACCACCGAATTCATGAAAGCCATGTTGAAGCGTTCCGCCAGGGGCACGTCTGCGCTGCCCCCTGCAAGGTTAAGCGGTGCCGTGTGTTTGCTGACGGGGTGGGATTCCCCGGTTAGCGCCGATTCGTCGATTTCAACGCTGTGCGCCGTGATCAGACGGCCGTCGGCGGGCACGCGGTTGCCTGCTTCAAGCAGCACCATGTCGCCGGGCACCAACGCATCGGCAGGAATCTCGCTGATGTGTCCGTCGCGCCTCACCCGTGCCGTAAGCGCCAGCATTTTTTTGAGCGCCGCCAGACTGCGTTCGGCGCGGTATTCCTGGTAGAAACCCAGTGCGCAGTTAAACAGCACCACCATTAGAATTATTATCGCATCCGTGATATCGCCAATCGCCCCTGCCAGCAACGCAGCGCCAATCAGAATCAAGATCAAAACACTTTTGAATTGATCCAGCAGCATTAACCACGGGGAACGCGGCGGCGCTTCGGTGAGCCGGTTAGCCCCGTGCGTTGCTGCGCGCTGTGCTACCTCAGATGAATTTAATCCTTGCGCGGAATCAACGCCGCTGGTTTCAAGCGCTTTATCAATTGCAAGCGCATGCCAGACGCAGGTTTTTTCCGGTGTATTCATTGAAGATGATTCCCTATGATGGTGAGGAAGTTGGCGCAGGTGTCGTGTCTAGTGGAACAGGGGGCAATAGACTGGAAACATGATTTCTTGCTAAGAAAAAATGTAGCGCCTGCCGGATGTGTTTAAGCATGTCTAGAGCCAATACTATAATCTTATTTTTGCTAGGTACGCAAACGCACAGAACATCTTGCGGGAAAGGAGGATAGTCCTGCTTGCGATGCTCGTCTTCAAAACCGCAGTGCCGCATACCGTCTACATTAATTCGCAGCCGCAATGCAGCGGCGGCATGTCAACGCTTTACTGCAGCCTATAATTAAAGGATAAAAACATGAATATATCTGGAGGCTTTTTCAAGCCACTGACGTGGTCGATGCCATTACTGCTGGTCGCTTTTGTGACGGGATGTGGTGGTGGAGACGATCCAATTTTAGGTGGGGGCATTGGCGGAATTATCCCCGGCGCACCGGCGGGTGCAATCATCCCGGGCGCTGTATGTAATGCCGCTTCAGGCCCTACGGTGACTTTATCAGACCCTACTCATGGCAACCAGTTTGTCACGACCAGCACGACAGGTGTCGCTAACAGCGGTAAAGCGATCAGCGCCACCTTCGATGTAGCGATGAATGCCGCAACCATCAACGCCACCACTTTTACGTTGACACCTGTGGGTGGCGTTACTCTCATCCCCGCATCGGTGAACTATAACGCCGCCACAAAGGTGGCAACCTTAACGACATCATCAGCACTTCTCGTCGATACTTCTTATACGGCAGTTATTGCCCAGGGGACTGTCACCAGTGCCGCAGGTGCTGCGCTTGCCTGTAGCCATGCATGGAATTTCAAGACAGCTATTTCTGCCGCGACAGGTGTTGCGCCGGTAAATCTTGGATTGGCTGCGCCCTTCGCCATCGCGTCTGCTGCCGGAGTTAGTAACATCGGTGCTACTACGATTAATGGTGATGTAGTGCTGGATCCAACCGCGACGTGTAATGCGGTGACAGTGGACGCAGCGGGCGGCTTTGGTCTTTGCGCAGGCACGGCTCCAACACGCACCGGCACGGTGATCAGTCCCTTATTTCCCGATGCGGGCGCCACGTCAGGCGCGATCAAAGCCGACTTGCTCGCAGCGTATAACAGCATTACGCCCGCGAGCCTGCCAGGGGCTACGGTGTTGGGATGCGGAACTATTGGCAGTAGCGGTGGCGCGGGTGCAGGTGTAGGTTGTGCTGGCAATGCTACGCTGTCCCCCGGCGTTTATATATCCGCGACAGCTTCGACAATTGGCGTAACAGGCGTGCTCACACTGGATGGTCAAGGCGATGCGAATGCCCAGTTTGTCTTCCAGGCGCCCTCTGCGCTCACCACGGCGGCCGGCGCTCCTGGTGCGCCCGCAAGCGAAATCAGGTTGATCAATGGCGCCAAGGCCTCCAATGTCTGGTGGCAGGTCGGTAGTTCAGCGACTATTGGTACCTACGCGCTGTTTCAAGGAAATATCCTGGCTGATACCACTATCACGATGGGCACTAACTCAACGTCGTGTGGCAGATTGCTGGCAGGGGCAGTGACCGCCAGCGGCGCGTTTACCTTTGATGCTAACGTGGTTTCCGTGCCGGGTAATGGTTGTCCGCTGTAAGCGCCGCAACACATTCGATGCGAGCGCAGCACAAGCTACAGCAGTAACTATTTGGATGCTCCCTCTTTACAGGGGGAGCAAACCGTAAATGGATGACTTTAAATAGGTGGCATACGATGAGTGCTACCCATGTTATTTTGGAGAAAAAAATGAAAAATATTAAACGAGTAGCTAAAGCTGTAGGGACACTGAGTCTGGTGAGTTGTGCCGTAATCAACGCACCCCTTGCGGTGGCGGCTGATTCCGGTTGGCTGGGTGGATTCAGCGTTGGTCAGTCGAGTGCGGAAATTGATAATGAGCGTATCGCCGACCAACTGTTGGGATCAGGTTTTACCACGACCTCGATTTCCAATAACGACACTGACAGCGCCATCAAGATTTTTGGTGGATATAAATTTAACAAGTATTTTGCGCTTGAAGGCGGCTACTTTAACCTGGGGCAGTTCGGCTATACGGCAACTACCGTACCAGCGGGAACACTGAATGGCACAATCAGGCTCAAAGGTTTGAATCTCGATGTGGTCGGCATGTTTCCTCTCACTGAAAGGGTTTCAGCGTTTGGCCGGGTCGGCATGAACTACGCTGAAGCCAAAGACAATTTCAGTGGCAGCGGAGCCGTTGCCACGCCGATGGATTCCCGCCCCAGCAAGCGGGGTACGAATTACAAGACCGGTTTAGGGCTTCAGTATGCGCTCACCGAATCTGTTGGGCTGCGCGGTGAGTGGGAGCGCTATCGCATCAACGATGCCGTGGGTAATGACGGCGACATCAATATGTATTCGCTCGGCCTGGTCGTGATGTTCGGCGGGAGTAAACCGGCTCCCGCCCGCGCGTCGGAAGCGATGATGCCTGCCCTCTCGGCGACACCCAGCGTTACTGCAGCCCCCGCGCCGGTACCCGCGCCAGTAATGGTCATGGTGCCGATTCGGGCAAAGAGCGAACAGTACTGCAGCATTCTCGATATCCAGTTCGAGATTAACCAGGACGATATTCAGCGTGAAGAGAAGGAAAATCTTGCTGTGGTGGCAACCTTCTTGAAGAAATATCCCGACACCACGGCAGTGATCGAGGGCCACACCGATAATGTAGGGCTGGCTGAGAAAAATCTGGAGCTGTCCCAGCACCGCGCGCAGAGCGTGGTGAGCTACCTGGTGGATAACCACAAGATTGCCCCTACCCGGCTGACGGCGGTAGGGTACGGAGAAACGCGCCCCGTTGCGGACAACAGTACCGATGCAGGGAAACGGATGAACCGGCGTATTGATGCGGTCATCGCGTGTGCGACGGATATCGAGGGGCTCACCGTGAAACCCGCCAGGCTCACCATGGCCATGGAAATGGAGTTCGACCCTCACAAGGCCGAGATTCAACCGGAGTACCGTGATGAGCTCCGCAAGGTGGCGAATTTCATGAAAGCGAATCCCTCCGTCACCGCAACGGTGGAAGGGCACGCCAACAAACTCGCCGGTAAGCAGCCGATGTCCTCCGAGATGGTGATGGAACACTCCCAACGCCGCGCGCAGAACGTGGTGAATTACCTGGTGGATAACTTGGGTATCGCTCGTTCGCGGCTTTCCGCAGTGGGATTCGGCCAGACCCGACGTCTCACCTACGGTACTACTTTAGAGGAGCAGCAGGAAAACCGCAGGGTCAATATCATCTTCAACTACGCCAAATAACGGCAGAACCGGGCTTCGGTGCTTTTGCCGAAGTCCGGTTCATTATTTTTATAAGGGGGTCTGCCATTGAAATGGCAGACCCCCTTATATATTTTGGCTTTGCCTGTTTCAGGCGCGAAACCGCGTCAGCGCTTCACCGGAATCGAGCACAGCGCGGACGTGGGTGGCGGCATCTGGTAGTGTAGCAAATCGCCCACGGTTCCACAGAATGGTGGCAGCGGCATACGCGAGGCTATCATAGGTTAATCCCTTTGGTGTGCTTTGCGGTGAAGCAGATCCGGCACCTTGTAACGCGGCAACCCCCGCGTTGGCGGCGGTATAGGCCAGTTCCTTGAGGGCGTCGGGTGTCGAGAGTTTGATTTTTTGCGCAAGCTCGGCAGGGACGGGTACGGTACGTTGATCTGACGCGACGCCCACCACGCCCGGTTCCAGTGTGACCGAGAATTCTGTACCGTCGACATGGTATCCCGAGCATAACGTGGCGCTGCGCAAGGCCGGAGTGGTGCCGCCTTCGATGCCGCGTATCACCATTGCTGACGCATACCCGGCGTGACGCGCCAGTGTGGCAAGCAGGGGTTGATAGGCTTTGTGCACATAGCCAATCACCAGGTGCGTCTGGCCGCGTGCGCGCACCGGGCCAGTGATTTTTTCGAGGGTGGACAGGCACGGACGTTTTACCATCAGTTCGCGCAGGGGTACCAGCCGGTGCAGTGCGGGGCAGGACGCGCTTTGGTCAACATAGGCCCAGCCAATCGCCGGGTCTGCGATGCGTGCGGCCGCCTGAGTGGGGGTTAAGTCCACTGGCGCGCCTGCAGCGGCGAGAATTTGTCGATGCGTTACACCGTATTTTGGCCCAACAGCGGCCAGACCGTGCGACACGGCGGGCATGCCGCACGCGGCCAGCACCGCCGGTAAAAAAGGTGAGGGCGGCAGGTGACGCTCAAAGCCGTTATAGGGATCCGCGATGTCAAACAGATCATCCACGTCGGCTACGGCGGCGTGCGTTGCAGCACGCAGTGCCTCCAGCACGCCACGGTTTTCATCATCGGTTTCGCGCTTCATACGCAGCGCAATCAGAAAAATGGCCGCCTGCACCGGATCAACGCGCTCCTCCAGGATCAACTGCATGCCGTCACGCGCTTCTTCAAGGCTCAGATCTTTGCTGAGTTCGGGGCCGGTGGCGATACGTCCGATGTAGGACTTCATTGCATTGGGGGATGCGTGCGACATGAGCAGGGCTTCACAATGTGAGTGTAGCTGAATTTTACTCCGAATCAGGGACGCAAGTATGCTTAATTGAGCATTGCGATAGGGGGCGGCGTGCTGCGGTTCTTATAGAGTTTTTTACGTGCCAGCAAAGCCATGCAACCTGCCAGTAACAATGCCAGCGTGGCAGGCTCCGGCACGGCTGCAAAAGCGCGCGTGGCAAGTATGCTGTGTGTGGCGGAGGTGGGGTGAATATAATCCCAGAATACATAACTGTTCGGATCTGAACAGGTAAGCTCTTCGGCAGTCCTGGGGCGGGTGGTATAGCTTTGATCGTCGCCAGTGTAGCATTGGCCTGTGGAGTTAGTGAAACCATAAGTAGCACTATTGATTATCACGTCTTCAAGAATCGCAAAAATATCCAGTTGGCGGATGTCGATACCAAGATCGGCAATCATCAGGCTATCCAGATTATTGCTGAGGGTGGTGTTGAACAATACCGAAAGGGAAGTTGCCAAGCCAGATAGCAGGGGATTGTTCAGCCCGTTGACCGCTGGAACCCGTGCCAGGTTAGGGCTGTTGCCCACCAGAAAGTGGCGCGCACCTTCGTTATAAAGTGCGTTAATGGCAAGAGTGATGTCGTTGGCGGCGTTATTGACGATGGTGGTGGCTGTTGCGGGGTTGGTGGGGTCGAAAGTGACAATCGCATCCCGCACGTTGTTGGCGCCACCCAAGACTACGTACAGGGCGTTGGCATCGGCACTGCCCGGCTGTCCAATAAAAGTGCTGACTTGTCCCAGTATCCCAAAGGTGGAGCCAAGGTCGGGGTGGTTGTCGGTCCTGGCTCCGCCAAAGGCGTTGTGGTGCCTCCCAGCAACGAAGGGGTTGCGCTCAGGCCAAGTTGCGCTGCAAGGCCATCTACATAATTGAATTCGTTGGTGAAGCGACCCTGTGTATAGGCAGTATTGGGGCCGGGCAGGGCGCCACGGGTGAGGGCTGCGATGTTGCCGGAGTCAGACAGGCTATCGCCAAAGATATATAATGCGCTATAGGGTTGTGCAAAGGCGCTGGCGGGTATCAGTAATGAAAATGCCAGCAAAAAACGTGAGATGGTGGTGCGCATAGCGACGAGCTCCTTTCGTGTGTTTGGTAAATGCCTGTGTGAAATACTCTACTGGATTTTTCGCAGTATGAAAAGTCCGTGTAATGATGAGTGATTTTTTATTTTTGGAGTGGTGTTTTGAATCTTGCAATTTTTGATCTGGATAATACCCTGCTGGGCGGTGACAGTGATTATCTGTGGGGGCGTTATTTAATTGAGCAGGGTTTGGTGGATGGTGAGTATTATGAGCGTGAAAATCGGCGCTTCTACGAGGAATATAAAGTAGGCACGCTGGATATTTATGAATTTCTGCGCTTTTCGTTGCAGCCGCTGTCACAACATGACATGGCTACCTTGCATGAATGGCGCAAAAATTTTATCCAGGAAAAAATTGACGCCATCATGTTGCCAGCCGCGCGTGCCTTGTTGCAGCAGCACCGTGATCAAGGCCATACCCTGTTGATTATCACCGCCACCAACCGCTTTGTAACTGAACCCATCGCTGCGATGCTGGGCGTGGAACATCTGCTTGCCACTGAGCCGGAAGTAAAGCAGGGTCGTTATACGGGCAATGTCAGTGGCACGCCGTGTTTCCGCGAAGGTAAGGTGGAAAACCTTAAGCTATGGCTGAAAGCCACCGGCATGAACCTGGCGTCAAGCTGGTTTTACAGTGATTCGCTCAATGATTTGCCCTTGCTGGAAATGGTAACGCACCCCATTGCGGTAGACCCTGATGACACGCTGGCCGGTCATGCCCGCATGCGGGGCTGGCCGATCATCAGCCTGCGGTGATGACTCCTCGCGTAGCGCTAATTGGTTTATTGCTGTTATCTGGAATCAGCCTGCTGTCTGCATTAGCGTTGGGTAGCATCACGCTTCATTGGCAGGATTTAGGGGCGGTGTTGCAGGGGGAGCCGGGCTTGTACCGTAACCTGGTGGTTGATCTACGCCTGCCGCGCGCGATGGCCGCGTTTGCTACCGGTGGTATGCTGGCATTGGCGGGCGCGCTGATGCAGGTATTGCTGCGCAATCCCTTGGCCGATCCGTATATCTTGGGTATTTCCGGTGGCGCCGCCGTCGGCGCATTGTCTTCCATGCTCATTGGCGCGAGCGGTGTATGGTTCACGGGCAGTGCATTTGGCGGGGCGTTATTATCCATGATACTGGTGTTCACCCTGGCGCGCGGCCACGGCAGTTGGACATCAACACGTTTGTTGTTGACAGGCGTCGTGATCGCTGCGGGGTGGGGTGCCGTGATCAGTTTTATTCTCGCCATAAGCCCTGACACTCATTTGCGTGGCATGTTGTTCTGGTTGATGGGTGATTTGAGTCATGCGCAGAATCCCGGCACCGCATGGATAATCCTGTTGCTGGGAATAATCCTGTGCCTGCCTTTGGCGCATCAGCTTAACGCCCTGTCGCGTGGTGAATTACAGGCGAGTGCGTTGGGTGTGGCGGTGCAACCCCTGCGCCTGCAAGTCTATGTGCTTGCTTCGCTGCTCACGGCAGTTGCGGTGACATTGGCAGGCAGCATTGGTTTTGTTGGCTTGATCGTGCCGCACCTGTTGCGCCTGGTGATTGGCAATGACCAGCGGATACTATTGCCAGCCGCCGTGCTGTTAGGCGGAAGTTTGCTTACGGTGGCTGACACCTTGGCGCGTACCGTGGTCGCGCCGCAGCAATTACCGGTGGGCGTGATTACCGCGCTGCTTGGCGTGCCCGTGTTTCTTTATTTGTTACAACGCGGGCACCGCTGATGACCTCGGTTTTTTTGGAAGCTAAAAACCTGACGGTTACTGTTGCCGGAAAGACGGTGTGCCGCGACTGGAATTTTGTCATCAAACGCGGCGAATGCTGGGGCGTGTTGGGGCCGAATGGTGCAGGAAAAACCACATTGTTACATACGCTGGCGGGTTTGCGTGCGCCACAGGCCGGCACCATTTATTTAGAAACTAAGTTGCTCAGCACAATGTCGCGCCGTCACATCGCCCAATGCATGGGCGTGCTTTTCCAGCATAGCCAGGATCCTTTTCCCAGCACGGTTCAAGAAACGGTATTAATCGGACGTCATCCCTATCTGACCACCTGGCGCTGGGAGGGTGAAGAAGACCGCAGGCATGCACATCAAGCACTTGCGCAAATGGCGTTGCTGGACATGGCGTCACGCCAGGTAGAGACGCTCTCCGGCGGTGAACGACAGCGATTGGCGATAGCGGCATTGTTGACGCAGGACCCACAATTATTTTTGCTGGATGAACCTGCCAACCACCTGGATTTGCATCATCAGATCATGGTAATGAATTTACTGGTGCAGCACGTCCGTCAGGCCCGCAAAGCACTGCTGATGGTGTTGCATGATGTAAATATGGTGATGCGCTATTGTGACCACGTTGTGTTGCTGGTCGGTGATGAAAATATTTTGTGTGGAACAACCGATGAAATGTTGACGCAGGAGAATCTTGAAAAACTCTATAAACATCCTGTGCATTGCATTGAAGCGCAGGGACGACGCATCTTTGTTGCTGAATAGTCTCCTTCAGCAACAAAGATGCTAGAGGCCTCGTTTAACCGTTATTTAAATCCATCTTTATTGGCAGCGCGTGCGCGTGCATCGCCACGGCTGATCACGCCTTTCTTCACTAACTCTGTCAGGCATTGATCGAGCGTTTGCATGCCGATGGCTTGACCGGTTTGAATAGCTGAGTACATCTGCGGTACTTTGTTTTCGCGGATCAGGTTACGTATCGCCGGGGTGCCGATCATGATTTCATGCGCAGCAACACGGCCACCGCCGACACGCTTGATCAAGGCTTGTGAGATTACCGCGCGCAGGGATTCTGACAACATGGAACGTACCATTTCTTTTTCCGCCGCAGGAAATACGTCGATGATACGGTCAATGGTTTTTGCGGCCGAGCTGGTGTGCAAAGTGCCGAACACCACATGACCGGTTTCGGCGGCCGTCAGCGCCAGGCGAATGGTTTCAGGGTCGCGCATTTCGCCGACCAGAATAACGTCGGGATCTTCGCGCAATGCAGAACGCAAAGATTCATTGAAGCCACGGGTGTCCCGGTGTACCTCGCGTTGGTTGACCAGGCATTTTTTGCTGGTATGCACAAATTCGATGGGGTCTTCAATCGTCAGGATATGGCCAAACTCATTATTGTTTTTATAATCAATCATCGCCGCCAGCGTGGTAGACTTGCCCGAACCGGTCGGGCCGGTAACCAACACCAGGCCGCGTGGTGTGTTGGCGATTTCTTTGAAAATCGCTGGGCAGCCCAGATCTTCCAGCGATAAAATGGTCGATGGAATGGTACGGAACACGCCGCCTGCGCCACGATTATGATTGAATACGTTGACGCGGAATCGTGCCAGATCAGGAATTTCAAAGGAAAAATCGGTTTCGAGAAATTCTTCAAAATCCTTGCGCTGCCGATCATTCATGATGTCATAGAGCATGGTTTGAACTGCTTTATGATCAAGTGCGGGCACATTAATACGCCGTATATCGCCGTCGACGCGGATCATGGGCGGTAAATCGGCGGATAAGTGCAAGTCAGAAGCCTTGTTTTTGACGCTAAAGGCCAGTAGTTCAGTAACGTCCATTGTAATCTCCGTGAAGAATGTCTTTTTAATATATTAAGGTGCTGTTTAAGCGTTAGCGGCAGGGGGCGTGATTTTTTGAATGATGTGCGAGTATTAAAGATGAGTATTTCGCGTAAAATAGCTATCTTCAGCCGGACGGCTCTACACAATACAAAATCTGTAAAACACGAGTGTCTGGAAAATGGATACCCCAGGTTCTGATAGAGAATCTATTCGTGCGCGGCTGTTGGCGGTGAGGCAGCGCATCGCCCAGGCTGAGCAGCGTTATGGCCGGGCGTGGGGTGGCGGTTCTTGCGCATCCCTGCGCTCACCGCACTTGGGCATCCTGCCCGGCGAAGTGGCATTGCTGGCAGTGAGCAAGGCCTGTCCAGTGTCGGCGATTCGCGCGGCGCACGAAGAAGGGCAAATGCTTTTTGGTGAAAGTTATTTACAGGAAGCGTTGCCCAAGATTGAAGCATTGCACAGCCAGGGCGGCATAGATCATGGCCAAGGCATAGAATGGCATTTCATCGGGCCGCTGCAATCCAATAAAACCAGGCAGATCGCGCAGCATTTTGCCTGGGTGCACAGCATAGATCGTGAGCTTATTGCGCAGCGGTTAAGTGCGCAGCGTTCCCCATCATTGCCGCCGCTGAATATCTGTCTGCAAGTCAAGGTGGGCGGTGAGGCGCAAAAGGCTGGTGTGGATGTGCATGATCGTGCGGCCTTGCAGAGATTGGCTAGTAGTGTTGCCGCGCTGCCTCATATTAAGCTGCGCGGTTTGATGGCGATTCCTGCGCCCAGGCGGGATTTTGCCGATCAGCGCCATGCCTTTAGCGTGGCGCGTGAAGCTTTTGAACAGTTGAACCGGGACGGTTTTGGTCTTGATACACTCTCCATGGGCATGTCCAATGATATGGATGCCGCGATCGCCGAAGGCGCAACGCTGGTGCGCATCGGGAGTGCGATTTTTGGTGAGAGAACGTAAGCGGCGCCTCCGAATCGGGCTACGTTGTCCATGACATGCTGGTATAACGGCGCCTTTTCCACTATATTACGCGACTAATACAAGGGTGCTTATGAAAAACAATAAAATAGCTTTTGTGGGCGGCGGTAACATGGCGCGCAGCCTGATCGGCGGTTTAATTGCCGACGGTTATCAGGCGCGTAATATCTGGGTTTCTGATCCGCATGCTGCCCAGCGTGATGCTTTGCAGCAGGCTTTTTTAATTCACACTACCGGTGAGAATCAAGAGGCTATTGCACATGCTGACGTAGTGATTTTTGCTGTGAAACCACAAATTCTCAAAATCGCTGCCGAAGATGTAGCGCCGGCCCTACAGAAAAAAAAACCACTGATCATATCCATTGCCGCAGGCATTCGTGAGCCAACCCTGAATGCGTGGTTAGGCGGGCATCATGCCATCGTACGCGCCATGCCCAATACCCCGGCTATGGTCGGCAGTGGCGCCACAGCGTTATATGCCAATCCCCAGGTTACAAAGCTGCAGCACAACCTTGCAGAATCGATAATGCGTGCAGTAGGCTTGGCGGTATGGGTAGACGATGAAGCACAGATGGATATTGTGACGGCGCTGTCGGGGAGTGGCCCCGCGTACTTCTTTCTGGTGATGGAAGCTCTTGAGAAGGCCGCAGTTGACTTGGGATTGCCTGCCGAGACTGCCCACCTGTTAACACTGCAAACCGCTTACGGCGCCGCCAAAATAGCGCTGGAGAGCAGTGAAAGCACGGCCGCGCTACGCATGCGCGTCACTTCGCCAGGCGGCACCACCGAACAGGCGATTAAAGTATTGCAGGAAGGGAATACCGAGGAATTATTCTGTGCGGCGCTACTTGCTGCCCATCGCCGCTCCACAGAGCTGGCTGAACTATTGGTCGCTCCCGGCATCCTGGACCCCTCGCTACGCTCTCCCGCGACACTTGCACATCCCTGTGTGGCGGGAGATCAATAATGATCGATAATCCCTATCTGTCGGCCTCCGGGGTTTTTGTGATAAAAACATTATTTGACCTGTTTATTGGCGCAGTAGTATTACGTCTATTATTACAATGGGCGCGCGCAGATTTTCGCAATCCAGTGAGCCAGTTTTTAGTCAAAGTCACCAACCCGGTGATTATTCCTTTACGGCGTATCGTACCAGGCGTAGGCGGAATTGATACCGCCTCGGTAATTGTAGTACTTATCCTGCAAGTGACCAAGGTCTGGCTCATTCATATGATTGCGGCCCAGTCCCCTTCAGTAGCGGGATTGTTGATGTTGGCGCTGGCGGATTTTGTTGAATTGATGATCAGCATCTATACCATCACCATTATATTGCAGGTCATTCTAAGCTGGGTTGGGCCGCGCACCCCAAACCCGCTTAATGGGCCGCTGCATGCGTTAAATGAACCCCTGCTGGCACCTTTGCGCCGCATTATTCCCACCATCTCCGGGTTTGATCTTACACCAATAGCATTATTACTTATTTTTCACCTGATGAAAATTCTGGTAGTGGCACCCTTGACAGATATAGGGCGAGGATTGGGATAAGCGCCTCCCATCAACATGAACACGCGCTCAGCACGAACGGCAGGAAAGTATTTCATACATTCAGTATTTGGGCAGCGTGCCGCTATGTATTGAGCCACGGCAGGCTGAATCGAGTGTTTAGGGCCTGTGAGGAAATCACTTGGACATTTGGCCGCTGGATTGGGATGCGATGCTAGGCGCGAAGTGCGCCGTGTGGCAAGCCACACAAGCGGTTTGCAACAACGCAGCGCGCCCAAGACCGGCGAGTCAAATGTCCAAGTGATTTTCGAACAGGCCCTAAGCTAAAGCCTTGAGGAAAACGACCGATAACCCGATTGGGGCTGCGAAGCAAGTTTAGCGCACAATGGGAACCACAATGTTCACAGGCAGTGAGTAGGGGCATGGAAGAAGATCGTTTCAAACAACAAATGCGTGCCTTCGATCAATGGAAGGTCGACATTGCCCAGACCATACGGCGTCTCCAGGAATGGCTGGATAAACAGCAATTAGGTAGCTCGGAAATTACCCTGCGCCTCTATGATGCTGTTGAAACATTGCGTGTTGATCGCTTGACCATCGCGTTTGTGGCGGAATTTTCGCGTGGTAAAACCGAGTTGATCAACTCTATTTTCTTCGCTGATTACAAACGCCGCTTGCTGCCCTCGGATGCGGGCAGAACCACCATGTGCCCCACAGAATTGTTTTACGATGAACAGGAAGATACGGCGTATATCCGCTTGCTGCCCATTGAAACCCGTCTGGAAGACAGCAGCATTGCCGATCTTAAGCGTGACCCATCACGCTGGACAACTTTTTCGCTTGATATAAATTCACCCGACCAGATGGCCGAAGCCATGCAGCAAGTGGTGAAGGTCAAGCAGGTAGCGGTGGCCGAAGCAAAACGCCTGGCATTATATGTTGATGAGCCAGGTGGCTCCGGTGGAAAGGGTGGGCAAAAACAGCCGACCCCAGATACTGTAGAAATCCCCCAATGGCGTCATGCCATGATCAGTTTTCCACACCCCTTATTGAAACAGGGGTTAGTGATTCTTGATACCCCGGGCCTGAATGCGCTGGGCAGTGAGCCCGAACTGACTTTGAACATGTTACCCAATGCCCAGGCGGTTTTATTTGTGCTGGCAGCCGATACCGGCGTCACGCGCAGTGACCTGGATATGTGGCAAAATCATATTAGAAGTTGCCGTGGCGAGTCGGGCATAGGCTTGGTGGCTACCCTCAACAAAATTGATACCCTGTGGGATGAAATCAAAAACCAGGGACAAATTGACGCCACCATTGAGTCGCAGTGCAAAGAAACGGCCCGCATGCTGGGCATAGAGCCTACCAGCGTATTTCCTGTTTCGGCACAAAAAGGTTTGTTGGCCAAAATCCGTCAAGACCCTGAATTGCTGGAGC
This sequence comes from Gammaproteobacteria bacterium Ga0077554, assembly GCA_001464585.1. GTDB lineage: Bacteria > Pseudomonadota > Gammaproteobacteria > Ga007554. Next base: position 60,127 of record LNFF01000019.1, on the reverse strand, counting down.
GCAGCCGTCTACCCACGCTGGAACGGTTTTTGTCAGATAATGTTGTGCCCGCGAAACAGACGATTATAAATAACAATGTCCTGGAGAAAGCTGGCGCTATTATTGAAGACACACGCGATACACTGCAAGTGCGGATTCACGGCGTGCAGAAACAGCTTGATGAACTGCGCGGCCTGGATAGCACCAACGCCGACGTGCTGCAACATTTAGTGCGTAAAACCCGCGAAAAACAGGCTGCATTTAATAAAAAAACCGAGCATTTCCAATCCAGCCGCCGTGTTTTGGCACAGCAGGCCAAGGTTATTATGGATGCGCTGAACCTGACCGCTTTCGACAAAATGATTGCGGCATCACGTAAAGATATGGAAGGTAGCTGGAGTACCGGTGGCTTGAAAAAAGGCATGCAAGTGTTTTTTGATAACATGCGCGACACCATGCAGGTCGTAGCCAGGCAGGCGGATCAAACCTATGCGGTAGTGCAGGCCATCTATGCAAAATTTCAGGAAGATGGCGCGCCACTTGGCACGACACCCAAGATGTTTTCGGTAAAGAAATACACCGATGAATTTTACAAACTTTATGAAGAAGCCGAGAAGTTCCGTAACAGCCCCGTCACGACCATGACAGAGCAAAGCTTTGTCGTTAAGAAATTTTTTATCTCGCTGGGCAGCCATGCGCGTGTGATAGTTTCCAAGGCTAATCAGGATGTCGATAACTGGCTGAAAGAAATCATGCAACCACTGATCAAACAGGTTAATGAAAGCAAACAGCAGTTAGAGCAGCAACTGGAAACGTTGAATAAAATTAATGATTCAAAAGACAGCCTGGAAACCAAGCTTAAAGAAATAGAAGGGCATAAGGCGGCGCTGGAAGTGCAGCTTAAAGATCTGAATGCCATCGACAAGGCATTGCGCACCCCGGTCGCGGCGGCGTAATGGATTTTTCAGGTTTATGGAGTCTTTAGACCAGCGGTCGCTTCCGGCTTCCTGCCTCTGGCGACACTTACAGAACCCTTCGCTATCGCTCTTCCCTGTGCAGCGGTCGTTCACGGCTCCTGCCTCCCACGACACTTACACATCCCTGTGTGGCGGAAACATCTTGTCTGGATTCAATATCCCCTTCGGATCAAACTGCGCTTTAATTTGCCGCATGAGTTTCAGGGTGGTGGGGTCAATTTCCCGGTCAATGAAGTCGCGCTTCTCAATACCCACGCCATGCTCGCCTGATAACGTGCCATTTAACTGCAATACCAGGCTGAACATTCTGTCCAGGCATTGTTCGGCACGGTGCATTTGCGGCGCATTTTCCGGGTCTACCAGCAAATTAACGTGAATATTGCCATTGCCCGCATGTCCAAAGTTGACGATGGTAATATCAAACTCTTGCGACAACAGCTCCAGCCCATCAATCAATTCCGGCATTCTTGATACTGGAACCACAATATCTTCGTTAATTTTTTTCGGCGCAATGGTGCGTAATGCCGGGGATAACGCTTTGCGGGTAGCCCACATGTCATTAACCTCTTGCGGGGTACGTGCAACTTGAATGTCCAACAGACCATCACCTTGCGCAGCACGCGTGATGGCGGCTACCGCTTCATCCATCGCGACCTGGGCGCCGTCTACCTCAATCATTAACAATGCGCCCGCGCCAATGGGTAAATCAGCCTTGGAATAGTTGCGGATCATTTCTATGGCGCGGCCATCAATGAACTCCAGGGCGCAGGGCGTCATCGGTTGCGCCATGATGCGTGAAACCGCGCTGGCAGCCGCACGCATGGTGCTATAAATGGCGCGTAAAGTACGTTTGGCTTCGGGTAAAGGCGTCAGTTTGAGGGTGGCTTCGGTAATGATGGCAAGAGTGCCTTCCGAGCCAATCACCAGACGGGTCAAGTCATAACCCACCACGCCTTTGGTGGTGTAGACGCCCAGACGCACTTCGTCGCCTGCGCCTGTGACGGCGCGTAACCCCAGGGTGTTTTCACGCGGCGTACCGTATTTTACGGCGCGTGGCCCCGCAGAATTATAGGCAAGGTTTCCACCCACGGTGCAATAGGCGGCGCTGGTGGGGTCGGGTGGCCAGAAAAAGCCATGCTTTCCTGCGGCATCCTGCACTTCCTGATTAGTGACGCCAGGCTCGACGACGATCACGCGATTGTCAGGGTCAACGCTAATGATGCGGTTCATGCGTTCCAATGACAAGACCACGCCGCCGTGCAGCGGCACCGTTGCTCCGGTGGTGCCGGTGCCACGACCGCGTGCCACCAGCGCGACATTATACTCATTGCATAGCAGCACAATGTCACGCACCTGGGTATGTGTGGTGGCGAATGCCACTAACTCGGGTGGCGCATGACGGCGGCTATTATCATAACCGTAAGGCCAGCAATCTGCGATCTCGCTCAGCACACCCTCTGATCCAACGATGGCGCCAAGCTGGTGTTGGAAGGTGGGCGGTATCATAATTTTAATCAATATACTCAAAGATTTTAATGACACGCTGTACACCTTCAATATTGCTCGCAATATCGCTGGCGGTGCCGGCTTCGGCGTGTGTTACCAACCCCATCAAATACACCACGCCGCTGTCTGTGACGACTTTGATGTGATTGGCAGCGATATTTTTTGTGCCGAGCAAGGTGCTTTTAACGCGCGTAGTAATCCAACTGTCTTTGGTAGTAATCTGAAATGCAATGGGTTCGCCGATGGTGATTTCATTATGTACGCGACGGACTTTTGCGATGTCGGTAACCCGGTTCACGGCGCGGTCGCGTAATTCTTCTGTGGGGGTTTGCCCGGTAAGCAATAGGAGGCCATTATACGCAGTGGCATTAATGCGCGCTTTGTCGGCCAGTTCCTTGTCGCCAAATATTGAATTGATAGCTTTGATTTCAATGGACTGATCTTCTACGAAAGTGCCCGCGGTGCGGCGATCTCCCGCCATGGACGCACCGGCTGCGCCACCTGCGACCAGTACGCCAGCGCAGCCTTGTAACAAAGCAACCGTTATACATCCGCTGATAAGTAATAATGAAATTTTCTTGTCCACGTTTTAATACTCCTTAATAGTTAGGTTGTAATACTTTTGCTTATACATCCCCCGTTCGCCCTGAGCCCGTCGAAGGGCTCAGGATGAGAGGCGGGTGGTTCGACAGGCTCACCACGAACGGCTAAACCGAACAGTATTGGGTTAGGTTTGCCACTTTCAGGGAGCGGCGTCGAAGGCGTTTTTTATCCACTGAATTTCATTATGTCCAGGCCCGCTCTGTATATGTCCGGGCATGCCCTGTAAAGTGATAGAAATCACATCAAAGCGTGCTGGGGATTTTGCCGCTGCTTTGTTTGATTGTAAATAGTGTAACGCAGTGGCGATTAATTTGGCTTGCTTGTAACGGTTCACACTTTCTGCGCCGCTGCCGAAACGGATGTTGCGCCGGTAACGTACTTCCACAAAAACTACGCTGCTGGCGTCACGCATCACCAGGTCAATTTCCCCGCGTTTGCAGCGGTAATTGCGCTCCAGCAAATGTAACCCCTGGTCTTGCAGATAACGGCAGGCGAGATCTTCGGCGGCCCGGCCAATAGAGGTTTCAATAGAATTCCCCATCGAGTCTGCTGATGATGGTGGAGCGGTTATGGCGATGGTACCGTTTGCGGCACTGGTTCAGGTGGCGCCACTGGTTCTGCCAGACGTTCGAGCAGCAGTGGTTCACCTTCTACAAAACGCGCCCAGCGCAGTTCACGGTGGATGCGTTGCGCTTCATCCATGCGCAGATTACCGGTTTCACCCGCCATGCGTTCGCCAGGGTCAGCGCTCATGCGTGACAGTAGCGGAATCAGGTTGTAAGCGTCCACTCCCAGCGCGTAGAGGCGTTTGAACTGCTCGGCAGACTGCGGCCACAGGCGTGTGATAGCGCGTTGCAATGGCTGAGGAGATTCCGCATCCAGCACCCACGGCATATCACTGAACATCAGGCCATTCAGGTCAGCGTCGGCGTTCCTGTCCAGTTTGCCTGTGTAGACATGGGAGGTGGTATACACCGGCACGTCACCCGCATAATAGAATAATAAATGCGGCCGGATCTGCCGCGCCTGCTGCGTAAATGCTGAGAGGAATATGAAATCCATATCCTGACGCCGTTTTGGCGGCTCGGGAATGGCGGGGTCAATCTTGGTGGTACGCGCGCGTGTTTTTGTTTCGGTGACACCCAGCAATTTGCGCAAGGGCGTTGCAAAATCACTGCTGGCCGGGTCATAACTCTGCGTGTCAATCACGGTGCCGCCCAATGCCTCGAAGCGAGTCTTGAAGGCGTGCAGCACGCGGTCTCCCCAGTCACCTTTTTGCACAAATGCAATGGCGTTACGACGGCCTTCGAGCCAGGCGCGTTCTGCGGCGGCGCGGGCTTCGTCTTCGGGAGCCAGGCCAAACTGATATAGATGGCCGGGGGCGCCAGTCAGGCCATTGGCGTTGTCTACGTAATTCAGCGCCAGTGTTGGCACGGTTACGCTCTGTATAGACTCATCACCGCCATGCGCCAGGGCTTTTACGTCATCCCGATCAAGCGGGCCGACCACGATCCCGGCGCCGTCCGCCACGGCCTGGCGATAGGCCGTTAGCATGGTGTCAGTGCGTGTGCCTGAATCATAAACCTGAATCACCGGTTGCCAGGTTTTGTTGAGGCGATAAAAATATGCCGCAAAAAATCCATCGCGCACCGCCTCCGCAGCTTTTGCCAACGGGCCAGATGCGGGCAACAGCAAGGCGATGCGTGCTGGCGCCTCTGCCAGGCGCGCCACTCCGCTATTCACCCGTTCAGCAACATCGGCAGTGCTGCCAACGCTCACAACTGGCGCAGAATCGGCCGCCATGCCACTTTCTTCCATTGCTATGGCGCAGCCTGCCAGGCTGAATCCGGCGCATAGCAACATAAGACTCGCGAGAACACGCGTCACAAATCAGATATCCGGGCTGGTGTTGATTGCAGTTGCATGTAATGATTATACGCTAACATGATGAGTCCCATCGCCGTTTTTAGATTCAGGGGTTTCTTTAATGTCCACAGGCATACTTTACATTGTAGCGACGCCTCTGGGCAATCTTGGCGACATGACGCCGCGTGCGATAGAGACATTAACGCAGGTTCAGGTGATTGCGGCTGAGGATACCCGGCACAGCCTGCCCCTGTTGCGGCATTTTGGCATTATCACGCCCTGCATCGCCTTGCATGACCACAATGAACGCGAGCGCAGCGCCGATCTGATTACGCGTCTGCAAGCGGGCGAGAATATCGCCTTGATCAGCGATGCCGGCACGCCATTGATCAGCGACCCCGGTTATCATCTGGTGCGTGCCGCGCGTGACCACGGGTTGCGTGTTGTGCCGATTCCTGGCCCCAGCGCGTTGATTGCGGCATTATCGGTGTCGGGCCTGCCTACAGACCGCTTTGTTTTTGAAGGATTTTTGCCCGCCAAAACGGCTGCTCGACAGCAGCGGCTGGAAGAGCTTAGAATTGACAGCCGGACTATGGTATTCTTCGAGTCAGGCCATCGCATTGTCGACTCCCTGCAGGATATGGCGCAGGTTATGGGGCTTGACCGCCGAGCCGTAGTGGCGCGAGAATTGACCAAGGTTTTTGAAACCATCCAGGGTGATACCCTGAGTGGATTATGTCAGTGGGCGCAGGCAGACCATCACCAGCAAAAAGGTGAATTCGTGGTGCTGGTGCAGGGCGTTACCCGTGCCGAAAATGCTGAAACCGACGCTGAAGCTGAACGAATTGTGCGCGTGTTGCTGAATGAATTACCGGTGAAGCAAGCCACCGCCCTGGCCGCAAAAATTACCGGGCAAAAAAAGAATTTTTTGTATAGCATGGCGCTTAAAATAGTTGATGACGGTTGAAGTTATGCCGTTTCCGGTTTGTAGTGAATAACCGCGTTACAAAGAATAGTTGAAGCAAGGGGTGGGAGGGACTTTCTTTGTTTTCGGTTATTCACTACATTTTATAATGTGTGCAAGGTTGAGTGCGTGATTGACGCAGGTAAATAAAATGAATCCCAGAGCAAATTTTCGCATCATCAGCCTGCTTTCTTTTTTTGTGGTATTTTTTCTGGCAGGCTGCACCGAGAAGTCCGCAGACCCGGTACAGGCCGGTGCGCTTGATCAAAAATTTTATGAGATGATCAAGGCAAAGGATTTTGAGCAGGCATCGATGTTATTTTCAAAAGACGAAGATCCACTGCAATGGGAAAGCTATCTGAAAGAGCAACATGCTTTGCTTGGTGATCTGCTCAGTTATGAAATTAAGGACACCGTGGTTAATACCATTTTAACCGGCAATGTATACATCTCGCGCTATAAAACCAAATACACTAACGGCGACGCCAACGAAGTCCTCACCGTACGTGAAGACGTTAATTTTGATGGTATCAAGGTGGTGATGTATAAGGTTAATCCCCGAAAGAAAAATTTACCGACGCTTCCAAGCGTAACGCCTGCGCCTGCGCAGTAAGGCTGTAGTTTTTGGCGTAGGGTACGCCATGCGCACCAATTCGTTACCCCCTAAATCCGGTAGGTTACATGCGTAGGTGCGAATAAATTCTTTTTCCAGGTTGAATTAACATAGGCTCTTTACCCCGCCAATCCTGCAAACACATTCTGCACATCATCATCTTCATCGACGGATTCCAGAAACGCCTCAACTTCCGCGCGTTCCGCATCGCCCAGCGTTACCGGGTTTTTGGGGCGGTAACCTAACTGGGCAGAGCGCACCACAAATCCATACGCGGGTAAAGCGCGGCATACCGCATCCATATCCGTGGGTTCGGTGAGAAACAAGGTGGCGCCGTCGTCGGCAGGTTCCAGGTCGGAAGCCCCGGCCTCAATGGCAGCAAGCTCTGCGTCAGCCCCTGGCGACTCTGGAGACGCCTCAATCATTCCCAGGTGGTCAAAGTCCCAAGAGACTGAGCCTAACGCGCCCAGTTGTCCCTTGCGAAACAGCACGCGAATATTCGACGCGGTGCGGTTAGCATTATCTGTCAGGCACTCGACAATCACCGGAACCCGGTGTGGGGCAAAACCTTCGTAGATGAGCTTCTCGTAGGCCGCGCCGGTGTCGAGCAAACCCGCGCCTTTCTTGATGGTGCGCTCAATGGTTTCCCGCGGCATGGACGCTTTCTTGGCTTGTTCCACCGCCAGCCGTAAGCGTGGATTCATATCAGGGTCAGCGCCCGCGCGCGCGGCAACGATGATTTCCTTGGATAGTTTGGTAAAGATCCGGCCCTTGGCGTTAGCCGCGGCTTCCCTACCTTTTGCTTTCCATTGTGCGCCCATAGTTTATCTCTCCTCTGTTCGCGCGCCTGAGGTCAGCAGGTTCTTGGCGCATTCGCTATAAAAACACAGCAAGATTAATCGAAAATGGGTATTAATGGTAGAGGTTCTTTTTTAGCGGCTTGCCATTCAAACGGCGACGAATTTGGCGTGTGTGAGTTCTGCCTCAATGGGCGAATGTCGCCGGAAATATTCACGCAGCGCCTCAATGGCGGTGGCTCCCACACGTTGTTTATTTTCGCCGATCTTGATTTCGTGCTCACCACCCACCGCCACTTTATAGCGTCGCTCAGCATCGAATGGCGCGCCAGCGATGTCCAGTTGTTCGATGCGCGTACCTTTAGGATTATTAAGGCGAACAATCGCGTTTAAGCCGGAAACGCGAATAATATAGCCGCCTTTTTGGTTAAAGGCGTCTGAAGCATAGACGTTTTCGAGGCTCATCTCCAGCTTTTGCCGGATTTCCGCCCCCGTCATTTCAATCGTGAAAAGTTCTGGATTAGTCGGAATAATTTGCCATAAGTCACCCAAGGTGACATTCCCCGGTGGGATGGGCGCACCATATCGCCAGCCGTGAGACAATGCAACATCCGCCCCCGTCAAATCGAGATAGGCGTCCGTAATCAGATTGTCCATTGTCGACTCAAGCACGGTCATACGATTCAGGGCCGTGCGGGTTTGCCCAACGACTTCATTCATTCGATCCCGAAACGGGGCAAGCTGTTCGTTAATGACGTGCTCGGTTTCGCGGTGAGGGATAATTGATTCCGAGACTTCAATAAGGTGATGCTGGAAGCCACACACATGGCCATTTTTCACATCCACATCCAGTTTCCCTAAAAATGCACCATCAAAACCGGATTGGATCAGGAGTGTTTTACCAACGCGCACTGGTGCGGTAAGTCGATTATGGGTATGTCCTCCCAATATCACATCAATCCCCTCGATTTCTTTCGCAAGCTTTACCTCCTGAGGGAATCCCAAATGTGAAACTACCACAATCAATTCAACCTGCTCATCACGCCGCAATTTACTGATGCAGCGGGGCAAGGCCTCAGCGCCCTCAGAAAAACGTAGTCCTTCACCAAACTTCTTCGGCATCGTCTGCGTAACGATGGGTGTAGTTACACCAATAAACCCTATGCGCACGCCGCCAATTTCGCGGACTTCGCTTGGGGAGAATTCCCGCTCTCCGGTAGCGGCTTGTTCCACGTTGCAGGCAATCACCGGAAACTGCATCTCAGCAACACGTTCACGCAGAATTGCGGGGCCAAAACCGAATTCCCAATTACCGGGTGTCATAAGCCCCACGCCCATTGCATTAAGCGCGGATACAATCGCGGCGCCTTGGGTCCACATTGCCGGGCCCGTGCCGTGAATGGTGTCGCCGCAATCCACTAACAGGCAATGCCCGGCGGTTTCGGCTTCAAGTTGGCGGACAATAGTAGCCGCGCGCGCATACCCCCCTGCACGGCGGTGTTCAGGTCTCCCATTGCGCCAGAAATGTTCCCAGTGGGCTTCCATATAAGAGTGTGTATCGTTTTGCTGAATCAATGTAAATCTGTTCACATTTTTCACCATGGCTTCATCCCCTGAATAATAAAAGTCAATTCCCTGGATAAATATCCCATCTCACTTTAATCACCCGAGAGAGAGGGGCTACTCATTACGCAAAAACCATAAGCGTGGCATCCATAGCGTGCAATACTCTATAAATACAAAAGAAAATAAAAAAGATAGCAGACCAAGCCAGCAAGGCGGTTGCTTAATTCAAGGAGTAAAAGGCCGCGTGGCTTGCTTCAGTAATGGCGCTATAGACTCCAGCAGCTTCACGGTTGTATCGCTGATGGGCAAGGGTCGAAAGTCAAAATGGCAAATCGTCCCGAACATCTTGCCATTTTCATCAAGCAGCGGCATACCACAATACGATCTTACCACTAACTGTTTTGGGTGGTCGTGCAGTCGATCATCCTGGAGGGAATCAAAGGTTGTGAACGTGTTATGGCTGTTACGGACGAATCCGCAATATGAGGCCATGACTGGAATGTCGGGCGTTGATTCCTGCATTGGATTTTCGCGGTCGAAAAAGTAGACATTAGTCAGTATTTCCTGGTCGAAGCGATACACAGAGGTGAACCGATGCTCTGTTAATCCATTCAGGTAAATGATTGCACTGCGCACATCACCTTTGCGCAGAATGGTTTTCAGGTGATGAAAGGAGTCTGTAAATTTAGCCATGAATGCCTGCTGATCCAATATAAGTAAACCCCGCCTTGAATAGCAGATGAAACACTTAGGCAATGGTGGGATCTCAAATACTAATAAATAATCTTCAAAGCCAATTATCCAAACCAGGCGCAAACCCGATTTATAACCAGGTGCTTGGGAGGTGTTTCTTGGGAGGGTTGTGCGGCTCCTGGAAATCGGATAAGAGCTGATCAAATTCCTGCTTGACTACTTTGTAACATTCACATGCGTTAGCTTCCAAGCCACTTCGGTCAAGCACTGTAATGTGGCCACGGCGATAACTGATGATGCCGGCGTTCTGTAATTTTCCGGCCGCTTCGGTGACACCTTCACGGCGCACGCCGAGCATGTTAGCCACCATTTCCTGGGTCATTACCAGTTCATTCGAGGGTAAACGGTCGAGCGTTGTCAGTAACCACCGGCAGAGTTGTTGATCCAGCAAATGGTGACGATTACAAACAGCAGTCTGTGACATTTGCGTGATCAGCGCTTGGGTATAACGCAGCACTAAACGCTGCATCACCCCGGCGCGGCGCCCCTGAGCGCGGTTGAATTCTTCCATCATGACCCTTGCCTTCAGGCGGTAGGCATGGCCGGCTGTTTGTATGGCCGCACTCCTGGGTATGGTATTGCTGCCCATGAACAGCGAAACCCCAAACATGCCTTCCTTGCCCACACTCGCGATTTCGGCTGAGGAACCATCTTCTGTTACATAATGCAAAGAGAGAATAGAGGTGGTTGGAAAGTAAACATGCTGTAACTCGTCGCCTGACTCATAGAGTATTTCACCACGAGGCATCGGGATCAGTTCAAAATGAGGGAGCAGTCGTTCAAATTCGGTCGTCGGCAATGCGGCGAGCAGATAATTTTGTCGGGGGTCATGCAGGGAAGTCACATCATTCTCCAGGTCATTAGTCAGAATTATATGACTCTACAATTTAGCAGGCGGTAGAGTGCATCACGCAATCACAGGTTTAAAATATTCTACAAAAACACGCGTCTTCTTCAAATGGGCCGAAGTGGTGATCAGGCGAAGCTATGGCAATTCGTTCATGGCATCGGCAACTATTATAAATGAACCGTAGTGTGGCTATTACCTCCTTCAAGTAGCTGTAATATTATGTATGCAACCGCACCGATCTTATTTGAATTATCAGGCACACTCTCTAAATTTGTCAATAATAAAGCCTTGAAAAGCTGCTTACATTTGATTCATCCCACCGTAGCGCGAAGGTATGAACTTATAACTGGCGATTATTTATTCGGCAGGGCTAGAGAACGTTGTTACAGCGATTATTAGTTGTTCCATATAACATGCTTATGCTGCGCCTGTTTCGTAGCGCCGGAATGTTAGTGAGCAAGTATTAAAACCGCTTGGTAGGCGCATATCGAGTAAGACATCCCGTCAGAAACGCTACATTAAACACCATCTGAATTTCAAAAATCAATATGTATTTTATTGATAATGGACTTTTATTTAATGAACAATCTTTATACCTTCTGTGTGCGAACGCACAGAAGGTATAAAGATTGTTCGGTAATCTATACTTCTTAGTTTTATTGCCGTATATCCAATGGCAAAGAAAATATAAATCCTAGCATATAAATTGAAAATACAGTCTATTTAAACGGCATTAATAATACCGAGGTTTATATGGAAAAAGAAAAATTTCTGACCGATGTTAAAACTTTACGTCAGCGGGCACGTCATCACATTGATGAAGGCGCGGTGACATCCGGCTACAGCGCAGACAGGGAAATGGTGCTTAAATTGCTTAATAATTCCCTAGCGACAGAAATTATCTGTGTGCTTCGATATCGGCGCCACCATTTTATGGCAAGGGGCATGCAATCTAAAAGCATCGCTAATGAATTTCTGGTGCATTCCAATCAGGAGCAGGCTCATGCCGATCAATTGGCGGAACGAATTGTTCAGTTAGGAGGTGAACCGAATTTTTCTCCCGAAGGGTTAGCAAATCGCAGTCATGCTGAATATGTGGAAGGCGCAACACTTCTGGATATGATTAGAGAAGATCTTGTGGCGGAACGTATTGCCATTGACAGCTACCGTGAAATTATTCAATTTCTGGGTAATGAAGATCCAACTACGCGACGCTTATTAGAGTCCATTCTTGCCATGGAGGAAGAGCATGCCGATGAGCTTGCTGACCTTTTGCAGGATGTGCCTTCCGATATAACCACGCCACCCTCGGCTGCTATCACATGAGCATTGTAGCCACTACTTTTCCAAACTTTGGATCCGTGGTAGTGGTGGTGGCTACTGTTCTATATTTCCACATTAACAAACGCCCTGGGCGTTGCCATCGCAGTTCAGAAACCGTCGCTGATCAGACGGACTCGAATGCGCCAGTAAAAACAGTTGAACGGGATTGGCGATTCAGTGAGCGGAACCGGGTAGCTGGTGATGCGCATCCATTTTCTGTCAGTTTTCCACTTTCATTTTCATGGCTCTCAAGACTCTGTTGTAGTGTCCCCCTGATTTCTTGTTGGCTTGGAGATAAAACGACCTATTGCTTGATTTGTGGTCGTGTAAAGAGCCGTTCATGGTTGGGCAATCTTCCCTAACAATAGTTTTGTGCGGTGGCAGACAGACGCAAAGATTAAATTTGACTAAATATATATCATAAAATTGAGAACCTTAACTTACTTTGTACTTTTATAGCGCTAAGGAAGACTTTTGAGAATGGTGGAACTCGAAATTTAATTGCAACCTCATTAACCAACAACACAAGGAAATAATCATGAACTGGGATCGTATAGAAGGAAACTGGAAACAATTGAAAGGAAATATCAAGGAACAGTGGGGAAAGCTCACAGATGACGATCTGGATGTTATTGCCGGTAAACGAGATCAGTTAACTGGCAAGATCCAGGAAACGTACGGGCTTAGTAAGGATGCAGCCGAAAAACAAATTTCAGAATGGGAAAGTCGTCAGAAATAAATGAACTTAACCACGCAAAAAACATATGACGCCGTTAAATTTTCACCACAGTGGGTATGAAATTATAGGTGTAAGCAATGCCAGTCATGTTTTTAATAAAGGAGAAATTTATGAATAGATTTTATCAATGGTATCGGACTGGCGGCGTTGCCAGTTGTGCTGCTCTTTTAATGGTAGGTTGCGCCAGTATGCCAGCCCCGTCCGAGCAAATGGCGGTTTCTAAAGCGACAATCAACAGTGCCGTCAGCGCGGGTGGAAACGAATTCGCCTCCATAGAGATGAGAGCCGCCCAGGAAAAAATGGATCGCGCCAATCGTGCCCTGGAAAAAGAAGATTATGAAAATGCACGGTTGTTGGCTGAGCAAGCCCAGGTAGATGCACGGCTGGCTGAAAAGAAAGCACAATCAGCCAAGGCACAAAAAGCAGCAGAGGTTATTCAAAATGACATTCGCATTTTACGCGAAGAAATCAACCGTAAAACTCCATAAGACGCAGCGAGGAATTAATCATGAATAAGAATCGTTTTATACCTATTACCCTGTTAACTTTTTCTGTGCTTGCGGGATGTAGTTCTTTGCCACCCAATAACTCTCTTTTGGATGAGGCGCGCAATAATTACAATAACGCGCAAGCGCGCTCCGAGGTTAGTCAACTTGCACCGCTGGAGTTAAAAGAGGCCGGTGAATCATTAGACAAAGCTACCCAAGCGTGGAATAAACGGGAAGATAATGACTTGATTAATCATTTAGCTTATGTGGCTAAACAAAAAGTCGCAATCGCGGAAGAAACCGCTAAACAGAAAGCGGCCGAGTTGGCAGTCACCAACTCAAATGTGGAGCGTGACCGGGTTCGACTTGAAGCACGGACCCGGGAAGCCGATACAGCTCAACGTAGCGCCGAGGTTTCACAGCGTGAAGCCGAGGAAGCGAAGCGCTTGGCCGAAGCATCCCAGCGCGATGCGGAAGAAGCCAAGCGCCTCGCAGAGGCCTCACAGCACGAGTCACAAGAAGCAAAGAGCGCTGCTGAAACTGCTCAACGTGAAGCTGCTACAGAAAAACAGGCCGCCAGCGAAGCAGATCTGAGCGCACAAGCTGCCCTTCAACAAGCCCAGGAGGCTGAAAACCGTGCGCGGCAATTAGAAGCTGAATTGAAAGACGTAGAATTGCAGTTAAAAGATATGGAGGCAAAAAAAACCGATCGAGGGATGGTAATTACTCTGGGTGATGTGGTGTTCGATACGAATAAAGCACAGCTAAAGTCTGGGGGGATGCGTAATGTGCAAAAACTTGCTGATTTTCTTAAGCAACATCCAGAACGAAAAGTCCTGATTGAAGGGTTTACGGACAGTAGAGGCAGCGAGGACTATAATCAGCAACTATCTGAAAAACGCGCGGAGGCGGTACGCACTGCGCTAATAAATATGGGTGTTGAAGCTGAGCGTGTTAGCGCGATAGGTTACGGTGAATCTTTTCCCGTGGCTGACAACGGTAATCCCGCTGGACGGCAACTAAACCGTCGAGTTGAGGTTGTTGTCTCTGACAATACCGGCAATATTTCGCCGCGCACGGGGGGATAGTAGAGTTGGTTCGTAAGGGCTGCGCTATGGGAGTGTTAGAAATAATATAGTAGCGCAGCCCTTTTTTAAATAAATGTTTATCACTTTTACAGATATGTGTTGTAGGTGTTTTGTGTGTTTATTCGGCGTATATCGCTTTATTCCATAGATATTTTATTGTTTTAAAGCGTAATAATTAAACTGTCATTCAATAATAAAACCTCTAATGAGACAATTTATTTTAAGTCTCCGCCCCTTTTTTTCATCAAATGTGATTTTAGTGGTTTCCTGCCATCTCTATAAAGTGCGCTAAATAAATGGCGTTAATAAATCACAAGTTTATAACTATTCTGTACAGTGGTTTTATAGTGGGTGTATGTGTTCGATAACGCACGGAACAGTAAGAAGTTTCAGTGTAACCTTGGATCAATGGCCAATTTCCTCTGTATTGACCAGAAATGGATCGGAAGTGGGCAGTGTTTGAATAATATTGAAACCCAACGATTAATAAAGGTGAGTAGAGAGTAAATTATAATTTTTAATTTTTATTAAGGAGATCTATCATGAAAAAAAGTTGGCAAGATGTATCGATATTGGTGTTAGGGTTTTGGTTGTTAATTTCCCCATTTTTTCTTCCACGGACGCCAGGAGATGAAGCGCTTTTTACCAATTCACTGATTGTGGGTTTGTTCCTTCAGTTGGCGGCCATTGCGGCAATTATGCGGCCTAACGCATGGAAAGAGTGGGCTTTTGTGATTTTAGGGGCGTGGTTGATTGCCTCATCTTATTTTTTCAACAACGAAGAATTATTTCCTGGACTTTTTGGAAGTTCCGCGTTTGGCTTATCCGAAAATGGATTAATTGTTGGGGTTCTAGTGATGATTGGCGCAACGTTTGGATTATATCGACGCAGATCCATCCGCGAAATGGACAAGCCCAGCGCGGCTTAACATTTGCAGACGTGATGATATGAAAGATCCCCGCCAGAAATGGCGGGGATATGAAAACAAATAATGTAGTTAATTTTTTAAATTACAGAATTTTAAAATTATTTTAAGCTAAAGATGCCCATGTGATTTTATTAATCAACAATTCAAATGAAAATGAATTTAATGAAATACCCTCTGATTTTTCAAAAAAGCACCTCTAAAAACTCTTTAAAAGCTCTAAATATACAAAAATTCCACAGTGAATTGCGCCCTCATGGCAAAAATGGCCTTTTGTATGCAACGAAAGCCATCACGTTGAGTTATCCGCCTTCAAAAATACCACCAGCAATACCCATTGGAAATAACGATATACTAACATTCACCAGCAATTCTTTGTATACCGTTGATAATGAATCACACCGATTGGATGGCTGCAATTAGAGGAGGATGGCATAGTATGCGTATTGAGGTAATGACACTTTTCAATAAATTCATGTTCAGCAAGTGATAAACGATTCGCTTTGGCTGGAAATAAATAAACTTCAAAATAAATGTAGTCATAAATGAAAACTGGCGATATTCGTTTTTTCCGATATTTACATCAATTGAGAATGCATTTGCGCGATAGCGGCATTCCCATTAAACATTCTTTTGATGAACCCCCCCTCCGTTCCGAATTATTCAGTGCCGATCAGTTAGAACAGCATGCCAAGCGCCTCGCGGCGGGCCATAAGTTGACCCAGATACGATCCCAGGATCAGCTTCTGGCACGTTTGGCGGAAAATGAAGAGATTTTGGTGGGCGTCTGTGACCGTCTTACGATTGCGGTTAAAGCGAATCAGCAGATTACTCCCGCCAGCGAATGGTTGCTGGATAATTTTTATTTAATAGAAGAACAAATTCGTACGGCCAAGCGCCATTTGCCCCCCGGGTATAGCCGGGAATTGCCGCGCTTGTCGAGCGGATCTTCGGCGGGATTGCCACGGGTATATGATATTGCGCTGGAAATAATATCGCATGGTGATGGGCGAGTTGATCCGGAAAGCCTGAGTCGTTTCGTTGCGGCCTACCAGACAGTTAATGTGCTTAAATTGGGTGAATTATGGGCCATTCCCATCATGCTGCGGCTGGCGTTGATTGAAAATTTACGACGTGTCGCTGTGCGCATTGCGGCTGGCAGGATAGATCGCGATCTTGCCACGGGATGGGTCGAGCAGATGACGGTGGTTGCGGAGAAAGACCCGAAAAGCCTGGTGCTGGTGGTTGCTGATATGGCCCGATCTCACCCACCGATGACGATTCCTTTCGTGTCAGAGTTTACCCGTCGTTTGCACGGACAAAGTCTGGCATTAGCATTGCCTCTCATTTGGGTTGAACAAGTGCTTGCCGAACAGGGTTTGACCATTGAGCAGTTAGTGCGATCTGGTAATCAGCAACAGGCTGCTGACCAGGTGTCTATTAGTAACAGCATTGGTAGTTTGCGTTTTTTGGGAAATATGGATTGGCGTGAGTTTGTCGAAACCATGAGTATCGTGGAAAAAACCCTGCGCGAGGATCCAGCGGGAGTTTATGGTGAAATGGATTTTGCTACCCGTGATCGCTATCGCCATGTGATTGAAAGGATTGCGAAGACGAGTTCTTTTTCGGAAGTTGAAGTGGCACGCAATGCCATCCAGCTTGCTCAGGTGGCTCAGGCTGCAGAGCAGAATAGTGGGGAACGGACGACACATGTGGGTTTCTATTTAATAGACCGTGGATTGCACGCCCTGCAAAGACGGGCGAAAGTACATTTTTCAGTTTCTGTAACTCTCGCAAAAATAAGTTCGGGGTACACATTGGGGTTGTATCTTGGCGCGATTACATTACTCACATTATTATTTAGCGCGAGCCTATGGGCAATAATGCAGGCGCAAGGAGTTGCGTATGAGATGCTGGTGCTGATCAGCATACTCGCCTTGCTGTCCAGCAGTCAGTTGGGGCTGGCTTTGGTGAACTGGTTGACGACATTACTGGTGCGCCCGCATCGTTTGCCACGTATGGATTTCTCGAAGGGCATCCCTGCGCAGTCGCAGACGCTAGTTGTGGTGCCGACAATGCTCACTTCGTTACCGAATATTGACGAGCTGATCGAAGCCCTGGAAGTCCGCTTCCTGGCGAATCGGGACGATAATCTGTATTTTGGCTTATTGACAGACTTTCGGGATGCGCATGTAGAAACTTTGGGTGAAGATGAGCCGTTGATACGGTTGGCCCAGATGCGCATCGAAGCATTGAATGAAAAATATAGCGCTAAAAATAACGATATTTTCTTTCTTTTTCACCGTCCACGCCGCTGGAATCCCCAAGAGCGGATGTGGATGGGGTATGAGCGCAAACGTGGCAAACTTTCCGATTTGAATGCATTGCTGCGTGGTGAAACACGTGCTGAGGCAGGAAAACGGTTTTCACACATTGTGGGGGATATCAGCCGTCTAATTGGGGTGAAATATGTCCTGACGTTAGACACTGATACACAGCTCCCACGTGATGTTGCGTGGGAATTGGTAGGCGCTATGGCGCATCCCCTCAATCGGGCGCGTTACGACGCAAAGAAAAAACGAGTCTGCGAGGGCTACGGGATTCTTCAACCGCGTGTTAGCGCCAGCCTGAAAGGAGCCAATCGTTCGCTGTATGCGCAACTGCATGGTTTTGATGCTGGTATTGATCCTTATACCCGTGTCATTTCGGACGTATATCAAGATGTTTTTGGAGAAGGTTCGTTTATTGGCAAGGGAATCTATGAAGTGGATACCTTCGAGCAGGTATTGAATGAACGATTTCCCGAAAACCGGATTCTTAGCCATGATTTATTGGAAGGATGTTATGCGCGCGCAGGCCTATTGAGCGATGTGCATTTGTATGAGGATTATCCTGCGCATTACAGTACCGATGTGAGCCGCCGTCATCGCTGGATACGTGGTGATTGGCAATTGGCTGGGTGGCTGCTACCGCGTGTTCCCGGCTCCAGTGGACGACGGCAGAAGAACCCGCTATCGTGGCTATCGCAATGGAAACTGTTCGACAACCTGCGGCGCAGTCTTGTGCCGATGGCATTGACGCTGCTGTTGCTGCTGGGTTGGACACTGCTTGAATCGTCCTGGGTTTGGACGGTGTTGGTGATCGGCATAATATTGATTCCGCCCCTGATCGCCTCTGTTCTGGAAATATTTCACAAGCCGCGCGAAGTGCTGTTCCGGCAGCATCTTGCTGCCACACGCGATGCGGCGATGCATCGCTTGGCACAGGCGGCCTTTACCCTGGCCTGCCTGCCCTATGAGGCCTACTTCAGCCTGGATGCGATCGTGCGCACGGCGTGGCGCATGTTGTTTACGCACCGACGGCTGCTCGAATGGACTCCTTCGGGCGAAGCGGCACGTAATAGCCGCACGGATTTCACCGCTGCTTTGCGCGCGATGTGGATCGCGCCACTGATCACCGTTGCCACAACGATATATCTCTTGCTGTTCAAGCCCGCAGTACTCACCGTAGCGGCGCCTGTTCTGCTGCTGTGGTTGGCTTCACCCGTGCTTGCGTGGTGGCTCAGCCAACCGCTAACGCACCGCGAAGCGCGGTTGACACTTGAGCAGATCGTTTTTCTGCGCAAGCTTTCGCGCAAAACATGGGCCTTTTTCGAGACCTTTGTCGGCCCGGAAGATCATTGGCTACCGCCGGATAACTATCAGGAGTATCGTGGCGCTTCAGTGGCTCATCGCACCTCGCCCACTAATATAGGCATGTCACTACTGGCTAATTTAACTGCCTACGATTTCGGTTACATTCCGGCCGGACAATTCATCGAGCGCACGGCAAACTCCCTGCGCACCATGCAGAGTTTGGAACGTCACCGTGGCCATTTCTACAATTGGTACGACACCTTATCGCTGAAACCACTGCACCCTATCTATGTTTCGACGGTGGACAGCGGAAATCTCGCGGGCCATCTGTTGACCTTGCGGCCCGGTCTGCTCGCGCTTCCCGATGCCCCGATCCTGGGGGCGCGAGTATTTGATGGGCTGCACGACACGCTAGCCATTCTGGTCGACGCTGCGGCAAGCACCTCATCGCCGGCTTCACTTGCACAATTTAACGCGGATTTTGCGGCCGCATGCGCTTCCCGGCCAAGCACGCTGGTGCAAGCGTGGCAGTGTCTTGACCTGTTGGCAAGACGTGCGGCGGAATTTGTCGACAGCCTGGATACTGTCCTCATGACGCCTCAAAAAAACGTCGAGCGGATGTGGGCCAGAGGAGGAGCCAGAGAAGAAGAAAGCTCAGTTGTGGCGGAGACCGATCTTAAACTTAGCCGTAGCCAAAACGGAATCTACAAGGAAGTCGATGAGGGTTCCGCGCACCACCCGACCGTGGATCACGCTAGCGCAGTACGCTCTGAAACGGCTACTGAGAGCGATGCGAATTGGTGGACGCGGACGCTGATCCGGCAATGCCGCGCAGCCCTTGATGAGTTGACGTTTCTTGCGCCGTGGCTTTCGCTGCCGGCTGCACCCAGTGGACTCGGCGACTACCCCAGTATTGGTGCAATCCCCACGTTGCGTGAATTGGCAAGACTCGAAACAGATGTGCTTCCGGTAATCGGGCAGCAGCTCCTTGCTGGCGCCCCGACGTCCACGGAACGTGAATGGCTGCAAGAGCTGCAACGCTGCGTCGCTACCGCTGGCCGCCGCGCCTCAGAGCGGATAGCGGCTGTCGAACAACTGGCTCGGCAAGCAAGTGAATTTGCTTATATGGAGTATGACTTCCTGTACGATAAAACATCCCGTTTGCTGGCGATCGGATACAACGTAAATGAGTTGCGGCGTGATATAAGTTACTACGATCTACTGGCTTCAGAAGCCAGGTTGACTAATTTTGTTGCCATTGCACAAGGGCAAGTGCCACAGGAAAGCTGGTTTGCTTTAGGGCGACAACTCACCGTTGCGGGCGGCGAACCGATTCTTTTGTCGTGGAGCGGTTCGATGTTCGAGTACTTGATGCCGCTTCTGGTCATGCCGACTTTTGATAATACATTGCTCGATCAGACCTATAAGGCAGCGGTAGAGCGTCAGGTCGAATATGGGCGGCAGCGTGGTGTAGCGTGGGGTATGTCGGAGTCGGGATACAATCTGGTCGATATCCATCTCAACTACCAATACCGCGCCTTTGGCGTGCCGGGGCTGGGACTTAAACGCGGACTCGCCGATGATCTGGTCATTGCACCGTATTCTTCAATGCTGGCCTTGATGGTGGCTCCGGAAGCTGCATGCCTTAATCTGCAACGGCTCGCCAGCGAAGGGCTTGAAGGAAAATTCGGCTTTTATGAAGCCGTTGACTATACCCCCTCGCGCCAACGCCGCGGCGAATCGAGATCAATAGTGCGTTCTTACATGGCGCATCACCAGGGAATGGGCTTGCTTTCTCTCGCCTATCTACTCCTGGATAGACCGATGCAGCGGCGCTTCGAATGTGACCCTTTGTTGCAATCAACTTTGCTATTGCTTCAGGAAAGGATTCCAAGGGCTACTGGACTCTTCCCACGCATGCCCCAACTTTCTGATATTCGACCGACTTCCAGTAGCGCAGAAGCGCCGATTCGTGTTTTCAACAGCCCCAATACGCTAACCCCCGAAGTGCAATTGTTGTCTAATGACCGTTACCATGTGATGGTCACGAATGCGGGAGGTGGCTACAGTCGCTGGAAAGATCTCGCAGTTACCCGCTGGCGTGAAGACACGACGTGCGATCATTGGGGGACATTCTGTTATTTATGCGATGTTGAAAGTGGAGAAGTGTGGTCAACCGCGCATCAGCCGACACTGAAACAGCCAGACCATTATGAAGCGATTTTTTCGGAAGGACGTGCCGAATTCCGTCGCCGTGATTATAATTTTGAGACACATACTGAAATTGTAGTGTCGCCGGAAGATGATATTGAATTGCGCCGTGTGCATCTTACTAACCGTGCGCGGACACGCCGTACCATTACTGTTACAAGTTATACGGAAGTAGTGCTTTCCGTGCCCGCCGCCGATGCGCTGCACACCGCCTTCAGCAATCTTTTTGTACAAACCGAAATTATCGAACAACGGCAGGCCATACTCTGCACGCGTCGTCCCCGTTCAGCCAATGAAAGCACGCCATGGATGTTTCATCTGATGGCGGCGCATGGCGCGGATGTCAATGAGATTTCCTATGAAACCGACCGGATGAAGTTTATTGGCCGTGGCCGCACCGCCGCCAATCCACAGGCATTGAGCGATGTAAAAATTTCTTCCGGCGCGCTTTCTGGCAGTCAGGGTTCAGTATTGGATCCGATTGTCGCCATTCGCTATTCCATCACGCTTGATCCCCAACAGACAGTCACTCTTGATATGGTGATTGGTATGGGGGAGACGCGTGAGGCGGTTTTAGGTATGGTCGAAAAATACCACGATCAACGCTTGGCGAATCGTGTTTTCGAACTCGCGTGGACCCATGCTCAAGTCGTATTGCGTCAGCTCAATGCCAGCGAGGCCGATGCGCAACTCTATGGGCGGCTGGCCAACTCTTTGGTCTATGCTAATGTCTCGCTACGGGCCGACGCAGGTATTCTGTTACAGAATCGCCGTGGACAATCCGGCTTATGGGGCTATGCTATTTCCGGTGACTTGCCCATTGTGCTATTACAGATTGGCAGTGCGGATAATATCGAACTGGTGCGACAACTGGTGCAAGCGCACGCTTATTGGCGTTTAAAAGGGCTTGCAGTGGATTTGGTCATCTGGAACGAAGACCGGGCTGGTTATCGGCAGTTGCTTCAAGATCAGATTATCGGCTTGATTGCAGCAGGCGTCGAAGCCCATGTGATAGATCGACCGGGGGGCATTTTCGTGCGTCTTGCAGAACAGATGTCCAGCGAAGACCGCATTCTGTTCCAGTCAGTGGCACGCATTATTCTCAGCGATACTCGCGGAACGCTCGCAGAACAGGTCAATCGTCAGAGTCCAAAGGGAATGCGCGTGCCACGCTTTCAGCCGACGCGACGTCACCGCCCGGAATTTTCACCCAGCGTCGAGCCGCCGCGTGATCTCATTCTGCACAATGGGATCGGTGGATTCACCACCGATGGGCGCGAGTACGTCATGACTACCACCGCCGGGCATATGACCCCCGCACCATGGGTAAATGTATTGGCAAATCCACATTTTGGTACGGTTATCTCTGAGAATGGGCTAGCTTATACCTGGAGCGAAAACGCGCATGAGTTTCGCCTTACCCCCTGGCACAATGATCCGGTATCCGATGCCAGTGGTGAAGCGTTTTATCTGCGGGATGAGGAGAGCGGTTATTTCTGGTCTCCCACTCCCTTGCCCACGCGCGGAGCGAATCCTTACGTTAGTCGTCACGGCTTCGGCTATAGCGTGTTTGAATATAGTGAAGGTGGCATTAGCTCCGAGTTGTGGGTATATGTGGCGCTGGATGCGGCAGTCAAGTTTTCGGTACTGAAAGTACGTAACGTTTCCGGACGGCCGCGCCGTCTTTCCGCGACGGGCTATGTGGAGTGGGTGCTAGGCGATTTGCGGCCAAAATCTGTTATGCACGTCACCACTGAAGTCGATTCTGAGAGTGGTGCGCTGTTCGCACGTAATCCTTATAATCCGGAATTCGCTGATCGAATTGCGTTCTTCGATGTGGATGACCCTAATTGCACGCTGAGTGGTGACCGCACTGAATTCATTGGCCGTAACGGCTCGCTAAAAAAGCCCGCAGCGATGTCCCGGGCGCGGCTTTCGGGTAAAGTGGGCGCGGCATTGGATCCCTGTGCTGCGATTCAAGTAAATTTTGATTTGGCTGATGGGCAAGAGCGCGAGATTATCTTCCGGCTCGGCCAAGCCGGAAGATCAGGCATTGATGATGCGCGCAAGCTGGTGAAACGCTTTCGCGGCTCGGCTGCGGCCTACACTGAACTTGAAGGAGTGTGGCGCTACTGGAAACGTACGTTGGGCGCCGTGCAAGTGGAAACGCCCGATGCCTCCCTTAACGTATTGACCAACGGTTGGCTGGTGTATCAGACGCTTGCCTGCCGTCTGTGGGCGCGCAGCGGTTATTATCAATCAGGTGGCGCTTTCGGTTTCCGCGATCAGTTACAGGACGTGATGGCGCTGATTCATGCTGAACCACAACGCGTGCGCGACCAATTACTGCTGTGCGCAGCGCATCAATTTCTGGAAGGTGATGTGCAGCATTGGTGGCATCCGCCCTCAAGCCGCGGTGTACGTACCCGCTGCTCCGACGATTATCTGTGGTTGCCGTTGGCAGCGTGTCGGTATGTGCTCTGTACCGGTGATACTGGCGTGCTGAATGAATCTGTCCACTTCCTGGAGGGCCGTGCTGTTGGGGCGGAAGACGACTCTTATTACGATCTGCCGCAACACTCCACAGTTACCGCCAGTGTGTATCAGCATTGTGTGAGAGCCATCCGCCACGGTCTCAGATTCGGTGAGCATGGCTTGCCGCTGATCGGTTCAGGCGATTGGAATGATGGTATGAATTTAGTAGGACTGCACGGCAAAGGCGAGAGTATTTGGCTGGGGTTCTTTTTGTATGAAGTGCTGACGCGCTTCGCTGAATTGGCGCAACGTGTAGATGATGTATCTTTTGCCGAAGATTGTCGAAAAGAAGCGGCGCAACTGCGTGAGCGTATCGAACAAAATGGCTGGGATGGCGCATGGTATCGTCGCGCTTACTTTGATAACGGCACCCCCTTGGGGTCGGCGGCTAATGCTGAATGCCAAATTGATTCGATCTCACAAAGCTGGTCAGTACTTTCTGGTGCGGGTGATGCAGAGCGCTCGCGCAAGGGCATGAGCGCCGTCTATGCGCGCTTGGTGCGGCATGATCATGGACTGATTCAACTCCTGGATCCACCGTTTGATACGTCGGACATGGATCCGGGTTACATCAAAGGATACGTCCCCGGTGTGCGTGAAAATGGTGGGCAATACACGCATGCTGCAATCTGGACGACCATGGCGTTCGCCGCCCTGGGCGATAGCCAGCGGGCATGGGAACTGTTGACCATGATCAATCCTATCAATCATTCAAAATCGCCCGAGGATGCAGAGATTTATAAAGTTGAGCCTTACGTAGTCACTGCCGATGTCTACGCAGTCGCACCGCATGCTGGTCGTGGTGGTTGGAGCTGGTATACCGGCTCGGCGGGTTGGATGTATCGCCTGATCGTAGAATCTCTGCTCGGACTCCGACTGGAAGTAGACAAGTTACATTTTGCGCCATGCCTCCCTGCGGAGTGGGCAGAGTTCAAGTTGCATTACCGCTATCGCGAGACGATGTATCATATCACCGTAACCCAAGCCGCGTCCGATGATGCACTGAGAAGCAATGCAATGCGCGTGATAGTAGATGACATCGAATGTACAGATAACATCATACCGCTCATCGATGACCGTCAGGATCACACGGCCGAAGTAAAAATTATGGCATTGCCGCCTGTTCAATATTGAATATGCAATAATGCAGGCTCATGCTAAAGTTGAGCGCGAGCGTGCTTGAACTTCCCGGCATCGCCAAGCGATAAATTTTTTGGAATGCCATTAGGGTAAAGGGTAGTAATTTCTTGTTCAATCCCTTCGGGTTCAAGCCCCTCGCTACGCTCTCCCCCGCCGCTTGCGGCGTTTACTGTCATCCCGAACGTAGAGAGGGATCTTAAGATTCCTCGCCCCTTGGGGTGGGGATCATTTAATGTTGTATCCCCTTCCACCCCCTGGATTGAGCTGCGAGTTTGCCGTATTATCTAGGCTCTTCACAGGTAACCGAGTAGCGAATCATGACGACCAAACCAAAAGGTAGGCGCTTATCAGGCATCACACTGATCTTTGCATTGATGGTGGGCTGTGCGGCACTGCCCCACAAGCCCGAAGCTCCGCGTGTCAGCATCACTGCGATTGAGCTGGTGGAGGCGGGTATCCTGGAACAGCGCTATCAAGTGAAGCTGCGCGTGCAAAATCCCAATGACTTCGATTTTGCGATCAGGGGTGTGCAATTCGAAATCAAATTGAATGGACAATCGTTCGTTACAGGCGTCAGCGGCAACCCGGTGAACGTCCCGCGTTTTGGCTCAGCAGTGCTGGATGTGGAAGCCGTGAGCACGCTCGTGGGCCTGACCCGGCAGCTCAAAGAAATGGCAGAAAGTAAAACCCCGGCCGCCAGTTACGGGGTAACGGGCAAAGTACATCTGGCACAACCCGCAATATCGTTGCCCTTTCACGAAGAGGGGGAGATTAAACTACCGTGGTTAGAGGGACAATAGAACGGAAAACTGAACGGCCCCGGCTAAAGCCGGAGGCCGTTCAGTCCGTCATTTTGTTGGTACCTGAATAAGGTTTAATTTATAAGCGGGCGTATTTGTGAGATATTTTTGTAAACCATGATATTTCGATTTGCCCAGGAAACTGAAGCTACTCAAATTGCGACGTTGGTAAACTCTGCTTATCGGGGTGAATCGAGTCGTCAAGGCTGGACTACCGAAGCAGATTTACTGGGGGGTCAAAGAACCGATCCGGATGCGATCCTGGAAATTATGAAAACGCCTGGTAATATATTTTTACTGTGTTTTTTGGATGATGTGTTGATTGGCAGTGTGCATCTGCGGCGCGAACAAAAGAACTGCTACCTGGGCATGTTTGTGGTAAAACCCGAAAGTCAGGCGCAAGGGGTTGGGAAAACATTTCTCTTGCATGCTGAAACATTTGCATGCAAAGAATGGCAGTGTGAAACGATGATTATGACCGTTATTGCGCTGCGAACCGCACTAATTCAGTGGTATGAGCGCCGGGGTTATGTGAATACGGGAAAAGGTGTTGATTTTCCTTATGGTGATGAGCGGTTTGGGATTCCTTATCGTGAGGATCTGCAATTGTGTGTATTACAGAAAACATTCAGGGAGCGGCGCGCCCATTCAAGTACAGATTAGGGCATATATTTCCCCCGATTGGGGCTGAGATAGATAATCCACGTAGACATGGCGGTACGCTGTCCGAACCAATGCCCCAGGGCGCCGCCACCCCCACAAGCATCTATTCGGTGACTTGGACGTACCGCAAAAGATACTCAAACAATGTGTGGCTGACCCAATCAATTTACTTCTGTACCTTCGTGATCTTGGAGCCTTCCAGTGACAGGTCACCTATCAGCCCCTTCTCACCGAACACGAAGCCAAGGATAGGTTCCTGGAGGGTTTTAGTATCATATTCTCCACCTGCCCCCATTGATATGATAGCCACATTAGCATCGAGGCCAATCTTCCACCCGTCGCTATTCTTGAATTTGTCCAGCGCTTCTTGGGTCATAAACATGATGATTTGGCTACGACTTGCAACACCGAGGGTAAGGCCGATCGAAGCAGAGCTGATAGTATAGTAGTCAACAGGCATGTCCTTGACTTGCAAAACACCCTCGCCATACTCGCCAGCGATTCCCAACCCAGCTTTAGTAATACGTGGAAAGATAAGCATGCCAGCCGCTTTTTCCGCAAGGCCTTTATTTTTCGCATGCTGAGCATAGAACTGCGTCAAGGTTTGATTCACGTTCGGGTCGATCTCTGCCTTGCTATCGGCTGAGACCGTGGGGGTGACAAATAGACTGAGCATTATCAGTCCCATTGCAGCTAACGAATTTTTCCACTTCATAATCTAAACCTCCATATCGTAATATCGAATTTCAGAATGTTCCGTGTATATCCACCCTAACGACGAAGCTCAGCCGCGTCTCTGGCGACGCGAAGCGGCGACAGAGCCGTCGGCTGGAGCGTCTTGTTGGGCGGCGGCTAAAGCAACGAGCTTGAGCATAGTGTTGAGATTTCTGGTAGTCGCTGTGACTTTGAGCTTGCGCTCGAAAAAGTTGTTGTTGAACTTGGAATCACTGTGCTTGGTCGCATATAGCGTGTATATCGTGTTGTTTACATACCTGACTTGGTCAGGCGAGAAGTCGGTGGATACAAGCTCTCTCAATAGCTTCTTGCCAGGTTCTGTGGCAAGCAGAGAGGAGTATAACCCTGCCCATCGGCATCTGCGAATGGATTCTGCTTTACGACGCGCGCAAACTGCTTCGCAGTTCTCGCCACAACGGCTAGATCTCCCCCAAAACTCTTACGAATGACTTCACGCACAAGCCTCTCAAGCGCAGCTTGAGTTAGTTCAGATGCGGCGATGACGTTGCCACTTTGAATATACGCCTGCACGTCTTTCAGTCCTCCTTTGGTGAGAGCCGCGCGCAGCGGTGCCATCGGGACCTTGTTCTTGCCACTTGGGGTCACACCGCGAAGAAGAATGATATATGTTTCATCTTTCATGTTGGTTTGGTGTGCAATTTCAAGCTCTCGATCTGACGATCCATGTCTTCTTTTTCATTTCGCTATGGCTTCTTCTTGAGAGAACCGAGAGCTTCTTGGTAATTAATCATCCAGGGTGTTCCGTATTTATCCTTTAAGGCTCCAAAAAATGCACCCCAATCCGTTTTTTGGAATGGAGTTTCGACCTCACCGTCTTCAGAGAGTTTATTGAAGATGCGCTCACCTTCCTCATGAGTATCAGCACCAACATAGACATAGTAATTATTCCCGCTCGTGAGTGGATGCCCTGCTGATTCGAGTACATCACTTGCCATTAGCGTTGTACCGTGACCAATCGTGAGCACCATGAATAGGATTTTTTCTTTACCCTGTTCAGATAATTTTTCTGCTATATCTGGATTGTCTTTAAAACGTAGGACAGCCAAAAATTCGCCACCAAATATATGTTGATAAAACATTAAAGCTTTCTCAGCATTACCAGGAAACTTAAGATAAGCATGGAGAGTTGCCATAATTTTAAACCTCTTGTGGATGACAGATAACCCCGCCGCCCAACGTGTCGTGATTGCTAATGATGTCAGAATAAATAATTGTTCCAACTAAGAATCCCTGAACTGCCTCTTCTGTTGGGCACTCTCTTCAAATATCTTGATTTGCTTTTCAGCTTCCTCTTTACTTACGCCATACATTTCTTGGATCTTGCCCGCTAGCTGGTCACGTTTGCCAGCGATAGTATCCAGATGATCGTCAGTGAGTTTTCCCCACCGCTCCTTCATATTGCCCTTAAATTGTTTCCAGTTTCCTTCAATAATATCCCAGTTCATATTGCCTCCTTTGTGGCTTATGTGGCTTAAAATTGCATTGCGGAATTACCCCGCATGCTGTTAACAGTTAATTTAACGATAAGAAGTTAGGGGATCTGTACGGAATCGCACACAAAAATGAAAAAAGGAAACGTGGTTACAAAATATAAAAAATAAGCGGGGGCTATGCCGATGTGCCTATATGGGTGGAATATTAAAACACCATTTTAGTCCATTTGAAGAACCGCCCGGTCTACTTTCGGGACAGCCTTTGGCGGCAGTTCTTGTAAAGTGCAGCAAAAGTCAGTGTGGACAAAGCCGTATGGCGAGCCAGAAAGCCGCGCATGCTGGCGGATAGCACAAAGCTAAACCAACGAAAAAATCCCTTATCAACGCCAATCATTCGGTTAGGTAAAAGCATCCCTCCATTGTTGGGCAATTTTTTGTGGGGGGATGAAGAGGCAGGTTGTAGAAAAAAACCTGTGAGCGAAAAATTCTTTGAAAATGTGAAAAGGAAACCCCATAGAATCGGCTGCATGGAACGATCCACTGTCGAGTTGGGGTCAACGTACTCCCTAAATCGCAGCTTCCGATCTTCCAAGTAGTTTTTGCACTGTCGTTAGGCAAGTCATACAAACTTGCAAGGAGTGAATAAAATGATGAGGTTGCAGAGCCTTTTGCCGAAGCAGTGGAGCATTATGACCTTCTATCAACGCTTTGAAAGCGTAGTTGCCTTTGCGCTCACGCTGCTGATTACGCTCGTAATCCTGGTGGCTACTTTCCGTTTGTTGGTCGGGGTTGTTGGCGGTCTCGTGTTTGGCGCGCTGGATCCCCTCGACCATAAGGTGTTTCAAAATGTCTTTGGCGAGATCATGACGGTATTGATCGCACTGGAGTTCAACCATACACTTCAATATGTGGTAAAGCGGCAGCAGAGCATCATCCAGATGAAGGTAATCTTGCTTATCGCTCTACTGGCTGTAGCCCGTAAATTCATCATCCTGGATCTCAAGGAGACATCCGCCGAAATCATGCTTGGTTTGGCCGCAATCACTCTGGCTCTGGGAATTGTTTACTGGTTATTGCGTGAGCGTGACGATCGTCTCCGGCAATCGCAGGGGCTGGCAGCTTGGCGGACTTCCTCCTTTAAGTAAAGACTCTCAAAGTTGCGTAGTGCGCGCGAAGACAGCAGGTTAACTACGGTAAAGTAATGGTAAGATTGGCTGAACGTGGCGCCAACTGTATAATGTCATTATAGCCATGAAATAGAGGCGTTGCAGAACAGTGGGGTGAATGCCCCCAAGATGATTTGCTACAAGTCCACGCATTAGAGCGGTCAAAAAAGCGTCTTTTAAAGCAGTTTTATAGTTTTTAGCTGCTTTTTGAGGTTTTACATCCTTATAATGATGCAAAAAATCACGGTTTTGTGGTCTAATCTGTAGTGTGGCACCGAGGTTTGGCAGCGTATGCAATGATCCATAGCCCAGGGTCGTGAATAACCTGCGAAAGTGGCGGAATTGGTAGACGCACTGGTTTTAGGTACCAGCGGGGTAACCTGTGAGAGTTCGAGTCTCTCCTTTCGCACCAGCCAACGTTGTGTTATATGAATATTTCAAAAACTGACATTAAACATATTTAATTTTCAATTGGTTAAATTTATCAGGTTAAAATTAGACGGCGTGTGTGCGCCGCGACGAGGTAGCGTAGAAAATGCAAGTTTCAATCCAGTCCAGTGAGGGTCTTGAGCGTCGCCTTACCGTAAAGGTGCCCGCCGAGCGTATCGAAAAAGAAGTTCAGGATCGCCTTAAATCGCTGGCGCGCCGCGCTAAAATTGATGGTTTCCGCCCCGGCAAGGTGCCGTTTACCGTGGTGCAGCGCAAGTATGGCCAGCAGGTGCGTTTCGAGGTGCAGGACGAAGTCGTGCGTTCCAGTTTTCAGGAAGCGGTCGTACAGCAGCAGTTGCGTCCCGCCGGTAACCCACGGATTGAGGAGAGCAGCGCCGAGCCGGGTCAAGGCCTGGAATATACTGCCGTGTTTGAGATCTACCCGGAGGTCACTCAGGTGTCCCTGGATAACATCACGCTTGCCAAGCCGACCACTGAGATCGCCGATGCCGATGTCAGCGCCGTAATCGAACGGTTGCGCAAGCAGCGTAATGAATGGGAAGACGCCACAAACGGTGCGCAGGATGGTGGCCGGGTGGTCATTGATTTTGTCGGCACCCTTATTGATGATAACGGGGATCGCCAGCCATTTGTCGGCAACGAGGGCAACCAGGTGCCGGTGGTGCTTGGCTCCAAAAGCTTTATTGACGGTTTTGAATCGCAACTGATCGGCGTAAAGGCGGGCGAAGAGCGTGTCCTTAACGTACGTTTTCCTGAGCAGTATCACGCCAAAGAGCTGGCAGGCAAAGCCGTGCAATTTGCCGTTAAAGTAGCGGCTGTTTCCGTGCCCAAACTGCCGGAGCTGAACGATGAATTTGCGCTTGGTTTTGGCATCAGCGAAGGCGGCATTGAGGCGTTGCGCAGTGAAGTCAGAAATAATATGCAGCGCGAGGCCGAACAAGCCATCAAGCGCAAGGTCAAACAACAAGTGCTCGACGGTTTGCTGAAAGCCAATCCACTGACTTTGCCGCGTGCGTTGGTGGATTCGGAAATTGGCCAGTTAATGCAGCAGGCCAAGGATGATA
This sequence comes from Gammaproteobacteria bacterium Ga0077554, assembly GCA_001464585.1. Classification (GTDB taxonomy): domain Bacteria; phylum Pseudomonadota; class Gammaproteobacteria; family Ga007554. Next base: position 29,236 of record LNFF01000019.1, on the reverse strand, counting down.
TGGAAGCGCGTGGCGGCGGCGGATCGGCCAGCATCAATTTGCAACCGGTCATGTTCGAAGAGCATGCGCGTCGCCGGGTCGCTTTAGGGCTGATTCTCGCTGAAATCATTCGCCAGAATGGCTTTAAAGCCCAGCCGGAGCGGGTGCGTGCCATGGTAGAAGCCGCTGCCGCGAGCTATGAAGACCCCACTGAAGTGCTGCGCTGGTATTATGCCAAGCGGGAGCGCATGGCAGGTGTTGAAGCGGTGGTGCTGGAAGATCAGGCAGTGGAGTGGATAGCCGAAAAAGTTCAGGTAAATGAAGTGCCTACGTCTTTTGATGAGTTGATAAAGTCAGTTCAGGGCTAACTTGTTGATTTGCCAGTATTGCAGCCAATATTACTAAGGGAAAACAAGATGATGGCCGATAGCCTTATTAAGGACAGTGCGCTTTACCCTGCGGCATTGAATCTCGTCCCGATGGTGGTCGAGCAATCCGCACGGGGTGAGCGTGCTTATGATATTTATTCGCGTTTATTAAAAGAACGGGTCATTTTTCTGGTCGGGCAAGTGGAAGACTACATGGCCAATCTGGTCGTGGCGCAGTTGCTCTTTTTGGAATCAGAAAACCCGGATAAGGATATTCACCTCTACATTAATTCGCCGGGCGGCTCCGTCAGTGCCGGCATGGCGATTTATGATACGATGCAATTTATCAAGCCCGACGTCAGTACTATGTGCATTGGACAAGCCGCCAGTATGGGCGCGCTGTTGTTAGCGGGGGGTAGCGCAGGCAAGCGTTACTGTCTGCCACATTCACGCATGATGATCCATCAGCCATTAGGTGGATTTCAGGGGCAGGCTTCGGATTTTGATATTCACGCGCGCGAGATTCTGCAAGTGCGGGAACGGTTGAATAGGATTTTGGCTCAGCACACGGGGCAGCCCATCGAAAAAATCCGCGTCGATACAGACCGCGATAATTTTATGAATGGGGCAGCCGCAGTAGAGTATGGGCTGATTGATGCCATTCTTTCGAAACGGACGCAGATTTGAACACGTGTACATATCTTGAGGTGGCGCGATGAGTGACGACAGACACGGTTTTGGCGACGACGGAAAGAAGCTTTTATACTGTTCTTTCTGCGGCAAGAGCCAGCATGAAGTACGCAAACTGATTGCGGGTCCATCAGTCTTTGTGTGCGATGAGTGTGTTGAGCTATGCAATGACATTATCCGCGAAGAGATGCAGGAGAAATCCCCGTCAGCGCAAGGCAGCAAGCTGCCTACGCCGCACGAAATCAAGCAGATTCTTGATGATTATGTGATTGGCCAGACGCCCGCTAAAAAAGTGCTTTCCGTAGCGGTCTACAATCACTACAAACGCCTTAACGTCGGCCCGAAAAAGAGCGGCGATGTTGAGCTTTCCAAAAGCAATATCCTGTTGATTGGCCCCACCGGCTCCGGCAAAACACTGCTGGCCGAGACCTTAGCGCGCCTGTTGAATGTGCCGTTCACGATTGCCGATGCCACTACGCTTACCGAAGCGGGTTACGTGGGCGAAGATGTAGAAAACATCATTCAAAAACTGTTGCAGAAGTGTGACTATGATGTTGAAAAGGCGCAGACCGGCATTGTCTACATTGATGAAATTGACAAAATTTCCCGCAAGTCAGACAACCCCTCGATTACGCGTGACGTATCAGGCGAAGGCGTGCAGCAGGCCTTGCTGAAACTGATTGAAGGCACCATTGCCTCGGTGCCACCACAAGGGGGCCGCAAGCATCCACAACAGGAGTTTTTGCAAGTAAATACCGCCAACATCCTGTTTATTTGCGGCGGCGCATTTTCCGGTCTCGATAAAGTGGTGCGCGCCCGTTCTGAACAGGGCGGCATCGGTTTTTCTGCCGAAGTGAAAAGCAAAAATGACAAAAAGAATATTGGTGAATTACTGAGTGCGGTGGAGCCGGAAGACCTGATTAAATATGGATTGATTCCCGAGTTTGTCGGCCGTCTGCCCGTGATAGCCACGCTTGAAGAGCTTGATGAAGAGCAGTTGGTGCGCATTCTCACCGAACCCAAAAATGCCATCACCAAACAATACACCAAACTGTTTGAAATGGAGGGGAGTGACATTGAATTTCGTGAAGACGCGTTGCGCGCCATTTCCCGTAAAGCCATGGATCGCAAGACTGGAGCCCGTGGCCTGCGTTCGATACTTGAGCATGTGTTACTCGAAACCATGTACGACCTTCCTTCGCTGGAAAATGTCGCTAAAGTCATCGTGGATGCCGGAGTGATTCGCGGTGAGTCTGCCCCGATTATGGTATATCAGGATGCGGAATACCCACGTGCGGCGGCGGGCGAATAAGCGCGTCTCTCCCAATCAGGCCACGACGGCTTGGCAATGTTTAAGCCATTTATTTGGCGGTGTGGCTGATTACTAACTTGAAGTTTTGTGTCCCCGCCCACATTAAAGTTTAAGGTCATTTGGAGCCTGACTGATTTACAGGCTAATTTCCTACGGAAGAGTCGTTTTGACTGAATTGTTCGCTCCTTCCCGTTAAATAGCGGCAGCTATTCTTCTCGATTGATCGAAGACTTCATTTTGAACTGATTTCCTCCCAGATTATCCCTGCATCAGTCACGGCCTTATTGGGCATATGTATTGCATGATAAAGCAAGGTGCGCCACTATTTTCAATGACCGTTTTTAGATTAAACCTGACATCAGTATTAGAAAATTCTTTTTAGCCTACAATGAGGTGCCCTCTAATGGATCAGAATGATAAAACATCAGAAGTCATCGCCAATCAGTTAATGGTAACCCCCGTCCTGCCATTGCGCGATGTAGTGGTCTACCCGCATATGGTGATTCCTCTTTTTGTAGGCCGTGAAAAATCCATCAAGGCGCTCGACGCCGCAATGGAAGGCAACAAGCAGATTCTCCTGGTCGCGCAGAAAAGCGCTTCCCTGGATGACCCCCTGGAAGATGATATTTACCGCATCGGAACGCTTTCCAGTATCCTGCAATTGTTGAAGTTGCCGGATGGTACGGTGAAAGTGCTGGTAGAAGGCACCACGCGTGCCAACATCCTCAACTTTCTCGGCGCACGGGATTATTTTTCCGCGCAAATCGCCGTGCAGAATTCCCCACTGCTTGAGGAACGTGAATCAGAAGTATTATCACGTTCGTTGCTCAACCAGTTTGATCAGTATGTAAAGCTTAATAGCAAAATTCCACCGGAAATTTTGTCTTCCCTGGCCAGCATTGATGATGCCGGTCGGTTGGCCGACACCATTGCGGCGCACATGTCGCTGAAGATTTCAGAGAAACAGAATATTCTGGAGTTGGTGGATATCCGCGCCCGCATGGAACGCCTGATGGCGGTCATGGAATCCGAAATTGATCTGTTGCAGGTCGAAAAGCGCGTGCGTGGCCGCGTCAAGCGCCAGATGGAAAAAAATCAGCGTGAGTATTACCTCAACGAGCAGATGAAGGCCATCCAGAAAGAATTAGGTGAAATGGATGATGTGCCGAATGAACTCGAAGAGCTGACAGCAAAAGTTGAAAAAGCCGGCATGTCCAAAGAAGCCCGCACCAAAGTGCGCGCTGAATTAAACAAGCTGAAAATGATGTCGCCGATGTCCGCTGAAGCAACTGTGGTACGTAACTATATTGACTGGATGGTCAATGTGCCATGGAAGAAACGCACCAAACTCAAGCATGACCTGGCGCTGGCTGAGCAGGTGCTTGAAGAAGATCATTACGGCCTGGAAAAAGTTAAGGAACGTATTCTTGAGTACCTTGCCGTGCAACAGCGCGTCACCAAATCCAAGGGGCCAGTGTTGTGCCTGGTAGGGCCGCCGGGCGTCGGTAAAACCTCGCTGGGGCGTTCTATTGCGCGCGCTACAAACCGCAAGTTTGTGCGCATGTCATTGGGCGGTGTGCGTGATGAGGCCGAAATTCGCGGCCATCGGCGCACCTATATTGGTTCATTGCCGGGCAGGATAGTACAGAACCTTGCCAAGATCGAAACGCGTAATCCGCTTTTCCTGCTCGATGAAATTGACAAGATGTCGATGGATTTTCGCGGAGATCCGGCTTCCGCATTACTCGAAGTGCTTGACCCCGAACAGAATCATACGTTCAACGATCATTATCTGGAAGTGGATTATGATTTGTCGGAGATCATGTTTATTGCAACCGCCAACAGCCTGAATATTCCCGGGCCGTTGCTGGATCGCATGGAAGTCATCCGTATTCCGGGTTATACCGAAGACGAGAAACTTAATATTGCCATGCGTTATCTGGTGCCCAAGCAGATTAAAGCCAATGGCCTTCAGGAAGAGGAGATCGTGCTTGCTGAATCAGCGGTGCGCGACATCATCCGTTATTACACCCGTGAAGCGGGCGTGCGCAGTCTCGAACGTGACCTGGCGAAAATTTGCCGCAAGGTCGTCAAGGAAGTATTGCTCAAACCTACCGATAAAAAGGTGACGATAACACAGCGGAATCTTGAGAAATATCTGGGCGTGCATCGCTTCCGTTATGGGCGTGCCGAAGAACATGACCAGGTAGGGCAAGTCACTGGTCTGGCGTGGACCGAAGTGGGCGGTGATCTGCTGACCATCGAAGCGGCCGTGGTGCCAGGGAAAGGTAAGCTTACTATTACCGGACAGTTGGGTGAGGTCATGCAGGAGTCAGTGCAGGCCGCCATGACCGTGGTGCGCAGCCGTGCCGGGGTATTAGGAATTGAGCAGGAGTTTTATCAAAAACATGATATTCATATTCATGTGCCCGAAGGCGCGATTCCCAAAGACGGCCCGAGCGCAGGTGTGGGCATGTGCACCGCATTAGTTTCGGCGCTGACCAACATCCCGGTGCGGGCCAATGTCGCAATGACGGGTGAGATAACCTTGCGTGGTGAAGTACTCCCAATTGGTGGTTTAAAGGAAAAACTGCTGGCGGCACACCGTGGTGGTATCACCGTGGTGTTGATTCCTGAAGAAAATATGCGTGATCTTGCTGATATTCCCAAAAATATCAAACAACATCTTGATATACGTTCTGTGAAGTGGATTGATGAAGTATTACAGGTGGCATTGCAGCATATGCCTGAACCCTTGGTGCCGGCGCCCGTCGCCGGTAAAGAAGCTACGGCAGAGGCTGCCAAGGTTGCCAAGGATAACCTGTTATTGCCACACTAGAATTTTTAGTGCTGTCATTAACTGACGGGCTGAATGTGTAACAATACATTCAGCCCGTTTTTTATGGCAACTACTCTGTGCATCGGATGAGTTTTTAAAGTCCCCGATAGGGGATCCGCAAATTCCTCGCCTTTAGGCGACATGGGTAGGGGGGCGGATTAGAATGGGGGAGGAAAGATTACAAGCGTGGCAGCCATACGATATGGGATTGTAAGTATCATCTGGTATGGGTAGCGCTGTTGCGAGAGATTGGCGCAGCCAGGAAATGACGATCCATGCGGGTTCGGTCAACCGGGATCATGTGCATCTGCTGAGAGGTATACCGCCGCAAATATCGGTATCGAGGGAGGAAGAGATGCTGGGGGCAGCGCTTGTGGGCGAGGGGCTATTGGGTTGCATCGAGTGGGAATGTGACGGACGAAGTATGGAAGGAATATATCAAAGATCAGAACCCGGAAGAGCCCGATGATGATTTCCGCGTCCTGTAATCGACGCGAAGAGTCGATGAAATCCGGCTTTAAGCCGTAATCCGAAGCCACCGGCTTTAGCCGGTGGAGTATTCACTGCAGTTAAAGAGGGAGATCAACTTCGGGTGAACGGCGATCAAGGGGTAGTGGAGATAGTTATATGAGTTTGGTAACGTGGACGTTGTATCTAATATCAGCTACTTGAATAATCCCTTCGCCAGCAACGCTGCACCATAGGCGGCATCTTGCTGTTTGGCGTCGTGTATCGGCACATTAAGCATGCGCTGCCGGATTTCTTGCCAGGCCCTGTTGCGTGCGCCGCTGCCTGCGGTGTATACCGCAGTCGGGTAGGGTGCGCCCAGTTCAGCCAGCCGTTGATAGCCTTGTTGTTCAATACGCGCAATACCTTCCAGCATGCCCTGGAAAAATTGCAGATCATCGGCAGGGCGTGGGGTTAAGCGCGGCACAAATGTGGCGTCACACACCGGGAAGCGTTCGCCCGGCGCCAGTAGCGGGTAATAATCCAGGCCAGTGGCTTGCGCAGGCTGTAGCTGCGGTGTCATGGCGGTAAGCTGGTCTTGCGTGAAGTATTTCAGCAATACCGCGCCACCGCTGTTTGATGCGCCGCCTGCCAGCCATAGGTCACCAAGACGATGGCTGTATATTCCATAGGTGGGTGCGAAAATGGGTTTTGGTGAAATGATTTTAATCACCAGCGTTGAGCCTAATGACGTTACCGCTTGACCAGCACTGTGCGCGCCTGTTGCAAGAAAAGCCGCTGTGCTGTCAGTAGTGCCGGTGACCACGCGCGTGTCTGGTGACAGGCCAAACTCACGTTGAATCTGGGCGGTAATAGTGCCGATCGGTGTGCCGGGCGGTAATACCTCCGGTAAGAGTTTTTTGTTGATGCCGAGTTTATCCAGCCACGCCGGCCATTCGCGTTTTACGGCGTCATAACCGAGTTTCAGCGCGTTATTTTCATCGCTTATGCCGAAGTGGCCACTGAGCTGGCCCATAATCCAGTCGGCTTGATGCACGGCATGTCGTGCGTGTGCAATCTCTGGCTGCGCCTTATCAGATTGCTGGTGCAGATAAAGCAGTTTTGCCAGCGCTGAGGTCGCGCCGTGCGCGCCACTTTCAGGAGATGCGGCGCTTTTGATCTGCGCTGCTTGTTGGGCGCTGCGTGCATCGTGGTACATCAACGCGGGGCAGAGTGGGTGGCCGGCATCGTCAGTCAGCAGCAGCGTGGCAGAGGTGCCATCCACGGCGATGGCGCGTACCTGTTGCGCGCCATCGTCTGGGAGGGAGTTCAACAGGTCATGCAGGGCTTCCTGGGTCGCTGTCCACCACAACTGTGGATCTTGTTCTACTGCGTCGCCATTGCGTAACGGTGCGGGCAGGGCGCGGCTACTTTGTCCGTGTATTGTACTGTTGTTATCTATGGCAATGATGCGGCAACCTGAGGTGCCCAGATCAATGCCAAGATAAAGGTCAGTCACGGCAGCGTCACTGGTGCAGGCGGCGCCCAGGCAGCGTTGCGATGTTCTGCCACCACGTTAGTATAAACACCACCGCGCACATTGAATTTAGCGGTGATCCGCATAAAATGCGGATCACATGCCTGCACCAGATCATCGAGAATGCGATTCGTCACCGCTTCGTGAAAAGCACCTTCGTTGCGGTATGACCAGATGTAAAGCTTCAGCGACTTAAGTTCCACGCAGCGCAGATGCGGCACATACGCAATTTCAATGACTGCAAAATCCGGCTGGCCGGTTTTGGGGCACAGGCAGGTAAATTCAGGAACACTGATATGAATGGTGTAGTCGCGATCCACTCTCGGGTTGTCAAATGTTTCAAGCTGCTTGGTGGCTTGGGTAGTCATGATAAATTCCAATCGATTTAATGTTTAACTGCGGACGGTGCCGTGCCCGAGAGTTCGCCAAAAGCTGCGAAGATCACCTCGGCGTCAATCGGATCCAGCGTATAATGTTTGCCGCAGAATTCGCAATTCACGCTCACTGTACCCTGTTCGCGCAGAATGCCCTGAACCTCATCATGGCCGAGCATGCGCAGCACACCCGCAACACGCTCGCGCGAACACGAACAACGGAAGCTGACTGGCTCGCCGTCAAACAACCGCACATCTTCTTCGTGATACAGGCGATGAATAATTTCTTCTGCGGGAAGTTCTAACAGCTCATGATGTGTAATCGTCGCGCCCAGGTGCGCAACCCTCGGCCAGGCGTCCTCGTCGCTATCGTGAGGCAGACGTTGTAACAACATTCCCGCCGCGTACTGGTCGTTAGCCGCCAGCCACAAGCGGGTGTCGAGTTGTTCGGAATGGGTCAGATAATGTTGTAGCACTTCTGCAATGGTCCCACCCTCCAGGCTGACAATGCCCTGATAGCGTTCTTTGTTATGTTTCGGGTCAATCGTGATGACGAGCTTGCCGTCCCCCAGCAATTCGGCGAGCGGCGCGGGCTGCACGCCTTCGCTCCATTGGGCGAGCGCGCGCAAGGTGCGTTCGCTGGTGCATTCCACCACCAGCAGGCTGACCGGCCCGTCACCCTGAATCTGCATGATCATCGCGCCATCAAATTTGAGCGTGGCCGACAGTAAGGCCGCTGCGGCCATCATCTCCCCCAGCAGGTCGCGCAGCACGGGGGGGTAGTCGCGGCGCTCCAGCACGGCTCGCCAGGTGGCGTCGAGCCGCACAATTTCCCCCCGGATTGGCGCTTCTTCAAAAATGAAGCGTTGCAACGTGTCGCTGGACGGCATGGTATCCTTTATTAACTTAAATTTACCAAAATGGATATTTTAACATAATTAAGGTCGTAGTTATTGCGCCCGCTGGGCAGGGGGCAAGCCGAGCCCAGCCACAACGAAATTTATAGAAGCGCCCGCTATTGACCGCAAGGGTGCCCTGCAAGTACTATACGCGTCCACCTTCTATCCTTATTCCCCGGTAGCTCAGTCGGTAGAGCAAGTGACTGTTAATCACTGGGTCGGCGGTTCGAGTCCGTCCCGGGGAGCCATTTTTTATACTATATTTTTTATATAGTTATCTTTTCTTATGTCGGCACCCTCAAGGCGGAGGCCGGATTTATCAGCCTACCTTTGCTAAACGGTACGCCCACCAACGCTCTGATTAAGAAGCCCGGTTAAACGTAAGTCTGACAGTCATTTCTAAAAACCCGTAACTTAATTCTGCACTTCTATAGGTGCTGCATCGGGTACGTCGTCGGCTCACCCAGGGCATATGAACTCACTCATGACCACGCTAACCCGTAGGCAATATGCACCCTTGCCACATCGGTCTTGCGCAGCGCCGTATTTCGCTTCGCTACAAAGGGAGCCTCCACGTGTTTTGTCGGCGCGATGTGCCGCTCTGGCCCGATTAATATGCTAACCTGGCTCTTAAGCAGGATAGCCAATTTTTATATTATATGTGCGTCAGCGTACGGACTTTTGAATGCTCGATAACTACACTGAAATCAAGCTTTATCCATTTGCCTTGATAGTCTTCAAGAGTGGGAAAGTTATAGGTGTACGATAGCCTTTTTCATAGGTAACGTATACATCCGAGCAACCCCCTTTAAGTAAAGGATGATTGAAATGGGTAAATATTTGATTGGGTGGCTTCTTGGCGTTCCCGTAATCATTTTAGTTATTATTTATATATTTTTTAATTAATATTGGTTAAATATAAATGATGTGCAGGATTAATATCGATCCAGATTGATTTAATAATTTTTAAGGAGAATACCATGGAAACAACTACCAGTAATTTGTCATCAAATCCTGCTGCAATGGGAAAGAACGTGGCTAACAATATCGATAACGCCACCAGTGGAGTGCATCATGCGATTGATAAAGCGTCCGAAGCAGCCCGTCCTGCCGTTGATCGTGTTGCTGCCAGTGCGCATAACGTAGTAGATAAATTAGCTGGCGTTGCGGCAAGTGCTGCAGAAACGCTAGGCGAAAAAGGAGAGCAATTGAAAGAAGCGCAAGCCCGCGCCACTGAAGCTTCACGGGATTATGTACGTGAAAATCCGCTCACATCCATAGGGATAGCCGTGGCTGTCGGGTTTTTGCTGAGCCGTTTAGTTAGCTCTCGCTGAGGTTATCATGACGCGTCCTGTTCCAGATATAGCGACTGCGCAGGAACCTGTAGGTGAGGGTTCCACACTGTTGAATGAAGCCAAGGCGTTATGGCTGGAGTTCCGGGGTTTGGTACATGATCGCGTCCAGTTGGTAGCATTAGAGACTCAGCAGGCAGGTAAAAGTTTAGTATCAATGGTAATTAGTGGTGTAGCAATCGGGCTACTTTTGGTTACTGCATGGTTGGGCCTGCTCAGTGCCGTCATACTCTGGCTGATATACTTGGGTCTTATGACGAGTTTGGCTATTTTGCTAGGTGTTATAGCTAATCTTGTTCTGGCAGCTTTTTTATATCAATCAATGCGACGTCAGAGCCGTCATCTGGGCTGGCCTGCCACACTACGTAGTTTGCAGTCCGCCCCACCCATGAAGGAAAGTAATAATGATAATCCATGATACAGGCAAAGGAGCCAGGTTATCCCTTGCTGCGCAGATTGAACAGGTAGAGAGCAATATTAATATACGTCGGCAGATAATGAGTGAACGTACTTTTCTCCTGAAACAGCATGTGCGGCAGCGGCTCGTCTCACCGGCGGCATTGATAACCTATGCGGGCGCGGGTTTGGCTGTAGGATTATTGACGCGTCGTCCCCGTAATAAACCGGCTCATACCCCTTCTCCTAAATTGGTTCGAATAGAGCAATTTTTGGCAAAGGTATTCAAAGTTGTTGCTATTGGCCGCACTTTGGCAACTCTCTTGCCTGAAGCGTCTACCCCGCGAACACGTAGTGGTGTTTCTACCGCCCCCGCCTAACATAATCGTGAGTCCCCATATTAAAAATGAGAAAGCAAATAAGTGATGGAGACCTTTGTGCACGACTTCAAAAAACCTCAGTTTGAGGGATATGAGGGATAATAGCCAAATTGCATCGTCACGGGGAAAACAGATCCTGCTTGGTTTTATGGATGTCTTGGTTGGCATAACGCTCATCGCGTTTACGGTAGCGATTATGATCTGTTGGCCGGCAAGCGCCTTGAGATTGGCTTCGGAGTGATAGCCCGAATCGGCGGTGATCACGGTCGTGTCCGTGCGTAGCGCGGCGGTGGTTGCGGCCACCGGCAGCAACAGCTCCGGTTCCGATCCGGTGCCATGGGCTTGGGCATCGACGATGACCTGTGTCTCCATCCACCGCCCCCCGGTATAGCCTTGAACAACGCCTTTGCCGGTGGCCGGCCATCTTGGCCGATTCATTGTCCGTGCGGTTGGAGAGGCGGACCGCGCCTTTGGCACCCTTGTGATCTTCTGTGTTTTTGTCCAACCACTCGCGCAAGTTTCTTGGCCTCACGCGCGGCCGTGGCTTCATAGGTATACCGCCGCAAATATCGGTATCAAGAGCGGTTCAATATCTGATGGGTAAGAGTTCGCACTTGTGCTATCGGAGTTTGCGGCGTTGAGGAAGAGATACTGGGGCGGCGCTTGTGGGCGAGGGGCAATTGGGTTACATCGAGTGGGAAGGTGACGGACGAAGTATGGAAGGAATATATCGAAGATCAGAACCCGGAAGAGTCCGATGATGATTTCCGCGTCCTGTAATCGACGCGAAGGGTCGATGAAATCAGGCTTTAAGCCGTAATCCGAAGCCACCGGCTTTAGCCGGTGGAGTATTCACTATGGCGAATAATACCCGTGAATTATCCTGCGGAATGCCACTCTTCGCTGGATAGGCAAGACTTCGCTTGATAGACAAGACTTTGCTTGACAGACATTCGATGCTGTTGGTATAAAGTCTGTCACAGTTTTGTATTGCTGTGTTGGATTGTGGTCTGGGGTATAATTCGAATAGTTCCAAACCCCGTGCTTTTTGCTTGTTCTGTCATTGGCGCAGGGGGATTAGCGTCGCTTGGTTGTCTGTATAAATTACCGCATTGAGTGATCTTCGTGGGTGTTTATGAAACATTTGGGTTGATGGTAGGAGCGTGGGGGCTGTTTGCGCTATCACTTTTTTGTAAATTATCAATATGGAGTACGAGATGAATAAATCAGAATTGATCGATGCGATTGCCGATTCCGCAGATCTGTCCAAAGTGTCTGCCGGAAAAGCATTGGATGCTACGATCAGCGCCATCAGCAAGGCTTTGAAGAAAGGGGATAGTGTGAGCCTGGTGGGTTTTGGTACGTTTACGGTGCGCAAGCGCGCTGCCCGTGCGGGCCGCAATCCACAGACCGGCGAGGCGCTTAAAATAAAAGCTTCGAAGGTTCCGGCATTTAAGGCTGGTAAAACGCTTAAGGATACCGTAAAATAGCCGACTTTCTCAGGGTGCTTAGCTCAGCTGGTAGAGCGTCGCCCTTACAAGGCGAATGTCGGGGGTTCGATCCCCTCAGCACCCACCAGAAAGACCGGGGAGTGGTAGTTCAGTTGGTTAGAATACCTGCCTGTCACGCAGGGGGTCGCGGGTTCGAGTCCCGTCCACTCCGCCATTGTTTTTAGTAAAGAGCGTCTTTTACGTGTTCTATCGTTGTGAAAGAACACTGTTAGCGTTCGAGGTTTAGAGCGCGAACATTGGTACTATAGGCATAGGGTCCGAGATGTTCGCAGGCGAGATGCTAACCCTGTCCCCGGATAGAAGGCATGAATGCTTGCGGTAACAGTTTATTGACCCTCCAGCCAATGTACGTTTCACCTATCCCACTCTTAAAGAACTTCTGCCATTATGTTTCAAGTCATTCGAGATCGTGCTCAAGGCTGGTTTGCATGGGCTGTTGTTTTATTGCTTATAATTCCCTTTGCATTATGGGGTATCGGCGAATATTTTTCGGGCGATGCCAAAACATATGTGGCCAAGGTTAATGGCATTGCCATTACCGAGAATGACTTTCAAAATGCCTATGAGCGCCAGCGTGCGCGTCTCGAGGAAATGCTGGGGGGTAAAATTGACCCCGCATTAATTGATGACAAACGCTTCAAGCAGGAAGTGCTTAATTCGGTTATAGAAGAAGAAGTTCTGGCACAAGCAGCCAGCGATGCCGGGTTTCGTGTCAGTGACGTGCAGTTAAAGACCGAAATTGAGCAAGTGGAGAACTTCCAGACTAACGGCAAGTTTGATCCGGAATTATATAACCAGTTTTTACGTGGACAGGGCGCTACGGCCGGAGTATTTGAAGATCGCTTGCGTCGCAGCATCCTGGTAAATCAATTGCGTAACAGCATCATTGGCACTGCGCTGGTAACTTCGCGTGAAGTTGATGGCGCCTTGTTGTTGAGCGAACAGCAGCGCGATATAAGTTATTTAAAATTACCTGTAGCGATGTTCATGGGCACGGCTGCCGTCAATGATGCCGAAATACGCCAATACTATGAAAAAAATAAAAATTTATTTAAAGTTCCCGAACAGGTCAGTATTGATTACATAGAATTTTCCGCGCAAGCCATCGCACAGAAAATTCCTGTGGATGACGCTGCCTTGCAGAGCCTGTATGCCGATCAGTCCGCCAGCATGGCGAAAGATGAGCAGCGCCGCGCCAGTCATATATTGATACAGGTCGACAGATCAGCCAATGATGCGGCGGTAGCGGCAGCCCGTAGCAAAGCAGATAAACTGTTGGCGCGTGTGCGCGCTGGTGAGTCTTTTGAGCAGTTGGCCAAGCAGAATTCCGAAGATCCCGGTTCTGCGGCAGCGGGTGGTGATTTAGGTTTTTTTGGTCGCGGTGTCATGGATAAGGCTTTTGAGCAGGCCGCTTTCAGCCTGGCAAAAGGTCAGGTCAGTGACGTGGTCAGAAGTGACTTCGGTTTTCATATCATCAAATTAGTGGATGTCAAAGTCAATCGCCCCGCTTCTTTTGAAGAACTGCGTGGCAAACTCGAAGCGGATTATCGCCGCCGTAAAGGGGAAGAGCAGTTTTTTGAGCAGGTCGAGTTGATTACTAACGCTGCTTATGAACACCCTGATACGCTAGGTGATGCCGCCAAGGTAGCCAATTTGACTGTTCAGTCCAGTGGTTTATTCACCGCAGACGCGGGCGTGGGTGTGGCTACCCATGCCAAAGTGCGCGAAGCCGCCTTCAGTGAAGATGTGTTGCGCGGCAACAATAGTGAGCCCATTGAGATAAGCCCCAATACGATTGTGGTGTTGCGTGTTAAAGAACATAAACCGGCGGCGACACAGCCCATTGAAGCGGTACGTGAATTGATTGTCACGCGCCTGCATACAGAAAAAGCCCGTGACAAGGCAAAAGCGGCGGGAGAAGCATTGCTGGCGGCGCTTAAAAAAGGTGCAGATGCGGCCGGACTTGCGAAAGAAAATCATGCGGAGTGGAAGCGGGTAGGGTATGTGAAACGCGACAACCAGTCGACCGATGCGCCCGCCGCCATTAGCGCAGCCTTTAAAATCCCCAAGCCTGCTGCAAGCAGTGCTTCTTATTGGGCAGGGGATGCGGGCGGTGAGTACATGGTGGTGATATTGCACGGTGTGCGTGAAGCAACACCCGCCAGTGCCGATGATGCGATGCGTGAAAATCTTAAACAGACGGCATTACGTGCTAATGCGGAAAACGAGTTCAAGGCGTTTGTCGAAGAACTCAAGAAAAAGGCGCAGGTTGAGCGCAAGCCTGAAAGTCTTTAAGTAACAATGCGTTTGTCATTTCGACCAACGGGAGAAATCTTAAGCAGGATTTCTCCCGTTGGTCGAAATGACAATATTACAGGGATTTTCCTTCCTTCTTTAAATCCCCCCCATGGCCACGGTGTTATAGCCGCCGTCTACATACACGATCTCTCCAGTAATGGCTGACGCCAGGTCAGAGCACAGGAACGCAGCAACGTTACCGACTTCTTCGGTGGTGATGTTACGGCGTAGCGGGGAGGTTTTTTCTACATGATCCAGCAGCTTGCGGAAATCGCTGATGCCTGCGGCTGCCAAGGTCTTTATGGGGCCGGCGGAGATGGCGTTGACACGGATGTTGTCTGGCCCTAAGGTGCTGGCCATATAGCGCACGTTGGCCTCCAGGCTGGCTTTAGCCAGTCCCATGACGTTGTAGTTGGGCATGGTGCGTTCTGCACCCAGATAGCTGAGGCTGAGCAGCGCGCCGTTGCGGCCTTCCATCATATTGCGACCAGCTTTGGCCAGCGCCGCAAAGCTGTAAGAGCTGATGTCGTGGGCAACACGGAACCCTTCGCGGGTAACGCAATCAAGGTAAGGCCCTTCCAGTTGTTCGCGCGGTGCATATGCTACCGAGTGTACAATAATGTCAAGGTGATCCCAGAAATCGTCCAGATGCTGAAATGCAGCGTCGATCTGCTCGTCGCTGGCGACATCGCAGGCCATGGTGATTTCCGAGCCGCATTCAGCGGCCATGTTTTCTACCCGTTCCTTGAGTTTTTCATTCTGATAAGTGAAGGCTAATTCCGCCCCTTCGCGCTGCATGGCCTTGGCGATGCCCCAAGCGATAGAGCGGGTGCTGGCGAGTCCGACGATAAGAGCGCGTTTGCCCTGCAAAAAGCCCATAATGATCTCCTGTTGTTATCTCTCTAAAGTTGCCATAATACTAGCAATCCCCGTTTTCAGGATGATACATCTGAATAGCCCCAGAGGCTAGTTTTTTGAAGAGCGGCATGAAACCAAAAAAATGATTTAACCAGTTGAAGTGTAATATTATATGAGAACATGCAAGCTTCGGTGGTTGAAGCTTGCATGTTGGTGACAGGAATAACCTTTTCCATTGGGAATAACATTACATGATTACCAAGCGTTTGTTAAATGTTCTGGGTTTGTGGGTGGTGTTGAGTGTGCCCGCGCCCAGTATGGCCGCGCCAGCGATGGCGTTGGGATATGCGCCAAAGTATCCGGCCGGGTTCACGCATTTTGATTACGTGAATCCCAATGCGCCCAAGGGTGGTGAATTGGTGCTGTCCGGGTTTGGTAATTACGATGGGTTAAATCCTTTTCTGTTAAAAGGGATCGCCGCCGCCGGTGTTTCCGATCTGGTGTTTGAAACCTTGATGGAGCAGAGCCTGGATGAACCGTTTAGTCTTTACGCACATCTGGCGGAAGACATACAGCTTGCGCAAGATAAATTATCAGTCACGTTTCGCCTGAACAGCAAGGCGCGTTTTTCCGACGGCGCACCCGTGACAGCGGAGGATGTAAAATTTTCTTTCGATATGTTGAAGAGCGAGCAGGCGCACCCCCTGTATCGCTTTATGTGGAATGATATCAAGCGCGCAACGGTTGTTGATGCACGTACGGTACGTTTTGAATTTGCCAAGGTTAATCCTGAGTTGCATTTGATTACTGCGCAGATCCCTATTTTTGCAAAAAAATGGGTGGGCAATAAAGCGTTCGATAAAGTTGTAACGGAATTACCCCTCGGCAGTGGGCCATATGTGGTAGATAAATATGATTTAGGAAAAAATATTACCTATAAACGTAATCCGGCTTATTGGGCGCGTGATCTGGGCGCGCGGCGCGGCATGTTTAATTTCGACCGTATTACATTTAAATATTATACCGACGACACAGTGCAGCTTGAGGCTTTCAAAGCAGGGGAATTTGATTTTATTCATGTGCTGAATTCCAAGCAGTGGGCGCGTGATTACGTGGGGCAGCATTTTGATAATGGCTCGATAAATCGCAAAGAACTGGCCCACCGTAATAATGTCGGCATGCAAGGCTTTGTATTTAATACGCGCCGTGCTTTATTCAAGGATAAACGGGTGCGCAAAGCTATCGCCCTGGCCTTTGATTTTGAATGGTCAAATCAGAATCTTTTTTACAATCAATATAAACGCAACACCAGCTATTTCAGTAACAGCGAGCTGGCTTCTTCAGGATTGCCGAAAGGGGATGAGTTGGCGCTGCTGGAGCCGTTCCGCGCCAAACTGCCGCCTGAAGTTTTTACCACGGAATGGAAACCACCGACAACCACGGGCTCCGGTGCGTTACGTGACAACTTGCGCAAAGCTAAAGAATTACTCACCAGCGCGGGCTGGAAGCTCCAGGGCGGTGTATTGAAAAATGCGCAAGGCGAAAGAATGGAATTTGAAATTCTATTGGCGCAGAAAGCATTTGGCCGCATTGTCGAACCGTTCGCGCAGAATCTTGCAAAAGTAGGGGTTAAGGTCAGCTATCGCACGGTTGATGTGGCACTGTACCAACGGCGTATTGATACCCGTGATTTTGATATGGTTGTCAATTTGTTCGGGCAATCACAATCACCCGGCAATGAGCAGATTAATTACTGGCATTCATCGACAGCCGATCAGGAAGGATCCAATAATATAGCGGGCATCAAGGATCCCGTGGTGGATGCGCTGGTGGAGAAAGTAGTGTATGCGCCGAGCCGGGCGCAGTTGGTGACCGCTACCCGCGCGTTGGATAGGGTGTTATTGCATGGCGAATACCTGGTGCCTAACTGGTACACCCCCGTTCATCGCGTTGCTTACCGCAAGAACCTTGCGTACCCGGATAAACTGCCACTGTATTATGGTGTAGATGCATGGATGATACGCACCTGGTGGAAAAAACCTTAAACCATGGCTGCCTATATCCTTAAACGCCTGCTGCTAATGATTCCCACGCTGTTTGGCGTGATGCTGGTGACATTTGCCATTATCCAATTTGTTCCCGGTGGTCCCGTTGAGCAACTGATCAGTAAAATGCAAAACCACAGTGCCAGCGGTGAAGGTGGGGGCGGTGGCGTGCCATTATACCGGGGCAATGCGGGTCTGGATGCCGAACGTCTTGAAAAACTCAAAGCGCTGTACGGCTTTGACAAGCCGGTGTATGAGCGGTTTGTTGACATGGTGGTGAATTACGCCACATTCAATCTGGGTGACAGTTATTTCCATCACAAATCGGTAATGGATCTGGTGATTTCCAAGTTGCCGGTGTCGATTAGTTTAGGCTTGTGGACATTCTTCATTGTTTATTTGACATCTATCCCTTTGGGCATTGCCAAAGCGGTGCGTGACGGTTCGCGCTTTGATGTTGCAAGTACCACGGTTATTTTAATCGGTTACGCGATTCCCGGTTTTGTATTGGGCATCACGTTGCTCGTGTTATTTGGTGGCGGCAGCTTCTGGAGTGTGTTTCCCTTACGCGGTTTGGTGTCTGACAACTGGGATACGCTGTCATGGTATGGCAAAATCACTGATTATTTATGGCATATGACGTTGCCCATTATTGCATCCGTGGTGGGCGGCTTTGCGATCACGACCATGCTGACCAAAAACAGTTTCATTGAGGAAATCCGCAAACAATATGTACTAACCGCACGTGCCAAAGGCCTGGAGGAAGGCACGGTGCTGTACAAGCATGTATTCCGTAATGCCATGATACCGCTGGTGACGGGATTCCCTGCGGCATTCATGGGTGCTTTTTTCGCAAGCAGTTTGTTGATAGAGACAATTTTTTCACTCGATGGCTTGGGGTTATTGTCTTATGAGTCAGTCGTGAAACGTGATTATCCGGTAGTGTTGGGCACGCTGTATTTATTTACCTTGCTGGGATTGGTCGCCAAACTTTTATCTGACCTGTGTTATGTTCTGGTAGACCCGCGTATTCAGTTTGAATCTGTCTCTTCATGAGCAATAGTGTGAGCCAACACGGCGCCACTGCCATTCGCGCGCCATTATCCAACGTACAGCCACTTTCACCCGCACGGCGTGCCTGGTTGCGTTTCAAGACCAATCGGCGTGGCTATGTGAGCCTGTGGATTTTCATGGTTTTATTTATATTGAGCTTGTGTGCGGAAATCCTGAGTAATGACAAGCCCATCCTGGTGTATTACCAGGACTCTTTTTATTTTCCAATAATCAAGAGTTATCCCGAAACCGCATTCGGTGGGGATTTTGAAACCGAAGCCGATTATAACGATGTCTATCTTAGGGATCGCCTGACGCAGCCAGGCAATTGGGTGTGGTACGCGCCTAATCGCTACAGCTATGACACCATAAATTTTGCCACCGAACACCCGAATCCTGCGCCGCCCTCGGCGCAAAACTTTCTCGGCACGGATGACCGGGGGCGCGATGTGCTGGCGCGATTAATCTACGGGTTTCGCCTGTCAGTGTTATTTGCGCTGGCGCTCACGGTAGTGGCTACCGCCATTGGCATTATCGCGGGTGCATTACAAGGTTATCTGGGTGGGCGCTTTGACCTGTTTTCGCAGCGGGTGATTGAGGTGTGGGGTTCCATGCCAGAGCTTTATTTGTTGATTATTTTCTCCTCCATTTTTCAGCCTAGCGTGTTACTGCTGATTATCTTGCTGGCGCTGTTTGGCTGGATGGGATTGGCGGATTATGTACGTGCCGAATTTTTACGTGGACGCAACATGGATTACGTGAAAGCCGCGCGTGCGCTGGGAGTGTCCAACCGTGCCATCATGCTGCGCCATTTATTGCCGAACAGCATGGTGTCTGTCATTACGTTTTTGCCGTTCCGTATCAGTGGCTCTATTCTGGCCTTGACGAGCCTCGATTTCCTTGGTTTGGGCGTGCCCCCGACCACGCCCAGCCTGGGAGAATTACTGGCACAAGGTAAAGATAATATTGACGCCTGGTGGTTGTCCATGACCACGTTTGGTGTTCTGGTCAGCACCTTGGTGCTGTTGATTTTTATTGGTGAAGCAGTGCGCGAAGCGCTTGATGCGCGGCGCGGTTGATAATTAAAGAATGATGCCCATGTCTGATCAAACACCTGTACACCCATTGCTGTCGATTGAAAATCTTTCAATACAGTTTGGTCATGCCGCTTCCTCAAGCGAAGTAGTGCACAACCTCAGTTTTCAGATTCATGAGGGCGAGAAGCTCGCCCTGGTAGGGGAGTCTGGTTCTGGGAAGTCGGTTACTGCATTATCAATATTGCATTTGCATGATCGTCATCATGTTTCATATCCCAGTGGCGCAATTTATTTTCAGGGCAGGGATCTGCTCAAGTGTGATCAACGCACCCTGCGCGGTATACGCGGCAAAGATATTGCCATGATATTTCAGGAGCCGATGACGGCGCTCAACCCGGTCTACACCATTGGCCAGCAACTGATTGAACCTTTGATGGTTCATGAAGGCATGAGCAAAGCGATGGCGCGCCAACGTATGCTTGAACTGTTGGATCGCACCGGCATACCCGAACCGCACAAGCGTTTTGACGCATACCCGCATATGCTGTCCGGTGGGCAGCGGCAACGGGTGATGATCGCCATGGCGCTGGCATGCAGCCCCAAACTATTGATTGCGGACGAGCCAACCACCGCACTGGACGTCACGATTCAATTGCAGATTCTCAATTTGCTGGAGGATTTACAGCGCGATTTCTCGATGGCTGTGCTAATGATTACCCACGACCTGAACATGGTACGGCGTTTTGCGGATCGTATCTGTGTAATGCAGCACGGCCATCTTGTAGAGCAGGCCACGGTTAATGACTTGTTTGCCGCGCCACAGCATCCCTACACGCGATTTTTATTGGACAGTGAACCGACAAGACTATTGGCCGACGAAACGGCGGCCAGTATGGCGACACGTCCTGTATTGATGCAAGCTCATAAATTGAAATGCGCTTTCCCCATTAAAGCCGGGTTTTTTCGCCATACAATTGGCGAAGTCAAAGCTGTGGACAATGTCGACATCACCGTGCGCCAAGGCGAGACGCTGGGCATTGTCGGCGAATCAGGCTCAGGTAAATCTACCTTGGGCATGTGCCTGCTGCGCTTGCAGGAGTGCGCCGGCGAAATCGTATTTGATGGGCAACGCCTGGATACCGTGGGTCCACGCCAGTTACGTCTGCTACGGCGGAATTTTCAGGTGGTATTCCAGGATCCCTATTCATCCCTGTCGCCGCGCATGACGGTTGAACAGATTATTGGTGAAGGTTTGCAGATTCATTTTCCTGCGCTGACAAAAATGCAGCGCCGTGAACGCATCGTGAAAGTGCTGGGCGAAGTGGGTTTATCCGGTGACATGCTGTCGCGCTACCCGCATGAGTTTTCTGGCGGCCAGCGCCAACGCATCGCCATTGCACGCGTGGTGGTGTTGGAGCCAAAACTGATTTTGCTGGATGAACCCACCAGCGCGCTGGATGTGTCCGTGCAGAAACAGGTATTGGAATTGTTAAGAGGCTTTCAGGTTAGCCATGGGCTGAGTTATTTATTTATTACCCATGATCTCAAGGTGATCCGCGCCATGGCGCATCGTGTAATGGTCATGCGTGGTGGCAGCGTGGTGGAGTCAGGCGATACCGAGCAGTTGTTTACCGCACCGCGTCATGAATACACGCAGACTTTGTTGCATGCTTCATTGTTTAATGGGCAGATTAAATAATCGCCCGATGATTCTTCACATGTGCTGCGATGAGTTTTGCGACGCGGTTACGCACCAGCGTGCCATCCTCATCCATAAGCCACAGGCGGATTAAACCAAAACTGAATACCAGTGTGTCAGCCGCAGCGATGTCTGGCGTGAGTCCAGGCCGCAGCAGGGTGGCGCGTTGCGCTTCCCGGTAGAGACTGGTGAATTTGGCAAGCAACTCGTGATGGACAGCACGGCATGCGACTAATTCGTGACGTAACTCATCAACATACTCACATTTAAAATTCATGATTTCAAATGTACCACGCACATTTTCACAGCCAGTAATTGCTTCCATAACCGCACTTAAAAAATTTTCAATGCGTTGCAATGGATCACAGGCTTTTTCGCCGAGCAGTTCGAGGCTGGTGCGATCCATCAGCGGTAGCGTGACTTGTTCGCGCATGGCGTAAAAGAGTGCTGTCTTGTCGGTGAAATGCCAGTAAATGGCGCCGCGCGTAACACCTGCAGCGGTGGCGATCTGCTCCATGGTGGTGCGAGTTACGCCATGCTTATGAAATACTGCACGCGCCGCAGCTATAATGGCGAGGCGGGTTTCTTGAGAATCTTCTTTGGTGCGGCGAACCATAGTGTCATATCATCATGTTAAAGTGTGGTTGGTTATCGTGTATATGCGCTCCCGAATGGTGTGATATTAGCACTGCGCTGATCTAATGACACAATATATTTTTTTAAAGATGTATTGACATACAATCATGATTGTATATTATATTAAGCTTGGTTTCCAGCAGGATGCCCCCATGGCCAACTTCCAGTTCATGATCTCGCTGTTTGTGAGTGTTCCGCCTCCATTCTTCCAGCACCAGTACCAATATAAGCGTCGGCGTTTAGTAAATAGCCTCGGCGGGATAGCGGTGCTGGCGTTTCTTACCGCCTGCGGCCAGCCTGAGCAGGCCGCCCAAGGCTCTGCCGGTGGCCCTCCGGGTGGTATGGCGCTACCGGTAACGGTGATTGACGTTCAGCCACAGCTTGTGCCGATTACGCTTGAGGCAGTGGGGCAGACTGAAGGTTCCAAGGAAGTTGAGGTGCGTGCGCGGGTTTCTGGCATTGTGAACAAGAAACTCTACACCGAAGGCGATACGGTTAAAGCTGGCGCTGTGCTATTCATGATTGATCCGATGCCTTATGAGAGCGCCCTGGCGCAGGCGCGCGCTTCGCTGGCGCAGGAAAAAGCCAATCTTGAACGGGCGCAACGGGAAGGAACGCGCCTTAAAACATTGGCCGAAGAAAAAGCGATTAGCCAGCGTGAATACGATGATGCAACTTCAACGCTAAAAACATCACAGGCGCAACTCACCGCGAGCGAGGCGCGGGTACGGGATGCTGAGTTGAATCTTTCATACACTCGCGTCACGGCGCCGATTGCTGGCGTCACTGGCCGGGCGCTGCATTCTGAAGGCAGCCTGATAACTGCGGGTAGTGAAACGAGCTTGATGACGGCTATCAGCGCCACTGATCCGATCTGGGTGCGATTCTCGCTTTCTGAAAGTGAAACTTTGCAGTTACGCCAAACGTCAGGCAAGACGAATGTAAAACTGGTGCTGGCAGACGGTAGTATTTATGAGCCATCCGGTAAACTCAATTTTTCGGGATCGAGTGTTGATGCGAGAACCGGAACAGTGCCGTTGCGCGCGGAATTTCCCAACACTAAATTTGCGCTGTTGCCCGGCCAGTTTGTTCGTGTACAGGTGACTACCGGTAATCGTCAAGCCTATCTGGTGCCACAGTCCGCGTTGTTACAGAGTGATCAAGGCAAAGTGGTGTTTACCGTTGCACCCAACAACACTGTGGCGCCACGTCCCGTCGAAACCAGCGGCTGGTCAGGACATGACTGGGTTGTTACGCAAGGCCTGAATCCCGGCGACAAAGTTATTATCGACAACTTGATGAAGCTGCGGCCCGGTGCGCCAGTGGCGCCGCATGCGCCGGGGCAAGGCCCGGGTGCGCCTAATCCTGCGGGCGCTGGTAGCCCTGCCAAAAAGTAACACGCATTTCGGGCAACCGATAGTTCGGCTTATCAGTCATTCAGCGGGAGCTGCATCCCATGCCTAAATTTTTTATCGAACGGCCTATTTTTGCGACGGTATTAGCGATCATCATCGTGCTTGCCGGGCTGGTCGCTGTGACGATTTTACCGGTGGCTCAATATCCTGAAATCGCACCACCCACCATCACCATTACTGCAAACTATCCTGGTGCTTCAGCAGAAACCCTGTCCAAGACGGTCGCCGGCCCTATTGAAGAACAGCTCTCCGGCGTTGAGAGCATGCTTTATTTTAATTCAAGCTCTGCATCGAACGGCCAGGCTCAGATCACAGCCACTTTCGAAGTCGGCACGGATGTCGACAAGGCGATGTTTAATATCAATAACCGCGTGCAGCTTGCCACGCCACGCTTGCCCGATGAAGTACGACGCAATGGTGTAATGGTAGCCAAGCGTTCGCAGAATATTCTGCTGGTGGTGGCGCTCAACTCGCCTAAAAGCACCTTTGATACACTATTTTTATCGAACTACGCCACACAGAATGTACTCGATGAACTGAAACGTATTCCCGGCGCCGCAGATGTTTCGATTTTCGGCGCGCGCGACTATTCAATGAGAATCTGGCTTAAGCCGGATCGCATGGCGCAACTGGGCTTAACCACCGACGATGTTATCAGGGCCATTAACGCGCAAAATGCGCAGTATGCCGCCGGAAAAATAGGCGCTGAACCCGCGCTCAAAGGTCAGGAGCTGGTGTATACGGTGACGGCGCGTGGGCGTCTGATTCAGCCAGAAGAGTTCGGGGAAGTTGTGCTGCGTTCGGCGGGCGCCACCGGTGTGCTCAGGCTCAAGGACGTGGCGCGCATCGAACTCGGCGCACAAAATTACGATGTGAAAAACAGTGTTAATGGTCAACCGGCCATTGCTTTGGCGGTGTTTTTACAATCGGGCGCCAATGCGTTGGACGTTGCAGAGGCCGTCAGGAATAAAATGGCGGATTTGAAAAAAGACCGCTTTCCCACGGATCTGGATTACCTGATTCCCTATGATACAACGCGCTTTGTAGCGGCCTCGATTAAAAGTGTTATTTACACCATCGTCGAAGCTGCCATTATCGTTTTGCTGGTGGTATTTATGTTCCTCCAGACGTGGCGCGCGACGCTGATTCCGATGCTGGCGGTGCCAGTGTCGTTGATCGGCACGTTTGCCGGATTATGGATGTTTGGTTTTTCCATCAACATGCTGACCTTGTTCGCCATGGTATTAGCGATTGGTATTGTGGTTGATGACGCAATTGTAGTTCTGGAAAATGTCGAACGCCTGATGCGTGAACACAAGATGAAGCCATTTGATGCGGCGATGGAAGCGATGCGCGAAGTGCAGGGCGCCATTATCGGCATCGTGCTGGTGTTGAGCGCGGTATTCATCCCGGTTGCGTTTCTGGGTGGCATTGCGG
This sequence comes from Gammaproteobacteria bacterium Ga0077554, assembly GCA_001464585.1. Taxonomy (GTDB): domain Bacteria; phylum Pseudomonadota; class Gammaproteobacteria; family Ga007554. The sequence continues at coordinate 4,674 of LNFF01000019.1, read as the reverse complement.
GACAACTCTATCGACAGTTTGCCGTTACAGTTACGGTAGCTGTGGTTATTTCTGGCGTTGTTGCGCTGACGCTGACGCCGGCGCTGTGCGCAGTGCTGCTAAAATCCAGCGATCATACGGGCGGCGTGTTGGATAAATTGTTCACGCCTTTCAACCGTATTTTTAACTGGATCACGCTACGCTTTTTGGGTGCGGTCGATGTAGTGCTGGCACGCCGTATTGCATCGCTCACCGTGTTTGTGCTGCTGCTCGGCGCTGTTGCTGTATTGTTCTGGCGGGTGCCTGGCAGCTTTGTGCCACCAGAAGATCAAGGCTATATTATCACTGCGGTTATTCTGCCTGACGGCGCCACGCTGGAGCGTACTGGCAAAACCACAACGCAATTGCGCAATATGATGAGTAACAACGAAGCCATTGAAAATATATTTGTTGTTGATGGGTTGGATCTTATCGGTGGTGGTAATAAAAATAATGCCGCGACCATTTTTATGCCCTTGAAACCATGGGACGAGCGTAAGCAGACTGCGCAACAACTGGTGGAAGAGGTGAGCGGCAAAGGTTTCATGCTATCAGATGGTATTGCATTTGCGTTCAATCCACCTGCCATCATGGGCCTGGGCGCCGCAGGGGGATTTGAAGTGTATGTGCAGGGTCGTACCAACGCCGATCCGCAGCAGCTTTCACAAGTGACTAACGACTTTATTGCGGAGCTGGGCAAGCATCCGGCATTGGCAGGGTTGACAACTTTTTATCGCCCCACGGTGCCGCAATTGCGTGTTGAAGTTGACCGGGAAAAAGCGCTCTCGCTAGGTGTGCCCGTCAATGAGGTTTTTACCGCATTGCAGGCGCAGATGGGTTCGCTGTATGTTAATGACTTCAACAAGGCGGGCCGTACTTATCGTGTCACTGTGCAGGCAGATGCGCCGTTCCGTTCGAAGCCCGAAGATCTGGGAAATATTTATGTGCGCTCATCTACCACCAATACCATGATCCCGCTCAAAGCCTTGATCAAGGTAGATACCGTGATTGGGCCCGAGCAGATCGAGCGTTATAATTCTTATATTGCAGCAAAAGTAATGGGCTCTGCCAAGCCCGGTTTCAGTTCGGGTGAAGCAATACGCGCCGTTGAGCAGATTGCCAAACAAACCTTGCCCAAAGATTATGGCATTGAATGGACAGGCCAGGCATATCAGGAAAAAGGCACGGGTAATGCTTCTATATTCGCGTTCGGCTTTGCATTGATCATGGTCTACCTGATTCTGGCGGCACTCTATGAGCGTTGGGGTGTGCCGCTGGCAGTAGTGCTTGCCGTGCCGTTTGCATTGCTGGGTGCGCTGGGTTTTGTATTCCTGCGCGGCATGGAAAATAATATTTACTTTCAGATTGGCCTGGTGGTGTTGATTGGCCTGGCAGCAAAAAATGCGATCCTGATTGCGGAGTTTGCCATGCAGGGCATGGAGCAGGGTAAGACTCCTGCGCAGGCGGCGCGCGAAGCGGCACGATTACGGTTTCGCCCGATTGTTATGACCTCACTAGCCTTCGTGCTAGGTGTCGTGCCGCTGGTGATTGCTACTGGCGCGGGTGCGGGGGCGCGTCAGGCGATGGGCTCGGGGGTGTTCGGCGGCATGATTATCGCAACAGTCATCGCGCCCATTTTCATTCCGTTATTTTTCACGTTACTGGCGCGCAAGGCGCGGCCTTCGCACAAACATGATCAGCCACATTCCATTGCACCAACGTCCACTGCGGCAATTGAGGATCGCTCATGATGATGCAACGTCTCCCTCTGTCTCTCCAGTTTCCTGGTCTGGTGATAATATTGTTCGGTTTAGCCGTTCGCCCTGAGCCTGTCGAACCACCCGCCCCTCATGCAGCACCCTTCGACAGGCTCAGGGCGAATGGAGGGATATTGGCTTTGATTATAGCTTTAACACTGGCAGGCTGCGCCGTGGGCCCGCACTACCAGCGTCCTGCCATAAATCTTCCCTCCAGCTACCCGGAAACTGATAGTGCCAGTATTGGTAACGATCAGGCTGCTGTGCCTGCCAATTGGTGGACACTCTATGGTGATGCAACACTTGATGAACTGGTAACCGCCGTATTGAAAAACAATGCGGACATTCACAAAGCCATTGCAATGATTGATGAGTCCGAAGCCCGTTTGGCTGAAATTGGTTCTAACCTGTTACCAGAAATAAATCTGGGAGCTTCCAGCGCACGCTCGCGTTCCAGCACGTTAACAGCGCAACCCTTTCCGCCGGGAACACCCTCGGTCACCAACAGCCACCGGCTGGCGCTGTCGACATCTTTTGAACTTGATCTGTGGGGTAAATTACGGCGCGCTTCCGAAGGTGCGCGAGCCGATGTGTTAAGCACCCGTTATGCCAAAGACGTTACCGCGCTGACGCTGGCAGGCACTACCACTCAACTTTATTTTACATTACGGGCGCTGGATGCACAGATTGCCATCGCCACACAAACCCTGACTTCACGCCAGGAGGCACTTGCCGTAGTGAAAAGCCGCGCTAACGGCGGACTTGCATCAGCACTGGAAGTCAATCAGGCGCAGGGTGAAAGTGCCGATATCTCGCTGCAATTACGCGACCTGCAACGTCAGCGCGCGCTGGCCCAGCATCAACTGGGTAGATTAAGTGGCAATCTGAAAATCACGTTTGCCGCAGGTGATGTGATGGGTTTGCCCGTGCCCGCACTGCCGCCGGTTGGCTTACCTTCCACGCTACTTGAGCGTCGCCCCGACGTGCAGCAGGCAGAGCAACAGATGATCGCAGCCAATGCCCAAATCGGCGTAGCTCGTGCCGCACAGTTACCGACCTTTTCACTGACCGGTAACTTCGGCGGGCAAAGTGCAGACCTGGTTGATCTGCTTAAAGAGGGAGCGCGCATCTGGTCGCTGGGCCTGTCGGCCGCGATGCCCATTATTGATGCGGGTAAATACGCCGCACGTACGCGTCAGGCTGAAGCCCGGCAACGACAGTCGGTTGCAGATTATCAGAAAGCGGTAGAAGTCGCCTTCACCGAAGTGGCCGATGCGCTCACCAACGTGCAGCAAACCAGCGCCGCACTGACTGATCTGAAAATCAAGGTTGACGCTGCAAACAACGCACTGCGCTTGTCGCGCCTGCGCTACGAAGCGGGGTATAGCGGCTATCTGGATGTGCTCGATTCACAGCGCGTTGCCCACGCTGCTGCGCAGGCATTAGTGCAAAATCGCCAGGCACAACTGGCTTACAGCGTTGATTTGATGAAGGCGCTGGGCGGTGGCTGGTCAATCACATCGGCTATATCCTCCGTAGCACCTTGATATCATCTATAATCCTATAGTATTCACACCAGCAAGACCCCCCAAGGTACTGCCATTTTCCATAAAAAATCACTGGCCAAACTTCTTGGCACAACCCATAACCATAAAAGGAAAAATGTAATGTATACCAAAAATAGTCCCTACGAAGTTCCGGTGCAGGCCGGTAAAGCCGTGTATATATGCCGTTGCGGCCAGACAAAAAACACACCGTTTTGTGATGGCACACATGGAACTCTAAACACCGGTATCACACCGCTGGCGCATACCGCTGAAAAAGACGGTTCAATCTGGGTGTGTGGCTGCGGGAAATCACAGAACAAACCATTCTGCGACGGCTCGCACAAAAAAGCGTAGGCCTGAAAAAGCTGTTGAACCACAGAGAGCGGAAGGAGGCGTATCATGACTACTGATAGCGTGCTTGATAAAATGCCGATGCTCTTCGTCGGCCACGGCAGCCCGATGAATGCGCTCGAAGATAACGCTTTCAGCCGCACTTGGCGCGCATTGGGTGCCACACTTCCTCGACCCCGCGCCATTCTCTGTATTTCCGCGCATTGGCAGACACCGGGGTCGCAGGTCACCGCCATGGATGCGCCGCCTACCATCCACGACTTTGGCGGTTTCCCGCAGCCGTTGTTTGATGTGCGTTATGCGGCACCCGGTTCGCCGCAATGGGCGGCACGCATCGCCCAGCTTAATGCGCAGCATCCCATTACCGCTGACTATGCGTGGGGACTCGATCACGGTACTTGGTCTGTGCTGTGCCACATGTTTCCTGATGCCGAGATCCCGGTATTGCAACTGAGTCTTGATCTTGCCAAAACACCCGCACAACATTATCAATTTGCCAGGATTCTTGCCCCGTTACGCGACGAGGGTGTGTTGATAATCGGCAGCGGCAACGTCGTGCATAATCTGCGGCAGGTGATGTGGCGTGATGAAGCCTATGATTGGGCTATTGAGATAGACCAACTCATCGCGCAACAGATTGAAGCGGGTAATCACGCGGCGTTGATTGACTATCCGCACCTGCATCCCAAAATGTTATGGGCCGTGCCGACGGTAGAACATTATTTACCGCTGTTGTACATTCTGGCATTGCAGGAATCAACGGATTCGGTAAGCTTCTTCAACGAAGCTGTTACATTGGGGTCGATGTCGATGCGTGGGGTGCAGATTGGGTAGGGTTTTCAGATTATTCAGTGTTGTAACATTGATGTGGGAGTAAAAGTAGTCGCGCCCTATAAGGCAGGGGGCGCTAAGGAACGCCTACGAAATAACTTCCCCTTTTTGCCAGTTCAAATTTGGTAGAACCGTGTAATTCCATGCAGGCAGGAGGACATCGGCAACGA
>LNFF01000018.1 GCA_001464585.1 Gammaproteobacteria bacterium Ga0077554 | reverse complement strand
GTGTCGTTGCCGATGTCCTCCTGCCTGCATGGAATTACACGGTTCTACCAAATTTGAACTGGCAAAAAGGGGAAGTTATTTCGTAGGCGTTCCTAAGGAGTTAGGACTTCGTGTCGGTGGAAATGGACGCAGAACATTACTTTCAGACCATGTGATAGAAAGAGCTCCCACAAGCTGACTATATGGCAGCGCTGATGAAACCATTAATCAGAAGAAGCATGGGGAATGGTATTGTAGAATTGATGGAATAGCGCGAGCAATGAATTATGTGGCTAGTTGTGAGGGTTACTCGTTAGCTTTAGCCACGCTCTACGATTCAGCTGAAACCGCTTTGCATGATTTCAGCACTCCAATCCTCGATACCCCGGGGGAGAATAAAAATAAATTACCAAAAAAAATTTTAGGTCAGGATTTTTGGAATGGACATAGGCTATATTCTGCATATGTAGAATGTAGGGGTATTTACTCTGATGTGGCTGATCGGTTCAAATTAAATCGGACCCATGTATCTGAAAAGCTGATGGAGCTTGGGCTTCCTAGCCTTAGACATCATGCGTTTAACCCTTTACTGCTCGCGTTTAAGGATTTCAGCCAAGGCATGTCCATTCCGGAGGCCTGCTCACGACATGGCGTAACGGTTAAACAGCTTGAGGGATTTCTCAGGGCGTCATCATCGCGGGTCTCTAATGCATTAAGGCTCATAGAATACCAAACATAGTGAGGTTTTAGCGCCTGTGCGCCCAAGCCCAACCGCCCAGGCCGACTCGTCCTTCAAGCGCTCCCTAGCGATCTGGAAGAATGCCCGATGTCCGATCTCTATGTGGGCACGAGCCTTGAGATCATTCAGCGGCGAAACTTCGCAAATTTTTCTTCGTATCCACCAAAGCCTATCCTGATTTTAATGTGGTGGGCTTAAGGGGCATTGCTGGTAGTCCTTTGGGTGCATAGGAATGCTGGCTTGTAGCAAGTTACACAATTATCCAGGAAAGAACTTTATTTGTGAGGAAAAGACTTTATTTGTTGGGAAAGAACTTTATTTTATATCGACAAATGTACCGTCATTTTCAGGATTACTCCACCGTTACCGATTTAGCCAGATTACGCGGCTTGTCTACGTCTGTGCCTTTTTGCAAGGCGGCATGATAGGCAAGCAATTGCACCGGAATGGCGTGCACGATCGCTGACAGCACACCAACATGGCGTGGCGTGCGGATGACGTGTACGCCTTCGCTTTCGGAAAAATGGCTGTCCAGATCGGCGAATACAAATAGCTCACCACCACGCGCACGGACTTCCTGCATGTTTGATTTTACTTTTTCCAGCAGCGTATCGTTAGGCGCAATCACCACCACCGGCATGTCACCATCCACCAACGCTAGTGGCCCATGCTTCAACTCACCGGCGGGATAGGCTTCGGCGTGGATGTATGAAATTTCCTTGAGCTTTAATGCGCCTTCAAGCGCAATCGGGTAATGGATGCCGCGCCCGAGAAACAGCGCGTGATGCTTGTGGGAAAAGGCTCTGGCCCATTCGGAAATTTGCGGCTCGAGGTTTAACGCATGCTGCACGCTACCCGGCAAGTGGCGCAATGAATCACGGTATTCAGCATCTTTTTCGGATGTCAGAAAACCGCGCAACTTGGCCAGCGTTACCGCCAGGCAAAACAGTGCGGCAAGCTGCGTGGTGAATGCCTTAGTGGAGGCCACACCAATTTCAGCGCCCGCACGCGTGTAAAATACCAGGCTTGATGCACGCGGAATGGCGCTTTCCATTACATTACAAATCGACAAGGTGTAGGGCTGGCCCAGCGCCTTGGCGTGCTTCAACGCTTCCATGGTATCCAGTGTCTCACCGGATTGCGACAAGGTGATAATCAACTGCCGGGGATTGGGCACCGATTCACGGTAACGGTATTCGCTGGCGATTTCCACCGACACCGGAATTTTAGCAATGGATTCCAGCCAGTATTTGGCGGTAAGGCCGGCGTAATAGCTGGTGCCTGCGGCAAGAATTAAAATGCTGTTACTGTCCTTGAAAATGGCTTCGGCATTGTCACCAAATAATGCCGGGTTAAAGTCTGCGCTGATGGCAGGCTCAATCGTGTCGGTGAGCGCCAGCGGTTGCTCGTAAATTTCTTTTTGCATGAAGTGGCTGTAGGGCCCCAGCTCCATGGAGGCAAGCGATACATCACTCACATGCACTGGCCGCTCGACACGCTTGCCGGTTTTATCGAAAATTTTCACCTGCTCGCGCGTAATGGCGGCGACATCGCCATCTTCCAGGTATATAACGCGGCGTGTGATTGCGAGCACCGCAGACACGTCAGAGGCAATAAAGTTTTCGCCGTCACCCAATCCCACCAGCAGCGGGCAACCCACGCGCGCGCACACCATCACATCAGGCGATTTAAGCGCAACCACGCCGATGGCGTAAGCACCCACCAACTCAACTACCGCACGTTGCAGGGAAAGCAGCAAATCGCCGCATTCCACATAATGATGATGCACCAGATGCGCAATCACTTCCGTGTCGGTCTGCGACTCAAACACATACCCTAAAGACTGAAGATGTTTGCGGTGCTCATCATGATTTTCAATGATGCCGTTATGCACCACAGCGATCTCGCCATGGGAAATATGCGGGTGTGCGTTGTATTCGGTAACGCCCCCGTGAGTTGCCCAGCGGGTATGGCCGATACCCACTAATCCATGCAGATTTTCTTCAGTGGCTTTGGCTTCCATACCAGCCACACGACCCACCGCGCGCACACGCCTGATGCTACCGTTAAGCACCGCCACGCCTGCGGAATCATAACCACGGTATTCGAGACGGCTCAACCCTTCGATCAACAGCGGAACAACGTTACGTTGCGCAATCGCGCCTACAATTCCACACATACCAATTCTCCTGAACCTTCCCTGCCTGTCATTTCGACCGGAGGGAGAAATCTTATATCGCCAATACCCAGCGCCGCCGGAAAGAGAAGAGAAAAGATTTCTCCCTCCGGTCGAAATGACAGTACGTCTAAAATACTAGCCCTTGGAAGAACCCGGATCTTTCTTCTTCACCGGCCGTTTCCATCCAGCTTTACTTTGCTGCGGCGCGCGGCTTAAAGTTAACTCGCCCGGCGGCGCATCGCGCGTAATGGTCGATCCGGCGCCGATGGTGGCGCCATCCCCGATGGTAACGGGCGCCACCAACTGTGAATCAGAGCCTACAAAAACATTATCGCCAATCACGGTCTGATATTTATTCGCGCCATCATAATTGCAGGTGATGGTACCCGCGCCAATATTGACATTACGACCGACTGTAGCATCACCCACATAACTCAAATGATTGATCTTGGAACCTTGACCCACCCCGGTTTTTTTAATCTCAACAAAATTTCCAATGTGTACATGATCGGCGAGATGGGTATCGGGACGAATCCGCGCAAACGGACCGATCCGGCTATGCTGCCCAATCACCGCATTTTCAATCACGCAATTTTCAAGTATCTCGACATGATCGCCAATGGTGGTATTGCGTATCACCGTATTCGCGCCAATGCGCACACCGCTACCCAATGAAACCTTGCCCTCAAGAATAACATTCACATCAATAATAATGTCTGTACCTGCGCCCACTTCACCGCGCACATCGCAGCGTGCCGGATCACGCAAGGTAACACCTTGCAACATAAGTTGCTCGACCTGCATGCGCTGATAATAACGCTCGGCTTCTGCCAGTTGTACGCGATTATTAATACCCAGCGTTTCTGCCACTGAAGCAGGCGCAACGGGCACTACCTTAACGCCATCACGCACCGCCATGGCAATAATGTCGGTGAGATAATATTCGCCCTGGGCATTGTTGTTATCGAGCGCAGTTAGCCATTTCTGTAGTTTTTCACCACTCGCCGCCAAGATGCCGGTATTAATTTCACATACCTGGCGTTGCTCGGCCGTCGCATCTTTTTCTTCAACAATACGCACCACATTACCCTGCATATCGCGCAAAATCCTGCCATAGCCGCGCGGATCACCCAGCGCTACCGTCAGCAATCCCAGGCTATCATCTTGCGCCGCAGCAATCACCCGTTGCAAAGTATCTACACTGATCAACGGCACATCGCCGTACAACACCAGTACGGTGTCATGCGCGGCCACGTGAGGTAACGCCTGGGCGACAGCATGACCTGTGCCCAATTGCCGATCCTGCTCTACCCAGGTCACATCCAGATGCGCCAACGCTGACTGCACGGCGCCACCACCATGACCATAAACCACCTGGATGCATCGCGCATCCAACTGGCGCGCGGTATCCACCACATGCTCCAGCATGGGTTTGGCGCCCACCGCATGCAACACCTTGGGCAACGCCGAACGCATGCGCGTACCCGCGCCTGCGGCAAGAATAATGACATTAAGATTCATGGCGCCACCTATAACATCAAATGCAAAAGGCCGTCATAAGACGGCCTTTTTCTTATATTTCAACAGAACCCATAAAACATCAACGCCCCAACTTCTTGCGCATTTTCTGAATGGCCTGCAACTGCGCCATCGCCTCGGCAAGCTCGGTCTGAGCCTGGGCGTAATCAAACTCGGAGCTTTGATCCTGCAGCTTCTGTTCGGCTTGATGCTTGGCTTCCAGCGCCGCCGCCTCGTCCAGATCCTTGGCGCGATGTGCGGTGTCGCTCAAAATGGTAATGGTGTGCGGCTGGATTTCCAGAACGCCACCGGAAACATAGAAAGACTCTTCTTCGCCTTCCGTGTTAATTAACCGCACTTCGCCCGGCTTGAGGCGGGTTAACAAGGGTGTATGGCGCGGCATAATGCCCAATTCGCCCATCACACCGGGCGCAAATACCATGCTCGCCAAGCCGGAAAAAATTTCTTCCTCGGCGCTGACGATGTCCACATGTACGGTCATAGCCATAATATACTCCTGCGTACCCTAAAAAACTTAGAGTTTTTTGGCCTTTTCAACTGCTTCATCAATGGTGCCAACCATATAGAAAGCCTGCTCTGGCAAGTGATCGTATTCACCGTTGACGATACCCTTGAAGCCAGCGATAGTATCCTTCAGTGACACATACTTGCCGGGGCTGCCGGTAAACACTTCCGCAACGAAGAACGGCTGTGACAGAAAGCGCTGAATTTTACGTGCGCGTGACACGGTCTGCTTGTCGGTTTCGGACAACTCGTCCATACCCAGAATTGCAATGATGTCTTTCAGCTCTTTATAACGCTGCAAAGTGCCCTGCACCGAACGCGCAACATCGTAATGCTCCTGACCAATAATCAGCGGATCAAGTTGGCGGCTGGTGGAATCGAGCGGATCCACGGCGGGGTAAATGCCCAGCTCGGCGATCTGACGCGACAGCACCACGGTGGCGTCCAAGTGAGCAAAGGTGGTGGCAGGTGACGGATCCGTCAAGTCATCGGCGGGCACGTATACCGCCTGAATCGAGGTGATGGAACCGGTCTTGGTGGAGGTAATGCGCTCTTGCAGCACACCCATCTCCAGCGCCAGCGTCGGCTGATAACCCACAGCGGAAGGCATACGGCCCAGCAACGCGGACACTTCGGTTCCGGCCAGGGTGTAACGGTAAATGTTGTCGATGAACAACAGCACGTCACGGCCTTCTTCACGGAAGAATTCGGCCATGGTCAAACCAGTGAGCGCGACGCGCAGACGGTTGCCTGGCGGCTCGTTCATCTGACCGTATACCAGCGCCACTTTATCCAGCACGTTGGACTCTTTCATTTCATGGTAGAAGTCGTTACCTTCACGGGTACGTTCACCCACGCCGGCAAACACCGAATAACCGCTGTGCTCGATGGCGATGTTACGGATCAGCTCCATCATGTTCACGGTTTTGCCTACACCCGCACCACCGAACAAGCCAACTTTACCACCCTTGGCGAACGGACACACCAGATCAATCACTTTAATGCCGGTTTCCAGCAACTCAGTAGACGCCGCCAGGTCTTCAAAGGCGGGCGCTTTGCGGTGAATGCCCCAGCGCTGCTCTTCACCAATCGGGCCGGCGTCATCAATGGGGCGACCAAGCACGTCCATGATGCGACCCAGGGTCTTGGTACCCACCGGCACCGAGATGGCTGCGCCCGAGTTGGTCACCGACAGGTCACGGCGCAAGCCGTCCGTGGTGCCCATGGCGATGGTACGCACCACGCCGTTACCGAGCTGCTGCTGCACTTCAAGGGTTAAACCTGCTTCGGTCACCATAAGCGCATCGTAAATTTTGGGCATCGCATCATGCGGAAATTCCACGTCGACCACGGCACCAATAATCTGAACTATTTTCCCCGAACTCATCCTCATCTCCTCACAAATTCAAATTCGTAAAATTCTTATGCCGTTATGCGCATCAAAATCCCCCCTCGCTGCGCTCGACCCCCTTTTTCAAAGGGGATAGAAGATCCAACCCCCTTTGAAAAAGGGGGTCGCCGCAGCGGGGGGATTATACAGCCGCCGCGCCTGCCACGATCTCTGACAACTCTTGCGTAATCGCCGCCTGACGTGCCTTGTTGTAAACCAATTGCAACTCACCAATCAGGTCACCGGCATTATCCGAAGCGCTCTTCATGGCCACCATGCGCGCCGCCTGCTCCGAAGAGAGGTTTTCGACAACGCCTTGATACACCAGCGACTCGATATAACGCATCAGCAACCCATTGAGCACGTCTTTAGCGTCTGGCTCATAAATGTAATCCCAGTGATGCTTGAGCTGCGGATCGTCGACGCCATGCACTGGCAACAACTGCTCGACATTGGGGCGCTGCGTCATGGTGTTTACAAGTTCGTTGTACACCACAAACAGGCGATCAATGCGTCCCTCGTCATACGCATCCAGCATCACCTTGACGACACCAATCAGGTTGGATATCTGCGGGGCATCACCCACATGGGAAATCTGGGCAACCACATTGCCGCCCAGACGCTTGAAAAACCCATTGGCTTTCGCACCGATGGTGCATAGCTCGATCTTTACGCCTTTGTCATTCCATTCGCGCATGGCACGTACTGTGGCCTTGAACAGATTGGAGTTCAAACCGCCGCACAGGCCGCGGTCGGAAGAAATGATGATGAAACCCACGCCCGCCTTGACCTCACGGTCTTGCAAATAAGGATGCTTGTATTCCGGGTGGGCATGCGCCAGATGGCCGATCACATTGCGAATCTTCTGCGCATAAGGACGCGCGGCGGCCATGCGCTCCTGCGCCTTGCGCATTTTGCTGGCGGCCACCATTTCCATCGCGCGCGTGATCTTCTGCGTGCTTTTAACGCTCTTGATCTTGGTGCGGATTTCTTTGCCTACGGCCATTGCTGTTGCTCCTGCTTGACGATTTTACCAGACGCCGCTGGCTTTAAACGCCTTGATCGCGCTACGCATACCGTTGGCGATCTCGTCGTTGTAATCACCTTTCTTGTTGATGAGGTCCAGCAAATCGGCATGGTTGGCGCGCACATAAGCGTGCAAGGCCTGCTCGAAATCCCCAACCTTCTTGCGCTCCACGTCATCCAGCAAACCATCATTGGCAGCGAACAGTGAAATCGCCTGCTCGGCAACGCTCAATGGCGAGTATTGCTTCTGCTTCATCAATTCGGTAACGCGTTGACCACGTTCAATCTGCTTGCGGGTCGTTTCGTCCAGATCGGAAGCGAACTGGGCAAATGCCGCCAGCTCACGGTATTGAGCCAAGTCCAGACGCACGCCACCGCCGAGCTTTCTGATGATCTTGGTTTGCGCGGCACCACCGACACGGGACACCGACAAACCGGCGTTGATCGCGGGGCGGATACCGGAATTGAACAAATCAGTTTCAAGGAAGATCTGGCCATCCGTAATAGAGATTACGTTGGTAGGCACGAAGGCTGATACGTCACCAGCCTGGGTTTCAATGATCGGCAGCGCGGTCAAGGAGCCGGTCTTGCCTTTCACGGCACCGTTGGTAATCTTTTCAACATGTTCAGCATTGATGCGTGCGGCGCGTTCCAGCAACCGTGAGTGCAGATAGAACACATCACCCGGATACGCTTCACGGCCCGGCGGGCGGCGCAGCAGCAATGATACCTGGCGGTAAGCCCATGCCTGCTTGGTCAAGTCATCATAAACAATCAAGGCATCTTCGCCACGGTCACGGAAGAACTCACCCATCGCACAACCGGCGTAAGGTGCAATAAACTGCATGGCGGCGGAATCAGACGCGGCAGCGGCGACGATGGTGGTGTGAGCCAGCGCACCGTGCTCTTCGAGCTTGCGCACTACAGCGGCAATCGAAGATGCCTTTTGACCAATGGCGACGTAGATACATTTTACGCCGGTGGTTCTCTGGTTGATGATGGCGTCAATCGCAACGGTTGTCTTGCCGGTCTGGCGGTCACCAATGATCAACTCACGCTGACCACGTCCAATCGGCACCATGGCGTCAATCGCCTTCAGGCCAGTTTGCACAGGCTGGTTCACTGACTGGCGGCTAATCACGCCGGGCGCTACTTTTTCAATAGGGGACATACCGCTGGCTGTAATCGGGCCTTTGCCGTCGATGGGATTACCCAGCGAATCAACTACACGACCAAGCAAGCCTTCACCGACCGGCACTTCGAGAATCTTGCCAGTACACTTGACGCTGTTGCCTTCGCTGATGTGCTCGTAATCACCCAGGATCACCGCGCCGACGGAGTCACGCTCAAGGTTCAGCGCCATGCCGTAGGTGTTGCCGGGGAACTCAATCATTTCACCTTGCATGACATCGGCAAGACCGTGGATGCGGGCAATACCGTCGGCAACGCTGACCACGGTACCTTCGGTGCGAGCCTCGGTAACGACCTCGAATTTCTCAATCCGCTTTTTGATCAGTTCACTGATTTCTGTAGCGCTTAATTGCATGTACTTAATCCTCTATAAATCTCTGCGCCATAAATCTGGCTATTTTGTGGGGATGGGTGGTTACGCGTGCGTTAATACATTCGCCAGCTTGGTGAGCTGCCCAGCGATTGAACCATCAATGACCAAGTCGCCAGCGCGGACAATCACACCACCCAGCAGCGCCCCATCTACCGTACAGTTCAGGCTGACCTCACGTCCCAGGCGCTTCTTCAAAGCAGCTGCGATCCTGGCTTGCTGCTCATTGCTGACAGGAAACGCGGAAACAACTTCGGCAGTGATGGTACGCTCGGCTTCTGCGCGATAAAGCTCATACTGGGCGGCGACTTCCGGCAACAGGCCCAAACGCCGGTTTTCGATCAACACCTTGATAAAATTTTTCGCTTCAGCAGAAAACCCGGCACCACCCACATCCAGGATCAGGCTTTGTATCTGCTCTTTGCGCACGCGCGGGTGGCTGATCAAACGCTGCACTTGGGGATCGGCAACCACCGCCGCCGCCAATTGCAGGGTATTAGACCAATCGCGTAATGCACCCTTGCTGTGCGCCAGATCAAAAATGGCCTGGGCGTAGGGGCGGGCAACGGTAGTTTTTTCAGCCATGGCTAGATCTGCGCAATTACATCGTTAAGCACGTCATTGTGCGCCTTGGCGTCGATTTCACGCTTCAGGATCCGCGACGCGCCAGCAACAGCCACTGCGCCGACCTGGCCGCGCAACTGTTCCCTGGCTCGATTTACTTCACGTTCGATTTCAGCTTGCGCTGCAGCCACCAGACGCTCGCCTTCAGCGCGCGCATTGGTGCGGGCTTCTTCAACCATTACGCCAGCGCGTTTTTCGGCTTGCGCAACAATCTCGGCGGCCTTTGCTTTGGCGGTTTGCAAATCTTCCTTGGCACGCTTTTCGGCAAGCTCCAACTCGTGCTTGCCACGCTCGCCAGCGGCCAGGCCATCGGCGATAAGTTTCTTGCGCTCACCCAGCGCGCTCATGATGGGTGGCCACACATACTTCATGCAGAACCAGACAAACACGAAAAACGTGATGGACTGCCCGATCAGGGTAGCATTGATATTCATGTCAGAACCTTTCTACGGTAAGCGCCAATCTTCGTTCCGAATTGGAACAACCAAGAGTCAAGTTATTCATGCTTGACGACTTAGCCAGCCACTGCAAACAGCACATACATGGCCAGACCAACAGCAATCATCGGCACGGCGTCAACCAGACCCATGACAATAAAAAACTGGGTGCGCAGCATCGGGATCAACTCAGGCTGACGGGCGGCGCCTTCCAGAAAACGGCCACCGAGAATGCCGATACCGATCGAGGCGCCGAGCGCGCCCAGACCCATCATCAGGGCACCGGCGATATATAATACAGCTTGCGTCATTTCCATTTGCTATTCCTCTAAGTGTTAAAGTGATTAAAGTTAAGTTGTGATTAATAGCGCCCCTGGCGCGCTGTGGCTAATGGTGTTCCTGGTGCGCCATGTCCAGGTAGACAATGGTCAGGGTCATGAAAATGAACGCCTGCAGAATCACAATAAGGATGTGAAACACAGCCCAGCTCCACTGCAACACACCACCGAACAGGCCGACACCAATCCCGCCGCCGAACATCAGTGCAATCAGGATGAAGATCATTTCGCCCGCATACATGTTGCCGAAAAGACGCAGCGCCAGGGATACCGGTTTGGCGATCAGGTTGACGCCCTCCAGAAAGATGTTGGCAGGCAGGCCGAACTTGCCGAACGGTTGCAGGGTCAGCTCACCCACAAAGCCGCCGATACCTTTCATCTTGATACTGTAGTAAACCACCAGGAAGAATACTGAGAGGGCCATGCCAAACGTGGTGTTCGGGTCGGTAGTCGGCACTACCTTGAAGAATGGCAGCCCGGCCATGTGCGCAAGCTGGGGGATCCAGTCGATCGGCAGCAGATCCATCAGGTTCATCAAGAGTATCCAGGCAAAAATCGTCAGCGCCAACGGCGCTACCAACGGATTCCTGCCGGAAAAGGAGCCGCGCACGCTGGTGTCGATGAACTCGACTATCCATTCGGCGAAGTTCTGCAAGCCACCCGGGATGCCCGCGTTGGCGTACTTTGCCGCCGTGCGGAACAGAAAAAGGAACACCACTCCCAGCACCACCGATACCCCCAGGGTATCAAGGTTGATCGCCCAAAACCCCATTTCCTTGGCTTCCTCGGCGCTATGGGCAAGCCCCCAGTTGCCGTCCGGCAATTTGCCATAGGTGAGATTTTGCAGGTGATGCTTGATATATTCAGAAGATGTGAGTGCTTCAGTCGACATAAGGCTACTCTTAATATAATTTTAATTTGGTCATAAATATAATTTAGCCTTTAACTCGTCCGACTCCGCCAGTTGCAACGGCAGCCAGCCAGGCACATTGCCCCAGCACAAAGCCCGCCACCACCGCGAGCGGATCCAGCTTCAGCGGCCCCATGCCCAGCGCCAGCAGCACTCCCGCCAGGAGCAGGCGCTCGAAGCCCGTGCGGTAAATCAGGCGCAAATCCTGCTGCGCATTGTCACCTGCACGGCGGTCGCCTCCGGCATCCTGCCGCATCTCTGCACGGTGTTGCGCGAAGCGCATCCGCCACAGCAGCAAACCAGCGTTCAGCATGGCTATCAAGCCACCGTACAGCGCCGCCAATGCCGCGCTGCGGCCACCAAAAAAGCCATAGGCCAGCAACCCACCAAACACCACCACAGCAGCCTGCAGCAACAAGATTCGCCGAGCAGGGAATTTCGGCCTTTCAGCCGAGGGAAAAGCTGTGCGCATCCAGACCACTGACGCAAGCATCCGCGCTATTCCACTTAATCCACCCGCTCAGCATCTCACACGCCCCAAGGATATTCAGCCGCCATGCGAATCCCAACACTTACAGGCTGAGCGATTTCATGCGCATGCAGCATCAGGAAACACCAGAACAAATCGGGAAAAAGACGGGCGGCATTCTAACACTACGCGCGGGGCCACTACAACCCTAAGCAACGAAAAACCGCGACTTTTTGTCGCTTCCGGCATCCTGCGCTGTCCATGGATGGGCGAGTGTTGCGAACGCAGGATGCTTTGGAGCGACCCTCTGGCGGCACTTGCGGAACCCTTCACGACGGTCGCTTCCGGCATCCTGCCTCTGGCGACACTTGTGCATCCCTGCACGGCGAGATTACCCACCCTAACAGGAGGGGTTTACTTGATATGCTCTAAAATGCCATCCAGCTCGTCGAGGCTGTTGTAATGGATCACCAGCTTGCCCTTGCCACGCGCAGTGTACTGTATATCAACCTTCGCGCCTATTTTTGTCGACAAATTTTCCTGTAAATTGCGGATATTGGGGTCTGGCGCGGTTTTTGGCTTGTCCGGCGCGGCACTTGCTGCCGCCGCTTGCTGCATACGGCGTACTAATTGCTCAGTTTCGCGCACCGACAGCTTTTGCGCCACCACTTGCCGCGCCGCCGCGCTCTGGGCGGCGCCTTCCAGTCCGAGCAGCGCGCGGGCATGGCCCATTTCCAGGTCGCCGTGCTCAACCATGCGCTTTACGTCTTCGGCCAGGCCGAGCAGCCGCAGCAGGTTGGTCACAGCGGCGCGCGAGCGGCCTACGGCGTCGGCGGCGTCCTGGTGGGTCATTTGAAATTCGTCGATCAAGCGTTGCAGGGCGTTGGCCTCTTCCATGGGACTGAGGTTTTCGCGCTGGATGTTTTCGATAAGCGCCATGGCGATGGCGGCAGAGTCGGGCACGTCACGCACGATGGCGGGGATGTCTTGCAGACCCGCCAGTTGGGCGGCGCGCCAGCGGCGTTCGCCAGCAATGATTTCATAGCGGCGCGACGCCAGCGCTGTATCACGCCCTGGCGCGGGCGGCAGCAGGCGCACCACGATGGGCTGCACCACGCCCTGGGCGCGGATGGAGCTGGCAAGGTCTTCGAGGCTTTCAGTGCGCATGTCGATACGCGGCTGGTATTTGCCGCGCTGGATCAGGTCTACCGGCAACTGGCGCAACTCGTCCGCCTGCGCGCCGGAGGCTGCAAGAGAGGACGAGATGTCGCCAAGCAGGGCGCCCAACCCTCTGCCCAGGCCGCGTTTTTTGATTGTCACTGTTACCCTCTCCCCAGCGGCTTTGCCCCCCCTCGCTACGCTCTCCCCGCAAAGCGGGCAGAGGGGGTAAAGACACTATAAGTAAATTAGAAATGGAATTATATTCAAGCGCTGGCCAGCGCTTCGCGCCGCAGCATTTCCCCGGCTAACGCCAGGTAAGCCAGCGCGCCGCGTGAAGTTTTATCATACAGTAATACCGGCATACCATGACTCGGCGCTTCGGCGAGGCGCACGTTGCGCGGAATCACGGTGCGGTAGAGCGCGTCGCCAAAGTGCTGGGTGAGCTGCTCCGACACTTCGCTGGCGAGGTTGTTGCGCGGGTCATACATGGTACGCAGCAGGCCTTCGATCTTGAGTTGCGGGTTGAGTGTGGCGCGGATCTGCTCGATGGTTTCGAGCAGATCCGAGAGCCCCTCCAGCGCGTAATATTCGCACTGCATGGGGATGATCACCGAACGCGCCGCCACCAGCGCGTTGACTGTCAACATGTTCAGTGACGGCGGGCAGTCAATCAAGATGTAATCATAAGTGTCCAACATCGGTTCCAGCGCCTGGCGCAAGCGCTGTTCGCGCTGCGGCAGGGACATAAGCCGCACTTCCGCCGCCGTAAGGTCAGCGTTGGACGGCACCAGGGAATACCCGGCATGCGGTGCGTCAACGGTGACGGCGGCCATGCCGCGCTCGCCCAGCAGCAGGTCGTAACTGGAATAGCTCAAGGTCTTTTTATCGACGCCGCTGCCCATCGTAGCGTTACCCTGCGGATCAAGATCCACCAGCAACACGCGGCGCTTGGTCGCCGCCAGGGAGGCCGCAAGATTGACGCTGGTGGTTGTCTTGCCGACCCCGCCTTTTTGATTTGCTATCGCGATAATTTTGCCCATGCGCGCCATTCTACGCCTGTAATGCAACGCGCACCACATGCCGTTGCGCGTCCAGTCCCGGCACCTGTAAAACCTCCACACCCTGCACCACAAAACCCGGCGGCACACCTGCCAGCTCTGCGGCAGGGTATTCGCCCTTCATCGCCAGCATGACCCCATCGGGCTTGCACAAACGGCCAGTGGCGGTGAGCATCGTCGACAATTCGGAAAACGCCCGAGAAATGACGCTATCGAACAGAACTTGCGGGTGATAATCTTCGATTCTACTGGCTTCTACGCTGACATTGGTTAACCCCAACTCAATACACGACTGGGTAATAAAACGGGTTTTTTTGCGATTGCTGTCAAGCAGCACAAACTGCCAGTCGGGCTTGGCCAACGCCAGGGGAATGCCCGGCAAGCCCGCACCGCTGCCCACATCCAGCACGCGCAGCTCGCGCAGGTGTGGACTCACGGACAGGCTGTCGAGCAGGTGACGTGTCACCATCTCGGCGGGATCACGCACCGCTGTGAGGTTGTAGACGCGGTTCCATTTGGCAAGCAACCCCACATAGGCCAGCAACTTTTCCTGCACGGTAGCGGACAATGGCAATGCCATTCGCTCCAAGCCACGCGCCAGGGTTGCGGCCAACGCGGCGTCTTGCGATGTGCGGGAAGGATTAGTCATGGGTGACGGGATTGTTGGCTACGCGCGCCTTACATACCATCATGCGGTCTCGCCCCGCACACAATTCCTCCCGGAATTTTTTGCCAGATAAAGCGCCTTGTCGGCATTGATCAACAAATGTTTGAACGAGGTACAGGATGCGGTTAACGTGGCTATGCCAATGCTGATCGTGCAGGACAGAATTACGGTGTCGCTGACTACCACCCGCAGCGCCGCCACAGCTTCGCACAGGCGTTTAGCCAAACCAGTGGCAATCGCATGGTCAGCCTGCGGCAGGATGATGGCAAACTCTTCGCCGCCGATGCGCCCGACAATATCGACATTACTGCGGACGTATTGCACACATGCATCGGCTACGGCGCAGATTATCATGTCGCCACTCAAGTGACCCCACGTGTCATTCACCTGCTTGAAGAGATCGATATCCACAATCAGCAGCGACAGGGGGTGGCCAAGGCGTATGGCCCGCTGAACTTCACTGGCGCCCACTTCCATCAACTTGCGCCGGTTGGCAAGCCCGGTGAGCGGGTCACTTGTCGCCAGTGATTGCAGCATGGCGTTCATATTCTCAAGCAATACGTTCTGTTCGGCAAGCTTGCGGTTGATGCGCTCCAGCTCGTCTTCCTTGCATTTTCTGTCGTCTATATTGAAAGTTACGCCGATAAAACGCTGGCCGCGATTACTGCCATCACGATCCATGATTTTGCCGTAGTTGGCATACCAGACCCATGCACCGGATTTAGCGCGTATCCTGAATTCACAACGGTATTGTGCGGTAACGCCTGTCAAGTGGTCGTTGATGGCAGCTTTGAGCACCGGGATGTCATCGGGGTGGACGATCGTGAAGATATCATCAACATAGCAGACGGCTTCCTGTTCGCTATAACCCAGTTCCGCAAAAATCTTGATCGCCTTGCGAGTGACATCACCGGCTACTAAATCATTTTCCCACAGATCAAGACCGGCTGCTTCCAGGGCAAGCTCCAGGCGATCTTGATTAATGTCTCGTTCATTCATCTCGGCATCTCACGTAGAATAAGGCAGCGCGCCGGCATAGCCGATGTTGCGCAGCAGGCTGGCGAACGATGCGACAACACCAGTAGACTGATAGAATTCTACAGCCGCCTCGACCTTGATAACACTAACAGTCAGGCCTGTGCTCTTGCCTGAGTTCGCATCGAAATATGTCGCCAGATCGTCGCTGGCATTGGAGAAACCGCGGCCCGTGCTTTCGGAATAGTAGCAGATTGAATCCGGCGCTATAATGTCAGGTACGCTGCCCAGGCTCGAATACATGATGAGATTTTCATTCAGGTTATAGATGTAGTGCGTTTCCGTACTGTCGGCCTGATCCGGCGTGTTGTCCAGGCGAATTATGCCGGCATCAAGCGATGCGCTGGTGGTCGATTGCGTAACGGCGGTGATGTAGAAATTGGTGAGCGTAGGCGTAGCCCCACGGCCAGTCAGTGCGACAATCTGTGCTGCGACATCAGCCGTGGTGGGTGGATCAGAAGCAAGTAACAAGTATTGGCCCAGCGCCCATGCCTGCGCCAGAGTACCGGCAATGTAGCTGCCCGTCAACGCGTAACCATTGCCCGCGGTGGAAGGCCACAACGCAATCCCTACGATGCTGCCGAAAGCGGAAACGATACCGCCAGCCAGCGTTTCGATCTGGGCCGCAGTCGATGCAGTGAGCGTGGCGGACTGCACGGCCACAATCTCGCTGGCATCGTTAGCCAATGCGCACGGACTTGCGGCCAGCGTGGCGCTGCCACTGTATGTGGTTTGCGGCAGCTCTGGCACGGCGCGCCCGGCGCCGTCACCATTGACGACCCATTGAATGCCATTGTTGGGCAACAATGCTGCGATGAGCGGTACGATGGAATTTATTGCCCCGATTTCGACCGGGATCACGCAACCAAGTGTTGAGCCTGTCGAGGCCTGGTAAAGATTGATCGTGTTAGTTATGGAATATTCAATATCTGCCAACGTCAAATTGTCAGCGGCATCAGGCGAACCCATCAACGCCAGCACGCAGCAATTTGTCGCGCCGTCGTAATCTTTGACCTGCACGGCGCCACTCCAGCCGCTATTAGCCAACTCCGCAAGCACGCTGACGGCGTCGCGATAGCTACCGCCCCCACCGCTGGCAAGAATTGCGGCACCCGCTGCAATATATTGAAAATCAGTGATAGCGTATTCGTAGCTGGACATGTTTTTCTTGCCGCAAATTCACTTAACCCTCGTTGTAACCGATAACTATACCCTTCGACCTGACCTGGCTCAAGAGATTTTGCGAATGTTGCGCCTACTCGAACGTGTTTGGGCATACTCCGCATTGGCGCGGTAAATTTGTTGGTAACTTTCGTCTGGCGCTCTTCCCACAATGGCTCCCATTACTCAAGGAATTACTGATGCGCTTTTTGACAAGGCCACTGGATTTTGTGGTCGGAAATGACGTCTATCGCGTAGACAAGTTTAGGATTGCATGTTTATCGAAATGCCATCGGTCGGCTTTTTCCTGGCATACATAGGATTGATCCACATAATCCCCGCCACTTAGCGCTCGCCTTTACGGCAACCGCTCCGGCGCACCCCACGTCAGGGTGCCCACCAGATCACCTGCCGTATCAAACATAAAAATCGCATCTTTGTAACGCCCAGCGAACTTCAGATAGAAAAAATCTTCAGCTTTTTTACCGCTATTTTTCTGCAAAAATTTATCCAGTTCAGCATTAATTTCGGCATTGGCTTTTGTTACAGCGGTGATGTCCAGCGCCCTTTTCCTGATCTCGACCAAAGAGCCTTCGAAGGAACGAAACATCCAGAACTGCTGGGTTTCGCCGATGCCTTTGTTAAAGGCTAGCTCCATCATTGTGCCTATTTCGTCTTTCGTCTTGGGTGGTTCAGCGCGAATGATGGGTCTTGGGCCAACACCAAACTGCTGTAAGTCAGCCAAGGTTTTTTCTTGCGCGTATAAAGGTTCTGCGGTGAGGGGTTTGAGCACGCCCTCCCACTCGACCACCGCGACCGGGCGCTGGTTGTACACGGTGTATCCGCCCCAGGCAAGCGCACCTAGCTGAACCACGGCAACTATAGACAGATCAAGCAGGATTTCTTTTCTGGATTTGCGTGGGTTGAAAATAATGAAGGTAAGTGTGGGGCCGAGCACGATGTCAACCAGCACAATGATCAAAACACCGTTCCAGCCGCCATCGGTGGTAAAAAAGGGTGGCGGATACCACTCGATTAAAATCAGGTAGAGAAAAACCAGAAAAATGATGGCGCTAATGCCTATATGAATTAACGCCGCACGCAACTTTGCCGGAAATAAACGCGGTTGCCGGGTTTCAACCAAGGTGGTTGGTGTAGTGATAGTTTCCATTTTAAAACGCCTCCTATACGCCTATACTGTTGACGCGGGAATAGCTGTTTTCGCTATTTTCCATTCAACTGTATCGACGCCTGATTATTTTTCTTTAGATTCCACAAGTCATTAATAAATAAATAATATTTGATTAAAATAGACGGCAGATCATTGATCTTTGCAGAGATTTTTCCATGACCCTTAGCGAATTGCGTTATATCGTCGCCGTAGCCCGCGAGCGCCATTTTGGGCGTGCGGCAGAAGCGTGTTTTGTGAGCCAACCGACTTTAAGCGTGGCGGTGCGCAAGCTGGAAGATGAACTGGGCGTGACGTTGTTTGAGCGCGGCGCGAGCGAGGTCACGGTGACGGCAATGGGTGAACGCATCATCGCCCAGGCGATGCGCACGCTGGATGAGGCGGGGGCAATCAAGCAGATTGCCAAACAAGGAAAAGACCCGCTGGTGGGCACGTTGCGTCTGGGGGCTATCTACACGATCGCACCGTATTTGCTGCCGCAGTTGATTCCACTGCTGCGTAAACGCGCGCCGCACATGCCCTTGGTGATTGATGAAAATTATACGGCGGTGTTGTCGCAGCGTTTGCAGCAAGGGGATCTGGATGTGATTATTATCGCATTGCCATTTGATGAGCCGGGCATTGTCACGCAGCCACTGTACGATGAATCTTTCGTAGTGGCTTTGCCCAAAGGACATCCTTTAAGCAAAAAAACCGCGCTGCAACCGGCTGATCTTGCCAACGAAGCGGTGTTGCTATTGGGCGCGGGGCACTGCTTTCGTGATCAGGTGTTGCGTGCCTGCCCCGCGTGCAATCGCAGCACCGACAGCCTGCAAAAAACACTGGAAGGCAGCTCCTTGGAAACAATTCGCCTGATGGTAGCTTCCGGCGCGGGCATTACGGTGCTGCCCAGCACGTCCGTGGGCGGCAAACACCATGACAAGATGCTGACAATACGCCCGCTGATAAAACCTGTTCCGAGCCGCCGCGTAGCGCTGGCGTGGCGCAAGAGTTATACACGCCCGGAAACCGTGGCGGTTTTGCGGCAGGTCATTCTTGAATTTGATAGCGCGGGCATTACGCATTTGGCCCCCTAACAAGATAGTTAAAAACTATTGATGTTATATTTACAATCAATTAGACCTATCGCTACTCTCCGCCTATGATGGGCTCCATGTGGCTAATACCACACGTTGAAAACCACCATTACCAAGGAGAACATCGGCCATGAAAAACAGCGATTCCATTACCATTAAAAATCTCGAATCTGCCTTTGCCGGCGAGTCGATGGCGCATATCAAATATTTGTACTTCGCCAACATTTGCCGCGCACAGGGCGATGAAGCCAGCGCCAAGGTCTTTGAAGACACGGCGGCGCAGGAAGTGCAGCATGCCTTTGGTCATCTTGATTTGCTTTACCCTAAAGACCAGATGAGCGCCGCACGTTGCCTGGAGATGGCGATTGCCGGTGAAACTTACGAATACACTGAAATGTATCCGAACTTCCGCCACCTGGCGATGCAGGAAAACGATGCGGCGGCGGTACGTGAATTTGATGGGCAGATTGCCGAGTCCATCGACCACGCGCAGCGCTTCAAAGCCACTTTGGAAAAAGCGGCGAAACGCTTTGCGGCATTGGCCAAGGTTGAAGAGCGCCATGCGAACCATTATCGTGCAACACTGGCCAAGGTGCGCGGGTAGAACGTGCGGCCTCCAGAGAGATATTGATTAAGTTGTCATTTCGAGCGAAGCGAGAAATCCTTGTCTCGAGTCTCGAACGAGGGTGAGAGAACTTTGAGAGATCTTAAAAGATTTCTCCCGTTGGTCGAAATGACACATCCGGGCCTAATCAGCGTTTCATTAAATTAAACTTAGAACACTATCACCCAACATTTAAGGAGCAAGTTATGCAAAAATGGCAATGTATCGTATGCGGTTTTATCTATGACGAAAGTGTCGGCATGCCAGAGGATGGTATTGCCGCTGGCACCCGCTGGACGGATATTCCCGACAACTGGGCCTGCCCGGATTGTGGCGTAGAAAAAGCTGATTTTGAAATGATAAAAATCGCGTAATTTTGTGGATTGGAGAGACTATGCACCCCATCATCATTATCGGCAGCGGCCTGGCGGGCTATTCGCTGGCGCGTGAATTTCGCAAGCTCGACAAGGACACGCCGCTGCGCATCATTACGGCGGATGATGGGCGCGCTTACCCGAAGCCAATGCTGTCCAACGCGCTCACCAGCGGCAAGCAGCCCGAGCAACTGGCGACTGCGGATGCGGTGCAGATGTCTGTGCAGTTAAACGCTGTTATTGATACCCATGCCCGCGTCACTGCTATCGACACGGCACAGCACACGCTGACGGTGAATGGCAAAGATATTCACTACGCCAGACTGGTGTTGGCGCTGGGTGCCGATGTGATCCGGCTACCGATGCAAGGCGATGCCGCAGACGCGGTGATGTCGATCAACGATCTTGCGGATTACACGCGCTTTCGTCAGATTATTTCGGGCGCTAAAAACGTAGCGATTATCGGCGCGGGACTGATTGGTTGCGAGTTCGCTAATGACTTGCGCAATGCCGGTATGACGGTGGATGTTATCGCGCCCAGCAAAGCACCGCTGGAGCGTTTGTTGCCAGAAACCGCCGGGCGTGCATTGCAACAAGGGTTAACGGATTTGGGCGTAAACTGGCACCTGGAAAAAACCGTAACCCATGTAAATCACGGCGGCCGCTCCTGCGCATCCTGCGCCCCCGGCACTTGCACATCCATGTGCGGCGCAGATAACGCTTATCGCCTGACCCTCTCGGACGGCTCCACGCTGGAAACCGATGCGGTACTATCGTGCGTGGGTCTGCGCTCGCGCACTGCACTTGCGCAAGCCGCTGGCCTGCAAGTGCATCACGGCATTGTGGTAAATCGCCTGCTCGCCGCCAGCGCGCCGGATGTGTATGCGCTGGGTGATTGCGCAGAAGTAGACGGGCTGGTGTTGTTGTATGTAATGCCACTGATGAACGCGGCGCGCGCGCTGGCCAAAACTCTCGCCGGTCAACCTACGCCTGTGGTGTATCCTGCCATGCCGGTCGTCATAAAAACGCCTGCGCATCCGGTGGTGGTGTCACCGCCACCGCTGGGCATTGCTGGCGAATGGCGCATTGAAACGCCCGAAGGTGGAGTGCGTGCGCTGTTTTTCGATGCGCAAAGCAAGCTGCGCGGGTTTGCCGTTACAGGTAGCATGGTGGGTGAAAAAAACGCGTTGGCAAAAGAAATACCGGCGCTGCTGCAATAACTCGCACCCCCTCTCCCACGCGCGTGAGAGGGGGTCACTTACAGCGCCATTACAACGTCCTTGCACGCCGTCAAGTCCTGATAAATGGCATCAAGCTGGGCGCGGCTGGTGGCCTGTATGGTGACAGTAATCGCCAGATAATTACCGCCTTGACTGGGGCGGCGGGTGATGGTGGTTTCGTCCAGATCAGGTACGTGGCGGCGCATAATGTCGATGACTTGCGCTTCAAAAGCGATGCTGGATTTCCCCATCGCTTTGATGGGAAACTCACAGGGGAATACCAGCAGGGATTCCGGCTCGGTGGTCATCGGATCTTTATGCGACATCAGGATTACCCGACCCCTCGCTCCGCTCTCCCCACACGCACGGCTTGCTTGTAGTCCTGATAAAGCGCATACATTTTTTTGAACAGTGGCCCCGGCGTACCGTCGCCGACGGGTTTGCCATCAAGCACTGTGATGGGCAGCACTTCGCGTAACGAGGATGTTTGCCATAGTTCCTGCGCGGTGCGTACTTCGTGTTCGGAAACCAGCCGCACTTCGCAACGTATATTGTTTGCGACGGCCAATTCTATGACGACATCATAGGTAATGCCAGGCAGCATGAGATGGTCTTTGGGCGGCGCGAGCAACGTGCCGTTGTGCACCACAAAAATATTGCTGGCCGCGCCTTCAGTAAGAAAACAGCCGGAGGGATTGGCCAACTCGCGCAGCAACACCACCTCTACAGCACCAGCATCAACTGCCAGTTGGCGTAACAAAACGTTGGGCAACAGCGACGTGGCTTTGATGTCGCAACGTAGCCAGCGATTATCTACCGCCGTAATGGCGCTCACACCCGTGGCGCGCAATTCCGCTACGGGCACCGTCATCGGGCTGCTCATCATGAAAATAGTGGGTTTAATGCCGGGCGGAAAAGCATGATCGCGCTTTGCCACACCGCGTGTGATTTGCATATAGACAGATTGGTCGTCGCCGTCATTGCGCGCGATGAGATGCGTAATCAAATCGGTCCATTCCGCATCGGTGTGCGGATTTTTGAGGCGAATGCCGTCGAGGCTGTGCTGCAAACGCCGCAGATGTTCCTGCAAGCGAAACGGCCGCCGCGAATAAACCGGTATGACCTCATACACGCCATCGCCAAAAATAAAGCCACGATCCAGCACCGGCACATGGGCCTGGTCGATAGGCATGAAGGTACCATGCAGGTAGACGATGGGGGTATGTTCAGACATACAGGTCTCCGATTTTATCTCAGCGAGTTTATAGATGTACCCGAAAGGTACCGCTACTCCAGCAACAGCAGCCCCCAGTCCACAAAGCGCCGCCATATGCCCCCTTCCTTAACCGCCTGGAGGGCGACTAACGGCTGTTTGGCGACTTCTTTGCCTGCGAGCATTACTTTGACTGTACCATAAGTTTGCCCTTGCGCAACGGGAGCCATAATTTGCGGATAGACACTCATGGACGCTGCCAGACTTTTATATTGTCCGCGAGGAATGGTTAAGTAAAGATCTTTGCTTAATCCCAATGTCAGATTTTCTTCTTCGCCCTTCCAGACACGCACCGTGGAAAGTGGTTTTTTTGCTGCATATAATCGATGTGTTTCGTAAAAACGAAAGCCATAATTCAATAAAGTCTGGCTCTCATTGGCGCGGGCATTTTCACTGGTGGCGCCTAACACCACGGCAATCAGCCGCATGCCATCACGCAACGCCGAAGATACCAGACAAAATCCCGCCGATTCGGTATGGCCGGTTTTCACGCCATCCACCGTCGGATCGCGATCCAACAGCAGATTGCGGTTAGGCTGCGTAATGCCATTAAATGCGAATTCCCGCAGCGAATAGAGCTGGTAATATTGCGGAAACTCATGAATCAACGCGCGCGTTAAGGTGGCCAGATCCCGCGCCGTGGTGTAATGCTGCGGCGCGGGCATGCCCGCGCTATTTTCGAAGCGGCTGTTGGCCATACCCAATTGTTTGGCGCGATGGTTCATCATGGTGGCAAATACCGTTTCTGTGCCCGCCACATGCTCGGCCAAAGCTACGGTGGCATCATTACCGGATTGCACAATCATGCCTTTCAACAGATCTTCCACCGACACCTGGGTGCCCACCTGCACAAAGGTACGCGAGCCTTCCATGCGCCACGCGGTTTCGCTGATAGTGACCTTGTCGCTCATCTTGATCTTACCCGAGCGCAGCTCATCGAATACCAGATAGGCGGTCATTAATTTGGTGAGGCTGGCTGGTTCCAGGCGCTGGTCGGCGTTCAGGGCTGCCAGCACCGCGCCGCTCTGGAAGTCTTGCAGGATGTAACCGCGCGCGGCGATGGGCGGGGCGGCGGGCACGGGAGTGGGAGCCGCCCAGGCACTGGCGCATGCCGCCGCCAACAACAACCAGACACTCATAATTTTAAACAGTGGGATAAAAGAAAAATGATGCGACGGGACATTCACGATGGGGACATTCCTTTGGAAACTGGTATTTTCATTGAAAAAACGGAGACTACAACTATAATTGTATTGACGCGCTGAGGTAGGAAGATATTTTACTGCGGAATGGGTAGGTAAAAAAACCCTTATTAGGATTTAAATTGGGAGAACAGGGAGAAATAGTCGGCACACCGACCGTGCAACAATTCTACACCCCGCTACGCCTAAAATTTTCTATATATTTATCAAATGGTTAACGTGGCGCCCAGCAAAGTGGCGCTTCCTTGCGCCAGCCTATTCCTTCTATTAGAAAAAGCGTGTAGTCCGCTTAAATATTAAATCCATACTTGATACCGAACACAATGCCATCTTTCAGATCTGTGCCATCGCGCATTTCGCCGCCTTTAACATAAGTGATGCTCATGTCGGCGCCCGTGGCGCCAATTGGGTGCGACAAGCTGAGATCAAGGTGACGGAAAGCCGAAGTGCCACGAGTGGCAGCGGCGGAAATATATTTGCCGTTTGAATCGTCATAGGTGTAATGGCCCAGTGTCGCCCCAAACGAGAAGTCTTTAGGCAACTTGGTGGAATAGCCTAATGTCCAATAAATATCACCCGCATTGCCCCACGCGACATCATTGGTAAGATATTGCATACGTCCCTTTACAGGGCCAAAGCTGAGGCTGGCATCTACTTCCAGGCCATTAGAATCGTCAACGTTCAGGTAGTAGTACTGAATCAAACCTATCGAATAGCCTATATTCCCTGCTTTACCGCCGAAACCGCCGTAAAAATTATTTTCAAAACCGGTGTTGGCATCACTGCCGTAGCCTAAGCTAGATCCCCAGTAACCTGCATAAAAACCGCTGGCGTGGCTATAGTCCAATCCGCCCTGCACCGCCGCGCCATCATTTTCTGATGCGCCTGGCGCCGGGAATGTCATACCCCGCAAAATATATTTTGAAAACACACCGACATTACCTGTCATATCCGCATAGGCATTAGGCACCATTGCGATACCTGCCACCAGCGCGATGGCACATCCCAGCTTTGATACTTTATGTTTCACCTGCATTTGAAGTTCTCCCATATAAATTATTGATAGTTAAAAACGGCTCACCGGGCATACACCAAGCTTGTACATCAAAAGTGTTTGCACAAACCATGCCTTGGCGTAAAGTTTATAAAATACAATGCATTATCATATAATGACATGGGTTCATAGCAGAGCGCGCACCATGGCAGATCATGTTATGCCCTATAATGGTGCGTTATTCTGATAATCAGCCGCCCCAGCCACGAATCATGTGTCGATGCGATCCCATCTTGCCGTGTGCGACGATAGTGCCCAGCACATCAACAATGGCCCGGGTCGCCATCAACGAGGTAATGTCAGACACATCATACGGCGGCGATACTTCCACTACTTCCATGCCGCACAGCCCTTCCCGAGCCACCAGTTGCAGCAAATAAAGAATCTCGCGCGGTAAAAATCCACCCGGTTCCGGCCAACCCGTGCCGGGCACAAAACCTGCGTCAACGCAGTCAATATCAAAACTCAGATATACGGCATCCGCATCTTTCCAGGCGATTTCAAGCGCGATTTCCGCAACCTTGTCCAGCCCCAGTCGTTCTACATCATTCATGGTAATGATGGTGGTGTTGCGCTTGCGTGCTTCCTTCACCGCCTGACGCGGCACCTGCCAGCCACCAATGCCCACCTGCACCAGATTGGTGGCTGGCACATTCGGCAGATTAGTGGCGTGAAACCACGGCGTAGTGTGCATGCGCTCATCCAGGTCTTTTTCCTGAATGTCGGCGTGGCGGTCAAAATGCACTATACCGATCTTCTTGTCGGTCTGGCTGGCAATGCCGCGCAGTGTAGGAAAACCGATGGAATGGTCACCGCCCAGAATCACCGGCATGGCGCCGCTGGCAAATACATGCGCGGTGGCTTTGGAAATCTGGTCAAAGGTTTTTTCAAGATTGGCGGGAATGGTAAACACATCGCCGATATCGCACATGCTCATCTGCTCACGCAGGTCACAGCCAATTTCATAATTATAAGGTGTATAGAGCGCCGAGATGCGGCGTATGCCTTGCGGCCCAAAGCGCGTGCCGGGACGATACGTCGTGCCACCATCAAAAGGCACGCCCATCACCGCCACATCATAGGTGCCCACTTTTCTCACATCTTCAATATACGGCGCTTTCATGAAAGTGTTGATGCCCGCAAAGTGTGGCAACTCGCCACGCGCAAACGTGGGGATGGATTTATCCTGGATGCTATCCGCACCCTGTAGCCCTAATTCAAGGCAACGCTTCTCTTCTTCATCCCATTTGTCATGCGGCAGTTCGGCTTCCTTGTGCATCATTTTCCAACCCTGCAACTGGGTTTTGTCAAACGAGGGATGATGATGGCGCCGCGTCTGGTTGAATACGGAAGCTTTGATATTTCGGTGTCTATGTAATTTCATAACGAACGGCCCTCTTCATTGTCGTGGTGATGCTGTTTGGTTAATTTATCCAACAGGCCCGCATCTGTATGAACCCGTGCTGTGGCGCGAATGCGCTGCAATATCTCTTTCTTTAGCGATAAAAATTCCGGCGCAAGTTTCATGTCAAGATGACGCTGCCCGGCGGGCGGTAAGGGCACGTTGTAAATGCTGTCGATACGCCCCGGCTGCGGAGCCATAACCACAACACGATTGGCCAGATAAATGGCCTCTTCCACATCATGCGTAACAAACACAATGGTGCTACGCTCCTGCGTGAAGAGATGTAATATCAACCCATGCATCACTTCGCGGGTCTGCGCATCCAGCGCGCCAAACGGTTCGTCCATCAACAATATTTCGGGTGCGGGCATTAACGCCCGGGCAATCGCCACACGCTGGCGCATACCGCCCGATAACTGGTTGGGATAGGCATTTTTGACATTATCCAGCCCCATCAATTCCAGCAATGCATGAGCACGGCCAATCGCATGATAGGTGGCGCGTAAACTATTATCCTGCTGGTGTGCTTTAAGTTCACGGCAAAAACGGATGTTTTCTGCCACCGTCAGCCACGGATACACACTATAATCCTGAAATACCATGGCACGATCCAGGCCTGGACCAGTCACTGGCGCCGCATTAACGCTAACATCACCGGCCGTGAAATTTTCCAGTCCACCGATAATGCGCAACAGCGTCGACTTGCCACACCCTGACGCCCCCACCAGCGTTACAAATTCATTTTCATGGATTGATAAATTTATATCCTGCAACGCATGCAGCGTGATTTTCCCTGCATGGAAAATTTTTGATCCCTGCCTGATCTCAAGCTTAAGCATGTAACCAGGGGAAACGGCGCCGATGCACCCATCTAAATAACTGGTCCATCACCAGCCCAATTAATCCGATCAAAAGAATGCCGACAAAAATCTTGTCCGTCTGCAAAAAGCGTTGTGCTTTCAAAATGGCATAACCTAAACCGGAATTTGCTGCGACCAATTCTGCCACCACCAGATAAGTCCAGGCCCAGCCCATGGTGATGCGCAAACTGTCCATGATAGAGGGCATGGCAGATTTTAGTATCACCTTGGTAATGACTTCCTCGCGTGTGGCGCCCATGGTTTGTGCCGCTTCTATCTGCGCCTTGGGCACCCGCCGCACATCTTCCGAGATCATTAACACCATTTGAAAAAAAGTGCCGATCCAGATAATTGCAATCTTGGAACCTTCATCGATTCCCACCCATAGCATCACCAGCGGCACAAAAGCCACTGCCGGCAAGTAGCGCGCAAACTCAATCACCGGTTCGAAAAATGCCTGGATTGGTCGAAATGTGCCAATCATCAACCCCAGCGGCAATGCCACGATCACCGCCAGCATAAAGCCGCCCATCACGCGATAAATGCTGATCGACACATCCTTGAGAAGGTCATCTTCCGCCAGCCAGGTGTAAAATCGTTGCGCCACATCCTGCGGCGCAGGCAAAAATACCTTGCTGAACCAACCACTCTCCGCCAATCCAAACCACACGACCAACACCGCACAGAATCCAAGCACCGCAAATATCACATGCGTCTTGCGACTCATTTCACCGCGCACCGCCCATAACGGCGCACGGCGTGGCGCGGCACTGTGTGGCGTGTCTGGCATGGCATCCCTCTCTGAGAATTACTTGATTCCAGCCACTTCTTTTATCAGCGACGCGTCCAAGCCTTTCGTGACATCCAGCGTACCTTCCAGCAGCTTATGATCACGCAAGAATTTTTCTATGGTGGGCGCGACTTTCAGCAACGACTCAGCGTTGCCCGCATCAAAGGCTTGCAGATTTTCCTTTTGGCCAAAGAAGCGTGTCCCCGGCAGAAACACTGTGTATTCATCCGCACTCAGCCCGACCACTTTGGACATGATCTTCACTGCTTCCTGAGGGTTTTCACGTATGAATTTTTCCGTGTCGTACCAGGCGCGCACCATGCCGATTAAATCCTGACGTTTGGTCTTGATCGACTCGCTACGCGCCACCAGCGCATCCGGAATCAGCCCCGGCATCTCTTTTGATGTAAACAGCGCCTTGCCCTTGCCGCTGCTGATAATCTTATTGATCCAGGGATTCCATACCACGCAGGCATCGACACGCCCGGCAAAGAAAAGCAGCAGCGGCATCCCCGGCGGTAAGGTTGACGATCTTGACATCGCGCGGACTCATGCCGTGTTTGGCCAGCGCCACCACCAATACAAAATGCGACACGCTGAACTCTTCCAGCGCGATGGTTTTTCCTTTCAGATCCTTGACGGTGTTAATGGCAGGTTTCGCCAGCAACGCATCGTTACCGGCGGAATTATCATTGATTAAAACAAGCTTGAGGGGGATGCCCGCCGCCATGGGCGCCATGCTATCACCCAATGTTTGTGAATTGGCATCGAGCCTGCCTGCGGAAAGCGCTTGAATGGAATCGGTGTAATTCGGAAACCACACCAACTCTACATCAGCGCCGTATTTTTTGAAAAATCCCTGCTGTTCGGCAACATACCACGCCACCCATCCCGGCCAGTCGCTGACACCTATTTTGACTGCGGAAAAAGCACTGGAAGAAACCCCGAAAAAACTGCACAGAATAATTGCTGCGGAAAATTTTTTAAGCGCGGAAAACCACATGGCGGTAACCTCCAAGGCTAAACAAAAGACGCACGCGAGAGGCTAATGCTCTCCCGGGCTTTTGTCCCGCCGTGGATCCGGCCTGATATAGAATCTATCTCAAGCCGACCGACAACCCTCGGACCAGCATCTGCCTTATAACCTGTTTAGAATCTCGCTGAAGGGTGCATCGCGGCGTTGGAAACGAACTCAAAATGCTCATGTACTGCGTGTACACCCCGCTTTTTCGTCCGTTTCCGCCTTGCGCTGCATCCCTTGATCGAGATTCTAAAACAGGTTCTTAGCAAACCGGAACCCTAGTTGTCATCAAGATCAATGGATATGATGGCTCCATCAACCTCTCAAATTTATTGCTGCAACTGATATGCCAATCATCTAGCAGGGTATAACCACCGCCCCGATGAACGGCCTTCCCGATAAAAAATTATTTCTTTACAGTTGTTTTATCTGGATAATTTTATTGCGGGGGCGTGGCGGAAAAACCCGGATCGCCTTCACAGGAAATCCTGAAATATCTAAAAAGTCCAGAAACCCAGACATCAATGAACCAAAACGGTGCGGTATCGCGCCATTTTGGTTCATTCAGCCGTTAATCAATAATCACCTGCGTGTTCTGAACCCCTAATTTATCCAGGCTACCGGCAAAACGGTCAACCTCATCCACCCTGGCAAACGGACCAATCCGCACCCGGTAAAGTGACCCTTCGATAACCTGTACCTTGAGCGCCTCGGGCGCGGCTTCATCAATGCGGTCACGCAGGCGTTTGGCGTTATCGCGGCTGCGAAACGCACCGACCTGGAGATACAACTTCACAGCACGGGCTTCATCATTTACAGGGTTCTGGGGTTGCGGAGTAAGGGTATCCGCATCCTTGCACCCACTACACTTGGGTGTGATGGCGCGAACCTCTACCAGCCCGGTGCCAGTCGCCAGAATACCCAGCTTGCTGGCGGCGGCATGTGATAAGTCAATCAAACGGTTTTCATGGAAGGGGCCACGATCGTTAATCTTGACGGTGACTTTACGCCCGTTCTGCAGATTGGTGACTTCGGCATAGGTAGGTAGCGGCAAGGTTTTATGCGCGGCAGTCATGCCGTGCATGTCATAGGGTTCGCCGCTGGAGGTGCGGCGGCCGTGAAATTTGGTGCCGTACCATGAGGCGATACCGCTTTCCTGATAGCCTTCGTTATCAGACAGGGTGCGATAGGTTTTACCCGCCACTGTATAGGTTGCGGGGTTCCCGTATTTGCTGCGCGGTTCGTTGCGGGGTACGGCGTCGGGGATGGAGGCGCTATCTACTTTTTGAGAAGGTGCGCCATCGCGTGTGGTGTCTGTTGCCGCCCCACCCCGCGGCCCGGATGCGGTACCGCACGCCGTTAAAGCTAACGGCACTAACGCCAAAAAAAAGAAGGCTCTATGTAACATACGGTGGGATATCAAATGCTTTTTCCTTTGACGTTAACATCTAATTTACGAAGCTTATATTTGATTGATGCCGTGAAAAATAGCTTAATACTTTCGGGCACGCAGGTCAGTCGAAATCGTCCCTCGGTTGATGCGTTATATTCGAAGCAATACCACACCGGGTTGACGCTCAACGATCACCGATCCCGCCTTGATCTGGTAGGTCAGGTAGCACGTTGGGCGGGGGTTGGATAATATCTTTGGGTTAAAGATAGCATAGATATCCCCCTTGCAATGAGCGGAGCGGGATCGTAGACCCGGATGGCCATCGTGGTTCATCCGCGCGCCCACCTGGTGGGTGAGGTAATAACCGCCCGGCGCAGGATCAATCAGCGCCGGGAATGCATTGAGCGTGGGGATAAAATCGAGTAGTGCCGCATCGCATCTCACCAGGTAGACTTTTCTCTCAGTGATGATGCCTTCCATGGTGTGCCAGCCAGCATCTTCCAGAAAATTCTTTCGCCAGTGGTAAACAGTTTCATGAACGCTGGTTTCCAATGAATCCGCGCCGTACCACACCCCGAATGATCCATCTGAATACCGTGTTTTAGACCAGTGCTTAAAGGGGTAATCAATCGCCTCGTTATAAGCCGCCTCTTCGAAGGGTCTATGAATAACGGGCTGATTCGAGATGTACATGTGTGGCTTGGCGCCCATCTCAAGATCAATTGCCGCCTGCCATCCCTCGGGAGAGTCCGTTAAATCATCGTAGAGATTTTGTGATTTTCTTGGCGACACGATGTTGCGGTGTATATCACCATGAAAATCCGTCACCTTAAGGCCCTCAAATAGGCCGTCCATCATTGGCCTCGGGCTCTATCGAGGTAGGCTCGGACCATTAACAGGCCGGTGAACCCCCACTGCTTGATCGTTTCGGCCGGCGACATTCCCTCGAATGCCCGATTAGGGCGTGTCATCCAGGCATACACCAGTTCACGGTTGTGGGGGAACAGCAAGCGAAGTGATTTATGGATGCCCAGCAAGATACCTGCACGCTCCAGTAAATCGCGATTTGGGGCCAGCGGCTCGCCTTTGCGATAGCGGGTCAATGCTCCCCGGTTGGCGGTGGATAGTCCTAATAGCGCCAACTGGTCTTCGGTAGAAAGTTGCCAATGGGTAAATAACGTCATTACCATCCTGGCCTGTTCCGACCGATCTGCTTTCCGCTCTCCAAACTGCGGGGTTGTTTCCACGGAACGCCTCCTGTAACAGCAGGTATGGATCAATTATAACATAATTTGTTATAATTGCAACACCAGTAGCGTCCGGCAATTTTGTTCAGCGCCAACCTGCGCGCCTAATCATGCTATTCGCAAGAGCGACAACCCAACAGGCATGACTATTTTTCCTTAGTCCGCTGAGCATCACGCAAGGTACGGATTTCTTGCGCCAGTTGGTACACGGCCATAGCGTATAAGGGGCTGCGGTTGTAGCGGGTGATGACGTAAAAATTCTGCAAGCCTATCCAGTATTCCGGATTGGACTCGCCTTGATATTCAAGCAGGACGACCTGTTGATCAGGGGCAATATCTTCGTCAACGGTGACGCCTTTTTGTTTGAGGCTGGCGAGTGTTACATTGGGCACGACGCTGCCGATCAGGCTCTTGAACTCTTCGCCGCTCACTTGCGCGCGCGCCACCACGGGCTGACCCGGCTGCCAGCCAAATGCCTTAAAATAATTAGCCACGCTGCCGATGATGTCGGGGAGGCTTTGCCATAAATCGCGCGCGCCGTCACCATCAAAGTCCACCGCATATTTGCGGTAACTGCTGGATATAAATTGCGGCTGGCCCATCGCCCCAGCATAAGAACCTTTCAACAGGGCAGGATCCATTTTTTCTTCGCGGGTGAGCAGCAGGTAATTTTCCAGTTCGCCCAGGAAAAAGGGGCTGCGTGGCGGGTAATCAAAGCCCAGGGTATGCAACGCATCAAGCACGCGAAAGGTGCCGGTATTTTTTCCATAACGGGTTTCTACACCAATAATCGCCGTGATGATTTCTGGCGGCACGCCGTAGGTGGCCTGCGCACGAGTCAGCAAGGTTTCATGTTTGTTCCAGAATTCGACGCCACCCTGAATACGCGCATCGTTAATAAAAATCGGGCGGTATTGGAACCAGGGTTTGGCTTCGGCAGGTTTCATCATGGCGGCAATGATGTCCTGGCGGGTCTGCACCTGACCAAGCAGGGTAATTAATTCATTGCGGTTAAAGTGGTGCTTGCTCACCATCTGGTCGACAAACTGGCGCACCTCTGGCCGCAGTGAAATGCCATCTGCCACTGCACAGGATACCTGCGTAGCGAGAACAAGACTTAATGAAATCCCGAGAACTATTTTATTCATTATGTAGGCACCAGTTTGCGATGGGTGTGTATGGACATCAGGATACCGAAAGACGCCATGACCGTTACCATGGATGTGCCGCCGTAACTGATCAGCGGCAGCGGCACGCCGACTACCGGTAACAATGCGGTGACCATGCCGATGTTGACAAAAACGTAAACCGAAAAAGTAAGGATCAAACTGCCTGCGAGCAGCCGGGTAAAGGTGTCGTGCGCCTGCGAGGCGATAAACAAACCACGCATGACGATGAACAGGTAGATTGATAATACTACGACAATGCCGATCAAACCAAATTCTTCGCTGAGCACCGCAAAAATGAAGTCGGTAGATCGTTCGGGAATAAAGTCGAGATAGGATTGCGTGCCATTCAACCAGCCTTTGCCATATAAACCACCCGAACCAATCGCAATTTTTGACTGGATAATATGATAACCGCTGCCCAGCGGGTCGCTCTCCGGATCAAGAAAGGTGAGGACGCGCTGGCGTTGATAATCATGCATCATCGACCAGGCGATCGGTATAAATCCGCCGATTAATCCGCCCACCACGGCAATATGACGCCAGCGCATGCCGGCAAGGAACAGCACAAACACCCCTGAGGAGGCGATCAACAGGGATGTACCAAGGTCAGGTTGTTTAGCGATCATTGCCGCAGGCACAATAGTTAATGCCGCTGCCGCCAATAAACGTAACGGGTGTGGCGGCAGGTTGCGCTCAGCCAGATACCAGGCGACCATCATGGGCACTGCGATACGCATCATTTCTGACGGCTGAAAACGAAACGCGCCCAACTCGAGCCAGCGTTGCGCACCTTTGCCAACATCCCCCACCAGCAATACTGCCACCAGCAACGCCACGCCAATCGAAAACATCAGGGGCGCCCAGCGTTGCAGATGCTGGGGATGAATTTGCGCGAGCACAATCATCACGGTAAACGCCAAACCTAAACGCACTAACTGACGGCCCAACACTTCCAGGCTTTGTCCGCCCGCGCTGTACAGGACAACCAGACCCGCCAGCGATAACAGCAACAAGCCTGACAACAACGGAATGTCGACATGAATGCGTTGCATTAACCTGAGCCAGAATCCCTGGCCATTAGCTCCGCCATAAACAGGCATGCCTCTTGACCCTTTGTGTATCATGGCAACGATCTCATAATGATGAGCCTGACGTAACAGGCGGCCGCGTGGACGGCGGCATCACTGGCACTGGCACGGTGGCGGGCGCCTTTACAGAAACCGGCGAGGGTATTGCGGCGCTTTGCTTATTATGCGCCGCCTCAACTAAGTCGCGCAGGTAATAATCCATCACCGTGCGCGCAACCGGAGCAGCCGCACTGCTACCGTGACCACCATTTTCTATAATCACGGCAATCGCAATTTGCGGATCTTCCACAGGCGCAAATGCCACAAATAACGCATGGTCGCGCAATCGCTCTGGAGTTTCACTTTCTTTGTAACGCTCACCCTGTTTAATGCTCGCCACTTGCGCAGTACCGGTTTTACCCGCAATTTTATACGGCGACTTTACGCCAATGCCATACGCCGTGCCGCGCGGACTGTGCACTACACTGACCATGGAGTTAATCACTGCATCCCAGTTTGCGCCATTCGCCACCGGCACCCGCTTGCTGACAACCGGCTTTTGCGCCATCATGGTAGCGCTGCCCAAGTCATGCGTGCCGCGCAGCAGGTGGGGCCGCATTTGAAAGCCGTGATTGGCCAGGGTTGCGGTGATGGCTGCCAATTGTAATGGCGTCGTCAACACATAACCCTGGCCAATACCCGCGATCAGTGTTTCACCACCATACCATGGCTGTTTGAGTACTTTGCGCTTCCATGCCGATGAAGGCATCACTCCCATCATTTCGCCGGGCACGTCAATGCCGGTTTTTTTGCCCAAACCAAACTGGGCCATAAAAGTCGCCATGGCGTCAATGCCTAATGTCTGCGCCAGGGTATAGAAATAGACGTCACACGATTGCGCTACCGCCGTATCAAGATTGACGGCGCCGTGCCCTTCTTTCTTCCAGTCGCGGTAACGATGCGCCAGGCCCGGCAATTGAAAATAGCCACGGCACGACACCGTTTCACCCGGTGTGATTTTGTTATATTCCAAACCCGCCAAGGCATAAAATGGCTTGACAGTAGAGCCTGGGGGATATTGTCCTTGCAGGACACGGTTAATCAAGGGCTTGTCCAATGATGTTTGCAATGCATCATAATCTTCATAAGAAATTCCATTTACAAATAGGTTAGGGTCATAGCCGGGCCTGCTGACAAAGGCCAATATCTCACCGTTTTTTGGATTGATGGCCACCACGGCGCCGCGCTTGCCGCCCAAGGCGCCCTCAGCCACCGCCTGTAAATTAATATCCAGCGTTAAATAAAGATCTTTACCTGCCACTGGCAAGACGTGCCCCAGCACACGCATCGCATCCCCCTGCGCGGTTGTTTCAACCTGCTCAACACCCACGGTGCCATGCAGAACACTTTCATAGGCTTTTTCTATACCCAATTTGCCGATGTGCGTGGTGCCGCTGTAATTGGTATCCAGCTTTTTCTGTTCTGCTTCATTGATGCGCCCCACGTAACCCAGGGCATGCACGCCCAGTTCACCCAGGGGATAATGGCGCACCATACGCGCTTTAATTTCGACCCCCGGAAAACGATAACGATTAACAGCGAAGCGCGCCATTTCTTCATCATTCAGATTAAATCGTAAAGGCACGGCTTCAAAACGGCGCTTTTGCTTCAGCTCACGGCGGAAGCGCTTTATTTCGCGATCGGACAGACTCACGACTTCCCCTAGCGCTTGGAGCATGACATCTATATTTTCGATCTTGTCGGGCGTGACTTCGACGCTGAACGCAGGGGCATCCTGGGCCAGCACAATACCATTCCGGTCATAGATTACGCCGCGTTGCGGGGGAATTGGCACCAGCGTGACGCGATTTTCCTGCGATAGTGTTGTGTAATGATCGTGGCTTAAGATCTGCAAATAAAACAGGCGGGAAATAACGGCGAACGTCAATATCACAATAATTACGCTCGCCACAATAATGCGATTGTTTAGTATCTTACTTTCACGGAAATAGTCTTTAAGGAGAGGTCTGGCCATCGCAATACATTATTTATCGTTGTACCGCTGTACGCCGGCGCAATAGCGATGACAGCCACGGCCAGAGCAGTACACTGGTGAGTACCGACGACCAGTAGAGAGATATATCTATTGACCGTCCAATCACACCAAAAATCCATAGCAATAATAATTTATAAAGAATTACCAGCATCAGGACGCTCAATAAC
Source organism: Gammaproteobacteria bacterium Ga0077554 (assembly GCA_001464585.1). GTDB lineage: Bacteria > Pseudomonadota > Gammaproteobacteria > Ga007554. The sequence continues at coordinate 33,142 of LNFF01000018.1, read as the reverse complement.
TGTTGCCATAACGGATAAGTGCGTATCCGTTGGTGCAAATACACCACAATATACGCCACAAAAATCATGCCCAACGCATGCTGACCAAACACCGCGCCATGCACGATATCAAGCAGCAAGCCAATTATCCAGGCGACACCGACGCCTACGCTCTGCGGCTGGGCTAATGCCCAATAAATTACCGCCAAGACGACCCACTCAGGACGAAAGGCTTCTATGTCGTTCGGCAAAGGAATAATCGTTAACACGAAAGCTACCATAAAGCTGGTAAAAATCAGCCAGCCGCTCGCGGGCGCCGTATGCATTTGTGTCATGGCTTCACCTGATAGCGGTCGGCGCGGGTTTGGCGGGCGGTGTTGTAGGCGCGGGGGAGTTCGTCGTCAACGGCGCGCTTGCGGGCACCGGTGCTGGCGTTCGGCCTTGTGCGGCGGCGGCTTCCGGCCGCGTGCTTTTCGGCACAGGTGGCGCACGCCACACCAACACTACCTCGCGGTTATGTTCCAGGCGCGCCGCAGGAGTAGCGCGTACCTGCATAAATGGTTGCCCTGATTTTTTTTCAGCGTAGGTGACGATGGCCGCAGGATAATTGGGGGGGAAGCGTCCATCCAGCCCGGAAGTGACCAACACGTCCCCCTTTTTAATATCGGTGCTGTTAGGAAGGTACGGCAAATCCATCTCGCCGGATGCCCCCATGCCCACGGCAATCGCGCGCAGGCCAGTACGATTCAACATTACCGGCAGGGAATGCCCGGTATCGGTAATTAATATGGCAACACTGGAAGGCTCTCCGACTTCAATAACCTGGCCCATAACACCCGCGCCATCAATCAACGGCTGGCCTTCATAAACACCTTCACGCCGACCTTTGTTGAGCACCAGTTTGCGCGCATAAGGGTCTATGTCCACCGCTACAATATCCGCAACCGAGATGCGTTCACTGACGTTGGCGGAAGCTTCCAGCAGGGTGCGCAAGCGGCGATTTTCTGCTTCCAGCCCCGCCAGTTTCTGCACCTGCGCCCGAAGCAGCAAATGTTCGCTTTTCAGCCGGTCATTTTCTGCTTTCAGTGTCTGGTGCGTAGTGAAGTTTGAGCCTACCCAGCCGCCGGCCACAATCGGCAGATTAATGACATAATAAAGCGGATAAACTGCTGCGGATAAACCTGTGCGCACACCTTCCAGGTAATGCTGGCGATGATCTGCAGTCATTAATGCAAACGAAATAAGCGCCAACAACACCAATCGGAGGGTAATCGAAGGTCCCTGTATAAATAGGGGTTTAATGGTGCGCCTCTTGAATTAAAAATCCCATGGAAACAATCCAGCAGAAAGGCGCCGAACAGCGTCGGCGCCGTTTTTAGCAAGGTTCAATTTTACTCTGAAACAAATAAATCCATACCGCCACCTTCGTCTATCATCTCCAGCGCGCGGCCACCGCCACGCGCCACGCAGGTGAGCGGGTCTTCGGCGATCACCACGGGCAGGCCGGTTTCTTCCGTCAGCAAGCGGTCAAGGTCGCGCAATAACGCGCCGCCACCGGTGAGCACCATGCCGCGCTCGGCGATATCTGAACCCAGGTCGGGCGGGGTTTGCTCCAGCGCTGTACGCACGGCGCCGACGATGCCCGCCAAAGGCTCTTGCAAAGCTTCCAGGATTTCGTTGCTGTTCAATGTGAAGCTGCGCGGCACACCCTCGGACAGGTTGCGCCCGCGCACCTCGATTTCGCGGATTTCTTTACCGGGATAGGCCGCGCCAATTTCGATCTTGATGCGCTCAGCGGTGGATTCACCAATCAAGGTACCATAATTACGGCGCACATAATTTATAATGGCATCATCAAGACGGTCACCGCCAATACGCACCGATGCTGCATAGACAATGCCATTCAATGAGATAATGGCGACCTCGGTGGTGCCGCCACCGATGTCCAGCACCATGGAGCCACTGGCCTCACCGACCGGCATGCCTGCGCCCAGCGCGGCGGCCATCGGTTCTTCAATCAAGTAAACTTCACGCGCACCGGCGCCTGCCGCAGATTCCTTGATGGCGCGCCGCTCCACCTGGGTAGAGCCGCACGGCACACAGATCAGCACGCGGGGACTGGGGCGGAAAAAACGCGTTTCATGCACTTTGTGGATAAAGTGCTGAAGCATTTTTTCGGTGATCGTGAAATCAGCAATCACGCCATCTTTGAGGGGGCGGATGGCGGTAATGTTGCCCGGGGTTCGGCCAATCATCAGTTTGGCCTCGGCACCCACTGCGGCGATGGTCTTGGGGCTGCCTGGGCCACGATCCTGACGTACCGCCACGACTGAAGGTTCATTGAGCACAATGCCCTGCCCCCGCACGTAAATCAGTGTATTAGCTGTGCCAAGATCAATTGAAAGGTCACTGGAAAAGAGTCCGCGTATGCGCTTAAACATGTGTTGTTCATTCCATGATGGGGGTTGCGAAAAAATGCCGGGCGATGCTTATGCCAAAAAAATCCGTAATTTACCAATGAGATGCCTTTTAAGCAAGCTCGCTTTAATATATCGGGAAGCTCCCTTGAAATATCAAGAATATGTTAAGCTTCTGGCCTAATATTGTATATATCGTACCACGGGTAAATTTCATGAGCCTAAACAAGTCGGATGTTGAAAAAATTGCGCACCTGGCGCGACTGCAGATAGAAGAGGCCGATATTCCGCTTTACGCCAACAATTTGTCCAACATTCTCCAACTGGTTGAGCAGATGAGCGCGGTCGACACCACCGGCGTTGAAATTATGGCGCACCCCCTTGATGCCGGACAGCGTCTGCGCGCGGACGTGGTGACAGAAATTGATCAGCGCGCGCTGTTTCAGTCTATCGCCCCGCAAGTCGAAGCTGGATTGTATCTGGTGCCGAAGGTGATTGAGTAGACAAAAAATACAGGTTCCAGCTTGTTTTATACCCCTTTTGTTTTGTGTGCCGCATCATAAAGGTGGCCTGTGTTTCAAACCACTGCCCATATCGTTGAAAGCGGAAAAGCGCGCTTTTATTTAGGGGCTGTAAGGAAACAATTTGCGGGGCGATCGAGAAAGGAGTCACCAGGAAATCATGGGTACGCTTGACCTAGGTCTCATCGGTAATTGCAGCATTAGCGCTCTTGTTGATCAGGCTGGCAGGATCGTATGGTCGTGCATGCCGCGCTTTGACAGTGACCCGGTCTTTTGTGGGCTACTGCGAAATACTCCAGACAACCCCGGGGATAACCACGGAACATTTACGCTTGAGTTGCAGAATCTGGCGCGGGTAGAACAACAGTATTTACGCAACACCGCCATTTTGGTGACTACCCTGTATGATCAGGCAGGTAGCGCAGTGGAAATCACTGATTTTGCGCCACGCTTCCATCAATTCGGGCGCACTTTCCATCCAATGATGATCGTTCGGCGAGTGCGGCGGCTGGCAGGCAGTCCAGTGATTCGCATCTGTCTGGAACCCGCCCATGATTACGGTGCCGGGATTCCTGCAGTTACCTTTGGCAGCAATCACATTCGTTATGTATCGCCGCAATTGGCATTACGCCTTACCACCGACGCCTCAATTACTGCGGTACTGGAGCAACTATCTTTCGTACTTGACCGTGATATTACACTGGTACTTGGTCCGGACGAGACGATGACCGAGGCACCGGGAGAGGCTGGACAGCGATTCTTCAGCGCAACACGCAACTACTGGCACGAGTGGGTGCGCTCTCTCGGAATTCCTTTCGAGTGGCAGCAGGCAGTGATCCGCGCCGCGATCACCATCAAACTTTCCACTTTTGCCGATACTGGCGCAATTGTCGCCGCCATGACCACTTCCATCCCGGAGGCGGCGAACAGCGGGCGCAATTGGGACTACCGTTATTGCTGGCTGCGCGATGGCTACTTTGTAGTCGAGGCGCTTAATCGCCTGAGCGTAACGCGCACCATGGAGCACTACCTGCACTATATTGTAAATATTGTCGCCAATATGGGGGGTGGGCACTTGCAACCCGTATATCGCATCAATGGTCATGGAGATCTGGCCGAATCCACTGTCCCCGATCTTTCCGGGTATCAGGGAATGGGGCCGGTGCGTATCGGCAATGCCGCTTACTATCAAATACAGAATGATGTATATGGTGCGACGATCCTAGCCGCCACCCATATGTTTTTTGACGAGCGCTTGGATCACCCAGGTAATGAAAGTCTTTTCCACCAGCTTGAAGCCTTGGGAGAAATAGCGCGCAGGGTTTATAACCGTCCTGATGCCGGACTTTGGGAGTTGCGTAATACCGCGCGCATCCATACCTTCTCCAGCGTCATGTGCTGGGTAGCCTGTGATCGGCTTGCGCGCATCGCCACACGTTTGGGCCTGCACGAGCGCGTCCTCTATTGGCGCGGCCATGCGGACGTGATACACCAGACAATTTGCGAGAACGCCTGGGATGCGTCACAGCAGAGTTTCGTCGAGAGTTTTGGCGGGCAAGAACTTGATGCCAGCTTGCTGTTGCTACACGAGCTTAAGTTTCTGGCCCATGACGACCCGCGTTTCGCCGGGACGGTGGCAGCCGTCGAACGGCATCTCAGGAAAGGCGATTTTATTTTTCGTTATATTCAAAAAGATGATTTTGGTGAACCGCAAACCGCGTTCCTGGTGTGCACTTTCTGGTACATTGATGCGCTGGCGGCATTGGGGCGTCACGACGAAGCACGCGCCCTGTTTGAAACCATGCTCGCCTGCCGCAATCCACTCGGCCTGCTTTCTGAAGACATTGAACCCACAAGCCGTACGCTGTGGGGTAATTTTCCGCAGACTTACAGTATGGTCGGGCTTATCAACTCAGCCATGCGCTTAAGCAAGGATTGGGAGGAAGGTTTCTAGGGCGTCTCTATAAATCCGCTGAAGCCACGATGCGATGGCGGCGTTGGAAATGGGCTCAAAATGCTCATGTACTACGTGTACACTGCGCTTTTTCGCACATTTCCGCCTTGCCCTCGTGTCTTGATCGAATTTATAGAGGCGCCCTCTAGGTTCTGTTGGCTTTCTGTAGGGAAAAGCACCAGAAGTAAGCGCCTCCAAGCGAAGGAGATTTCATGGCAACCACACCACACTCACATCTTGCACGATCATTACGTTTAGGCTTTCTCATCGCTGCGATTATCGGGCTCGCTACCGGTATATTCGCATGGAACCAGATAGAGGGTGAACGCCAGATCGATCTCGACGATGTCAATCGCCGCGCCCACGCGGTGGCTCAACAGCTTACCGTAACCGTGAAAAAGGCCCTGACACTGACTGACGCCCAGGCGAATCAAGCGTTGCGTGCGCGCCTGGAAGGTTACAGCCGTTTAATCGGCTTCGCCGTGTTCCGGTCGGACGGCCGGTTGGTTGCGGCGGGCAAGGCGGTGACGGATTTTCTGGATCACATTGAACCCGCAGTCAAGCGCGCAGCGCTATCAGACAAAAATAGTATCGAAGTCGTTCGTGCTCAAGGTATCCCCGTCCACATTCTCATCATTCCACTCCCGGATGTGGGTGGCGTGCTGGTGGTAGCGCATGATATTTCCTACATTGATGTGCGCGCCACTGATCGGCTCATCCAGTACGGCTTCTGGATCCTGATTGTTACGTTGCTGGTGGTGACGCTGGTCATGGGTACAACGTGGTTCACTTATGAACGGCCACTGCATAAACTCGCGGACTGGATGCGGCGCTTGCGCACCGAAAATGTCGTAGAAGCGCCGCCGCGCGGTTTGCCTTCAGCGCTGCTGGGCAGCGAAAGCGACCGATTGGCCGCAACATTCCGTGCGGCGCGTAGCACGGGTTGGCGGTTGTCGCAAGCGGCGTTGCACGCAGAACAGGTGTGGACTTCCGACCGGCTGCGCGCCCATGCCGTGGCCGCGCTAGGCGAGGCACAGCAACTGATTGTGGTCAGCAACCGCGAACCTTACATGCATCAGTTGCGCGATGGCAAACCCCATGTAATTGTTCCGGCGGGCGGTTTGGTCACGGCGCTGGATCCAATATTACAGGCTTGCGGCGGGGTATGGATCGCGCACGGCAGCGGCGATGCGGACCGCGAAACGGCGGACGCCTCCGGGCATCTCACCGTACCACCCGGTGATGCACATTATACTCTCAAGCGTGTCTGGCTCACCCGCGAAGAAGAACAAGGATACTACTACGGCTTTTCCAACGAAGGTCTCTGGCCCTTGTGTCACCTTGCCCACGAACGGCCGGTATTCCGCGCCGAGGACTGGGAATGTTACCGCCAGGCCAATCAGCGTTTTGCCGATGCGGTGCTTGAGGAGATCGGCAACGGGTTGGCGGTTGTCCTGGTACAGGACTATCAACTCGCTCTGGTACCGCAAATGCTCAAATCCAAACGCCCTGACTTGCGCGTGGGTATTTTCTGGCATATTCCCTGGCCAAATTCCGAAGCATTCCGCATTTGCCCATGGGGCGCAGATCTTCTTGCCGGCATGCTTGGCGCTGATCTGATAGGTTTCCATTTACAGCAGCATTGCAATAATTTTCTGGAAACGGTAGATCGCGTGCTCGAATCACGCCTGGACTGGGATCATTTTGCCGTTGAACTCAAGGGATCCATATCGCATGTCCGGCCATTTCCTATCAGTGTGCAGAGCTGGCTGGAGCGCAAAGTTCCTGCAGGCGAGGAACTCAAGCAACAGATTGCGGATCTCAAGCTTCAACACAAACTTGACGGCCAATACATTGCGGTGGGCGTGGACCGCATCGACTATACCAAGGGATTACCTGAACGCTTCCGCGCCATCGACAGATTTCTGGAGAAAAATCCCCGGTATCACGGACGCTTTACTTTTGTGGAGCTGGGCGCACCGAGCCGCACGCATATCCGGCGCTATCGCGAACACATCTCCGAACTCGAGGCGCTGGCGGACGAGATCAATTGGAAGTATCAAACCGTCGACTGGAAACCGATCCGGTTTTTGGCGGCCCATCACGATGCCAATACTGTGCATGCGTTTCTCTGCATGGCTTCGATGTGCATAGTAAGCTCGCTGCACGATGGCATGAATCTGGTAGCAAAAGAATATATTGCAGCCCAGACAGCGCAAGAAGGGGTATTGATTCTATCGGAGTTTGCCGGTGCGGCACGTGAGCTTTCTGACGCGCTCATCATCAATCCCTATGATACGGAGCAATTTGCCGACTCAATTCGCTATGGCATTGAAATGGATCCGGTGGAGCGGCGCAGACGGATGGAGCGTATGTATCGCTTTGTAGAGGAGCATAATGTGTATCGCTGGGCGGCCAGCTTCCTCACAGAATTGGCGGCAACCCGTTCCCAGGCATCAAAACCGGATTCATTATCACTTTTCGAGCGTCGTAGCGCTTTATGAAGATATTGCATCGCGGAATCGATATATGAAAAAACTTCGTAGCGTCATCGACGTTGATTCTTTTTTTCATGGGCTATGTAATGCGGATCAGTGTGCATTGTTATTGGATTATGATGGCACGCTCGCGCCATTCCAGGTCAATCCTGAGGGGGCGATACCTTATCCCGGTGTACGTGAGGCAATCAACCGTATTTTGGCACAGGGCCGTACACGACTGGTTATCGTCACTGGACGTACACTCGCCGATTTAATTCCTTTATTAGCATTGGATCGTGCGGTGGAAATATGGGGCGAACACGGCGGGGAAAGGGCTCATCCGGAGGGGAACCGGGAACGGGCCACACTGAGCGAAGTTACCCTGAAAGCATTGGAACGCGCCACACTGGATGCCCAAGAACTCCAGGCGCTGGGCGCGCGCTGCGAACGGAAAGCAAGCGGTATCGCTATTCATTGGCGTAACTTGCCAATTAAAACGACCAGAATTATACGCACCAGAGCGTTAGCGCTATGGGGCAAATACGCCACAATAAATGGTTTGAAATTACATGATTTTGATGGTGGCATTGAACTGCGCGCACGCGGCCATAGCAAAGCGGATGCAGTGAAAACCATACTGTCTGAGATGAAAGACGATGCTATTGTTGCTTGCCTGGGTGACGATCAGACGGATGAAGATGCCTTCGCCGCGCTTCAAGGCAAGGGGTTATCTGTGTTAGTGCGCAGCACATTGCGCCCGACACGGGCAGATTTGTGGTTAACCCCACCTGAAGAACTATTGCAGTTCCTGCAACGCTGGGAACAAGCGCGGGATAGGTGGTAAGTTACAACATGCGCCCCATTATTATTGGCCAGCCCTCTGAAGTTTTAATTTGTTACCATGGTGACATCTCAATCTTCTGCTTCTGGCAGATAACGAAAAGACTTCAAACTTCACTGAACCATATTAATTGATAAAGCGCGCTACAACCAGATGCTCCCCACAGCGCACTGTAGGGAGCATCATCGCAGCATTAGCTTCCCGCCGGATCCTGCTTCTTTTTTAGCCCTTCTGTGTATTCTGTCGGGGTCAGTTTACCATCGGCATTAGCATCAAGCTGACCAAAAATTTCTACCAGGCCTTTTACCTGCTTTGCTTCGGTAACGTCTACCGTCCCATCAGCGTTTTTATCAATCGTGCCAAATTCAGGCACAGTATTTGAGTCCGCCAAAGCAGCACTTGAAATCACTAGCAACCCGATTCCCAACCCATTCAAAAATACGTTTTTCTTTCCGTACATAATGATTCTCCTGTTAAATAAACGAATATCCAAACAAAACCGCCATCTAAATTAATAAAATATACATGACGGCCTCAACATGTTTGATATTGCAAGACACATGCCCATAAAAAATTATTTTATAAAAATCATATTGTTATATTGGCAATAGCGCTTGGAATATTAGCAGGAAGCGGATGATGGCCAAAAAATTTCGGTGGCAGTGTCGCTGTTTGGCTACGCTGCTGCGGGGCATATGATTTATGCTATTGATTTATAATATAATATTTTTTAAAAAAAGGTGACACTTCGTTCTCTACACTATTTTTATAAAGGGAAAAAACAGGAGCTAATGGAAGTTTTCGGGGCTACCAATAACCGCCCAACTCACCTCCTTGCCCAGATATTATTATATCTGCTCATACAGGTGCATATCATCAGATCCATTTGTGACTTTTACAAATAGGCTACTTTTCGTGAAATAAAAATCAGGCTACACAGACAAATACTGACGAATCTTATCGGCATCCACCGCCGCACGCTGATCTTCATGAATGAACTTGCCCGAGTCGATAACGATCAGCCGATCGGCGATTTCCAGGGTAAAACTTAACACCTGCTCTGACACAATAATGGTAATTTCCCGCATCTTGCGGATTTCATTCAGCACCCGTGCAATGTCCTTGATGATGGAAGGCTGGATACCTTCGGTGGGTTCATCCAGCAGCAATACTTTTGGATTAGTGACCAGCGCGCGTGCGATTGCCAACTGCTGCTGCTGTCCACCAGAAAGATTGCCCCCCTTGCGGTGGCGCATATCAAATAAAACCGGAAACAGCCTATAAATATCCTGGGGTATCTGCCGGGTTTTTGATTTCTCCATGCCGGTTTCAATATTTTCCTGCACAGTCATGCTGGGGAAAATCATGCGCCCCTGGGGCACGTAAGCCAAGCCACTGCTAACCCGCTGATAGCTATCCAGGGTGGTGAGGTCTTTTCCTTCCAACGCAATCTTGCCGCCTTTACTTGGCAGAATGCCCATCAGCGCCTTGAACAGCGTAGTTTTTCCCATGCCGTTACGGCCCATGATAGCCACGGTTTCATTTTTTTTAGCGCTGAAGTTTACCTTGTGGATAACTTCACTCTGACCATAACTGACTTGTAAATCGGAAATTTCAAACATGGTCTGCCCCACCTTTTTAATGGCCTAAATAGACTTCCACAACGCGCGGGTCAGACTGAACCTTATCCATTTTGCCTTCCATCAACACTTTGCCCTGATGAAGCACGGTGACCTTATGGGCAATACGTTTTACAAATTCCATATCATGCTCTATAACAACCACTGAACGATTTTGAGAAATTTTGTTCAACAGTACTGCCGTTTGCTCACGCTCCTTGACGCTCATACCCGCCACGGGTTCATCGAGCATCAACAGTTCAGGATCCTGCATAAGCAGCATGCCAATTTCCAGCCATTGCTTCTGTCCATGACTTAATAAACCCGCTTCTTCGAGATACAGGGAATCCTTTAGCATCACCTGCTCAGCCACCTCATGGACGCGATCTATAACGTCTGTGGTGCGGCGAAATGTCAGGCAACCAAACACACTGCGTCCGCGTGGAAACGACATTTCGAGGTTTTGAAATACCGATAGATTTTCGTAAATGGAAGGGGTCTGGAATTTACGTCCGACACCCGAACGCACAATGCTGTGTTCGGCAAGCTTTGTAAGTTCTTTTCCCTTGAATTTGATCGACCCTGAGGTGGCCTTGGTCTTACCACAAATCAAATCCAGCAAGGTTGTTTTACCCGCTCCGTTGGGGCCAATAATGACACGCAACTCATTTTTATCTACATATAAATTAACCATATCAACGGCCTTGAACCCATCAAAAGACACCGTGAGGTCTTCTATCGAAAGAATAAAATCAGTGTTGTTGCTCATACGCTATCCCCGCTCAGTTAACCGGTTGATTGCTTATCCCCATCCCCTTTGCTGGTGGAGAAGCGGCGTCCCGCACTGGTCCAGGTTGCGGGTCGGACAGGGTGCGTGACGACATGGCAGAAGCGGATCCCTTGCGCGGTTTTCTGGTAAAGAGTTTTTTTTCATATTTGTCATATATTCCCGCAAGGCCATTAGGAAAGAACATCACTACCGCTATAAACAACCCCCCCATCAGGAATAACCACAGCTCGGGATAGCTTTCTGAAAACACGGTTTTTCCATAATTAACCAGCAATGCGCCATACACCGCACCGATCAAGGACATGCGCCCACCCACCGCCGCAAAGATCACCATTTCAATGGACGGCACAATGCCGACAAATGTTGGCGACATAAATCCAACCTGCAAGGTAAACATAGCGCCGCCAATCGCAGAAATCATGGCCGCAAGGCAGAACACGAAAATCTTGAAATCAGCCACGTCATAGCCAGAGAAGCGCACGCGTTCTTCCTTGTCACGCATCGCCAGCATCAGCATGCCAAATTTGCTGCCGAGTATCACGCGAGAGACAAGAATCACGGCGATCAACAAGGCACCGTTTATAAAATATAAAATATATTTTGCAGAATCAGTCCTTATATCCCATCCCATCAGTGTTTTTAAATCTGTAATGCCATTCACACCACCGGTATAACCTTGTTGACCGACAATCAGGATGGTAAGAATCAAAGCAATTACCTGGGTGATAATCGCAAAATACACGCCCCCCACGCGACGCTTGAACATGGCATAGCCAATAATAAAGGCGAATAGGGTCGGCACTGCCAGTATTGCTATTAGCGTGAACGTGAGGCTATGAAACGGTTCCCAGAACCAGGGCAGCGCGGTTAATTGATTCCAGTCCATAAAATCAGGAATGCCCGGGGTGGTTTGGATCTTGGTGCTTTCTGGATCTGAGGCCTCCAGCTTGAGAAACATCGCCATGCAATAACCGCCCAGGCCAAAGAAAATTCCTTGGCCCAGGCTAAGAATGCCACCATAACCCCACAGCAACACCAGGCTCACTGCAACAAACGCATAGGTGAGATATTTTCCTACCAGATTCAAACGAAATAAATCCAACCCCAGCGGCAATACCAGGAAAATAATCGCCGCCAGTATCAGCAGGCCGATCATGCCTGACCTGCCACCCAACATATTTTGATACATTGCCTTCATCATCAAAATTCCTTGAAGTGTTACCTGCGCACTTTAGCCGCGAACAAACCTTCCGGACGCAGCATCAGAATGGTCACAATCACCAGCAGGGTAACCACCTTGCCCATTGAGCTATCCATGAAAAATTGCAGGATGGATTGGGCCTGGGCAATGCCGAATGCGGATAATACCGTGCCCATTAAACTGGCTGCCCCACCAAATACCACTACCATGAAGCTGTCGACAATATATAGCGAGCCGGTGGTAGGGCCGGTTGATGCGATAGTGGTAAATGCCGCGCCCGCCACACCCGCAATACCACAGCCTAAAGCAAAGGTAACGCGATCAACTTTTTTGGTGTTAATGCCGACGGCGCCTGCCATAACCCGATTCTGTGTAGTGGCGCGCACGCGCAAACCCCAGCGCGAGCGGAACAGGAAAATAAACACGCCCAGGCAGACCACTGCCGTCAAGCCCATTACGAAAACGCCATTAATTGGAATATCCACTGTTTCTGTCGGCTTGAATGACCCCATCAACCACTCTGGTAATTCTGCGCTGACTTCTTTTGCGCCGAACGTAGAGCGGAAGGCCTGCTGCATGATCAGACTTAAGCCCCATGTCGCCAGCAATGTATCAAGAGGCCGTTTGTATAGATGTTGTATTAACCCCAACTCAACTAAATAGCCCACAAGAAACGCCACACCAAATGAGGCCACTATCGCAAACAAAAAATAATAGTTACCAAAACCGTATTCCAGCGCGACTTTTGACAGCATTACCGTGGTATAGGCGCCGATAGCCATGAACTCGCCATGCGCCATGTTAATAACGCCCATTTGACCAAAGATAATCGCCAACCCCAAAGCCATTAATAGCAGCACGCTGAGTAAACTCAGCCCGGAAAATCCCTGCATCGCAAAAATAGACCATAATTCAGAAGTAGTATAACCATCCATAATCAGAGGCCTCTCTAACTTAAAAAATTGCAGGTAATGCATCAATGTGTTACCTGCATCAAAATAAAGTCCTCTGAAAATTTCGTCTCTGTAACTTTTAGAGGACTCTTATTAAATCAACTTACTGATAACCTTTTGGAAATGGATTAGGCTCAATCAATGCTGACTCGTAGACTACGTCCGCTTGTCCATCGCTACGCCATTTGCCAACCCGCAGCTTGCTCCATAAGTGGTGATTATTGTGAATTTTGACGTACCTTTCAGGCGCCGCCTTAAACTCGATGCCAGGTGAGGCAGCAACCACTTTGTCCACATCAAAACTTCCCGCTTTCTCAACTGCCGCTTTCCACAACCATGGCCCTAAATAAGCAGCCTGGGTTACATCGCCGACAACGCTCTTTGGCCCCCACATTTTCTTGAACTCCGCAATAAATGCCTTGTTGTTTGCGTTATCCAGGCTTTGGAAATATTTCATCGCGGAGTAAAAGCCTTCCAGGTTTTCACCACCAATGCCCAGCACTTCGTCTTCAGTGACTGAAATGGTCAACATGGTTTGTGTCTTTGAGTTAATGCCTGCTGCCTTGAGCTGTTTAAACCATGCCACGTTACTGCCACCCACCACCGCAGCATAAATAACATCAGGCTTCTTCAAGCGGATTTTGTTAATCACGGAACCGAATTGCGTATCGCCCAGGGCCACATATTCCTCACCCACCACTTTTCCCTTAAGCACATTCTCAATGTGCTTTCTGGCAATTTTCATTGAGGTGCGCGGCCAGATATAATCAGAGCCAATCAAGTAGAAAGTCTTGGCTCCTTTTTCTTTGGCGATCCAATCTATACCCGCCAAAATTTGCTGAGTCGCTTCTTGTCCTGTATAGATCACATTCTTGGATTGCTCCAGGCCTTCATAGAAGGTGGGGTAATACAATAAGCCGTTTTCTTTTTCAACCACGGGTAACACCGCTTTACGTGAAGCTGATGTCCAGCATCCCATGATTGCCGCCACTCTATCTTTCACCAATAATTTGCGCGCCTTTTCTGCGAAGGTAGGCCAGTCACTGGCGCCGTCTTCCTGAATGACTTCTATCTTGCGTCCCAGGATACCGCCCATCGCATTAATCTGGGCGATCGCCAATTTTTCCGCCTGAATTGATCCCGTTTCACTGATCGCCATGGTTCCGGTAGCGGAATGTAAAATGCCGACTTTAACCGTGGTATCCGTAACATTCAGCTTGGTAGTGTTCACTTTTGCGGTGGGGTAATCGGCCGCCATTACGCTATTAACCATCACACTGGCCGCCATTGTGATGCCGATAAAGACTGAGCTTATTTTTGAAAGTTTATTTCTGTTAAATATATACATCGCTATATCATCCTCAGGGTTGTTAATGAAAACGGATTTCCGTTTGGTTACAACAGATCAATTAATGCCCCAACATCCAGGGCCGCGCATTGGCCTTGGTTTGGGTCTGTAATGCCGGAGCCGCTTTACGCTCAGGATCGGCAGACACACCCGTATTGACCTTGGGTCGGCACGTATGAGTCCCCGAACAACCACAATTTCGCCGAACCATCCCTGGCTCATGTGCCGCCCGCTCATTGCGACTCATCGCTTTCCTGACATCGGCATTCATGCGTGTAAGATTCGGCGCTGAAATCACACGCTGACCCGGGCCGCCGCATATCGGACAGGGGAGAGGCATCGTAGCCTGGCTCATGGGAGCCCACCCCGTGAAACTTCCGCAATCAACACACTGGTAGTCATATATAGGCATAGAGTTTCCTGATTTTTTTGGCTGGGTTAATTACGATGTTCGCGCTAAATCAATACCCTTCATATCCGCCTTGACCGGCCCGGCACCATTGGGTTTGATATTGAAATCAAAAATGCCCGTTGGTAACCACAGCGTTGCGCACGCATTAGGAATATCAACAATGCCGCTAATATGACCCTCGACCGGTGCCGTGCCGAGAATTGCATAGGCTTGTTCACCGGTATAACCAAATTTTTTCATGTATTCGATGGCATTGAGGCAGGCCATGCGATAAGCAACATGCGGATCAAGATAATATTGCTTACCTTTTTCATCTACGGAAATACCTTCGAATATCAGGTAATCGTTATAGCGCGGTTCCATCGGGCTGGGCTGGAAAATCGGGTTTTTTATGGCATATTTCTCCATGCCGCCTTTAATCAATTCCACATGCAAGTCGAGATAACCCGCCATCTCAATGGCGCCACAAAAAGTAATCTCGCCATCGCCTTGTGAAAAATGAATATCGCCCATCGACAAGCCGGCATTCTTTACATACACGGGGAAATAAACGCGTGAGCCACGCGAAAGATTTTTTATGTCACAATTACCGCCGTGTTCACGCGGTGGTACCGTGCGCGCGCCTTCTTTAGCGGCCGCCTTGGCGGCAGCGCCGCGCAAGCTACCCATTACTGCGGATTGTTCATTGGGTAACGTGGCCAAGGGCGGCACACGGTCGGGTTGGGTTGCCACTAATGCGGTTTCACGTTTGTTCCATTCTGCCAGTAATGCTTTTGATGGCATGCAGCCGATTAATCCCGGATGCATGATGCCGGCAAACTTAACATGGGGAATTTGCCGTGAGGTTGTATAAATTCCATGAAAATCCCAGCAAGCCTTGCGCGCTTCGGGGTAGTGATCAACCAGAAATCCACCGCCATTTTCACGTGCAAACAAGCCCGTGAAACCCCATTCAGATTCCGCCAGGGTACCGACATCGAGAATATCCACTACCAGCAGATCCCCAGGCTCCGCACCTTCCACGCCCACGGGGCCGCTTAAGTAATGCACCTGGGTGAGATCAACGTCGCGAACATCATTCGCACTGTCATTATTGGCAATCTGTCCGCCCGTCCAGTCCAGACATTGAATGCGGAATTCGTCTCCGGGTTTTACCATCACCGCCATCGGAATATCCGGGTGCCAGCGATTATGGATCACCTCCGATTGCTGTTCTGGCGCTTTGTTAATATCTACTCTAATAAGCGTTTTAGGCATAACACATCCTCTTATGAGCTTAATAATTTTTTACACAGGATCAGGCGCCGCATGATTAATATCTTGTATGGCATATTCTTGTATGGAGATGCCCCCATTACCTGCAAACCATAACCTTGCGATGTATCTTCAGCACAGAGCATGCCAAGCCTGCTGTGATGGACTAATACCTATATGATTCATATAATTATGCCGTCGTACGGAAAGCTTGTGGCATGCGGTAATGAATGGGACGCCCTGAGCAAGTGCGCTCAATATCTGGCATGCACCATGAAAATGCAGCGCCACTGCAATCATAGGCTACAATTAATCGCCGTTGGGTTTTAATAATTACGGCAACGTGGGATAATCAAAAATATTTATTTAATCCATGCGGATTCCTTGTTCACAACCTCATGCAAAAAAACAATGCACAATAAAACTATCGTGGAATTATCCGCTGACCTGCGCGCCAAAAAATATTCCAGCGAGGAGTTGACGCGCGCTTTTTTGGCGCGTGTTGAAAAATTCAATCCGCAGCTTAATGCATTGGTTACGCTGACTGCCGAGCACGCCCTGGCCGCTGCACGCAGTGCCGATGCGCGCATCGCAAACGGAACAGCGGAGCCGCTCACTGGCATTCCCATCGTTCAGAAAGACATCTTTTGTACACTGGGCGTGAAAACCACCTGCGGTTCGAAAATGCTCGACAACTTCATTGCGCCCTATGACGCCACCACCGTGATCAAGCTGAAAGAAGCAGGCACGGTGATGCTGGGCAAAGCCAACATGGATGAATTCGCCATGGGCTCGTCCAACGAAACCAGCTACTACGGCGCGGTACGCAATCCGTGGGATCTCAGCGCCGTGCCCGGCGGTTCATCGGGCGGCTCGGCGGCGGTGGTTGCCGCGCGCCTGGCCCCGGCAGCCACCGGCACCGACACCGGCGGCTCGATTCGTCAACCCGCTGCGCTGTGCGGCATCACCGGCATCAAACCCACCTATGGCCGCGTATCGCGTTACGGCATGATCGCGTTTGCCTCGAGCCTTGATCAGGCCGGGCCGATGGCGCGTAGCGCCGAAGATTGCGCCATGCTTCTCGGCACCATGGCGGGTTTTGATACGCTGGATTCCACCAGCGTGGATATGCCGGTGCCGGACTACCGCGCCACTTTAAATAACTCATTGCAAGGCCTGAAAATCGGTTTGCCCAAAGAATATTTCGGTGACGGCCTGGATGCGCAAGTGGGAAAAGTAATCGACGGCGCCATCAAGCAATACCGCGCGCTGGGCGCCGAGATTGTCGAGATCACGTTACCCAACACCATGCTCTCGGTGCCGACCTATTATGTCGTCGCGCCCGCCGAATGCTCATCGAATCTATCGCGCTTCGATGGCGTACGCTTTGGCTATCGCTGCAAAGACCCCAAAGACCTTGCCGATCTCTACAAACGCTCGCGCGGTGAAGGCTTTGGCGCCGAGGTCAAACGCCGCATCATGATCGGCACTTACGCGCTGTCAGCGGGTTATTACGACGCCTATTATGCCAAGGCGCAACAGTTACGCCGCCTGATCAGCGAAGACTTCAAGCAGGCATTCAAGCACGTAGACGTGATCATGGGCCCGACATCGCCCACGGTGGCCTTTAACCTGGGCGAAAAGCTCGCTGACCCCGTAACCATGTATTTGTCCGACATCTACACCATCGCTGTCAATCTTGCTGGCTTGCCTGGCATGTCAATTCCCGCAGGCTTTGTCGGCCAGCGCCCGGTGGGATTACAAATTATCGGAAACTACTTTGATGAAGCGCGGCTGTTAAATGCGGCGCATAAATACCAGCAAGTAACGGACTGGCATCAGCGCGTACCAGAAGGGTTTAAATAATTAACCACGCAGGACACAGAGATTTTCAAAAATATTCTTCTCCGTGGCTCAACAAATTAAGAGATTCTAAATAAAATGGAATGGGAAGTCGTCATCGGTCTTGAAATTCATGCGCAGCTTGCCACGCGGAGCAAGATTTTTTCAGGCGCAGCCACCGCCTATGGCGCGGCGCCCAACACGCAGGCCTGCGCGGTTGATTTAGGCATGCCCGGCGTGCTGCCGGTATTGAATGCCGAAGCCGTACGCATGGCGGTAAAGTTCGGCCTCGCCACTGGCTGCAAGATCGCGCCACGTTCGGTGTTTGCGCGCAAAAATTATTTTTACCCGGATTTGCCTAAAGGCTATCAGATCAGCCAATACGAACTGCCCATCGTTGCCCAAGGCAAGCTGGAAATTCAACTTGATGATGGCGTCACTAAAACCATCGGCATCACGCGCGCGCATCTGGAAGAAGATGCAGGAAAATCATTGCATGAGGATTTTCACAACCTCACCGGCATTGACCTGAACCGCGCCGGTACGCCGCTGCTGGAAATTGTCTCGGAGCCCGATCTACGTTCGGCTAAAGAAGCCGTCGCCTACATGAAAAAAATCCACTCGCTGGTACGCTACCTGGAAATTTGCGATGGCAACATGCAGGAAGGCTCGTTCCGTTGTGACGCCAACGTCTCAATGCGGCCCAAAGGCCGGGAAAAATTCGGCACGCGCGCAGAAATCAAAAACATCAACTCGTTCCGTTTTGTCGAACGCGCTATCAATTACGAAATAGAGCGGCAAACCGATCTGCTAGAACGCGGCGGCACTGTGATACAGGAAACGCGCTTATACGATGCCAACAAAGATGAAACCCGCTCCATGCGCAGCAAGGAAGAGGCGATGGATTACCGCTACTTCCCTGACCCTGATTTATTGCCTGTGATATTGGATGATGGTTTTATCAAGGCCACGCGCAAAACCTTGCCTGAATTGCCCGACGAAAAACGCGAGCGCTTTGTTTACCAATACGGACTTACCCCCTACGATGCCAGCGTGCTCACCAGTAGCCGCGAACTCGCCGACTTCTTTGAGGCCACCGAAAGAGCCTCCGATGGTGAGGCCAAACTCGCTGCCAATTGGGTGATGGGCGATTTATCCGGCGCATTGAACAAAGCTAATCTCGACATCACCGCCAGCCCCGTCACCGCACACATGCTAGGCGGCATGATCCAGCGCATCTCCGACGACACCATCTCCGGCAAAATCGCCAAAGAAGTATTCGAAGCGATGTGGAACGGCGAAGGCGATGCAGATGCTGTGATCGAGAAAAAAGGGTTGAAGCAAGTCACCGACACAGGCGCGATTGAAGCCGCCATTGACGCCGTTATCGCCAACAATCCCAAACAGCTCGAACAATACCGCAGTGGACAGGAAAAACTGTTCGGCTTCTTTGTCGGGCAAGCGATGAAAGCCACGCAGGGCAAAGCGAATCCGGCCTTGTTGAATGAACTGCTGAAGAAGAAACTGAGTGCTTAAGAAAGCGCTGCGCCTCCTGCTGGGATCGCAAGCGTCGCGCTCGCTTTCTTGTCGGCAGGATGCCCGGCTCCCAGGCCATACGGCTCCAGCTTGGGCCGGCTCTCCTTGCCAATCCAGGTGAGTTCTAGTTTTTTTTTCATGTTATGTATTGCAAATCCGGCGTAGGTGCGAATTTATTCGCACGGCGCGCTCAAAAACCAACTGCAACACCTTGGAGAGGTTAAGGTGTTGGGATGGAAAAAACAGAAAAGCAGCACAAGCAGTTGGGTGCTGAAGAGCGGGCGGCGATTATGCTGATGCAGCAGGACAGCAGAGGACTGCGGGAAATCGGACGATTCTTGAACCGTTCCCCCAGCACCATTTCACGCGAACACATCGTGACCTGGGGCCTGAATCAGGCTACGTTGCCTCATTGGCGGGCGAACAGGCGCACCGCCTGAGGATCAAGCCCCGTAAGGCATTGAAGCTCGCGTCAGGTACCCCGCTGCTTGAGGTTGTGACGGCACATCTCAAGAAAAAGTGGTCGCCCGAACAAATCGCAGGCATACTCAAACGCATGCACCCCGACACGCCGGAACAATGCGTTAGCCATGAAACGATTTACCATACGCTGTACGCTGCCTGCCGCGTGGCGAATTGCGCCGTGAGTTGATCACCTGCTTGCGTTGGAGCCGGGATAAACGTCGTTCCAAGACCCGCGCCCCGGATGGCCGGGGGCACATCGCGGAAATGTAGAGCATTCACCTGCGCCCCCCGGACGTGGCGGATCGCCTGATACCTGGGCATTGGGAAGCGGATTTCATCAAAGGCGCGATGAACCGTTCTTCCGTCGGCACGCTGGTTGAGCGTACCACACGGCTGGTGGTGTTAGCCAGGATGCCTGATGGCACAGCGCAATCGGCGCTGGACGGCTTCTGTCAGGCGCTCAGTGCAATCCCCCCGGCGTTGCGGAAAACCTTCACCTATGACCAAGGGCGGGAGATGAGCAAACACGCGCAACTGACTGAACAAACGGGCGTGGCGGTGTATTTCTGCGACCCGCACAGCCCATGGCAGCGCGGATTGAACGAGAACACCAACGGACTGCTGCGCCAGTATTTGCCTAAAGGGGCAGACCTGTCAGTTTACACGCAAGAACAGTTGGATGCTATTGCGTGGAGTATGAATACGCGCCCGAGGAAATCTCTCGGATTTCGATCACCGGCAGAGGTTTACAGCGAGATCCTGCTTAATATGGAACTCGCTAAAATCGTTACTAAACATTAACTGTTGCGGTTGGTTTTTGAATCCGCCCATTCGCTCAAAACCAGGATCCCTCACTCCCGTTCGGGATGACAACCCTGCTGTCATTTCGACCGCAGGGAGAAATCTTGTTTCATTTCTGCGCTCCCTCAGCCAAGGGCTTATGTGGGATCAATAAATCGAACCCACAAGTTTTCTATTTCTGGCGATCTTTAGAGGAAAAATACCCGAAATGGCCGCTTTTTGTAAATTTTACGCTCACATTTTTAATGAGGTAACCCTGCTGTAAAAACTCTTTATTTATTGTACAAACTTGCCAAATATGTTATAAATTGCGGTTTAGCCGTTCCCTATTAACTATTGCCAAGGGGGCGGGATCGAATTTGTTTGGAGAGAAATCATGGCCAGAGTATGTCAAGTCACGGGCAAACGCCCCATCACCGGGAACAATGTGTCCCACGCCAACAACAGAACCCGGCGCCGCTTTTTGCCGAACCTGCACAGCCACCGTTTCTGGGTGGAAAGCCAAAACCGCTGGGTTCGCCTGCGCCTGACCACACAAGGTATGCGCATGATCGACAAGGTCGGGATTGATGTGGTGCTGGCAGAAATGCGCAGCCGTGGCGAAAAGGCATAAGGGGGCACTATCATGCGTGAAAAAATCAAACTTATTTCCAGCGCCGACACCGGCCACTTCTACACCACCATGAAAAGCAAGCGCAATACGCCCGACAAGCTGGAGCGTAAAAAATACGACCCCGTCGTGCGCAAGCACGTTATGTATAAAGAAGCCAAAATCAAGTAAGCACTACTTACTTGCCTGATTACCTGATTATCGGGCGCCGAAAGTCACCGCGCTTTCGGCGCCCGAACTTTTTGCGCCCAATCAATCTGAAAGCGTCTGCAACACCCGCTTTCACGGGCGCTGCAGACTGACCGGAATCCGACGGATTTACTTGGCAGCCTTTTTGAACCGCTCGATACTGGCGAGAATTTCGGCCTTGGCTTCGGCAACCCCTTCCCAACCTTCTACCTTGACCCACTTGCCTACTTCCAGCTCTTTATAGTGCTCGAAAAAATGTTTGATCTGCGCCAACAGGGTAGGCGGCAAATCTTGCGGGGTTTGCACATGGGTGTACAGCGGGGACAGTTTGGCAACGGGCACGGCAAGCAGTTTAGCGTCCACGCCCGACTCATCGGTCATCTTCAGCATACCCACCGGGCGGCAGCGGATCACGGCGCCATGCACCAAAGGCACTGGCGAAACCACCAGCACATCCACCGGGTCACCATCTTCTGACAGGGTGTTGGGAATAAAGCCATAGTCGCATGGGTAATACATGGCGGTGCCCATGAAGCGGTCTACCAGCAACGCGCCGCTGTCTTTGTCGACTTCATATTTGACCGGGCCACTGTGCGCGGGAATTTCTATCACCACATTGATGTCGTTGGGAACGTCGCGGCCGGGGCTGATTTTTTCAATATTCATGGCAGTAATCCTTGGTTGGGTGCGGAAAAGACGCATATTATAGCGGCACATCCCCAGCCAATACCAACACTGCATGGTATTTTGCTTGGCATTTTCAGGAAACTCCAGCGATCAACCTAAAAAATTTCAATTTTACACAAAACTTCATTGACTTAAGGCGTGTACTCAGAGTAGCTTAAGCACAATCGTAACGCCACAGCGAGCACCGTGTTGCCACCTATTTTCCGCGCGGCGTTACATAGATAACAAGGGAGCGTCTTTATGAATTTGCTGAAGCCGCGCCAGACTTAAGCGCGACTTGGCGAGCATGGATAGACGCACGTAACATTCTTAAAAATAAACAATTTCATTAACAACCAACAAAAGCCAATAAATATAGAGGGAGTGCAAACGTCGCTATGAGAATTGTACTATTGGGAGCGCCTGGATCAGGAAAAGGCACACAGGCCAAGCTGCTGGCCGAAAAATTCACCATTCCGCAAATTTCTACCGGCGATCTGTTACGCGCTGCGGTAGCCGCCGGGTCACCCCTGGGATTGCAGGCTAAAGCGGCCATGGATTCCGGGCAATTGGTGTCTGACACCATTGTACTGGGCATGATTGAAGAACGGTTAGCCAAATCTGACACGCAAAAAGGGTTTATCCTGGATGGCTTTCCGCGCAATATCCCGCAGGCTGAGGCCTTGGATGTCCTGCTTGAAAAGTTGCACAAGCCTTTGGACAGCGGCCTGTTGATTGATGTCGATTTTGAAATTTTATTGCAGCGCCTGACGGGTCGCCGCACCTGTGAATCGTGTGGCCAGATGTATAATGTCTACACATCTCCGTCACGCCTTGATGAACGCTGTGATAAGTGCGGCGGCAATTTGCGCCATCGCGCTGATGACAACGAAGAAACCATCGGCAACCGGTTACGCGTATATGAGGCGCAAACTGCGCCAGTAGTGGCTTATTACCGTAATCAGGGTAAACTGCGCGCGGTGCAGGGCATCGGTGATATTCCGGACATTTTCGCTGCTATTCAAAAAGCGCTGGATGAACCGGCGCAAGCCAAGCCTGCCCCTGCGCCTGTCAAATCCACACCAAGAAAATCTGTGCCGGTAGCAACCCAGATCAAGCAAGAAGCGGTCGCTGCCGCGACCCACGTCGCGGCTATTGTGAAAGAAGACGTCAAAGCTGTCAAGAAAGCGGCCACGGCCAGTCTTGGCAAGGCTGAAAAGAAAGCGGCTCAAACCACCAAAAAAGCTGTCGCTGGCATCAAGAAAACTATGAAAACTGCCAGCAAGACGGTAAAAGCCACAGTGAAAAAAGATGTCAA
The DNA here is from genome assembly GCA_001464585.1 of Gammaproteobacteria bacterium Ga0077554. Classification (GTDB taxonomy): domain Bacteria; phylum Pseudomonadota; class Gammaproteobacteria; family Ga007554. The sequence continues at coordinate 9,946 of LNFF01000018.1, read as the reverse complement.
GGCAGTAAAGAAGGCTGCCATAATCAATTTTGGCAAAGCGGAAAAGAAAGTGACCAAAAAAGCCGTCGCTTCCGCCAGGAAAACCGCTAAAACTGTTGGCAAGGCTGTCAAGAGTGCCGTGAAAAAAGCCATTGGCAAAAAAGTGGTGCCCAAGAAAAAAAGCAGCGTCAAGATGGCACCCAAAAAAGCACCGGTTAAAAAGGCCAGCATCAAGAAAAAAGCCATCACTAAAACCAGTGTAAAAAAAGGCGTGCCGAAGAAAAAAATCAACGCTAAAACCAGCGTCAAGAAAAAAACCAACGCAAAAAAAAGTAGCAAGAAAAGATAGTGGCTAGATTAAACGCTGGCGGGGGCGCTTTCCCGCAACGCCGCATGCGCCGCATGCGGCGTGATGATTTTTCGCGCCACATGATGCGCGAAACCACGCTTACGGCGAACGATCTTATTTATCCCCTGTTCATTATAGAAGGCAGCGGCAAGCGCGAGCCTATTGCGTCTATGCCGGGCGTTGAGCGGGTGAGTATTGATGAGCTATTAAAAGAAGCCGCTGACCTGGTGAAGCTGGGCATACCCGCCGTAGCGCTCTTTCCGGTAACGCCAGTGCAGCAAAAATCTGAAGATGCACGCGAAGCTTATAATCCTGAAGGTTTGGCGCAACGCGCCGTGCGCGCCTTGAAACAAGCCTTTCCACAACTGGGCGTGATTACCGATGTGGCGCTGGATCCTTTCACCACTCACGGCCAGGACGGATTGATTGACGCTACCGGTTATGTCATGAATGATGAAACCGTGGCAATACTGGTCAAGCAGGCGCTGTCACATGCCGCCGCAGGCGCCGACATCGTAGCGCCCTCAGACATGATGGATGGCCGCATTGGCGCGATTCGTGATGCCTTGGAGCACGCAGGTTATATCCACACCCGCATTCTTGCCTATGCCGCAAAATATGCGTCCAGCTTCTATGGCCCATTTCGTGATGCGGTCGGCTCTGCGGCTAACCTGGGTGGCGGCAACAAAAAAAATTACCAGATGGATCCCGCCAACAGCAATGAAGCGCTGCATGAAGTGGGGCTGGATCTTGCCGAAGGCGCCGATATGGTGATGGTAAAACCCGGCATGCCGTACCTGGATATTGTGTATCGCGTCAAACAGGAATTTGGCGTGCCGACATTGGTGTATCAGGTCAGCGGTGAATATGCGATGCTGATGGCGGCGAGCCAGAATGGCTGGCTTGATGAACGTGCTACGGTACTGGAGTCGTTACTCTGCATCAAGCGCGCGGGAGCAGATGGCATACTGACTTATTTCGCCAAGCGCGCGGCGATGTGGTTGAAAGAATAGCCCGACTCTATATATACGTTAGAATACTCCCCCAAATACAAAGCGATCATGAGCTGGAGCGCCATGATGAATGAAATGCCTTTATCTTTCGCTGTGCAGTTTGGAATAAAGAAGATCAACAGGCACGGAACCGCCTTCAAGCCAAGCATGGGAAGATTTATCGCAGACCTCGGTATGTCGCCTGGCACGAGTGGCGTCATCGCGCTCCCTCCTGAGAGAGAACGCCATCAAGGGTACGATCTGGTGAAACTGTCAGCGCCAGACGTGCCGTCACTTGAGATTACCGTTGATGACCTTTGGGTATGCGCGAAAGAACACTACGGGCTAACGGCGGCGACTATCGCCGCTGGCGTGGGTGGCGTTCCGATAAAAAAGATGCATCTCGGTCATCGCATTCAACCAGGCTCAAGCAAATACACCAATCTGGTCAGTCACTATGGCCTCAAGTTCTTTCCCATGACAACGCTGTCACGTGGTTCTACCGCCGCTCGCGTGGCAAAGAGCACCTTCGGCACGATTCGCGTTTTTGGAATCGTTGGACGTGCAATGCCCTTCGTGGCCGTGGGTCTGGCGGTCTACGACGCCATCAGCATCGGCATGTGTGCTTATGGCTTATGAAGAACGCACTGGAAAATAACGCCGGGGAGCTTCCATCGAAGGATCAGGTGATCGAAACGGTCATCGACATTTTTGTGCGCGAGATTGGGTTTATTGGAAGGGAAGAGGTTTCCCGCACCACAAATCCAGCCAAAGACTTTTACATCTATACCGATGACCTGTCGATATTTGCTGATGCGGTCGTAAAGCACTTCGGCATCGACTCGCCCCCCGAAGAATGGTTCAATGTTGAGCCGACGATCGAAGGGATTGCTGATTTCGTGCTGTATCATTTGTCAAAAAAGCAGCAGGGCCATAGTAACAACGAAACACTCTAACTATTCACTCAAGGAGACACCTCTGGCGAGGCGCCATCTTGAAAAAGATTCTCAAGCCACAGCCAACACCAGCTTTCTGCTGGACACTATCAGGCGCTGCATTTCTGCGGCGGGCAAGGGCCGGCTCAGATAATAACCTTGCGCCATATCACAGCCAAAGCTGTTTAGTCTTTCGAGATGGCCCACCGTCTCAACACCTTCGGCGACAACTTTCAGGCCAAGATTATGCGCCAGGTCAATCGTCGCCCGCACAATCGCTGCATCATTATCATCCTCAAGCATGTCGATGACAAAAGACTGGTCGATCTTGACTTCCGAAATCGGCAAGTTCTTTAAGCGCGCCAGGGAAGAATAGCCGGTACCGAAATCATCTATGGAAAGCGCGATGCCCATGGCATCCAGGCGCGCCAGGGTATCCTGCGCGCGCGGTGTATCGGCCATTAATGTGCTTTCTGTCACTTCCAGTACTAACGAACGTGCAGAGCAACTATATTTTGTCAAAATTTCCTGTATGCGGTCGGCCAACTGTGCGTCAAGAAAACTGACAGGAGACAGGTTGACTGCCACGGGTATATGCAGATTAACCTCGCTCCACGCGCTGCATTGCTTTATGGCGGCATCAAGAACACGTAGTGTCAAGGTATTGATAACACCAATTCTTTCCGCCAGAGAAATAAATTCTACCGGTAATATTAACCCACGTTGCGGGTGACGCCAGCGCGCCAGCGCTTCAACACCACATATTTCCCCCGTTTTCAAATCAAGTTTGGGCTGGTAATAAACTTCGATTTCATCCCGCTCAATGCCTTGGCGCAATTCGGTTGCCAAGGTAAGGCGATCCACACTGTGGGTATCAAGTTCAGGCGCATACAGCATGATGCCGCCCCCGGCATGCTTTGCAGCATACATGGCAACATCAGCACGACGCAGCAGACTGCCGCCATCCTCACCGTGCTCTGGAAATAGCGCGATGCCAACGCTGCCACCCAAAGGCAAAACACGCCCCTCCACGGAAAAAGGTTCGTGCAGCGCCTTAAGAATTTTTTCTGCGATCAATGTCGCTCCGTTTGGATCCACGCGCGGCAATACCACTGCGAACTCATCGCCCCCTAAGCGCGCTACCGTGTCAGACTCCCTGATGACTTCACGCAAGCGCAAGGCCACTTCCTGCAAAATAATATCGCCCGCATGATGGCCCAAAGTATCGTTCACTTCCTTGAAGCGGTCCAGATCCATCAGAAATAAAGCAAATGTGGCCCGTTCACGCTGACTACCACGAATAACCTGCAGCAAACGATCTTGCAACAAAGCGCGGTTTGGCAATCGCGTTAAGGTGTCATGTAATGCCTGATGCTCGAGGGCGTCCGCCTGCATTACTAATTCCCTGCGCATCAGATTGAGCACCCGCCAACCCAACCCCAATAAAAATAATGTGAGCGCGACATAACCTATCGCCAGATACAAGCCGCGCTGATGGGTAAGATCAATCTGCTCTTGTATCGGCATCTCATCATAACCCAAACGTAGCGTGGCGATTTCTTTGCCGCTATCGCCATATACCGGCAAGGAAACATAATAAATTGCGTCGGCATGCTCACCAAAGAAAAAATCTTCTTTGAAACTGACATGCGTATTGCGGACTTCGGCCGCAGCGAGCACACGGCCTGACGCATCAACCACTTTCATAAAAACCAGGTCACCGCTGAGCAGGGCTTCATCGGCTAATTTCTGCAAGTTTCCTTCAGATGCGGGATGTCCGACATAATTGCCGACCAGAATCGACAACAAATAGGAATCGGAACGCAATTGATCAACAAACTGCTCTTGATAGCCCTCTTTGACAATATAGAGCACGCCGGCAAATAACAGCGGAATTAAAGTAAGATGGATCGCCACTACACCAATAATGAGGCGAACAATCAAACCACGCGAAAGGCGCGCTATTCGAGAGGGGTTTGCCATAATTCCTGTATCACCTTAAGGCCCGTCTGGACCCGGACATCCTTGTTCCACATAAAGCTTACTGAGCCAGGACGGGTACGCAGTGCGCTGATCAACTGCCAGCGGTCGGAATATTCCTGTGGGCGTGGGTCGCCTGTTGCAGCGATGCGCGCATTTAATTGACGTTGGTAGTTGTCTCCTGACATGAAGATTATCTTCTGCAGAAAAACTTCATTCAACAGGGGTTCTGTTGCATTAAGCAAGGGTTCAATGCGCTGGCCATCCTTGACCAGCACCACACCTAAAAATAATTTACGCACTTCGTTAGGCGTAAGCTGGGGCACATTCGAAAGAGCGCCCGACACCAAAACCAGATACCGCGCTTCAGCGGCCATGCCCGCAGTGTTACCAACATATAAACATCCGACACAACAAAAGCTAGCTATGATTCGCCACAATTTTCTCATTAAACTGTATCCATTACATCCAGCCTGTTCAAACTTGTCGGGTAAGTTTATGCATAAAGCACGCTGTAGACTACTCCCAGCCGACAAGATTGCAGTCGTGCCCCGCGGCAGTTCTCGCGCATCCCGGCAACTGCTCCTGCGTTGCCCTACCTTCCGCCATCCATGGCGGTCGCCTGCGCCCACAGCACTTGGGCATCCTGCCCGGCGTATGTGTTACACATTAGCCTAGCAATATCCATACCGATTTTGCGCGCTTTCTATTATCATGTCCCTTATATCACACTCCCGGAATTTTACCTTACCGCCATGGCTTACATCAAACCCGATCACTACGCCGTCATAGGCAACCCTGTTGCGCATAGCAAATCGCCACAAATTCATGCGCTGTTTGCACAACAAACCCACCAACAATTGGTATATACCGCCAACCTTGTTGTATTAGATCAATTTGAACACGCCTTGCAGACATTTGCGGAAAACGGCGGAAAAGGCCTGAATATTACCGTGCCTTTCAAGCATGCCGCCTGGCAATGGGTAACGCAACGCAGCCCGCGCGCCGAACGCGCAGGCGCCGTCAACACCATTCTATTTCGACCCGATAGCACAAGCTACGGCGACAATACTGATGGAACAGGGCTAGTACGCGACCTGAAACACAATCAGGGCGTCACAATTCGTGGACAACGCGTGCTACTACTGGGAGCGGGCGGCGCGGCGCGGGGCGTATTAATGCCGTTACTCGAAGAGCAGCCGGCACATTTGGTGATAGTCAATCGTACCGCAGATAAAGCCGTGGCATTAGCCAAAGATTTGACGGATGTGGGCACTGTTACAGGCTGCGCCTATCAGGATCTTGGCGCAGAGTCCTTTGACATTATTATCAACGGCACCTCGGCAAGCTTAAAAGGAGAAGTGCCTGCGCTATCCGCGTCCGCAATAGCAAAAGAATGCTTATGCTATGACATGATGTATGGCGCAACGCCCACAACTTTCATGCAATGGGCGCAACAACACGGTGCGCAACGCACCCTGGATGGTCTGGGTATGCTGGTGGAACAGGCGGCTGAATCATTTTTTTTATGGCGCAGCGTACGGCCTGAGACGGCGTCGGTGATTAGCGCGATTCGCGCACAGCTCTAAAATTTTTTACGGCGCAGGTCGGGTTCTTTGGCAGAACAGCACTACGCCTTGGGTCATCGCTCACGCGCTATGCTCACCCCCATGAATTGTGGCAGCGCCACACCGCCCGACCGCTTCAAAAGGTCTTCCAGGGTATATTTATCCAGCACGGTAAAAAATTCGCTCAGGGCGTTATTCAACACGCCCTTCAGGGTACACATGGCAAAAATTGGGCAATGTGTGGCTTGTGGATTGAAACACTCCACCATGTGAAAATTCGGTTCAGCATGACGCACCACCTCACCGATATTGATTTCGCCCGCCGGGCGCGCCAAAAACATTCCACCGCCTTTGCCGCGATGGGTATTAATATACCCATGACTCGCCAAATCATGCACCACCTTCACCAGATGGTTGCGTGAAATGCCATAGAAACCTGCAATTTCCGAGATAGTCGCTTTTTTGTCCGCGTGCAGACCCAGGTACATCAGCACCCGCAAAGAATAATCGGTATATAGCGTTAACTGCATAATGGATGCTTATCCCGTCTCAGGCTAAGGCTTCAAGTAAAAATTCTATCCCTTCATTTGACGAATAGCTACACATCAATCTGCGATGGTCATTTCATTCTAGAAAAAGCCGTTGGCGACCAACCGCACAAAAAAATCGCAAAAAACCACATAACATGTATTGACAATGCCTATTCATAACATGTATTGTATATGCATGTTATGTGGCTTTTCCGGCGTAACGCCCTCTTCCCTTGCATGGAGACTCCTCAAGATGCGCGCAACGGCTCTACAAAAAAAATCTATCCTGCTATTTTTATTGTTTTTTATGTCTTGCGCCGGGGCGACTGAACGCGAATTCAACCTGACCATCGAAGAAATGAAGATTCGTGTCGCCCCCGATCTGGAATATCAGGTGTTTGCCTTTAACGGCCAGGTACCCGCGCCCTTGATACGCGTCAAGGAAGATGACCAGGTCACGGTACACGTTACCAATAACACCACCCTGCCGCACACCATCCACTGGCACGGGCTTTACCAGAAAAACAACTGGCGCAACGATGGCGTGCCGGGGCTGACACAAAAAGCCATCGAACCGGGGGAAACCTATACCTACCACTGGAAGGCAGAAAAAACCGGCAGCCTGTGGTATCACTGCCATGTCAACGTCAGCGAGCATGTCGGCATCCGGGGCATGTGGGGTCCGTTGATCGTAGACCCCAAACAGCCCACGCCTCTGGAAAAGAAAGTGACCAAGGAGGTGATCATGATGTTCAGCTCGTGGGACTCCAACTATGCCGACAAATTGGGCCAGGGTGGCGGGCCGCTTGATCAAACAAATTATTTCTCCATCAATGGCCGGTCATTTCCGCTGACACAACCACTGCGCGTCAAGGAAGGTGATGTGGTGCGCCTGCGCCTGTTTGGCGCGGGTGGAGAGATTCATTCCCTGCATACTCACGGCCACGACATGCTGGTCACCCACAAAGACGGCTTGCCCTTGCCTGCTCCTTATTCGGTAGACACCTTGCTGATCGGCCCCGGCGAACGCTACGACGCCATTATTGAAATGAATAATCCTGGGTTGTGGATGGTGCATGATCACGTTGATCCGCATGTCACCAATAACGGCAAACACCATGGCGGCCCCATGACAGTGATCGAATACGAAGGCATACCGCTGTCCGAGGAATATCATTGGCGTGACCTGAAATACGATGCGGATTTCTTTTATAGCGATTCCATGAAAAAGCCGTATGGCCTGCACAACCAGGACGGTTTCAAAGGTACGCCACTGCAATCCGTCCGCAGAAAACGTGAGCGCGCACATGATGGTCATTAATACCCAATACAGACAAGGTATGCGTCGACTGTTGATCGGGGTACTGGCCATGACGGCCACGCCACAGATTCATGCCGCCAGCGCGGAGGAAATACTTAAAAATGACTGTGCTGGCTGCCACAATCTGATCGGCCCCGCACCCACAACACTGCAAGCGCTATGGAACCGCAAAGGCCCCGATCTGTTTTATGCAGGCAATAAATATCAGGCGCGATGGTTGGAAAAATGGCTGCAAACACCCACGCGCATCCGCCCTGCTGGCATGTTTTACGCCAATCACGTCAAACCCGGCGCAAAGGGTGACGAAATCGACACCGCATCACTTGCCGACCACCCAGCACTTGCGATGAATGATGCAAAGGCCATCACTGCCGCATTAATGAAACTTACAACCAGGAGTGAATTAATCCGCCCTGGCGAATATAAACCGGGAACCGTGTCATTGGCCACGGGCGAAATGCTGTTTGATAAATTCCGTGGCTGCCTGTCATGCCATGAGATCGAACCCGGCTATGGCGGCATGTCAGGGCCAGAGGTATACACTGCTGCGGCACGGCTGCAACCGGATTACCTCATTAGCTACATGCGTAACCCACAGGCTTGGGATCCCAAGGTATTCATGCCCAATAAGCACTTGAGTGATGTCGATCTGCAGAAACTGGTGCATTACCTGCGCGCCATCGATGAGGAAAACGGCAAGTGAAGAAACCACACACCCTGCTCGCCTTACTCTTGCCAGCACTACTGGCATGGAATGCGCTATCCAGCACTACGGCCAGCGCCGGGGAAAAGCCGGAAGATAATTACCGTACCTACTGCGCGCAATGCCATGGCGTGCAAGGGAATGGCAAGGGCATCAATAGTCGTGACATGTCGGTGCAACCGCGCGATCACACCGACACCAAAGAGATGTCGGCACGTTCGGACCAAGATCTATTCAAGGCTATTGAAGACGGCGGGCTTTCCATCAACAAATCAGTGTTGATGCCACCGTGGGATGACGTACTCAGTGATGAAGAGATCACCGGACTGGTGATGTACTTAAGAACGCTGTGCCGCTGCAAGCATGGCGAATAAGAAGCTGTTGTCAAAATGCGGATTACGCGTTTTGACAACAGCTTCTAACCGGAACAGGGAAAATATCAGAAGGCACAGGGAATGGCACTATCAGTTGTTAAACCGTAAGACGGAGGAAGCATCATGCAATACCTTAAAAAAATTGGCACTCTAACCACATTACTGGCCGCCACAATGGCTTTTGGCACAGAAACCGCCTTGGCAGCAACCGTGAAGGTCACCATGCACGCTATGGAAACCACGGTCAAGATCGACAACAAGGGCACGGAGTATCCTGCCTGGACTTTTGGCGGTCATATCCCTGGGCCAGTGATCCGCGTCAAAGAAGGCGACATTGTTGATTTTGAATTAATCAATGATGCCACCAACAAAGAAAGCCACTCCATGGATTTTCACGCAGCGGTTGTCGATGTGCTCAAGGAATTTGCACCCGTTAAACCGGGCGAGACCAAGCGTTTCAAGTTCGACGCCAAATACCCCGGCGTATTCATGTATCACTGCGGCGCCATGCCCATGCACCAACACATCGCGCGCGGCATGTACGGCATTATCATTGTCGATCCCAAGGAAGGCTACACGAAAGAGTATCCAAAACCTGACCGCGAATATGTATTGGTGCAGGGGCAATTTTTCCCCAAGGCGGACGATCATCATGCCATCATGGAAAATCAGGGCTGGACCAATACCTTGATCAACGGCAAGATCTTTCACTATGACCCGGTGCATGATCCGGCCGCCAGCCTGGCACTGGTTGCCAAGCCCGGTGAACTGGTGCGCATCTTTTATGTCAATGCCAATGTGAATCTGCCGGCGGCCATCCACCCTATCGCTGGCATTTGGGAACGCGTCTACCCCAGCGGCAACCCCAGGAATGTGCTCTACGGTATCTCTACTTACAGCATGGGGGTTGCTGATGCGGCGACTCTCGACATTGTGTCCCCCAAGGATCGCGCCACCAACAACGCGATTGTAGACCACACCATGGGCGCCGCCATGCGCGGTGCGATTACAGTGTTGATGAACACGCCGGATGCCGATCCCAAGATGGGCAAGGGTGACAACATCTTGCCACGGTAAAAAATAGTGGCAATAAAAGGGGGGAAAGCCCCCCTTTTATTCTAGGTTCTGTTGACGTTTCATCTCAGCCACAAAAGTACCGCTGCAAAAGATAGCATACCCATGTAATTAACAGCTTTTTTCTCATATCGAGTAGCA
>LNFF01000017.1 GCA_001464585.1 Gammaproteobacteria bacterium Ga0077554 | reverse complement strand
GCTTTAGATAAAGAATACCCTAAAAACCATCAAAATCAATAACTCACTCTAATGGCTTCCATTAGAAATTGGGGGCTAATGGGAAATCTCGGTTAAATCCGTCGCCGGAGCCATGCACGACCAATACCGGCTGTCCATCGCCAGCGACTGTGTACTCGACAAGCCCGCAGGGCGTCTTCGGCATGATAATAAAGACCGATGGATCTGGATTCCAGATCATTATTATATGGCTAAGCGGGATGCGTAGCGGGCAGGCAAAACACTGCTTACGCTGTCATACAACACCACTTGATCAGCAGCAGATCAGGAATGAAAAATATCCTGTGGCTTTTCTTCGGCAATTTCAATAGCGCTTTTCTTCTTGGTAGTGAGGCTTAATGACACTAATGCACCGACAATACCACCAATCGTAAACGAGATTACTACCACTTCAACAAGAAACTCATTCATGACACTCTCCCCAATATACTAACTACCCGGTTGGTTGACAAAACTACTGTCCCTAACGACATATCGGCCAGTAATTCACGAAGCTAAACCTGTTTTCGGCGATTTTCCATAAATTTTGCGGTGACAATGCTAATCCAAGGAATTCGATTCCATCAGCAAGCTTCTGATAAAAGACAATGCAGAAATCGCGCCAGGCTGGCTGCGCACTTTCGTTGAAGATCGCGGTATACTGACGGGTGTGAAAACAAATTCCTTTATAATCCGCAATCTTTGGTCAGGCACCACACTGAAAAAACTATTGGGCGTCGCTCTCTTTATTGGCTTTGTGGTGCTTGTGGAACACTACTTTGGCTGGGTGCGATTACTCGCCCCATGGCAAACCCTGTCTGCCGGTCAAATATTCGCCGCACTGGGATTGGCGTTCGTCAGTTATTGGACACGCGCCATGCGTTTATATGACTATTTTCGCCCGCCACGGATGGCGGAAGTGTCGGAAATGCAGGAGCAACTTTCCGACCGCCCGCCACGGATGGCGGTCGCTTCCGGCATCCTGCCTCCCGCGACACTTGTGCATCCTTGCACGGCGAAAGTGCCGAAAATGCAGGAGCAATTTTCCGGTCGCAAGGAAATGCAGGGCGCATTTGCGCTGTGCTTCAAAGTGACACTACAACATAACTTCCTTAACAATCTGTTGCCGATGCGTACTGGCGAAATCAGTTTTCCGGTGCTGATGATGCGGCACTTCGCCATACCAATGGCGCGGTCTATCCCTGCTCTGTTTTGGTTCCGTCTGCTGGATTTGCACACTTTGGGTGCGTGCGCGCTTCTCGCTGGATGGGCATGGGGTACGGCGCCCTCTGCGGTGGCGGGAGGCATTCTGCTGCTGGCATGGATGCTTTTGCCTCTACTGATGTCTTGGGGGCAAGGCCACTGGCAACGCACCTTGCAGAAAAAAACTGCCACAGGCAGATTTCACTCACTACTGCACAAAACCCTCAATAGCCTGCCCCAGAGCCGCAGCGACTTCTGGCGCGCCTGGGCGTGGACGGTGATCACCTGGGCAGTCAAGCTGGCGGTCTTCGCCTGGGTGCTGCTGTTATTTATTGATATTGCGCCCACCGCCGCACTGATGGGCGTGATTGCAGGCGATCTTACCAGTGTGTTGCCGGTACACGGCGTGGCAGGTATGGGCACATATGAAGCGGGAGTGATCGCCGGGCTGCTGCCTTATGGCATCACGCCGCAAAATGCGTTGCCTGCGGCGGTCAACCTGCATCTGTTTCTGCTGGCGTCGACTTTGATCGGTGGCGCGATCAGCCTGTTGCTGGGCCGATCACCGCATGAGAAAAAAACGCATGAATGAAACACTCCTGCTGTGGATTAACCAGGACTGGGCGCACCCCGCGCTGGATGTCTTCTTCCACTGGATTTCACAACGCGCCAGCTTCAGTTTTCCGTTGCTGGGATTATTGCTGATATTTTATAGCTGGCGTTTCAAGCAAGACGGCGCGAAACTGTGGCTGGTGCTGGTGCTGGTGATTGGCGTGGGTGACGGGCTGGGCAACATCATCAAGCACAGTACGGATCAACTACGCCCCTGCTCCGCACAACCCGAGCTGGTGCGCCAGCTCGGAGCGCCCCCCAATACCCCGTGTGGCAGCGCCCCAAATGGCATGCCGTCCAACCATGCGCTCAATTTTTTTGCCACAGCTATTTTTTTAAGCCTGGTGATGCGCTCGTGGGCCTGGTCAGTAAGCCTGCTCACATTAGCGTTACTGGTGGGCATTTCACGCATCTATTTAGGTAAACATTACCCCCTGCAAGTGCTCGCGGGCGCTACGATTGGCGCAATATTAGGCTTTCTTGGCGCCTGGATTGGGTTAAAATACCTTGGCTTCATGCAACGCATTCAAGCTCGGATCACTTTATTAAAGCTCCCTTTACGGACAACAAAGTCTGACCCATGAAAATCATTGAACCCATCACACAACCGCCAGGGATGGAGGCCGATCCTGCGCATCCTGCGCCCTCGGCACTTGTGCATCCTTGCACGGCGGAAGTGCCGGAAATGCAGGAGCAACTTTCCGGCCGCTTGCCTTCACCACATCGGCTTTCGATTGTGATTCCCATGTATAACGAAGAGCAAAGCGTTGCTCCCATGGCTGCGCGCGTTCATGAAGTGCTTAAGGATTACGCGTATCAATGGGAGCTGATTCTCGTCAATGATGGCAGCGCCGACAATACTGAACACCAGATGAAGCACATGCAACAACAATACGGCGCGCATGTGCGGGTGGTGAATTTGCAGCGTAACTTCGGCCAGACCGCCGCCATGCAAGCGGGCATTGATACCGCGCGCGGTGACATCATCGCCATGCTCGACGGTGATTTGCAAAATGATCCCATCGACATTCCGCGTATGGTGGAACGCCTGATCAACGAAGATCTTGATCTGGTATCAGGCTGGCGAAAAGACCGCAAAGACGGCCTATGGCTGCGCAAAGTGCCATCGTGGATCGCTAACCGGCTGATCGGCCGCATCACGCAAGTGCATTTGCACGATTACGGTTGCAGCCTCAAAGTATTCCGCGCCCATGTGCTGAAAAGCGTGCGCCTCTACGGTGAAATGCACCGCTTCATTCCTGCATGGCTGGCCTCAAGCACGTCGCCATCCCGCATCAAAGAAGAAGTCGTGCAACACCATGCCCGGCAATTTGGCACCTCAAAATACGGCATTTCGCGCACCTTCCGCGTGATTCTCGATTTGCTCTCGGTGTATTTTTTCATGCGTTACAGGAGCCGCCCCGGACACTTTTTTGGCAAGATCGGCTTTATCTTTGGCGCACTCGGCACCGCCATTCTCGGCTATTTATTTTTCATCAAAGTGTTTCTCGATGAAAACATTGGCACCAGACCGCTACTGATGATCGGCGTGTTGTTCGTAGTAGTCGCGGTGCAGTTTTTTACGACTGGCGTACTCAGTGAATTGACCGCACGCACTTATTTTGAATCAAGCAACACCCACTCCTACATTGTGCGCAACAAAGCGGCGGTGGACAACGTCTCCGACGCGGATTGGAAACACCCCGTGTGACATTATCCGATCGGCATCGGGACGTGCGCACGCTAGCCCTGCTCGCCATCACCTTGCTGGGTTTCAAAGCCTGGCTCACCCAGGCCGCCGGTTTTGATCTGCATTACGACGAAGCGCAATACTGGGAGTGGTCGCAACAACTCGACTGGAGCTACTATTCCAAAGGTCCGCTACTCGCCTGGTTGATCGCGCTATCCGAAGCGCTGTTCGGCCATGGCGAATGGCAGGTACGCCTGTTTGGCTGGCTCGCGCACGGCATCTTGCTGGCGCTGGTATTTTTCTTCGCCCACGATGTGTGGGGCAACCGCCGCGCCGCGTGGTGGGCAGTGATCATCACCCTGTTCACGCCCTTATATTTTACCCTCGGCATGGTGATGTCTACTGACATCTTCCTCTTCACTTTCTGGACATGGGGATTGTGGGCGATCTATCGCGCGCTTTTCAAAAATCAACCGCTGGCATGGTATGAAGCCGGTGCCGCAATTGGCATCGGTGCGCTCACCAAACTCAGCATTGGCCTGTTGCCATTTTTTGCCGGGCTGCTGATTCTGCTTAATCCCCAGTTGCGCCATCACCTGAAAAATCCGCATGTATGGGGCGGCGTGGCAGTGTTGCTGGCATTCATGAGCCCGGTGATTTTCTGGAACGCCACCCACAACTGGGTGATGTTCCGCCATGAAATGGGGCATGTAAAAAGTGGCTCATCCAACCAATACCTGCTGGATTTTATCGGCGGCCAGTTCATGGCGCTATCGCCGATCGTGGCAGCACTCGCCGTCAGCGTATTGTGGCGGCGCCCGGCACGCGATGACCAACGTTTTTTGTGGTGGCTGGCGCTGTGCTGGATCGGCTTCTTCGCCTTCAAGGCGCTCAGCGCCAAGGTGCAGATTAACTGGCCTGCGCCCAGCTATATTGGTCTTGTGATTTTATTTGCGGGACACGTTCCAGCGTTTTCACATATCAAGCAACGTATTCTGTATACCGGTATGGCCCTGGCCACCGTGTTGATGGGCATCGCCTACTTTCCCCATGTCTTCGGCCTGAGCGGCGACCCATTCAAGGACACCAAAGCCTGGCAACAACCCATCGCCATGCTCGCCGCACAAGCGCCCAACCATGATTTTATTTTGACAGAATCCTACGCCATGGCTGGCGAGTTAGCCTTTTACTGGCCGCATCGCGTGCCCGTGTATATCACTGGCAACAGTGGCCGGCGCTTTAATCAGCATGACCTGTGGCCCAGCATCGACCGTGAAGCAGGCCGCAACGCTATTTTTGTCAGTGGCAGCCCATCCCCTCCCGCGCAACTTGCTCAAGCCTTTGAGCAGTGTATAGCGCTACCCCCCATCGAAGCCCGTGCCGCCGATGGCCGCGTGCTGCGTGTTTTTTATGGCAGGGTGTGCAAAAATTACCGTCCGATTAGATGGCCGGTGCCTGGGTCATATTAGAAAGTGCGGTGCCTTTGACTTGACATTGCCACATGGCATAATGAAGTATATTTATATGGCCTCCATCGTAGAGTGACATTCGTGAGCCGCAGGAATAGAACAACGTGACAGAAAAACACACCGAGAAAGTTATCAATACACCCGAGCGCAATGGTTCGGGCCGCAGTGGTTCGAGCGGACTCACACGTGAAGGAGGACTTGGCAGGCAGAGTGGGCGCCGCCGCAGAGTGAGCCAGCGGCTGCTTCTGGCAACAGGCCTTGGACTGGCCGTGGCAGTGATTATTGTGGAGAGTGTGCTGTTTGGCACACACATCATTAACTTAAACAAGGAGAACAGCACACTGCGTAGTGAGTTGTTTGACACGAAGAGTGAACTCAGCAAGCTGCTGCCGGAGGTAAAGAAAACGCAACGCGAACTGGAGGGGATGATAAAAGGCCGCATGCCACATCTCCGTACCCTCGAACCCGATAAGGTTCTCACTATCGGCGATGGATATGTAAAGAACATCATGTTTTCCGTGCTCAGCGTGAACTCTAAAAATAAATATGAATACAAGCTGGTAATGGAAAACACATCCAACCTTTTAGTGCGCCCCCAGGTTCAGATATTCGTTTTCAACAGCCACGGGGTGCAGATCGGCATGGCAGAAACCAATGAACGCCTCGACCTGACACCCGGCGAAAGCCGCTCACGATCCTCCGATATCCGGCTGTTTATCAAGGACGAGCCGCGCTACTTTTTCATCCATATCCCCAAAGAAGCGTAAAAAGCAAGCGTAGCATGTCACGCCCATTTCGCGCGCACAGCGCATACTACGCTTGCTGGCAGGCGCACCGCTAACCCCCGGTCGCTCGCCAGCAACTGCAGGTACGCGTCAAGACCCTCCCTGCCGGTCAACCAGACCTACGGCAGCCGCCGCATGTCGGACTCGGGGGTATTGTCCATTCCGACCCAGGCTGTCAGTACCCCAGCCATGCCTACCAGGATCGCCTGACGGCACTGGGCATCAAGGCCCGCATGGAGCCGCCGGGGGCAACTGATGGGATAATGCCGAGCGTTTCTTTCGCAGCCTGAAGGGGGAATCCATCAACCGATACCGCCATCAAAGCCAGGAGGAACGGGTCTGGGCGGTGAAAAAGTATATCCCTTTTTACAATACGCAACGGATACCTTCCGCCATTGGCACAATGTCATCCACTCAATATGAACAACAGTTTTTGAAAGCCGCTTAGCGGGAGTTGGCAACCTAAGCGACTGTCCAAATTTACTTGACCACTACACTACGGTCGAAATGACGGATCAACAAAAAAGGCCGGTGAGACATAATCTCACCGGCCTTTTTTACAGCAAAAAATAAAAATCCCCGCAGCAAGCTGCGGGGTATTTCTATGTCATTCCGAGCACAGCGAGGAATCTTAAGCAAGATCCCTCACTTCGTTCGGGATGACAATAAACGCAGCAAGCTACGGGGAATAAAACCCGAACGAGATTAAAACCAGAAAGCCGCTTAGCTATCTTTACCCACAGCCTTCATGCTCAAACGCACGCGGCCTTGCTTGTCGATTTCCAGCACTTTCACTTTCACGATTTCACCTTCAGTCAGTTTGTCGCTGACGTTCTCAACGCGGTCATCGGAAATTTGTGAGATGTGTACCAAGCCATCTTTGCCCGGCAGAATCGTAACGAACGCGCCGAAATCCATGAGCTTGGAGATTTTGCCTTCGTAAACACGCCCCACTTCCACATCAGCGGTAATTTCTTCGATGCGGCGACGTGCTTCCAGGCCTGCGGCTTTATCGACGGAGGCGATCTTCACCGTGCCATCATCAGTAATGTCGATGCTGGTGCCGGTCTCTTCGGTCAATGCGCGGATGGTTGCGCCGCCCTTGCCGATCACATCACGAATGCGCTCAGGATTAATCTTGAACGTCACATAACGCGGCGCGTATTCTGACAGTTCGCTGCGCGGCGCCGAAATGATCTGATTCATCAAGCCGAGAATATGCAAACGTCCTTCCTTGGCCTGCGCCAGGGCAACCTGCATGATTTCCTTGGTGATGCCGTTAATCTTGATGTCCATCTGCAAGGCAGTGATACCGTCTTTGGTGCCGGCAACCTTGAAGTCCATATCGCCCAGGTGATCTTCATCACCAAGGATGTCGCTGAGCACTGCAAAGCGCTCGCCTTCTTTCACCAGACCCATGGCGATACCTGCCACGGGCGCCTTGATCGGCACACCGGCATCCATCAACGCCAGGCTGGCTCCGCACACGGAAGCCATAGAGCTGGAGCCGTTAGATTCAGTAATTTCAGACACCACACGCACGGAGTACGGGTAATCAATCATGTCCGGCATCATCGCGGCAACACCACGCTTGGCCAAACGGCCATGACCGATTTCGCGGCGCTTGGGGCTACCGACCATGCCGGTTTCACCCGTGCATGATGGCGGGAAATTGTAATGCAGCATGAACGGCTCTTTGCGCTCGCCTTCAATGGCGTCGATCACCTGCGCATCGCGCGAAGTACCGAGGGTTGCCACGACCAGCGCCTGGGTTTCACCCCGGGTAAACAATGCCGAGCCGTGCGCACGCGGTAACACGTTAGTACGCATGGCAATCGGGCGTACGGTACGGGTATCACGGCCATCAATACGCGGCTCACCGGCGATGACGATGTTACGCACCAGTTTGCTTTCGATGGCTTCGACAGCGCCTTTGATTGCATCAGCAGACCACAAGCTACCATCACCTTCAGCAGTCAATTTAGCAACCACATCGGCACGAATCTCGGCCAGACGCTTCTGGCGCACCTGCTTTTCCCTAACCTTGTAAGCATCGGCAATTGCAGTGGCGCATGCCGCTTTAACCGCATTGTCCAGCGCAACATTTTTCTCGGGTGGCTGCCAATCCCAGGCGGGGGTTGCCACTTCAGCGGCCATCTCACGAATCGCATTAATGGCAACCTGCATTTGCGTGTGGCCAAACATTACAGCATCGAGCATCACGGCTTCTGATAATTCTCTGGCTTCAGATTCCACCATCAACACGGCATCCTGCGTACCGGCAACCACCAGATCCAGCGCGGACTCTTTAAGCTGCGCCAAGGTAGGGTTCAGTACGTATTGGCCGTTGATATAACCGACGCGGGCAGCGCCCACAGGGCCACTGAATGGCAAGCCGGAAATGGCAACAGCAGCGGATGCGCCGAGCAGCGCAGGGACATCAGGATCAATTTCAGGATCCAGTGACACCACGGTAGCGATGATCTGGACTTCGTTGATAAAATCGTCGGGGAACAAGGGGCGCAACGGGCGGTCAATCAGGCGGGAAGTGAGGGTTTCTTTTTCAGTGGGGCGACCTTCGCGCCTGAAAAATCCACCGGGAATCTTACCGGCGGCATAGGTACGCTCCTGGTAATTCACCGTCAGCGGGAAGAAATCCCGGCCTGGCACGACTTTTTTGATGCCGACACAGGTAACCATCACGACGGTTTCACCCATGCTGCACATCACTGCACCGGATGCCTGACGGGCGATTTCGCCGGTCTCTATGGTTACTTGATTGCCGCCGTACTGAAAAGATTTTTTTACAAGAGCCACGTCACATTCCTTACGAATAATTTAGCGCGGAAACGCGCGTTCCAATTTATAGCAAAGCGTTACTTTACTTTATAGCGAAGCGCTACCAGAACCTGTGTTTTTTCGACAACCGACAACTTTCAGGACACGCAAAAAATACTATGCGTACCCATGAAAACCTGCGCCCGCGCCTGTAGGGAACAGGGGCGGGCGCATTTTTGATTTGGCATTTACTACTACTTAACGACGCAGGCCCAAACGCGAAATCAATTCGCGGTAGCCTTCAACATTGGTGGTCTTGACATAATCAAGCAACTTTCTGCGCTTGCTCACCATCTTCAGCAGCCCTTGACGGGAGTGATGGTCTTTGGCATGGGCCTTGAAATGGCCAGAGAGTTGTTCAATACGGGCGGACAACAGCGCCACCTGGACTTCGGACGAACCGGTATCGCTGGTGCTGCGCTGGTATTTCTTGACAACTGCGCCCTTGTCTTGTGCATTCAGTGGCATGGGTAACTAACTCCTCGTGTGCTCACGCGATCTAAAACCGTAATTGTACCCGCCCTGCGGGATGGGTGACAAGCTAAACATCAATAAAACTTGGGAAACCTGCTAAAAACTGCGATGCAACCACAACATTACTGGCTATAGGGCACCTTTAATAATCCGTCATTCCCGCGAAGGCGGGAATCCAGAAGTTATTGATTTATCATCTGTTCCAAATGCTGGATTCCCGCCTTCGCGGGAATGACGGTTGTTGAATCTTGAAAAATGGTTGCTAATTCAACAAAAACCAACCTCACTCACCGCTACGGGTGCTTATTTCTCAGTAGGCTTGCGCTGTGAGGCAATTGCATCGTTAATCAAGGCATTAAGGGTAGCACCCCGCTCCACAGACACGTCATGGACGAAGAACAATACCGGGCTGACCCGCAAGTCAATACGTTTTGCCAAGGCATGACGCAAAAAACCCGCCGCGCTGTTCAATATCTGCACCACTTCCTCGGCCGGGCAGGTGTGGGCAAATACCGTGACATACACCTTGGCATTGCGCAGATCAGAGGCAATCTCCACCGCAGAAACCGTGACCATACCCAGCCGGGGATCTTTCAGTTCCTGCTGGATCAGGGTCGCCAATTCCTTCTGAATCTGGCTGGCGACGCGCTGTTTACGGCTAAACTCTTTTGCCATTCTTCAGGCCCGGTAACTTATGTCTGTAATTTATGAAAGCGTTCTGGCAATTTCAATCCGCTCGAACACCTCAATTTGATCGCCCGGTCTGACGTCGTTGTAATCCTTGACGCCAATACCACATTCCGTACCTGCGCGAACTTCATTGACATCATCCTTGAAGCGCCGCAGCGATTCCAGTTGCCCCTGGAAAATCACCACGTTGTTGCGCAGCACCCGGATCGGGTTGTTGCGCCGCACCGAGCCCTCAACCACCAAGCAACCGGCAATCGCGCCCAGTTTGGGCGATTTGAATACGTCACGCACTTCTGCAAGCCCGATGATCTGCTCCTTGATTTCCGGCGCCAGCATGCCGGAAATGGAGCGTTTGATCTCGTCAATCACATCATAAATGATGCTGTAGTAGTGCAGCTTGACGCCCGACTCTGAAGACAGGCGGCGTGCGCCTGCGTCGGCGCGCACGTTAAAGCCAATCAATACGGCTTGTGAAGCAATCGCCAGATTGACATCGGATTCATTGATGCCACCCACGCCACTGCCCAACACCCGCACATGCACTTCGTCACTGGAAAGCCGCGACAACGAATCGCGCAATGCTTCGGCGCTGCCCTGCACATCGGCCTTAATGACCAGGTTAAGGGCGTTGGCTTTGCCCTTTTCCATTTGCGTGAACACATCTTCGATCTTGGTCACTTGCTGACGCGCCAGCTTCACGTCACGGAATTTACCCTGGCGGAACAGCGCAATTTCGCGCGCTTTGCGCTCTTCGGTCACCACCACGGCAACATCGCCCGCATTGGGTGTGCCGGACAAGCCAAGTACCACCACCGGAATGGAAGGGCCCGCTTCATCAATGCTTTTGCCTGCCTCATCCAGCATGGCGCGCACCCGCCCATATTCATGGCCGGTCAGCAAGATATCGCCTTTACGCAACGTGCCGCTCTTCACCAGAATCGTCGCCACCGGACCACGCCCCTTGTCGAGCGAGGATTCAATTACCACGCCTGATGCAGGGCCGTCGCGCACCGCAGTCAACTCCAGCACCTCGGCCTGCACCAGAATGGAATCAAGCAAGGCATCGACACCTGCACCGGTTTTGGCCGATACATTAGCGAAAATAGCATCACCGCCCCACTCTTCAGGCACCACGCCGTGCTGCACTAATTCCTGCTTGATCCGTTCGAGGTCGATACCGGGCTTGTCAATTTTGTTGACCGCAACCACCAGCGGCACCGCTGCCGCACGCGCATGCTGGATAGCCTCAATGGTTTGCGGCATCACGCCGTCGTCCGCCGCTACGACCAGCACCACAATATCCGTGATTTTGGCGCCGCGCGCACGCATCGCGGTAAAGGCTTCATGACCGGGCGTATCGAGAAAGCTGATCATGCCCTTTTCCGTCTGCACATGGTATGCGCCAATATGCTGGGTAATGCCACCAGCTTCACCGGCGGCCACTTTGGCGCGACGGATGTAATCCAGCAGCGAGGTTTTACCATGGTCAACGTGACCCATAATGGTGACCACGGGCGCACGCGTGAATTTTTCGCCGCCACCCGTAATATCCACCTGCGCCAACTCTTCTTCCAGAGCGCTTTCACTTAACAGTTTGGGCGTATGGCCTAATTCTTCGACAACGATCGCAGCAGTGGCCTGATCAATCACCTGATTAATGGTCGCCATGCTTCCCATTTTCATCATGAGCTTGATGACTTCTGCGGCCTTGATCGACATTTTTTGCGCCAGCTCAGCCACCGTGATGGTTTCAGGAATGGCGACTTCACGCACGATAGGCGCGGTGGGCCTTTCAAAAGCATGCTTGGCGGCTACACCACTACCCGAGCCAGAATATTTGCCGGTGACTTTCTTCTTGCGGTGTCCGAGTTTTTCAGCGGCAACGTGCAGCTCTTGGCGGCCGTATTTGGTTTCCTTGCCATCACGGTGCTTGCCACCTTTTTTGGCGGCCGCATCAGGACGCTCGGGAGTGACGGGTGCTTTGGCTTTTGCAGCGGCGGTATCGGCAGGTGCTTTGGCTTTAACGGCGGCGGCTTGTTCGACTTTGGTCGCTTCAGCTTGCGCTGCTGCTTTCAGTTTGGCTTCTTGCTCAACTTCCAGACGTGCTTGCTGCGCCTGCTTATCCAAAGCTTCCTGCTTCTGCTGTTCTTCGGCATCTTTTTGCCGCTTCAGCGCCTCAATCTCTTCGATACTCTGGCGATCACGTTCGTGGATCTCAGCCAACTGCGCTTCCTGGCGCACCATTTCTTCGGCTGTCACGACACTGCGCTTGATATAAGTGCGCTGGCTGCGCACTTCGACATTCACGGTTTTTGCCTTGCCCGGCGCGCCCGTCTGCTTTAGCTCGCTAACGGTTTTACGCTTTAAGGTTACCTTCTTCGGCTCCAGCGCCACCGCAGGCGTTACTTCGCCGTGGCTTTCACGCAAATGCTTCAGCAAAGCCAGCTTTTCTTTATCACTTATCGCTTCATCGGCACGTTTGACCGACAACCCAGCCGCCCCTAACTGTGTCAGGAGGCGATCAACAGGGATGCCAACGGCATTCGCAAATTGTTCAACCGTTACTTGCGACATTCCTTTCTCCCATTATCCTTAAGCCTGACGCCCTGACATTGGATCAACGGCGGCAAACCAAGGTGCGCGCGCTGTCATAATCAGCTTGCGCGCAAGTGTTTCATCAATACCGTCAATATCCGTAAGCTCATCCACCGATTGCTCAGCCAGATCTTCACGTGACACCATGCCATGCTCAGCCAATAAATAAGCCAAGTCCTGATTCATGCCCTCCATCTCCAGCAAGTCCGGACCTGGGGCAGTTTTTTCCAGTTTCTCTTCGCTGGCAATTGCGCGCGTCAACAGCACATCACGCGCACGATTACGCAGTTCGTTAACAATTTCTTCGTCAAATTCTTCGATCTGCATCATTTCAGTGACGGGTACGTAGGCAATTTCCTCCACGCTGGAGAAGCCTTCCTGCACCAGAATCGCAGCCACATCTTCATCAACATCCAACTGTTCCATGAACATGACCAGCAACGTTTGGGATTCGGCTTCGCTCTTTGCTTCAGCCTGCCCTTCGGTCATGACATTGAGATCCCAGCCGGTCAACTGGCTGGCAAGGCGCACGTTCTGGCCACCACGGCCAATCGCCTGCGAAAGATTATCTTCTGCAACGGCGACATCCATGCTGTGCGCATCTTCGTCGACCACAATGGAGGTGACCTCTGCGGGGGACATGGCGTTAATCACAAACTGCGCGGGGTTATCATTCCATAACACAATATCAATGCGCTCGCCGGCCAGTTCGTTCGACACGGCCTGCACACGCGAACCACGCATACCGACGCATGCGCCCACCGGGTCAATGCGCGGATCATTGGTTTTTACCGCGATCTTGGCGCGCAAACCAGGGTCACGGGCGGCGCCCATGATGTCAATCAGGCCTTCGCCAGCCTCAGGCACTTCCAGCTTGAAAAGCTCGAGCAGTAATTCGGGTGCGGAACGGCTTACAAAAATCTGCGGGCCACGGCTTTCCGGGCGCACTTCGCGCAAATAACCACGCAAACGATCACCGGCACGCACGGCTTCACGGGGAATCATGTCTTCGCGGGTTATCAAGGCTTCAGCATTCGCACCCAGATCCAGAATCACGTTGCCACGCTCAACACGCTTCACCACCCCCGTGATTAGCTGGCCAATGCGGCTCTTGTAGGCATCCACGACCTGTGAGCGCTCTGCCTCACGCACCTTTTGCACGATGACCTGTTTGGCGGTTTGTGCTGCGATGCGTCCAAACGCGATGGATTCTATCGGCTCTTCGACATAACCACCTACCTGAGCCTTGTCATCTGTCTCCAGCGCGTCGCACAGATGCAGCTCTTTCTCGGAAAATTCCAGTGAAGCGTTATTTTCAATAACCAGCCAGCGGCGAAAACTTTCGTAATCACCGGTGAGACGGTTGATGACCACGCGAATTTCTACCTCGCTGTCATAGCGCTTTTTGGTCGCCATCGCCAATGCCGCTTCTATCGCGCCAAAAATGACTTCTTTAGCGACGCCTTTTTCATTCGACACCGCATCGACAACCAACAAAATTTCTTTATTCATGGCCCTAGTCCTCAGAACATCGACTCAGTTTACAACGCACGTTCAGCCAGTTACTTCGGGGGATTACTATAAAAGTAAATTTATAGTAATCCCTTTACACATCAAAAGCCGGTACTAACCGCGCCATTTCTATCTTCTCCAGTGGCAGCGCAAGTTCCTGCATCGCCTCACCGCCCTTCTCTGTCGTTTCGACTTGCATCAAAACCACACCGTCACGGGTACCTAAAAGCTTGCCGGTAAAATTACGCTGGCCATTCCCCTGCCCAATCAAGGGCAACTTCAGGCGCACCTTGATTTGCTGTCCTGCGAACCGGTCAAAATGTTCGATCTTGAACAAGGGTCGATCCAGTCCCGGCGAGGACACCTCTAAAGTGTACTGCCCCTGAATAGGCTCTTCCACATCAAGCAAGCCACTTACCTGATGACTCACCCGCTCGCAATCCTCTACTTTAATACCGTCCGGGGTATCAATGTAAATCCTGAGCAGGGAATGCTTGCCTTGCGGTAAATATTCAGTGCCAACCAACTCATAACCCAGCGCTGCAATCGCAGGCTCGATCAATTTCTGCAAACTTACAGGTGCCTGTCGCGCCATACCAGTATAGTGACCACCAAACCCGTCAAAACAAAAAATGGGCCAACGGCCCACTACATTTGAATCCATGCCAGCCCACATCATCAAGCGCTGGCACGCACAAAATATAAACAACGCATTGTATTATATCAATATTTTAAAGGAACTGATGGCAACCTGAGGTGAAAGGCGCTGGATCGGACTGGACTCATTACGCCCCCTCCACTGCATTTCCTGGTTCCTTTAACAAAAAACCCCGTTGCCCGGGGTTATTTTTATGCTGGTAGCGGGGGTAGGATTTGAACCTACGACCTTCGGGTTATGAGCCCGACGAGCTGCCAGACTGCTCCACCCCGCATCAATATCAAAGCATGATACATCAATAAGGGGTAGTTTTTCAATGTTTATTGAAAATATTGTTAGGCCAAGCAGTAATGTCCGCTTTCTCTCAAATAGAAATGTCTGCTCGTGATTAAACCCACCCCTGTTAAAACCAGCGATAGATATTAGGAAAATGGACAAGCTCATGGGTCAAAAAGAAGTGGGGTGGACACAAGCACTGGATCTGCTGACAAATGGCAAAATCAGTCAATCAGAAGCATTGAAAGCAGATAAGTGTTAGCACTCGCCAAATACGGTTGGTCAAGCGTTATCAGGCAAAAAGGCGTGTGGATTCGCCAGCAAAAAGCGCGGCGGGCGCTTCCAATCATCGGCCGGATGAAACTGGCTTCATCGATACCACTACCGGGGTTTGGGGGCAATGCTGAAGAACGGGCAACTTGCCGAGCGGCATGACTTCAACTGCCCATAGATTCGGGGCAGGACCACTTTAACTATCAGCCGCGGCCCGTGAGGGAACCTCAGGGCCTGCCGCCATTTGCCCACGCAGCAAATTCCCATCGTCCGTGATAAATCTCCATACATCCGGCCGTTCCTTGGCGACTCCGGCCAGTAATTTTTCTACGCTTGCAATGCATGGCTGGCGCTTCCCAACATAGTCGATGATCGGCCCAAGCATGTGAAATTGCACCCCAAAGCTACTCAACAACCTGATAAGAGACGGCTCCATGGCAGCGTACCAATATTGCACATTGTTTGCCGCGCTCATTTGTACGATAGCTTTGAGCAGCCCTAGGGAAATGTGGGGAAAGCTCCGGCGACTTTCTACCCGCTGGTTCTTTATGGGCTGATCAGGAGGAGTCGAAACACGCCTTTCAGTGTCGTAATAACCGAAACATTCATCAGGCGCACGATGGCGAAATTGTTTTGAAATCGCGAATCGGGAGATCTCGGCAATGGATGAGCGGGGTAAGCTTCGTATGTCGATGTCTTCAAAATACAACGGGCATTGTAATTGCTTTTCGAGTGGGAATCCTTCGTCTGGAGAATTGTTATCACTCAGCACTAGACGCACAGTTGCGGCCGGTTGGCCGGTCGCCAGATGCCGTAATATGGAATGTACAGAGCGCCCATCATAGGCATCGCATTCAATGCCTGCTGGATAGTAGTCTTCGTTGAAGATTTTCCGCTCAAGAGAAAAAACCTGAAATCGCAAGCGTTGACCTTGGGTAATCTGTTCTTCCGTTGAAGCGAGAACGATTTCGAAAAACTGATCAAATTTTGAAAAATGATCTACCATAGAAACAATCTTCTAGATTTAAGGGTTAAGGGGCTTCTAAACCACATCATGTGAGATATTCGTTGGCACATGTTTGTTTCTCCGCATCCTGAGGGGTTATTGGATGGTAGTGGATTCCCAGGAGGCAGGCAATATACTTTTGAGCAGGCAATTTAATTGGCACACTCAAAAACCAATGTACGTACGAGCGGCCAACAGGATCGCGCCTTCATGGAATCATGCAGCGCCAATACACGTGCCAAATCAGCTCGAGACACAGTGAAATTATAATAAATTATATTTATGGACATGATATATCTCACAAGATGGTTTAGTTTGGATAAATGGAATGCGCCTTAACCATTCTAGTGTACAAGATAATGTTATGGTAAAGTTGACCCCGCAATTAAAGCAATGGCTCACATCTACTCAAGAGTAAACCGGGCTTTCGTCAAGCAGGGAATGACAAAAGGCATGTCTCGCCTATTGATGCTGTTGAGGAAATGAACGGCGAGAGTAACGTTGGGCAAACCAGGGAAGAGCGAAGCGAAGAAGGGTTCCAATAAGTACGCGAGCGTGGTCAGCAACCCCAGGACGCTTGGGATATATTGTTTTTAAGGGGGATCTGCGCGAGGGTGTCGCCACACAACCATCTATATTGATGACAGGGATATCTCAAAAGGCTTTTTAGAAATGGCGGCGCAATTGATTCCCGTTAAGCTTCGTAAATTCCTTAATGTAAAACATTCGCGGACACCTGCGTGTTGCTCCCAAACTCGTTTTGATGGATTCGCCATGGATTCCCGGGAGACAGGCAGCTTACTTTGGTGGATGTGCGATTTAATTCGAATCGAATATTTCGCCAAACGAAATTACATTTCATGCGACAAACCGGGCAAGGAGCGAACATCCAATAACATGCGCGCATCAACAGTTCGGAATATTGGGCACCTTCTTATTATCTGTACCGCCCTAATATCGGCTCACTCAAATGCTGCAGATGTCATTGTCAATCCCGGCGTAAGCCAATCTACCATCTCCCAAAACACGCTGCGCGCAATTTTTGGAATGCGGCTATTGCAGTGGCCAAATGGCGAGCCCATTACTGTCTTTGTTTTACCTCCAAAGAACCCGGTTCATACAAATTTCATAAAGGAACGTTTGGGTGTTTTCCCCCATCAATTGGAACGAAGTTGGGATCTTTTGGTTTTTTCAGGGACGGGACAACCCCCCATTAGCGTTAAATCGGAAAAAGAGATGCTCAAGCGTATCGCTGAAACACCGGGTGCCATTGGCTATCTATCCAGGAAAGATTTTGATGAAAACGTACGACTACTGCCGATACAGTAAACTCGCCGGTCCGTACTTACGGGTACTCACCTATAGTTTAGCCATTGGCGTATGTGTCGCGCTACCTGCGTGGGCGATTGACGCGAAAAGCATCCAGGTGCATGGATTTGCGAGCCAGGCATATACACTAACGAACAAGAATAACTTTTTCGGCGAAAGCACAGGGAATGGCAGCTTCGAAGCCACTGAATTCGGCGTCAATGCATCGTGGCGCATGTTTCCCCAACTGCAATTGTCTGGTCAACTGTTATGGCGAAAAGTGGGAAATATCGGTGACGACAAAATTCAGCTCGACTACGGCCTGGTGGATTATCGTTTTTTTTCCAATGAACAGCACCATCACGGCGTGCGCTTGGGCCGTATTAAAAATCCCCTGGGTCTGTATAACGATACCCGCGATGTAGCTTTTACTCGCCCCGGGGTTATTCTCCCTCAATCCATCTACTTCGAACGTACCCGTGATCTCGCCTTGTCATCTGATGGAGGCGAGATGTATGGGGAGCTCCGTTTCGCTGCAAATACACTTGGCTGGGAGTTAATGGTTGCGCAACCGCGCACAAATGATGTCGATACAGAAATCGCATTATTGGGTGCTGATCGCCTGGGCGATTTAGGAGGCGATACATCGGTTATCGGACGATTAACCTATGACCATTCCGGAGGACGCGTACGCTTGGCCATCAGTAGCGCGCGATTAAATCTGGAGTATCAACCGGGATTGGGCGACCCTAGCGGTGCCGGGGCAATACGATTCACCCCAACCATTCTTTCTGCCCAATTCAACTCTGAGCGCTGGACTATTACATCTGAATACGCACGCCGAAACTTTTTGTTTGGCGATCAGATAGCCTATGTTCCACCGATTTTAAAAACAATAACGGGCGAAAGTTATTACCTGCAAAGCGAATACAGGCTCACGGAAAAATGGGAGTTGATGGCACGCTACGATGTAGCCTACCAAAACGTTGATGATGAAACGGGACAAAAGTTCGCAGCCCTGGCCGCAGGAGCAATTCCTGCCCACTCACAGTTTTCGAAGGATTGGACGGTCGGTGTGCGATGGAATCCTTCTCCTGTATGGATGGTGCGCGCCGAGCAACATTGGATAAACGGCACGGCATGGCTACCATTTCAAGATAATCCTGATCGTTCGAAAACTTCTCAAAATTGGCGCCTTTTTACTGTCCTGGTTTCTTATCGTTTCTAACCGCGAAATAATTACCGACCCATATCAAGCGACATCATGTTAAAAGAACCAATAAAAACGACCCCCAATATTATCAGTCCCAAGCCCTTCCTAAGCTTAAAGTGGAAAACATTGTTGCTCTTAAGTGTTGTCATGATGCTTTTGAATGCCTCTTTTTACCTGATGCAAAAATCGAGCCTTAACGATAACTATAACCGTCAACGCGATGTTATTCACGACCGCAATGCGGTGACCCTTAAAGGACTTACCGAACAAACCTCATCTGTTTTACAAAAGACAGGCGAACTGATTCCGGATTTGGAAGGGATGAAATTGCCGCTTTCACGTGGTGATTCCAAGGAAATCATCCGCGCGTTTGAACACCACTGGCCGCTCTTGCAATTTGATATTGGTGTTGAAGTCATCACTTTTTTTACCCCTGATGGCGTATCTCTTGCCAGTTGGGGAAATATTAGTGCGCTAAAAGAGGCGCGTGAAACGATTGACAATGCAGTACGCCAAGTAAAGGCAACCGAGCGGCCAAAGACCGTACTGGATTGCCAATTGATCTGCCAGCATTACGTGTTAGTACCGGTTCTTTCTGATGGCCATTTCTCAAGTATCATACTTTTAGGTACTACCTTAGCCGAGACTATCGTCAATTTTAAGAAAATCCTGACGGAGTTGGATGCGCCGCCGCTTGCCTCCACAGCAAATGAGCGCTTTCTGCCGAGATGGAAAACGAAGATTGTTGCATTGACTAACGCCAATGTACTACAGGATGTGTTGCAAAATGTTGCAGACAGAACCTCTCTGGATGAGGTTTTAAAAAACGGTGTTACATCGAACACTGAATCTGATGCATATGAAATTTGGCTATACCCGTTGCGAGATCTGGCAGATAGCGGTTCTGGCTATTTAGTTACAATTGAAAACCTGTCCGAGAAGTTAAATGAAATTCGCGAGGCCGGCCAAAAGACCATCGTTATTGGCATATTTGGATTTTTGATATCGGAAGCTATCGTACTTGCGATTCTCTGGGTTCCTTTGTCGCGTTTAAGGCGTACGGCAATGGCGCTCCCTTTGCTCGCCCAAAGCAAATTTGACTCGGTACGTGCCAATATAGGCCGGTCAAAAAAGACTGGCAAATTTATGGATGAAATAGATCGCCTGAATGATAGCGCCATCGAGTTATCATTCCAACTGGAAGCCCTCGAACATGCGGTCGTACAAAGGACGCAAACCCTGGCGGAAAAAATGCGCGAGTTAACGCGGGAGCGTGATTTTGTCCGCAGTCTCCTGGACATGGCACAAGTCATTATCCTGACGCAGGATCGTCATGGGCAAATACTTCTTCTTAACAAACATGGCGAATCCCTGATTGGCTATACGCACCAGGAGCTAGCCGGGACATCTTTTGTGTCATTAATCGAATCGATCACGTTACCGACGAATTTTTTATCTATGCTGACTGAGGTGGCGCAAGGTCAAGAACCTCTCTTGAAGCATGAATCTAAATTAATCAGTAAAAATGACGAATCCCGCACGATCGCATGGCTTCACTCTCATCTTGTAAATGACTCAGACACCGCACCGAACTTTATCTCAGTCGGGATCGATATAACAGAGCGGAAAAAAGCAGAGGGCCGACTTTCCTGGCTAGCGGATCACGACCATCTAACCGGTCTTTATAACCGCAGGAAGTTTCAGGAAATATGCGAAACAATTGTAAATATAGGACAACGTTATAACCATAGTGGCGCCTTGCTATTTCTTGACCTGGATTCCTTTAAATACGTAAACGATACTCTTGGACATCAAATCGGTGATGCATTACTTAAAGTTGTCGCTAATGAACTTGTAAAAATTATTCGTGATACGGATACCGTTGCGCGTATTGGCGGTGACGAGTTTGCGATCCTGATGCCAGAAATCGATGCGGAAGGCGCCTGTCGCGTCGCGCAAAAGATCAGTGGGCATTTGCATGATTTGACCATTCCGGGGGTGGTGGTATCGGCCAGTATCGGCATTGCGCTGTTTCCCGAACACGGCACAATCATTGGCGACTTGCTCGCCAATGCGGATATCGCGATGTATCAAGCGAAAGAATACGGCCAAGGCTCGTGGCATATGTTTTCAAAAGCGGAGCAAGTGCGGGAACGTATCGAGCAGCAAGTACTCTGGAAACAGAAGATTGAAAATGCTTTAATTAACGATGGTTATGTCCTTCACTATCAGCCGATAGTTAATGTGATCAGTGGCGATATCAAACATTATGAAGTCCTTTTACGCATGCGTGACGCGTCCGGAAAATTGCGGCTACCTGGGACATTTATCTCGGTTGCGGAAAAAACCGGGCAAATCCATGCCATTGACCATTGGGTTTTACGCACTGCCATTAACAATTTAAAAACATTCGACCGGCAAAACCCAGGGCTGAGCTTCTCGATCAATTTATCGGCGCATGCGTTCAGGGATACTGAATTACTGACATTATTAAACGACTTGTTAAAAAGCACCAAGATCAAGGCTGAAAAATTGGTCTTTGAATTAACCGAGACTGCCGCGCTAGCTGATTTTTCTGCTGCATGTGAAATGATAAATACGATCCGGAGTTTGGGATGCAAGTTTGCGCTTGACGATTTTGGCGTTGGGTTTAGTTCATTTTATTACCTGAAACAACTTCCCGTCGATTATATAAAAATTGATGGTTCCTTCATAAAAGATTTACCGGAAAATGAGCTGGACCAGATTTTGGTCAAGGCAATAAGCAATATTGCCAAAGGATTCGGCATAAAGACAATTGCAGAGTGTGTGGAAAATGGCAAGACGTTGCAACTTCTCCGCGACTACGGCGTTGATATGGCCCAAGGCTACCACATCGGACGAGCTTCGTCGCAGCTTCGACGTTCAACATGAAAGAAAAATTCTTCCACTACACAGCAGGAAAATTTATTTGGTCTCGGTGGCGCGTAACAAGGCCACAAACGCTACGGCATAATCATGCTCATCGGCGATACTCAGGTGCCCTTCGCCGATATTGAGGGCGCGCCTTAAATCTTCGGCCTTACCGTAATAGATAAGCTGTGGTTTGCCATAAACATCATGGGTAACACCAATGTCGCGCAGGCTCAAGCCATCACGAAAACCGGTACCCAAGGCTTTGGCTACGGCCTCTTTGGCGGCAAAGCGTTTAGCAAGAAAATGCGCAGGCCGGGGTGATACACTGAATTCCGCGAATTCTGTGGCGGTGAGAATACGGTGGGCGAATTTATCGCCGTAGCGCTCGATGTTGACGCGCATCCTGTCAACACGCACGATGTCTGTGCCTATGCCGAAAATCACGGGCGTCGCGCCTCGATCATCAACCGCTTCATTTCACGCACCGATTCTTGCAGCCCGGTAAACAGCGCGCGGGCGATAATGGCATGGCCGATATTCAGCTCACGGATATGCGGTATTGCGGCCACTGCGGCGACATTTTGATAATTGAGCCCATGTCCGGCGTTGACCTGTAACCCGGCTTTCACCCCATGCTCTACGGCAGATTTAATACGTTGTAATTCTTGCAGGGTAGTCGCCTGATTTTTGGCATCGGCATAATGGCCCGTGTGAATCTCAATGGCGGGGGCGCCCGCACGCGCCGCCGCATCAACCTGGGCGAGATCGGCATCAATGAATAATGATACACGGCAACCTGCTGCGTGCAGACGGGCGCAAGCTTCGGTAATACGCGGCAGTTGCCCGGCAACATCCAGCCCACCTTCGGTAGTGAGTTCTTCGCGGCGCTCGGGCACCAGACAGCAATCGGCGGGCTTGATGCGCTCGGCGATACACAGCATGGCATCGGTAACGGCCATTTCAAGATTCATGCGTGTCAGCAGGATGTCTTTTATTATTTCAACATCACGTTCCTGGATGTGACGGCGATCTTCGCGCAAATGCAATGTAATGCTGTTCGCGCCAGCCTGCTCAGCGTCAATCGCCGCCTGCACCGGATCAGGATAACGCGTGCCACGCGCCTGCCGTAACGTGGCTACGTGATCAATATTGACGCCCAATAAAATATCGCGCGATAAATTTTCGCCTAATAAATTTCCATATGGGGGAGACATAAATACTACCTTAAGAGATTACTGCGTTGACATGATGGCTTGCATTTCATTATAAAGCTCCCGGCTACGTAATGGCTGCCGGCCCAGATGCACTGCCAGAAGTTTACGTAACAGTTTCTTTGCCTCCTGCAATACATCACCCTGGCTCAATTCATTATGCGCCAATCCCAGCAGGGTATGCCCATGCAGCACGATACCCAGGGTGTTGGCGATATGCGCTGCGGTAACGCACTCCATACGTTCCGGGCCTTTTTCCAGATGGTAGCGATACAGACCCTCTGCCGCTACAGGCTCGCCTGTTATCACATCACGATCCAGCACCAGCCCGTAGCCAATGTCCTGCAATAATTCTTTTTCAAAGATGCGCAATGCCTGTTGCAACGTAACATCATCCCCCAGGACAAGTTTTCGCAAGGCAATATCATAACTGTGAAATGATGCCGGGTGCGGATCATGGCGATGCAATAAGCGCAGCAGTAATTCATTGAGGTAAAAACCGCTCATCAAGGCACGGCCGCCGAGATGGGCGCCACCACCTTCTTCCACATTGACTTCGGCCGTGGTTAGCGTTCCCAGATCACCTTTGCTGTACCACGAAATTAACAGCGGGCGGAACGGTTGCAACACACCGCGCAGGCGTGACTTGGCAGAGCGCACACCGCGCACCACCAATCCTATCCTGCCATGGTCGGGCGTAAACACTTCCAGCAGCACGCTGGTGTCGCGGTAGGGCGTGCTATGCAATACATAGGCGGGCTGCAGGATAACATGGTTTCTGGAGTGGATCATCTGTACCATCCGAGCCTGAATTTACAGGGACGACCTGAACTTATGTATCATCATACCCGAGGCTGCGCAATGCGCGCTCGTCTTCAGACCAGCCTTCCTTGACTTTGACCCATAAAGTTAAAAAAACCTTATTATCAAAAATGCGTTCCATGTCCTGCCGGGCTTGCGTGCCTACTTCTTTGAGCACGCCGCCGTCTTTGCCGATGACGATGGATTTCTGGCCTGGCTTCTCCACCCAGATCAGCGCGGTAATATTTATTATGCCAGCCTCTGCGGAAAATTGCTCGATAGAGACAGTCAACGAATGTGGCACTTCCTGCCCCAGGCGCCGGGTCAATTTTTCGCGCACCAGTTCAGCGGCAAGAAAACGCTCGCTACGGTTGGTGACCTGGTCTTCAGGGTACATATGCGGCGCAAGCGGCAATAAACGCAGGATTTCCTGCTCCAGAGCTTCAACATTGGTGCCGTGTCGCGCGGAAATCGGGATGATCTGCACAAAGTCGTGGTTCTCGCGCATCCCTGCGCCCACCCCACTTGGGCATCCTGCCCGGCGCATATAACCGGACACTTTTTGCAAGTGCGGCAACAGGGTTTCCTTGTCGGTGATTTTATCCACTTTATTCACCACCAGAATCACCGGGACATTTTCTTTTTTCAACCGCTCCAGCACGTCCTGATCTTCAGGCGTCCAGCGTAAACCTTCGACCACAAACAGGGCCACATCCACATCCTTGATGGATGATGCGGCAACGCGATTCATGTAACGATTCATGGCACGCTTGCCGCCACGATGCAAACCCGGTGTGTCGACATAAATCACTTGCGCCTCAGGGGTAGTTTTAATCCCCAGAATGCGGTGTCGCGTAGTTTGCGGCCGACGCGATGTAATGCTGATTTTTTGCCCGAGAATATGGTTCAGCAGTGTTGATTTGCCAACATTAGGGCGGCCGATAATCGCGGCATAGCCGCAGCGGCTGGTAATGTTGTTGGGCTGGTCGGTGCTTTTCATTATTGCTTTACTCACAGCCTAATAATTTCAACGCCTGTTGCGCTGCAGTTTGTTCTGCCACGCGGCGACTGTTGCCTTCACCATGACAGGGCAAGATGCCTTCTACAACACACTCAACCTTGAAAATCTGCAGATGGGCATTACCTTCAATAGCGGTTACGGTGTAAGAAGGCAAGTGACGTTTTTGCGCTTGCAGATATTCCTGCAAACGGGTCTTAGGATCTTTGGGATGGGTTTCGGGCGAGATGGTTGCAAGGCGCTCCTGATACAGCGTTTGCACCAGCCCCCGGCAAGCATCAAAGCCTTTATCGAGATAGGCAGCGCCAATCACCGCTTCCAATGTGCCCGCAAGAATCGACTCACGGCGAAACCCACCGCTTTTTAACTCGCCGGAACCCAGCCGCAAGAAATCACCCAGATTATACGCAGTGGCCAATACCGCCAGTGCGCTGCCGTTCACCAGATTGGCGCGCGCCCGGCTTAACTCGCCTTCGCTGGCCTGGGGAAAGCGCCGATAGAGCTCATCAGCAATCAGAAAATTCAGGATCGCGTCGCCGAGAAATTCCAACCGTTCATTATTATGGCTGCCGACACTGCGGTGCGTGAGCGCGCATTCCAACAAGTCGGGATCCAAAAAATAATAACCGAGTTTGCGGCTTAACACTTCCAGCGAAACATTGCCAAAGCCCGCTCCCGAGCCTGTCAAGGAACGGTTACCTCAACACGGTTATCCTTGAAATTACCGATGATATCAATATTACCAAACAGCGGCACACGCGCTTCATAGGCGATCTCTATGATCACTTTTTTGCCTTCTTTGGTAATGGTAATATCATCTTTGGTAACGCGGTGGACCTCATTGATGCTGAAGCGTTTCAAAATCGTATCTTCAATTTCCGCGGTGCTTCTACTGGCGGTTTCCGGCTCACCCTGGATCGTTTTCAGAATGGATGTCACAGAATAGTATTCAATATACATGGGTATCAGCTTTACGCCAATTGCGGTAAAAAAAGCAATCATGCCAATGATCAAGATAAAACCAATGGCTGTCATTCCTTGCTGCTGCTTCATTAATACGTCCTCCCTTAATCATCCACTACAGGGTTATTTAACCTGTGACCCAATACGGCTCCATCCCACGCCACCATTTGCAGAATCCCAGCTCATCCAGATCATGAAGGCTTTGCCCACCAGATTTTCCTCGGGGACGAATCCCCAAAAGCGACTGTCGTTACTATTGTCACGATTGTCGCCCATTACAAAATAATGCCCTGCTGGCACCTGCACCTCGCCTTCAATGGAAGGCTGGTTGGGTACAATGAGAATATCATGGGGCGCATCACCCAAACGCTCCATGCGCAACTCGGCACCCGACATGGAAATCCCGGCGCCGACACCGGTATAACTGTTCTTGAATTCCTGCACGACAGGCTGTCCATTCACATACACCTGTTTCTGCACATAACCAATGCGGTCACCCGGCAATCCTACCACGCGTTTAATGTAATCGACCGACGGATCTTTGGGGTAGCGAAACACCACTACATCCCCGCGTTGAGGTACATTCATGTCAACAATTTTTTTATTTACCACAGGCAAACGAATGCCGTAGGTATATTTGTTTACCAGTATAAAATCACCCACCAGCAGCGTCGGCATCATGGAACCTGACGGTATGCGGAAAGGCTCCATCAAAAACGAGCGCAATAACAGCACAATCAAAATGATCGGAAAAAACGAACGCGCATATTCTACTAATAGCGGTTCTTTGGCGATTTTTTTAATCGTTTCACCGTGCAGCTTGCCCTCGGAAGCCTTCACCACTTCTTCCAGACCGGGTTCGGTGGCAATGTGTTTCAGCACGCCTTTATCCAGCGACGCGCCTGCCGTTTCAAAATAACTGGACAAGGCTTTGCGACGCCGGGGCGCGCCAGTAAACGCATCTACAGCCCAAATAACGCCCGTGACCACTACTGCGCCAGTCATAATCGTTGGAAAATCAAAATTCATTATTTCTTACCTATATTTAACACGGCCAGAAATGCTTCTTGCGGTATTTCCACCGAACCGACCTGCTTCATACGCTTCTTGCCTTCTTTCTGCTTTTCCAGGAGTTTCTTCTTGCGGGAAATATCGCCGCCATAGCATTTGGCCAGCACGTTTTTGCGCATTGCTTTAACAGTTTCACGGGCAATCACATGCGCGCCTACCGCCGCCTGA
This sequence comes from Gammaproteobacteria bacterium Ga0077554, assembly GCA_001464585.1. Taxonomy (GTDB): domain Bacteria; phylum Pseudomonadota; class Gammaproteobacteria; family Ga007554. The sequence continues at coordinate 33,464 of LNFF01000017.1, read as the reverse complement.
ATAGCCACATCAAACATCTGCCGGGGAATCACCTCTTTCATTTTTTCAACCAGGCCACGGCCACGATAATTACTCTGGTCACGGTGCACAATCGAAGACAGCGCATCGACTTTTTCACCGTTGATCAACACGTCCAGCTTCACCAGATCCGCCACCTGATGGCGGTCAAAGGTGTAATCCAGCGAAGCATAGCCACGGCTCACGGATTTCAGTCGGTCAAAGAAGTCCATCACCACTTCGTTCATCGGTAATTCATAGGTCAATACTACCTGGTTACCGAGATATTGCAGCTTCTTCTGCGCGCCACGCTTTTCAATGCACAGCGTAATCACGGCGCCCAGATATTGCTGCGGCACCAGAATATTGGCGAGAATGATCGGTTCACGCATCTCTGCAATCTGCCCTATGTCCGGCAGCTTGGAGGGGTTATCAACCTTCAATATTTCACCTTTCTTGGTCAGCACTTCATAAATCACCGTGGGCGCGGTGGTGATCAGGTTCAAATTGTATTCACGCTCCAGGCGTTCCTGGACAATTTCCATGTGCAACATGCCGAGAAATCCACAGCGAAAACCCAACCCCAGCGCCATGGAATTTTCCGGTTCATAAAACAACGAAGCGTCATTCAGCCGCAGCTTGGACAAAGCTTCACGAAACGCTTCATAATCTTCGGGCGAAATTGGGAATAACCCGGCAAACACGCGGGGTTGAATCGCTTTGAAACCAGGTAAGGGTGACTCTGCCGGACGCTCGGCATGCGTCAGGGTATCCCCCACCGGCGCACCATTAATGTCCTTGATGCCAGCGACAATAAAACCGACTTCACCGGCGCTGAGTCCGTCCGTCTCTTTACGTTTGGGCGTAAAAATACCTACTTTTTCGACAAGATGCGCCTTACCGGTAGACATGACCTTGATTTTTTGCTTGGGTGTGAGCCGCCCATTTTTGACCCGCACCAGCGACACCACGCCCAGAAAATTATCAAACCAGGAGTCAATAATCAGTGCCTGCAAGGGAGCTTCAGGATCACCTTCTGGTGGGGGAATGCGTGCAACAATCACTTCGAGCAATTCGGGCACACCCAAACCGGTTTTAGCGCTGACCCGCGCAGCATCGGTGGCTTCGATACCGATAATTTCTTCGATTTCCTTGATGACACGATCTGGCTCCGCCGAAGGCAGGTCGATTTTATTCAAGACCGGCACCACTTCCAGGCCTTGCTCCATGGCGGTGTAGCAATTAGCCACGCTTTGCGCTTCCACGCCTTGCGCGGCATCCACCACCAGCAGTGCGCCTTCGCATGCCGCCAGTGAGCGTGATACCTCATATGAAAAATCCACATGCCCCGGCGTATCAATAAAATTAAGCTGGTAGGTAATGCCGTCATGCGCCTTATAGTGCAGTGAAACGCTCTGGGCTTTGATGGTAATGCCGCGCTCGCGTTCCAGATCCATGGAGTCCAGAACCTGGGCAGACATTTCCCGCGCGCTCAGGCCGCCACAAATCTGGATCAGGCGATCAGACAGCGTGGATTTTCCGTGGTCAATGTGCGCGATAATCGAAAAGTTGCGGATATGCTTCATGGTTGGGGTCGACAAAAACTGAATAAATCGGAGGCTCCGCGTAAAGCTGGAGACTAATTCCACGTTAACCCGGTATTCTATACTTTTTTTTCCTCTACTTAAACCTTGTGTGACACTACAACCATAGTATTCACATGGTTTTAATAGGTTTTTCAAGGAATTTAAGGGACTAAAAATAACACGGGGCGCATCAGCGCCCCGTGAACACACACCCTTAAAGACTATTTTTTGCTGTCTGGGGGTATTTTCAGCGCCATCCAGATCGGATCACCGCGACGCTGCACGAGCAGCGGAATCGCTTTTCCAGTGGGCAATTCGGCCACCAGGCGTTTAAATTGCGCGACGTTTTCAAGAGTGGCGCCATTCAGACTCAGCAGAATATCGCCACTCCGCACCCCTGCTTTCTGTGCCGGGCCTTCCTTGATCCGCTGTACCACCACACCGCCTTTACCACCATTATCCAGTTCTGCACGCTGCCTCTGGCTCAGCTCAACGACGGCCACACCGAGACGCTTCTCTATTTCGCCCTCAGGGGCGGTAGAGGCTGACGACACCTTGGGCTCCTCTTCTGCGGGCAACTCCCCTATGCTGACCTTGAGAATTTTGGGCTTGCCCTGGCGAATCACCTTCACCGTTACTTCCTTGCCAATGGGGGTGACGCCAACCAAAGGCGGCAGGCTTGAAGATTTGGTAACTTCCTTACCATCAAATTCGACAATCACATCACCCACTTCAAATCCGGCGCGTTGTGCGGGACTGTCCGGCATCACGCGCGCAGCGGCGGCGCCGCCCGGTTTTTTCATGCCAAACGATTCAGCGAGGTCACGCGTAACATCCTGCACCAGCACCCCGAGCCAACCGCGCGTAACATGACCGCGCGACTTAAGCTGGTCAACCACATCCATGGCAAGATCAATGGGGATAGCAAATGACAGGCCCATATACCCGCCAGTGCGGCTGTAAATTTGCGCATTAATGCCTACCACTTCACCATCGAGGTTAAATAACGGCCCACCCGAGTTGCCGGGGTTGATGGCGACATCGGTCTGGATAAACGGCACATAATTTTCACTCGGCAAATTACGGCCCAGTGCGCTGACAATGCCCGCAGTGACGGTATGGTCAAAATCAAACGGCGAGCCAATAGCCAACACCCATTCACCCACTTGCAATTCTCTGGAACGCCCGATTTTGGCTACCGGCAAGTTGTCAGCTTCAATCTTCAGTACGGCAACATCGCTGCGATTATCAGTGCCGATCAACTTCGCCACCAGCTCGCGACGGTCACTCAGGCGCACCACAATTTCATCAGCGCCTTTGATGACATGATGGTTAGTTAATACATAACCATCGGATGAAACAATAAAACCAGAGCCCAATGATTTTTCGTCGAGATCTTCAGGCATGTCATTTTCTTCACCCCTATCTCCCTCCTTGTCATCAAAGAAACGCCGCAGAAAATCTTCTGGCATGCCTTCCAGGCCCTTGCCATGCGGGTTTTTCGAAAGCCCGCGCTTCTGTACCTTTTGCGACGTGCTGATGTTAACAACCGCCGGGCTATTTTCATCAACAATCCTGGTGAAGTCAGGTAACTCACGCGCCTGTACAGATGCCATCGACAACCCGAGCACCATGGCTGGAATCAGCAAACCTTTTGCCAACATCACTACAGACTTGGCAACAATGTGTTTTATACCGTATGTCATAATATCTCTCGCCTCGCCCCTGTATCTAAAATACGCCGTTTCGCGGCATCACTTCTTGAACCTAAAATAAAAATCCCTGCAGCAAGCTGCGGGGTATTTCCATGTCATTCCGACCCCCCGCGAAAGTGGGGGAAGAAATCTTAAGCAAGATCCCTCGCTTCGCTCGGGATGACAGTAAACGCAGCAAGCTGCGGGGAGAGCGTAGCGAGGGGCCCAAACCCGAAGAGATTGAAAGCAACACTGTGCGGCTAGCGTGGCTTCGGCGAATTTAGAGAGGTCGCCCCCTGAAATGATTCACCAATCATACGCACTGCGGCCACTGGCACTTCACCCACTACGGTAACCTGGTGATCATTCACCCTTCTGGCAAAGGCATTGACTGCACCCATGCGTGACACACCTGTGAAAGGTATTTTGTCATGTGGGGCATTCTTTTCCATGAAAACAGAAACTGATGCAAGGCCGTCTGTAAACACCATATGCTCTACCATGGCACCGCTCTTGTTCATACGGCGATTGTGTTCGACCAATATAAAACCATTCGGCATTTTACTGATCTTCCACCCCTCTTCAGCCGGCAGCACCGGAAAGGCAGAAGATGGGAGAGCAGCATGGGTTTCTTCTGTAGCAGGTGGTGCGTGTGCTCCACTCTCAGGCGTTGACTCATCCCCGACCGAGGACGGAGGAATATCCAGCGCCATGATGCGGTTTTTATCCAGAAGGCCAAACGTAATAAATATGATTTGCTCAAGAGGCACGCCTTCTTCACCGAGTAATTCCGACTGGAGCAATAAACCCGTCTGATGATCAAGGGCAACGCGGTAACCATAACGATAAATATCTTTGGGTACAATATTAATTACACGCACCCGGCGGTTGGCTGTTCGCGCATCGCCACCCACTGAAAAGGTGTAATATTTTTCGATTTGCGCAATTTGTTCAGGGGTTTTTGACTGGATGGAACGGGCCGACACCTGCTTGTCTACCCTGATTGGTTTTTTATTATCCGCACTGATATGCGCGACACCCTTGCGATCGCGGACAATTTCCCGTACCGGGCCATTCAGTGAAATAATGCGTTCCCGCTCGCCGCGTTCATCGGCCACATGAATAATTTTCATGGTCATGACCTGTTCGCCGCGCCGATACATAAATGTACCTTCATAACTAAGCGTTTGTCCCGCACGGGACATTTTATCAAACCATTGACGAACTTCGGCACTCGACTCACCAGCCCACGCCGGAACGCTGGACATTACCACCAGCAGCAATAGTGCATACGCAGAAAAATAAACAGGGGCTGGCGTTAAAGGACGCTTTACAGCAAGTATCATCACTCAGACATCTCGCGATACGGGAATATGCCAGTATCAGTTGTTTGCGGCATGCGCTGCATTATGAGCCTCACACACTGCATCATTCTTTGGGAGCATAGCCTACTATCCGTACGTAGGGCAGCATTTGACCCTGCATCAGCGTGGTATTCGAATATTTGCTGTGATCTTCGAGATAGCCTGCGAGCCGGGGATTGGCTAACGCCGGGTCTGTCATTTGAGGCGCTACAGGCGCGGGCGCCATTACAGATTGAGGCGATATCATTGAGGCACTATTTTGCAACGGCGCCATCACCAGTTGTTGGCCGGTGGGATTTACACCACTGGTCATATTAAAACTGACAATAGCCACCATCGCTACGGACGCGGCGATCGCCATGCCCACCAGGGGTTTGAAAAATGCAGCGGCGGCTCTGCCTTTGATATATCGGTGGGTGTGTCGGTAAGTATCGAGGGATATCGGCAAGGGTGCTTCGGCGTCTATGATCTTTGCTACGCGGGCGGCCAAATCATGTTTGATGTTATCAGGAAGGTTATTTCGGCCGTTATTCCTCAGGGCGTCGCCAATCAGATGATAACGTGTCCAGCAATTCCGTAGCGATGGGTCATGCGCCATGCGCGCGGCGAGTTCGTCTACTTCAGGCGCGCTCAACTGGTGATCCATCAGCGCCGAAATTTTTTCATTCAACTTGTCTGTCATACTCTTTCCTCATCCCCGATCAATCGGGATCCGTTGATTCCAGCAAGGGCCGCAATTTGATATTGATAGCCTCCCGCGCCCGGAAAATTCGTGAGCGGACGGTGCCTACCGGACACCCCATCACCTCGGCGATTTCTTCATAGCTCAGACCTTCAAGTTCCCGCAAGGTAATTGCGGTGCGTAAATCTTCAGGTAGATGCTCAATCGCCTCAAAAACAGTTTTCTCGATTTCATCACGCATCAGCAGATGCTCGGGCGTGGCATTATCCCTAAGTTCTGTTTCACCCGCAAAAAGTTCCGCATCCGCTATTTCTATATCGGCACCCGGCGGCCGTCGGCCCTGGGCGATCAGATAATTTTTGGCGGTATTAATGGCGATGCGATATAACCAGGTATAAAACGCACTTTCGCCACGGAAGCCCGGCAAAGCACGATAGGCCTTGATAAAAGCTTCTTGGGCTACATCATAAACTTCACTGGAATCACGAACATAGCGCGATATTAATTTGACAATTCTATGCTGATATTTTAATACCAGAATATCAAATGCCTTTTTATCGCCCTTCTGAACAAGCTCAACCAGCCGCTTATCGGTGTTCTCTTCGCCCATTCGGGCTTATCCCCTTTTGCGGGAGTAAACTCCCCCCGCTTATATCCGTAGACAGCGCAGATGTTATGGAGTTCGCTCAAACGCGTGAAATATTATATTCTTGCATATACCCCAAATCTTTCATAAATTCAGGATCAGGGCGCCTTTAAACACCCGCACAGACCATTGCATGTGCCTACACACCACGGATTATGCCCCTAAATCATGAACTTGCCAACCCGATTATGTCCCGATTTATGTTAAGCCCCGAAAATCAGTCGACCCCCGACACATCTTTTGATGTGATTGTTATTGGCGGTGGTGCGGCAGGGTTGAGCCTGGCCCTGCATCTGGCGCCGCAAGCGCGCATTTGCCTGATGACCAAAGGTCCACTCACCGAGGGCGCCACGCTGTATGCCCAGGGCGGCATTTCAGCGGTGCTGGATAAGCGCGACTCCATTCAATCGCATATTGCCGACACTCTTGATGCAGGCGCGGGCCTGTGTGATGAGGACGTGGTGCGCTTTGTCGTCGAACATGGCCGCGAAGCCGTGCAATGGCTGATTGATTGTGGCGTGCCCTTTACCCGTCAAGCCACCACTGGCGGCCACACAGGCTATCACCTGACCCGCGAAGGTGGACACAGCCATCGCCGCGTCATCCATGCCGCAGACGCCACCGGTCGCGCCGTGGAAACGACGCTCGAACAACAGGCGCGGCAACATACCAACATCAGCCTGTTCGAACATCACATCGCTATTGACCTGATCACTGGCCGCAAGCTCGGTCTTGCCCCTGATAAATATACGGGCGACAGGTGCATGGGCGTGTACGCGTTTAATCGCCAAACCCACCGCGTGCAGGCGTTCAGCGCCCGCTTTGTGGTGCTGGCGACTGGCGGTGCGGGCAAAGTATATCTCTACACCAGCAATCCCGATGTCGCCACTGGCGATGGCATCGCCATGGCGTGGCGCGCCGGGTGCCGGGTGGCGAACATGGAGTTTGTGCAATTTCACCCCACATGTCTATACCACCCCAAGGCGAAATCATTCCTGGTCACCGAAGCGGTGCGCGGTGAGGGTGGCAAACTGCTGCTGCCGGATGGCAGTCCCTTCATGCACAAGTTCGATGCGCGCGGCGAACTCGCGCCACGCGACATCGTGGCGCGCGCCATTGACCATGAAATGAAACGTACTGGCAGTGATTACGTGCTGCTGGACATCAGCCATAAATCTGCGGATTTTATTAAACAGCATTTTCCCAACATCCAGGCACGCTGCCTGGAGCTGGGCTATGACATGACCAAAGAACCGATTCCTGTTGTGCCCGCCGCGCACTACACCTGCGGCGGCATTATGACAGATATGCACGGCCGCACCGATATTGATGGCCTGTACGCGATTGGCGAAACCGCTTTCACCGGCCTGCACGGCGCCAACCGCATGGCCAGCAATTCGCTGCTGGAATGCCTGGTGTTCGGCAAAACCGCCAGCGAGCATATCCAACAACGGTTGGCACACACACCCGCACCGTCACCCCTTCCGGCATGGGATGAAAGCCGCGTTACAGACTCCGACGAAGATGTGGTAGTCGCACACAACTGGGATGAAGTGCGCCGTTTCATGTGGGATTACGTGGGTATTGTGCGCACCGATAAACGCCTGGAGCGCGCCAAAAGCCGCGTTGACTTATTGCTGCGGGAAATCAATGAATACTACGGCTATTTCCGCGTCACTAATGATTTGATTGAGTTGCGTAATCTCGCACTGGTGGCGGATCTCATCATACGCTCCGCCATGCTGCGCAAAGAAAGTCGCGGCCTGCATTACACGCTGGATTATCCGGCGCCTGATAACAGCAGGTCACCGGCAAATACGGAGTTGATCCCGCCAAATTATACTGGCGAAAAATAACAATCCCAGCAGCAAATTGCGGGGGTATTTCCCTGTCATTCCGAGCGCCGCGAAGAATCCTTGAAGATCCCTCACATTCGTTCGGGATGACAGGGGAATGGCAATAAACGCAGTTACAACTGGATAGTTTTAGCGGTAAGATTCTTGCCGGTCTTCTGGAAAGTAACGGTGACCTGCTGATTCTTGCTAATGCCTTTCAGCAGATCAGGGGTGGTTACAAAAGTGATCGGGTGTTGGGTTTCAGCGTCAATCATGGTAAAGGTATTGGCGCTGGCATTAACATCCGTCACCACGCCGATATGGGTATTCGAGCCAGCCATGCTGCATGACCAGGCGGGACTGGCGGCAAAGGCAACAATTAGGGACAACGCAGTAGCAGTAATCAATTTTTTCATGGCGGTGATCCTTATGGGTAAAGGTAAGCAATTAGCCTATACCTTATTTTCAAGAACTTCAACCATCAGCCTGCACTAAAAATGGTCAGTAAAAAACACCTCGTCGAGCGTCAATTGCCCACCGCGTGGACGCGGTTCATGCACCCTTTTACCTACGGTAATCATCATGCAAATCGCATGATCGGCAGGCAGGCGTATGAGCTTGGCAACTCCCTCAAAATCAAAGCCATCCATCGGGCAAGAGTCATATCCCATGTCTTTGGCGAGCAGCATGAGATTCATTGCCGCGAGTGAACACGAGCGCATGCCTTCGTCGCGCTGCGCCTGTTCGTTGCCCGTGTAATAGTCGCGGATGCCCGTGGCCATGTGATCCTGCACGTGTTGCGGTGCGTTACGCCAATAACGCTGCGGGTTTTTATCCCACGCCTTTAAGTCCATGCACAGCACCAGCAACAGCGAAGCGTCCGTGACTTGCGCCTGGTTCCACGACAGCTTGCGGATTTCCGCACGCATCGCCGCATCCCGCACCGCCACAAACCGCCAGTGCTGAATATTAAATGCGGTGGGTGACAGCAGGGTATATTCCAGCAGATGCCGTATTTCATCTTCGCTGATGCGGTGATTAGCATCATACATTTTCGCCGAGCGACGCGCTTCTATAGCCTGTTTTACTTCCATCAACCGTGCCCTACTCTCTATCGCTTATGCTGTGTTGCTGCGGCCTGCAAGGCGCGCCGTATAATTTCTTCGCTCGTCAGTCCGGCTGCATTAATGCCCTGTATCATGCGGCTGGCTTCGGCAGGTTTGTAACCGAGTGAGACCAGCGCACTGGTTGCATCATTTTCCGGCGCATCGGTAACTACCCCAACCTTAGCAACATCTATTATTTCTGTGGCCGACCCTGCGCCCAACACTTTGTCACGCATTTCTATAATCAGCCGTTCAGCGGTCTTTTTTCCTACGCCGGGCAAGCGCGTCAAGGTGGCAATATCGTTATCGCGCACGCAACGCGCAAATGCATCTGCGGCGATGCCTGACAAAATAGTTAATGCCATTTTAGCGCCGATGCCATTCACCTTGAGTAATTGCCGAAACAAAACACGCTCACGTTCAGTGGCAAAACCAAACAACAGATGCGCGTCTTCACGCACGGCCAAATGTGTATGCAAGGTAATCTCACTGCCCACGGGCGGCAATTCGTAAAACGTGGTCATGGGTGCTTCAATTTCATACCCCACGCCTTGCACATCAAGCAGCAAATGCGGCGCCTGCTTCCAGACCAGCATGCCGCGCAAACGTCCGATCATCGTAATCTCCCCCTGCGCATACCTTGCAATGGACTTGCAGCCTGCGTGGATCTGCTGATCTGCCGCAAGGTTTGATGCGTGTGGCTATGGCATAAGGCGCACGCCAGCGCGTCGGCAGCATCCGCTTGTGGCACGCCTTTTAACTTAAGCAACGCCACCACCATGTGCTGTACTTGCGCTTTGGCGGCGTTGCCTTTGCCGACAATGGCCTGCTTGATTTGCGTCGGCGAATATTCATAAACAGGCAGCGCTTGCATCACGCCCGCACAAATTGCCGCGCCCCGCGCCTGCCCGAGCTTAAGCGCAGAATTAACATTGATCTTCATGAACACCTGCTCGATTGCCATTACTTGAGGTTTATGCAGATCAATAATGTCACGTATACCTTCATAAATGGTTTTAAGACGCTCCGGCAGCGCGTCATTATTTTGCATGCGCACACACCCACTGGTGACATACCGGATCCGGCTACCTTGCACATCAATGATGCCAAAACCCGTGATACGGGAACCAGGATCTATACCGAGAATGCGGAGTGTCATTGCGCCTATGTCGTTTACAAAACCTCAAACATGCGCTGCAATGCAAGGCGTGCTTCATCTGCTTCCTGTTGCGGAACGCGGATGCGGTTTACGACATGGCCATCCACCAGATTTTCCAGCGTCCACACCAGATGTTGCGGGTCAACACGAAACATGGTGGAACACATGCACACGGTGGGTGACATGAAGTGTACGGACTTACCCTGATGCTTGTTACGTTCGTGCAAACGCTGCACCAGATTCAATTCTGTGCCCACCAGCCAGCGCGTACCGGGCGCGGATTCGGTAACGGTAGTGATGATGTATTCTGTGGAACCCACGTAATCAGATTTCTCACACACCTCGAAGGAACACTCAGGATGGGAGATAACCTTTACGATCTCGTCAGGATAACGCGCGCGGAATTGATCTATATGCTGCGGCTTGAACATTTGATGCACGGAGCAAAAGCCTTTCCATAAAATCATTTTGGCATTGCGAATCTGATCTGGCATCAGTCCGCCCAGCGGTTTATTGAAATCCCACACCACCATGTCATCCAGCGGAATGCCCATGCGGTAGGCGGTGTTGCGGCCGAGATGCTGGTCGGGGAAGAACAATACTTTTTCACGCCGCGCAAAAGACCATTCCAGCACATGGCGAGCATTGGTTGAGGTGCAGACAATGCCGCCATGACGCCCACAAAATGCCTTTAAATCAGCGGCGGAATTAATATAGGTAACGGGTGTAATCTGTTCGTCAGGGCTGATAACCTCGGCCAATTCACGCCAGGCGCGCTCGACCTTGGCAAGGTTCGCCATGTCCGCCATGGAACATCCGGCCGCCAGATCAGGCAGAATGGAAATCTGATCGGGGCGCGATAAAATATCCGCCACCTCTGCCATGAAATGCACGCCGCAAAACACAATGAATTCGGCATTGGAGTTGGCGGCGAGGCGCGATAGCTTTAAGGAATCGCCGGTATAATCCGCGTGACGATGCACTTCTTCGCGTTGATAATGATGCCCAAGGATCACCAGCCGCTCGCCCAACATCGCTTTTGCGGCGCGAATGCGTACGTCACATTCCTCTTCGGAAAGCGTGGCGAACTGTTGAATTGCAAGTGCTGTGGCGGCCATAAACTTTACCTCGCTTTGTATATTTCAGGAGCCCCTGAAGCGTGTCATTTCGAGCGCAGCGAGAAATCCCGGAAGATCTCTCACATTCGTTCGAGACAAGGATTTCTCGCTGCGCTCGAAATGACAGATCAAATCAGCGTCTCCTTAATTGGGCACTGCCGCCGTGCGCAAGCGTATACCCAACTCGCGCAGATGCTTATCTGCCACCGGTGAAGGCGCTGATGTCAACGGACACGCGGCGGTTTGGGTTTTGGGGAAGGCCATGACGTCACGTATCGACTGCGCACCGCTCATTAACATGATCAAACGATCCAGGCCAAAAGCGATACCACCGTGTGGTGGGCAGCCGTAGGTCAACGCATCCAGCAGGAAGCCAAACTTGTCGCGCGCCTCTTCTTCGCCAATGCCTAAAATACGGAATACCGCCGACTGCATTTCGGAACGGTGGATACGGATAGAACCACCACCCGCTTCAGTGCCATTTAACACCATGTCATAGGCACGCGACAACGCCGCGCCCGGATCCGCCTCAAGCTTTTCAATATCATTTACAGTGGGGGCGGTAAACGGATGATGCAAGGCCGACCAGCGTTTTTCCTTTTCATCCCACTCAAACATGGGGAAATCAACCACCCACAACGGCCGCCAGCCGTGCTCTACCAGCCCGCGATCATGGCCGACCTTGATACGTAGCGCACCCAATGCTTCGTTGACGATATTGGTTTTATCCGCGCCGAAAAAGATCAGGTCATTATTCTGTGCGCCGGTGCGTTCGAGCATCGCGGCGATCACGTCATCGGGCATGAATTTCAAAATCGGCGACTGCAAACCTTCGCGGCCTGCGGCACGGTCATTGACTTTGACATAGGCCAGCCCCTTGGCGCCGTAAATCGCAACGAACTGGGTGTAATCATCAATTTCTTTGCGGCTCAGCGCGCCACCGCTCGGTACGCGCAAGGCGGCGACGCGGCTTTTCGGGTCATTGGCCGCGCCCGAGAACACCTTGAAATCGACATTTTTCATTAAATCGCCCAAATCCACCAATTCCAAAGGAATGCGCAGATCGGGCTTGTCGACACCAAATCTCGACATCGCTTCGGCATAAGTCATGCGTGGTATCGGATTGGGCAAAGCGACTTCCAGCACTTCACTGAATAATTTGCGTAACATGGTTTCCATGAGCGCCATGATCTGATCTTCGTTCATGAACGAAGTTTCGATATCCAGTTGCGTGAATTCCGGCTGGCGGTCAGCGCGCAAATCTTCATCACGGAAACAACGCACAATCTGGTAATAGCGATCCAGGCCGCCCATCATCAGTAATTGTTTAAACAACTGCGGTGATTGCGGCAACGCAAAAAACTCGCCCGGATGGGTGCGGCTCGGCACCAGATAGTCGCGCGCACCTTCTGGCGTGGACTTGGTGAGAATCGGCGTTTCAACATCCATGAAACCTTGATCATCAAGAAAACGCCGCATGTTAGATGCAACTTTGGCACGCATACGCAAGCGCTGCAACATTTGCGGGCGACGCAAGTCTATGTAGCGATAACGCAAGCGCACTTCTTCGCTGACTTCCACATCATCACTCACTGAAAATGGCGGTGGCTCTGCGCGGTTTAAAATCTCCAGCGCTTGCGCAACAATTTCAACCTGCCCGGTGGGCATGTTGGCATTTTCAGTGCCCGCAGGACGGCGGCGCACCGTGCCTTTAACCTGCAACACATATTCACCGCGCACGCGTTCGGCACTGCTAAATGTTTCGGCCATGACGGGCTGGAAAGTTGCTCCTGCATTTCCAGCACTTCCGTCATCCCTGACGGTCGGATCGAACACCACCTGCACCAGACCTTCACGGTCGCGCAGGTCAAGAAAAATCACGCCGCCATGATCACGACGGCGATGCACCCAGCCGCATAATTCGACTTGCTGGCCTAGTAATGACTCATTTAATTGCCCGCAATAATGGCTACGCATGATACTTTTCCTGATGATTGTGTAATTTTAATCCTGGAGTATTGTCATTTCGACCGCAGGGAGAAATCCTTGTCTAGAACGAATGTGAGAAATCTTTCAAGATTTCTCGCTTTGCTCGAAATGACACACATCTACATTTTCTGCTCTGGCATGACGGCAGCACTGGATTCGACCACACCCGATTTATCCCATTTTGGCACGACCGCGCCCATCGAAATAATCATCTTCAATCCATCATCCACACTCATGTCCAGCTCCACCACTTCACGGCGCAACACCATGAGAAAAAACCCTGAGGTAGGGTTGGGCGTGGTGGGCACGTAGACATTAATCACTTCTTCGCCAGTTTTGGACTGCGCTTCACCCACAACGGTGCCAGTCTGAAATGCCAGCGTCCATATACCCTTGCGCGGATATTCGATCAGCAAGACTTTGCGAAACGATTGCCCGCCAGAGGTAAATACCGTTTCGGTAAGCTGCTTGACTGCGGAATAAATCGGGCGCACCAGGGGAATACGCGCCAGCGCTTTTTCCCACAACGCCACCAGGCGCCGGCCAAAAAAATTGGCTACCACCACGCCCGTAAGCAACACTACCGTCACTGACAATAACACACCCAAACCGGGGATATGAAAACCAAACACCACATCAGGATGATAGGCCGCTGGCAACACCAGCAGGGTTTGATCCATCATATCAACCAGGAGTTTGATCACCATCACAGTCACCCCCAAGGGCAACCAGATCAACAGCCCGGCAATTAAATAACGGCGCATAACATACCTTTAATCACGTGGCGCACCTATTCAGATGCCGTGGTTTTGGTGCTCGGCGCGGCGGCAGGAGTCACCGCTGCCTCTTTTTTCTCTTCTTTCTTTTCGCCCTTCTTCGCGCCGCCCTTGAAATCGGTTTCGTACCAGCCGCCACCCTTTAAACGAAACCCGGCAGCAGACACCAGTTTCTGCAATTGAGCCTTGGCGCACACAGGACACTCCAGCAACGGGGCGTCACTCATTTTCTGTATGGCTTCGAACGCATGTCCACATGCCGCACATTGATACTCGTAAATAGGCATAGCTACAAAAAACCTCCGGAACTCTTCAGCAAACACACTAACAATCAAGATATTAGGCGCTTTATTCCAGCGCCCCAAGCAACCTTGAATTGTACCACTTTATCAATGTCCCAGATGATGCTTTCCGTGATAGCCAGAAATAGTGGCGGCGATTTTTTTTAAAAATATTACATTAATCAATATTTTGCATATATTCTGTAGCGCGGATGGAACAGCATGATCTAAGCCAGATGACTCCGCACCCAGCGTACCAGAGCGCTTAAATCCATCGCCCCGGACTGGCGGGCGATTTCCTGGCCTTTTCTGAAGATGATCAAGGTAGGAATGCTGCGAATTCCAAATTCACTGGCAATCCCTTGCTCTGCCTCGGTATTCAACTTGGCCAGACGCGCCTGCGGCTCCAGTTGAGCCGCCGCCTGCTCAAAAATCGGCGCCATCATTTTGCACGGGCCACACCACGGCGCCCAGAAATCCACCACCACCGGTATGTCACTCCTGGCGATATGCTGGTGAAAATTAGCGTGCGTTAAAACCAGTGCTTGTGCGGTAAATAAAGGCCGCTTGCATTTACCGCATTTTGCGCCTTCATCTAAACGGGCACGCAGCAACCGATTGGTGGCATCGCAATGAGGGCACACCAGATGCAGGGATTCGTTTGTCATATATTCAGAGCCTTACCTATTCGCAGTAGTTCAATTGCCGTTAAAGCTTAATATAAATGGGGTTCCACGCAGGCTAAATCAAGACACGGTGGCTGAGGCGATGCGCGTGAGAAATATTCAGTAACGTGTTTTAACTCCGTACCATACGCGTCCCACTATTTCATGCAAAGCAAGATTGGATATATCCAGGGCGCGTGCCGTAGGGATCCACCCATACCCGCCTTTTTCCAGCGGTGAAGGGGTGGCGAAGGCGGTGGGCGCGGCGGTGATTTTAAGGCCGGTCTTGTTAAAAACATCGACGGAACGCGGCATGTGCCAGGCATGGGTGACGAGATAAATATGCTGAATATTGGCTTTAGTTAATAGCGTCTGGCTAAACATGGCGTTTTCGCGGGTGGTATGGCTTTTATCTTCGACCCATTGCACGGGTATATGAAAATCATTTTCCAGCGCGGTTTTCATTAAATGCGCTTCGGGGATAGCTTCACTTAATGGCGCGCCCCCGGTGACCAGCACCGGCAAGCGGGTTAGGCGGTGTAAATAAGCGCCATAGCGGATGCGCTCCAGCGTGAATTTCGACACGGTATCCGCGCCTGAATATTCGGGTGCGCGGGATTTTCGTCCGCCGCCGAGAATGACGATGGCAGCAGCGTTATTGCGCTGCAAGTCGGCGGGGGTTAATGCGGGATGGGGCTGCTGCAAGGTATTCATGAGCGCGTACGCAACCCAGGGCGTGCTGATCAAATAAAATGTGCTGAATGAAAGTGCGATTAAGGTTACGGCGGTTTTTCGCCATTTGCTTAACAGTAAAATAAAACCGGTTGCCAATATAATAAAATTGATGGCAGGTGGAAATAATATTATCTCAAGCGTACGAGTGAATAATACGCTCATGCGGGGGGTTCGTCGGCTATTCCGCCGGGTATATTAATGGCGTTGGCAATGGCTGCAACGCGCTGGCGACGCAGGCGTTCGACAAGCGTAGCCCCCGTAAAACCCGCATCAACCAATGCTTGTGCATCGACACTCTGTATGGCGCGGAATGCGGCGCGGAAAATGGCGGCTTGCGGATAAGGCGCGTCTTCGTAGCCGGGCCTGCCGCGTGCATCGGCTTCGCAGGCGATGACAAAATTTTCAAAGCGCTGCGGGCGGCGCATGGCGTCAAGCGCGTGCAGGGTATCGCATAATGTGCTGGGCCGCAACTCAGCCGCGCGGTGGCAATGAGTATGATATTTTGCGGTGAGCACGGCGAGATCACGGAATTCATTTGGCACGCGCCAGTGTTTGCAGAAGGCTTTAACCAGGGCGACGCCACGTGCTTCGTGACCGATGTGGCGCGGCCATTCCGCAGGCGGCGTGGTGCCTTTGCCCAGATCGTGCATCAAGGCAGCAAAGCGCACGCACGGCTCGGGGGACAGGCGCGCGGCCTGATCAATCACCATCATGACATGCACGCCGGTGTCGATTTCGGGGTGATGCTGCGGCGGCTGGGGCACACCGAACAGGCGGTCGATGTCGGGAAATAATCGCGCCAGTGCATGGCAGTCACGCAGCGTTTCGAAAAAACGCGAGGGCGTGGCTTCGGCCAATGCCCGCACCAGTTCGGCCCAGATGCGTTCGGGCGCCAGCGTGTCAATTTCGCCAGACTCGACCATCTGACGCATTAATGTATTGGTTTCATCCGCAACACGAAATCCCAGCGCGGCAAAGCGTGCGGCGAAACGCGCCACGCGCAGGATGCGCACCGGGTCTTCGCTGAACGCGGGGGATACATGGCGTAACACGCGTTGCTTAATGTCTTCGACGCCACCAAACGGATCTATGAGCGTGCCGTCTGGCGCTTGGGCAATGGCGTTGATGGTGAGGTCACGGCGGCGCAGATCGTCGATCAAGCTCACATCGGGGGCGGCGTGTACGCTGAAGCCTTTATAGCCCGGCGCAGTTTTACGCTCGGTACGCGCCAGGGCATATTCTTCGTGGCTGTGGGGATGCAGAAATACCGGGAAGTCCTGCCCTACTTGTTTGTAACCCAGCTCAAGCATCTGCTGCGGCGTGGCGCCGACGACGACCCAGTCGTGGTCTTGCACCGGTAGGCCGAGTAATGTGTCGCGTATGCAGCCGCCGACTTGGTAGATTTCCACGTTATGTCTCTAAATAAGGTGTTGTGTTGCTGCGCAACGCTTGGCGGGTTGCAACCCGCCCTACATTTACTCGAAATGACAGGCAAGCAAGTAAACCTAATCGCGCCCAGCGCCACGCCGATAATCATAATAACGGGAGCGCTGGTCACGGCGGTCAAGATATACCGGTACCACGGCTTCCAGTGCAGTGCGGTGCGCGCCAAAGATGGCCGGAAATTCACCCTGGCACACACTATCTGTTTTCATGGACAGGTAATTATCGCGGGTGAGTGGCCTGCCTGGGAAAAATTCCATCAGGCTGGCCATAACACGCGATGCGGCAGGGCCCAGCCCGATAATACGGCGATGCACACCCAGCACTTGCGCGGTGTATTCCATCAACTGTTGCATAGTATAGCTCTTGGGGCCGCACAGGTCATAACGCTGGCCAATTGTGGAATGATCGTCCAACGCAACCATGAAACAATGCGCCACGTCACCGACGAATATCGGGGAAAACCGCGCGGCCGCACACGGCACAGGCACTATGGGGGCGAGCTTGATGATCTGGGCAAAGCGATTAAAAAAATGGTCCTCAGGGCCAAATATAACCGAAGGACGAAAACTGGTAACCTGCAAGCCTTGCACTGACGCGCCATGCACCAATCCCTCGCCTTCGCCTTTGCTGCGCAGATAATGGCTCAAACCGCGCACGTTGGCATTCAGCGCGCTCATGTGCAATAAACGCCGCACGCCGTGCGCCATGCAGGCCTGTACCACCTTGCGCGGCAGATCAACATGCACAATATGAAAATCGCCACGACGCTTTTCGTTAAGTATCGCCGCCAGATTAATGACAGTGCCGCACCCATCAAAATATTTATGCAGCACTTGCGCGTCATGGATATTGGCTTCGATCATTTCCACGCCCGGCCACACCAGCAAATCACGGTGGCGCTCACGGTTACGTGTGAGCAAACGCACACGACAGCCCTGTTTTACCAGTTGATTGACGAGATGACGCCCCACAAAGCCAGTGCCGCCCAGCACACAAATATCGCGTTTTTTTGTTTCTGACTGAATCTGTACTTTCAACGAAAACCCCCTTAATCAGCCGTGTCCATGTGCCGCTAAGCTGGATATACTACACTAATCATTAATATAGTACGGTTGCCCTGACAGCGCCACTATTTTATGCATAATCCATACCACGCTGAATTGATTCAAGGGTGCCTCTATAGATTCGATCAAGGCGGGAGGGCAAGGCGGAAATGCGCGAAAAAGCGGAGTGTACACAAAGTACATGAGCATTTTGAGCGCATTTCCAACGCCGCCATCACGGCTTTAGCGAATTTATAGAGGTGCCCTCAACACGAGGATACCCGCATGGTTTTTAAATCCATCAACCCCGCCAACGGTAGTGTGTTATGGGAAATGCCCGCATGGGATGACGCGCAACTGGAGTCAGCCTTGCAGGAAACCGCCCATGCCAGTCCCGCCTGGGCCGCCACCTCCCTGGAAAAACGCTGCGAGTTGATGCGTAAAGCCGGGCAACTGTTGCGTGAACGTCGTGATGATCTGGCGCGCATTATCACCCTGGAAATGGGCAAGCTGATTAAAGAAGCGCGCAGCGAAATCGATAAATGCGCCTGGGTGTGCGATTATTACGCCGAACACGGCCCGGCGTTTCTCGCCGACGAGATGATTGCCTCGGATGCAGGCAAGAGCTATGTCGCCTATCAACCGATGGGCACCGTGCTTGCCATCATGCCGTGGAACTTTCCCTTCTGGCAGGTGTTCCGCTTTGCCGCGCCCGCGTTAGTCGCAGGCAATACCGGCTTGCTGAAACACGCGTCCAACGTGCCGCAATGCGCGCTGGCCATTGAAAAAATATTCCGCGATGCCGGGTTTCCCTTTGGTGTGTTCTGCTCACTGATGATACCCGCCAGCCAGGTAGAGCGCGTTATCGCCGATCCGCGCGTACACGCTGTGACGTTCACGGGCAGTGAACCCGCCGGACGTAAAGTCGCCGCGTACGCTGGCGCTCATTTGAAAAAATCCGTGCTGGAACTGGGCGGCTCTGATCCGTTTATTGTGCTGGCCGATGCCGACCTGGAACTTGCCGTACACAACGCCGTAGCCTCGCGCTTTCTCAACGTCGGACAAAGCTGTATCGCCGCCAAGCGCTTTATTGTGGTGGATGCGGTGGCCGATGAATTTGTCGCGCGCTTTAAAACGGCTGTAGAAAAATTAGCGGCGGGAGATCCCCTCAATGAAACCAGCACCCTCGGCCCCATGGCACGCCCCGATTTGCGCACTGAGCTGCATCAACAAGTAATAGACAGCATTGAGCAAGGCGCTGTGGCCGTCACAGGTTGCGCGCCTGTCCCAGGTGACGGCGCTTACTACCAGGCATCCATTCTCGACAACGTCACCAGCGTCATGCGCGCCTATCACGAAGAATTTTTTGGCCCAGTAGCGATTGTGATCCGCGCCCACAATGAAGAAGACGCCCTGCGCATCGCCAACGCCTCACGCTTCGGGCTGGGTGGCAGCGTATGGACGCGCGACAGCGCCCACGGCGAAGCTCTGGCACGGCGCGTCCACGCCGGCGCATGTTTTGTGAATGGCATGGTAAAGAGTGATCCGCGCTTACCGTTTGGCGGCACCAAAGCATCGGGTTATGGCCGTGAATTGTCGCATCATGGCATGCATGAGTTTTTGCATGCGAAGACTATATGGGTTAAATAACACTGAAGACGGCGATTTTCAATGTCATTTCGAGCACAGCGAGAAATCCTTGCCTCGAACAAAGGTGAGAGATCTTGCAAGATCCCTCTCTGCGTTCGGGATGACAATAAACGCAGCAAGCGTAGGATGCGGTGAACAACGTGAACCGCATCGGTCGTGCATCCCGCAATTATTATCCGCTCGCCTTGTAATTTGGACGCATCACGAACGATGCGGTTCGTACCTCACCGCATCCTACGCAACCTCAAGCCGCTTGAGCTTGAAACGCTCGGGGTGGATGTGGGCAAGGTCGTAGTGTACCTGTTACACCAGCCAGCTTTCCGCACTTCCTCCAAATACTTTCGATAAGCGTACTGCCATTACAGGGGAAATCCCACGCCTCCCGCTCACCAGCTCTGATAACGTGGTACGAGTAACTCCCAGGGCGGCGGCGGCATCCGTAATGCTCAACCCCAAAGGCTCAATGCACTGGCGCAGCACAACGCCGCCAGGGTGCGGTGGATTCTTCATCGACATGGTTAAACCTGCTGTTTGGCTTCCTGGATAATTTCGGCCATGTTGAACGGTATGGCATGGCCGCTTTCCTCTCCCTCAATGAGGGCGCGGCGCAGGACTTCAACTTTTTGCTCATGCTCTTCCAGCAGTCGCATGGCAGCACGAACGGCTTCGCTTTTGGATTCAAACCTGCCTTCCCTTATCTTGGTGGCAATGAATCCCTCGAAATGCTCGCCTAATGTAACACTCGTGTTTCTTGACATAGGATTACCTCGTCCGCTAAGTGTATTAATAATTAATACTATAGATGTGGGCACGCTGTGCAATAGTTAAAGCAGCTTTTTCTATGCGCGGGGCTTTTCTGCCTGTTGTACAGCTTACCCTTGATACAGCACAAAAAAAGAGAGAAGGGGGTTACCCTTCTCTCTCGATGCGATCCTTGCGCTAACCCAAAGGGTTAGAATGTTGGGGCTGTGCCAAACTCTGACAGAAGAACACTACCAGTACCCCACTCAAACGTGTTCGGCGAGGTCAAGTTGGAACCACTGACTGAAAGCCCTGAAAGGGTACCGTTAGCAAGCGCCACCTTTTTCACGCTTTCCGTACTAAACGCACCAGCACCGCCGATGTCCTGACCCGCCCATACCACTTGGATTTTGTCACCAGCGGCCCATGCCAGAGTCGTCGAATCCGTGGTGTTGGCAGCAAACTTGAAGCCGGGTGAGGCGGGTTGCGTTGTCACCGCAGTCTCAACCAAAGTGACGAAACGTTGACGGTCACTAGCAGCAGAGGCGCCACCGACATAGGCTATCTGGTCGATAGCCAGTGAGTCGGTAACATTCACGCCAGCCGTAGTCGTATTGGCGGTAACGCTAAAGCTGGTGAGGAACTCATCACCGCCTGCACCTGCACCTGCACCGGTATCATACAGCGCCAAGCCAAGAATGGCCTCCGATTTATTAGTACCCGGATTAATGGCCATTGACCCCGACAAAACCTGCGCTGTCGATGAAAAGCCAGTGGTAACAGAACCTGCCAGTGTCGCCATTCCTGTGCCAGGTACCTGACCTTCCTTGATCGTCATGGCAGAGGCCAGGCCGCCCGTACCGCCCAACAGCACATAATCTTCTGAAGCAAAGGTCAGACGAGCTAGCCCGGTACCGGTGGCGTCGTAGCCTTCACCGATCAAGGTTCTGACATAACGAGCTGCACCGATGGTCACCTCCTGCTGGAGAAAACCGGCACCGTTAGCCACTGTGACACAGACGCCCCCAGAAGGACAAACTCCCACTACCGTGCCTGCCGTGTCCACAGACCACCCCGCGTCTCCCGTATTAAAACCCGCCGGAGGCGCAGCCATGGCCGTTCCCGCCAAAATGAGCGCCAGTGAACTGGCTGAACTCATTGCTGTAATTACTTTACGTAGATTGCTCATAATTTATCTCCTCACTAGTGATTAACACATGGAGAGAGGCTCCTGCCGTTCTCGTTAATATAAATGGTACAAACCTTACGAAGGTAAGTACGCTCATTAAGGTTAACGGTCGGGCTGAATAAATCTTGAGCTTTATGTGCGTTAAATACTCTATCTCACCGGGATAAAACCAGGTTTTCAGAGTTTATAAAGTATTTAAATATATTAAAATCAGAATCTTATGTGATATTTACTGCAAGATACCAAGCGGATGCCATCAAGATTAAAATTTAATCGCGGGGGATCGGTAAGTGGCTGTAATTTCGGGCAATGACGCTGTGTTTGGTCTAATGAACAATCCGGATTAATTGTGGGTCGTACGCTTTTTGGCGCGTGGGTGGGCGCTGTCATAGACAGTGGCGAGGTGCTGGAAATCGAGGTGGGTATAGATTTGAGTGGTAGATAAATCCGCGTGGCCAAGCAACTCTTGTACGGCGCGCAAATCGCCACTGGATTCCAGCAGGTGGCTGGCGAAGGAATGCCGCAGCATGTGGGGATGAACATGGCCACCGCTGCCGTGCGTGGCCGCCCACTGACGCACGCGCAGTTGCACGGCGCGTGGCGTAAGGCGTGTGCCGCGCGCGCCGATAAATAACGCAGCTTCGCTGGGGGATGCCAAGGGAAGAGCGCCAGCGAAGGGTGCCACTAACGTGGTGCGGTGTTGCAACCAATGTTGCAAGGCAGTAATCGCATGGCTACCCACCGGCACGAGGCGGGTTTTATTGCCCTTGCCGGTGACGCGCACCATGGCGTCCGTCAGATCAAGATCCGTGCATTGCAGGTTGGTTACCTCACTGAGGCGCAAGCCGGAAGAGTACATTAATTCCAGCATTGCCAGGTCACGGATTAATAACGGTGACTGATCGGGGGGAATGGCATTCTGCGGTGATAGAGGGTTCTTTTGCGGCTCTGATTGTAGGTCGGGTTGAAACCCGACATGTCGGGTCTCAACCCGACCTATATCTAATAGGGAGTCCGGCTCTAATAAGCGCCCCATCTGATCGACATCCAGCGTTTTTGGCAATTTGCGCGGCGCTTTGGGCGCGCGTATGCCCACGGCGGGGTTATTCGGCAACACCCCTTCGCGCACCAGATAATCACAAAACGAACGCACGACAGAAAGCAGGTGTTGTATGCTGCGCGCGCCAAGACCCATGCGGTGCTGAGTGGCCGCCAGCGCGCGCACCTGATGCGCGGTTAATGCGCGCCAGTCATCAATGGCGTGATGCGCACAAAAGGCCGTGAGCTTGCTTAATGCCTGACGGTAGCTTTCAAGCGTGCGGAGCGAACAACGGCGCTCGTCACGCAGATGAGTGAAAAATTTATCGAGCCAGAGGGATTGGGTGTGGTGCATTCGGCGTGCGCATTTTAACTTACTCCGTCGCCAGATAAGGCCGCACGGCGCAACTGGTTATTTCGCCCATTTGTGACAGGAAGTGTGTGCCCATGCCGTGATGGAAACGCTCGGTGTCGTAGCTGCCGATGGCGACGATACCGGCTGGAACGCGCAACTGGCCAACACCAGTACCCCCTCCGGGAATGCCGGTTAGGGGAATCAACGCGGCGGAGGCCACGCTGCTGGCCTGGTCGCCAAACAGGTAGTTCATTTGTGTGGCGCCGAGGTGGCCGCACACGGGTTTGGCGTTTTTGAGAAAGCCTTTGAAGGCGTCCCATGCTACGTCATCCTTGTCGACAAACAACACGCCATTGGTCGCTTCCGGCATCCCTGCCTCACGCGACACTTGTACGTCCTGTACGGCGTCGGTGGCCGCATCGTTGAGGGCGACTTTGGGTTTGGCCATTAAGCGCATGACGACGGCATCGGCCTGAAAATCATTGCGCAGGCTCTCGTAAATGCCGATGAAAACGTCCTGCAAGGTGGTGCAATCCATCAACGACAACCCCAGGCGATGCATGCGTTCGCTGAGGCGGTCATTATCGCGTGCGATTTGCACCAGGTCATGTAACTGGCTTTTGAGATGGCGGTTATGTTCACGCAGGTTGACGACTTGCCGCTCAATTAGCGAGATTGCCGTGCCGCTGGAGTGATGCAGGGTCATGTCCATCAGCACATCCGGATGGCGCGTAAAAAATTCCGGCTGCGTACGTAGAAACTCTACGACATGTTGCTCTTCGATGGCGGCTGCCACGGCTGCGGGTGAATGCTGTTGTTTTGTCATAGTTCTATTTTTCCTTCAAAAACCGAAACGGCTGGCCCTGTCATCCATACTGGCCTTCCCTCTTCAGCCCATCTTATCAAAAGCGTGCCGCCGGGCAAGTCCACCGTGACTGTTTCATCCAGTAAACCTTGCTGACGCCCCACAGCAACGGCGGCGCAGGCACCCGTGCCACAGGCGCGGGTTTCGCCTGCGCCGCGTTCATACACCCGCAGGCGAATATGACCGCGATCAATAATTTGCATGAATCCGGCATTCACGCGACGCGGGAAACTTGCATGGCGTTCTATCTGCGGCCCGAGTGTAGCTACGGGTGCGGTATCAACATTATCAACTTGCATCACGGCGTGCGGGTTACCCATGGATACAGCGCCGATGCTGATCTGCTGCCCCGCAATGTCCAGTGTGTAAGTCGATGCCTGGGTGTCGGCAAGAAAAGGAATATCCGCCGTGGCAAACTGCGGCACGCCCATGTTGACGGTGATGAGGCCGTTCGCTTCAATCTGTGTGCTGATAATTCCCGCCTGGGTTTCGACGCTGATTTCGCGCTTGTTCGTGAGATGTTTATCCAGCACAAAGCGCGCAAAGCAACGCACACCGTTGCCACATTGTTCCACTTCGCCACCATCGGCGTTATAAATGCGGTAACGAAAATCAACACCGGGCACGGTGGGCGCTTCGACCAGTAATATCTGGTCGCAACCAATGCCAAAGTGGCGATCCGCGATGAAACGCAATTGGTCAGGCGTGAGCGTAACGGCTTGGGACAAGGCATCAATCACGACAAAGTCGTTGCCCAAGCCATGCATTTTGGTGAAATTGATCAGCATATTGGACGCTAGTTTAGCATGGATAACTATAAAAGCGACGTACTTACTTCCCCCGAATGTTGCTCAAGTTAACAACGTGTGTAGTGGTCGTTTGTTCGGGTTGGAGCGTGGCGTGTTCGATGTCATAGCGGTCATGCAACAAGGTCTGCAACGCGGCGAGCGTGGCCTGCCAGTGCTGCATGTCACGCATCGCCACATGGGCGGATAATGCGATGCGCCCCGAAGAGAGTGTCCAGATGTGCAGATCGTGAATGGATGCGACGCCGCTCACGCCTGCCATGGCACGGCCTACTTCAGACATATCCATGCCGACTGGTACGCCTTCCATCAATACGTGCAGGGCTTCGCGCAATAAATGAAACGAGGAAAAAAGTATCAATGCGCAAATCAGCAGCGATAAAATCGGGTCTATCGGCATCCATCCGGTAAAATAAATGACTGCGCCCGCTACCAGGGCAGCGACCGATCCCAACAGATCACCTATCACATGCAGCAATGCGCCACGCGTATTCAGGGTTTGCTCGCCGTGGCGCAACATCCAGGCTACGACCAGATTGACGATCAATCCCAGCGCCGCCACGGCCATTACCACGCCTCCGGCCACTGGCGTGGGGCTGCTGAGGCGCGCAATGGCCGCCACCACAATACTGGCCACCACTAAAAACATCAGCAACGCATTCGCTACGGCTGCGAGCACTTCGGCGCGCCCTAATCCATACGAATGACGTAACGAGGGCGGGCGTTTGGCGACCCAGGCGGCAAACGCGGCCAGACCAAGTGAGGTGGCATCAGACACCATGTGTCCGGCATCGCCGAGCAACGCCAGCGACCCCGACCACCAGCCCGCCAGCGCTTCGGCAAACGCAAATACCAGTGTCAAAACCAACGCCACCAGCAGTGAGTTGGTGACACGCTGGGGACGGTGATGGTGGTGCTCTGCGGGGTGATGAGTGTGCATAGGGCTCGTGGATAAATCAACTCCGCAACCTGCGGCTTGCAGTTATTTTACACCATTTGATAGGCGGCCATTCCTCTTACGCCCTATAATAGGCTTTTCCCAGCCATCACGAGGCATCACATGAACACGCACCGTCACTCCACAATCTGGCTAATCATCACGCTGCTCAGCCTGGCGAGCCTGCTGGCAGGCTGTGGTCAAAAAGGGCCACTGCGCTTGCCGGATGAAACACCTGTCGCCACCCAACAGAAATAATATATCCCATGAACCACTTTACCTACCGCAACGGGCGCTTGTTCGCCGAAGATGTTGACTTGAGCGCCATCGCCCACGCGCATGGCACGCCGTGCTACGTTTATTCACGCGCCACCCTGGAGCGCCACTGGCATGCTTTTGACCGTGCCTTTGCCGGCCACGATCATCTGGTGTGTTACGCCGTGAAAGCCAATTCCAATCTCGCCGTGCTGAATGTGCTGGCGCGGTTGGGGTCGGGGTTTGATATTGTTTCCGTGGGCGAGCTGGAACGGGTGCTACGCGCCGGTGGGCACGCCAGCAAAATCGTATTTTCCGGCGTCGGTAAACGTGCCGATGAAATGCGTCGCGCGCTGGAGGTGGGCATTTATTGTTTTAATGTGGAGTCTGTCGCCGAGCTGGAACGCCTCAACAGCGTTGCCGCCGAAATGGGAATACGTGCGCCAGTATCATTGCGCGTGAATCCCGACGTAGATGCGGGCACGCATCCCTATATTTCCACTGGCCTCAAAGAAAACAAATTCGGCATCGACATTGCCGATGCACCGTCTGCATATGCGCGCGCTGCGGCGTTGTCACACATCAACATCATTGGCGTGGATTGCCACATCGGCTCACAATTAACTGAGTCCACGCCCTTTGTCGATGCGCTGGAGCGTGTGCTGGGGCTGATCGATCAGTTAACTGCGCAGGGCATCAGCATTCATCACCTCGACATCGGGGGCGGCCTGGGCATTCCTTATCGCAATGAAACTCCACCCAGTCCGGGTGAATACGCGCAGGCCTTGCTGCCAAAATTACACGGGCGCAATTACAAAATCCTGCTCGAACCGGGCCGCGCCATTGTCGGCAATGCTGGCGTGTTGCTCACCCAGGTGGAATATCTGAAACACACCGCACACAAAAATTTTGCGATTGTGGATGCGGGCATGAATGATCTGATTCGTCCCGCGCTTTACAATGCGTGGCAGGAAATCGTGGCCGTTAAACAAAGTGCATCTGGAGAAACGCGCTGTTACGACATCGTGGGCCCAGTATGCGAAACCGGCGACTTCCTCGGCAAAGACCGCGAACTCAACCTGCAACCTGGCGACGTGCTGGCGGTGCGCTCTGCGGGGGCTTACGGTTTTGTCATGAGTTCCAATTACAACACCCGCCCCCGTGCAGCAGAAGTAATGGTAGACGGCGCGCAGACCTATGTGGTGCGCGCGCGGGAGACGCTGGATGAGTTGCTGGCGGGTGAAACGCTGTTGCCTGATTAAACCTGAAAACGGCCATTGAAACCTGCTGCGAGTCTTGTCATCCCGAATATTATCCCCTGTCATCTCGAACGTAGTGAGAGATCTTAATAACCTGTTTAAGATCCCTCACTACGTTCGGGATGACAGTTATTCTTACGTTCGGGATGACAAGACTGCATTGATTAAATCACACCCCCCGCAAACCCCTGCTGCCGCCACGCCTCATAAAGAATCACCGCCACCGCGTTCGATAAATTCAAGCTGCGATTGCCGGGGCGCATCGGAATGCGCAGCAAATGCTCGGGCGGCAAGGCATCGAGCAAGGCCTGCGGCAAGCCGCGCGTTTCAGGGCCAAACAATAAGGCATCACCTGACTGGAATAGCACATCAGCATAACCCTGCTTGCCACGCGTGGAACACGCCAGAATGCGTGGCGGCCGCACCGTGTCGCAAAAATCCTCAAAACTGGCATGCTGTTGCACACT
The DNA here is from genome assembly GCA_001464585.1 of Gammaproteobacteria bacterium Ga0077554. Lineage (GTDB taxonomy): Bacteria > Pseudomonadota > Gammaproteobacteria > Ga007554. Next base: position 5,780 of record LNFF01000017.1, on the reverse strand, counting down.
GGTAAACTCGTGGTAATCCAGGCCGGCCCGGCGCAACTTGCTGTCTTCCAGATCGAAACCCAGCGGATGAATCAAATGCAGTTGCGCGCCCACGTTGGCACACAAGCGGATAATATTGCCGGTGTTGGGAGGGATCTCGGGTTGATGCAATACAACATGAAACATTATGAAAAACCTTATAAATCCAGACACAGTAATTGAACAGTAGCGATAGTGGCAAGCAACGGAAAAAGATATTAGAATGAAGCCAGGACAAGATGTACAACAAGCGTTCTCACGCCCGAAAACGCCATCGCTCTTCTTATTTTCCTCGAAGGAGAAAGTCTTTGAATACTAATTGCCCCCCAGTCTGGCCCAGCGTTTGGTTGGGTGATGATGGCATCATGCGCATTGATCATGGGCGAGAAAATCCCATTACTCTCGAATCCGTACGTTACGTCCATCAACAACGCATGGCGCTTTTACCGGAAAAACATCCCTATATGGTGCTGACTAAAGGCAGCGTCAAACTTACTCCGGAGGCCAAGACTTTCGTATCCAGCCGTGAAGTGTGCACCATCACCAGCGCTGGAGCAACCGTTACCACATCTTTAATTACCCGGCATTTTGCGCAGATATTTTTACGCTATTATCCGCTCCCCCATCCGCTACGGATATTTGCGACGGAAGCTGAAGCGGTAGCGTGGTTAAAAGACTTTGTTCGCCCTTCAGCGGGACATTGCATGGACTCTAACCCACTGCAGGGATAAAACCGATTTATTCATTATCATTATCGTGATCATCATCTCCGCCCATGCCCAGTTCCTTGATTTTACGTGTCAAGGTATTGCGTCCCCAGCCCAGCAGGCGTGCGGCTTCCTGACGGCGACCACCGGTGTGTTTCAGCGCGGTTTCAATCAGTATGCACTCGAACAAAGGCGTGGCGCTATCCAGCACACCGCTTTCGCCGCGCGCCAGGCGTTGCTCGGCCCAGTTTTTGAGCGCGGCTTCCCAGCCGTCACCGGACACCGCTACACTACTTGATTCCAGCTTCAATTCCGGCGGCAAGTCTTCGATATGAATCTCGCGGCCTGACGCCATAACAGTGAGCCAGCGGCAGGTATTTTCAAGCTGGCGTACATTGCCAGGCCACTCAAGGCGGCACAAAAACGCTTCGGCATCCGGGCGCAACACTTTAGGATCAACCTTCAATTCACGCGCCGCATTATTCAGAAAAAAATTCAGCAACAACGGCATATCACTACGTCGTTCGCGCAACGGCGGAATATGAATGCGGATGACATTCAGACGATGAAACAAATCTTCGCGGAACAACCCTTCGCGCACACGGCGTTCCAGGTCTTGATGCGTGGCGGCGATGATGCGCACATCAACCTTGATGGGAGTATGCCCACCCACGCGATAAAATTCACCGTCAGCCAGCACCCGCAATAAACGCGTTTGCAGTTCGGCAGGCATATCGCCAATTTCATCCAGAAATAATGTGCCGCTATCGGCCTGCTCAAAGCGGCCACGGCGCATGGTCTGCGCACCCGTAAAGGCGCCACGTTCATGGCCAAATAATTCAGACTCCAGCAAATCGCGCGGGATGGCCGCCATATTCAGGGCGATAAACGGCTTTGCAGCACGCGGGCTATGACGATGCAGCGCCAGCGCCACCAGTTCTTTGCCAGTGCCCGACTCGCCATTAATCAACACCGTAATATTAGAGCGCGACAAGCGGCCAATGGCGCGAAACACTTCCTGCATGGCGGGCGCTTCGCCGATAATTTCCGGCGTGTCCATGACTTTGCTGGGGGGTTGCGCGCTGCGATTACGCTGGTTTTGCTGGCAGGCACGCCGCACCAGATCCACCGCCTCATCCACATCAAACGGTTTGGGCATGTATTCAAAAGCGCCGCCCTGATACGCTGATACCGCGCTATCAAGATCCGAATGCGCCGTCATGATAATCACCGGCATCTGTGGGTAATCGACCTTGACCCGCTCCAGCAGTTTTATGCCATCCATGCCCGGCATGCGAATATCAGTAACGATCACATCAGGCCTGTTGTCTTCCAGTGATTCCAGTGCAGTAGTGGCGCTATCAAAACTGGTGACATCCAGATCGGCCTGGCGCAATGCGCGCTCCATCACCCAGCGTATCGCCCGATCATCATCAATTACCCAAATATGTTCCCGGTCACTCATTCGTATTCTCCATGTATCGCTGACACTCCGCGCCAAAAATTACTGGCACTCGGCGCCAAGCGTGGCAGCACCTATGCCAGTGGCAACAGCAACGTAAATATCGTCTGTCCCGGACGACTGGTACACTCAATTAAGCCCTGATGCTGATTAATCAGCGACTGCGCTATCGACAGCCCTAATCCGGTACCCTCGGGACGCCCCGTCACCATCGGATAAAAAATACTTTCCAGCATATCTGCCGGGACGCCTGGCCCGTTATCCACGATATCAATGCGCACCGCCAGCTTGTAACGCTGCTGATTAATGGTCGCCTGGCGCTGAATACGTGTGCGCAAGGTGATATCACCTGTATCGCCGATGGCCTGCACTGCGTTATGCACAATGTTCAGCACGGCCTGAATCAATTGATCCTGATCGGCTTGAAAATCCGGGATACTTGGATCGTAATCGCGGATGATGCGCACACCGGTCGGTGTTTCATTTAGCTCGCCAGTCGGCATACGATCCAGTACATCAGTGGATGCGCCCGCCAGCACCACGCTACGCACCCGCTCCAGCACATGATGAATATTAATCAGTGTCTTCTGCGGCAAGGTATTCGGCCCCAGCATGCGATTCACCAGATTGCGCAGCCGATCCGCTTCACCAATAATAATTCGCGTATATTCCTTAAGCGACTCATCGCTCAATTCACGCTCCAGCAATTGCGCCGCGCCGCGCAGCCCCCCCAGGGGGTTTTTGATTTCATGCGCCAACCCCCGTACCACAGCACGCGCTGCCTGATGCTGTGCCAGCAGATTCTCTTCGCGGGCAATGCGTAAATGCCGATCTACCTGCACCAGCTCCACGAGTAATCCTGTACCCTGCGGATCGCTCACTGGCGTCACCGTAAAATCCACCGTAATCGGCCGACCCTGGGTATGCCCGGCAGATCCACCGGGCAATAGCAGCGGAAACTCGTGCTCGGTAAACGGGTGCCCGCTGACCAGAGCGCCCCGCATGGCGGTAATCGCCATCTCGCCCATCGGCCCCGGTAACAGCTCCTGGGCGAGAATGCGGCTGGCGCGCCGCGCGCTCACCGCAAACAGCATCTCACCCGCCGGGTTCAGATAACTCAAACGCAACTCATCATCAAACAACAACAAAGTCGTATTTTGATTATCAACAATGCGCCGGTATACCGCGCTGGGGATCATGGCGTCGGGTAACATGTAATGGGGCAAAGCAAGAAGCGAACCATGCTATGGACAACCTCTTCAATTAATTTCAAAAAATCCCTGTAGCTTTAAAATAATTTAATATTATTCAATCTCTTATAAATTATAGAGAGTGCTCACCACTCCTACCACGGGGACTATTCCGGCGCAGAAATAAAGTGTCGGTCCCATAAAGATAATGGGAATTTATAAGGATTGCACCATTTTGGTGCTAAAAGGATAAAATAAATGCACAAAATATCTAAAGACGCCCCGTTGTGATGCACCCATAAAAAAGCCCTCACCATGTTGCATGGTGAGGGCTTTTACCAAACCAGATTAAGTAGCGCCGTATTACAAGCTGTAATACATATCAAACTCAACCGGATGCGTAGTCATGCGGAAACGCGTGACTTCCTGAAGCTTAAGGTGGATATATGCGTCGACCATATCATTGGTGAACACGCCGCCCGCCGTCAGGAAGGCACGATCCTTATCAAGGTGATCCAGCGCCATGTCCAGCGAGTGACAGACGGTGGGGATGTCCTTGGCCTCTTCTGGTGGCAGGTCGTACAGATCCTTATCCATTGCTTCACCGGGATGCAGTTTGTTCTTGATACCGTCCAGACCCGCCATCATCATGGCTGCAAACGCCAGATAAGGATTACTGGAAGCGTCCGGGAAGCGGATTTCAATGCGGCGCGCCTTGGGGCTGGGCACATACGGAATACGCACGGAAGCCGAACGGTTACGCGCGGAGTAAGCCAGCATCACTGGCGCTTCAAACCCCGGCACCAGACGCTTGTAGCTGTTGGTAGTGGAGTTGGTGATAGCGTTCAGCGCACGGGCGTGTTTGAAAATACCGCCGATGTAATACAATGCGGTTTCAGACAGGCCGCCGTAGAGGTTACCGCTAAACAGGTTTTGGCCACCCTTGGCTAACGACTGGTGAACGTGCATGCCGCTGCCGTTATCGCCGACAATGGGCTTGGCCATAAACGTGGCCGTCTTGCCATAGGCATGCGCCACATTCTGCACGACGTATTTGAGAATCTGCACTTCATCAGCCTTTCTCACCAGGGTGCTGAAGCGGGTGCCGATTTCGCACTGACCCGCAGTAGCAACTTCGTGGTGGTGGGTTTCAACGGACAAGCCCATATCTTCCAGCGCCAGGCACATGGCAGAGCGTACATCCTGCAGCATGTCAACCGGCGGTACGGGGAAGTAACCACCCTTTACGCCAGGACGGTGCCCGGTGTTGCCATCGGGGTATTTCTTGCCGGAGTTCCAGGAAGCTTCTTCGGCGTCGACCTTGCAGAAAGAACCGCTGATGTCAGCGCCCCAACGCACGTCATCGAAAATGAAGAATTCGGGTTCCGGGCCAAAGTAGGCGGTGTCGGCAATGCCAGTGGATTGCAGGTAAGCCTCGGCACGCTTGGCTAATGAACGCGGGTCGCGGTCATAACCTTTCATGGTGTGCGGCTCGAGCACGTCACAACGCAAAATCAGCGTGCTTTCATCAAAAAATGGATCCATGACGGCGCTTTCGGCATCCGGCATCAGCACCATGTCGGACTCATCAATACCCTTCCAGCCCGAAATCGACGAGCCGTCGAACATCTTGCCGTCTTTAAAGGCATCGGCATCAACGGTGGATGCCGGAACTGAAACGTGGTGTTCTTTGCCACGGGTATCGGTAAAACGAAAATCAACGAATTTAACTTCGTTGTCTTTGATCATTGCAAAAACTTTTTCTGCGGACATGTAAAATCCCCTCCAGGGCACTCTCTCAAAATTTAATTATAGAAATAAATTATAGACTTAGCATGATTCATGCCACCCAATAATTATTCATTCATTTCAGCGGGTTATTTCACGAGCAATCAAAGACGCAAAGGATGTTAGCACCAAAATGGTGCAGTTCCATCAAAATACAATCTATTTTGGTGCACGCTTGGTCGCCACGCACATTACGCATCCCAGCCAATGTTTTTACGAATCGTCGAAGATTACTCCCAACTCATCCAGATTGGCAAGTAGGCGCTCCAAAAATTGCTGGTTTTTTTATGGGTGTGGGGGTTAATGCGGTCGGGAGGGTTTGGCTTGCTCCTTGATCAGCAGTGCCCTGGCGGGATCTTGAGCGGTACTGCACACCACTTGATGGGCATGATGGCTGCCTGTATCGCTCCACAACTCATGAGCCACCAGCGGTTCCAGCAGAGATGGTTGGCCGTGCAAAGTACGCATGGCTTGCAATATGTCCATTAATTGCACAAAATCCTGGGCCAGATGTACATATTGATCCGGCATCATTTATCCGTGAGTCATGCAGCATATTTTACTCGCGCATCCTGAAAATATTTTTTGACACGCTCAGGGGATCTCTCCAATGTC
>LNFF01000016.1 GCA_001464585.1 Gammaproteobacteria bacterium Ga0077554 | reverse complement strand
GGCGCCTTTCTTTACGCCAGTCTGGTGTATAATTATTACTCTGTCAATATGATCCAGTGACTTACCTCAGGTATATTTATTTATGCGGCCTAATTCATCCAAGGTTTTACACCATCTATCAGATGCTAATCAAGAGGATCTCTCAATTCCCAAGCCCCGATTGCTGGATCAGGTGCGGGGCAAAGCGCAAAGATGCGCGGGCTTAATTCAAACTAATCTCAGCGGTGCGGCAATCAATACGAGCCTCACCACGGGTTTGTCGTGTTTGATGATCGCCATCTCGGCGCGGTTGGTCATGAATTGTAAGCATTTGGCTTTGAACTTTGCGACAGAAATGTTATTTATAGATAACCACACTGACCACGCACAACAGCCCCCATCAAGCTCAACCTGTGATTTTTACCTCTGAAGTACGGCATAATGGACACTGGTTTTTCAGGCTGAAAACACATGATTGCCATTTACGACCGAAAAGGTTTTGACGTATTAATGACTGTACGGGCCACTACCCTGCGCGGTGCTAATCTTGCGGGGGCGGCGCTGGGTAACGCCAATATGGTGGAGTTTGATTTGCGCGGAACCGACCTGAGTGGTGCGGATTTATCGCATGCGGATCTGCGGCTGGCGAATTTGAGCGGTGCCAACCTGAAAGGGGCGAATTTAACGGGCGCGGATGTGACCGGAGCCGATTTAACGGGCGCGGATGTCAGTGACACGGTGTTGCAGCCTTCTAATCTGGCGGCGGTGATTGCCCAGCTTATAGATGATTAACTTAAGGTCCAATAAAACTTCCAGATCCCTCACTACATTCGGGATGACAATACTTATAGAGACCTTCTACCAGACTTCCTGCGCCATTTGCACCACATCCCCCACGCCCACCACGCGATTTCGGCCACGGGCTTTGGCGTCATACAAGGCGCGGTCCGAATAGCCGAGCAGAACGTCACCATTCATTTTGCCCGAGTGGGGATCATGCTCGGGATTGAAGGTGGCGATGCCGATGGAGATGGTTACAGAAAATTGCGCTTCGCCTTGCTCGTTGTGGGGTTCATTTCGAGGAAGCGCAAAGCGATGTTCTTCGATGCTGCGGCGGATACGCTCGGCAATTTCCAGCGCCCCGTCAGCACCGGTCTGCGATAGCAGCACAGAAAATTCTTCGCCGCCGTAGCGTGACAACACGTCGCCACTGCGCAACTGGGCGCGGATGACGGCGGCGATTTCGCGCAACACCTGGTCGCCCATTTGATGTCCATAGGTGTCATTGACACGCTTGAAGTGGTCGATATCGAGCAACATGCATGATAACGGACGCAGGTTACGCCGAGCCGCCGCCACTTCTTCGCCCAATCGCTGATCAAAGAAGCGCCGGTTGTTAACGGCGGTGAGCGTGTCTGTCAGACCTTGACGCTTGAGACGTTCCAAATTGACGGCGTTTTCCAGGCAAATCGCCACAATGGCGGCGAAATGCTCGAGGATGTCGGCGCGCATGCCTTTGAGAAAACGTTCGCGGTTATAGCTGCCAATGTTTAGGCTGCCAATCAGCTTGCCATAACGCACCATCGGCAGCAGCGCGACACTGGCAGGGCGGCGCGGCGGGGGAAATAACCCATTGTGACGGTTCGGCTGAAACGGCCCGAGCATGGAAAACAGCGAGTAGGGGTGCAGCGAGTCCAGACCCTCAAGGCTGCTGACAAAAATCAGCGCGGGATGATTGGCAAGGGGAATGCCCTCTTGCTCGAGTGTGCGCCGCACTTCATATTCGGGATCAACCAGCAGCAACGTGACGGTGTCCCACTGAAAGTTCACCGTGTCGGGATAAAGCAGCGCTTCAATCAGTTCCCACAATGATCCCAGACCAATCAGGCGCAGTTCCAGCGACTGAAAACGCCGCAACTTACGCTCGTTCTGGCGACCTTCGGCCAGCACGTCGTCGAGGCGTTGACGCAAAGAGGGCGCCTGGCTGGTTGTGCCGGGCAATTCGGATGCAGGCAGTTCCTGTGTATCCTTGCGCTCACTGCACTTGGGCATCCTGCCCGGCGGGGGTATTTCAGCGCTGAGAATGCTTAAGTTATCAACTGGCTCATCAACACGACGATTTTCCACAGTCCCACCTCTGTCACGGTTTGGCTGACTGTGTGTAGTCTGGCAGGTTGGCGGGACAGGTGCAAGCCAGAACCTTTTTTATCACCTATAATGGCTCCCATGACAATCAATCCACGCGCGCACGGCCTCCTGCCTTATTTATTACTGGCAGCGATAGCCTTAAGTTTTTTCTACAATATTTACGCAGTGCCGCTATTCGATGTAGACGAGGGCGCGTTCAGCGAGGCCACCCGCGAGATGCTGGTACGCGGCGATTTTATTTCGACGTATCTTAATGGCGTGCCGCGCTACGACAAGCCGATTTTAATTTATTGGCTACAAGCTGCCAGCGTAACGCTGTTTGGCATTAATGAATTTGCCTTGCGTCTACCCTCAGCGCTGGCGGCTACCGCGTGGGTGATGGTGATATTCTTTTTCGTCAAAACACTGCGCGATACAAAAAGCGCTTTTTATGCCGCGATTATGATGGCGACCGCGTTGGAAATCTCAGTGATGGGCAAAACCGCCACCGCCGACGCCTTGCTAAACCTGTGGATCACTTCATCCATGCTGGCAGGCTATCTATTTTTTCACACCCGGCGGCAAAAATATCTTTACTGGATGTTCTTTTTTATCGGGCTGGGGTTTCTTACTAAAGGTCCGGTTGCGGTCATGATTCCGCTGGTGGTGAGCTTTTTGTTTTTCGCCATCAAGCGCGAATTCAAACTATGGTTGCGCGCGGTGTTTAATCCTAACGGCCTGCTTATTTTTCTGGCGGTCGCCATGCCGTGGTATGTCGCGCAATATTTAAAAGAAGGCGACGCGTTTATCCAGGGCTTCTTTTTCAAGCATAATATTGACCGCTTTCAAGGCGCCATGGAACAACATGGCGGCAATGTATTTTATTATGTGCCGGTGTTATTACTGGGTTTGTTACCGTATACCACCGTATTACTAAGTACGTTGATGCGCGTCAAAACCATCATTAAAGATGATTTGGGCTTGTTCCTGCTGCTGTGGTTTGGCTTTGTATTTGTGTTCTTCTCACTGTCGGGTACCAAGCTGCCGCATTATGTGGTGTATGGATTCGCGCCGCTGATCATATTAATGGCGCTACGGCTGCCCGATATGCGTTTCACGGCAGTACCCGCAAAGGTCGGGTTGTTCTTGCCGCCGCTATTGTTTTTCGTGGCACTGCTGTTTTTACCCAATATCATCGGCTACGCCTTGCCGCGCATTCCTGATGAATTTATGCGCGCAGCCCTGGCGGATTATGCGGGGCTGTTCACGCCCGCGTATCAAATATTTTTTGCTGCCGCAATAGCGCTAATGGTGTATTTTATGTTTGAGGCGCGGCTGGAAAATACCCGCAAGCTGCTGTTAAGTGGATTGGTCACGGTGTTTGCGGTATCGCATTTTTTAATCCCTATCGTTGCAGAGGTTCAGCAAGCGCCTATCAAAGAAGCGGCACTGATCGCCAAACAGCACGATTATGCAGTGGTGATGTGGCGGCTGAGTATGCCGAGCTTTAATTTATATAGCGAACGTCTGGTGGAAAAACGCGAGCCACGCGCCGGAGATATTGTGCTGACCAAAAGTATTTATCTGGCGACGCTCAAGCATACTGAAATCATTTATCAAAAAAATGGGATTGTGTTGGCCAGAATAGGTGCGGAGGTAAGCACGCCATGAAACTCCCTGTATTTTCAAAAATGTTTGCCATGGTCGTGGCAGCGCTGTTATTAAGCGCCTGCGCCAGCACGCCTCATGTTGCCACAGAACACCCTGCCGTGGCCTATGTGGCCAAAGATGATGGTAGTCTATTAGCGCGCCATGCACCTATTATTGTGCCGCAAAATCAATACAAAACCTACAATAAAATTGGCCGGCCTTCCGCACGCTATGATGCGCACGGCAAGGATGAACAAATTTATATTGATCCAGCCACACCGGTTTTTTACACGCAACAGCAAACCTTTCAAATCAGCAAAGGGCAATATACCAACCTGATTTACCGGATACATTTCACAGAGGTGCCGCTCCAGTTTTTTCCTTTTAACCTTACTGCGGGAAAAAATGGCGGCTTGCTCATAGTGGTTACCCTCAATCCGGCCGGGCAACCCGTGCTGGTGACAACGGTGCATACCTGCGGCTGTTATGTGGCGATCATACCTACTGAATTTCTACCTGCGCAGGACTATCCTGAAACATGGGACGCCACACAAACCCAAAATATTTATGGTGAACGCCTGCCTTCACGGCTCGCTTATCCAGAGAGCCGTGATACAAACTATCGACCAGTGATATTCCTGCGTGACGGTACGCACCGGGTGATGGATATAAAAATCGGCCGCACCGATCCTTACAGTCTGATTGTTACGCCTATCGAGCCTGCTAAAACATTAAAACATTTGCCGCTTGGCGCCCATGAAACTACCTCATTTTATGCAACCGAGGGGATACGCAAGGGCTACGTCAAAGGATCATTCAAGCCTTTTGAGCTGGCGCTGATGAGCTGGTGGGTGTTCGATCCATTCGTAGGGGTAGATAAAGAATTAAGCGCCGATCCCAATACCGGACCGGTGTTCTACACCAGCCTCCCGCCCTGGAATCGCAAGGCTTCAGACATGCGCAACTTCGCAAACTTTCTGGCATTTTGGGGATGGCGGTTGTAGCCATGCCGCTGATTCTTGGAGAATCAGGCCGGATGGCTGATCTGCCCCCGGCCTGATTAATGAAAAGTTACAAACAAAATCTTAAATCGCCGCCCGGTTAGAATTTCCAGGTTGCCCCGACGGTGGCAGCAGACTCATCCACAAAGCGCGCTTCACATGTATGCGAATCATCGTTACCAATGGGTACGCGCTGGGAATTCGTCGATGCGTCGCCCTTCAGCCTGGTGAATTTTGCTGGTTATTGATTTATGGTATGACGTTGCATTCTTTGCTATTCTGAGATAGGGCCATTAAATAATATAGTTACAGGAGACCCCTATGTCAACCGAACGTACCATCACCGGCATTTACCGTGGCGCGCCTTTTCACTGGGTGGGCGATGGTTTTCGCGTCAGCAATTATTTTCAGTCGGGCAATAACTTTGGGCTGCGAGTCAGTCCGTTTCTATTACTGGATTACCATGCGCCGTTCGGGTATCCACCGACTGATAACGAGCAGCGTGGCGTTGGGCCACATCCGCATCGTGGTTTTGAAACGGTGACGCTGGCCTTCGCCGGCAGCGTCGCGCATCATGACAGCGCGGGTAATGGCGGCATTATCGGCCCCGGCGATGTGCAGTGGATGACGGCGGGGGCGGGCATTCTGCACCGCGAATACCATGAAAAAAGCTTTGCCAACGCCGGTGGAATTTTACATGCCATACAGCTTTGGGTAAATCTACCCAAGGTGCACAAGATGGATGCGCCGCATTACCAAGGCCTCGTCGCTGCGCAGATGGGGCGCGTCGAATTGCCGAATAGCGGCGGCCATGTGCGCGTCATCGCCGGAGAATATCAGGGCGCCATAGGTCCGGCCAAAACCTACACGCCGATGAATATGTTCGATATTCATTTGCAGCCAGGCGGCCATGCTGGTTTTTCATTTCCGGCACATGAAAATACCATGATACTGGTGATGAGCGGCACAGTAACAATCAATGGAACAACCCAAGCCGTTGCCGCCGATTTCGTGCTGTTCGACAATGCCGGTGAAAATATCACGATTAACGCGCAATCTGCGGCACATCTGATGCTCTTGAATGGCACGCCGATTAATGAGCCGGTGGTGCAATACGGCCCCTTCGTCATGACCACCGAACAGGAAATCCGTAAAGCGATTGATGACTTTAACAGCGGCGCATTCGGCGAACTGGAAGATTAACGGCCTTGGGCATCACCTTTGACATTCACGGCACCCCACCCACCGTCGCTGAAATTGCCGCTGCGCGCGAACAGCTTTTGCGTGACAAGATTGCGTTGGAGCGCCGGGACTGGAAAGTGTTTGCAGGGATTATGGCGGTGTTTGTATTGAGCATGGCGATTGCCTTGACAGGTGGGCGCGCCATCCTGGTAGACCAGAACAGTCCGACCATGATCACTGCGATTGTCTATGGTTTTCCTTATGCAATGATATTTGTATTTGGTCTTTCCATCTCATTTCGCCACAGGAAAATTGAGGAGCCAAAAAAAATCATGGCGATGGCGCTTGCCGCGCTGGAGAATCTTGCGCCTGAAGATCTTGTCACTGTGGCGGCATGGGGTCAGCAGGATACTATCATCGCCCGCTATCAATCCAGCGTAGCCGCGCAAGGCCGCGCGCTGGTACGCGGTGAAATGGAAATGATGGAACAACTTCTGCCAGTAGCTGATACCGTAGAAGATTAGGGGCTACAGCAGCACCCGCTCAACACCGCCCAATTGCGTTTTCTCAACAAACTTCTGCTGCCAGCTTTCGCCTAATAATTTATTAGCCAACTCCACCACGATGTAGTCGGTTTGCATGCCCGTGTCGCCTGCATAGCGCGACAATCCTTGCTGACAGGCGGGGCATGAAGTGAGCATTTTGACTTCGCCACTCTCAACGGTTTCTGCGCCAGTGAGCGCCTTGATACCTTTGTGCAGTTCTTCCTGTTTACGGAACCGTACCTGCGTGGCGATATCGGGGCGAGCGATGGCAAAGGTACCTGCTTCGCCGCAGCAACGATCAGAAAGTTGCACGCCTTGCCCCATTAAAGTGGAGGCCACGCTGATGGGATTGTGGGTTTTCATGGGGGTGTGGCAGGGGTCGTGATAAATGTATTTCACACCGGGCACACCGCTCAGGCTCACGCCTTTTTCCATCAGGTATTCATGGATGTCGAGCAGGCGGCAGCCGGGGAAAATAGCGTCAAATTCGTATTTCAAAAGCTGATCCATACACGTACCGCACGACACGATGACGGTTTTGATGTCCAGATAAGACAGCGTATTCGCCATGCGATGAAACAGCACGCGGTTTTCGGTGCTGATCTGGCGTCCCTTGGCTTCATCGCCGCTGGAAGATTGCGGATAGCCGCAGCATAAATAGCCAGGCGGTAGCACGGTTTGCGTGCCGACTTCATACAGCATGGCAAGCGTGGCAAGGCCGATCTGGCTGAACAATCTCTCTGAGCCGCAACCGGGAAAATAAAATACGGCGTCCGAGCCTTCATTCACATTGGCGTTGACCTTGGCAGGGTCGCGCAAAATCGGGATAACATTTTTATCTTCAATGCCAATCAGCGCGCGCGTGGTCTTGGTGGGCAAACCACCGGGCATGGGTTTTTTCATGAACTGGATAACTTGTGTCTTAAGCGCCGGTTTGCCAGTGGTGGCTGCCGGACGCTCGTTCTTTTTGCCCAGCAAACCAAAACGCTTGGCGACATGATGCGCGGCACGTTGTCCTGCATAACCCCATTTAATCATGGTGCTGCGCATGAGCTTAATGGTGGCGGGATCCGTGACATTCAGAAATGCCATCGCCGCCGTGGTGCCGGGGCTGGCATGGCGTTTACCGCGATCTTTGAGGATACGGCGCATGCGCACCGTGACATCACCAAAGTCGATGTTGACTGGACAAGGGTTCAAGCATTTATGACACACTGTGCAGTGGTCAGCGACATCATTCATTTCATCGAAGTGCCGGATCGAGATGCCGCGCCGGGTTTGCTCTTCATAAAGAAACGCTTCGATGATGAGGCCGGTGGCGAGAATTTTGTTGCGCGGCGAATAAAATAAATTGGCGCCTGGCACATGGGTATTGCACACCGGCTTGCACTTGCCACAGCGCAGGCAGTGGCGGATGTCATCATTGAGCGCGCCAAGTTCACTTTGCTCGAGAATCAACGCTTCTTGCTGCACCAGTCGCAGTGACGGCGTGTAGGCATTATGCAAACCCGAGTCCGCGAGTAATTTGCCGCGATTGAAGCGGCCTTCGGGATCAATTTTTTGTTTGTATCCGGCAAAGGCCTGTATCGCCGCCGGCTCCATGTAACGAATTTTGGTGATGCCGATGCCGTGTTCACCCGAGATCACGCCGCCCAGTGCGGTTGCCAGCGCCATGACGCGATCAACAATGCGTTCAGCCTCCTGCATCATTTCATAATCGTTGGAGTTGACTGGAATGTTGGTATGCACGTTACCATCGCCCGCGTGCATATGAGTGGCGACGAACAAGCGGCTGGAACGGATGCGGGTGTGAATTTCATCAAAACGCTGATGAAATTTTTCCAGCTCGCGCCCGGCGAAAATCGCCTTGAGCGGCCGCTCCACTTCGCTGCGATACGAGATGCGCAAATCGCGCCGCTGCAATAATACAAACAGCGTATCGCCTTCCTGCGTTTTAGCTTGCGTGGGGGCATCGAGTAACTCCATGCATGATGCCGCAGGGGCGTCGAGCTGGCGCAGAATCGCGCTCCATTGCTGTTGAATTTTCAGCAGGTAGTCGCGCGCGGCAGTAATCTTGTTGGCGATGATAACATCGCTCTCGGCATCGGGCGCGTAATCCGCGCTTTTTGTAAGCTTGGCGGGATCATCGCTATCCAGATAATCAAGCAGTGCGGCGACCAGACGCAACTTGTTAGCCATCGACTGCTCGATGTTGATGCGCTCGATGCCTTCGGAATATTCCGCCAGACGCGGCAGTGGAATCACTACGTCTTCGTTGATCTTGAACGCATTGGTGTGCGCGGCAATCGCGGCGGTGCGGCTGCGGTCTGCCCAGAAGCGGCTGCGTGCTTCAGGGCTGACGGCAACAAAACCTTCGGCATCGCGCGCATTCGCCAAGCGCACCACATGCGAAACCGCGCGCGCCACCGCATCTTCCACATCACCCGCCACGTCGATAATCAGCACCATCTTGGGCCGTTCACGGCGCGGTGCCTTGGTGCTGTAATTCACGGCGCGCACATAGCGTTCGTCGAGATGTTCCATGCCTGCCAGTAATACCTCGGGCTGTGCGTCGAGATAATCCTTGATCTCAACAATCGCAGGTACGGCGCGGCGCAAATCAGCACCGAAAAACTCCAGGCATACGGTGCGCATGAAGCGCGGCTCACGGTGCAGAATAAATACGCCCGAAGTAATCAGTCCATCACAGCCTTCTTTTTGTATGCCAGGCAATCCACCGAGAAATTTATTGGTGACATCTTTACCCAAGCCAATCTTGCGCAACTCGTGGCCAGGAATGCGCAAGGTTTCAGACGCGCCCGTGGGCGTCTTGCCATCGGCCTGATAATGCGTGACACGAAATTCCGCAAATTCCACATCATGAATTTTGCCGAGGTTATGATTGATGCGCTCAACCTCAAGCCATTGTGCGTTGGGCGTGACCATGCGCCACGACACCAGATTGTCGAGACACGTGCCCCACAATACCGCTTTTTTTCCGCCAGCGTTCATGGAAATATTGCCGCCGATGGTGGACGCATCTTGCGATGTGGGATCAACGGCAAACACATGGCCTGCCGCATAGGCACGTTCCGACACGCGCTTGGTAATGACGCCCGCTTCAGCGCGCACCGTGGCGACAGTATTCGCCACACCCGGCAGGGTACGAAATTCCACTTGACCCAAGCCTTCCAGTTTTTCCGTATTGATCACCGCCGTATCGGGATGCAGCGGCACTGCACCGCCAGTGTAACCCGTGCCGCCGCCGCGCGGAATGATAGTCAACCCCAGCTCGATGCAGGCCTGCACTACGCCCGCCATTTCTTCTTCGCTGTCGGGCGCAATCACCACAAACGGATATTCAACACGCCAGTCGGTGGCGTCGGTGACATGCGAGACGCGCGCCAGGCCGCTGAAATCAATATTGTCGCGCCGCGTTACCTTGGATAAACGCTTGATGGTTTTTTTACGCAAGTCATACTGGCTTGAAAACCAGTCCTGAAATGCTTGCACCGCCTTGCGCATGGACTGCTCCAGCTCCAGCGCCAGGGGGTTATCGCCAGAGCGCTCACGAATCTGCTCCAGACGCTGCACCAGCGTATTGATCAGCGATGCGCGGCGCTTGGGATTTTCCAGCAAGTCATCCTGAATAAACGGATTACGCGACACAATCCACATATCGCCCAGCACTTCAAACAGCAAGCGCGCCGAATGCCCGGTGCGGCGCACGCCCCGCAGCTCGTTCAACACCTCCCACATCCGCTCACCCAGAAAGCGGATCACAATTTCGCGGTCAGAGAACGAGGTGTAGTTATAAGGGATTTCGCGGATGCGCGAGGCGCTGCTGCTCATGTCGGGGTAGCCAGTAAAGGTTTAACAGGATTGCTATTTTAACATGTCTTGGGGGTGGATGATTCTGGTGCGGTTTGAAGGGGATTTGATGGGCTGGAAATTCATCAGGGAAAATAGATAACACTTTCCGGCAAAAAGTTGCGAAAATAGGCCGATTGTCACCCTCTTTACATTGATTAACGGCCACCCCCATGTCCCCCCAACATCTTCACCTGCTATTGGATCTGCTCGCGCAACCCACTGCGCCGTTCCGCGAGGAGCACGTTATCGCTTGTGTTGGCCGCGTGCTGGAGCAAGCGAATATCCCGTTTTTTGCTGATCCGGTGGGTAATCTGGTGATTGGCGCGGCATCCAAGGCGGATTATCTGCGCCGCATCCGCGAGAAAAGCACGGAACCGTTGCGGGTGTTTATCGCACACATGGATCACCCCGGTTTTCATGGCGTGGAATGGCTATCGCCGCGCCGCCTGAAAGTACTGTGGCTTGGCGGCGCGCCAGTGAAACACCTGGCTGGCGCTGCGGTATGGCTGGCGGACAGCCACGGCTGGGCAGGCTCAGGCGCGCTACGCAACGTGGCGTTGGTCGCGTCAAAACGCACCATTCACAGTGCCGAGGTGGTGCTTGACACACCACTGGATAAACCCGCCAACAGTTTATACGGCGGCTTTCAGTTCCGCGCGCCGGTATGGCGACGCGGCAAAAAGATCTACACCAAGGCTGCCGATGATCTGGTCGGGGTATTTGCGATTGTCGCCACCGCGCTGGCGCTGTTTGGTGCCGCCAAGCGCCGTGCTTCACCCATACCATTTATCGGATTGCTGACACGCGCCGAAGAGGTGGGTTTTGTCGGCGTGGTGGGTCACTTCGAACTGGGCTGGCTTGATGCAAAACGCCGCCCCATCGTGTGCGTGAGCCTGGAAGCGTCGCGCACCTTGCCCGGCGCGATTGTCGGCAAAGGACCGGTGGTGCGCCTCGGCGACCGGCGCACCGTGTTTAACCCGGACGCGCTAAAAGTGCTGGCCGACCTTGCCGAACACGTCTTGCCCGGCAAACACCAACGCCGTGTGATGGACGGCGGGGCGTGCGAAGCTACCGCCGCCACTGCGTATGGCTTTCCCGCCATCGGCATTTCCGTGCCGCTGGGCAATTATCACAACCAGGGCTTCGAAGGCGGCCCCGACTGCGCCCACGCCGCAGGCCCCGCGCCCGAATTTGTGCATCTGGACGACATCGCCGGTGAACTGGTGCTGTGCCGCGCCTTAATGCAGCCTAATCTGCCGTGGGGCGATGCGTGGCACAAACAGCGCTTGGCGTTGCGGAAAAACCTGCGTAGTTACCGTAAATTACTGTAGTTGCAATTACCCTGCCCAAGGGTTGAGCATCTGAACGCCCATCGGTTCAAAGTCAGCGACATTGCACGTGACGACCGTCATGCCATGCACCAGCGCTGTCGCCGCTATCAGCCCATCACGCACCGGACGGGGGTCTGGCACATGGAGCCGTGCGCTGCGCTGAGCAACTGCGGTATCGACGGCCAAGATACGGCCAGCGAAGGCAGGCAAGACGTGACTGTTCAGCCATACCCGAAATACCGCGCCTTGCGCGGGGTCACGGCGTTCGGCCAGTAATACACCGATCTCCAATTCTTGAACGGTAATGGCTGACAGATACAAATCGGTGGCATCTACGCTGTCGGCCCACGCTGCAACGTAGGCATCCGCTTTACCAAGGTGGATCTTGCGCAGCTCGGAGACGACACTGGTATCCAGCAAGTACATCAGGAGAGATCCGCTGATTGTGCGAGGTCGCGTAATGGCGGGATCTCAAGTTCAACGTCTTCGATGCCGGGCATCGCCAGCAGATCAGCGATCTTGGTGCGCCCGCCCGTGATCTTCTTGTACTCGTCGAACGTCAGCAGCACATGCGCCGGTCGGCCACGATCCGTGATGAATACCGGGCCGTCCTTGGCCGCCTTCTTGGCTCCGCTAGCGTCCTGGTTGAACTGGCGACTGGATACCGTGGTGATGGTCATGGTGACACCTCGCTCCATCAATGTAGATACGTTACTATATACCATGAAAAAACCGCCCGCGCAAGGAAATGTAGCTACGTTTCTATAATTTTAAGTCAACTTAAGGTATGCCTGCCAGCGCGCAGGGGTCACAGTGCGGGCACACATGGTGTGCGGCGCAAAAGAGTGGCTACCGTTCAACGGCAGGGTATGAAGAAAGCGAAACCTGTTTGACAGTGGATTGGGTGCTCGCTGGATTTGCCAAAACCAAAAATGTCGCGCAACAGCGCTATCGTGACTTTGTTCAGCAAAGCAAAGGGCAACCTTCACCGAGGCAACAGTTGAAGAACCTGATATATTTGGGTGATGATGACCTTGCGAGCGGCGCACAATGCAAGCTTGATCCAGATAATCACTCAAAGACATACCAAAAAAGCAAAAACAAACCCCGTAAAGCCATTAGCCTACTTTGCCGAACGCTATAAAACCCCGCGACGAGCGCATGGCGCAAGTGTATTGGCGTCGGCATTATAAACTTACTCAAGTGGGGGAACATTTTGGCGTCAGTTACGCCACCGTGGGTCGACCGGGGAAGTCAGGGAAACCATTGGATGTAAATTTTGCTATCAACGGGCTTGCAATTCAAGACGGTATCAGACTCAATGCTGTACTATAAGATATGGTGTACTGTGATGTGACCCAATACTGTACTGTTTGCTAAATTTCAAAGGCTAAATTAATGAACGCAAAGAGTAACGCTGCCGAAGCAGTACGTGCCCAAGTGGGTCATCAGCCAAAATCGTCATCACCAGTTGATCGATACAGCTTTATGACCGGCTCCCAGCATGTTGCTGGACTTATTCAAGGCGACTCCGCGGCATCCTTGCGTCAGTTGCCCTCCGACATATTCAACGTCGCTGTTACTTCGCCACCATACTACTGGGTGCGCGACTATGGATATGAAGGCCAATTAGGACACGAAGAATCCGTCGAGGCCTACATAGAAAAACTCATGGGCGTTTTCGATGAGGTTAAACGAACGCTACATCCGGAAGGGATGTTCTTCCTGAATATTGGCGATACTTATTACTCAGGCAATGGGCAGCCTCACGGTAGTGATCCGAAATGCTCTTCCCGAAATTTCTTGCGTATCAAAGTTCGCCCGGTCGATGTCTCCGGCTGGGACATCCCTAAAAAAAGCATGATTGGTATCCCATGGAAGGTCGCGTTTGCAATGCAAGAACGGGGCTGGACACTGCGAAGCTCAATCATCTGGAATCGCTGCAACGCGTTTGTTGAGCCGACTGCACGCGACCGACCACATAGGCAATACGAATTTGTCTTCATGTTCACGAAGAGTCGCTTTTATAGTTTTGACCGATCAATGCTGGTTGAAGAAGACGTCTGGAATATCCCTATCGAACGCAATCGACGCGCTAAGCACAACGCAGCCTTCCCATCTGAACTGGTACGTCGCTGTATCGAGGTCGGCAGCCCAGTTGGCGGGCATGTGCTTGACCCATTCGTTGGAAGTGGAACCACAATTTTCACGGCTCTGGCGCATGACCGAAATGTCGTGGGGATCGACATGAGTGCGGACTATGTGGACTATATTCAATCGGCCCTTGAAGCAGATGGGCATCAAGCCACTTCATGGCCATATTTGCAAAAGCGTCTTAAGCAACCGTCTGCTGTTTGGTCGAGTTGGGTTGGGAACAAGGAAAATTTCCGCAAACCTGGTAAAGCGAAAGTGAAATAAGATAGTGCGTTACTTTGACATATCAACGATCCAGCAAGCGATCGAAAGACTACAAAACTATAGCGCCAACTGGTTGCTTCCAGCCTTCGTATTTGCCGCCAACGATGTTGGCACGGATACCCTCGTTGATATGTCGAAGAAGCTAGGAACTGACCAGTTTCTGGATCGATACTTCAACGGTCGCCGCCTTGATCTTCCGCCGATGCCGCGTGGAAATAACCTGCTAAGGCCACGATTGAAGGGAATTAACTGGGATCGTGGGGACTTCGCCGGTGACTACATGATCCGGCAAGACACCAAAATGTGGGGGAACCTATTCTCGTCCCGAGGTTATCGCGAGATGCGGTTTGAAGGCCTTATCGAAGGCGAAAAAGCCATTACGATGCTGACGGATGCCTTCCAGTCAAGGTTTGAAGAAGAGCTGCCGGACACCTTTCGATTCGAGGATTTTCTAGTCTGGCTCTTCGCATTTGAAGGGATTCCTGATGAGGTTGGCGACTGGTCCTCCCTCATGGACCATTTGCTGGAAAGGGAACTTGGGCTAACCGAGTTCAAACCTCCGTATCGCGGGCGGTTTAGACTGTCCGATCCGACAGTACCTTGGCCAAGGTTACTGTCAGAACGCCCTACGAATGATCAATTCTTGCAGCAACTTGCTCCCAAACTCGTTGCGTATTTGGCAAATCCTGTGCCGGCCGCCTTGGGCGAAACTCCTGTAGAAGAAGGCTCAGGCCTGAGTGCTGACGACCCGGTATTCGCAACTGTTACAGCCGCTATTCAGGCAAAGGAAAGCCTTGCATTTTTACTAGCAGGCCCTCCTGGCACTGGTAAGACTCGCTACGCGAGACAGTTGGCACAGGGACTTACAGACAACGACAACGCAAGAACTCTCTTTCTACAGTTCCATCCTGCTATTGGATATGACGACTTCATTGAAGGCTTCCGCCCAATCCAGGCGGCTGACGGCTCAGGAATCAAGTACGAGCTTGCTTCACGCCTATTTTTGAATTTTTCCAAGCTAGCATCCGACAATCCTGCGCGAACTTTCGTCACTGTAATCGACGAACTTAACCGTGGGGACGTGGCACGAATATTCGGCGAGGTTCTCACCTATTTGGAAGTTGACTACCGAGGCGTCGAGTTCACTTTGCCGTTCTCTGGAAAGGCGGCTGTGCTCCCAAAAAATTTAATCGTTATTGCCACGGCCAATCCATATGACCGCTCTGTAACCGATTTGGACGATGCATTACTGCGTCGGTTTTGGGTTATCGAAGTTGAGCCTGATGGTGCCGTACTCAAGAACCACTTGCAAAACGAGGGCGTCCCAGAAGGTATCGTCAATCGAACTGTACAAGTATTCAATATACTGAATCAGACATTCCCTAACGGCTTCGGCCATACAAATTTTCTTAGGGTTCGATCGGTTGATGATTTAGCCAAAGTTTGGATCGGGCGCGTCCGCCTTGTGCTCCGGCGGGCATTTATGCATGATCGGCCAGCCTTCGAGGCTACGGCCACCAACATTGAGGCGTTACTGAAAACTAAAGATGATGCTGGCGAAGCAGGTGAATTGCCTGCTCCTGGTTCGGGGACATAACATTGGCGGTGGTCCAAGGCATACGCCCGCGTGTAGTTGATCTGCATGAACGGGAAGCGCGGATTTTCCCGAGGGACGAATTGTTCGATGCCCGCGGGCAATCATTGCTGCTGCCTGAGACGCGGCAGTTGTCTGCGGTAGACCTACGCGAAGTGGTCGCTGGTGTCGAATTAAGGGCACTGGGCCTTATCGGCTATCTACCTCTAACATCCGGCATTGTCCTCAACCTCCGGCCGAAGTTCCCAGTCAAGAACTTGTGGGCGATGCTTGCAGTCGCCGATGAAACCTATGGCCGAGTGCTGCCTGTGCTGCGGTCATATGAAACGGCGAATGTATCGGCACCTCACCAATTACTTGCCAGAGGATTCTGCCACTACCTTCGCGAAATTCTTACCGTAGGCGTGGCGCGGGGCTATTACCAAGAGCCTTATCGAGGGCATTTCAAACCCAAGGTCAATTTCGGCCGCACCGTTGCAAACTACCTGTCACGGGGCGATGACATCAACGTGGCGTCTGACGCTTTCGCGTTTTCGGCGAACCTTTATATCAATGGACTGATAAAGTCAGCTTGCCTTGCATTCCTGCGCGTGATTCCGCGCAATGACCGCTGGCAAGGCGAGCGACACTTGCTACTTGAAGCTCTGAACGCATTGCACGTGGTCACGCCAGTACGGATGCAGTTCGGTGATCAGACACTTTCCTCCTCGTTACCCATGTGGGTTCGAGATTCATACCTCGGCGCTCTTACTGTGTATAGTGTGCTGCTGGGCTTCACTAAGGTCGGGTTCTCTTACGATGCCCAAGGCAGTGATATGCCATCGTTCCTCTTTTCGTTGGACGAAATTTTCGAGAACTTTGTTCGCAACACTTTCCGGGCGCCCCTCCGGGAGCAAGCTATTGCGGTTCTTGATGGAAACGTATCGCGACCCCAGCATCCGCTCTTTCTGGACAACAAGCGTTTTCCCATCAAACCGGATCTAATCTTCCGAAAGGGCAAGACCGTGCTTGGGATCGGGGAGGTCAAATACAAGCCAAGAATTGAGGAAGCTGACCGATACCAGGTCATCAGTCATGTTGTTGCCCTAGGCGTGCCAATCGGCGTCTGGATTTCTCCAGCAACGAACGACAACCCGGGTCTGGAATATATAGGCTCAATTGCGACCGGCGCGCGGTTTTATCACTACCGGCTAAACATCACTGGCGACCTAGCTTCACATAGGAACGCCTACGAAATAACTTCCCGATTTTAACAAATTGAGTGGTATGCCATTTACACTAGCCGAAAGCTTGAAGGATGACGAATGGAGAGTGATT
>LNFF01000015.1 GCA_001464585.1 Gammaproteobacteria bacterium Ga0077554 | reverse complement strand
GCGTGTCGTTGCCGATGTCCTCCTGCCTGCATGGAATTACACGGTTCTACCAAATTTGAACTGGCAAAAAGGGGAAGTTATTTCGTAGGCGTTCCTAATTTAGCGGCTTTAGTCGTGGGCTGGTCTATCATGACCACGCCTCAGAATGTTGCGTATCTCATCGGCCAGCGCCATGGGGTTGAACGGCTTGTTGATCACCCCCAGCGCGCCCATGGCTTTATATTGCGCCACCTCGTTAGCCTGGACTTTGGCCGTCATGAAGATCACTGGCGTATCGGCCAGATGCGGCAGTTCGCGCAACTGGCGCAGGGTGGTGGGGCCATCCATGTCCGGCATCATTACGTCGAGCAGGATCAAGTCCGGCTTCAGGCCGGGCGCCTGATCCAATGCCGCGCGCCCGGAGGCGCAGGCCACCAATCCGAAGCCCTCATATTCAAGGGCAAGCTCCACTACTGCCCGAATATCCGGCTCATCTTCGACATAGAGTACTTGCAGCGGCTCGCTCATCGGTTTTTATCCTCCATGCCCAGGGTTCTTTTAATGGTGGCCAATAACTGCTCGTTACTCGTCATGGATTTTGTCAGGGCCGCCGCCACCCGCAGTTCCTGCAGGAATGTCAGGCCGTCGGTATCGGGCAAGGTCAGATCCAGAAGCATCAACCGATAGGTATGCCGTGCCAGCAGGGTTCGCGCACCAGCGGCAGTGCCGGCGATATCACATATCACACCTTCCGGCTCAACCATGCCAACCAGGACTCGGACCACATCCAAATGGTGTTCGCAGATCAGCACACGCAAGTCTTTGGGGTTCTGATCCGTCTCTTTCGTTGACTAACTCACACATGCCGCGCTGGCAGATCGACACAGAAAACTGTACCAACACCCGCTTCCGAGTCATAGCTGATCTTGCCTTCATGAAGCTCGACGATGGCCTTGGCAATGCTCAAACCGAGGCCGGTACCGCCCTTTTCACGGGTGTCGGAACTGTCTGCCTGGGCGAAACGCTGGAAGATGCGGCTGCGGAATTCCTCCGGTATCCCTGTACCATGGTCACGTACTGCTATGCGGAAGCAGTCATCCTGCGCAACCACGGAAACCGTAACTTCGCCATTTTTGGGCGAATACTTCACCGCGTTGGAAATCAGGTTGGCAAACACCTGCAGCAGACGGTGCTCATCAGCCCTCACCAGCGCCTCTTTTACGTGCTGATTAAGCACCAAACGCACCTGATGTTTACGGGCATACCCATCATTATCTTCCAATGCACGTTTGGCTAGCGCAACCAGATCCACTATCCTGAAGTCGAACTCTAGACGACCGGCCTCGATCTTTTCCAGATCAAGAATATCGTTGATCAGTATCGTCAGACGCTCACTATTGCGCTCGGCCATCTCCAGCATGTGTCGCGCCTTTTCCGGAAACTCCCCAACGGCTTTACCTAGCACCAGGCCCAGCGCGCCCCGGATCGACGTCAGTGGCGTGCGCAGCTCATGGCTGACGGTGGAGATGAACTCACTCTTCATCCGCTCCATTTTCTTGCGCTCGGTGATGTCACTGGCGATACCAAGAAAACCATTGATATTGCCATCGGAACCCCGAACCGGGGTGATCGACAGCAGCACAGGAATACGTGCCCCATTCTTACGGATGTAAGTCCACTCCCGCTCATCGGGCATACCTTGCCGCGCCTTGGCAGTGAAGACCTCGAACCCCGGTTCGATGACCTGATCTAATTCCCTGGAAAGCTCTTTGGCGCTTTTAACAATTTCGTCCATGTCATGAAAAATGGCCGGGGTGCATCGCCCCACCATTTCCGTTGCCACATAACCCAGCATACGCTCGGCACCGCGATTAAAACTCTGAATGATGCCTTCCGTATCCGTTGAGATGATGGAGAAATTAGCGCTGTCCAGAATCGCCTGGCGCAGCGCTGTCACCGTCTGTAAAGTATCTTCGGCGCGCTTGCGCCCGGTGATATCGCGCACAATCCCGGTGAACATGCGCTCCCCGCCGACTTCCATTTCACTGACCGCCAGCTCCATGGGAAACGTCGAACCGTCCTTGCGCTTGCCGATGACTTCACGGCCGATGCCGATGACCTTCCTGGTGCCGGTGGTGAGGTAATTATGCAGGTAACCATCATGCTCATGCGCATAGGGTTCCGGCATCAGCATCTTGATGTTTTGCCCTTGCACTTCTTCCGGTGGGTAGCCGAACAGGGTTTCCGCCGCCGGGTTCAGGGTTTGGATATGGCCTTTGGCATTAATCACCACAATGCCGTCAACAATGGTGTCAAACAGCGCGCGGATGCGTTGCTCCTGATCATGGAGTGTCAGGGCAAACTGACGTAAATTGGAGCGGCTGAGTTCTTCTTCAACGCAATCGGCAAGATCGCGCAATACTGAAAGTTCGGCGCGCGAAAATTCCCGTGGCAGGTGGTCAATAACACACAAGCTGCCGATGCGCTCACCCTCGGGCGAATGCAATGGCGCGCCCGCATAGAAACGGACATGCGGGGCGCCCGTCACCAGCGGATTATCAGCGAACCGGGAATCCGCCAGCGCGTCGGGAATATAAAAAATGTCATCACTTAAAATAGCATGGCCGCAGAACGAAACATCACGGGGAGTTTCCGCGGCATCCAGGCCTTGGCGCGACTTGAACCACTGGCGCCCGCTGTCGATTAAACTGATGAGCGCAATGGGTACGGCAAAGTGCCGTTGCGCAATGCGTGTAATACGATCAAACCGCTCTTCACTTGGCGTATCAAGAATAGAGAGGCCACATAAGGCGGCGATGCGTGTCGGTTCGTTGGCGGGAATGTCAGGTTTTTTCATGTTCAAATCCGCTTGATCTCATATTGCCAGTTTCGACTGGCAAATCATAAGCCAATCCGAACCATTCTTTAGCAAAAATTAAGCACTATAAACACAATATTCGCCTTAAAGCAATGGGCATTGTGAAGCCGCTCAGGATTCACGCGCGCTCAAATCAGAGGATGCATCCCATATCGAAACGCGCGGACAAGAATATTTATGCGGGTGTGGCGCTTGCTTGATGGTGGAGCTGCATATCACCACTCAAAACCCACCACCCACAGCGGCTGAAGATGCTTTTCAAATTCATGCCACAACACAGCATAGCTCTTTCCATTTTGCGGATGTTTTTCATCCCCCGCAATTTCAGCCAGCGGGCAGAGCACAAAAGCGTAACGAAGGATTTCATCGCGTGGCAGCGTGAGGCCATGTTCATGGATTACAACATCGCCGTATAACAGCAAATCCAGATCTAACGTACGGGAGTTAAAGCGCTGACCGTTGCGTGTCCGGCCATGCTGGTGTTCGATGTCATGCAGGCGTGTGTTGACATCGCGCACCTCTTGCGCAGTGTCAAACCCCACTACCAGGTTATAAAAATTATCCCCGGCAAAACCTACCGGCTGGCTTTCATAGACAGATGAAATAACAAGTTCACCAAAACATTCGCGCAATGCGGCGACGCCCGCGCGGATGTTGGCGACGCGCTCGATGTTACTGCCGATACTGACATAAACACGCGGCATATCAGCTTCGCACACCGCGCTCGATAATCACGCCCACGTCACGCGCACCACGCACCGCGCCCTGTTTGTTGACCTGCAAACGCAGCCACGGCACCTGAAATTCATTTAGCACGATCTCGGCCACGCGCTCGGAAAGGGTTTCGACCAGTTGAAAGTTGCTGTTGCCGACAAAGTCGATCAGACGCTTGGCTACGGCTTTGTAGTTGAGGGTGTCATCAATGCTGTCGGTCTGCGCCGCTTTGCGAATGTCGGTTGCCATTTCAATATCGAGTATAATGGTCTGTTTGATACGCCGTTCCCATGCGTATATACCAATTACCGTGTCGATCCGCAGGTCGCGTAGATATATAATGTCCATTATTACTTTCACCTTATCAAATAACATCTATGCGTATACTTTACACGCGCCGTGCAGGGACGCACAAGTGTCGCGGGAGGCAGGATGCCGAAAGCGACAAAACACGCCATTATCTGCGTCCATTAGCCCACCCGTTCAGTAAATATCCATGACTACCGACATTGTATTGATTGTTTTCGCATATTTATCAGGCTCGTTGTCGACGGCGATCATCGTCTCAAAAATGGGCGGCTTGCCCGACCCGCGCACGCAAGGCTCGGGCAACCCCGGCGCTACCAATATGCTACGTGTCGGCGGCAAGAAAGCGGCGGCAATGACGCTGATGGGGGATATGTTTAAAGGATTGATTCCCGTAGCACTGGCATCCGCGCTGACGGTAAATGACACCACCCTGGCGCTAGTGGGCATGGCGGCGTTTCTCGGCCACCTGTATCCGGTATTTTTCGGCTTTCGCGGCGGTAAAGGCGTGGCAACGGCGCTGGGCGTGTTACTGGGCATCTCCTGGATGGTGGGATTAGGCACGCTCGCCACCTGGCTGTTTATGGCCAAGGTATTTCGCTATTCTTCGCTGGCCGCGCTCACGGCGGCTGTATTCGCGCCCGTATACCTATGGCTGATCCGACCCACGCCCGCGCTGCTGATCATGTCAGTGATGATGAGCCTGCTGCTGCTATGGCGTCATCGCAGCAATATCCGGCGGCTGCTCAGTGGCGAGGAAGATCAGATGGCCCGTAAGGAATAGCAACACCTGTCGGGTTACGGCTGCGCCTAACCCGACCTACATTACTAATGCGTGGTACGCGGCCAGGCGGCGCGCATCAATTTTTCCTTCGCTCACCGCCCGCAATACGTTGCAGCCAGGCTCATGCCGATGTGTACAGTCATTGAATTTACAGGCTCCAAGATAGGGGCGAAATTCAATGAAGGCATGTTCGATCTGTGAGCGCTCAAAATGGTGCAAGCCGAATTCCTGTAAACCGGGCGAGTCTATCAAATGGCTGTCGGCATTCAGATGGTAGAGATGCGCGGCGGTGGTGGTATGCGTCCCGGAATCCAGCGCCGTTGAAATCGCGGCGGTGCGTATCTTCAAATCAGGCAACAGCGCATTAATGATGCTGGACTTTCCCATGCCGGATTGCCCCACCAGCACGCTGGTATGTCCATCAAGATAAGGATACAAAATCGTTACATCTTGTTTAGCACACAGCGTTAACAACGTATAGCCTATGTCACGGTAAAGTTGCAGCACGCTCAACGCTTGCTGCGTCTGCGCCACCATGTCGCTTTTGTTAAGCACGATGAGCGCCTTGATGTTCCCTGTCTCAGCCGCTATCAGGCAACGGTTCAGCAACTCTTCATAAAAACTCGGCACGGCCGCCACCACCATAATAATCTGCGTTACGTTGGCGGCAATGATTTTTTCACGGAACGCATCGGAACGATACAGTAATGACGTGCGCGGCATCACGGATTCGATAACACCATGCGTTGCTTCCGTAAGTTTAACCTGCACGTGATCACCGCACACCACACCGGTTTTTTTGCCGCGCGTGACGCAGGTGATAACTCTGCCCCCTGCCAATTCTACGGCCAGTTGCCGGCCAAAAGTGGCGGTGACCTGGCCTGATAATAAGGAAGGCAATAATGAGGTTAGCGAAGTAATTTAAAAAATGCTCCGGGGATTGATCATTAAGGCACGCTCACCAGCACTGCCTTGCCAACCTCAGCAAGGACACCACCTTCAAACACCAGAATACGCGCCGAACCGACAGCTTTGCTGCTCAAGCTCGACACCACTTCCCGTAACGGGCCGATTGCAGACCCGTTTGCCGCACCTGCGGGATTTGTTTTGAATGCGGCTAGCGGTGTTTTATGGCCCTCAATAAATACTGAATATTCAGTGGTGGGCTTGAGCTTGAAGAGCGATACCTCGAATGCATCGACCAGACCAAGATTCCGCACCACAACGAAACCCCGGCCATCCTTACCGGTGGCTTGTAATGGAATATTGATTGGATCGCTGTTGGAACGCGCGCTGAGATTGGCCAGACCCTCGCCCTTCGTCACTGCATTCGGGACATACACCACCGCTTGTGGTGCCTGCCCTACCGGCACGCGCGCTATAAGCTTATTACTCGCCGTATCAATTACATCAACCGCATCTTCATTTTCCAGCCCCACATACATTCGTGAGCCGTCATCCGATGCCCATATGCCGTGCGGCAAAGCACCCACCGGAATGGTCGCAACAAGTTGGGGAGGCATGTCGGTGGTAAATACTTTCACTGCATTTTCACCACCCACAGTGATGTAGGCCAGCGCGCCTGTCGTGGTCTTCGCAAACGCAATATGATTAGTGATGAAGCCTGTTTCGAATACGCCAGTCACCTCCAGCGTTTCAGTATTGATGCGCGTAACCTTGCCCACATCTTTGTGCGTCATCCACACCTCCTTAAAGTCCGGCGTGAATTGCAGAAAGGGTGAGAACGGACTTACCACAGAAATACGTTTGACAACCTGATGCTTCGCCACATCAATGATATCGACTTGCGGTGTAAAACTTGATACCACGAAAGCCAGCTTGCCATCTGGATGAAACAGCACCATGCCCGGACCCGGTGCCGTGTCAATGCGGCGCGTTTCCTTGAACGTAGCTGGATCAATAACCGAAATATAATTCGCGCCTCGCACCACCACCCACACTTCTTTACCATTCGCCGTAAAAAATCCTTCGTGGGGCGAACGTCCGATATAGGCAATGCCTTTAACCGCATTGGTGGCCGTGTCTATGAATGCAACTGAATTAGAGCCGTTTGAAATCGCAAGAAGTGTTTTGTGATCGGGCGAGAAACCCAGGCCATGAACATTGATCTCACCCTTGTACAATGGCGAGAGCACCTCGGGCCGGGTATTGCCCAGTCGAATCTGGCCCAACAGGGTGTTGGTAACCGGATTGATCACGGACACCGTATTAGTATTTTGATCAGCCGTATAGACACGATCCTGCGGCTTAGGGTCGGCCAGAGTGGCGCTGGCGCTTAATGCTAATGCAACCGCTAACGAAAGTTTTTTCATGGCCTGGACTCTCCTATGGGGGAAGCGAATGACGGCGGAGTACTGTGTGACGTTGATGGTTCTGCATGCGAATTTTGATATTGTTGCAGCCATATTTTTAGCAACTGAATTTCGTTTTGCTGTTCAGTGATAATACCTTGGGCCAGGTTGCGTAACTGCGGATCCTTTGTGTATAGCAGCAATGCCTTGGCCATGTCGATGGCGCCTTGATGATGGGGGATCATCATGGTCACGAAATCATGATTTATATTACCATCCATGGGCGCCTTACGCATGCCATCGGCCATAATCATCATCGCCTCATCCATCAACTTGGCGAATGGTTTAGAAGTGCTGGCGATAAACGGCGCAGAGGAATCCAATGGAGGGTGTGAATTATGTATCTCTTGTGCAATGCCGTGCAAGGGACTGAACAAAAATATCACTACCGGCACCCAACCGATTCGAGACAGCACATAATGTAGATGTTTCGACACATGAATTTTCATACCAATCACACACCCTGATGCAAATAAGACAGCGCCATAGTAGAGCATAAAACCGCTTTATGCATTACAAGTGGGCGGAATTCTCCGCTGATACAGCGCCGCCCTCTCGCCAGTACTCCACAAATAATAAATCGAAATCAAACATATAAATAAAACATATCCCTGGTGGCACAGAGCTTGCTCTTTTATATTATGCGACACCTTGTTTTACAACATGCAAGGTAATCGCAGTGAGGTGCAATGTTACATTTACCATAGGAGTAATGACCATGAACTACTTTGAACTCACCGAGAATATCAGTAAAACCGATGCAACACTGAGGGTACTTGCTGGTACAATACTGTTATTGGCTACACCTACAGCCATCGCAACGGGCAACCATCCTGGCATCTTGCCAATGATTGCGTTCTATCTGGTTTTAACGAGCATTTTGAAATGGGATCCGATTGGTTATGTTATTGAAATTGCATTACGCATCTTTAAGCCAGTCTTTATAACCCGTGATTCCACTCAAGATCCCGCTCAAAAAACTTAATCCTACTCTCCCCTGCGGCTTGGGACAGGCCACAATTTCCTGTAAAGGATGACCTGTCCCCCTGTTGTTTATGTCTCGAAAAAGGCATCTCAATTCAGTCTTTTGATTTATTATCGACTGTATCTTTGGGGGGCACGAAAAAATCCAGCGGCGCCGCCAAAAAGCGCATCAGCAATGCTTTAAGTAACGTAGGCCAATGGGTGAAACGCGCCTGGCGAGAGCGCAATGCCACGAAGAGCGCCAGAGAAAAACTCACTAACAGATTTACCGCGCCAACGCTCAGCACCCCTATAGTAGAAATAATAGCGGTTTGCCACGTTATATAATGTTCGAGACTGACTAATGATATGGCGAAATTGGCAGCGGAAAATGTAACATGACGAATATCTATGGGTAACCCAAGCAGAAATCCCACGGTTCCCATGCTTCCCAGCAATATACCAAAGTAAAAATTACCCATCAATCCACCCAGATTATTTTCAATGTAACCAGCGAGTTTTTTGAGTCGGGCTTCTCCCAACAAACGATGCAACCAGGGCAGTTGTGCTATACGCTCTGGAATGTGGGCATACACCGCTTTATTATCGTAATAACCGGAGATCAGTCCCGCTAAAAATAAACACACGCCGGCGATAGCGGCATGGAATAGCGCAAGACTATGTAGCGGATCGATGTTATGCAAAAGATACTCAGCTTTTTCTGGCGTAACGAGGTGCTGACCTTGCAGGTAAAAATATCCCCAAGCAATAAGATAGGCCACGGGAAAAGCGACCATTACATTGCCCACCACTGCCACAAATTGGGTGCGCATTACATTTACTATCAACTCCACCAGGCTGTCGAGGTCAATGTTGCGGCCATCACGGCTGTGGAGTCCGGCGGCAATGCGCGAGGCGGTCATGGCGGGCTGTTTGGTGGCGATCGTAAAATGCAGCACGTGGATCAGCATGAAACCCAGGGAATAATTCATACTGAACAGAAAGGCCTCAACCAAGGGCGCGGCACGTAGGTAGGACATGAGAATTTTAATCATCGCCATGAAGCCGATGATGAAGCCAGCGCCGGCGGCCGAGCGGAACATCGCGGTGTATTCGCTACGGTTTTCCGCTATATAGTGTTCGCCGGTACGGCTGGCGTTCTCCGTGACATTGCGGGCCAGAAGATTGACGTTGCTCGCAAACAAATCGCGCACGGCATATTTACGATTATGTGCTTCGACCAGTTCCAGGCCCAGCGCCAAAGCCGCGCGGCTTCGCGACACCGGAACAGCATCCGTTTGCACACCCGCTGTCGCAATCGATGAGGGCAGGTCGTGGGCCACATCTACCAGCACCAGCAATTTACGCATGCGGTCAATGCTTTGGGTGAGGCGAATCAGCAAATAGGTGAGCGCTACACTGGTGCCCTGGCGTAGCGCGTTTTTGCGAATCTTGGTGATAACCGTCCCGCACTGATCCAGCATCACCAATAAGTGCCTGGCGTCTTCAGGCGGGGTTAAATCACCCTCCATTAAACGCGCATAGCCATTAAGGTAATGTTGCAACTCCATATTCTGCATCAAAAACGGAGATTCGAAGTTCTCAAGGGTCGGGTTATTACGAATCAACTCCGGCTCTAATCCCATTGCACTAATGCGGTAAGATAAAATCTGAATGGCGTCCAGCAACTGCGTTATGGTTTTTTGCTGATCTTCCCTTTCGCCTCCTCCCGCGCTGATCACTGTGTCGAACAACACCAGCCAAACTTCCACAGGTACCCCGTTCATCCACACGTAATCCGTGTTTTTGGATAACACATGATCCAGACAATCCCGAAAATAACAATCGTCTACGGCGGGTGGCAATATCCGGTAGGACAAGCGTTTAAATAATTCAGTGAAAAAACCATCACCTGATAGGATACCGGTATCGGTATACAGGCTGATCGGATGCCGTGAAGAAAACACACGTAACAGATAACGACGCAGCGCGCTGGCATAATCAGGATTGTCTTGCAGCAAGTGGATAAGCGCCCGGACATTGGCAGTAGCTTGCTCAACATCCCGAGGCTTTGCTGGACGCAATTTCCGAACAAGATTTGCCAATTCTTCGGTAGACTGACTGTCGGGATAAGCGGTAATACGTTTAAGTGAAGCCAGCATAAATGGATAGGGTCTCTCGAACTTAAAAAGTAGGGTGTACGACTTGCGAAAGCAAACAAGCGATCAGGTACATCCCAAGTAGCCGCTTAATCAATGGCCATTTAACAACGGATAACCGTAGTCTATTTTCTCGGAGGTACTTTACACGGGATTAGGGATGCTGTCCGGCGTGATAATAATCAGGCATATCTGATTATACCGGATCAATAGTGTTCTATACACGAATACATAGACAAAGCTTAGCGGGTAATAAGTATAAAAATCACCCTTTCTGCAGCAGGAAAGGGCGATTTAAACTGATAATGCGCCTAATGATGCAGTGGCCTTGAAGAGGCTTTCTTCATTAGCAGTGGCCGGCGAGTGGACGTCCCATCAAATATTCCTAACTCCTCTTCCAGTTGCTCTTTTCTCTCCATCATCTCTTGCCCAAGAGACAGGGTATCCATTCTGGCTTTTTCAATCTGGGGAAACATTTCATTCTCTTCTTCAGTAATGTGATGATCGATCTGCTCGCCAAGAACGATGACTTTCGCATCATAATAATCATCATCCAGATCCATGGCTTCCAACTGAGCGACAAGGGCTTTAGCGCCTGCATGCTCCACAGCGGCCTCATCCATTAATTCATTCTCATCAATTAACTCACGTACGGCCGGATAAAAAATTTCTTCTTCGAGTCGAGCATGAATAGTAAGCTCCATACAAATTTGTTTAACAATTTCGGATTTATGCCCATCACTTTCCTCATCTTCATGGATATTTTCAAAATCCTGAAATAATTTTCTGACTTTTTTATGATCCTGCTTAAGCATCTCAAGCGCGTCAGGTCCTTTGTTGTTTGAGACCTGATTTTTTGATTGGGATTTTATTTCTTTAATTTGTTTGGCTTTCATCAGCATGATCCTTTTGATATAGTGGACTTTACATCGCTCATGATCCTAAAAAATGTAATCCAAATTTAAAGCGAATACATATAACCAGTCGGTACGGTGTCGCACATAAATGGATTTTGATTTCCAGAAATAAATTGCGCCAAGTTAGTGCGGAATGGTTAACCCATTGCTTTTGAGCGTGCATAATCTTTCTCTTCCAACTGTACAAAACAGTGTCACAGATGTGCTGGATAAATATATTTATTTTAAATCAGTAACGTATGCTTGATTATGTAGAAAATGGCATGCGACTTGCAAAACAAGCTAAGTGAAGATAAATATTGGTTAACACAAATAATATACAGGGGGATTTCCATGAATTACTTTGAGTTAACACACAACATCAAATCAACACATAGAGCATTGAGAATGCTCGTGGGCGCAACGCTGCTATTAGCCATACCCACTGCCATGAAAATTGTATGGCGAACATCAGAGCCCACCCGCACCCCCACTAACGTTCCGGAAAAACCACCTTTCCGAATGCGTACGTGTCGAGGCGGGTGAGCGACGGAGAATAGGTATGGAGATCAGGAGATCCGGGAGTGACCGCGCCTCTCTCGCCTGTTTGGGAGGAACTCTGTAACTTTACTGCATCGCGTTGCATGCTATCCCAACGGTTCAAACAGCGCGTTCAAATCGTCCAGGGTGAGCTTCGGCCCGCTCTTGGCGGTTTCATCGAACAGGCTGTCGGCCAGTTCTTTTTTGCGTGCTTGCATGCCGAGAATTTTTTCTTCCACCGTACCCCGGGTGATAAGTTTGTAAACGAACACGGCTTTGTCCTGGCCAATGCGGTGGGCGCGGTCAGTGGCCTGATTTTCCACGGCGGGGTTCCACCACGGGTCGTAGTGGATGACCGTATCGGCGGCAGTGAGGTTGAGACCCGTGCCACCGGCCTTGAGGCTGATGAGAAACAGCGGCGCTTCACCGGCTTGAAAACGCTGCACCGGTGTGGCGCGGTCACGGGTGTCGCCAGTGAGTTGCACGTAATCGAGCTTGCGTTGCCGCAATTCTTCTTCGATCAACGCCAGCATGCTGGTGAATTGCGAAAACAGCAGGATGCGGCGGCCTTCTTCCACCATCGCGGGCAGCATTTCCATGAGCTGCTCGAGCTTGGCGGAGTGTTTGACTGTTTTCGCGCTGTCGAGTTTGACCAGACGCGGGTCACAGCACACCTGACGCAGCTTGAGCAGCGCATCCAGTATCACGATCTGGCTGCGCGCCATGCCTTTTTTGGTGATTTCATTACGCACTTTTTCGTGCATGGCAAGTCGGATGCTTTCATAAAGATCACGTTGCGCGCCCGCCAGATCGACATTACTCAGAATTTCACTTTTAGGCGGCAGCTCCTTCATTACTTCCTGTTTGGTGCGGCGCAACATGAACGGTGCAATGCGACGCCGCAGAATGTCGCGGCGCGTGGCGTCACCGTGTTTTTCGATGGGGGTGCGGAATAGCGTGTTGAAGTGCTTTTCGTTACCCAGCAGGCCGGGCATCAGGAAATCGAGCAGCGACCACATCTCGCCTAAATGATTTTCCATGGGCGTGCCGGTGAGGCACAGGCGATGGCGTGTCTTGATCTGGCGCACGATCTGGCTGGCTTTGGCTTTGGGGTTTTTAATAACCTGCGCTTCATCGAGAATCACGAGGTGAAACTCCTGCGCCAGCAACACCTCCTGATCACGCGGCAACAGCGGATACGTGGTGAGCACCACATCATAATCTGCGAGGCGCTCGAAGTGCTGCTTGCGTTGCGTGCCCTGCTGCACCAGCACTTTCAGCGACGGCGCAAAACGCTCCGCCTCGATGCGCCAATTGACCATCAGGCTGGTGGGAGCGATCACCAGGCTGGGACGATCCATGCGCCCGCTCTGTTTTTCGAGCAGCAGGTGGGCAAGTGTCTGCACGGTTTTGCCCAGCCCCATATCGTCGGCGAGGATGCCCGCCAGCCCATAATCGCGCAGGAATTGCAGCCAACTGAGACCTTGATGTTGATAAGGGCGCAGATCGGCATTGAAGCCTGTGGGCAGCGCGGCTTCGGCGACGCCTTTGAAATCACGCAAGCGGTGGCCGAGTTCACGCAGGCGCTCACCACCCTGCCATTCCATATTTTTTCCAGCCAGCGATTCCAGTTCAGCCAGTTGTCCGGCCTGTATTGCGGGTAGTTGCAGACGGCCATTTTTGTCCAGATCTTTATTGTAGAGTTCGATCAACGTGCCCAGCACATTCCTGACGCGTTCAATGGGTAGCGGCAGCAAACGGCCATCGTCGAGGCGCGCAATAAAGGCTTGGTTCGAAGGCGCATCCTTAAGTGCGTTGAGATCCATTACATCCGGGTAGTGATGCAGCATATTGATCAACACTGGCAAAAGATTAAGTGGTTTGCCATCCACCATGATGCCCAGCTCCAGCCCAAACCAATCATTGCCGGCGCCTTCCTCGACATCGGCGTACCAGTCGCCCACGTTATCCACCGGGCGATAACTATAATCTTCGGCAATGTCTACTTGCCAGCCCAGCTTGCGCAACGCGGGCACGCCATTAAGACTGAAATTCAGCAGGGCGTCCTGCCGATCCTCACCGGTCAGCGTCAGATCAAAAACGCTGTCTGGGGGCAGATCGAAAATCGGCTCTGACTCAAGCGGCATGAAACCATAGTCTTCATCGAGCCGCCGTAGCGCCTTGCCCTCGGCCTTTTGGTCACGCACCAGACGCAGCAACGTGCCTTCCTCGACACGGGTAACTACGCTGCGCTTGTCACCCAGCGGCACCCGCTCCCCCGCATAATCGAATGACAGCCGCGCTGACTCCACCTGCAGTTGATCGGCATTCACCTGCCAATAGAACTGGCGGCGCACATGGAGTGTCTGCATAAACAGGCGCAAACAGGGAATGGGCTTGACGGTTTTGCGATTAACCTTGGCAAAGGCCTGCGGCAACGGCACATTCGGCATCTGCTGCAACGCCTCACGCACCGCCAGCAACTGATCCGGAGTTACCGCAGGCACGCTCAGCAAGGCAGCGGCTACGGCGTTGGGCAGGTCGATCAGTAACGGGCCGCATTGCTGATGCTCCGCATCCAGATACCACGGCGGAGTGAGTGGTAGCACCGTCACCTTATCGATACCCGCCACGTCAGTCACCTGTGGGCGCTGCGTGCCATCCGCAGACATCACCCATTCAATACGCCCGTGCCGTGGCTCGCCCAGCACCAGCGCCGGGCTATCTTTGTTCTGCCAGTGACAGCGCCCGGTGGCAAGCATCTCGCGCAGCACGCGCTCGCCCGCCACGCCTTCGAGGCGGCAAGCGCCTGCAGTCAGTAGCGGGGTGAGCATATGCAGCCCACGCAAAATCGCCGCGTCGGCAGGCGTTGCATAACGCGGTGGCGTGGCCACTGCCATGCTGGACAAGTTTTGCGGCTTGCCATAACCCCCTGCTTTAAGCTGACGCACCATGACCAGACTCACGCCGACACAAGGTGGCGCAAGATCATCTTTGAGGTGGATGAGATAGAGTATTCGCTCAGCACTTTCCACTGGCTGCGCGGCTGTCGGCGATGCGGAGTCACTGTGGGCCCGCTCAAGACGCGCCAGCCAATCACCCATCTGAACGCCAGCATTGGCATTGGCAGGATTTTTAACGCTCGCCATCCTGGTAGGTGCGGGCGGGGCGGGCTGCTGTTGCAACGCCTGCAACAGCACTGCCGCCACATGTTTGCAGTTACCACCGACTGGACAACTGCAATCACCCCGAATGTGAATGCCGCCCTGCACACTGGCAACGCGCGCAATAACCCGGTAAGGCTCGCGCACGCTGCCCTGCACCAACCCCGCAATCAACCCACCATCGGGAGAAACCGACAGCCCCGAGACACGCCCGGCGCGCTGATAATTACGGCCACGCTCCAGGTAAGCGGCGGGAATGGACTGATTTATATCTTGCAGGTTATACGGTAGCACGGGCTAGCGGCCTTGATTCAAGGAGGGATAGAGCGCCTATTATAATCACTTTCGCCGTGCATGGATGCACAAGTGTCGCCAGAGGGCTGCTCCAGCGCATCCTGCGCCCGCAGCACTTGTCCATCCGTGGACGGCGCACGATGCCGGAAGCGACAATTCACCGGCGCGCCGGGCGTTTTTGCAGCTTGCGTTGCAAGGTGCGCCGGTGCATGCCCAGCCGTCGCGCGGTGGCAGAAATGTTACTCTGGCATTCCAGCAGCACCTTCTGGATATGCTCCCATTCCAGCCGGTCGATAGAGAGCGGTGCGTCGGCAACGGGCATGGCGGCATCACCTGCCGCGCTGCGAAACGCCTGCATAATCTCATCGGCATCCGCCGGTTTGGTCAGGTAATGGATTGCGCCGAGCTTGATAGCTTCAACGGCGGTGGCGATGCTGGCATAACCGGTGAGCACCACAATTCGTGTATGACTATCGAGCGCGGTGAGTTTTTCCACCAGCACCAGGCCAGAAGGCCCTGGCATTTTCAGGTCAACCACGGCATATTCCGGTGGATCCTGCGTGGCCAGATGCAATGCGGCGTCCACATGATGCGCCACACTCACCATAAATCCGCGCCTGGTAAGCGCCGCAGATAGCACCTGACAGAACACCGGATCGTCATCTACCAGCAACAGGCTGGGTCGATAATCCAGGGGCGCTTCATTACTCGCGTTCATGGGCTCAATCATGGCATCAACGGCGCAAGCGGCAAAACAACGTACGTGCAGGCACCGCCGCCTTCGCGGTTACGCAACCGCACGCTACCGCCAAAACGCCCCAGCGTGGCGTGCGCGAGAAACAAACCCAATCCCAATCCTCCTGCACCAATTTCATCTGACACTTTAGTGGTGAATAGCATCTGCCCGGCGCGTGCCTGTGTCATGGGAGTCAAACCCGCGCCACGATCACAAATTTCCATGCGCAACTCATTGGCGCTCCACTGCGCATCAATCGTCACTTCTTCCGGTGAAGCATCCGCCGCGTTATTCAAAATGTTCATGATCGCCTGGGACAAGGTTTGGTCGCCGACAATTGACGGCGCGGGGTGAACGCCGTGCGCATGGTATCGCACGATCACCGCAGGGCGCATCGACTGCCATTGTTGCAGGATATTTTGCAGATAATCGTCAAGCGCAAAGCGCTGCCCTGACTCGGCACGCACTTGTCCGGCAGACGCGGCCATGGTCGATAAAATACTTTTACAACGCATCACCTGATCACGCAAGACAATCAGTTTGTCACGCACGTCCGGCGTATTAGCAAACTCCTGTTCCATCTCCCGTGCCAACACCGCCATAGTGGCCAGCGGCGTACCCAGCTCATGCGCCGCGCCCGTCGCCAGCGTACCCAACGCCACCAGGCGCTCATCACGCAATGCGTTTTCACGCGCCTGCGCCAGGGCATGATCACGCTCGCGCAACGTATTACCCATCTTCATCACGAAATAGGTAATCAAGCCCACGCTCAATACAAAGTTGAACCACATGCCCAACACATGCAAGGCAAAATCACCCGCAAGGTGCGGCGCCGGATTCTGCGACAAGGGCACATAAAACACCATCAGCAGTGAATAACAACCCACCGTAATCACCGCCATCGCCCATGAATACCGTCCCGGCAACGCGGTGACGGCAATGGTGAGAGGCAACAACAGCAACGACACAAACGGATTCGCCGAGCCACCCGCCAGATACAATAACCCCGTCAACACCGCCACATCCAGCAACAAGTGGCCGAATAATTCCGCGTCCACCACCGCCTGCGGCAGCCTGAGACGCCACCAGGTTAGCGCATTAAGCACTGCATACGCCGCAATAATCGCCGCGATGGCGAAAAAGGGCAATGTAATGTCCAGCGCTGTGCCCGCCACCCACACCGCCAACACCTGCCCCGCAATAAACACACTCCGCAACATCACCAGACGTTGCAGGTTCAGCACGGAAGAGTCAGAGGCAGGCAGAGAGGTCGTCAACATAGCGATAGAGTGCCCAGATTTTGCCTGGGACGCAAGGTGCGGCAATTAGTCGCATTCCTGCGGAGGGATCTAGTCAGTACAATGTTGAACATGACAATAATATGCTCAGATTACCTTGATGAGCCGGATCAACGCCGTGCGCCAGTGGCGTTTCGTGCCCGCGCGCCGGGGTGAGGAACCCGTTGCGGCGAGCGTGGTCGTGCCGATCGTGTTTCGCCTGGGCGGCTGATGTGAGTGATCTACATCACGTCAAATGCACAAGAATCTCCAACAACACTGTTCATCAACATAAACCTGGAGCCTGCGAATGAAGCACAACAAAATCAAAATACGAAAAATCGCTATTGCTTGTTATAGCCTGGCAGGGACATTCACGCTTGCCGTCGCGGCGGAAGAAGCGGTGCCGGTATCGCCAACCCATAAGCCGGAAGAAGTTGTCCAGCAAGCGCCCGAAGCGCCGGTAAAAACACTGGATGCCATCACCGTCACCGGCGAGCAAGCTGGCGCACTGCCCACGCACATTCCGGCCACCATTGAAAGTATCACTGGCAAGCAGATTGAAGACACGATCAACGCCACCAGCAGCGCCGCTGCCCTGAAACACTTTCCCAGCATACATGTACGTCAAAACTACATCGGCGACTCGGGCCATGGCGTGATGTCCAGCCGCGCGTCAGGCACGGGTAACAGCGCCCGCCACTTGCTGTATGCCGATGGCATTCTGCTCTCCAATCTGCTGGGCAATGACGGCCACCGCGCGCCGCGCTGGGAGATGGTCACGCCCGAAGAAATCGGGCGCGTCGATGTACTGTACGGACCGTTCTCCGCCACCTACTCCGGCAACTCGATGGGTGCGGTGGTGGATTACGTGACACGCATGCCCAGACAATTCGAAGCCCACGCCAAGGCGAGCGGCTTTACCCAGAACTACAAACAATATGGCACAGACAGTAGTTATTCCGGCCATCAACTGAACGCGTCGCTGGGCAACAAACACGGTGGCTGGTCGTGGCGGATCAACGTCAATCACCTCGACAGCGACAGCCACCCCCTGTGGTTTGCCAACAAGCTGCTCAGCGCCGGCACCGTGAATGGCGCGGGCGTGCTGGTCACTGGCGCTGTCGCTGATCAAGACCCGAAGAATCAGGAGCGGCTGATCCTCGGCGCAACCAGCCTGACCCACAGCCTCCAGGATCATGCCAAGCTCAAGCTGGCGTATGATTTCTCGCCCACCGTGCGCGCCAGCTACACGCTGGGCTGGTGGAGCAACGACACGACGCGTACGTCCGAAACTTATTTGCGCGATGCCTCGGGCAATCCGGTTTACAGCGGTAACGTCAACATTAATGGCCGCCAATATGCATTGACGGCTGCCGATTTTGCGCCCAGCCGTGGAACGCTGGAACACGTCATCCACGGACTGTCCGTAAAAAGCAATACTAAAAGTCTCTGGGATTGGGACGTGGCCGCCAGTCTTTACGACTATGCCAGCGATCAGGCGCGTTCGCCCACCATTGCACTGCCTGCGGCCAGCACTGGCGGCGCCGGGCGCATTACTGACCAGGAGGGTTCCGGCTGGTATACCTTGGCGCTGAAGGGGATCTGGCGGCCGCAGGATCATATCGTCGACATGGGTTATCAACTGGATAACTTCGCCTTGCGCACGCTGGTCTCCGACACCTCCGACTGGATTAACGGCAGTGCGGCATCACGATTCTCCGCCTTCAACGGCAATACCCGACTGCAGAGCCTGTACGCGCAGGATACCTGGGGCTTCGCGCCTGCCTGGAAAACCACGCTCGGCGGGCGTCTGGAACAATGGCGTGCATTCGGCGGCGAAAGATCGAATGCTACCAGCACGCTGACGCTTGCCGAGCGCAAGGAAACCTGGTTTTCCCCCAAAGCGGCGATCGCCTGGCAGGCATCGAAGGTCTGGGTGCTGAAAACCGCGCTGGGCCGCGCGGTGCGCATGCCTACCGTCGCCGAACTGTATCAGGGAACCATTGACCACAACAGTGTGATCACCAACAACAATCCCGACCTGAAACCGGAAAGATCCTGGACCAGCGAACTCACCACCGAACACGATCTGGGCAATGGCCTGCTGCGCGCCACACTGTTTCACCAAGCTACCCGCGATGCGTTGTACTCGCAACCGAATGTGACGGTTACCCCCAACGTCATTAACGTTCAGAATGTGGAGCACATTCGCACCACGGGACTGGAGCTGGCATTCCAGGCAAATGACGTGGGACTGCGTGGCTTGGATCTGTCGAGCAGCGTGACCTGGGCAAACTCCAAAATCGTGAAGAATGACAACTTCCCGGCCAGCGTCGGCAAACGGCAGCCACTCGTGCCGCAATGGCGGACCAATCTGCTCGCCACCTACCGTGCGGGCGCCCAATGGATTCACACCTTCGGCGCGCGCTACAGCAGCAGGCAGTATGGCACACTCGACAACAGCGACATCAACGGCGCCACGTTAGGCGGCACCAACAGCTTTTTTCTCACCGACCTGCGCGTGCGCTACCAGCCGACACGCCAGTGGAGCGGCGCACTGGGGATCGACAACCTCAATAACGCCAAATATTGGTCTGGCCACCCTTCCGCCCAGCGTACTTTCATTGCCGAGTTGAAATTTAACCTTTAAGGAGATGTGTTTATGAACCAGCCTTGAAGGCCCGGTTGAAAGGTTTCAGGATTCTGTCCCGATGGGAGTGGTGCGACATCATGTCGCATTCCCATGGGCATCTCATCCCATTAACATCATCATCTCTTCTGCCCTTTTGCCTTCTGTTATTCAGGGCAGGGTGGTTTCAAACAAAACGCAACGGGGAACCCAATGACAAAATCAGCGTATACCGCAATCAACACTATAACCGCCTTGTGGCTTGTCATGGGCGCGCCCGTGGCGCACGCGAGTTGCGCCGCATCCACCTGTTTTCTGGTCACTGGCACGCAGGACGGCATCGCCAATCCCGGCCAGCTCATTATGGATCTTTCGTACCGCTACATCACTGCAAACCAAGCCCAGAAAGGCAGCAGCGAAACCAGCGAGGCGCTCACTGCGGGCGTCGACTTTGAAAGCGGTGAAATTGAGGCCGATCATCACCGCGAGCTACGCACCACCAATGAATTGGCGCAACTCGACATCAGTTATGGCGTTACCCCCAAGTTTGCCCTGTCTGTCAGCATTCCCTTCATGAACAACCGCGACCATGAACATGACATTATCCACGGGCCCGGGGACGAGGATTACGCCCGTGAACGCACCTCCGGCATGGGCGATATACGCCTGACCGGCAAATACGCCGCGCATACCAGCATCAGGCATCTGCTGGTCGCCGGGCTGGGTGTTAAGGCGCCCACCGGCGAATATAAGCTGCGCAACAGCAGCGGCGACATCAACGAACTCACCCTGATGCCCGGCAGCGGCGCGTGGGATGGATTAATTTCCATGCACTACACTTATCAAATACAACCACATAAGTGGGACACGTTCATCTCCGGCGCGTACCAACTCGCCACAGCCAACGATCTTGAATATAAGATGGGCGACACCTTGCTTTTCAACGCGGGCACTAACTACCGCTTCACCGCACACGAAAAAGAATTCACCACCAGCCTGCAAATAAATTTGCGCCAGGCTCCGCGCGATGAATTCAACGATCAAGACGTGCCCAATACTGGCGGTACTTGGGTATACCTCACCCCCGGCATAACCGTACACGCCACCGCCAACACGGCGGTGTATACCCACCTGCAATTACCACTCTATCAGGCTGTCAACGACACCAACTTGGCGCCCAGCTACGGGCTGATTGTTGGCCTGTCACACAGCTTTTAGGTTTAATCTATGGGTGAAGCGGTTCCCCACTGCTGCTTCACCCAAAAACCAATTGAAAATCAAGCATTATTTACCCTAAAACTGTCGGCCCAGGTAGCCAGAAAGTGCCAATTAAACTATACTCTTTAGTTTTATGGGTTCATCTGGAGTTGTCATGGTTATTTCCACCCCCGAGGCTTTGCAGGAGCTGTGTCACGCCTTAAGCAA
This sequence comes from Gammaproteobacteria bacterium Ga0077554, assembly GCA_001464585.1. Classification (GTDB taxonomy): domain Bacteria; phylum Pseudomonadota; class Gammaproteobacteria; family Ga007554. Next base: position 139,939 of record LNFF01000015.1, on the reverse strand, counting down.
GGGTGATTACATTGCCATTGATACCGAGTTTCTGCGGGAAAAGACCTATTACGCGCGGCTGTGCCTGATCCAGGTGGCGAACGATGACGTTATCGCTTGCGTTGACCCGCTGGCACTGCAAGACCTGACCCCGCTCTGGGATGTGTTTTTCGACACCCGCATCCTCAAAGTGCTGCACGCCTCACGCCAGGATCTGGAAATTATTCACGGCCTGACCGGACGCGTACCCACGCCGATTTTTGATACGCAAATCGCCGCCACCGTGGCCGGGCACGAAGAATCCATCGGCTACAGCCGTCTGGTGGAATCCATCTGCGGCGAACAACTCGATAAAACCCTGTCGCGCACCGACTGGAGCCGCCGCCCGCTGAGCGCCGAGCAGATTCGCTATGCCGAAGACGACGTGCGCCACCTGCGCCCGATTTTCAAAAAATTGCGCACCGAACTTATCGACACCGGCCGCATGCAGTGGCTGGAAGATGACTTCGAATACCTCTCTAATCCCGCACTGTACACCACCAATCCACAAGAGATGTTCCGCAAGGTAAAACGCGGCCAAATGTTGCGCCCCAAACAACTCGCCGTGCTGCGCGAACTGGCGGCATGGCGCGAAACCGCCGCCATGAAGCTCGACAAGCCGCGCAAATGGCTGATCGACGATGATGTATTGTTTGAAATCGCGCGCCACCCGCCCGCCACCTTGGAAGCGTTGGCACAGGTACGCGGCATGAACGAAGCGGGACTCAAAAAATGGGGTAAGCCGATCCTTGCCGCCACCGAACAAGGCCTGGCGATCCCTGAAAGCGAACGCCCCCAATGGCACGAGCGGCGCAAGCTCAAACCCAGCGACAAAGTGCTGGCAGACCTGATGATGGCAGTGGTGCGCCAGCGCGGCCTGGAACATGGCGTCGCGCCATCGTTGCTGGCCAGCGCGTCCGACCTTGAAGCCATCATCGCCGGCGACCCCGAAGCCGCCCTGCGCAACGGCTGGCGCGCACGGCTGGTAGGCAACGAACTGGGCGCACTGCTGGCAGGGCAGTTGTCGGTGCATGTTGAAGAGGGGAGAATAGTGGTAAAGCCTACGGCGGTCGCTTAACGAATCATTGCAGCACTGTCATTTCGAGCGCAGCGAGAAATCTTTTATGAAAAAGGTCAAAGATGGTTCCGGAAGATTTCTCCCTTTAATCGAAATGGCATGCCGGGATTTAATCAACGCTTGCTTAGCCCGAACTCACAGTAGCCCTACACCATGAAAATTACAGCAATCTATCCCGGCACTTTCGACCCCATCACCAATGGTCACACCGATCTGGTGCATCGCGCCGCACAGTTGTTTGATCATGTCATCGTAGCAGTGGCGGCCAACACCACCAAAACTCCGGCGTTTTCGCTGGATGAACGGGTGGAAATGGCGCACACCGTATTGGACGGGATAAAGAATGTCGAAATTTGCGGCTTTGATTCACTGCTGGTGCATTTCGTCACTGAGCGCGGCGCGCAGGTGATTTTGCGCGGCCTGCGCGCCGTGTCTGACTTTGAATACGAATTCCAACTGGCGGGCATGAACCGCAAGCTGGCCCCCAAGATCGAAACCCTGTTTTTAATGCCCGCCGAGCAATACGCCTATATTTCTTCCAGCCTGGTGCGCGAGATTGCCCGTTTAGGCGGCGATGTCAGCGAATTTGTTCATCCGCATGTCAAAGCTGCGCTTCAGGAAAGAATGCGCGGAGTTTAATATTCTTGTGATTCTTCTGGGGTCGCAGCCTCAATACTGTTCACTTAACCGTTCGTAGTGAGCCTGTCGAACCACCCGCCAGCCACTCATCCACAACCCTTCGGCACACTCGCTGCGCGGGTTGTTCAGGGCGAAGAATTGAACATTATTTCCATGCAGGAAACTAAAGTGGTCTTCTTTGCAACTGCTGGAACACAAATCGGCCATCGCTTCACCTCCTCCCCCATTTCTATAGGGATAAAACATGCACGATACCATCGCGGATGCCGGGTTATCTACGGGTAAGCTCTAATTATCAAAAATGGCACCTAATCTGTAATATTAAACTGCTTGGATTAAAATACGCGCGCAAAATGCGGCCGTGATCGTCATGCAACCAACATAATCGTAATGGTAAGTTGGTTGCCTTAGGATTCCAAACGTACAAGCCAGCACAAGGACCGTTAACCATTATTCAGGAGGTTTCTAAATGATCACTAGCAAACGGATTAGCATTACCAGCATCGCAATATTGAGCTTGGGTTTTGTGGGGGTGGTGGGCGCCACAGAAACGTGCATGCCCACGTCGCAGAACCGTCCAGTATGCCCAGCGGGTGCTCCGCCTGAAACGGCGACGTTTATCGACCCAACCGTGGTGATCGCTAACCCCGGAAACGTTCATATCGGACCGCACACCTATATTGCGCCGTTCGCCGGGCTTAATAGTGCGGCAATTGACATTGGCGAAAAAACCAATCTGCAGGATAGCGTAATCCTGGCTGGCCCAGGTAAAGTGGCGCTGGGCGATGAAGTGATCCTGGCGCACGGTGCGCGCGTGAATGGGCCGGCAAAGATAGGTCGGCAGGCTGTCGAAGGGGAGCACAACCCATCTTTTGTTGGCTTCAATAGCCTCGTGAATGGCGCCACCGTAGAGCACGATGCGATGGTGCTGCATATAGCGCGCGTTAATCCCGGCATTACCATTCGTCACGGCATGGTCGTATTGTCGGGCAAGGATATCCGCACTCAGGAACAAGCGGACAATCCCGCCTTGGGTAAAGTAATTCCTATCAGCGCGGCACTGCGAGCCTTCATGGAAGGGGTACTGCATGTCAACGAAACCTTCGCCCGCGAATATTCGCGCCTTTACTACGAAAATCCGAACAATGTAAAAGGCATAAACTATGACCCAGGTAATTCCGGCTTTAACCCGGCGCGCGACCTGCCCACCTTGGCCGGGGTGCAGACACGTAATCCGGGTTATCGCAACCGTATCATCGGTGATATCCGTCTGGCAGATTCCAAGGCCAAATTGAACGATGACGACATAATCGGAGACCGCATCTCGCTCCGCGCCGATGAAGGCGAACCATTCCATGCAGGTCACATCACACGCATGGATAACCGCACCACGTTCCATGCTCTTGAACACACTGGCATTGAAGCGCATGACCACGTAAGCTACGGCTTCCGGTCGCTGGTACACGGCGGCGCCTCTGACGCGACTGCCGCGAATCCACACAGCAACACGGTGGTTGGGGAAAACAATAAAATTGGCGATTATGCAGTGTTTTTCCGCTCGGTCTCCGGCCCGGATGTCGAAATCGGCTGCGCAAGCGTAATTGATGGCGCCACTCTAGCTTCCGGAACGGTTATCCCGCCCCGTACGGTCGTTATTGGTACGATGACCTATCCAGTGGAATGGAACCCGGGGTGTTAAGTTGACGATTGAACCCAACGTCCCGGAAATTGATATCACACCAAAAAAAGGGGGGCGCATAAGCCGCCCCTCTTTTTTTTATTTTATGGTGGCGTGGCTCCTCGCTGGCTGCGTCGCTACACCTGTTCCGGTCGCTCCCGTTGCGAATGATGCAATCAGTGGTTTACGGGCAACACTGGAGAACGAAACAGAGCGTTATTACCGGGAAGGTATCGCACAGGTGCGTTGGCGCACCGAGTGGGTGTTACGCTGGCAGCCGACTCCGCAAGCAACAGGCTATGTGCTTGCTTACAAAACTTCAGAAGGGGTGAGCAAAAAGCCCGTAGCGCTTGTCGATCCTGTGTTCCGTATTGAAGTGGCCAAAGGCGACAATCCGGAGGCCGCAGGTTTTGTTAGTCGCGAAATCCAGTTACTTACAATTCAAAGTTTACTCTCAGTACGGGTGGCGGCGCATTTTACCGGCGGCACACTGGGAACGCCCTCACCGTGGGTACTAGTCGGAGCTGAACATTAAATCAGAGAACTGCGGATGTCGGCTATCGTGCGGCGTCGGAGCATATGCCAATATCACCCCTTGCTACGAGCCCAACACGCGCTACGCGCACGAACTTACTTCATCAATACACTACGTCCACTTCGTCCATCCCATTCTCACATGAATCACATAGAATCTATCACGAAAAAGCAGCGTAGTTACTTACACCACCAATGCACAAAAGTTTCCATAAAAATCAAATGGCAAGCGGACTTTTTCGGCGATGCCGGAAAACTTTTTCACACCCAATTTAGTTAACAAGTTAAAGCTGCACTTCAGGAAAGAATGCGGTAAAATGCGTTTTCGAGGTGTAAATGTATGTCCCTGATCATTACTGACGAATGTATCAATTGCGATGTGTGCGAGCCGGAGTGCCCGAATAACGCCATTTCGCAGGGTGAGACTATTTACGAGATCAACCCCAACCTGTGCACCGAGTGCGTGGGGCATTTTGACACGCCCCAATGCGTGGAAGTCTGTCCGGTAGACTGCATTCCCAACGACCCCAACCACGTTGAAAGCCGCGACGATCTGTATACCAAGTATTTGCATTTGGTTAAAAAGGCCGGATAGCAAAATCACATGAAACGCTGGTTCCTGCTCTGTTTATTAGTATTGTGTGAACCAGCGCTCGCTGCCACCACACCCCCGGCAGCCGCCATCGCCACGGCTCACCCGCTGGCCACGGAAGCCGGACATGAAATCCTCGCCGCCGGCGGCAACGCCTTTGACGCCGCCGTGGCGATTACGGCCACGCTGGCGGTTGTTGAACCTACCGGTTCGGGCTTGGGTGGCGGCGGTTTCTGGCTACTGCACCGCGCCAAAAACGGCTATCAGACGATGCTGGATGGCCGTGAACGCGCGCCATTAGCCGCAAAGCGTGATATGTACCTTGATGCCAAAGGTGAGGTGATTCCCAACCTATCAGTGGATGGCGCTCTGGCCGCTGGCATTCCTGGTATACCCGCAGGAATCGCCCATCTTGCCGCGCATTACGGCAAGTTGCCGTTGCGCAAAACCTTGGCTCCCGCCATCCGCCACGCGCGCAATGGTTTTGCGATTAGCGAATCGTACCGGCGCATGGCGCAGTTCCGGCTTGAGGCATTGCGCGCATCCACTTCCGCTGCCAGCATTTTTCTGCATGAAAACGATGTGCCGCCGCTCGGCCACTTGCTCAAACAACCTGACCTTGCCGACACGCTGGAAGCCATCGCCAAACAGGGCGCGGCGGGTTTTTACAACGGCGCATTGGCGGACAAGCTTATCAAAGGCGTGCGGCGTGCTGGCGGCATCTGGACGCATAAAGACCTCACCAGCTACCGCCTCAGCGAGCGCCAGCCTCTGCAGGGCACTTATCGAGGCATACGCATTACCTCGGCCGCGCCGCCCTCGTCTGGCGGCATTGCGCTGATCAGCGCCCTGAACATTCTGGCGGGCTATGACCTAAAGGCACTGGAACCGGTAGCGCGCGCCCACCTTATCACCGAAGCCCTGCGCCGTGCCTACCGCGACCGCGCCATTTACCTGGGCGACCCGGATCAGGTTGCCGTACCCGTGGCGCGCCTCACCGCCCCACTTTACGCCGATGGCCTGCGCGCCAGCCTCCGCACCGACCGCGCCACCCCCAGCAACACCCTGCCCGGCAACGCCACGCTCAGCGCGGGTAACGACACCACCCACTTTTCGGTGCTGGACAAGCAGGGCAACCGCGTTGCCGCCACCCTGTCCATCAACTTTCCGTTCGGCTCCGGCTTCGTCGCCCCCGGCACCGGCGTGCTGCTCAACGACGAAATGGACGACTTTTCCGCGAAACCCGGCGTACCCAACGTCTATGGCCTGGTGGGCGGCGAAGCCAATGCCATCGCCCCCGGCAAGCGCCCCCTGTCCAGCATGTCCCCCACTTTTCTCGAAAGCAAGAACGGTGTAGCCATTCTCGGCACCCCCGGCGGTAGCCGCATCATCTCCATGGTATTGCTCAGCACCCTCGACTTTGCGGCGGGCAACAACCCAGCGTCATGGGTCGGCCTGAAACGCTTCCATCACCAGTTTTTGCCTGACGTCATACAACACGAACCCGGCACGTTCAGCGCCGAACAGGCCGCCAGCCTCACCCAGCTCGGCCACACGCTCAAAGAAGTCACCGACCCGTATGGCAACATGCAAGCCATCCTGTGGGACCGCAAAAACAACAAAGTCAAAGCCGCCAGCGACCCGCGCGGCGAAGGCACGGCCACTGTTCGCTAATAGCAGAACCAAAGCATGGTTTTGCTTGCGGCCTAACCCGCGTTTGACTAAACTTTGCAGCATACCGACTGTCGAACTTTGCAACGGATGACCTACCCCCGCCACCCTTTTGTCACTTAATAAACCTGGAATTCACTTACACGCATGTCATCCACCACACCGTCACCCACCTCGCCCGTGGGCAAATCCGAACACCGTTACCTGCTCAAATTTCTGCTCATGTCAGCCGTCTTTCTATTCATCGGTACGGTACACGGCGTCATCCAGATACAACCACCCGTGCGCGCCTGGCTGGAATCGATCGGCGCGCCACACAGCGACCCCGGCCACATGATCGACCCGCTGGCGCATGCGCACATGAATATTGTCGGCGGGGTGATTTTGTTTATGATGGCCGCCACCTACTACCTGTTCCCCACCATCTCCGGGAAGCCACTCTATTCCCGCAAGCTGGTAGAACACACCTTCTGGTGGACGAGCATTGGGCAGAGCTGCTTTTATCTGACGCTGATGACCTTCGGCATCCTCGAGGGCAATGCCATGCTCCACACACCTGAACTCGTACCGGAGATACAACGTTATTACAAGCCCACCATCGCCATATCAGCCACCATCATGGGCATCGGTTTCTGGGTGTATTTTGCCAACATCTTCATCACCGCCCGCCAGGTCTTTAAAAACCCATCATGATCCTGGAGTGCGGCTGCCCGGAGCACTACCCCGACTGGCACAATCAGGACATAGACCTGGGCGGCCAGTGCGCGCATATCCTGCCCATTCCGATGCTCGCGCATATGCCGATGTCGTATGACGCCTATCTGCACAAACAGCGCGAAGAAGTGGGGTTGCTGGAACTTAAAGAGCTGTGGCCCGGCATGGCCTTAATGGCCACCGGCGCGTTTCGCGGCAAACTGATCCGCCTGATAGAAAACAGCACCTCGCCCTCGCGCCGCATCGAATATCTGCCCCGACCATTCCAACTGCACGCACGCCTCCATCCCGGCGACATCGGCAGCATCCGCGAGCCGGTACACCAAATGCAACTAGACCTGCTCGACCGTGGCCGCGCCCCCCAGGAACTGTACCTGAGCTACCTCACCTGCACCCGCTGCTACGAACAACGCGGCGGACACAAAACCTTGCTGCTGCGTCGCTGGGTAGACAGCCCAACCTTAAAAAAGCGCGTCAAGCCTCTTGCTTAAAGCACATCACTTCATGCAAGATACCCAATGTAGAGAGTCGCCTTAATACGCCCTTGGCACATAAAGCGCCATACACTTAGAAAACACACTGGGGAGAGCCGTAAATGACCATGCCTGAATTTTTAACCTACCTGCTAGGCACTGTAGGAACCATCGTTTTTCTCTTGATCGGGCTATTAACGTATCAAGTCTACAAAACCGACCTGTACCGTCCTGACCTGCGCCGCAAAAACGACAAATAACAGGGGCTGGTAAAACCGATGGTTTGTTTATAACGACAAAGGGAGCTTGCGCCCCCCTTTGTCGTTATAATGGTCGTTTATTAACTTGATCTTCTCGATATTCATGTTCGGAACTATCCCGATTTGTTTGACGCATAACGTAACGAAAATGCGGCAAGAGAGGGACTTGGGAGGCTGGCGCTGAACCTGTAAAGTTCAACATCCCACAGCTACTACCCTTACTTCTTAATCACCGAGCCGCTGCGTACTATTTCGCACGTAGCGGAAAACGTAACTCCACCTTGTCATCGCCATGCTCAAGGCGCACCAGCACCGCCTGGGTGGCGGGGTCAGTCACCAGCAAGGACCGTCGGTACACACCCACATGGCCGTCCTGGATGGCCTGGCGCCACGGGTCACTTTCGCTCATGCGAATCGACACCAGCATATCAAACATTGGCTTGCGTGGCTTGCGCGTCACTATCACCAGAAATTCATTCATACCCACGCTGGCAATTTCAGGCCGGGTTTCAACAATCACTTCTACATCGCCCCACATCTGTGGTGGCGTGCCCGGCACGCCAGTCGCGGCGTTCTCTGCCGGGCCACCGCATGACGCCAGCATAAAACTCAGCACCGTCAACCAGAATAATTTCAGGGTACCTCTATAAATTCGCTGAAGCCACGATGGCCGCGTTGAAAATAGGCTCAAAATGCTCATGTACTTCGTGTACACTCCGCTTTTTCGCCCATTTTCGCCTTGCCCCCGCACCTTGATCGAATTTATAGAGGTACCCTTCATTCTCAACCCGCCGCGTGTTTTTGTAAATAATCCAGAATCTGCCGCATTTCGTCATTCGTAATGGGCGCAAAGTTATTCATGATACGGTGGTTTTGCATGCGCCCCACAATCTGTGGCCAATCGTGCGCTTTGCGGCTGGCGGGCGGCGGTGGTACATGACAATCAGAACAGCGCTGTTTAAAAAGCATAGCACCCATGGATTCCGGCTCAGGATACCCTGCACCCACTGCCGCAGCCGTGCTGCTGGTTTTAGGCGAACACCCTGCCAGCACTGCCAACGCAACCACCAGCAGCGCGCACTGCTTTAGGGCACCTCTATAAATCCGCTGAAGCCACGATGGCGGCGTTGGAAATGGGCTCAAAATGCTCATGTACTACGTGTACATTCCACTTTTTCGCCCATTTCCGCCTTGCCCTCGCGTCTTGATCGAATTTATAGAGGCACCCTTTACTTGAGCCATGCCAGCTAGTGATCCTGCGGGGGTTGGGATGGCGGGTTTCCAGAAGATTGTTCACTCAACGCCTTGGCGCGCGCTTCTTTTTTTGCACGGTGTATGTGGCGGTAGTCCACCAGCCAGTAGATCGCCACCACCGCCGTGCCGGTATAGACCAACGCCAATGGCAAACCCCAATTAAACCATTCACGCTCATATCCCGCGCGATCGCCCCAGAACGGAAAGTTCAAACCAATCGCAACCAGAAACATGGCGATGAAAATGGCGATGAACCAGTAGGGAATGTTGTGCTCTGACTCAGGAATTTTTTCAACCAGCTCCCAGTCCTCCAGTCCACGTTTTTTCAGGCGCTCATCTTCACTGGCATACCCCAAATGATTGTCGATGGCCTCACCCCACTCCGGTTCTTCAACGGGTGGCGGCGGCGGAGCCTTGGGTTTTTCCGCGTCACTCATATCGTCACACCTTTCCTACAAAATGTTGCACACGAAAACTGTCACGCCATCCATCCGCAGATTGCACATGCACGATAAATGGATGTAAACCCGGCGCCAGATTCCCCGCCACATGCAGGCCAATATCCTTACGTTCCGCCGTTTTAAACTCGGCGCGGGACGCATCCAGTATATACGCGCCTTCCGGCAAACCTTCAACACGGATCGTCACCGCGCCTGGTTCATAAATCTTATGCGCCACATTGACCCGGTAATCACTGAAGTTAGCGCCCACGGCAGCTTCAGCACGATACACTGAAAAGCTATAGGGCTGATAATTCCACATACCCCAGACCAGCAGAAACACGCCCAGCGAAAATGCTGGCAATGCCCAGCCCGCGCGTTGCGCCAGCGAGGCGAGATTGGACGCGGGGCGCACACCATCCACTTTTTGGCGCTCGCCAAATTCAAACGTGAGCAGACCCGGCGTGCCGTGTTTGGTGTGCAGCGAATCACAGGCAGTGATGCATTCACCGCAATTGGTACAACTGTCAAACAACAGCGTATTGCGCGGGTTAATATCCACCGGGCAGGTGGTTTCACAAAAATTACATTTGGCGCATTCATCGGAGCGGGACTGGTCATAGATCACATGCAGGGTCTGGCGGGTTTTAAACAGGAATTGCCAGATGCGGTAGACGCAGGTGTAACGGCAAATGTAATAACGCATCACCGCGAGATTACCCAGCACCAGCAACACGAACACGGCATAGATGAGGTACAGCGAGCTGATGACGCGCGGGTCATCACGAAAAATTACAAATGACAGCACCACATCCGGCTCATAAAAATATAGCATGGGCAGTAGCGCCACAGCTAACGACGCCCCCAGCAACTTGGCGCTCAACATGAACCAGTTCTTTACCTTATTTTTACCCGGAGACAAATGCGCATTTTCGGTGCCATCCCAATCCAGCACGGCGCGTTTGCCCAGATAACGGGCAGTGAGTTTATTGGCCCATGCCGACAGGGTATTTTGCGGACACACCCAGCCACAAAAAGCGGTGCCCAGGGTGGAGTAGAACATGATTAGAAGGCATGACATGGCGAGCCAGAAGCCAAACACAATGTAAAAATCCGAAAACCAGATCTGCCGCCCCAACACCACAAAACCGGCGCTGGTATCAATCCGAAATACCCCTAGAACGGGGATAAGAACCAACAGGATCATGGTGCCGATCTGCATCGCACGGCGTTTCCACTCCAAATTTTGAATCGCCACCCTGTGGGGCGCGTTTTTAGAGGAGGAATGGACAACAACCGGGATCTTGCGCAAAGCTTCGTTGGCACTCATGTTACTGATGTTAGCATAAGGCTTTCACCACACACAATGCACCGTGTTGCAAGTGGCCCGCTCAACACAAAAAAAGATTATATAAACCCATCAGGGGTGTTGCGTTTCGCCCTTCAATCGGATATATATACGTAAGGTCACTTTATATAAACAAGCTGGCTCCATTAGAATTCAGGGGAAAATTGCAACAATATCACGGGGAGGACATTAAAAATGGTTCAAAATATCGGCATTAACATCTTGATTCCTATAGCAGTATTCTGTTTCCTTATCTTTGGCGCCGCCCTCATGGCAAACATGGCTTTCAAAGACAAGGCAGAGCGCCTTAACAAAAAGGGCTAATATCCTTCTTGCTGCTTTGACTTGGAGACACAAAAAAGCCCGGACTAGCCGGGCTTTTTTGTGTCTTGGGCACACCGCTGCGCTGCCCTGCCGCTATTTCTGTTTAACTTTCTTCGTTTCCACACGCTGCCCCAGTGTTATTGCCACTGGATTGACCTCCCAGATTTCCTTCGCATATTCACGGATGGTGCGGTCACTCGAAAACTTGCCCATGTTCGCCACGTTGAGAATGGCTTTACGCGTCCACTCCTGCGGGTCGGCGTACAGCTCGGCGACGTGGTCTTGCGCGGCGATATACGAGGCATAGTCGGCCAGCAGCAGGTAGCGATCACCGCCGTGGGTTAACGCGTCAATAATCGGCGCGTATAAACTGGGTTCGCCGGGCGAAAAAAAGCCGCTGCCGATCATATCCATCACCTGTTTGAGTTCCTGGTTACCGTGATAGTAGTCCCACGGGTTATAACCACTATGATGCAGATCGGCCACCTGTTGTGTGGTCAGGCCAAAAATAAAGATATTGTCTGCGCCTACTTCTTCGAGAATTTCAACATTGGCGCCATCAAGCGTGCCGATAGTCAGTGCGCCATTCAGCGCCAGTTTCATATTGCCAGTGCCGGAAGCCTCGGTGCCTGCAGTAGAGATTTGCTGCGACAGATCACAGGCTGGGATCAGATCTTCTGCCGTAGACACATTGTAGTTGGGAATAAATAATACGCGCAACTTGCCGCCAGTGGCGGGGTCATTATTAACAATGTCCGCAACGTCATTAATCAGATTGATGATGAGCTTGGCGATGACATAACCAGGCGCCGCTTTACCGGCAAAGATGATGGTGCGCGGCACTACGGGCGCGCCCGGATTCCCTGATTGATTAAAGCGAATGCGATTATACAATGTGACCACATGCAACACGTTGAGCAGTTGGCGCTTGTATTCATGAATACGCTTGATATGCACATCAAACAGCGAATCACAATTTACCGTTACGCCCATATATTGCTTGATGAGCCCTGCCACCCGTTCCTTGTTGGCGCGTTTGACAATACGGAATTCCTCGCGGAACACGGGATCATTTGCCAGCGGCGCGAGTTTTTTCAGTTCATCGAGGTTGGTTGTCCAGCCATCGCCAATACGTGCGGTAATTAATTGTGATAAGCGTTGATTGGCATGGCTCAACCAACGCCGGGGCGTAATGCCGTTGGTCTTGTTGACAATTTTTCCGCTATAAAACCGCTCGAAATCAGCGAAAATAGTGGATTTCATTAATTGCGTATGCAATGCCGCGACACCATTCACTTTGTGACTGCCCACCACGGCGAGATGCGCCATGCGGATGCGCCGCTCACCCGATTCATCAATAATCGACATGCGGCGCAACAGATCGGAGTTGCCCGGATAGCGGTGCATGACATCCTTGAGGAACCGGTGATTGATTTCATAAATGATCTGTAAATGACGCGGTAACATGGCCTCAAACAATTTCACCGGCCAGGTTTCCAGCGCTTCAGGCAACAGGGTGTGATTGGTGTAAGAAAAAGTGCGCACGGTAATGTCCCAGGCGCGATCCCACGACAAACCCTGAAGATCGATCAGCACCCGCATCAACTCGGGAATCGCCAACACCGGATGCGTATCATTAAGCTGGATCGCGACCCGGTCGGGCAGTTTGTCAAAGTGATAATGTGACTTGCTGAAGCGGCGCAAAATATCCTGCAATGATGAACTGACAAAAAAGTATTGCTGCTTGAGCCGCAACTCACGGCCCATGGCGGTGGTGTCATCGGGATACAGCACCTTGGAGAGATTTTCGGACTCGTTTTTATCTTCGAGGGCCTTGATGTAATTGCCTTCGTTAAAATATTTCAGGTTAAAATCACGCGTGGCCTTGGCAGACCATAAGCGCAAATTATTGACGGTGTTGGTCTTGTAACCGGGGATCGGAGTGTCATAGGCCATCGCCATGACTTCGTCGGCATCTACCCAGTGGTAGCGGCGCTGACCCTGTTCGCCGGGGTATTCCACCACACGGCCATTAAATTGAACTGCATAAATCACTTCCGGGCGCGGGAATTCCCACGGATTCCCATAACGCAGCCAGTTTTCGGGGTGCTCTACCTGGCGGCCATTTTCGATGCGCTGCGTGAACATGCCGTATTCATAGCGAATGCCGTAACCGTAGGCGGGAATGCCGATGGTGGCCATAGAATCGAGAAAACACGCGGCGAGCCGCCCCAATCCACCATTTCCCAACGCTGCATCGGGCTCCAGTTCGCGGATTTCTTCGAGATTCAGCCCAATATCGTGCAACGCCTGGGTACATTCATCATAAATGCCGATGTTAAGCAGGCTGTTGCTGAGGGTACGGCCAATCAGAAACTCCAGGGAGAGATAATAAACACGCTTGGCATCTTCGCGGTAATAGGTGCGCATGGTTTCCATCCAGCGCTCCATGAGGCGGTCACGCACGGTGTAGGCGGTGACGTTATACCAGTCGCGGTCGGTGGCGGTGTAAAGGTCTTTTCCCGCCGAATATTCCAGCCGGTTCGCCAGCGAATATTTGATGGATTCCGCATCAAGGCCCATGTAATCGTACTTGAAAGAACGCATGGTGCTTTTCATTGGCATGGCATTGTTTCCCTCATGTTATTTTTTTCTCCCGCACTATCAGCATGCAATATTATGATAGTTATTAACTTTTTCATATTTCTGGCATTTTCAGAACAAGGCCGCTCTAAAATATGTCCGCTCTAGCTCTATGGAACAGATATGTAAGTATCGGACGGCGCGCCTGATCCCTGAACCAGGCCTGGATAACTCAAAAGCGTATCGCTTGCTTGCTGCAAACCCCAATTCTGGATATAATGCTGGATTATCGTTGCCAAGGCCTTGGCATTCAAAAGCGGGGCGCTGGGTCTGCGATGCCAAGCGATGACACAAGAGGTACACCATGAAAGCCGATATCCATCCCGCCTATGCCGAAATTGCCGTTACCTGTAGCTGCGGCAATAAATTTACCACGCGCTCTACTGCGGGCAAAAGCCTGAATCTGGACGTATGCGCCGTATGCCATCCATTCTACACCGGCAAGCAGCGAATTGTAGATACAGCCGGTCGCGTCGACAAATTCCGTCAGAAGTACGGCGTAAAGTAATCGATTGACACCACTTCGCACCGCATCACCTGAAGGGCACCCGCTGGGTGCCCTTTTTCGTTGTTTTCTTGCGCGGCTGCCTGCCAGTCGACGCATGCGCAGATCCAGAACCCTTCGCTTCCGCTCTTCCCTGCTGGGATCATGGCTGACGCTTATTTTCAGCGTCACGGCTTTTGCCGCAGACGGCCCCGCACAGGTAAGCTGCGGCGCTGACCGGATTGATGAGCGCGTCACCGTCGAGCGGCTGTATGATGGCGACACGGTGAAGTTGCGGGATGGCCGCAAGATTCGCTTTATTGGCATCAACACCCCTGAAATGGGTCATCGTGGCGCACCGTCACAGCCTTTGGCCAACGCGGCGCGCGACATGTTGCAGACGTTGCTGGAAAAATCCAACTATACGATTACCCTGCGTTATGACGCTGAGCGCCACGATCGTTATGCGCGTGATCTTGCCCATGTTTATCTGAGCGACGGCAGCAGCGTGGCGGCACACCTGTTGGAACATGGCCTGGCCACCATTCTGCCCATCCCGCCTAATGTGTGGAACTTGCCGTGTTATCAAGCCACGGAACAGCGCGCGCGCATGGCGCGGCGCGGCCTGTGGGCTCTGCCGGAATATCAGCCGATTGATGCCACAAAACTGCGCGCCGAGGATGTGGGCTTGCGCGTTGTCACGGGTAAAGTAACTGCGTCACATCTGCGTAAAGGGGATATCTGGCTAACATTGAATGATGCGGTGTTGTTGCATATCGGCCAGCGTGACCGTAAATATTTTCCCGGGACATTTCCCGATGAAATATCAGGACGTTCCATAATTGCACGCGGCCGGGTATACTTTACGGAAGGGACACTGCGCATGCAGATACGTCATCCGGCAACCTTACAAGGACAGGGGATGCAATGAAAAATCTTTACCGTGCGCTTTTTGCTTTCTGTATTACAGGCAAAGCCGTCGTTATCATGACCCTCGCCATCGTGGCGGTGAGTTGCGCAGAAAACCCGGTATCGGGCAAGAAAAATTTTGTGCTGATGTCTGAACAAGACGAAATCGAAATGGGCCGCGCTGCCCACCCGAATATTCTTAAACAATACCGCCGTCTTGAAAACCCTGCCTTACAGGCTTATGTGCAGGAGATCGGCGAGCGCCTCGCGCAAAAAAGTCACCGCAGCCATTTAATATATCGCTTTACGGTGCTTGATAGCACCGAAGTCAACGCCTTTGCTTTACCGGGCGGATACATTTATATCACGCGCGGCCTGTTAGCCTACCTTAATTCCGAAGCCGAATTGGCTGCCGTGCTGGGCCATGAGTTGGGCCATGTCACCGCACGTCATTCGGTGCGCCAGATCAGCGCGTCGCAAGCTACTGGCATTGGCCTGGCGATTGGCTCGATTCTGGTTCCCGAATTGCGTAATCAGGCGGCGCAGGATTTGTTTAATGTATTAGGCAACGCGTGGATCAGTGGCTATGGCCGTGAGCATGAACTGGAATCAGATCGCCTCGGTGCAGAATATCTGGCGGGCAGCGGTTATGATCCGCAAGCAATGATCAAGGTCATCGGTGTATTAAAAAATCAGGAAATCTTTGAAAAGCAGGTCGCAAAAGAAGAAGGACGTGAAGCGCGCGTGTATCATGGTGTATTTTCCAGCCACCCCGACAATGATACACGCTTGCAGGAAGTGGTGGCTAAAGCGGATGCACTTAAAACCGCTACTGCGTCCCGTATCAACCGCGAGGCATTGCTGAAAAAACTCGAGGGCATGGCCTTTGGTGACGGCGAGCAGGATGGCATACGTCGCGCTAATCATTTTTATCACAAGGATTTAGGCTTTGCATTAAGCTTCCCGGTGGGATGGCGCGTGGAAAATTTACCGGATCGGTTAGTCGCACGTCCTCCCGCGAATGATGCACTGCTGATGATGAGCACTACGGATTTGAATGAGCGCATTCCGCCCAGTGAATTTATGGCGAAGCGCCTTAAGGTCGGACAGCTTACGCAAGGCGAATCTCTCACGGGCAACGGTCTGGAGGGATACACCGCCATAGCAACCGTCAACACACCTTTTGGCAGGCGCCCGACGCGCTTTAGCGTAATGTATTTCAAAAATCAGGCGTTCCTGTTTGTGGGCAGCGCTAAAGATGAAAAAATGCCGAACCGTTATGAGGGCGAGTTTCTGCAAACCGCACGTAGCCTGCATGGCCTGACTGATCAAGAGCTTCCTCTGGCCAAGGCATTGCACATCAAGATTATTAAAGCATCTGCGACTACACGTTACGCTGATCTGGCGCGCACCTCGAACATTCAGCATCATGCAGAAGAGCAGTTACGTTTATTGAATGATGATTATCCCAGCGGCGAACCTGCCGCAGGGGAACAGATTAAAGTTGTAGAGTAAAATCTTTTATCATTTCTCGCTACGCCCAAAATGACAGCGCCAAAATTTATTTAACCCGGACCGACAAAAATGACAGGCAATCCCAAGCAAGCGGCGCTCGATTATCACGAGCATCCTACACCCGGAAAATTGGGCATCGCCATCACCAAGCCGTGTGATACGCAACGCGAACTGGCATTAGCTTACACTCCCGGCGTGGCCGAACCGGTACGTGAAATTGCTGCAGACCCGGATGCTGCCTATCGCTACACCGCCAAGGGCAATCTGGTGGCAGTGATTACCGATGGAACAGCGGTACTGGGATTAGGGAATGTGGGTGCATTAGCGGGCAAGCCAGTAATGGAAGGCAAGGCGGTGCTGTTCAAAAAATTTGCCAACATTGATGTGTTTGATATTGAAGTTGACGCAGAATCACCACAAGCGTTTATCGACACGGTGGCGCGCATTGCACCTACCTTTGGCGGCATTAATCTGGAAGATATTGCGGCGCCCCACTGCTTCGAAATAGAAAAGACACTCATCGAGCGCCTCGATATTCCGGTGTTTCATGATGACCAGCACGGCACGGCGATTATCATCAGCGCCGGTTTGATCAATGCGCTGGAGCTACAGGGCAAGACCCTCGAAGCGGCGCGTATTGTGTGCCTGGGCGCGGGTGCGGCGGGCATTGCGTCGATGCGTTTGTTGCTGGCATTAGGGGCAAAGAAAGAGAATCTGCGCCTGGTGGATCGTAATGGCGTGATTCATGCCGGCCGCGATGACCTGAATGAATACAAACTGGAGTTTGCCATCAACACTCCTCAGCGCACGCTGGCGGATGCCATGCAGGGTGCCGATGTATTCATTGGTGTATCCGGCCCCGACCTGTGTACGCCGGAGATGCTGGCCTCCATGGCCGCTAAACCGATTGTATTCGCGCTGTCCAATCCCGACCCGGAAATCAGCCCGGAAGTCGCGCATACCGTGCGCAAGGATTTGATCATGGCAACGGGTCGCAGTGACTATCCCAACCAGGTGAATAACGTGCTGGGCTTTCCCTTCATTTTCCGTGGTGCGCTGGATGTGCGGGCGCGACGCATCAATCAAGCCATGGAAATGGCCGCCGTGCATGCCTTGCGCAAGCTCGCCCATCAACCCATCCCCCGCGAAGTGCTCGACGCGTATCAGCTCACGGAAATGGGTTACGGCGCGGCTTACATCATCCCCAAACCGCTGGATCCACGCCTGCTGAATACGGTGGCGCCTGCGGTAGCGCGGGCGGCGGTGGATTCCGGCGTCGCGCGTTTAGGGTATCCGGCGCATTATCCGAAGTGATCATTAGCGCTTTGGCGTCTCCTTTCACACGCTGATGCGCCATGCAGGTTAGCGGCGTGTGAAAGGAGACGCAGCAATAAACCGCTATAAACTCCTACAACAACCCTTCCACCGCAGCCAACGTGGCGCGTTTCATGGGATGGCCGTCGATTGGGCTGCGGGGTGCCTGGCGTATATCATCGGCATCAAACACCACCACCTCCAGCACCACACCCTGTAGCGTAAAACGATACATCGGATAACTCGCGTTTTCGCCATTCATTAAAATTAACGTTTTTTCGGCGCTTTCATAGGGAATACGTTCATTCATCAAAAACAAAATCACATCTTTTGGGGTGTCTGCAAAGATATGCAGGTTGATATTGGAATGCTCGCTGGCGGTGCCGCCCAGTACTGAGCCAACCAGACGCGGACTGAATTTTTGCAGCAAACGCATGGCCTGCACTGCGATCTGGCGTAATTTATTAAGTATGGCGGGCTGCGAATCAGCTTTAAACAAGCGCAGGTATTCTTCCAGTGCCTGCTGAATTTCATCATTACGCGGCAAATTACGCAATGAATTACGCGAACCAACGGCGCCTAACCGCGTCGCCGCCTTGCGCTTGGCGAACTGATAGTCATTGACGCCCTCTTCAGCCATAATCCGCGCGGCTTCCATGGCCAACTGTTGGCGGATACGTTTATCACTAGTGGGAGAGGAAGGCATGAGCTTCTCGCTACGGTTCAATTGCCGTTTTCAGGATTATCTCGATCAAGAATCCGAGTTAAGGGTACCTCTATAAATTCGATCAAGGTGCGAGGGCAAGGCGAAAATAGGCGAAAAAGCGGAGTGTACACGTAGTACATGAGCATTTTGAGCCTATTTTCAACGCGGCCATCGCGGCTTCAGCGAATTTATAGAGGTGCCCTTAAAATAACTGTTCGGGTACCATGGAGCTATCGGTAGCGGTGGAGGGGCTACCAATAACGGCGGGAGGCACATCGGAATCCTTGTCCGGCAACGCATTTTCCGGAAAGACTTCAAAAATGGCATCAGGCGCACCGGCTCCTGCCAGCAAGCCCGTTTCGGGATTGATGCGCACTGACACCAAACCTTCAGGCTGTTCGAATGAATTCTCTGGCACGTCTTTAAGCGCGACTGCCATAAAGTTTATCCATATTGGTAGCGCAGTAGACCCTCCCGTTTCCTGGTTTCCCAGGGATTGCGGCGTGTCAAAACCCACCCAGCTTACCGTGACCAGGCTATCATTATAGCCGGCAAACCAGGCATCGCGCTGATCATTGGTTGTGCCTGTTTTGCCGGCCAGGTCCTGTCGGCCCAACTGCATCGCACGCTTGGCGGTACCACGCCGCACCACATCGCGCATCATGGAAGTCATTAAGTAAGCATTCTGTGGGCTAATCACCCGGACGGCATTGGCCGCTTCAACGGCAATCGCAGCAGATGTAGCACGGGCGCTATTTTGTGGAGGATTAACCGCTGGCTCAGGACAGGTGGGACATACTTTTGCCGGCTTGGCTTGCATTAATACTACACCATGCGCATCTTCAATACGCTCAATATAATAAGGTTGCACCTGATACCCACCATTGGCGAATACGGTATACGCCTTCGCCATTTCCAGGGGCGTTACGCTGACACTGCCCAGCGCCAGGGAAAGATTCTTAGGCCAGGCTTTAGTCTTAAAACCAAACCGTTCTGTATAGGCAAGTGCGTAGTCAATTCCAATGGCTTGCAACAACCGGATAGAAACCAGGTTGCGCGAGAAAACCAGGGCTTCACGCAAGCGCGTGGGACCCAGAAATTCCCCACTAAAATTTTGTGGGCGCCACACTTCAGAATCTGGCGTATCGGTATTATCACCAAACACTAAGGGTGCGTCATTGATCAGGGTTGCAGGCGTATAACCGCGCTCCAATGCCGCCGCATAGACAAAAGGTTTGAAGCTCGAACCCGGCTGGCGAACTGCCTGGGTCACACGGTTAAACTTACTCTGGCCAAAATCAAATCCCCCGGCCAGCGAAACAAGCGCGCCGTCACCCGGCCGCACGGCTACCAGCGCCCCACCCACTTTTGGTACCTGCGCTAATCGCCACTGGTTAGCGGGTAACGATTGCACCCGGATAATATCTCCCACTTTAAGAGCTGCAGCCGCATTGGTGGTGGGTGCAGAATTATTTTCCGGGGACGCCGCCCATGCCACACCATCCGCCGGCAGGGATATTTTTTCTCCGTTGGCCAATACAGCACTGAGTACCGGGCCCTTCTTGCCAATCACCAGCGCCGGGGGCAATTTGCCAATCATGCTGAATTTTTTCAGGGCATCGCGCCATTCCTGTTCGCCAGCCTGAGCCGATAATTTCACGTGCTGAACCGGGCCGCGATAACCATGTCGGGTTTCATAATCCACCAGCCCAGTGCGCAACGCTGAATTGCCGGCTTCTTGCAGGCGAGAATCGAGGGTGGTATATATTTTCAACCCCGTACTATAGGCATCTTCACCATATAACTCAAGGGCGGCATTCCGCACCATTTCTGCGACAAAAGGCGCTTCAATCTCTATATCCAGCGCATGGAGAGTCGAGTTATCCGGCTCTGCCAGCCCCGCTTTGAAAATTTCATTATTAATGTATCCCAGCTCATGCATGCGCCGTAAAACATAATTTCTGCGCTCCAGCGCACGGGCCGGATCCGCTATAGGATTAAAACGCGACGGTGCTTTAGGCAATCCCGCGATCATCGCTATTTGCGCAACACTTAAATTTTTAAGCTCCGCGCCATAATAGACTTGCGCTGCTGCGGCAATGCCATAGGCGCGATTACCCAGATAAATTTTATTCAAATAAAGCTCAAGGATTTCTTCTTTGGTTAATTCGCGGTTAATTTTAAGCGCCAACAAAATTTCACTGAGTTTGCGCGTATAGGTTTTTTCGCTGCTCAAGAAAAAATTGCGGGCAACCTGCATGGTAATAGTACTACCGCCCTGCGCTTTTTCACCAGTCGTCACCAAAGACCAGACAGCACGCAGCAGGCCTTGATAATCGACACCCGGATGGCTGAAATAGCGGTCATCCTCGGCCGCTAACACGGCCTTCACCATTAAATCCGGTATCTCGGTAAATTTGAGCGGGGTGCGTTTCATTTCGCCGAACTCGCCCATCAACTTTCCGTCATGGGTATAAATCCGCAACGGCACCTGAAGCTGCACTTCCTTGAGATTTGCCGTGGAAGGCAACCTGGAAGATAAATAAGAGTATCCCCCGCCCATTGCCAGGCCGCTAACAACCAGCAGGCTTAGCAATATTACGAATCCAATACGTATTTTTCTGGAAAAGTAGCTCATGAGGCTCAAGGAAAATTCAGTGAATGCCGATAAGGCATATAGCGGACCTAGTGCGTAATTATATAGGGCTGGAAGGCATTTAACAAACACTATCTGAAGTTTTACATGAATATTCAATAGGATAGGCAAAGGACACGGAGCAGACGATGCTGCAATTTCTTGGAAGAAAATCAAACACCCTGATCGGGCTTGATATCAGTTCAACCGCCGTTAAACTTTTGGAGTTAAGCAAAAGTGGTGACCGTTACCGCGTGGAAAGCTATGCGGTTGTACCGCTGCCCCTGAATGCGGTAGTTGAAAAAACCATTGCCGATGTGGAAGGCGTGGGGGCCGCCATAAACCGCGTCCTTAAACGCGCCGGCAGCCGTTGCCGCAATGCTGCGGTGGCCGTGGCAGGCTCTGCCGTTATCACCAAAATCATCCCTATGCCCGCCACATTTTCCGATGATGAAATTGCCCGTCAAATTGAAGCGGACGCCGAACAATATATCCCCTACCCGCTGGAAGAAGTAAATCTTGATTTTGTAATCCTGGGACCTACAGACAAAAAGCCCGATACCGTGGACGTGTTGCTTGCCGTATCACGCAGTGAAAATGTAGAGGTGCGCGTTGCTGCCGTTGAGCTGGGCGGGCTGACCGCCAAGGTTGTTGACGTTGAAGCTTACGCACTGGAAGCGGCCGTGGCGCTGCTCGGCCAGCAATTGCCCAATGGCGGCGCCGATAAAACTATCGCAGTAATTGATATCGGCGCCACCATGACCACGCTCAATGTATTAAACAACGGTCGGATTATTTACACGCGTGAGCAAGTATTCGGTGGCAAACAGCTGACTGAAGAAATTCAGCAGCGATATGGCCTTTCTTATGAAGAGGCCGGCATGGCAAAAAAACAGGGGGGATTACCTGACAATTATACTGCGGAGGTTTTAATACCCTTCAAAGAAGCCATGGTGCAGCAAGTGAGCCGTTCCTTACAATTCTTTTTTTCTTCAAGCCACTATAACAGCGTTGACCACGTCATTATCGCGGGCGGTTGCGCCGCTATTGATGGTGTAGATATTTTGATTGAAGAAAAAATTGGAACAACCACCTCCGTTGCCAATCCTTTCATGAACATGACTTTATCCTCAAAAATTAACCCACCCGCCTTGACCAGTGATGCGCCGGCCCTGATGATCGCCTGCGGACTTGCAATGAGGAGCTTTGACCAGTGACCCGCATTAACTTACTACCCTGGCGCCAAATGGCGCGCAAGGAAAAGCAGAGGGAATTTTTCTCAATTGGAATCGGCGCCATAATTTTAATGGGCGCCATCATACTCTATATTCACTTGCACATGGCAAGCCGCATTTCGGATCAAAACACCCGTAATGAATTTATGGACGGTGAAATTCAGCGTGTCGATAACCAGATCAAGGAAATTAAAGGTCTGGAAACGGAGCGCGACCGGTTATTAGCCAGAATGAAAGTTATTCAACAACTCCAGGCCAGCCGTTCCCGCATCGTACATATCATAGATGAACTTGAAAAACGCTTGCCAGAAAGCGTCTATTTAACTGTCACAAAACAAGCTGGGGGCGAATTATTATTACAAGGCGTCGCTCCCTCTAATGCCAGCGTATCAAATTTCATGCGCAACCTGGAAGCCTCTGACTGGTTTGAAAACCCACGCCTGGAGGTAATCCAGGCTGTAGAAAAGGTTGACGAAAAAACCAAGGAAGTTTTACGTGGCAGTCAGTTCACCTTGCATGTAAAACAAACTGGCGTCGAAACGGAAGATGAACAGAAGGATTCAAAAAATAAGGGCAAAGGGAATTCTAAAACCAAAGCAGGGACAAAAACATGAAACTGCCTGATCTTAATCAGCTCGATTTTAGCGATGTGGGTGGATGGCCTTTACCAACGAAAATTGCCGCCATCGCCATTGTATGCGCCATTTCGTTAGGGGCCGGCTTCTGGTTTGATACACAGGAGCAGCTTAAAGTATTAGAGCAATCACAGGAAAAAGAGAAAGAACTGAAATCAACTTTCGAAATAAAACAAAGCAAGGCCGCCAATATTGATGCCTATCGCAAACAAATGGTAGACATGAAA
Organism: Gammaproteobacteria bacterium Ga0077554; assembly: GCA_001464585.1. Taxonomy (GTDB): domain Bacteria; phylum Pseudomonadota; class Gammaproteobacteria; family Ga007554. The sequence continues at coordinate 116,613 of LNFF01000015.1, read as the reverse complement.
AAATCATTGGGCACCATGCTGCAACAGTTGCCCAGCAAAACAGAAGTAGAAGGAGTGATAGATGATGTTTCGCAAATGGGGCTTGCCAGCGGGCTGGAATTTGACTTATTCAAACCAGAAAATGAAATTCCTATCGAGTTTTACGCGGAGCTGCCGATAAAAATCAAAGTGGTTGGTGGATATAATGAGATCGGCGCATTTGTCAGTGGTGTAGCCGCATTACCAAGAATTGTTACCTTGCATGATATTTCCATTACGCCCATGGCGGCCAAGAAAGAAAAGAAAGGCCTGCTGGTAATGGAAGCGACGGCAAAAACTTATCGTTATCTGGAAGAGGACGCAGAGTGAACTCTAACATGGGACATCACCACAGCCTTTCATCGCTGCGTATTGCATATTACGTGGTAGCGTGTTTGTTAGTGGCGGCGTGTAGCACCGATCGGGTGGAGGATTTACGTCAATATGTGGCCGAAACCAAAGCCCGATCCAAGGCACCGATAACGCCCATGCCAAAAGTAGAGACTTTAGAACCCTTCGTCTATAAAAGTGAAAATCGGCGTGAGCCGTTTAGCGCTGAAGCCGTTATCACCCCAACGGTTAAAAATCCCAACGGGGTTGATGCTTCACAACTTGATACATCACGAAAAAAAGAACCGCTGGAAGCGTTTTCGCTGGATACGATGAAATTGGCCGGAATGATCGAGCGTGGCGGCGAAGTATGGGCCATTATCAAAGCGCCTGACTCAATAGTGTACTGGGTAAAACGTGGTAATTACCTGGGACAGAACTATGGAAAAATAACCCATATCACAGAAAGCAAGGTAGATGTCACTGAGACGATACCCGATGGATCAGGAGGATGGCAGTCCCGCCAGGCTTCGCTAGTGCTGGCTGAATAGTCCTCAACAAGGGAGTAAAAAATGATTTCGACATATACTATTGTTCACGCTTATGTTGCTCAGTCAATGAGCGCCGTACTCAAAAGAAAATCTGTGTCTGCCCGCTGGAGGACTTTCAGTGGCTTGCTAATGGGTATAATGCTCGCCACAGGAAACGCCATTGCAGAAGATGCGAAAACTGCACCTGCGAATTCCTTGGAAAATGCCAGTGTCACAACATTACCGGGTAATTTGATCCAGTTTAAGCTTACACTCTCATCTGCGCCCGAAATGCCGCTGAGTTTCAGCATCGAAAATCCCGCACGAATCATTTTTGATTTTCCCAATACGACCAACAAAACGTCCAGAAAAAATCAGGCCGTCGGTATTGGCATGGCCAAAAGCATGAATTTTATCGAGAGCAATGGCCGTACCCGCATGGTATTAAACCTTGTCAAGCCTGTAGCTTATGAAACACGCATAGACAACAACCATTTTTATATCACGCTTACGGAGCGCGGCACTGACAATGCTATAACGAGCGCACCACGTAACACCCGGGCGGGGAAAGCAGCGAACACTCGCAATATCAATAAAATTGACTTCAACCGTGGGCCAAAAGGTGAAGGGCGCGTTGTTGTCGTCCTGTCGGATCCTACTGCTGCGGTAGATGTGCGTAAAGAGGGCGGGAAATTGATAGTCGACTTTACCGACACAAAATTACCCGCCAGCCTCACACAACGGCTGGATGTCGTGGATTTCGCCACGTCCGTACAGAACATTGAAACCTTTACGCAAGGCAGAAATGTGCGCATGGTGATTTCCGCAAACGGGCCTTATGATCATCTGGCCTATCAATCCGACACCCGCTTTACTGTCGAAGTAAAAGGCCTGACCAAGGAAGAACAGGAGGCCAATGAGCGTGCACAGCCTACCTATAAAGGTGAAAGGCTATCACTTAACTTTCAGAACATTGAGATTCGTGCGGTATTGCAAATCATTGCCGATTTTACGGGCCTCAACATGGTCACCAGCGACGCCGTCACAGGCAACCTCACACTGCGCCTGAAAAATGTTCCGTGGGATCAGGCGCTGGACATCGTGCTGAAAACAAAAGGCTTATCAATGCGCCAGGTAGGCAATGTTATCCTGGTGGGGCCTAGCGAAGAAATTGCTGCGCGTGAAAAGCAGGAACTCGAATCAAAAAAACAAATCGTTGATCTGGAGCCATTGCACACTGAGTTAATCCAGGTGAATTATGCCAAAGCCGCAGACTTGGCAGAAATTTTAAAATCAAAGGAAAATTCATTGCTCACCAAGGAACGTGGCAGTGTGACCGTGGATGAACGCACCAATACATTATTAATACAGGATGTTGCGGAAAGATTAGCGGAAATTCGCAAACTGATGATCAAGCTGGACATCCCGATACGCCAGGTGCTCATCGAGTCACGCATCGTCATCGCCGGTGATAATTTCAGTAAGGAGCTTGGCGTGCGTTTTGGTGGAACCGCAGTAAGACGCAATGGAAATAATGGCATTATTACCAGTGCGGGCAGCGTTGCCGCGACAAACACCACCATCAACTCCGCCTTGGGCAATCTTGCGGGGGGCGCGGGCGCAAGTATATTTCCTGTGAGTCCGGGCAGCCTGTCTGACCGCCTTAACGTAAATTTACCGGTAGTTTCTCCGGCTGGCCGTATTGGTCTCTCTATTCTCGGTGCTGATTACCTGATTGATCTGGAATTATCGGCCATGCAGGCCGAGGGGCGCGGCGAAATTGTGTCAAGTCCACGCGTCATCACTGCCGACCGCAAAGAGGCAACGATCAAGCAAGGCACACAAATTGGCTACGTACGCCCAGGCGGCGTGGGCGCGGTCTCCACCATCGAATTTAAGGATGCTTTGTTAGGCTTAAAGGTGACCCCGCAAATTACCCCCGACAGTCATATCATTATGGATCTGGTAGTGACCAAAGACAGCGTAGGCGAATTATTTAATAATATACCCAGCATTGATAAAAAAGAGGTCAGTACCCAGGTGCTGGTCAATAATGGTGAAACCGTGGTATTGGGTGGGGTATACGAAACGGTGCGGAATCGCCAGGTGGATGGCGTTCCCTTCCTCAGTGAACTGCCATGGATTGGCGCTTTATTTAGAAAGACCTCCAATACAGACGACAAGGTAGAACTTCTTATATTTGTTACACCGAAAATTCTGCATGATGGGGTGGCGCTGAAATAATGCCATGCCCTGTGCCAGGCACCAACTGGCACAGGGCGGCCCACCATCGGGAACAACATCTAATCGCTGGTTTATTCAGATATATCCTTGTCGAACACTACAATTAATCTTTCAAGATAATCATCCATCTCTTGGGTTAACCTGATAATGGCCACCTCATCGGCCCGCGATGCAGCCTGCTCAAGTTCATCGCCGACCTTGCTGATGAAATCGAATCCATAGCCACTTCCAGTACCTTTGATATTGTGACCAATAGCGCGAACAGGTTCGAAATCATTCCGCGTTAACGCCGCTCTAATGGCAATCAGATCGTGTCGTCTATTTTCCAGATAGCCGTCAATCAATCTTTCGAGGTTTGAATCGATATATACAATAATATTGGCATGGTCCATGTGGATTACATTGCATCTGTCATTTAATTAGGTGATGTCTTCAATATTGCAGCGAGCGCCTGTCGCAATGAATTTTGTTTAATGGGTTTACTCAAGCAGCTATCAAAACCAGCTTCAAGCAATGCGCCATGTATCGCTTGATTGGCGTGCGCTGTAAGTGCCACGACCGGCTTGACGTAACCATGTTGACGTAACAGCCGCACTGCTTCCAGGCCGTTCATTACCGGCATTTCCATGTCCATCAAAATAATATCCGGCTGCTCCGCAAGCGCAATCCGCACTGCTACCTGACCATTTTCGGCAAACACAGAAACCAACCCCATTTTATCAAAAAAATTCTTGAACAGAACCCGGCTATCTTCAGAGTCATCTACCAACAAAACACACCCCCTCAGTTTTTCTGTGGGCTGCGGCTGCTTGATGGCGGATGCCGCGCCTGCCGAATCTTCATGTACATTCAGGCTGATTAATTCGGCTTCCGCCGCACATGGATATGTAAGTGTCGCCAGAGGCAGGATGCCGGAAGCGACCGGCGCAGGAATGCGCAAATAAAACGTCGATCCCGCACCCAACGTGGACTCAATCGACAAAGTACCACCCATCAGCTGCGCAAGATGGCGGCTAATGGCGAGGCCTAGACCCGTCCCTGCCGGAGCATTGGCCACTGATGCATCTCCCTGTTGAAATGCCATGAAAATTTTGTCTTGCGCCTTTAATGCAACTCCAGGCCCGGTATCTTGTACCGCAGTTTCAAGCCAGGCGTTTTTCCAAACAACCTTAATTAAAATATGCCCTCGATCAGTAAATTTCAATGCATTACCAAGCAAATTAATAACAATCTGACGCAAGCGGAGCCCATCGAAGGTGAGTATTGGTGGCACGCATATATCATACTGCACTTTAATTCCTACATTTTTTTTAGCGGCCAGCCCCTCAAATGTAGAGATCACACCGCCTATAACGTCTCGTATTGCAGTCGGTCGAATATCAAGGTTCATCTTTCCCGCTTCAATTTTTGCCTGGTCGAGCAGATTGTTTATCAAGCTGAGTAAATGCTCACTGTTTTTCTCTATGGTTTTTGTCGCTTTTTTTTCATCTGGCGACAACGAGGCATTTTCGCTGATCAAACTGTTGAATCCCATAATCGCCGTGAGGGGGGTACGCAGTTCATGAGTGATATGCGAGAGGAATTTGCTCTTGAGCGCGCTGGCTTTCTCGGCCGCCATTTTTTCATACGAAAGTTTTTGTTTTTCATCATAGAGGATCTTGATACGTGACAAAATCATCAACAGATAAAGAGTGAAGCTATTTGTTATGGAAAACAGTAACGCGCTTTGTTGCTTTAAAAAAGCCAATAATCCCAGACTAATAAAATAAGTTCCCACGATACCCACCACTGCCAGCAGACTCATGGTGGCAATGGATTGAAAACGGCGATGTGCCGCAATCAGCGGAAACACTACACCAACCAATATCAACATCAAATCCCACCCTGGCTTGTGTGGGCGCAGCACCATATTTTTCGCTAGATTCTGATATGTCAACGCCATGATATGCAGCCCAGATTTGATGCCATGGGGGGTGACAGAATAGTCACCCAAAATTGCTGTGGCGCTGCCAATAAAAATCGTTTTCCCCTCGATTTCATCACGGGATATGGCATAACCTGGCATGCCAAGCGCCGCAAACACCAGCTTGTAAAAAGGCATTACCAAAAATGGGTCTGCATTTTTTGGATGTTGCAAAATAATCTCACCGCTGTCAGTGACCGGCCAGGAATATTCCCCTATTTGTAAGCGCTGGCCATCAGGCAGATATTTCACGGCGGGATACGGTTGATGAACAAATAACGCGGCCAATGCGGCATTAGGCAGATACTTGCCGTAACTCTCATGAAATAACGGGATGCGACGCAGTATACCGTCCACGTCAGGAACAACATTAATTATACCAACCCGCACCTGCTTGGCGGATATTGGAGTAAACTCCATCCTCGGCAATGTCATGTCATCCCAATGTTTACCGGGAATAGCACTACTGATTGGCCAGGCCAATGCTGTCAATTGCGCGTGGTATCCAGCATCCCGTTTTGGCGCAAACGGCAATGCCACCCCAGATAAAATAACGTTGCCTGTACGCTGCATGGATAGTGCGAATGACCCATCTCCTTCACGCGGCTCGGAAAGGAGAATGTCATAAACAATGGTTTTGGCGCCAGCATCTTTGAGATAGTCAGTGACCAGGCTGTAGACATCCCGCTTATAGGGCCATGCGCCAAACTCGGAGGAAAGCCGCGCCATGGAGTCTTCATCTATATCGACAACCACGGTATCGGTGAAATAAAAATCTTTTGCAACTAACGGTTGTTGCGTGGTTTCCGCCAGCCACAAATCCATCTGCTTATAGAGGGTAGCCTGGCTGGCGAGCACCGTAATGAACAGCGCCGCACTGATCACCATAATGAGGCGCCGCCATGTCATCCACCACATCATCAAGGAAGCACCTATTTTCTACCGAACTTTGAGTTTTATAGCATTAGAGAGAATAACAATACAGGAATGGTCAACCACCATGGCACATTTCGTGGAATCTGTATCTGTTGGGATGCGCCGAAAGATCCTGAAAAGCCATCCGCATCTATTGCTTTGACACGCATAAAATAATTACCCGTACCAGGATTGGCTAAAATAATGCTGGCGTCACTGAGGAGTTTATCGGCAAGCATGTCATGAAAACCTTCATCACGCGCCAATTGGAATTGATACTTATAACCTGCCTCGCCCGCCGGCCACTGAAACGTCATTTTCTTACTGTCGATGTGTGGTGGTGAAATAATTGGTGCGGCCGGTATCGACTTCAGCGTGAATGATCGCGCATCGCTAAACGGACCCTCATCATCGGAGCCGATACGGCTGGCGATACGCCAATAATATTCACCCGGGGCTAGCATCGCCGTGTATTGCAAGTCTTTCAAATCAACCATGTTTACAACCGGCGTGGTAAATTCCCCGTTTGATGCAACCTGAATATGATAGGCTTCGGCATTTTCGGGTGGAGTCCACTGGAATTGCACCTGATCACCATAAAACATTCCCTTGTCTGTCGGCGCACTGATAAAAGGTGGCACGGGGCGCGCGTTCAGCGTAAAGGCACGGCCAGCATTTAATCCCTCCAAACCTTGTGTATCAATGGCACGCACGCGCAAGAAATAATTACCGTCCGGCAGGTCCGGCCATTTCGCCTCACTGTTACTGAATAGGCCATCCAGCAAGAGATCTTGAAATTCTTTGTCTGCGTATACTTGGGCGCGGTAGGAAAAAGCACCCTCCAAAGCACGCCAGTTAAACTGCAATGGAACATGCCGCAACAACGTGGGCAGGTCAGTCAAATCCGGCTCTTTCAATAAGGCGACAGGCGGTAATGGCGGCTTACCTGCCTCAGCCAATGTGCCGAATCCGGCGGGTACAGACAGTTGCGTGCCTTCGCCCTCAACGGCCACAGCCCCATGCAATACCTCACTGCGTGATACTTTGGCATTCGCATCCGCGCTCACACGAAAATCCGTACCACGCACGCCAACAGCGATTACTGGCGTGATGATTTTATAATGTGCCGCTGGGCCTTTCAGTGGCGCCACCTGGGTTTCAACCTGGCCTTTTTGTAACTGTATGCGAGTGTTCATAACATCAGATTTTCCATAGACAGTCATCACATTGAGTGTCACCTCACTATTTTCCATGACCATCAGGCGCGAACCATCGGCAAAACGCAGTGTGATGTTACTGTCTTTGCCGGTACGTATTTTATCCCCCCTGTGCAGTGACGCCCCGGGCTCGGCGGAAAAATACACCCCGCCCACCGCAGAAATAATTTCTACCTCACGCTGCACCCGCACCACTTTAGCAACCGTTTCCTGAAGCTTCAGCAGCTCAACAGGGATATATAGCTGCAGCCCCGGCGGAAGTCGTTTTGGGTTTTTAATGCGATTGATATTTTGCAATTTCACCCACTCATTGGGGCGTTCCAGATAGTTGTTGGATATGGCAATCAGGGTATCACCTTGACGTACAGTATATGCCCAAGTGGTGGTATCAGCCTGGACATGTGTCGCCAACAAAATCATTGGCAGCCAAAAAAAACGCGATGGATACTGGCCTGATAGACGCAAAAAGGAAAGTAATATTTGGCAATTATTCATTGGCGCGGCCACACGTTATTACACTAGACAAAGAGAGGCGGCGCCTTGCAGGGCATCCCGTGAGCGCCGTTCAAATGTAAGACTTATTTCTTCACATGCCCTAAAGTCTACTATAACTCTCAACCATAAAAATCCGGCTTAACTCAGGATCTGGGAGGTTTAACAAAACTTATCAAACAAATCCACGTTTAACGTTTATCATAAAGAAACATTCCCGACACAGGCCATCCCGACCGACTGATTGAGACAGGTGGCCTTATTAGAGAGTTAACATGAAAATAGCAATTATTGATGATGACACAGAGTTCCTGGCATTGGTGCGCGCCACGCTCGAGAATATGGGTGACTATGAAATACTTTGTTTTTCATTACCCACAGAAGCCCTGGGGTGGTGCATGCATAATGATCCCGATCTGGTGATTGTTGATTACTTGATGCCAAAACTGGACGGCATGGCATTTATCCGCCAGTTTCGCGCCCTTGAAGGCAAAACCGATACACCAATACTTATGCTCAGCTCGCGGCAGGAAAATTTTATACGCTATCAGGCGCTGGCATTTGGTGCGATGCACTTTCTCACCAAACCTTTTGACACAACTAAATTTCACGCCTTCATTAAAAGCATGATCGCCGCGCGGCAACGCCATAAATTGCCAGAAATCCATACAAATGGCAAAAAAAACAATCAGCGCATTGATAATCAATAAAGTAGCCGGTCCAGGTAACACAAGCTATGCAATCCAATCCCCAAAGATAATAACATCCTGAATAATATTTTTCATAATTGTTAAGGTTTTTTAATTCATTGTTTTATGTATTGCTGAATATCAATCATCTCACTATAGTGACCCCCTTCTTTTGGAGAAATAGCCATCAGATTTCATAAAAACTAAACTGAGAGAACAATGATGATAAAAAAATATATGGTTCCAATATTAACTATCGCATCAGCATTATCAATATATGCCCCGGTTAATGCAGGTGGGCTTGACGATCGTTGGCATGTTACTCCAGCGCTCAGCTACATCAAGGCCGACAAGGATCGCAATGCTGATAATGATCTGGGGTTCCGTCTTGGCATAAGCAAGGCACTCAACGAATCGTGGGATATTGAAGCGAATCTGGTCGCGGATAGCATGGATTTTAAAAACGGCTCGGGCAAGTACAAACAAAAAGGCCTGGGGCTTGATGCGCTTTACTTCTTCGGCCGTGACGCAAGCTTTTCACCTTACGCCGTGGTTGGCGTTGGTGCTTTAACTACGAAAACCGTCGGCCAAAGTGTCAACGCAATGGTTAATGCCGGCATTGGCTTCGAAACAGATCTTACCGGCAACGGCTTGGCCTTACGTGCCGATGCACGCTACCGCGTTGACTTTGATGATTATTCAGTTGCAAGCCAGAAAAGTTTTGGGGATTGGGTATTCAATCTGGGGCTGGCGATACCGTTGGGAAGCAAGATCAAGCCTGCTCCGGTTATTGCACCTGTTGCTGTGGCAGCGGCATTTGTCGCGCCAGCACCTGCCACCCAGCCGGCTGATAGCGATGGTGACGGCATAGCGGATAGCAAAGACCGCTGCCCAAGCTCCCCTGCTGGCACGAAAGTTAATGCGCAAGGCTGTGAATTGGACAATGATGGTGATGGCGTAGTGGATAGCCAGGATCGTTGCCCCAATTCCCCGGCAGGCGCCAAAGTGAATGTCCAAGGCTGTGAGGCAGATAGCGATAACGATGGCGTGGTTGACAGCCAGGATCGCTGCCCAAACAGCAAAGCCAATGCCAAGGTAGATAACAATGGCTGCGAGATTCCTGAAGTCATCATTCTTAAAGGCGTCAACTTTGAAACTTCATCGGATCGTTTGACCAGCAATTCCATTGGCATTCTCAATGGCGTAGCGGATACCTTGTCACGCCGCTCTGAAATAGCGATTGAAGTAGGCGGCTATACTGACAATCGTGGCGCTGCGGCCGCAAATCAGAAGCTGTCTCAAAAACGTGCCCAGGCAGTTGCAAACTACCTGATTAGCCATGGCGTAAAGGCAGAGCAACTGACCGCCAAAGGTTACGGCGCAGCCAATCCCGTCGCGGACAATAACACTGCGGCAGGACGCGCGCAGAATCGCCGCGTTGAATTGCATATATTGCAGAACTAACATTACGGACACATATCAACAGGGATAAACGGCTACACAGGAGATGCTTTACCTGTGTAAGCCGTCCCAAACTTTATAAACAAGGAGATACATATGTTTTTAAAAAATAATATTGCACTGATAATTTTATTAGGCAGTACCGGTCAATTAATTGCCGCAGAGTCCGCTCAACCCTGGAAAGGTAGTGCCGAACTGGGCATTGTGTCAACCAGTGGCAACACTGAAACCACCTCCATCAAAGCCCGTGCCGGCGTAGTGCATGAGCAGGACAAATGGCGTCATACCGCTAAATTTGACGCACTGAATACCTCAGACGCCACACGCACTACTGGCGAACGTTATGCGCTATCTGGCAAGAGTGATTACAAATTTGACGGGCGTAGTTATGCATTTGGTCTCGTGAGTTACGAGAATGACCGGTTTGCCGGCTTCGACTACCGCACCAGTGAAGCGCTAGGTTATGGCTACCGTGTTATCAGCCAGGACAACCTGACATTGGATCTTGAGGCTGGTCCAGGCGCACGGCAAACGCAGTTACGCAACAGCCCATCGGAAAATGAGTTTATGGGTTATATCGGCGGGAAACTGCTATGGAAATTCAGCCCATCCGCTTCTTTGAGCGAAGACCTGGCTACTGAAATCGGTAGCGACACCACCATTACCCGATCAGTAACGGCGCTGACAGCACAGTTGGTGGGCAGCCTGGCGATGAAACTTTCGTTTACCGCCAGACATGTTTCTGAAGTACCTGCTTCAGTGAAGGACATGGATACTGAAACGGCAGTAACCCTGGTATACGGGTTCTAATTGGAGGATGCGCAATGAGTATGCTACAAGAGTTTAAAGCATTTGCCATCAAAGGCAATGTGGTTGATATGGCCGTAGGTATCGTCATCGGCGCAGCATTTGGCAAGATTGTATCTTCTGTAGTGGAAGATGTAATCATGCCGCCGATTGGCATACTTATCGGTGGGGTTAATTTTTCCGACCTGGCGTTCACCTTGCAGGCAGCCACCACAAGCACTGCGGCGGTCGCCATCAAGTACGGAAAATTTCTGCAGACAATCATCGATTTCACAATCATAGCTTTCGCCATCTTCATGGTAATCAATGCAATCAATTCGCTCAAAAAGAAAGAGCAAGCTGCGCCATCAGCGCCCCCCATACCTCCACCACCTTCCGCAGAGGAACGGCTGTTAACTGATATCAGGGACCTGTTGAAATCCAGGCGGTGATATTACTCCCTCTTATCCCCCGCAAGGGGGATCTTTTTATGCGAATTTTTTTATTAACCATTTTTACCGGTCTGCTCCAGGCGATAACCATGCCGATAAACCGTGCTGATCTGCCAACCATTATGCACCGCAATATCGAGTTTCTGCCGGATCAGGCTGATATGCGTATCGACTGTGCGCGTGTTCAAGTCAGCGCGCTGACCCCACACGCTTTCTAAAATATGGCCACGGCTCAGCAACTTTCCTGCATGGCGGAACAGAAACTCGGCCAAGTCATATTCCTTGGCGGTAAGCTGGATAGCCAGTTCGTTGCGGGTAACTGAGTGAATAGCGCGAATAAATCTATACGGGGCATACTCTACCGTCTCATCTGCCCCGCCACGCCGCTGCAACGCATTAATACGCGCCAGCATTTCCATCTGCCTTGTTGGCTTGATCATGTAGTCATCGGCGCCCGCCTGCAACGCCTGCACAATATCTTCCTCGCGGTCACGCGCAGTCACAAACAGGATAGGGATATGCCAATCAAGCCGCTCGCGAATACGCGCAACCACCTCAACACCACTAAGCCCCGGAAGCTCCCAGTCGACCAACAGCAAATCAAAGGTGTCCCTGGCCAAAGATTGCAACAACTGCTCACCCGTGCCAAACACATGGCAAGCGTGACCCGCGTCATGCAACCACATCTGCAATAATGCCACTTGATCAGGATCATCTTCCAACAATGCAATACGCATAATATAGAGCCTGGATTAGCCGTACTAATAACATCCTTTGAATTTTTTCAAATCTCGACCAAAGGATACAGCAATACCTTAAACAGGTTTTTAGCTTCGATACTCAGCATTGATACGCACGTAATCATAAGAAAAATCACAGGTCCACACCTGGGTGTGGTGATTGCCACGCCCCAGCAGAATGCGCACCGTAATCTCATCACGCTTCATTACTTGCTGGCCCAAATCTTCACTGTAAGTAGGTGCGCGGCCGCCGTTCTGAACAATGCACACGTCATCCAGATAGACGTCAATCCGTGACACATCAAGATTCGTCACTCCGGCGCGACCTACCGCAGCGAGAATACGCCCCCAGTTAGGGTCGCTGGCAAAAAATGCTGTTTTCACCAAAGGAGAATGAGCGACGGCATAAGCCACCTGCGCGCATTCCTCATCGCTGGCGCCACCCTGCACGTCAACGGTTATTAATTTCGTAGCGCCTTCGCCATCGCGGACGACCGCTTGCGCCAGCTCAGTGCATACTTCAGTGACAGCATCACAAAAAATCTTATAGGCTACGCTGGTGACGCTGTTAATAGGCGCGTCAGCATGACCTGTAGCAATCAACACACAGGCATCATTAGTTGAGGTGTCACCATCCACGGTAATGCGATTAAATGATTTTTCAACGGCGTCATTCAAACATTGCTGCAACACCTGCGTATCACACGCCACATCTGTTGCGACAAATGCCAGCATGGTCGCCATATCCGGGCGGATCATGCCCGAACCTTTGGCAACGCCGGTGACGGTGACCGTGTGCCCGTTGATCTGCACCTGGCGCGATGAACCCTTGGCAACGGTGTCGGTGGTCATAATGCCGTGCGCAGCATCGTCCCACCCGGTAACGCTCAGGCTCGCATAGGCGGCGGGTAATCCGGCGACAATGCGCTGCACTGGCAGTGGCTCGCCAATCACGCCGGTAGAAAACGGCAATACCTCGGCTGCAACACAGCCCGCCACCTGCGCCATGGCTTCACAACAACGCTGCGCATCACGCAGCCCAGACTCACCCGTACCCGCATTGGCATTGCCGGTATTAATCAATAAATAGCGCGGTGAAGTTAATGCAAGATGATTACGCGCCACCACCACCGGAGCCGCGCAAAAAGCATTGCGCGTGAACACCGCAGCACTGTGCGCGCCCGCCGCAATTTCAATGATAACTAGATCACGCCGATCAGGTTTTTTAATTCCGGCACGCGCGGTACCCAGGCGAATGCCTGGCACCGGAACCATATCAGGCAAACCTGTTAATCCTACGGCCATAATCTTCCACTCTAAAATCTATCAATAAAACCGGTTATGCGAGCTTGCCATGACAGTTTTTATATTTCTGCCCAGAGCCGCAGTGACACGGTTCATTGCGGCCTATTTTGCGGCCACCGCGCACAAAGGGTTCATGGTGCTCCTCACTGCCCACAGGCGCATCTTCTTCTGTCCCTTCCGCATGGGTGGTCATGGCTGCAACCTGGGCGTGCTCAAAACGCATGGGGGCATGGACACGCCGCTGTTCTTCAACCGCTTGCACATCTGCCTCAGCACGCACCTGGACTTTAGACAAGAGGCTGATCACTTCGCGCTTGATCTTTTCCAGCATCATGCCAAACATTTCAAACGCTTCACGCTTGTATTCCTGCTTGGGATTCTTTTGCGCATAACCGCGCAGATGTATACCCTGGCGCAAATGATCCATTGCCGCGAGATGGTCTTTCCAGTGCGTATCGAGCACCTGCAACATCACCGCTTTTTCAAAGTGGCGCATCACCGCACTACCCGCTGTAGCCTCTTTATCCGTGTACGCTTTTTCCAGTTCATCGAAAATACGCTTGCGCAAAATTTCTTCGTGCAATGTGTCGTCGGCATGCAGCCAGCCTGCAATATCGAGACGCAAACCAAACTCAGCTTCCAGTGCGGTTTGCAGCCCAGGAATGTCCCATTGCTCATCCAGGCTTTGCGGCGGGATGAACTGATCAATCACTGCCGTGAGAACATCGTTGCGAATCGCCTGGATCGTGGCAGAAACATCGCCGGTTTCCATCAGTTCATTGCGCTGTTCGTAAATCACTTTGCGCTGATCGTTGGCGACGTCATCGTATTCCAGCAATTGCTTGCGAATGTCAAAGTTGTGGCCTTCAACCTTGCGCTGTGCATTTTCAATGGCCTTGCTCACCCAGGGATGCTCAATCGCCTCGCCTTCCTGCATGCCGAGTTTCTGCATGATGGCAGACACCCGATCCGAAGCAAAAATACGCATCAGATTGTCTTCCAGCGACAGGTAAAAACGCGTCGAACCTGGATCGCCCTGACGGCCGGAACGGCCGCGCAACTGATTATCAATACGTCGTGATTCATGGCGCTCGGTGCCGATAATATGCAGGCCACCTAACGCCACCACTTCGGCATGACGCGTTTGCCATTGCGCACGTATCTGCGCTATTTTCTCGTCATCCGGTTTTTCGTCAGCTTCATGCAACGCAGCCAACTCGGACTCCAGGCTGCCACCCAATACAATGTCCGTACCGCGACCCGCCATATTGGTGGCGATGGTAACAATATTGGGGCGGCCTGCCTGTGCAACAATTTCCGCTTCACGCGCATGTTGCTTGGCATTCAATACTTCATGCTGAATTTTCTGTTCCGTGAGCAGGCGCGATAAATATTCAGACGTTTCGATGGAGGTCGTGCCGACCAGCACCGGTTGACCGCGCCCCTGACACTCCTTGATATCCTCAATGATCGCCGCAAATTTTTCTTTGGCGGTAAGATAAATCAAGTCGCCATGATCTTTGCGCACCATGCTGCGGTTGGTGGGAATCACTACCACTTCCAGGCTATAAATCTGCTGAAATTCATAGGCCTCGGTATCGGCAGTACCCGTCATGCCGGATAATTTATTGTAGAGCCGGAAATAGTTTTGAAAGGTGATGGACGCCATGGTCTGGTTTTCGTTCTGGATCCGCACCCCTTCTTTGGCTTCCACCGCCTGGTGCAAACCTTCAGACCAGCGACGGCCTGGCATGACGCGGCCCGTGAATTCATCAACGATAATGACTTCGCCATCTTTTACAATGTAGGCGACATCGCGGAAATACAACGCGTGCGCACGCAATGCGGCATTCAAATGGTGCATCAGGCTGATATTGGCGGCGTCATATAAACTTTCATTTTCGGCAAGCAGACCCGCAGCGGCCAGCAACTCTTCAGCATGACCAAAACCTTCCTCGGTGATGTGTACCTGGCGCGCTTTTTCATCTACTGCATAATCGCCCGGCCCATCTTCGGTTTGTTGCTTGACCAGCTTTGGAATCAGAACATTGATCTTTTTGTACAACTCCGAGTTATCATCAGTGGGACCCGAAATAATCAACGGCGTGCGCGCCTCATCAATTAAAATCGAATCTACTTCGTCGATAATCGCGTAATTTAATTTGCGTTGCACACGGTCTTCGGGACTGAAGGCCATGTTATCGCGCAGATAATCAAAGCCAAATTCGTTATTGGTGCCGTAGGTAATGTCTGCCGCATACGCCGCGCGCTTGGCATCATTATCCTGACCGGACAAAATCACACCGGTCGTCAGCCCGAGAAAACCATAGAGACGACCCATCCACGCCGAGTCACGCCGTGCCAGGTAATCATTAACTGTAACCACATGCACGCCCGTGCCCGGCAAAGCATTCAGATACGCCGCCAGGGTCGCCACCAGGGTTTTTCCTTCACCGGTGCGCATTTCTGCAATCTTGCCTGAATGCAATACCATGCCGCCGATAAGCTGCACATCAAAGTGGCGCATGTTTAACGCGCGTTTGCCCGCCTCACGTACCGTGGCAAAAGCCTCGGGCAGCAGTTTGTCGAGATCTTCGCCAGATGTCAGGCGTTTGCGAAACTCATCCGTCTTGGCCCGCAAGTCATCGTCAGACAAAGCCGCAAATTGAGGCTCGAGCGCGTTAATGCGCGCCACATTGCCTTGCATGGTTTTCACCAGGCGGTCGTTACGGCTACCAAACAGTTTACTCAGGAATTTTGTAACCATATATAATGATAAAACGATGAATCCGCCGTGCCTTGGCCTTACCCTAATATGTTGGGCAGGCCGGGCTGGCTATTCTCTCGCCCTCGTTGTGTTTATGGAAGTGGACATAATCCTGAAAACCACGATCAAAACCGTTTTCAGGATAATCTGACATTATAAGGGTCTTTGCAGAAATCTGCACATATGAATACATTGAAAAATTAGAGCGTGGGCACACTGAAAAATATCGTGCAATTGTTGGAGGGGAATCCCGGTATATTAAAGCGGAATCCCGATGTATTGAAGCGAAGTCCTGATACTTTCCAGGCGGTGCTTAACCATACCCAGCGCCTGGAGGCGCTCAACCGTACCTTGCGTGGCTGCATTCCGGCGCCGCTGAACCAACATTGCCAGGTAGCCAACCTGCGGGATAATATACTGATATTGCATGCGGACTCATCGGCATGGGCGCTGAAGTTACGCTACAGCAGCCGCGTGCTGTTGCAGCAATTACGCCAGCGCGGCGTGCCGGGGCTGAATGCTATTGAAGTGAAAGTGCGACCGCATAACGCGGCGATTAGGCGCCCAGAAAAAATCAGGCATGCCCATATGTCCGGGAAAACCGCCCAGTTGCTGGACAGTATCGCCAGCGACATCAGCGATGACCGCCTGAAAGTCGCGCTACAGCGCTTGGCGCGGCATGGAAAGGATACAAACCCGCGCTAAAATACATGCGCAAACTACAACATCATCAAGTGGCCGCAAGCACCTGCGAAAATGAGACGGGCGCAGATTTGCTGCCTTCAAAGGTCACGATTTCCCACGCGCTTTCATCTGCCAGCAAGGCACGCAACAAGCGGTTATTCAATTGGTGCCCCGACTTGTATCCGCTAAATGCGCCGATCAAGCTATGGCCAAGCAGATAAAGATCGCCCACTGCGTCTAACACTTTATGCTTTACGAACTCATCGTCATAACGCAGACCTTCTTCGTTAAGCACACGGTAATCGTCAACGACAATGGCGTTATCCAGGCTACCGCCCAAGGCCAGCTTGTTGCTGCGCAACATTTCGATATCGCGCATAAACCCAAAAGTGCGCGCGCGGCTCACTTCTTTAACAAACGAGGTGCGTGAAAAATCCACCTCCACTTCCTGGCGGCGGCCTGTAAAAGCGGGGTGGTCAAAATCTATGCCGAAAGCGACTTTAAAACCGTCAAAAGGCTCAAAACGCGCCCATTTGTCGCCTTCTTTCACGATCGTGGAGCGCTTGATACGGATAAATCGCTTGGCCGCATTTTGCTCTTCAATACCCGCCGACTGGATAAGGAACACGAAGGGACCCGCACTACCGTCCATGATGGGCACTTCGGGCGCGCTTAGATCCACATAGGCGTTATCGATACCTAAACCGGCAAACGCTGATAATAAATGCTCCACGGTGGAAACAGTGGCGGCACCGTTACGCAACGTAGTAGACAGGCGCGTATCCCCAACATTTTCGGGGCGCGCATTAATTTCAACGGGCGGATCAAGGTCGATGCGCCGAAACACAATACCGGTATTGACAGCTGCGGGACGTAATGTTAAATAAACTTTTTCGCCGGAATGCAGCCCCACGCCTGTCGCCCGAATGACATTCTTTAAGGTACGCTGTCTGGTCATTTTACCAACACTCTAAATACGTATAATTCATAAGGACACTCCCGCGATCTGCTTAAGATCTCAATCAAGGATATGACGCGAACTACCCCTTAATGAAACGGCGACGAAAATGGCATATACTTACATCTTACACAGAGTATCTACGCATTTTCAGTTCGCCCTTGTCTATCAAGGATAAAAACTGCGGTATCGCTCTTCAGCGCCGTCCAGTCAGACGCCGGAACGCCGTCTCATCAGACCCCAAGAGTTACCTAATTCACCATCTTCATGCTATCACAGCTTAAAACAACCGCCTAGAAATCTGACAGAACTGTAGAAAACTGTATCAAAAAAACAACATGGTGTCCTCCGGCGCAACACCACCATCACAGAGTAGGTAGCTGTATGTTGCCAGCAGGGACTGCGGCACGCACACTCTTGCGACGAACCCATGAAGAGGAATTCGTCGCAAAGCTGCGCGCCTGTCCTCTTGCTACCTCAGTCGGCCTGGCGGCGTAAAAACGCCGGAATATCCAGGTAATCAAGGTTGGCATCAAGATTCACCGCACGTGCGTGGCGCCCGGCAACCACCTGCTGATTACGCATCACCGTAGGCCGGTCCAATTTACCGTAGTCGAGTTCGTTAAAACCTGCCAGGGTAGCCTGCACCGCAACGTGTTCGGCGTGGGAAGCCGGTGTGGCGCCCTGCCCACCCTGCTGGTATACCAGCTTGATGGGTTTTTCGGCTATTTCTTCATGACGACCGCCGAGACCCGTTGCTACCACGGTAACACGCAGATCTCCCTGCATCTCAGGATCAATCACGGTACCTACTACCACTGTAGCGTTCTCAGAAGCAAATTCTTTAATGATATTTCCAACTTCTTCAAATTCACCGATCGTCATATCCAGACCCGCTGTAACATTCACCAGAATACCGCACGCACCCGACAAATTAATGTCTTCGAGCAACGGACTGGCGACGGCGGCTTCAGCAGCACGCCGTGCGCGGTCTGCACCACTGGCAGAGCCGGAACCCATCATGCCCATGCCCATTTCAGACATTACAGTACGAACGTCTGCAAAGTCGACGTTGATCAAACCCGGGCGGGTGATCAATTCGGCGATGCCTTGTACCGCGCCCAATAGAACATTGTTGGCGGAGCGGAACGCATCCAGCAACGACACGCCCTTGCCCAACACTGACAGAAGTTTTTCATTGGGAATGGTAATCAATGAGTCAACATATTGTGTCAGCTCTTTAATTCCCGCCTGTGCAACTCTCATGCGCTTGGCGCCTTCAAAGGGGAACGGTTTGGTAACCACCGCCACGGTCAGGATGCCCATTTCCTTGGCGATTTGCGCCACAATAGGCGCGGCGCCCGTGCCCGTGCCACCGCCCATACCGGCGGTAATAAACAGCATATCGGTGCCGCGTATCAGCTCCATAATACGCTCACGGTCTTCCAGTGCAGCTTGCCGGCCCACATCGGGATTGGCGCCGGCACCCAAACCTTTGGTGACACTACCTCCCAACTGCAACACAGTACGTGCGGCAGAGTTTTTCAATGCCTGCGCATCGGTGTTGGCGCAAATAAAATCCACGCCATCAATATTGGCCGCAAGCATGTGTTCCACGGCATTACTGCCACCACCGCCTACGCCAATAACCTTGATTACTGCATTCTGACTGTACGCATCCAACAATTCAAACATGGCGTTATCTCCTTAACCTACTGCATAGTACCTGAATAAAACCTATTAAAAACTGCCCTGAAACCAACCCTTCATTCTTCCCCACACGCCCTTGACACCGTCCCGGACCTTTGCGTCCGCTCCCCGATTTGCCGCACGATTTTGACAAGCAAATAACAAAAGTCCCACACCTGTTGCATGGATGGGATTACGCACTACGTCGGCTAATCCCATGACGTTTTGTGGCAATCCCAGCCGTACCGGCAGATGAAAAACTTCTTCGGCAAGCTCAATAACCCCCTCCATTTTTGCGGTGCCCCCCGTCAACACAACGCCAGCGGCAACCAACCCTTCATAACCACTGCGTTGCAACTCAGCCTGCACCAGGCTCAGCAATTCTTCATAGCGCGGCTCAATCACTTCGGCCAGCGTTTGCCGCGCTAACCGTCGCGGGGGCCGATCCCCCACACTGGGCACTTCGATACTTTCATTAGCATTCGCCAACTGCCGCAGTGCGCAGCCGTATTTTATTTTAATTTCCTCCGCAAACTGGGTGGGCGTGCGCAATGCCACGGCAATGTCGTTAGTCACCTGATCACCTGCGATCGGGATCACCGCCGTATGGCGAATGGCGCCATCAATAAATATTGCGATGTCCGTTGTGCCGCCGCCAATATCCACCAGGCACACACCTAATTCTTTCTCATCTTCCGTCAATACCGCATAGCTGGAGGCGAGCTGTTCGAGGATGATGTCATCAACTTCCAGACCGCAGCGACGCACGCATTTGACAATATTCTGGGCCGCACTCACCGCACCCGTAACAATGTGTACCTTTGCTTCCAAACGCACGCCCGACATACCAATCGGTTCACGAATACCTTCCTGATGGTCAATAATAAATTCCTGCGGCAGGATGTGCAGTATTTTCTGATCGGCGGGAATCGCCACCGCACGCGCCGCATCAATCACCCGATCCACATCCGCCGCAGTCACTTCGCTATCACGAATTGCGACGATGCCATGCGAATTCAAGCTGCGGATGTGGCTACCCGCAATACCTGCATAAACCGAGTGGATCTGACACCCGGCCATCAACTCTGCCTCTTCAACGGCACGCTGGATTGACTGCACCGTCGATTCAATATTGACTACCACACCTTTTTTTAAACCACGGGAAGGGTGCGAGCCGATGCCAATAATTTCAACCTGCCCGTCCGCATTAATTTCGCAGACAATCGCCACTACCTTGGACGTTCCGATATCCAGGCCTACAACCAAATCTTTCTCTGATCTTTTTGACATCTAAATCTATTTATCCCGAAAAACCTATATTTTAAATTTTATATAAAAAAACATGGCCCACTATCCTGACTATGTTTTCCAGCGGACTGAAAATCCATTGGTGTAGCGTAAGTCTACCTGCTCTATATCTGCCGCACGCGCCGCCAGGGCGACCGGGTAAAGTCGCGTGAAGCGTGTCAAGCGCGCATTATCATTGGCACGTCCCAGCAATAGCGTTACGCCACTATTAAGCTCAATTTTCCAGGAGCGCCGCTCGTCCAGCACGATACGGTTAATATGTAATGCAAGCGGCTCTAACTCCTTCTCCATTTCCCTATAGCGCATCGCCACTACAGCCTGACTATCAACTGGCCCCTGCAGTTCAGGCAAATCTGGCGGATAGGTTTCAGGCAAGGGGAAAAACAATTGCCCCTGGTTGTTCACCAGTCCGCCTGCGATCCAGCGTGCGATCGGCAGTTGCTCTACCACTCCAATCTGTAACGTATCCGGCCAGACGCGCCGCACTGTTGCCGCATTTACCCAGGGAATATCAAGCAATATATCGCGTATCGCATCAACATCAACATTGAAAAATCCAGCCTCCAGCCGCCCGTTCAGCGCCTGCTGTATTTGCTGTTTTTCCAGATAATGAAACTCACCCTGAATCTCTACACTGGTGATGGGCAAGGTGCGTGGATCTTCCAGCATCATGCCGCCCCATATAACCAAAGCAACTAGCGCACCACCAGCTACAGTTATCGCCGCCATATGCAAGCGAAAACGCTGTACGCTACCCGTCTCTTCTGGTTGCCCAAGACGGCGATTGGTTTTATTTACCTTTTTAAATAACGTGCCAAACATAGTGCTATAAGGTGGTCTCTAAAATTTTCCATACCAATTCATCAAACTCAATGCCTGCCTGGCGTGCGGCCATCGGCGCCAAGCTGTGGTCCGTCATACCGGGCACGGTATTAACTTCTATCAACCACGGATGCCCTTGCTCATCACGCATAAAATCAACGCGCCCCCAACCACTGCAATCCAGCGCCTGGAATGCCTGCATCGCTATGGTCTGCATGGTCTGTTCACTCAAGGCGTCGAGACCACACGGACATAAATAACGTGTGTCGCTGGCAAGATATTTGGCGTGGTAATCATAAAAGGCATGGGGCGTATCTATGCGTATCAGCGGCAATACTTCGTTGCCAAGAATCGTGGCGGTATATTCCCCGCCTTTAATGCAACGCTCTGCCAATACCGCGTTATCCAGCGTGCGCGCGGCTTGCCACGCGGCGGCAAGTTCATCAATGTGCGTAACTTTGGCAACACCCAGGCTTGAGCCTTCATGCACCGGCTTAATAATCAATGGCAACCCAAGCTCCCGGGCCAGTCCGGGCAAATCCGTATGCTCATCCATTATCCTGAAAGTGGGCGTGGGCAGACCTGCGTTTACCCACAAACGCTTGGCGCGCAGCTTATCCATACCCAGCGCCGAACCCAGCACCTTGCTGCCGGTATACGGCACACCCAGCACTTCTAGCGCGCCCTGCATTACGCCATCTTCGCCACCACGCCCATGCAGCGCGATAAAAACCCGGTCAAATTTTCCTGCGGCTAATTTTTCCAATACATTTTTATCCGCATCAACACCATGCACATCGACACCGCGCCGCTGTAATCCCTGCACTACCGCATTGCCACTTTTCAGCGATACTTCGCGCTCACCCGACCAACCGCCAAACAATACCGCAACCTTGCCGAAATCCTGGGAATGGCTTGCGTGCCTTGAATTATTGTTATTCATGTCTCACCTCAGCGTCTTGAAACTCTCCAATAATATGGGCTTCACGGATCAGTTTAATTCCGCGCTCACGCTCCACCGTTTCAGCTACCCGCGCTATCAGCATCTCAATATCGGCGGCGGTTGCCGTGCCCGTATTAACAATAAAATTGGCGTGTTTGGCAGACACACAAGCGCCGCCTATACAGGCACCCTTCAAACCACTGGCTTCAATCAGGCGAGCGGCATGATCGCCCGGCGGGTTGCGAAATACCGAACCACAACTGGGCTGATTGGTGGGCTGGGTACGATTACGCTTTTCCAACAGCTCCTTGATTTGCGCCATGCTGGCGGCACCCTCACCTTTTTTTAAATTAAAGTGCGCAGCAATGAACCATTCATTCGCGGGGCCAATCACATGCCGATAGCTGATCTGATAATCACCCGGTGCGCGCACGTGACGCACACCGTTGCGATCCAGTGTTTCTACCGCGTGTACTACCGGCCAGGTTTCACCGCCAAAGGCTCCTGCATTCATCGCCAACGCACCACCCACGGTGCCCGGGATTCCGGCAAAAAATTCTATGCCCGTCAGATCGTGGCGTGCGCTGAAGCGTGCTACTTTTGCACAGGGCACGCCAGCCTCGGCGCGCACCGTGACGGTATCCTGTTCTACAGCCAGTCCACTCAATGTGCCCGATGTCATAATCACCGTGCCGCGAATGCCACCATCGCGTACCAATAAATTACTGCCCAGGCCCACCCAGAATAACGGTTCCTCTTCAGGTAACTGCTGTAGAAACACAGCCAGATCATCCGCATCCTGTGGCTGATAAAATTGCCGGGCCGGGCCGCCCACGCGCCAGGTGGTATGGCGCGCCATGGGTTCATTGTGAAGCAGGATGCCACGCAATGCTGGTTGTTGTTTCTGCATGGGCATCACGCGATGCCTCCTTGCAACTGCTGCGGCAGTCTGGCTGCCATCGCCCCAATATCGCCTGCGCCCAAAGTCAGCAAAACATCGCCATCATGCAATACGCTGGCGAGCGTCTGCGCCAGATCAGACGCGCGCTCTATAAATACCGGATCTGCGTGCCCACGCGCACGGATTGCGCGGCACAGCGTACGGCCATCAGCACCCGCAATCGGCGCCTCACCTGCGGCGTAAACTTCAATCAGCACCAGCACATCCACTTCGGATAATACTTTGGTGAAGTCCTCAAATAAATCCCGTGTGCGTGTATAGCGATGCGGCTGAAAGGCCAGCACCAGCCGACGCTTCGGCCAACCCGCACGAATCGCTTGCAGCGTTGCGGCAACTTCACGTGGGTGATGGCCGTAATCATCAATCATCAACACTGAACCGGCAGGCGTGGCAAGCTCACCATAACTCTGGAAGCGTCTACCCACACCTTGAAAGTTAGTCAGTCCCCGCAAAATTGCATCATCTGACACACCGACTTCATGCGCCACGCTAATGGCCGCCAGGGCGTTAAGTACATTATGCCGTCCCGCCAGATTGGAGGTGACATGCAGCCAATTGGGCTGGTCGGGACGTGACACTGTAAACGAGGTACGCGCCTGGGTTTGCTGTATGTCACTGGCAATGATGTCGGCGTCGCCATTATTGATACTGTTATTGGCGCCGTCATCGGCGATGCCATACGTCACCACCGGACGTGTGACCTGCGGCAGAATCTGCCGCACTACCGGATCATCCACACACAATACGGCGAGGCCATAAAACGGCAAGTGATGCAAAAATTCCACGAACGTCTGGCGTAACCGATTAAAATCTCCACCATAGGTTTCCATGTGGTCAGCATCAATATTGGTGACAATGGAGATCATCGGTTGCAAATAGAGAAACGAGGCATCACTTTCATCCGCCTCTGCCACCAGATATTGCCCGGTGCCCAGACGCGCATTGCCGCCAATGCTGTTAAGGCGTCCACCAATCACAAAGGTTGGATCAAGACCACCTTCCGCCAACAAGCTGGCCACCAGGCTGGTGGTGGTGGTCTTGCCATGCGTGCCCGCGACAGCGATACCTTGACGAAAACGCATCAGCTCAGCCAACATTTCAGCGCGCGGCACAATGGGAATGCGTAAACGATGCGCTTCCAATACTTCAGGATTATCGTCACGCACGGCGGTAGATGTCACGACCACATCACAATTATTCACTGCGGCGGCACTGTGGCCGAAGCTTACACTTATCCCCAAATTACTGAGACGGCGCGTTGCGGCACTTTCATGCATATCCGAACCGGACACCTGATAATTCAGGTTAAGCAGCACCTCGGCGATGCCGCTCATGCCCGCGCCGCCAATGCCGACAAAATGAATATGTTTAATGCGTCTCATGTACGCGCCACCTCTAAACACCATTGCGCTACGTCACGAGTCGCGTCGGGCTTTGCCAGTTGCCGCGCCGCCATCGCCATTTTCAGCAAGCGCCCGCGCCCTTGATCCGGCCCGTTGCAATAATTATTCAGCGCGGCGCCCAGTGTCTGCGCATTCAACTGTGATTGCGGTATAAGCAATGCCGCGCCAGCCTGTACCAGATAGGCTGCGTTATGCGTTTGATGATCGTCCACCGCATAGGGATACGGCACCAGAATCGATGCCACGCCTGCGGCCGCCAACTCGGATATAGTCAGCGCGCCTGCACGGCACAACACCAGATCGGCCCAGGCATAGGCGGCGGCCATGTCCTCAATAAACGGCTCCACACGCGCCGCTGTCATACCCGCCTGTTGATAGGCGGCACGAGCCACATCAATATGACGTTTCCCCGCTTGATGCCATATTTCAGGTCGGCAGTGTGGCACCATCTGCTTAATCGTTTCAGGCACTACCTGGTTAAATGCCTGCGCACCCAGACTACCGCCCACCACCAGTATATTCAATTTTCCAGTACGTCCTGCCATGCGCTGCTCAGGTGATGGCACAGTCATAATTTCTGCGCGCACCGGGTTACCTGTCGAGACAATTTTGGCGCGCGCAGTAAAAGTCCCGGGGAATGCTTCCAGCACTTTAGTAGCACAATGGGACAGCCAGCGATTAGTCATGCCTGCTACCGCGTTCTGCTCATGAATCACCAACGGCTTGCGCAACAACCAGGCGACAAAACCACCCGGGCCAGTAACAAAACCACCCACGCCCAACACCATCATCGGACGACGGCGCATAATAATTGCCAGCGACTGCGCCATTGCCCATGCCAATTTAAAAGGCGCCAACACCCAACTCGTCAATCCTTTGCCGCGCAATCCACTGATAGATACCCATTCCATATCAAAGCCAGCGCGTGGAACGACATCGGCTTCCAGTCCCTTGCGGGTGCCCATCCATATCACTTCAACGCCTTGCGCACGCAATGTTTCGGCGACGGCCAACGCCGGAAACACATGCCCACCAGTGCCCCCCGCCATAATCAACACCCGTTGTACGTTATGGGATTTCACGGCCGTATCTGTCATGATCTCACCTGTCATAATCTCACGGGCGACGCAACATGCAACCCAGTCGCCGACATGCGCGCCTCGGCACTTGAAAAATGTGTCTCGTGGGCGATGCGTAACAGCAATGCAATTGCGACACACATCACTACAATACTGCTGCCTCCATAACTCATCAGCGGTAACGTCAAACCTTTGGTAGGCAACATACCCATATTCACGCCGATGTTAATCAACGCTTGCAGGCCAATCCACAAGCCCAAACCATATGCCAGATACGCCGCAAAAAAATTACCGCCCCGTTCTGCCACGCGTCCAATCATATAGGCGCGCGCTACAATCAAACAAAATAAAGCGATCACTGCTAATGAGCCGAGCAATCCCAACTCTTCGGCCAACACCGCAAACAGGAAATCGGTATGCGCTTCTGGCAGATAAAATAATTTCTGGACACTGGCGCCCAAACCGACGCCCCACCATTCACCCCGGCCAAACGCAATTAATGCCTGGGTCAATTGAAAACCGGTATCAAAGGGATCTGCCCACGGGTTCATGAAGCCCGTCATACGTTCCAGACGATACGGTGATGACAAAATTAATGCGGCGCCTGCGGATATGACCAGCGCCAACAATGCCGCAAAGGGCCACAAACGTGCGCCACCGAGAAACAGCATACCCATCACCGTTGCCGAGATCACCACCGTCGCACCAAAATCCGGCTCAGCCAATAACAGCAAAGCCACCAGCGCCAATAACAGCATGGGCTTGACAAAACCCAGCACAGAGGTGCGCACTTCGGCGCCGTGCCGCACCAAATAACCGGCCATGTAAATCACCACAAACAATTTGACTGGCTCAGAGGCCTGCAAATTAAAAAACCCCAGGGATATCCAACGCTGACTGCCGTTAATCGGATGGGCTATACCCGGCAACAACACCAACGCCAGTAACAGCATGCCGACAAGCAACAGCATGCTGCCGCTTTTTTCCCAGTACACGAGGCGGGTTCGCGCTACCGCCAGCGCGGCAATAACGCCCACTATCACAAACATCGCCTGACGACTTAAATAATAAAAAGGATGGCCAAATTGACGCTCGGCAATACTGGTAGAGGCGGAGCTGACCATCACCAGCCCCAGCAATAACAGGATCAGCGCAGCACCAAACAACCAGGGGTCACCGAGTGGCAAGGCCCGCTGTTTGGCTGGCGTATTTGAACGTACACCACCAGAAACATCCCTACGGGCATGCGGCATAATCACAACGCCCGCGTTGGCCGGTTTCTTATTCCATTGCGCCAAAATCTTCGCCCATATTTTCGCCCGGTTATTCATGGCGCATGCTCCGCAGCTAACGCGCCCGCCACCAGGCCCAGCACGGCATCGGTAAACACCTGTCCACGTTCCTCATAACCGCTGAACATATCAAAGCTCGCACACGCGGGAGACAACAACACTACATCACCGGATTGAGCCAGACCGCGCGCCTGCATTACCGCGTCCTGCATTGTCGCGGCATGCGCTACGGGCGCTACACCATTCAGCGCAGCTTCGATTAATGGTGCATCGCGGCCAATCAGAACTACTGCGCGCGCCTTCTCCAAAGCGGCCTGGCGTAGCGGTGTAAAGTCTGCGTCTTTACCAAGACCACCAGCAATCAACACCACCCTACCTGGCATCCCCTGCAAGGCCGCCAGAGTAGCGCCCACATTGGTTCCCTTCGAGTCGTTGTACCAGGCCACGCCATCAAGTTCCGCTATCCATTGGCTACGATGCGGCAATCCGGGGAAATCACGCAATGTACTCAACATCGCATCCATGGGCAAACCCACGGCATTACCCAGAGCGAGCGCCGCAAGTGCATTTGCAGTATTGTGCAGCCCTTTAATACGTACATCTGACACCGCCATCAAGGGTTGCGCGCCGTGCGCCAGCCATGCCTGCGCTGTTTGCCCGGTAGAGTCGACCACACCAAAATCATTAACTTTTAATTCACTGCCAGGCCTATTCAGGCCAAAACTCACAGCGTTCCGATCAGGCTGCGCCATGGCCATTACCGCTGCATCATCCGCATTGAGCACCATGACACCCGTACCGTGATAGACGCGCTCTTTTGCGGCAATGTATTCATCCATATTCTGATAGCGATCCATATGGTCAACACTGACATTCAAAACCACCGCCGCTACCGCATTCAACGATGACGTGGTTTCCAGTTGGAAACTGGAAAGCTCTAACACGTACAAATCCGGCTCAGTAGCCTCCAGCAAATCCAGCGCGGGCGTTCCCAGATTGCCACCCACACGCACATTGCGTCCTGCACTTTTCGCCATTTCAGCGACCAAGGTAGTGACTGTGCTCTTGCCATTGGAACCAGTAATTGCCACCACCGGCGCTTTGGCGTGACGCGCAAATAATTCAATATCACCCAGCACAGGCGTACCGCGCAGCATCGCCTCTGCGATCAATGGTTCACGCAATGACACACCCGGACTCACGACCAATTGTTGCGCGGCGGCAAAAGCGGCTGGATCAAAACCACCGACAAAAACTGCAATATCGGGCAGATTTTGCTGCAATTCAATCAGCCCCGGTGGTTGGACACGGCTGTCAGTCACTGCGAGTGGTACACCCTGGGCCGCCAAAAAACGCGCGCATGATAGCCCGGTTTTACCCAAACCAACAATCAACGTATTAGGTTTTGCGCTGCCCATTGTGTACGCTGCCTCACCGTATCTTCAGTGAACTCAAACCAACCAACACAAGAATCACCGTCATAATCCAGAAACGCACAATCACGCGCGGCTCGGGCCACCCTTTAAGCTCAAAATGGTGATGAATGGGCGCCATGCGGAAAATACGTTGCCCGGTAAATTTGAAAGATGCTACTTGCAAAATCACCGAAACCGCTTCCATTACAAAAACGCCACCCATAATGAACAACACCAACTCCTGGCGCACCACAACAGCCACCACACCCAGAGCCGCGCCCAATGCCAGCGCGCCCACATCGCCCATGAAAACCTGGGCAGGGTAGGTGTTAAACCATAGAAAGCCC
Source organism: Gammaproteobacteria bacterium Ga0077554 (assembly GCA_001464585.1). Taxonomy (GTDB): domain Bacteria; phylum Pseudomonadota; class Gammaproteobacteria; family Ga007554. The sequence continues at coordinate 87,803 of LNFF01000015.1, read as the reverse complement.
AGTCCTGCACCTACCATGGCACCGCAAAATACCGCAACCTCACCTACACCCATCACATACGGCACACTAAGATACGTGGCGAATTTCACATTACCTGCAACATAAGCAAATACGGCTAACGCTCCCGCCACCAACACCGTGGGCATGATCGCCAGTCCATCCAGGCCATCGGTCAAGTTCACTGCGTTACTGGAACCCACAATCACCAGATAAGTGAGCAGCACAAACATCACGCCCAACTCGATGGAAAAATTCTTTAAAAACGGGATCAGCAGGCTGGTCTCCGCAGAAGTGTGCGCCAATGAATAAAGAAATATTGCCGCACCCAAGCCCACCACGGATTGCCAGAAATATTTGGCGCGCGCGGATAAGCCTTTAGAGTTACGCAACACTAATTTCTTGTAATCATCTACCCAGCCAATCACTCCAAACAACAAAGTAACCACCAACACCAACCATACATAACGGTTACTCATGTCGGCCCACAACAAAGTGCTTATCGCAATGGCCACCAGTATCAGCACGCCTCCCATGGTAGGCGTACCCGACTTGCCAAGATGCGTCTGCGGCCCATCGCTACGCACGCTCTGACCCACCTTATATTGCGTTAATTTGCGTATCATGACCGGCCCGATCATCAAGGCGATGACCAGCGCCGTTAATGTTGCCAACACCACACGCAAGGTCAAATATTGAAATACATTAAAACCACTGTAGTAATGGGCGAAATACTTTGCAAGCTCAAGGAGCATAGCGACTAATCCTTCTCTGCGCCTTATATAGCACTGGATATAACAATGGCTTCAACAACACGCTCCATACGCATGAACCGCGACCCCTTCACCAATACCGTGGTGCTCGACCCCAACCCTGGCAATGCCGCTGTCAATGCGGCAATCAGCGCCTCATGCGAAGCATAATGATGCCCACCATTACCGAAACTCTGCACTCCCAGCAGACTCAAATCCCCGATAGCATAAAGCTGATTGATCCCGGCAGCCTGCGCCTGGACGCCCACTTGCGCATGAAATGCCGGAGCGTCATCTCCCAATTCACCCATATCACCCAACACCAATATTTTTTGCCCGGTGGCTACGGCCAAAACATCAATCGCGGCACGCACTGAGGGTGGATTGGCATTGTAGGTATCATCAATAACCCGCACGCCATGAACTCCCTGCTTGACTGTCAAGCGTCCCTTGACCGCGTGCATGCCCTGCAAGCCATTACGTATATCATCCAGCGTCGCACCTGCGGCCAAGGCCGCAGCGCTCGCTGCCAAGGCATTCATTACATTGTGCGTACCCAATAGTGGCAACGCTATCGTCACATCACCGACCGGAGTATGCAGCTCGAAAACTGTAGTCACGGCCTGGGAATCCATCTGGCACTTAATCTCATCCCTATCTGTATGCACATCCGTGGCAGTGCGCATACCAAATGTAACGCAGCGGCGTTCGCTTACAATGCCGCGCCACAGGCTGGCATACGCGTCATCCGCATTCACTACCCCCACGCCAGTATCTGCCAGACCCTCATAAATTCCACCTTTGGTGCGCGCCACTTCATCGAGACTGCCAAAACCACCTAAATGCGCTACGGCCGCATTTGTAATTAATGCAACAGTGGGGCGCGCAAGGCCACTAAGATAGGCGATTTCACCGGGATGGCTGGCGCCCATTTCAATGACAGCGTAGCGGTGTCCCTTGCGCAAGCGCAGCAGGGTCAATGGCACGCCAATTTCATTATTCAGATTACCTTGCGTCGCCAGCACACTGCCACGCTGCCCAAAAATCGCCGCCAGCATTTCTTTGGTAGTCGTTTTTCCATTGCTGCCGGTTACTGCAATAACAGGAATAGAAAAGCGCGCGCGCCAGGCCGCAGACAACTGACCCAACGCCAGGCGTGTATCCACAACGCGCAATGCCGGAACCGCAGCAGCTTCGAGAGCCGCGCTAATTAATATCGCACTGGCGCCTTTTGCAATCGCGTCAGCAACAAAAGCGTGACCATCAAAATTGTCACCTATCAAGGCAACATATAAATCACCCGGTTGCAGGGTGCGTGTATCAGTGCTCACCGCCTGAAACGTAATATCATTACCCAGCAGGGTGGCATTCAATGCTCGCGCGGCCTCGGACAACGTCATCATTACGCAGCTTCCTTTAATAAATTTCGCACGTGCGTACTGTCACTGAAGGTTACAGCCGTATCGCCTATCAACTGATAATTCTCATGGCCTTTACCGGCAATTAACACTACATCACGCTCGGTGGCGCGAGTTACCGCCCATGCAATGGCCTGCGCGCGATCACGCTCAACGTGTATGGATTGGGACGGGCGCAGCCCGGCGCGAATATCTACGATAATTTCATCGGCACTTTCATGGCGTGGATTGTCATCAGTCAGCACAATATGATCAGCATGGCGTTGCGCAATCTCACCCATCAGTGGCCGCTTGCCACGATCACGATTACCACCACAGCCAAACACCACCCATAGGTCATTCTGGCAATGCTCACGCAACGACTGCAACACTTGATTCAAGGCATCAGGGGTATGTGCATAATCGACCACGACCAGCGGTTTACCATGACGGCCGCCATAACATTCCATGCGCCCTGGCACTGGCTGGAGCCGACCCAGCTTCTGTATGGCAGCGCCAAACGGAACACCTGATACCACCAGCGTCGCCAGCACGGCCAGCAGGTTGCTGGCGTTAAAGCGCCCTAACAAACGCGTGGTAAAACACGCCTCACCCCACGGCGATGTTACTTGCAGGCTCAAGCCATCAAGCCCTTGAGATAGCAGCGTGCCCCGCACTACCTGCTTGCAACTCACATATTCCACATCACCCAAGGTATAAGCAATGGCTGCAACGTCAACTGGCAGTGATTGCAGTAATTCACGGCCAAAGCTGTCATCCGCATTGATAATCGCATAACGCAACCCTGCCATGGAAAACAAACGCTGCTTGGCGCGGCCATACGAAATCATGTCACCGTGATAGTCCAGATGATCGCGGCTCAGGTTGGTAAAGACCGCCGCATCAAAAGCTACACCATTTACCCGACCCTGCTCCAACCCATGCGAAGACACTTCCATGGCGACACTTGTGGCACCCGCTGCGCGCATCTCCGCCAGTAAACCGTGCAGGGAAATCGCATCCGGGGTGGTGTGGCTGGCTTCCTGTAACTTGCCATACAAACCATTGCCAAGCGTGCCTATTACACCTGCTGGCGCATCTTCATTTAGTGCTTGGGCAATAAACTGGCTGCACGAGGTTTTGCCATTGGTGCCGGTAATGCCCATCACGAACAAGTCACGCGAAGGATAATCATAAAAGCGTTCGGCGATCGCGCCCGCCTGCTGTCCTAGCCGGGCAATGCCAAACATGGGCACTTTCACTGCAGCGCCCACTGAATCTTCAAACACCGTAACCGCGCCCTCATCATCAATAGCATAGGCCACCGCTACCGCACCGGCCTGAATTGCGTCCGCAATAAATTCACGGCCATGCCGCGGCTGTTGACCGATGTGACCCATGTGACCCGCGCAAGCCAGAAACAGATCGCCCGCCTGCACCTTGCGGCTATCCATGGACAAGCCGTGAATTTCACAATCATCCGCCTCATTGACCACCGCATAGCCTGCAAGCAGCGCGCTCAATAGTTTATTGCGCTGCGCAACGCCAAAGGAAGCGGATGCGGTCATAAAGCCCCCGCAGAAACGCGTTTGATGTAGGGTCTTGGATCAAGAGACGGCACTGGCTGAGCAGGAACGGGATTCACCACCGCAGGCGGTGCGCTGCCATTGCCCTGCACCAATTGGGTACGCAGTGATTGCACATCATCAGGTGCGATATTCAGCAAGCGCAGCGCGCCCGCCATAATCCGGCCAAACACCGGGGCAGCAATCTGGCCACCATAATATTCACCGCCGGCCGGCTCATCAATCATCACCACAGTTACCAGACGTGGGTGACTGATCGGCGCGACGCCGGCAAACAATGCAAGATAACGATTCTCGGCATATCCGCCCATTTCAGATTTATGTACCGTGCCCGTTTTGCCACCCACACGATAACCCAACACATCTGCCGCTGTACCAGTGCCGCCTTCATTAACCACCGTTTCCATCATCGCACGCACCTGCGCCGCAATTTCCGGACGCATGACTTGCTCGCCAGCAGGCGTTACATCGGTTCGCACAAATGAAATTGGTTTCATTTGTCCATTATCCGCAAGCACGCGATAGGCTTGAGCAAGCTGCAATGGCGTAACCGAAACGCCATAGCCATACGCCAGCGTAGCGCGGTCAACTTCACGCCAACCCTTGTAATTTGATAACAACCCAGCCATTTCACCGGGGAAACCGCTATGGGTGCTTGAGCCTAGCCCGACGCGCGAAAAAATTGACCACAACTGTTGCGGCTCCATCGCCAGCGCCATTTTAGTCGCACCAATATTGCTGGATTTCTGCAGCACCGTAGAAACATCAAGCACGCCATAATTATGGATATCGCGCACCACATGGCGGCCTACTTTATAAAATCCGGGCGTTGTATCAATCATGGTATGCGGCCGATACTTGCCCGCCTCCAATGCCGCAGCAATGGTAAAGGGCTTGATAGTGGAACCCGGCTCAAACACATCCGTCACCGCACGATTTCGATAGGCATCCCCGCGTAACTTGACGCGATTGTTGGAATTGAATGAAGGGTAGTTAGCCATCGCCAATATCTCACCGGTACTCACATCCAGCATCACCACTGAACCTGCCCGCGCCCCACTGCTCTTAATGGTGGCTTTTAATTCGCGGTACGCCAGATATTGCAAGCGCCGATCTATGCTGAGCGCCAGATCCTTACCCGACACCGGCTCACTAACGCCCTCTACGTTCTCTACAGTGCGCCCCAAACGATCCTTGATGACGCGCTTGCTGCCTGGCACACCGCGTAACCACTCCTCATAAGCCAGCTCAATACCTTCCTGTCCACGGTCATCCACATTGGTAAAACCCAGCACATGCGCCGCCACTTCACCCGCCGGATAATAACGGCGATATTCGCGCTGCAAAGACACTCCTGGCACAGCCAATGCCACCACCTGCTGCGCCAACTCCGGGCTGACCGCGCGCTTCAAATAAATAAACTCACGATCCACGCGCTTGGCAAGATGCCGCTGCAACGTAGTGGCATCCAGATGCAGCAAACGCATCAAACGTGGCCACTGCGCGCGCGCCGCGAGCAGTTCACGCGGGTTAGCCCACACTGAATCAACCGGCGTACTGATCGCCAGAGGCTCACCATTACGGTCGGTGATCATGCCACGATGCGCAGGCATAGATACCACCCGCAAATGACGCGCATCACCCTGCTCCTGTAAAAATTCCCGGTTCAACACCTGAATATCCACCGCGCGCCACACCAGCAATGCCGCAACCCCACCCAGTATCGCCAACACTGATAAAAGCCGGATGCGCGGCGTGTTGAACGCCTCATGGCCATGAGCCTGCTTCACCGCCCCGTGCTTCAACGCGTCCAGCTTCATGGCTTCACCATTACCATCGCATCGGCAGGCGGCAGCATCATGCCCAATCTGGCATGTGCGATATTTTCAATACGACCATGCGTCACGAGGGTGCTCTGCTCCAACTGCAACTGTCCCCACTCAATCGCCATATCATCACGGCTTTTCTGCAGGGTCTGTAATTCAATAAACAACTTGCGGCTCTGATGCTTTGCATAGACCACCGCCAATGCCGACAACACCACCGCACCAATCAGCACACCGATTCTCGTATAGTGGTTATTCAGCATCGTCAGATTTTCTCCGCAATGCGCAACACTGCGCTACGCGCCCGTGGATTTTCAGATAACTCCTGTGTGCCTGCATGTATTGCCTTGCCCACAAGACGCACACGCGGTTGCAATTGCGTTGCGAGCACCGGCACGCCGACAGGAAAACGATCGCCGCGCGCCTCGTCACGCATGTAGCGCTTCACGATACGATCTTCCAGGGAATGAAAGCTGATAACCGCAAGACGCCCACCCGGCGCCAACGCTTCAAGCGCCTGGGGCAAACAGGCCTCAACATCTTCAAGCTCACGATTAATAAAAATACGTATCGCCTGAAAAGTGCGTGTTGCGGGATCTTTACCCGGCTCCCATGCCGGATTGGCAGCAGCCACAATGGTCGCCAACTGGCGTGTGGTGGTAAGCGGGGATTCATTACGCGCCGCGATCAGCGCGCGCGCGATGCGTGGCGCGTAACGCTCTTCACCATAATTACGCAGCACTGAAATAATTTCAGCTTCCTTGGCATTCGCCAGCCATTGCGCCGCACTCATACCCGACTGCGGATTCATGCGCATATCCAGAGGCCCGTCGTGGCGGAAACTAAAGCCACGCAGGGGATCATCAAGTTGCGGCGAAGAGACGCCCAGGTCGAGCAACACCCCGTCGACCCTGCCTTTCCATCCGCGCTCTTGAACGTAATGCTCAAGCATGGCAAACGTCCCCTGCTCAATAGAAAATCGCGCATCATCCGCAAACATTTTTCGCGCTGCCGCCACCGCCTCGGGATCCTTGTCGATGGCTAACAGCACACCTTGCGCATCGAGACGTTGCAATAACGCCTGGGCATGGCCGCCACGCCCAAAAGTAGCATCTACATAAATGCCTGAAGGCCGGATAGACAGCCCTTCAATCACCTCCGCCAGCAACACCGGGCGATGGGCATAAGCCGCAGAAGTTGCGATGTCAGAATTCATGCTAAACTCACCACCCGCCAACACGACGCAGGCTCCCTGACGCCAAACTCAACAGCCGCAAAAATAAAATTACTTCAAGGCTGCTTACAACGACAATGATTCCAGCTCCGTCGACAATTCTTCTTCATCTTCAGTTTCGCTCAGCCAGCTCTCGCGGCGCGCATTCCAGGTAGCTTCATCCCACAACTCAAATTTATTACCCTGGCCAATCAGCATCACCTGCTTGTCAATGCAGGCAAAATCCCGCAGCAACGGCGACAATAAAATCCGCCCCGCGCTGTCCAGCTCACATTCGGTGGCATGACCAATCAACAAACGTTGCAGGCGACGCGCCTGCTTGTTGAGGCTTGGCAGCTTCACCAGCTTGCGCTCGATTTCTTCCCACTCGGGTAACGGGTACACTAGCAGGCAATGATCACGATCAACCGTGATCACCAGTTGGCCGCCGCACATTTCCTGCAGGCGATCACGATACTTGGCCGGCATCGCCATGCGGCCTTTGATATCCAGACTCAGTGATGTACCGCCACGAAACACTATTTGCCCCACTTTTTCCCACTTTCACCCACTTCGCGACACTATAGGTATCGACAGGGGTAAATGTCAAGAAAAATCATCATAATTGTAGGGCGTTCCTGCTGTAGGGACAGGGACTTAGCGCAATATCGGGGAGATAACAGGCGAGACAAAAAACGCCCGTGGTGGTGCGATAAAAATCATGGGGTTGCGGCAGCTATCTACAGCAACTTATCAAGAAGAAGGGGTATGCGGGCAAAAATAAAAAAGAGTTGGCCGATAAGCCGGGTTCTGTCATGGACAGCCATTCATCTGGGATGCACGTCACCGTACACCTCAAGCAACCTACCCGGGAACAGTGCGGGCCGCACTATCGTTCCCCTATTTGGTCTTGCTCCGGGTGGGGTTTTCCCTGCCACGCCTGTTACCAGTCGCGCGGTGCGCTCTTACCGCACCATTTCACCCTTACCTGCGCCTTACGGCACATCGGCGGTATATTTTCTGTGGCACTTTCCATAGGCTCACGCCTCCCAGGTGTTACCTGGCACCCTGCCCTGCGGAGCCCGGACTTTCCTCTATTACCTTGCGGCAACAGCGGCTGTCTGGCCAACTCCACGATTATTGTATCATCAACAGAACCTAAAATCAGGCTGAAAAAGGGGACGGCGCGCATCATTAACCCACAAAGGATTAACCCGACGATCCCACCACCATCACCGCATCCATCTCCACCGCCGCGCCACGCGGCAATGCAGCGACGCCGATCGCCGCGCGGGCTGGATAAGGCTCCTGAAAATAATCGGCCATGATCTGGTTGACCAGCGGAAAATGGCCCAAGTCAGTAAGAAATACATTGAGCTTGACCACGTCAGCGAGATTACCACTGGCCGCCTCGGCTACCGCCTGCAGATTGTCAAACACGCAACGGATTTGCGCTGACATATCGCCTTGCACCAATTCCATGGTGTGCGGCACCAACGGAATTTGCCCGGACAAATACACCGTGTCACCCACTTTCACTGCCTGTGAATACGTACCAATTGCCTTGGGGGCGTTATCAGTATGAATAATTTTTTTCAGCATAAATCCACTTATCCTTTGGTTCTATTAATACGCGCGACAATATCAAGGGAGCGAATCCGCCGCATGATTTTCGCCAGATGCACGCGGTCACGCACTTCAATCACGATCGTTAAGGTGCTGTATTTACCATCACGCTCTTCAAGCTGAAGATTATCAATGTTCGCGCCCATTTCAGCAATAGCGGCAGCCACCGTGGCCAACGCGCCGCGCTTATTAACCACATCGACACGCACTTCCACCGGAAATTCGCCGCTGATTTCCTGCGCCCATTGCACGTCAATCCATTTTTCCGGACGGCTGCGGAAATCCGCTACGTTCTTGCATTCTTCCGAATGGATCACGATGCCACGCCCGGCGGAAACAAAACCTAAAATCTGGTCTCCCGGAATCGGGTGGCAGCACTTGGCAAACGTCACCACCATACCTTCGGTACCCTTGATCAGCAAGGGCTGCGATGCGGAACGCTCGCCGCCTTTCAGCCAGGCGGGCACATAACGCGTCAACACATCTTTTATGCCGCTGCGGCCACGCTCACTTTCCACATCGTCGTCAGGTATTAAGCGGTGCGCCACCAACGTCGCCATACGGTTACCCAGGCCAATGTCTTCATATAAGCCCTCAAGATTTTTAAACTTGAAATCTTTAAGCAAAGTCATGACGCGCTCTTGTGGCAATTTGGCGATGGATAGCGACGCTTCAGCCAAGGCCTTATCAAGCAGGCGTTGCCCCAGGCTGATGGCTTCTTCGCTTTTAAGGTTTTTCAGGTAATTACGGATATTGGCGCGCGCTTTACCCGTCACCACAAAATTAAGCCACGACGGGTTAGGCTTTGCGCCGGCGGCGGTAATGACCTCGACGGTTTGTCCATTGCTCAAGGCGGTGCTCAAGGGCGCAAGATGCCTATCTATTTTTATCGCCACGCAACTATTGCCTACATCGGTATGCACCGCATAAGCGAAATCCACTCCCGTCGCGCCCCGCACCAGCTGCATGATCTTACCCTTGGGGGTAAACACATAGACCTCGTCAGGGAACAGGTCAATCTTGACGTTTTCAATAAATTCCAGGGAATTTCCGGCGTTTTTTTGCATCTCCAGCACTTCACGCAACCACTCACGGGCGCGCACATGCGCACCGCCTGACTTGTCGCCAGCCTTGTATAGCCAGTGCGCGGCTATCCCGGCTTCCGCGACTTTGTTCATGTCTTCGGTGCGAATCTGCACTTCAATCGGCACGCCATACGGACCAAACAACACGGTATGTATGGCCTGATAGCCGTTTGATTTTGAAATGGCGATATAATCCTTGAACTTGCCCGGCACCGGTTTATATAAGCCATGCACTACGCCCAATGCGCGGTAACAGGTATCAACCTTATCAACAATGATGCGGAATGCGTACACGTCAAACACTTCCGAAAAAGACACGTGCTTGCCACGCATTTTCTGGTAGACGCTGTAGAGATGTTTTTCGCGGCCAAGAATACGCCCCGTTAAACCCTCTTGCGCAAGACGACCTTCAATGGCGAGTTTGATTTTCTGCAATACTTCTTTGCGATTACCGCGCGCTTTGCGCACCGCCTCAGCGAGAACTCGGTAGCGCATCGGATACAGGGCTGCAAAGCCCAACTCTTCCAATTCCAGACGCAGCGTATTCAGCCCCAGGCGATGTGCAATCGGCACGTAAATATCCAGGGTTTCACGCGCAATGCGACGCCGTTTGTCCGGCGCCATGGGCTCCAGGGTGCGCATATTGTGCAGGCGATCGGCCAGTTTCACCAGAATAACGCGGATATCACGCGTCATCGCCATCAGCATTTTACGGAAGTTTTCGGCCTGGGCTTCGGCTTTGGTCTGGAATTTTATCTGGGTAAGTTTACTGACACCATCCACCAGTTCGGCAACTTCATCGCCAAACTCTGTAGCGAGATGTTCTTTGATGGTGCCGGTATCTTCAATGACATCATGCAGCAACGCGGCCATAATGCTGTGATGATCAAGATGCATCTCAGCCAGAATGCGCGCCACCGCCAACGGGTGTGAAATGTAAGGTTCGCCTGACAGGCGCTGCTGGCCTTGATGCGCTTCGGCGCCGAACAGATAGGCGCGCCGTATTTGATCAACCTGATCTGGCTCAAGATAATGAGCCAGCATGCCACATAAATCATCAATCGAAAACGCAGGCGCCCCACGGTGCTTACCAATATCATCGTCGCCCACCGGGAGATGGGCAACATACACGGATGATTCAGGGGCAGCGCTCATGTCTCACCTATAAGCGACCAGCGGGGGCGGGGGCGCGATCGAATCGCCGGGGACGCCTTATTCCAAGCCGCGCAAATCTTGCAGCTCTTCGTCCTTAACATTGGATTCAGTCGCGTGTTCCTGGGCAATAACCACATCCAGAATGCTGCGGTCAACGTGGCCAGCCGCAATTTCACGCAACGCCACCACGGTGGGCTTGTCATTTTCCCATGCTACAGTGGATTCGGAACCCGCCGCAAGCTGACGTGCGCGCTTGGCAGCGACCAACACCAACTGGAAACGGTTATCTACATTGGCCAAACAATCTTCTATGGTCACGCGTGCCATCAGATAAGGACTCCTAAAAATGGATGGGGTCTATGAAAAAGCGCCGTCAGGCAAATCGTTTGCCCGCAGAAAAGCAGCGATTTTCTCACAGGCCCCGGGAATGGGTTTGGAGCATTATACTATAAAACTACCCCTTACGGGCGCACCTATAAACTCGACCCGACTGCGAAGAAGACGCCAAAAGCAGGCGCCTCCAGGCGAGATGACGATAATAGCAAGCCATATTGACTGGTAAATGATCTTTTTCATTTCAGATAGTGCCATCATTAAAAACATCGTATCCTGGTGGCGCCACCACCACAGGTTCAGCATCAGCAACCTTACCCATCCGCAAGCAATTGCTGCAATTCCTCACGCGTCACCGCTGGCGCACTGCATGACAAGCCACTGCACACGTAGGCTACCGACCCCTGCGTGGTTTTGCGTTGTTCCAGCATGCCCGGCAAATTCTTCGCATTATCAGGAATGGCTAACGTCAAACGGCGCGGCGCATATTTTTCTGTGCAGAGTGACTGCCATTCCTTTAACACCGGCGGCTGGCCACGCAAAATAATTGTCTGGGGCGGATACAGATATTCTTCCACCGCCAGCAGCATGGCATTGTGCGCATACGGCAATTCTTTTACGGTGGGCCAGGCGGCCTTAATCGCGCGTGCCGCCGCATCAAGATAGCGGCTTTCACCCAGCAGATGACCGAGACGGCCTAACACATAGGCGGCCACACCATTCCCGGAGGGCAACGCATCATCACCCCATGATTTGGGGCGGAGCATGAGCTGCTCATGATCATCCGCCGTAAAATAAAAACCGCCGTGTCCTTTATCTTCGCCGGTATCTTCAAAGTGCGCCAGCACAACATCAGCCAATGCCATGGCGAACTCCAGATCCCCATCACGCCAGCGCGCCTGCAATAATTCCAGAATGCCATCAATGAGAAACACGTAATCATCCAGGTACGCGGGCAGCGTGGCGCGGCCATCTTTATAGTTGGCAAGCAATCGACCATTCTTCCAAAGATGCTCATGAATAAAATCCAGTGCGCGCTGCGCTGAATCAACATAGTCAGCGCACCCCAGATGGCGCCCCGCCGCTGCCATACCCTTAATCATGAGGCTGTTCCAGGCGGTAAGGATTTTTTCATCGCGCCCCGGATGAATGCGTTCTTCCCGCGCATCAAACAGTTTTTTACGGGCGCTGTCGAGCAGCGCGATGACTTGCGGCTCCGTCAATGAAAACGCTACGCTCAACGCCGATATTTCTTCATGGACATGAAGGTGCCATGCCCCTTCAAAATTGGCAGGCTGATCAAGACCGAAACGACGCGCCATGAGGGCGTATTCATCATCACCCAACAACGCGCGCACCTCTTCACGAGACCACGCATAAAATTTTCCTTCATGGCCTTCTGAGTCGGCATCCAGTGTCGCGTAATAACCGCCTGCGGGTGATCGCATGTCACGCATCACCCACGCCGCTGTTTCTTCCGCGATGCGTTTAAACAATGGATCACGCGTAATCAACCATGCCTCGCTATACAGCACCAGCAACGGGCCATTGTCATATAACATTTTCTCGAAATGCGGGATCATCCACAGTTCATCGACCGAGTAACGGCAAAAACCGCCACCAAGCTGATCATACACACCGCCGTGCGCCATTTTCGTTAGCGTGAAACATGCCATGCTCAGAGACTTTTCGTCATGCGCCCCCACCTGAGAGGTCGCCGACCAATGCCGTAACAAACGCTCAATGTGGGTGGGATGCGGAAACTTGGGCGCGCGGCCAAAGCCGCCGTGATGCGCATCAAAACTCTGCTCCAGTTGGCGCCGCGCAATATCCAGCGGCACGGCATTGATAACTTCCTGAACGGCACTGCCCACGGGCGCGATAAGTTGCATTGCATTCAGCAGCGAGATATTTTGCTGCTGCACGGCATCGCTATTATCATGATAAAAAGCGGAGATACGCTGCAATAAATCCTTAAACCCCGGCAGGCCATAACGCGGCTCAATGGGAAAATACGTGCCGCCAAAAAATGGCACCTGATCGGCAGGCGCAAGAAACATGGTCAACGGCCAGCCTCCACCACGCTGCGCCAGCAATTGATGCGCAGTCTGGTAAATTTTATCAAGGTCGGGGCGCTCTTCACGGTCTACCTTGATATTAATAAATAGCGCATTCATCACCTGCGCCGTTGCCTCGTCCTCAAAGGATTCATGCGCCATCACATGACACCAGTGACATGCCGAATAACCAATGGAAAGCAGAATCGGCTTGTTCTCAAGCTGCGCCTTGGCCAAAGCCTCCGCCCCCCATGGATACCACTCCACCGGGTTATGCGCATGCTGGTGAAGATAAGGGCTGGTTTCGTTGATGAGCCGATTAGTATATGTGGTATTTTGCATGGTGCGCATTCCCTGAAATAAAATCAAACTATAGCATAGCGCATACGCTACTTTTTCAGGTTACGGCATAATCTGCTATCCATCAATTTACGGTATACTGAAATTATGAACACCTCAGATAATCCTGAACTTATATCGACGCAAAAATCTATCATGCGATCACCACTGGCGTGGGCTTTACCTGCACTCAGTCTGGCTCTATTACTGGCCATACTCGCCACCGATAGCAATAAGTCGGTGTTTTTAGCCATTAATTCGCTGAGCCAGATTACCGGCGATGCGCTGTGGGCCAATCTCACGGTGATGGGCGATGGATTGATAGTGTTTGTGCTGATTTTAGGTTTTGCCGGGCGCCGCCCGGACATTGTGTGGGCATTGCTTATCACAGCGCTGCTCACCGCACTGGCGACCTACGGCCTGAAAGCGCTATTTCACGCCGCACGCCCCCCAGCGACGCTCGCCCACACAGCATTTCATATTATTGGTCCCGCCTTCAAGGCCAGTTCTTTCCCTTCCGGGCATACCACCACCGCGTTTGCTTTCGCTGGCGCACTAAGCCTGCTATTACGCCGCCCGCCAATTACAACACTATTGATTTGCGCCGCAAGCCTGGTCGGCATCTCACGGATTGTGGTGGGGGTACATTGGCCTTTGGATGTGTTGGCCGGAGCAATGACGGGGTGGTTATGCGCGATCTGCGGCGTCGCCATTGCACAGCACGCACAGTGGGGAATGCGCGCTACGGCGCAACAAACCTTTGCGGTGATGCTGGCCGCAGCAGCGGGCGTATTGTTAACGTATTACCAGACGGGCTATGAAACAGCGATCTGGTTACAGCGTGGCATTGCGCTGGCCTGTATTGTGCTGTTAGTGCCGCAACTGCCAAAAATATTTAATGGGAAAGCATAAAGGGTCGCATGATATACATGCGACCCTTTATTTTAAACAAAAAATCTTATGCAGTACGCTTGTTTTTAATCAAATCCTGAATCATCGGCCGTAAAATCAGCTCCATTGCAAAACCCATCTTGCCGCCTGGCACCACGATAGTGTTGGGGCGTGACATCCATGAACCGTCTATCATTTGCAGATAATAAGGGAAATCATGGATTCCGGGATGGCGGAAGCGAATCACAATGAAACTCTCATCCGGCGTGGGAATATCACGCGCAATAAATGGGTTTGAGGTATCGACAATGGCAACGCGCTGAAAATTCACATCAGTGCGCGAAAATTGTGGCGTGATAAACTGCACATAGTCTGGCATGCGGCGTAAAATCGTGTCGGTGACGGCTTCTGCGGAATAACCCCGCTCCGCAGTATCACGGTGAATTTTTTGAATCCATTCCAGATTAACGATGGGCACTACGCCAATCAGTAGATCCACCCAGCGCGCCACATCCACACCGTCGGCAATCACCCCGCCATGCAAACCTTCATAAAACAACAGATCAGAGCCCGTCTCAAGGGATCGCCACGGCGTAAATGTGCCGGCATCCTGCTTATAGGGCGCGGCTTCTGCTTCGTTATGCAAGTAGTAACGAATTTCACCCGCGCCAGTTTCACCATAGACGCGGAACAGATCTTCAAGCTTGTCAAACAGATTGCCTTCCGCACCAAAATGGCTCAAGGTCCGCCCTTCTTTGCGCGCGGCCTCAACGGCTTCTTTCATGGATTTACGGTCATAGCGATGAAAGCTGTCGCCCTCAACAATCGCCGGCTTGATATCTTCACGGCGAAAGATATGCTCAAAGGCTCTTTTTACGGTGGTGGTGCCCGCGCCGGACGAGCCGGTCACTGCGATCACAGGGTGTTTTTTTGACATGGTATTTCCTCAACAAGCTTAAATGAATGGGTAACCAAATGATTATGGGTAACGGCGCAGCGGCGGTTTGCCTGCTTGCGCCGTTACCCACAATACTGTTTGGAATCAAAATTTGTGGCTGCTAGTTTACACTATCGCCGGGGCGCTTGGTTAGGGTGAGCATAACCAAAATACGCAAAAACCTCATGCGGCAGCAGTTTTCTTGCTTACCGCAGTATCACGGGCATGCAAGCCACACTCCTTGCTTTCCGGATTTTCCCACCACCAACGACCCGCGCGGATATCTTCACCAACGCTGATGGCGCGGGTGCAGGGCGCGCAACCGATGCTCGGATAGTGCTTGTCATGCAGTGCGTTATAGGGCACGCCAAAGTGGCGTATATACGCCCATACGTCAGAATTAGTCCATTCAATTAATGGGTTAAACTTCTGCAACTGATTGTCGGCATCCCATTCTGAATCGGCAAGATCCTTACGCGTGGGCGCCTGTTCGCGGCGCAGACCGGTGATCCAGGCTTTTTTACCCTGTAAGGCGCGCTTCAACGGCTCCACTTTACGAATCTGGCAGCAGCGCTTGCGCAATTCCACGCTGTCATAAAAAGCATTGGGGCCGTGCGCACGGATATAGCCTTCCACTGCGGCCGCTTCGGGAAAGTACGCCTGTATGCCAATCCCATATTTGGCCCCATAATGCGCCATGGTCTGCTGCATGAGCTGGTAGGTTTCTTCGGGCAGGCGACCGGTATCCAGGCTAAACAGGCCTATCGTCGGCGCGTGCTTGCTAATTAAATCCGTCAGCACCATGTCTTCCACGCCAAAGCTGTTGGCAAAAGTGGCGGGTGCATACTGCGCGGCGATGCTGTGCAGCAGCGCTGTGGTGTTGTCAATTTTTTGCAGCAACAATGCGTCCAGACTCATGATTTTCCAACCCTCACAAACTTATGCCGCAGCACGCGCAGCTTTTTTTACAGTGATACGCGTCGTACTACCGCGCTCTTCCTTATACAGCACACGATGCCCATCGCTTTCCAGGCTCGACGTCACTTGCTGGGTCGATTCACCTGACTCCAGCAGAAAATCTACCACAGCGCCCTCTGACAGGTTGTGCAACGCGTTGCGCGCCTTCAGGTAGTGCAACGGGCAGCCATAGGTGGACAGATCCACCACCTTCGGAATCACCTTGGTAACAGGCGGCGCCGTAATCGACACAGTAAGATTAAGCTGACGATCCAGCGTCAGGCAGGCGCGCGCGGCCTCGGCGATCCAGGCGTCCTGCCCGGCCACCAGCGTGGCATAGGCGTGCTCATCAAAAGACTCTTTAAGCTGCGTGATGGTGCTGGCAAAGCCCGCCAATTGTTGGCTCAATGCTGCATCCTGCGGCGACAACGAATCTTTTAATATGGCAGCGATCTCCGGCAACCCGGTTACCGCCGGGCGACCTGACGAAAACAGCAGTGACTCACCGACCAGACGGCCAATCGCTTCGGCACATTCCAGTGCTTCCATAGATTTATGCTGCGCCGCAAATGAGTTGCGGCAGTCGCGCTCATACGCAGCTTCGGCAAAATGCGCGGCAACAAATTCCTGCGCCGCGCCTGCGCACTCACCACCGCCCAGTTGCAACACTTTAAAGTCCTGCGTCTCGCCATGGTCGTTCATTACCGACGCCAATTGCTCAGGTGTGACGTGAGTAATATCCTGCAGCAATTCCTTGAAATAAGCAGCGCCGTGGCGGCGCGTCCAGTTGAAAAAAGTTTCGCTGTCCTGACGATCTTGCGCATAGGTGTCTTGCACACGCGCAATCGCTGCTTCCACGCGCGCGGCGGGAACAGAGGGGCCTTTAAGCGCCAACCCGCCATTAGCACGGCCGTCGCCGCCAAAATACATTTGATAGTGCGGCACCAGCTTGCCATGCAGGCGATTGCCTTCGCCGTAAATGCCGATGTCGCCGGTTTCGGGTTGCGCGCAACCGTTATGGCAACCGCTGGCACGGATCCGCAAGTCTGCCGCGCCGCCGCTGATTTTAGTGCCGATGATCTTGCTCGACGTAATGCCCAAACGGCACGTCGATGTGCCGGGGCACGCCACCACATCATCACCTGCTTTCGGCTCACCCAAACCTAGTGCAGCCAACGCAGTGCGCACCGCCGTCAACTGTGCCTGTGGCACATTTACCAGCATCAAATTCTGATCCTGTGTGGTACGAATATCCGTGATGCCCGTATCGTTCATCAGCGCGGCAATACCGCGCAATTGCGCCTGCGTGATGTCACCAATCGGGATACTGATCGGCACCACAAACAACCCCGGCTGCTTCTGCGCCAGGGTTTGGCGCGGCGCGCCCATACCGCAATCGGGGCCGGGCTTACCGCCACTCCATACACCCACGGGATGCGGCTTATCGGCCAACGCCACTTTAGTACGGGCAAACTCGTCTTTATATTTATCAATAAAACCTTGCGCGCCAAATTTTTCCACGAGAAATTTAATCCGCGCCTTGGCGCGCCGCTTGCGGTCAGAATAACGGTGGTGCAACGACACAACCGCCTCAATACTGGCCAGTAAATCGCGCTCTTCAACAAACTCATCAACCGTGATTGCTTCACGCGGCTTGTGGCCCAGACCCCCGCCAGCCAACACTTTGAAGCCGTAACGGCCATTTTTTTGCACCGCGACCACGCCCAGATCGTGCATCATGCCTTGCGCGCAATCCGCCTCGCAGCCAGAAAAACTCATTTTGAATTTGCGCGGCAAATGCTGCGTGAGCGGATGACGCAGAAAGTGCGTTGCTGCGCCTTCCATCAACGGCGTAATATCAACATGCTCACGCGGACACACGCCCGCCAGCGGGCACGCAGTAATATTGCGCACCGTGTTGCCGCACGCCTCGCGCGTCGTCAACCCGGCGTCCGCCAGGCGACGCATCGCTGCTGGCGTGTGTTCAAGCGGCACGTAATGAATCTGAAAGTCCTGGCGCGTAGTAATATGCACCACCGGATGATCCACGTATTTTTCCATGACATCAGCAATCGCAACCAACTGCCCAGCGTTCATGTTGCCGCCCGGAATCTTGACGCGCATCATGTTTACACCGTCCTGGCGTTGGCCATATACGCCATGTTGCAGGCGAATCGACATGAAGCGATCAGGATCAATCTGCAAGTTCAGATAAGACTGCACCGCATCATCATAGCGGCCAATTTCTTCTTCATTCACCAGACGTTCTGTGTTAATCATGATTTATTCTCCCTACTTCGCGGGCAAAAAAACTGCCTACCAAAAAATTACGCCAGAAGATTTAAGAAAAAGCAAACTTGGCACCAAATAATAACAGCAATGTACCTAAAATGGGCCGCAACACTTTTTCAGGAACACGGCTGCTCAAATGGCTGCCGACATAAATACCTGGCAATGAGCCGACCAACAAACTTCCCAGCAATGCAAAATCCACATTACCCATCTGCAGATGCCCCAACCCCGCCACCGCCGTGAGCGGCACCGCATGGGCAATGTCAGTCCCCACAACCCGTACCGCCGTCATGTGGGGATACAGAAAAAATAATATCATGGTACCCAGCACCCCAGCCCCCACCGAAGACAGGGTTACCAATATACCCAGCCCGGCACCCACCGCCACTGTCACTGCGGGTCGCCAATGAACAAAAGCCCCCAGCTTCAATCGGGTGTGGGCAAAATTCGCCAGATAGCCTTTGAACAGCACCACCGGCGCGGTCAGCAGCAAAGCAACCCCCAACGCCGTGGTCAATAATTTTTTAGTATCGCCCGAATAACTGTACTGCTGTAGCACCAGCACGGTAATCGCCGCCGCCGGAATGCTGCCCATCGCCATCAACCTGACGACCTTCCACTCGATGTTGCCGCGCCTGCCATGCACCACCATGCCACCGGCCTTGGTAATAGAGGCAAACAGCAAATCCGTGCCTATGGCGAGCGCCGGAGAAATGTTGAAAAACAGGATCAGTATCGGCGTCATCAACGCCCCACCACCCATGCCGGTCAGGCCCACAACAAAACCCACCACCAGGCCCGCTACCGTGTATCCCCATTCCATCCAGCCGAACCTCTCGCCGTATCAATCGACTCTACTTGCAGAGAGATTATAACAGCGTATAATTATCATTTAAAATAATGATATTAGTTATTAATATAACCTAATATTATATCGAAGGCTCAGCCCTATGAATATTCAACAATTACGCTATATACATGAAGTGGTACGCTGCAATTTCAGCATTTCAAGTGCGGCCCGGCAATTGCATACCGCCCAACCCGGTATCAGCACACAAATTCGCCTCCTCGAAGAAGAGCTTAATGTGCAGATCTTTGAACGCAAGAGTAAACGCCTCACGGGTCTCACCCCGCCCGGCATAGCGGTGCTAGCGATGATAGGGCGTATTTTACGCGACATAGACAATATCCGGCAAGCAAGCATGGAGTTTTCCAATGAAACCGGCGGCGTTCTTTCCATCGCCACCACCCACACCCAAGCCCGCTACGCGCTGCCTCCAGTGGTAAAGGCGTTCAGCGAGCAATACCCCAAGGTACGGCTGCACATCCACCAGGGTAATCCCGCGCAAGTCACTGAATTCGTCCGCAACGGCATGGCCGACCTCGCCATCGCCACCGAAGCACTGGAACCTTTCGACGACCTCGCCACCCTGCCCTGCTATCAATGGAACCGCTGCGTCATCACCCCGCCGAACCACCCCCTGCTTGATGAATCACCCTTGACACTGGAAGCCATCGCGCGTTACCCGATAGTCACCTATGATTTCTCCTTCACGGGACGCTCAAAAATCAACAAAGCTTTCGAAGAACGCGGCTTAACCCCCAATTTTGTGATTACCGCACTGGATTCTGACGTGATCAAAACCTACGTAGAACTGGGAATGGGCGTGGGATTGGTGGCAAAAATGGCATTTGATGCAGCACGCGACGTGAATGTACGTGCCATAGACGCCGGGCATTTATTTGAGTCCAGCACCACCCGCATCGGGATACGCCGGGGAAATTATTTACGGGGATATATTTACGCGTTTATTGAACTTTTTGCGCCGCACTTGACCCGTAAAGTAATAGACACCACTTTGAACAGACCAAGCTAAAATTGAGCGGCAGAAAAAATCAAACCCCCGCCGAGAGGTGGGGGTTTGAGAACTACCAAAAAAGCTAAAGGAAGCGCTAATGAATCAGCGCTTCACGCGCCTATTAAGCGGGCTCTACCTTGGTGGTTTGCTGTCCCTTGGGGCCTTTTTGAGCCTCAAACCGAACAGCTTGTCCTTGGGCGAGGGTCTTGAAACCGGTGCCGCTGATTGTGGAGTGATGAACAAAAACGTCATCGCCACCATCCTGAGGGGAGATAAAACCAAAACCTTTGCTCTCATCAAACCACTTTACTGTACCATTACGCATAACTAACTACCTACTATTTTATCAACAAGATTATTGAGTTAAAAAACGCTTGGGTCTTCACAAACTGACACGCTTCTTTAACCCCACCGCAGGGCATTATTGCCCACATATTGTCAGATAGCCGAAGCTAAAATCTAATAATAATTGACATTATACCATAAACGCGTTCTTGACAAGGATTTTATGTGGCTTGTGTAGCGAGCAAGTAAACTGTCCTAAGGTGCAGCACATGATCTGTCGGGTTTTATGGCAAGCATCGCGTGCGCACCAAATACCCGCAAGGACAATGCGAGCGGCATTGATAGAAAGCACCCGACTTGATCTTCATCGCATGCCATGCCCAATTCGCACGCACGCCACGCTTGCTGACCCCATCATGATGATAGGCTGAACCGATGAAAGACATGGATTTGGATTTTACTGATGCAAAATGTAAGGCCTGACACTCAAGGTTCTCAAGGTGTTATGGCCCTCGAGGTTTCAGGCTTACTCTGTGGGCTTGGTGAAAAGTTTGAGCCACAGAAAACCGATGGTTCCTGCCGTTAATGAAGCCAGCAAAATTGCCATTTTCGATGCGTTTATTATTTCCGAGTTTCCGGCAAACGCCAGATTTGTAATAAAAATTGACATCGTAAAACCGATGCCACCCAAGAGTCCCGCGCCGAAAATGTGTCGCCAATTCAAATCGGGCGGAAGTCGGGAAATACCGAGAGCAACGGCGACGAAGCTCAAAAGCATAATACCCAACGGTTTGCCCAATACCAAACCGCCGATGATGCCCAGGCTATTTGTACTCGTTAAATCTTGCGCCCAGTCCGAGCCGATGACGATGCCGGTATTCGCCAGCGCGAAAATAGGCAGAATTATAAAAGCGACAGGCTTATGCAAAAAATGTTCAAGCCGGTGCGAAGGCGATTTTTCGTCGTCTTGTTTAGCGGAAAACGGAATCGCAAACGCCAGCAAAATTCCGGCAATCGTTGCGTGGACGCCGGATTTCAGCATCAAAAACCACATCAAAACACCGCCAAGCAAATAGGGGACGAGCGACATCACGCGAAAAAAACGGTTCAGCACGATGAGCAGGCCAAAAACCGCAAGTGCGCCCATTAAATAGGCGATTGAAAGCTGCGCCGTGTAAAAGACGGCGATAATGATAATCGCACCCAAGTCGTCCATCACGGCGAGCGCGGTCAGAAAAACTTTTAATGAAACCGGAACGCGGTTGCCCAAAAGCGCGAGAACACCCAGCGCAAATGCAATGTCGGTCGCCATCGGAATCCCGATTCCGGCTTGCGCCGGTGTTCCCGAATTCAAACCGAAATGAATCAATGCGGGCACACAGATACCACCGAGCGCCGCGAAAATAGGAAGGAGTGCATTTTTGAAATTCGAGAGTTCGCCGTTATAAAGCTCGCGTTCGAGCTCCAGGCCGATAAGCAAAAAGAAAACCGCCATCAGCGCATCGTTAATCCAATGCTCAACACTCAAACCACCAACATGTACTTGCCAAATGCCCAGGTAATTTGCGCCGATGATGGAATTGGCAAGCGAAAGCGAAACAACCGTGCAGATGATGAGCAAAATGCCGCTCGACTTTTCCGACGCGAAAAAATTTCTGAATGTGTTTGATAATTTTTTCTGGTCAAAGTCCATAATCGTCTTTCAATCAAAGCTCCAGAAAACGGTCGGTTTCCGTATGTGGCGTATAACATGCAACACCCCGTTAGGGATGCAGCGGCACAGCGTCAGCGTTACGAAATTTTACTATTCACCCACCAGCGGACGCTTGCTATTCCCTTGGATAGATTAAAAATGGTGTCCAACGTAAAGTTAAAGGGCGTCCCGCTTGAACGCCGGATTGGGCATTACCATCACTTTGCATTCCATTCGTAAACTGTAACTACCGATGATTTTGTTGTATGCACAGGGTCAGTAAAAGCCAATGATTTTGCTTCTTCAAAATTTGCAGCCCTAATTAAATACGCGCCACCAGTTTTATCTGTAAATGGCCCTGACATTTCAAGATTCCCACTCTGCCTCAGGTGCTCCAGGAATGCTTGGTGCGCCTCAATAACAGATAGCTGAAATTGTGGTGTGCGCATTGCCATAACTAAATATCGAAACATCAAATTCCTTATATGCCTAACGAGGCTGTAGAAAAACCCCGTTTTCGATGAAAATGGGTATCGTAATTTGTTGATTTTTCATGAGGCGATTTTCTCGATTTTGGGTTTTTCTACAGCCTCAACGCAGAGCTAACCGGCGTGCCGCTAGGAGCGTCCGCTTGAGCGCCGGGTTAGGTTGCGGTGGTAAAGCCAGTTTCCTAAAAAACCGCCAGCGATAAATAACAAAGGCCAAATGATAAGAAATACATCAATAAACTCGCCTGCTTGATCCGGCCCATAAAAAAGAACGCGAACTTGATACTGCGAGATGCCGGAGCCAATAAAAAAGCCAACAATCCCTAATAGCAAAGCGCCGATTATAATGAATAACAAACGACTCATAACACCGTCCAAAACCAGACTGACTCAGCTTTCCGATAATCCGAACCAAAGCCGATCGGGCCAAAACGCAGATAAATTTGCGCTATTGATCGAAGGTGGGTCAAACGATGCCCATCCCAGAGATCAATATGATCACCTTGATTTCCTGGACCGTAGTAATTTTGGAAAAAGATGACGCCGCGTTTACCTTTTATTTTGTCGAATATCTCTTTACCAGAAAACTTCCGAACTCTGCCCGCAATAACACCGTTTGGCGTTGCTAACCAGTTGGCAACTTCCTGGGCGCGGATAGCGTATTTCGGTTTACTTTTTTGCCAGGAAAGCTGACCATGAAACGTTGTGATGTCAACACCTGAACGCTCAAATGCAGCGTAGAGATTTATGGCGCATTGGTTTTCATAGTCTTCTTTATCGAGCAGCGGCTCCTCACCCTTGATATTCGGGTGGTTGTTCCAGAGCGTTGTGAATGCTGCCATGAATTTACTCCTTAATTGTGAGTGAAAACCTAACTTAAATTAGATGCCCTAAATTCAGGAGCCTTTCTTTACGCCAGTCTGGTATATCACTATCTCCATGTCAATACGAGCCAATGGCTTGGATCAGGGAATTTTTTAAACTGCCATATTATTTCAGGTATTATCGCAAACGCGCAGTAACGCCATCACATGAGGCAACGCCGACATTGGGCGCAATACGGCTAACGATTTTATAAACCTGGCATAAAGCACGCGGCTTGACCAAGCCGTTTGCCCTGCCGGTCTAGCAGATTCCATACCGTGGCCTGTTGTATCAGGAAGCGTTTTCCGGAGCGGGTGATGCGCACGCCGCTGTAGTCGTCGATATAACCTTGTGTTGCGACACGCTCCAATAGATGCGCGCGTTCGGTTTGGGCGAGGGCTTCGGAGGAGTAGCGTGAGGGTAAGCCGATGATTTCAGGCCAAGGCATTTCAAACACGGTTTGCGCAACGAGATTGGCGTAGGTGAAGCATGGGGCGGGCGTGGCGTCGTGCGAGAGCACGGCGAAGGGGGCGTGATACAAGGCGCGGGCTGTGGTGTCATCCACGAGTAAAACGCGACCCGTCCAATGTTGGTAACTGTGCAGCAGGAGTTCCGCGTGCGCTGGCCAGTAGGCATTTTCTAGCGCGGGTTCGGGCGTCACGCGGGTGGCGCTCATGTTATTGCTCTGCACCCAGTAACCTGTCGTGCGCACAGCGCACGCTACCTGGCGTCCGCCGACTCAACTGGCGCGTCTTCCACGGCATACGGCTCAGCATGACCGCATTCTTTTTGCGGGCAGACTTTTTCTGTGCCACGGCGCTTGGTGGTTTTAATGGTGAGCAACGGCCAGTTGCATTTTGGGCAGGGTTCTTTCACTGGCTCGTTCCAGACGGCGTAGGTGCAGTCGGGATAGGTGGCGCAGGAATAAAATATTTTGCCGTAGCGTGATTTGCGCTTGAGTAGCGTGCCCTTATGACACACCGGGCAGTCGACGCCAGTGTCGGCGGGTTTTTCCAGCGGTTCGATGTGTTTGCATTCGGGGTAGGTGCTGCAGCCGATGAATTTGCCGTAGCGCCCCATGCGCATGATGAGTGCTGAATCACACTTGGGGCAGGTGCGCCCTTCCACCACTTCAGGTACGGTTTCCTCGCCCGCTTCTTCGCTGAGATTACGCGTGTAATCGCATTCGGGATACGTGGTGCAACCAATAAAGCGGCCGCGCCTGCCGAGACGTATCGACAAAGGCTTGCCACACTTGGGGCAAGCTTCATCCATGGCTTCCTGGGTAACGTCTTTGCGTTCGACATTTTCCTGGGTGTTATCGACCAGCGCCTTGAAAGGCGTCCAGAACTCGCGCAGCAGCGGCACCCACTCTTTCTCGCCACGTGATACAGCATCAAGCTCGTCTTCGAGGTGCGCGGTAAAATCATAGTCGACATATTGCGTAAAATATTCGGTGAGAAATTTATTGACGACGCGCCCTACATCCGTCGGCTTGAAGCGGCGTTTGTCCAGCTCGACATATTCGCGCTGCTGCAATGTGGAAATAATGCTGGCATAGGTGGACGGGCGACCAATGCCACGTTCTTCGAGTGCCTTGATCAAGCTGGCTTCGCCATAACGCGGCGGTGGCTCGGTGAAATGCTGTTCTGGCTCAATGCCCAGCACATCGACCTTCTCACCCACCAGCAACGCAGGCAAGCGGCGCTCATCGTCGCTGCTGCCTTTTCCTGATGCGTCTGCGGCACTGTCTTTAACGTCATCCACGCTTTCCTGATACACCGCCATGAAACCGGGGTCAACAATCACCGAGCCATTGGCGCGGAAGATGTTGCCCTCGCCCGCCGCCATGTCGACGGCGACGGTATCAAGCGTGGCGGGAATCATCTGGCAGGCGATGGTGCGCTTCCAGATCAGGTCATACAATTTATATTGTTCGGCGCTCAGGCTGTCTTTGATGGACTCGGGCACGCGCTCGGCGGCGGTGGGACGGATCGCTTCATGCGCTTCCTGGGCGTTTTTTGATTTGGTTTTATAGACGTGTGGTTGCGCGGGCACATTATCTTTGCCATAACGCACGGCAATCAGTTCACGGATTTCATTCAAGGCGTCCTGCGCAAGATTCACCGAGTCGGTACGCATATAGGTAATCAAACCGACGGCGCCACTGCCGGTGTCAATACCTTCATACAATTGTTGCGCAAGACGCATGGTGCGCTGCGCGGTAAAGCCCAGCTTGTGTGAAGCTTCCTGTTGCAGGGTAGAGGTGGTGAACGGCGGCGAAGGATTACGTTTGCGCTGCTTTTTATCAACTTTGGTGACCACCAGTTTTCCGGCGGCGGCGCGCAATAAAGCCTCTTGAGCCTGTGCGGCCTGCTCGCCGTCGGTGATACTGAACTGTTCGAGTTTTTTATCTTGATAATGCGTTAGCTTGGCCGAGAAGCGTTCGGCCTTTTTGGTGAGACTGGCGGCGATGCTCCAGTATTCACGTACAATGAATTTTTCGATTTCTTCTTCGCGTTCGACAATCATGCGCAATGCCGGGCTTTGCACGCGCCCGGCTGACAAGCCACGGCGGATTTTCTTCCACAACAGCGGTGACAGGTTGAAACCCACCAGATAATCCAGCGCGCGCCGCGCCTGCTGGGCATTCACCAGCTCCATGGACAATTCGCGCGGATTTTCTACGGCGGCATTAACGGCGCGCTTGGTGATTTCGTAGAACGCGACGCGATGCACCGGCTTGTCTTTGAGTAGTTTCTTTTGCTTGAGAATTTCATACAGATGCCAGGAAATGGCTTCGCCTTCACGGTCTGGATCGGTTGCCAGATACAGCACGTCTGCCTTTTTCATGGCTTTGACGATGGCGTCTACATGTTTCTCATTTTTTTCGATGAGCTGATATTTCATTGAAAAATCATGCGCGGTATCGACGGCGCCTTCTTTGGGCAGCAAATCGCGCACATGACCATACGAGGCAAGGATTTCAAAATCCTTGCCCAGGTATTTCTTCAAGGTTTTGGCCTTGGCGGGCGATTCAACAATCAGCAGGTTTTTCATGGATCAAGGAATTCCGAAGCGTACAAGGCGCGTTTAGAAACTGTTCACGATCTCGATCAAGGGATGCAGCGCAAGGCGGAAACGGGCGAAAAAGCGGAGTTTACACGGAGTAAATGAGCATTTTGAGCCCGCTTCCAACGCCGCGATGCGCCCTTCAGCGAGATCGTGAACAGTTTCTTAGATGCAACCTTGTAGCGTGTATTCATAATTAATGCAAGCTATGGGTGATTTCGTCGAAGACCAGATCTTCCATCCAGGCGAAGGCGGCCTCCTGGCCGGGCTGGTTAAACAGCACCATCAGGATCACCCATTTCAGTTGGGCAAGATCAATGTCATCGCTGCTTTCCAGCGCCATGATGCGATCAATGACGAGTTCCCGGTTGGTGAGGTCCAGCACGCCGATTTGTTCCAGAAACAGCAGGAAACCACGGCATTCTGTATCCAGCTTGGTAACTTCTTCATCGGTAAACACACGGATGGAATTGCCGACCGGCAGCAATATCGCCGCGCCATTTTCACGCAGCCGCGCCATGCCTTCGAGCCACGCAAAGGCTTTGTCGATTTCACTGTATTGAAAACCGGCTTCGATCAACTCTTTTTTTAATGCCTCCTGATTGGATGTGAACTCCATCTCGCCTTCAAGATAGTTCTCGAACAGGTACATCAGGATATCCAGCACATTTTCTTTCATTTCAGGATCTCCTATTAACCCGTATATAAAGCCCACCGGCCACCGATTCAACCCTATTATGCAATTCCAATACCAAAAGCATGGAGGAAACCTGTTCTGGCGTCAACCCACTCCGTTCTACCAGAACATCGACAGATGCGGGCGAAAAGTCCATAAAACTGAGTAATTTCAGCTGGCTATCATCAAACCCAACCGCCGCATCAGACCCAAAATCAGTGTCCTGCGGGGGTGATTCGCCTGGTATCCCGAGGTTATAAGCGCCTAATTCTTCCAGTATATCACGCACATTCTCCACTAATTTGGCACCCTGGCGGATTAAGGCATGGCAACCGCGCGCCAGCGGGTTGTGGATGGAGCCGGGAATGGCGAACACTTCGCGCCCCTGATCGCCCGCTAAACGGGCGGTGATCAGGGAGCCGCTTTGCAACGCGGCTTCCACCACCAGCACGCCCACGCTCAGGCCGCTGATGATGCGGTTGCGCCGGGGAAAATTTTCCGCCAGGGGCGGCGTACCCGGGGGGAACTCCGACACCAGGGCACCGTGTTCG
Organism: Gammaproteobacteria bacterium Ga0077554; assembly: GCA_001464585.1. Lineage (GTDB taxonomy): Bacteria > Pseudomonadota > Gammaproteobacteria > Ga007554. Next base: position 59,872 of record LNFF01000015.1, on the reverse strand, counting down.
GCGATGCGGTGCGCCAGATCACGGTGCCGCGCCGGATAGACGCGATCCAGTCCGGTGCCGGTCACGGCGAGGGTGGCGCCGCCAGCATCCAATGCGCCTTGATGGCTGGCGGCGTCAATCCCCAGCGCCAGGCCACTGGTGATGGTGAACCCGGCGCTGGCCAGGTGCCGCGCAAAGTCATGGGCAATCTCTTTGCCCCCGGCAGACGGGTTACGGCTCCCCACCATGGCGAGCTGCGGCCGCGCCAGCACATCGGGCTTGCCGCGCACAAACAACAGGGGCGGCGCATCGGCAATCTGCCTGAGCAGGGGTGGATAGGCGGGGTCATGCAGGGTGATGATGTGGTTATCGGGCTGCGCCTGCCAGGCGAGGTCTTTTTCGACTGCGTCCCAATCAGGGTTACGCAGATACGCCAGGGTGGCGGCACCGATACGCGGCGGCGTCAGGCCATTGTTGGCGGCGATATTACCGGGCGTAGCCCCGGCTTCAAACACGGCGCGCGGCGTGGTGTAATAGTCAAGCAAAGCGAGGAAGGTGACGGGGCCAACGCCTGGCGCATGCAATAACGCCAGCCAGTAGGCAAGGTCAGGTACATCATTGGGCTTTTCAGTCATTGACCACTAAGATGTACGTTGGTGGAGATAAGTTCAGCCTTATCCGGGCGCCTGTCAGGTTTATGGCGCCACTACCGCATCATATTGGCGGATTTCCTTTTCCGCCGTGACCACCAGTGCGTAGCTGACGCGCTCAAACGGGCGAAATACCAGCAGTACGCCCGCGCGTTCTTCTGGCAGCGTAACAATATTACCCTTGCGCGCGGGCTGCACGCCGTCTCTTACCTGGGTGCCGGCCTGATTCACGATGAATACGTGGCCTGGCTCGACGCCGTCACGCGTGCCCAGATTAATCGCCACCACTTGATATTGCCCGATTTTGGAGACGCCATCGACCACGGCAACAATTTTGCCGGGGGTGGGTTTATCGTAGGCGCGCGGCAATAGAAAGGGATTGATTTCTTCCTGGGTCATCGGCAGCAACCGGTCACCGAGCAGGGTTTCACGGTAAGAGGCCGTGAGCATCAGGGTGGCGGGGTCGCCAAAACGATCCACACGGGCTTCGGCCACCTGAATTGCTTCATATCCAAGAACGTCTTCTCTCTTCGCGCCGGGGTTGCGATAGGCGACGGTTTGATGAAATACGCCAAACTGCATGCCGGCATTATCAGCCAGGTTACGCACATAGGCCTTTTGGCCCATGCCGCTGGAGACGCGTCCTTCTTCAAGCGACACTATGTAGGGCGCATCATTCATTTCTTCTTGTGTCACCACCCGTGCGCGCAGCAAAAACGGGTTGATGATGTCCATGGGAATGGTGGGAATGGCTAAATCAAGCCCGGCCATGCGCACCTGGGGTGACAGCTTCACCACCCGCAAGCCCGTGGGTGTAACGGTGGCATGCGCGGCAGAAGACTGTGCCAATACAGATTCGCTGGCTGGGCTGCTGTTACGCGGATGCGCTGGCCCCGGCTCCACCTGCAACACCGGCTGGCCGTCCTGCATCGTTAAAAATACGACATCGCCGGGGTAGATGCGGTGCGGATTCTGAATGTCGGGGTTAATCCGCCACACCTCTTGCCACTGCCAGGGATCGCGTAAAAATCGCGATGAAATTCCCCACAGCGTATCGCCCCTGACTACCGTATGGCGGTCAGGGTGATCGGGGTTGAGCGCCACCGTCTCTGCGCGTGCGGCTGGAGCGGTTATGACGCCCATTACGCCCATCGCCAACGCCAGCACGGCACCTGAAAATGTCTTTATAGTAAACATAGCTGTCCTTTTGAATGTGGTGTCCGAACCATCACTTGCGCGGGGCGCCAAGTCCATTACCCAATCCGTTATTCTGAAAACGGCGCCTGAAATCCGCATGAAACCATAGCGGGGACAACCGTTTTTAGGATTATAATGTTCATTAACCAGTGGGGCTGCCCCTACTGATAATCTCACTTTCTATATCGGACGGTGAATCGATTAAGTTAACAACGGATTTTTTTGCCATGGCTATTCTTTCAATTTTGCATTACCCTGACCCGCGCTTGCGGGGCAAATCCCTGCCGATTCCACGGGTGGATGACGCCATCTGCAAGCTGGTGGATGATATGCTCGAAACCATGTATCAGGCACCGGGCATCGGTTTGGCGGCGCCGCAGGTGAATGTATTCAAAAGATTGATTGTTATAGATATTTCAGAAAATCGCCAAACACCTTTATGCCTGATTAACCCTGAAATAATACGCAAAGACGGCATCGAAACCATGGAAGAAGGCTGCTTGTCGGTGCCGGGCATTTTTGAGCCGGTGGAACGCGCTCAGCGGATTCGCGTGAAGGCGCTGGGGCGTGATGGCAAACCGCTCGACATGGAGGTGGATGACGTTATGGCGGTATGTATACAGCACGAAATTGATCATCTCGAAGGCAAGCTGTTTGTGGATTACCTCTCGGAAATGAAACGGCAGCGTATCCGCAAAAAGCTTGAAAAACAGCGTCGTCAAACCTTATAAGCCCCCGTGTGAGTAACATTCTAAAAATCATTTACGCCGGTACGCCAGACTTTGCCGTGGCGGCGCTGGAAGCATTGCTGCGCTCACCACAACGCTATCAGGTCTGCGCGGTGTACACGCAGCCGGATCGTCCCGCCGGACGCGGTCGTGCGCTGAAGGCCAGCCCGGTTAAACAACTGGCATTGCAGCAGGATATTCCAGTATATCAACCTGCCAGCCTGAAGTCGCCCGAGGCGCAGGCAGAATTGCGCGCCTTGCAGGCGGATGTGATGGTGGTGGCGGCGTATGGCTTGTTGCTGCCACCTGCGGTGCTGGCCGCGCCGCGTTTGGGTTGCGTGAATATTCACGCGTCGCTGCTGCCACGCTGGCGCGGTGCCGCGCCGATACACCGCGCGATATTGGCGGGTGACAGCGAAACGGGTGTGACGATCATGCAGATGGACGCAGGACTGGACACGGGAGCGATGCTGGCCAAGGTGACGTGCCCGATATTACCCGACGACACCACGCTGACGCTGCATGATCGCCTGGCGTCTCTGGGCGCGCACGCGTTGCTGCCGGTGCTGGAGGAACTCGACGCGGGCACAGCACAACCCATCGCTCAGGACAACGCACTGGCATGTTACGCCGCCAAAATCGACAAGGCCGAAACGCACATAGATTGGCAACAATCCGCCATTGATATCGAGCGCAAGGTGCGCGCCTTCAGCCCTAAACCCACGGCGCGTGCGCAATTAGGTAATGGGTCGCCGCTACTCATTTTAGCAGCCTGCGCAATTAATACTTCGCCGACACAACCGCCGGGCACAATAATCGCCGCGCACCGCGAAGGCATTGACGTGGCCACGGGTAATGGCGTGTTGCGCTTGCTGCAACTACAATTACCCGGAGGACGCCCTATGGCGGTAGCGGATTTCCTGAATGCCAATCGCACGCTGCTGTCACTGTACCCGACACTTACATGAGTACCCGCGCACTCGCCGCTGAAGCGCTGGTACAGGTTTTGTTTGAACGACGCTCGTTAAGCGCAGTGCTGCCGCAATACCTGGCACAAATCCCCCCTTCTGACAAACAGGCAAGCGAACGCGCGCTGCTGCAGGAGATGTGCTACGGTGTGCTGCGCTGGCAGCCCCGGTTAACCGCCATATTACAACACCTGATGCGCAAACCACTCAAGGCGCGCGATGCCGACATCCATGCCCTGCTGTTGCTGGGCCTGTATCAACTGATTTATATGCGCACGCCTGATCATGCGGCCGTGACTGAAACGGTGTCAGCCGTTAAAGCTTTGAACAAAGCATGGGCGAGCGGTCTGATCAATGCCGTGCTGCGCGGTTATGTGCGCGATGCGCAGCGCATCGCCACGGAAGTTGATCGTGATGACGCAGCCGCATACGCTCATCCTGCGTGGCTACTTAACGCCATCAAGAATGCCCAACCCTTATGCTGGCAAGCCATTCTCACCGCCAACAACCAACATCCCCCCATGACATTGCGCGTGAATGCGCGGCACATGGATCGCGCTGCGTATTTGCAGGCATTGCAAGCGGCGGACATTGCAGCCCACGCCGCGCCGCACACGTCGCATGGCATTACTCTGGCGCAACCGATTGATGTGGAACACCTGCCCGGTTTCAGGGACGGCTGGGTATCGGTGCAAGACGCCGCCGCGCAACTGGCTGCACCATTAATTAAGGCGCAGCCTGGGCAACGGCTACTGGATGCTTGCTCCGCCCCTGGCGGAAAAACCGCGCATATTCTGGAGTCTCAACCCGACATTGCACTCATCGCGCTGGATAACGATGGCCAACGCCTGAAGCGCATAGGTGAAACGCTGCAACGCCTGGGCCTGGATATAGATGGATCTGCCCGCGTGCAGCAAGGCGACGCGGCCACTCCCACCACTTGGTGGGACGGTATTCCATTTGACAGTATTTTGCTGGACGCACCATGCTCCGCCACCGGTGTGATACGCCGCCACGCCGACATCAAAACCCTGCGTCGCGCCGAAGACATTATGGCATTGGCAGAACAGCAGGCACGCATTCTTGAGGCGCTATGGCCATTACTGCGCCCAGCAAAAGAGGGAGGGGGGATGCTTTTATACGTCACTTGTTCTATCCTGCCTCAAGAAAACCAGCAACAAATTATGCGGTTTCTGGCAAATCACCCTGACGCGCATGAACAGCCTATCATTGCCGAGTGGGGCCACCCCATGGAAGTGGGGCGACAGGTGTTACCGGGCGAAGATGCCATGGATGGGTTCTATTACGCACGGTTAATAAAAGAATAATGGAATGAAGGGTAGCGCTTCCGCTACGTGTTGATTACTGAGACCATGAAAAAATGGCATCCCGATTCAGTATATGCCCACCATAAAATAATGCCATTAATATTATTTTTGGTATGCTTTTTATATTTTGGCCTTGCCTGGGCGGAGGAATCCGACGGCGAGTTCATAGTGCGTGGCGCGGAAACCACACTGGTTGATAAAGTGTACCGCCTGAATACGCGCCTCTCTTATCAACTCAGTGAAGAAGCGCTCGGCGCGCTGCAAAAAGGCATACCACTGACGATCACCTTAAACATCGAAGTGCTCCGTCAGCGGGAATATTTGTGGGCAGAAAAAATCGCCAGCATTGGGCAGAGCTATCAACTTTCTTATCATGCACTCACCCAGCAATACCTGGTTAAAAACCTCAACACCGGGGTTCACACCAGTTTTCCCACATTAAAAACAGCGCTCGACCACCTCAGCGTTATTGAAAATTTTCCGATGCTCGATGCACAGTTACTGTTGCCCAACGAACAATACTTTGTGCGGTTACGCACCAAACTTGATCTTGAAACATTACCCGTGCCAATTCGTGTATTGGCTTACATTTCCCCAGGCTGGCGCCTGAGCAGCGAGTGGCATATATGGTCACTCGCGCCTTAAGACGACTGAGCGCCGGCATTACCCCGGTTATTACGTTATTTTTCCTATTGCTGGTATCGCTCTATTTGATGAGCAGCGCCACCCAAAACTCCGCGCAGTTTGGTCAGCTTTATTCTTTTCTTCTGATTCTCAATCTACTCGAATTAGTGGTGCTGGTAGGCTTAATTACCGTCAATCTGCAGCGCCTGCGGCGCCAATACCGTGAAGGGGTGGTAGGCTCACGTCTCACCGTACGGCTGGTAACAATATTCGTGATTCTGTCGGTGGTGCCGGTATCGTTAGTGTATTACTTCTCGGTAGATTTTTTACAACGCGGCATTGATAGCTGGTTTGACGTGCGCACTGAAAAAGCACTCACGGATTCTCTTGAGCTAAGCCGCATCGCCCTGGATGGCCGCATGCGTGATCTGTTACGGCAAACCGAGCTGATGGCGCGCGAGCTGGAAGGCCTCTCTCCCACCCAGGCCCTTGCCAGCATGGATGCCTTGCGCTATCGCAGCGGGGCATCGGATTTAACCTTAATGACCACGCATGGACAAGTGATTGTGTTCAGCAGCGATGACCCTACCTTGATTGTGCCCCTGCAACCCAGCGAATCGATATTATTAAGTCTGCGGCAAGGGTTGACACATGTAGGGCTTGATCCAATCCGTGACACCGGGCTCTATGTACGCGTGATTGTTAATGTGCACGGCACCACCCTCAGCGATGCATCCCAAGCACTTCAGGCGCTGTTTCCGGTCGCCAGCAATATGAATACACTCGCCGAAGGCGTGCAAACCGCGTATGCAAAATATCAGGAATTGGATTATTTACGCGAACCACTTAAATTCAGTTTTACGCTGACGCTTTCACTGGTCATGCTGCTCAGCCTGCTGATGGCCGTGTGGGCAGCGCTGTTTTCAGCGCGCCGCCTGACTGAGCCGGTGCGTGTTCTGGCGATTGGCACCCGCGCCGTCGCCGCCGGAAATTATGACCAGCAACTGCCCTCATTACCTGCCCATGATGAGTTAAGTTTTCTCGTCACATCTTTCAATGATATGACAAAAAAAATCGCGCTGGCGCGTGATGAGGCGCAACTCAGCCATCAACAGGCAGAACAACAGCGCGCCTATCTGGAGGCCGTGCTGGTGCGATTATCATCGGGTGTACTCACTTTCGATGCGCGGCAGGTATTACGTACTGCGAACCTCGCGGCGAATCAGATTCTGGGCAGCGACATCACCCGGCACATCGGCAAGACTTTGCGCCAGATCAGGGACGATTATCCTCCACTGCGGGTTTTTGCTGACGCGCTTTTGCCACACTTGTCCGGCACCCCACAGGAATGGCGCGAAGAAGTAGCACTGTTTGGCAGCGGCGGCCGACAAATTCTGATGTGTCGTGGCGCGCCTCTGCCCCACATTGAAAATGGGCACCCTGTGCAACACGGGCCCTCTGTACAACACGGGCAACCGCCCGAACCCGATACCGAACATATCGACAGTGGTTATGTAACCGTATTTGATGACATTACCGCGCTCATTCAAGCGCAACGAGATGCCGCCTGGGGCGAAGTGGCGCGGCGCCTGGCTCATGAAATCAAGAATCCACTGACGCCCATCCAGCTCTCTGCCGAGCGTTTGCGGTATAAATATCTGGACACTATTGTGGCTTACACCGGCAACGAAGAAGATGCCCATGTGCTGGACCGGGCCACGCATACCATTATTCAGCAAGTGGGCGCCATGAAAGAAATGGTAAAAGCTTTTTCAGATTATGCGCGTGCGCCAAAATTGGTGCTGCAGCCGCTGAACATTAATATTTTAATCGAAGATGTGCTGGATCTGTACCGTGGTCATGACCCGAAAATTCAGTTACTCACCGAGCTGGACCAGCAACTACCCACTATTGAAGCGGACACAGGGCGCTTTCGCCAATTGCTGCATAATTTATTGAAAAACGCCCTTGACGCTCTACACGAAAACGCGGGATGCTGTATTATTATTACCACGCGCTGGGTACATGATACCGACTTTAACGGCATAGAACTTACTGTCCGCGATAATGGGCCAGGCATTCCGATCGATATACTTGGCACACTTTTCGAACCCGGCGTCACCCGAAAATCCAAGGGTAGCGGATTAGGCTTGGCCATTGTAAAAAAGATTGTGGAAGAGCATGGGGGTGTAGTGAAAGCGGAAAATAATCCTGAGGGGGGCGCCTGTGTGAGCGTGCGCTTGCCGCTGTCACACAGCTTGGGCACGATGCCTGCGTCGGCAACCGATAGCTCAGCACCCGAATAAGAACTTTACAATTTTTAACGGCTTACGGAGCAACCGCACATGAACACCGCTTACATTCTTGTTGTAGACGATGAGCGTGATATACGCGAGCTGATCAAGGAAATTCTGCAAGACGAGGGATACAAGGTGTCCACTGCAGAAAACGGTGCGGCGGCACAGCGCGCACGGCGTGAACGGCGTCCTGATTTAATATTGCTCGATATCTGGATGCCCGACATTGATGGTATTTCGCTTTTGAAAGAATGGGCCAATGAAGGTGGGGTCATGTCCCCCGTCATCATGATGTCTGGTCATGCGACGGTGGAAACTGCCGTCGAAGCAACCCGGCTGGGCGCTTACGATTTTCTGGAAAAACCTTTGTCGATGGCCAAACTGCTGGTTACCGTAAAACGTGCGCTTGAGGCCGACAAGTTGCAGCGCGAAAATCTCGGCCTGCGCGCCCATGGCGTTACGCTTGAGGAGCCTATCGGCCGCAGTATAGTAATGCAGGCATTACGCGAACAGGTAAAAAAGATCGCGCAACATGAAGCTCCCGTATTGATTGCTGGCGAGGCGGGAGCCGGTAAAAAATTATTCGCCCGTTACTTGCATAACTGTAGCCCACGACGCCACAATTCTTTTATTGATGTCAGCATGGCCGTTAACCATACCTCTCACAATAAAGGCGGGGGCGACAACCCCAATGCCACCCATCCCAGCGCCCTTAATCACAGCGCCCTCAATTTTTTTGGTGGCGAAAAAGACGGTAAAATTCACTACGGACAGCTAGAGCAGGCCAATGGCGGCACGCTATTTCTGGATGAAGTTGGCGATATGGATTCATCCGTGCAGGGACGCTTGGCGCGCGCCCTGCGCAACGGTTCTTTTTTAAGAATGGATGGCAATGAACCCGTCAAGCTGGATGCGCGCATTATCGCCGCCACCCGCCATGATCTGGCTGTGGAAGTCCAGGCCAAACGCTTCCGTGAAGACCTCTATTACCAGCTTAACGTGTTACCATTACGCATACCTTCCTTGCGGGAACATTGCGAAGATGTGCCGGACTTGATTAGCTACTATACGGATATTTTTGTACGGCAGGAAAATTTGCCCTACCGTAATTTTTCCCTGGCGGCGCAAAACCGTTTACGCAATCATGCTTGGCCCGGAAATATAAGAGAAATCAAGAATTTGGTTCAGCGTCTATTGATTTTGGGCAGCGATGCGGAGGTCGGCGTGGCAGAAGTGGAAACCGCCTTGGGTGACAGTGCCGAACGGTATAGCCCAACGCGGACCGGCTTCGCCCCCCTCGCTTCGCTCTCCCCACGGGCTTTTGATTTACCGCTGAGAGAGGCGCGTGACCAGTTCGAAAAAGCCTACCTGGAATATCAGCTACTGGAGACGGGGGGCAATATCAGCAAGGTCGCTAAATTGGCAGGCATGGAACGCACCCATTTATACCGAAAAATGCGCGCCCTGGGAATTAATGTAGGGGGCGTACCTGAAACACTCGATCAGTGATAAAATTCTGCGCCAGCGCATCGGATGAAGTCCTGATTCAATCACCAGACTTAATCACAGGCTCCCTTATCAGGCCATGATCTAAAGGATCATCTAAAATGAAAATAATTATCCTTGGCGCCGGACAAGTGGGTTCTTCAGTGGCCGCTAATCTGGTCAGCGAGGCCAATGACATCACCGTGATCGACACCGACATGGAATGCCTGCAAAATTTGCAGGATCGTCTCGACTTGCGCACCATCTGCGGCCAGGCCTCCCATCCAGAAGTGCTGAAAAGCGCTGGCGCGGAAGATGCCGACATGATCCTGGCCGTCACCAACAGTGACGAGACCAATATGGTAGCGTGCCAGATCGCACATGTGCTGTTCCACACGCCCACCAAAATCGCACGCGTACGCTCCACCGAATACCTGAATTTTCCTCAGCTATTCAAGGAAGGGGCTTTTCCAGTAAACGTACTGATCAGCCCCGACCAAGCCGTCACAGATTATATCCAACGGCTCATTGAATACCCTGGCGCATTGCAAGTGCTGGACTTTGCGCATGGCAAAGTACGCCTGGTCGCCGTGCGCGTTCATTACGGCGGCCTTTTGCTGGGACGGGAGCTACGCGCGCTGCGCGAACATATGCCCGGCATCCAGACGCGCGTTGCCGCAATTTTTCGCCGTGATAAGCCGATCATTCCCGAAGGGAATACTGTCATTGAGGTCGACGATGAAGTATTTTTCATCGCCGCGAAAAAAGACATCCGCGCGGTGATGGGTGAACTGCGTCGCCTCGATCAGCCCTTCAAACGCATCATGATCGCCGGCGGCGGCAACATCGGCAAACGCCTCGCCAAAGCCCTGGAAAATGATTATCAGGTTAAGGTCATTGAACACAATCCGCAACGCGCCCGGCTTCTGTCAGAAGAACTAAAAAAAGCCACGGTATTGCTGGGTGATGCTACTGACGAAGATTTATTGAAGGAAGAAAATATTGAAGCTACTGACGTATTTTGTGCGCTCACCAATGACGATGAAGACAACATTCTCTCTGGCATGCTCGCCAAACGTCTGGGTGCGCGCAAAGTAATGGCGTTGATTAACCGCTCGGCTTATGTTGATCTGGTAGAAAGTGGCACGATTGATATCGCCATATCGCCCCATCAAGCCATGATTGGCAGTCTGCTCGCCCATGTGCGGCGCGGCGACGTGGCCGTGGTGCATTCGTTGCGGCGTGGCGCGGCGGAAGCCATCGAGGCTATCGCACACGGTGACCGCAAGTCTTCCAAAGTTGTAGGCCGCGCCATTCAAGACATTAAATTACCGCCCGGTACCAACATCGGCGCGATTGTGCGTCATGACGAGGTGCTTATTGCGCATCATGACACAGTAATCGAAGCGGAAGATCATGTGATTCTGTTCCTGGTCGACAGAAGCCGCATCAGAGACGTGGAGCGCTTGTTTCAGGTCAGCGCAACATTTCTTTAAACTTAAAACGGCGACCGAGACCCTCTCCTGCAAATGCAACTTACCGCCATCCAACGCATTCTTGGTTTACTGCTGATGCTGTTCAGCGTTACCATGTTGCCGCCCGTAGGTGTTTCTTACTGGTATGCCGACAACACACAAAACGCATTTTTTATGGCTTTTGCACTAACCTTTCTTGCTGGCCTGTTTTGCTGGCTGCCTGCACGCACCTACCATAAAGAATTGCGCCTGCGTGATGGTTTCGTGGTGGTGGTATTGTTCTGGACCGCATTGAGCATGGTCAGCGCCCTGCCTTTTATGCTGGCGGAACATCCGCACATGTCCTTTACCAGGGCGGTGTTTGAATCCGTATCCGGTTTTACTACTACCGGCGCCACGGTCATCGTCGGCCTGGATCAGTTGCCGCAATCCATTTTGTATTATCGGCAACAATTGCAATTCCTCGGCGGCATGGGAATCGTCGTGTTAGCCGTGGCGATTTTCCCCATGCTCGGCATTGGTGGCATGCAGCTCTATCGTGCTGAAACCCCCGGCCCGATGAAAGACACTAAACTCACGCCCCGCATCACCGAAACAGCACGTGCCTTATGGTATATCTACCTGGGACTCACCATCGCTTGCGCAGCCGCCTATTGGTTGGCAGGCATGAGCCTGTTCGATGCGATTGGCCACAGTTTTGCCACCGTTTCCACCGGCGGTTTTTCCACGCACGATGCCAGCATGGGTCATTTCAACAATGCCGTGATTGACATCATCGCCATGGTCTTCATGTTATTGGGCAGCATTAATTTTGCTATTCACTTTATGGCGTGGCGACAGCTTGATATAAAGCTCTATTGGCATGACGCAGAAGTGCGCGGATTTTTTACCATTGTCGCGGCTGTTATTGCCATCACCACGGCGGTGTTATTGATTACAGGACGTTACCCGAATTTCTGGGACGCGCTACGTTACGGCGCATTTCAGGTCGTTACCATGATCACCAGCACCGGATTTCTCACCGCTGATTTTTCCGTGTGGCCCTTGTTCCTGCCACCGCTGTTAATCACCATCGGCTTTATTGGCGGCTGCGCTGGATCCACGGCAGGCGGTATGAAAGTCGTGCGCATCCTGCTGCTCTACAAGCAAGGCCTGCGTGAAATCAAACGCCTGATACATCCCAACGCGATTATTCCGGTAAAAATCGGCGAGCGTTCATTGCCTGATCGGGTCGTGGAAGCGGTATGGGGATTTTCTGCCCTGTACATCACCAGCTTCGTCGTATTATCACTGGCACTGATGGCAACCGGACTGGACATGGTAGCGGCATTTTCCGGCGTCGCCACCTGCCTGAACCTCGGCGGCCCCGGCCTGGGCGTGGTTGCCACCACCTTCGTCGCAGTAAGCGACACCGGCATCTGGATTCTCAGCTTCGCCATGCTGCTGGGCCGGCTGGAAGTGTTTACGCTGTTAGTGATACTCAGCCCGGCGTTCTGGCGGAAATAAATTTTTTATGCCTATACACTTTGCCGCTCAGCTATCAAGGCAGTGAACGAAGCCAAATCCATAAGCCATGCCTGTTGTGTATCCGAATACGTCGAGTGCAATCGGCGAGGCAAAACCAGTTGGAGATTTTTAGCCTTCATTTCATCGGTCTGGTTATTACTGATCGCCGCCTCCAGGGTCAGGAGATGCTTTTTTTCAATGCGGTCAGCTTCAGCCAGTACCTGTCGCCAGCGGTCCTTGCAGGTGGACTTCACGCCAAGCATAGTGAGGTTCAGGGGATTGAATAATGGATCATGATATTCCGCCTGTCCGGGAAAAATAAAATCAGGCTTTGATCTGTTTTCTGTTACCGCTGTGCGCGAGTAACGAACTCCACACCCGGTAAACAGCTCTTCAAGATGGTTATACAGTGCAAGGCCAACACGGCTCTTCCGGCGGTTCTGAACAGAAAGGGACAAAGAGATAAAGCTGTCCACATCTCCATCAAACCCTTTTACAAGACGATCTGCCAGCATGTGCCGTTCAAGCGTGCGGAACAGAATTTCTTCCCGCTCCATCCACGCCATCAGCACATCGTCAGGCCCATCCTGAGGCTCAATGTCCTTCAGCGTAGAGCGTGCATAAGAGGAAAACAGCCTTGTTGTTGGGAAACCGCCATTGAACTTGGTGAGCATTTCATCAAGGTATGTCTCTTCGGTCGTTTCAACAACAACGCCAATACTGTCGAGGATGAAGCGTGACACAAATTCGATACAATCCTGTTCTGTTCTTTATACCCGCGACGCGCACTGAAGCGATTCGATGAATCCTTCGATATCTCGTCCTTGCACATCGTTCGGCGCGTCATCCGTGAATTGGAAAGCATGAACTTCGTGCCAACCGTGGTCGAGCTCCTCATCATGTTTCGCAAAGTGCAGATCAGGAACGTCGGCCTTGGATGCTACAAAGTAGGCGTGGTCGATAAGAACTTTTTCTGCCATTGCCGCAACAAGGTCAACATTGATGTTGCGGGGATTGGAAAACACGACTTCACCCCAATTTTTGAAATTGCCTGCATCTCGATAAAGATATTCAAATCGCACATTCATAATTGATCCCTACGCCTCGAAAATGTGTTGTCGATGGTAAGCTAGAAATTCTGAAAACGGACAAAATTTTTCTGGTAATGCTATCGACTTACCATCGTAGGCTAACAACGCCGAGTTGAAAAAATGATCTGCATTGGTTGCGTGTTTCCGGGAAACACTGACAGTCATATCTTCCCTTATCGCGATAATCCCGGCATCAAATGCTTTGTCATGCAACATCGACAAGCACAGGCCGTTTCTAGGATTGAGCCGGTTTGCCGCGTCAACACGCCAAGGTATGATGTGGCTTGCAACCAACAGTTTGGGTACGGATAGACCAGTAATGCAGCACTGATAATTGTAAGCACTAAGTACGGACCGCCGGAAAAAAATCTGACCAATACGAGTTGTTGTCTGAACTATTTTATTGCTTCCCGTGTAATCGACGATCTCACCCGGCATGGACATGTCGTCAGTAGCAGTTCCAAATTCAGTGGTAGCTCCAAAAGTAGTTGCGGCGTACTGTGCCTCGATGGCGAAGTGTTCCCAATCTGCCTGCATTTCTTTCCACATCGCTTTATCAGCGGCTGAAGCGCCTTCCAACCCCTTGCGTCCCGTTGAGGTTATTGCCGGATCAAGGCTGGCGATGTTGCTCAACTTCATCGCCAGTGCTGACGGTGTTCTACCGATCAGCTCCGCATATTTAATGATCTCTGGGTTACTGAAGTGTATTTTCCCAAATGGCATTTGGCAATATAGATTGAATGCCACTAACAGTTGCTGGCGCGTCCAGCCAGTTCTAGCTGACATTCGCTTCCCCATGTGTATTTGCTGAAACCATCATCATTATGTGTGGGTTCATAATGCCAGCGACCGCCTTGATCACTGGCACAACTGCTGCCTGTCCGAGCTGTTGATAAGACTGCGTATCCGATACCCGAATATTAAAATTGTCCGGGAAGCCCATAAGGCGTGCACACTCGCGTGGCGTCAGGCGGCGAGGCTGTTTGTGCGAATCTTGCGAAACAAGAATGGCCGAACCGTCCTTATAGTAGCGAGCCGAGAGTGTGCGCGTAACGCTTTCACCATTCACAAGCCCGAAACCAAAACCATTACCCGCAGCGCGGTGCTTCTCGGCGTAGGCTTGCAGATAGGCCCATAGCTTTGGAGTCAATGTGTACTTGCTGTTGATCGTTGCCTTGGAGCCGGTTGTGTAGGGCTCTTCTGCTACTTCGCTGCCATCCTGTGGGTGCAGGATGCTGGAAAGGCGGGGGCCTTCGGCAGGCAGTTTCAGATCATCCCATGAAAACCCTGTCTTCTCGCGGAAGCCGACAATGATGATGCGCTCACGATGCTGTGGCACAAAGCGCTGACCATCAATGACCTTGTAATGCACGTCGTATCCCAGCTCATCACGCAGTGTCTGGAGAATTACACGGAAGGTATTTCCCTTGTCGTGCGAAAGCAGGTTCTTGACGTTTTCCAGCAGAAATGCCTTGGGGCGTTTGGTGGCAATAATACGGGCCACATCAAAAAACAGGGTGCCTTGGGTCGTACATTCAAAACCGTGCGGACGGCCAAGCGCATTCTTTTTGGAAACACCTGCAATGCTGAACGGCTGGCAGGGAAAGCCCGCCAGCAACAGGTCATGGTCAGGGATATCCTCGGCATCAACAGCAGTGATGTCACCCGCCAGAAGATGGGCATCATCCTGAGGGAAGTTGGCTAGATAGGTCTTCTGCGCAAAGGTGTTCCATTCGCTGGTAAACACGCAGTGACCGCCATGCGCTTCAAAACCTAACCGGATACCACCAATGCCTGCGAACAGGTCAATGAAGGTGAAATGGTAATTCTTCGTGGGTTCAACTGACACCAAGGGCAATATACGCTGACGGATCGCGTCAGCAAGATAAGGAGGGGGATTGTTATCTCGAACCTCCCATCTACGAATAGTGCGTACATCAACCTCAAGCAGGGATGCAAGTTCGCCTTGGCTATAGCGGGTTCGAGCCTGTCTAAGCAAGTCCAAGGGGTTGTTCTGCAGCATATCTGGCGCCTCGCCGGGTTAGTTTTCGGACATTATGCCCGACATTAGTCCCAGAGGAAAGCCCCAGTATGACCTTTTATCGCACTAGAATCACCCCAATTCATTGCGTCTGCACTTTAGCCCACCTTCTGCGCCACCAGCATCGCCTTGTTACGAAACCCGCACTGCACATCGCCCACTAAACCCTCTTCGCGGTAAACCAACACGCGTAGACTGGGAAACAGAGTGAGCAGTTCATTCACTGCCAGGCGATATTCGGCATTTTTCGGGCCGGAATCATCGACACGTTCCAGGGTAAAGGTCTGATAAAATAATAATCCACCCGGTCGTAATGCGGCCATTAAGTGCGGGTTGAGTGGCCGCTCCAGAAAGTGGCACGACACTATCACATCAAAGCTCGCGGGCAACGGTGGCTGGGCTGCCAGATCACGCGCATCGCCATGCAGTGTCAATCCACGCGTGCTGGCGTTCTCTGTTAGCCGGGTAATGGCCACGGGTGAAATATCCCACGCATGCGTTTCCAAACCTTGCGCGGCGAGAAACAGTGCGTTGGCTCCCAGGCCGCATGCAAAATCCAGCGCCTTGCCCGAGGCCGGTAACAGGTGCGCATTTTCGCGTAGCACCTCAGCTACATCAGGTGGCGTTTCTGAATCGCGGTAAAGCGCGTCCCACTTTTCTTGTGTTGTTAAAGAATT
Source organism: Gammaproteobacteria bacterium Ga0077554 (assembly GCA_001464585.1). Lineage (GTDB taxonomy): Bacteria > Pseudomonadota > Gammaproteobacteria > Ga007554. The sequence goes on along the minus strand of LNFF01000015.1, from coordinate 43,826 downwards.
TTCTGCCATAAATAATCTGCTCCCGTTTAATACAAGCGTTTTTCCCCCGTTGGTCGGCTGCGAAACCGCTTGTAACTCCATTGATATTGATCTGGCAAGGCGCGCACGCACTCTTCCACCATGGCATTCACTGCACGCGTGGAATCTTCTACAGAGCCTTCATGAAGAGCAGGTGGTGCGCGCAGGAAATGCAGATGATAACCTGAACTGAGGGGTAAGCGTTCCGCATAGGCAAAAATTACCGGCGCTTTGGTTTTTAGCGCCAAACGCGCCACCAACACCATGGTGTACGCGGGCACGCCAAACAGCGGGGCGAAAACTCCCGCGCCCGCGCCCGGCTCCTGATCGGGCAAAATGCCCACCATTTCACCCTTTTCCAGCGCGCGATACAAGGCGCGAATGCCTCCCGCATCGGTAGGCACCAGCGTTGCGCCGAGGCGTTGCCGGGCGGCGCGCATCATGTTGTCCAGCGCGCTCATGCGCGGCGGGCGATACAGGCTGGTGATGGGATAATGAGCCGAACAATACAACCCTACCACTTCCCACGCACCCAGATGCGGCGCCGCCAGAATCATGCCCTTACCCTGTGCGAGCGCTTCTTTCACCAGATGCTCACCACTGACTCGGGAGACTAACGCCAGCATCTTGTCTCCTGGCCAAAGCCATAAGGCGCCCATCTCTGTCAGGGTCTTGCCGGTTTCGATCAAGCTGCGGTGCAGCAAACGCTTGCGCTCCTGCTCACCCATGGTGGGAAAACACAGCGCGATATTGATGCGTGTGATGGCGCGTAATTTATTCGGCATAAACACCAACCATGTGCCAATAATCGCGCCCAGCGCATGCGCCATACGCAAGGGCAACCGGGCAAAGAATCGCAGCAATAATTTTATAAGCGCAGCGCGCATGGTGGGTTCTTCTTTTTAACCTAAAAACGGCGATTGAACCGTAGCGAGAAGGGCTAAGATGCTGAAGATGTGTGATAAAATCACGAAAATATTCCGCAACCGTAGCACCGCTACGGTGAGGACAGATTTCGTGATTTTATCACACAGATTCAGTGTATTAGACATTCGCAGTAGGTTCCAATCGCCGTTTTTAGGTTTAAGGTTTATTCAGCGCTTCGCAGCTTATTCGGCGCTTCGCGCAACGCCAGATGATACCCGACCTGCCCGGCTTTTTTACTGCGGATTACTTTCCAGTTGGGCGGCACGGGCGGCACGTCACGATTACTTTCTGTTTCCAGATAAATATACGCCCGTGACGCAAGCCAGCCCCCGGCTTCCAGGCGCGCACAACAGGTTTGCAATAGATCGTAATGCCGGTACGGCGGGTCGATAAATACTACATCAAAGCATTGTACACCGCCCTGCAAATACGCAAGCACATCGGCCTGTATCACCTGTGCATCCGTTGTATCGAGCGTGGTTAAGTGTTCGCGCACACAGCGTGCTGCCGCCGCATCCTGGTCAACAAATACCGTATGCGCCGCGCCGCGCGATAACGCTTCCAGACCCAACGCACCGCTGCCTGCAAATAAATCCAGACAACGAGCGCCGGGCACAACCGACTGCAGCCAGTTAAACACCGTCTCACGCACCCGATCCGGCGTGGGGCGCAAGCCTTCCACATCGGGGAACGCCAGCTTTCTGCTGCGCCAGCGCCCTCCAATGATACGTAACTGGCCGGTTTTTGGTTGGGTTTTCAAGGGTAAAAGAGTACGGTACGGAAGATCGAAGACCCAGTCATAGCGACGTACAGAGCATGTGTCATTTCCCGCTACGCTCGAAATGACAGCATACCGCACATTACACTTTAAGGCCTTTTTTCAAATTACGGCCATAGAAAATTTCGGCCATTTCACGCCGCAACCATTTCATGATTTTTTTACTTTCCGTAGGCAGCAGGTCTTTCTGTCCCGTGCCAAACAGGTAATTGTCGAGATCAAATTCTTTCAGGATCATCTTGGTGTGGAAGATGTTTTCCTGGTAGACGTTGACATCCAGCATCTGATAACGGTCTTTGGTATCGTTGGACAGGTAATTCTGGATCGAATTGATCTTGTGGTCTATGAACAGTTTCTTGCCGGTGATGTCACGCGTAAAACCGCGCACGCGGTAGTCCATGATGACGATATCCGATTCAAAAGTATGAATCAGGTAGTTCAAGGCTTTCAGCGGTGAGATGCGGCCGCAGGTAGACACGTCGATGTCGGCGCGGAAGGTGCTGATGCCGCTGCCGGGATGACTTTCCGGATAGGTATGCACAGTGATATGGCTTTTGTCGAGATGCGCAACCACCGCATCGGGCAACGGGCCGGGCGCTTCGGTATTGGAGATATCACGCGCGGCTACCGGCTCTTCCGAGATCAGCATGGTCACGCTGGCGCCCTGCGGATCGTAATCCTGATGGGCGATGTTGAGGATATTCGCACCAATGATGTTCGACACATCGGTGAGAATCTGCATCAAACGCTCGGCGTTATAGGCCTCGTCAATATATTCGATATACTCACGGCGCTGCTTGGGCGTTTTAGCATAGCAGATGTCGTAAATATTGAAGCTCAGTGATTTCGTCAGGTTGTTAAAGCCCTGAAGCTTGAGTTTTTTAAGCGGCTTTACCACAATTCATATCTCCCCGCACGGCGCCCACACGCGCCAGTCAATACCACGCAAAAACGCCCAAAATGTCAACAGAACCTAGCGCGAAATCGCACGCTGTAATTTAGCGCCGTATTATGCACTATTTTTGCTGAGAGGGGGGTGGTAAATCATTTGCACGGTAACCCCTTCAGGATCCAGGCAATAGAAGCTGCGCGCGCCATCGCGGTGGGTGCGCGGCGCAGTCTTCATGGGCACATCATGAGCGCGCAGAAAGTCATACCAAACATCCACTTGCTGCGGTGACTCGACAATAAACCCGATATGGTCGAGGCGTTCTGATGCATCCAGCGGTGGCAATTCAGCAGGCACCCGGTGCAGTGCCAGATTGTCATGCCCGGAGGTGAGGTACACATTGCCTGGGTCGGGGCGCCATTCCACTGCCATGCCCAGCAAACCGACGTAAAAACCCTCGCACGCTTCCAGGTCTTTCACAAACAGGGCGATATGACGCAGCCCCAGGGTGGGATTAGGGGTGATCATACCTTATGCAATCTCGCGGATTTCATAATCATGCGTAATCACGGCGGTTTTACCCAGCATGATCGACGCCGAACAGTACTTTTCAGCAGACAGATCAATAGCGCGTTTCACCGTGGCCTCTTTCAACGCCTTACCTGTGACCACAAAATGCACATGGATCTGGGTGAACACCTTGGGATCCTGCGTTGCACGCTGGGCGTCGATCTCCACCACGCAATCGTCCACCGCCTCGCGGGATTTTTTCAGGATCAGCATCACGTCAATCGCCGAGCAGCCCCCCAGCCCCAGCAGCAGCATTTCCATGGGCCGTACGCCCAGATTGCGTCCGCCAATATCCGGCGCGCCGTCCATCACCACCGCATGGCCGGTTTCTGATTCACCGACAAACATGACATCCTGCACCCACTTGATTCGCGCTTTCATGATGCTTCCTCCGCAAGACCATTATCTTTATGGAAGTTTATCACAGCCCTGGCCTTTATAAACGCCTGTGATCAGCCGCTAATACAGGTATGGCTATACATAGCGACAGGCATTTTAAGCGTCCTGTATAACACCGCTGAACTGTAGGAGACACATCATGCCAACCAAAAGGAAAATTAGCAGCCCGGCCATCGACCGCTTTCTGGCGCACTGCAACAAACGCCGCTACCCCGCCAAAAGCGTATTGATCTATGCCGGTGATTCAACCGACGTGTTGTATTACATTATCGAAGGCTCGGTGACCGTATTGATTGAAGATGAAGACGGCCATGAGATCGTTTTGTCATACCTCAACGCCGGAGATTTTTTCGGCGAAATGGGGCTGTTCGACGAAGAAAAAAAACGCAGCGCCTGGGTGCGCGCCCGCAGCCAATGCGAAGTCGCCGAAATCGGCTACCCGCGCTTTCGCCAACTGGCGATCGAAGATCCGGATATTATTTTTGAACTGGCCAGCCAGATGGCCTTGCGCCTGCGCAGAACCAGCGGTATGGTCGGTCGCCTGGCCTTCATGGACGTGGCGGGTCGCATCGCACGTACACTGCTCGATCTGTGTAAAGAACCCGACGCCATCACCCATCCTGACGGTATGCAAATCCGCATCACGCGCCAGGAATTAGGACGCATCGTCGGCTGTTCCCGCGAAATGGTGGGCAGAGTATTAAAAGGGCTTGAAGATCAGAACCTGATCTCAGCGAAGGGGAAATCTATTGTGGTGAATGGGGCGCGGTAGGAGTTGACCTACCGTTTATACTCGGCGTAGGATGCGGTGAACGCAGTGAACCGCATCGTTCGAGTTATTCCGCGCCCGCAATTATCACTCGTTCACCACCGCCCCAATCCAGGGGATAAATACCTTTTTCAACAAACCGATGAAAACTTGAATGCGGCCAATCCGCCACCCGTTGCACATAACCGTGTTTCACGGGGTTCCAGTGAATATAATCAACATGACGAGCATAGTCTTCTTCATCACGGATACAATGCTCCCAGAAACGGCGTTGCCAAATCCCACGTTCGCCGCGTTTAGCGCGGCTCGTGGAGCGACGCTCGCCACGCTCCACGGCGCGGGAAAACCCTGCCTTGATTAACCCCTAGCGCGTCGAGTAATCGCTATCACCTGCGGGTAACGACCAGACACAATGCAGGTGATCAGGCATGATAACCACGGCTTCCATATGAAAGGGATGCCGCTCCCGTACCGTGCGGAATGCCATACGCAAGGCATCAATTCTTTCCGTCAATAATCGATTACCATGCCGCTCGGCAAGCCCCACCGTAAAAAACCATGTGGCTCCAGGCACTCGGGCACGGCGGTATTCGGTCAATGGGAGCTTCCAGTATCATCCAGATGCATCACAAACGATGCGGTTCGTACCTCACCGCATCCTACATAATTGGCAATAAAAAACTGGGCAGTGAAGGTGCAACGCTTTTCACCCCCTGTGCTGATGATATTGTTATGCATTCTCACTTTATCCCAAGCCCATGTTCGCCCAACTTAACCTTGTTGCTTTCGTTGTCACATGAATCAGAAGCACAACTTCGGATGGGTTTTTGCATTCGACCAACAGTCGATCAGTTTCAACTTGGACTTTGGTAATTAAATTGTCGTCTTCCAACAAACAATAAAACGGGTCTTCTCCTTCCCTTGGAGCATCACCCGAAGGAATTGCCGTGGGTTCTGTCGGAACTTTTAATGCATCAAACAATGTTTTAAGGCGATTGTCGATGTCGCCCGCTTGCGTAATGATAGAACCTGGCGGTTCTGGACGAAGCAATGTGATCCTCAGCTCCGCGATCAAATTGAGCCTCTCGGTAACAAGGGGCGCAAAGTGGAACCCTTTGATAGTTTGGATAACTCCTATGTCACCATTTGTTGGCTGTTTATCTAAGAGTCCTTGCCTTTCCTTCAGTGGTCTTTGATCCCACAAATTTTTTAGTTGCGCGTGGAAAGATCTACGAAGCTCCTGCTTCTCCTTCGAGCCTCGATTAGCTTTCAGATCGCCGCGATAGTGAGGGTAAACTCCATAGTCTCTTTTACGCATACCTATCAAATAACCGCGCCAACGCCGCACCCGGATCAACAGCACGCATAAACGCCTCACCCACCAGAAAAGCATGGACATTATGCTCGCGCATCAGCGCCACGTCGGACCGGGCGTTAATGCCGCTCTCGGTAATCACGATGCGATCCTGTGGAATGGCAGACAATAAATTCAGGGTGGTGTTCAGATCAGTGCTAAAGGTGCGCAGGTTACGGTTGTTGATGCCGATCAACGGTGTAGGCAATTCCAGCGCACGCTCCAGTTCGTCGGTGTCATGTACTTCCACCAGTACAGCCATACCCAAATGCTCTGCCAGATGCGATAACTCCAGCATCATGGCATCGCCCAGCGCCGCAACAATCAGCAAAATGCAATCGGCGCCGATCACGCGCGCTTCATAGACCTGATAGGGGTCAATAATAAAATCTTTGCGCAATACCGGCAAACTGCACGCGGCGCGCGCCTGCTGCAAATACGTCTCACTGCCTTGAAAAAAATCCGCGTCGGTTAGCACCGACAAACACGCGGCGCCGTGACGCTCATAACTTGCGGCAATTTCAGCAGGGTAAAAGTCTTCACGCAACACACCGCGACTCGGTGAGGCTTTTTTTATTTCGGCAATCACTGCCGACTGCCCCTCGGCGAGTTTCGCTTGCAGCGCGACCACAAAGTCGCGTGGCGGCGGGGCAGAGTCTACGCGCTTGCTCAACTCACGCATTGACAATGCAGTGCTGCGCTCGGCGATTTCCTCAACCTTGCGCTTGAGTATTTTGTTCAGGATGTCTGGCGTCTGACTCATATCACAGGCTATCGGTAAAACTGATCAACGCATCGAACCTGGCGCGTGCCGCACCGCTGGTGATAACTTCATCCGCCTTGTCTATTCCTTGCTGCAACGTGCCAGCAAGACCCGCCACATAAATCGCTGCACCGGCATTTAACATGACAATATCGCGCGCCGGGCCAGGCCCGTTGTCGAGTACCGCACGCAGTATTGTCAGGCTGTGTTGTGCATCATTCGATTTCAGCGCGGCAATATCTCCGCGTTGCACGCCGAATTGTTCAGGGGTTACGGTATAGCTGGAAATCTGGCCGTCTTTCAGTTCGGCAATATTCGTCGGTGCGCCGATGCTGATCTCATCCATGCCATCTTGCGCGTGTACCACCAGCACATGGCGGCTGCCGAGACGCGCCAGCACGCTGGCTAACGGTATCAACCATTCATCACTAAACACACCCAACACCTGATTGGGTGCATCCGCAGGATTCGTCAGCGGCCCCAGCACATTAAAGAGCGTGCGCACGCCCATTTCACGGCGTGGGCCAATCGCATGTTTCATGGCGCCGTGGTGTGCGGGCGCGAACATAAACCCTACACCTACCTCATTCACACAACGCGCCACTTGCGCGGGCGTGATGTTGAGCTTGACACCGGCAGCCTCAAGCACATCTGCGCTGCCGGATTTGCTCGACACCGAACGATTGCCGTGCTTGGCAACACTTGCGCCGGCGGCGGCTGCGACAAAGGCACTCGCGGTGGAAATGTTAAACGTATGCACGCCGTCACCACCAGTGCCACAGGTATCCACCACATGCGCGCCGTGAACGTCCACTTTGGTGGCCAGCTCACGCATCACTTGCGCAGCAGCGGTGATCTCGTCCACCGTTTCGCCCTTCATGCGCAGGCCAATTAAAAAACCACCGATCTGTGCTGGCGTGGCACCACCGCTCATAATGGCGCGCATCACGTCGCGCATCTCGTCAGATGTGAGGTCACGGCGTTCGGTAACAGCGCGTATTGCGGCGATCATGTCCATATTGGAATCCAAATCATTACTATTAGAGCCTTTAATATACGGTGTACTGTCATTTCGACCACAGGGAGAAATCCTTGAAGATCTCTCACACTCGTTCGAGACCAGGATTTCTCGCTACGCTCGAAATGACACTCATCAGAGATTTTTATTCTTTGGTTTCGAGAAAATTCCGCAGCATGGCATGGCCGTGCTGCGTCAAAATGGATTCAGGGTGAAACTGCACGCCTTCCACAGCCAATGTTTTATGGCGCACACCCATGATCTCATCAACCTCACCACTCGCAGTTTGCGTCCACGCGGTCATTTCCAGGCATTCTGGCGCGGTGGCTTTTTCAATCACCAGCGAATGATAACGTGTCGCTTCAAACGGACTGGGCAAGCCATGAAACACGCCCACGCCGGTGTGATAAATCATGGAGGTTTTGCCGTGCATAATTTCACGCGCATGAATGATGCGGCCGCCAAACACCTGGCCAATACTTTGATGCCCCAGGCACACGCCCAACAGCGGAATCTTACCCGCAAAGGCCTTGATCGCCGCCATTGAAATGCCCGCTTCATTCGGCGTGCAGGGGCCGGGCGACACCACGATATGATCCGGCGCAAGTTGCGCAATCTCATCTACGGTAATCTGATCATTACGATAGACGCGCACATCCGCACCCAGCTCACCCAGGTATTGCACCAGATTGTAGGTGAAGGAGTCGTAGTTGTCGATCATCAGCAGCATGTCACAGCTATCCTTTTGTTCTGGATGAGGTTTATGTGTATTGGCGCCCACTTTTTCTGCATTACGCCAACTACAGCGTGGAAACCGGGCACACTATTGTACTATTTTCGCCTAAATCGGCCCCAGTATAAAGCCCTGGATTTTTTCGCGGGCTTCTTGCAGGGCGGTATTTTCAGGAAGAATGCACCTTCAACGGCTGACTAATGTATTGGCGCATGGACTACTACCCTTATCCTGAAAAGTGGTGGGTTGCGCAGACAAAAATTCCCAATCGTAGCTATCGGCATGCAGGGTGAGCTTGAGCACGCCCCAGGTTACGCCGTGCCAGGCCAAGCTGTTTTCGCCGCGCAGGCCAAAGTTGTAAAGCCTTGCGCCACCCGTGCCGACGACAAAAGAGCGAATGCCACGCGTTGTGGTTTGTTTTCCCAGCGCATCGAGAAGAGCGAAGCGTTCGTAATGATGATCGTGTGCGGCAATAACAATACTCGCGCCGTGCTCGTGAAGCGTTTCCCATACCGCTTGCATACGCCGATGACTGCCATGAAAACCTGAGCTGTAACGTGGATGATGCCAGAAAGCCAGGATGCAGGATCCAGCATTAGCGGCAAGATCTTTGCGTAGCCAGGCGACTTGTGTGGAATCAACATCCGCATCAATATTGCTGTTAAGCGCGACGACGTGCCATTGCCCGATGTCGATACTATAGTAACCTTTATCAGGCGCGCCGACGCGGCTGCCGAAATAGTTGAAGTAACCTGTGGCGCCCGGCGTGCCGTATTCATGATTGCCGGGCGCGGGCCAGGTGCGGTCTTTGAACTTGCCCCACGATGGATCATAACAGCGCGCAAAATCCTTGGCAGAGCCGTTTTCATACGCCAGATCACCGGGCGCAAGCACTATCGCATCAGGCATTTGCTGGATGACATCGGCGGTGAGTTGCGCGCCACGCACATTGCATTGAGCAACATCACCCGCGACCAATACGACAGTATCCTTATCCGCTGGAATGGGCGCGTTTTGGGGAGCCGCAATACTCGCCGAAGCATGCAGGCAGATTAACAGGGGAATTGTTCTGAACAAAAAATTATTCATTCTGTGCCACTTTATGATGTTCACACCTGCCGAATCCGATAGCGCAGTTTTCCGTTTTTTAGCGCCGTGCTGAGCTCAGGGGTAACTTTCAGCCTGTCACGTAACTTACGGCTGGTGGTGTGTTGCTGCAGAAACACGCCGATGGCATTGTCGCACAGGGGATCGGTCAACTGGAATGCTGCTTTAAAACGGCGCGCGACGGAGATGTTTGAAAAATACCCAGACTGACGCATTTCATATCGCGATACGAAGTTGACGACGAGCGCCCCGCCTGGCGCCAGATGCCGTGTCAGACGAGTGAACCACTGCGCATTCGCGTCGATGGCGCGAATAGGCTGGCTGTAATGCTCACCAAACAGATCATCAATAATCATGTCGAAGCCTGGCCCCTGATAGCCCTCCAGCCAGCGTTTCGCATCGGCCTGATGCACCTCGGCATTTTTCTGCGTCACGCCGAAAAAGCGTTGGGCTATAATGATATGCACGGGATCAAGCTCCACACACACAATGTGCTCGGGTCGCACAAAATGCAATAGCTGGCGAACTACTGTGCCGCCGCCGAGTCCAAGTACCAGTACACGTTTGATGTTATCCGGCTCATAAAAAAATGCGGGGGGCATCAGCAGGTCCCACAAGGTGCCTGTGACAGGGTGCGCAGAGTTATACTGACTGTGAAATACGCCGTCGCTATATAAGCGCCGGGATTGCCCCGCCGCCCTTACTTCATAGTGCGTGCCATTGATGGTCTTCTGCCAGAGGATAGCCATATGGGCACCTCTAAAAATTCACTGAAGGTGCACTGGCAGCGTTGAAAAAAAGCTCAAAATGCTCATTTACTTCTTGTAAACTCCGCTTTTTCGCTTGTTTTCGCCTTGCCATTATCACCTTGATTGAATTTTTAGAGGCACCCATAGGGAGCGTATATGTTAACGGTCAAGGCGTGTAAAATAGGTTATTGTCGTTTTAGATTCACGCCGTAAGGAGCGTTCATGATCAAGGCCATCATCACCGACATTGAGGGTACCACATCCTCACTTTCTTTTGTCAAAGACGTGCTGTTTCCCTACGCCCGCGAACACATGAACGACTTCGTGCGTACGCACGCCCACGATCATGATGTGCGTATGCTATTGGACGAAGTGGCGGCCATCACACATGTCACTACCGACAACCAGGTGATCGAACAGCTATTGCGCTGGATGAGTGAAGATAAAAAAATTACACCGCTGAAAACCCTGCAAGGCATGATCTGGGAACAAGGCTACAAACGCGGTGACTTCACTGGCCATGTGTATGCCGATGCGGCGCGCAACCTTAAAGCATGGCACGCACAAGGCAAGCGCCTGTACGTGTTTTCATCCGGATCAGTACATGCCCAAAAGCTATTGTTCGCACACACCGAAGACGGCGACCTCACCCCACTCTTCTCCGGTTATTTTGATACCAGTGTGGGCAGCAAGAAAGAAGCCATTTCATACCAGAAAATCGCGCAGATTATTGAACTGGCGCCACAGAAAATCCTGTTTCTGTCGGACATAAAAGAAGAGCTGGATGCCGCCCAGCAATCAGGAATGCAAACCGTGTGGTTACTGCGCGATGGCGTGCCGGGCAATGCTGACGCAGCAAAGACACATCGGCAGGCGCACGACTTTGATGGCTTTTCTGTTGAGTAAATATTCCATGAAAAAAACCCTGCTTACCGTTATCAGTGGATTATGTTGTGCGCTGCTGCTCATGAACCCAGCCTATGCAGCAAGCAATCATCTAACTGTAGTTTATACCGGCAATCTTGATGGGGAACTGGAACCTTGCGGATGCAGCTTGGAAGGTGATTTTGGCGGTATTCGCCGTCAAGCCACCCTGATAGATCGCCTGCGAAAAAAAAAGCCGCATCTGTTTCTGCTTTCGTCCGGCGGTTTTCTGCGCAGCGAATCGGTGCATGACCGGCTCACGGGTGAATATATTCTCAAAGGCGTGAATGCCTTGAAATATGATGCCATGGGTGTGCAGTGGACAGATCTAGCATATGGCGTGGATTTCATCAAGGCTGACAGTTTGCCGTGGGTAACCAGCAACTGGAATGACACGACTTTTGCGGCGGAGCGGCGCATCACACGCGATGGCAAAACAATCGCATTTTTTAACTGGATAGACCCGCGCGAGTCGCCACAGCGCCAGATGCAGGCCAGCCATGAACTGACGGCCGAAAACAATAACAGCGCCGCGCTACTACAGTCTTTGCAACGCGCCAAACAGGAAGGCGTCACCACTGTATTGGCAACCACTTTAAAACTGGCTGAAGCGCAGCAACTTTTTCCACTGGCGCATGTTGATATTTTGCTGGTGCGCTCAGCCTATGAAAAATATGCAGAACCAAAAAAAATAGAAAATACGCTGGTATTGCAACCCGGCTCCCGTGGCATGCGCATGGCCGAGCTTGACGTAACGCTGAATGCAAACGGCACAATCAAATCATGGCAACATCGCATTATCCCTTTGCCAAAAACCATTCCCGACGCGAAACGGCTGGCCGGCTGGTACAAGGAATATAACGCACGCGTCAAAGCAGACTACGAAAAAGGTGTGCAACTTGCCAAAGCCGCGCAGTCCGGCGCAAGCCCGTATGCCGGAGAACAGGTATGCCAGACCTGCCATGCGGCAGAACATAAGATATGGCACGGCAGTCGCCATGGCCGTGCCTATGGCACTTTGCGTCGCGTCAACAAGGCGTTTGACCCTAATTGCATCGTCTGCCACACCGTAGGTTTCAACACACCCGGCGGTTTCATTGATGATGACACCACGCCTCACTTAAGCAACGTACAATGCGAGTCGTGCCATGGCGCCGCGCAGGCGCACGCCACCTCGGGCGGCGCGCAACCTGTGGCAAACGCGCACTGGCCACGTGAAAAAATCTGCGCGCAATGCCACATACAAGCACACAGTCCGGCATTTAATCTTGACGTGTACTGGCCCAAGATTCAGCATAAACGCGTGCCTGCGCCGTAATGCTTGCGCTTCACCCATCAACAGACATGACAGGAAACACACCGAACTACACCGTGCGTGAAAGTATTCGCGCGCGACATGTATGTTTGAAAGTATCGCACCGTGGACAGGTCGAAGTAGTGGTGCCCCATGGTTTCGACGCACGGCGCATTCCCGTGCTGGTGCGTAGCAAACAGGCCTGGATAGAAGCGACGTTGCGGCGCATAGCACTACGGCGCGATGCCATACATAATGAAAACGCAAACTGGAACACTGGCGGCGATGCCTTGCCTGACATCATTGCATTGCCAGCGATTGCCGAACATTGGCAAGTTACTTACACAGCAACAGACAGGTCGCGCGTCACCCTGACAGTAGATGCTGCACATGCCCGATTAACGCTACGCGGCAATATCAACGACGTAGACTTGTGCAAGGCAGCCTTACGACGCTGGCTGATATGCAAAGCGCAACGCCATCTCACTCCCTGGCTGGAACACACAGCAATGGAAAAAAACCTGCCCTTTAACAAGGCACGGGTACGCTCACAAAAAACCCGGTGGGGAAGCTGCAGCCGCCAGAAAAACATTAACATCAATTGCAAATTATTATTTCTGTCTCCCCAGGTAGTGCAATGTGTATTAGTACATGAGCTATGCCATACCATACACATGAATCATTCCCAAAAATTCTGGGCGCTGATGAAAAAAATGCAGCCTGATTATGCCGCGCTGGACATGCAATTGCGCAACACACGTGGCGGCATGCCGGGCTGGATAGAGTAACGCCAGGCTTCTTGTCTTGCTGAAAGCTGAAAGTAGAGCGGCGCTCCGGCTATCCACTCCACCCGTTACCCTTTAAGAAAACAAGGACTATTTATGCTATGGGTCAAAGCGTTTCATATCATTTTCATGACGGCATGGTTTGCGGGTCTTTTTTATTTGCCCCGATTATTTGTACACCATGCGCTCACGCAGGATAAAGCCACCAGCGAGCGCCTGAAAATCATGGAGCGCAAATTATTCTTTTTTGTGCTGCCGTGGGCTATTCTAACGCTGGCTTTTGGCGTCTGGATGCTCATTGCATATGCTTGGCAGGCCTATTCCCAAAGCGCCTGGCTACATCTAAAACTGTTATTGGTGGTAATATTGGTGGTCTATTATGCGTATTGCGGCAAGCTAATGCTGGATTTTCAGCATGACCGCAACCAGCGCAGCCATGTTTTTTACCGCTGGTTTAATGAAGCCTCCGTAATACTATTGTTCGCCATCGTTATTCTGGCCGTGGTGAAGCCCTTTTAGATTTTTGTCAAGCACAATAAGCCATTTATACACATGCCCTGCGCGTCTCGGACAAAAAGCGACTACCATCCTAACAAAAGCGCATAAGAGTCCAATAATATTAATTAACTAGTTGATTTTAATATGCTTAAAATATATGACAATTTGTCACCATTTTGTCACGAAGCCATTCCTGACGCGGTTTCATTGTGCTTACAAAGGTTTCATCCACAGAGTTATCCACAGATTTTGTGAATACTCCGCAAACATGAGGCGGCATAAGGGCTTAGCGCCAGAGCATTAAAAAATTCTTAAATATACGCCCCAAGTGCAAGTGAGTTTCATTAACCAACAACTTAAGACCAGAGGGAACCCTCGTGAATGACTCTATTTTCATAGGCAGTAATACTGAACAAGCGCTTTATCTGCTGCCTAAAATGGCCAATCGGCACGGATTAATTGCTGGCGCCACGGGCACTGGCAAAACCATCACCCTGCAAGGCTTGGCAGAAGGCTTTAGCCGCCTGGGTGTACCGGTGTTCATGGCCGATGTAAAGGGTGATCTGTCGGGCTTAGGCCAACCCGGCAGCGCCACACCGAAAGTGCAGGAACGCATCAAATTATTGAATCTAAATGACTTTAGCTTTACCGCTTGCCCCGTGACATTCTGGGACGTATTTGGCGAACAGGGGCACCCGGTACGCACCACCATCTCTGAAATGGGCCCCTTGCTACTGGCGCGCCTGCTCAACCTGAATGACACCCAGGAAGGCGTACTCACCCTGGCGTTCAAAATAGCCGATGACCAGGGTCTGCTGCTGCTCGACCTGAAAGATCTGCGCGCCATGCTGCAATTTCTCGGCGACAACAGCAAAGAATTTACCACCGAATATGGCAATGTCTCCGCCGCCAGCATCGGCACCATCCAGCGCGCGCTTCTCACCCTCGAATCGCAGGGCGGCGAGCACTTTTTTGGCGAACCGGCGCTGAATCTGGATGACCTGATGCAAACTGACAACGGTCAGGGCGTGGTTAATATTCTTGCCGCCGACAAGCTGATGACCTCGCCCAAACTGTATGCCACCTTCCTCTTGTGGCTATTATCCGAACTATTTGAGCGACTGCCCGAGGTGGGCGATCGTGACAAACCCAAGCTGGTATTTTTTTTCGACGAAGCGCACTTGCTGTTTAATGACGCCCCGCCAGTATTATTGGAAAAAGTTGAGCAAGTGGTGCGCCTGATTCGCTCCAAAGGCGTAGGCGTCTATTTTATAAGCCAGAATCCGCTTGACATCCCCGACAAAATCCTCGGCCAACTGGGCAATCGTGTCCAGCACGCCCTGCGCGCCTTTACCCCGCGTGACCAGAAAGCGGTGCGCGCCGCGGCCGAAACATTTCGCAGCAATGCAGATCTGGATGTAGCCAGCGTCATCACCGAACTGGCGGTAGGCGAGGCCCTGGTGTCTTTACTCGACGAACAGGGCCGCCCCGGAATTGTGCAGCGCACCCTGCTCAGCCCGCCCCACAGCCAGATTGGCCCTATCACTGCGCAGCAACGTCAGGCCGCCATTCAACAGTCGCTGATTTACGGACATTACGAAAAAACCATGGATCGGGAATCAGCCTATGAAATTTTAAAAACGCGCGCCACCACGGCAAGCAATAATAGTGATAACGAAGGGGCAACCGAAGAAACCGCTGTGCTCCAGCGTAAACGTGCGCCGCAAGCCAACGACCGGCAAGAATCCCGACCGGCAACCACAGCACGTCCACGCGAAAGCGTAGTAGAAGCCATGGCAAAAAGTGCCGCCCGCGCTATAGGCAGTCAGGTGGGTCGACAAATTCTACGGGGAGTATTGGGATCACTGATGGGCGGACGACGCTGATTGGTCAGTCCATTGCGCCGCATTTCTCAAAAAAAGCCATACTGCGCAAGGCCTCAAGCAAAAGACAAAAAACAGCAAAGCCCTCCCCGCCAGACGGCAGGGAGGTGTATAATATAAGCGGTTTTTTTGCTTTTTAGTTTTTCTAAAGATTAGGTCGCGGCTTGTACGATGGTCGCTTGCGGACCTTTAGGGCCTTTCTTTTCTTCGAATTTAACCGTCTGGCCTTCAGCTAAGGTCTTGAAACCATCGCCGGAGATTGCGCTGTAATGCACAAATACATCTTCACCACCGTCTTGCGGGGAGATGAAACCAAAACCTTTAGATTCGTTAAACCACTTTACGGTACCGATACGCATTTTGTCACTTCCTCATTAAAAAATATTACATCAAGCGTTGGAGCGAATGACGGGGATGAAGCGAAGCACAAGCGGGTTAGAGGCCTTTGCGAGCAATCCGACATTCAGTTGCCACCAAAAAATTCAATCAAAATTCCGGCAGCGACAGGCCGAGAATAACACATTTTCTTGACAAGTACAGAAAAACATGTCGGGAAACCTTAGTTGGATTAAAAAAATTTTGAAAGGTTCCGGCGAATACCCGACAAACTGGAAATTTTCTCGGGAACGTAGTAGGTTATAGAGACCTCTGAGAAACTCGATCAAACGGATGATGGCAAGGCGGAAATGTGCGAAAAAGCGGAGTGTACACGAAGTACATGAGCATTTTGAGCGCATTTCCAACAACGCCAGCGCCGTTTCAGCGAGTTTCTCAGAGGTCTCTATACCTAATCATAAGTTTTTACAGGCGCGAATGGCTCTCAAACTTTATATCAAAACATTTGGCTGCCAAATGAACGAGTACGATTCTTCCAAAATGGCAGATGTGCTCAAGAGTTCCCACGACCTGCAATTAACAGAAACCGCCGAAGAGGCTGACGTGCTGCTGCTAAATACCTGTTCAGTCCGGGAAAATGCCCAGGAAAAGGTATTTCATCAACTAGGCCGGTGGCGCGAGTGGAAGAAAGCGCGCCCCCATCTGGTCATCGGCGTAGGTGGCTGCGTCGCCAGCCAGGAAGGCGAGACGATTTTCCGTCGCGCGCCTTATGTGGACATGGTATTTGGCCCGCAAACCCTGCACCGTTTGCCGCGCCTGCTGGACGCTGTGCAGCGCAAACGTGCCCCCACTATGGACATCAGCTTTCCCGAAATCGAAAAATTTGACAACCTGCCCACGCCCAGCGTGAAAGGTTCCACGGCGCTGGTCTCAGTGATGGAAGGCTGTAGCCGTTATTGCACATTTTGTGTCGTGCCTTATACGCGCGGCGAAGAAGTAAGCCGCCCTCTTGAAGATGTGTTACGCGAAGTGGCGCAGCTCGCCCGACAAGGTGTGCGCGAGGTGACGCTGCTGGGACAGAATGTAAATGCGTATTATGGTGCGATGGCTGACGGTGATCACGCTGATCTGGCGTTATTGATCAGCTATGTTGCGGCGATCGAGGGCATTGCGCGGGTGCGTTACACCACATCGCATCCGGCGGAATTTTCCGATAGCCTGATTGATGTTTACGCCCACGTGCCGCAGCTCGTCAGCCATGTGCATTTGCCGGTGCAAAGTGGCTCTGACCGTATCTTGAAATTAATGAAACGTGGTTATACCGCGCAAGAGTATGTTGACAAGATGCGCCGCCTGCGTGCGATGCGCCCTGACATTACGCTTTCATCGGATTTCATCATCGGATTTCCCGGCGAAACCGACAGCGACTTCGAGGCTACCCTGCAATTGATCGACACCATCGGTTTTGACCGATCCTTCAGTTTTATTTATAGCCCGCGCCCCGGTACGCCCGCCGCGAACCTGCCAGATGATGTGCCGCTTGATGTCAAAAAAGCGCGCTTGGCGCGCGTGCAGGAACGCATCAACAAACACGCCACGGTAATTGCGGCGGCCATGATTGGCACGGTGCAACAGGTGCTGGTTGAACAATGCAATGCGGACGGAAGCATGTCTGGACTCGCCGAAAATAATCGTGCTGTGCATTTTGCAGGGAACATGGCGTTAATCGGGCAGCTTGTCGATGTACGCATTACCGAGGCATTGCCCAGCTCATTGCGTGGTGAGTGGATCAAGGCGCCGCAGGCAGAGGGTTTTGATGCTGCGGCACAAGTGTTGCCCACCGCCATGCCCCATAACCATTCAAGCCTCCTTTGAATACACCAGCACCCACGCAGACGATCGACTTCACACTCGAACCGGCAGACAATCAGCGCCTGGCGAATTTAGGCGGCCAGTTCGATGAACACCTGCGGCAAATTGAGCGCCGTCTGGGCGTAGAAATCAACAATCGCGGCAATGTTTTTCGCGTAATTGGTGACGCCGCGCCCATCCAGGCAGCGGCTCAGGTATTGCAAACTCTATACAACGAGACCGCACATACCACACTCACGCCAGCGCGGGTGCATTTATTTTTACAGGAGTCCGGCATGGATGCATTGATTGCCAGCGCAACGGATGAAGCGCTTGAAGATGCAGGGGCACCCGGAGATATTAGCATCCGGCTTCCGCGCGGCGCAGGTGCGGTGCGTGGTCGCGGCTATAATCAGCAGCGCTACCTGAAAAATATTATGACACATGATATTAATTTCGGCATTGGGCCGGCGGGCACCGGAAAAACCTATCTGGCCGTGGCGTGTGCGGTCGCCGCGCTGGAACAGGAAAAGGTGCGGCGTTTGCTGCTGACCCGCCCGGCGGTAGAAGCAGGTGAACGCCTGGGTTTTCTGCCGGGCGATCTGGCGCAAAAAATCGATCCTTATTTACGGCCTTTATATGACGCGCTCTATGAAATGCTCGGCTTTGAACGCGTAGCCAAATTGATCGAACGCAATGTTATCGAGATTGCGCCATTGGCGTATATGCGTGGCCGCACCCTGAATGAATCGTTCATTATTCTGGATGAAGCGCAAAATACCACCGCCGAACAAATGAAAATGTTTTTGACGCGCCTGGGTTTTGGTTCCGTGGCGGTTATCACCGGCGATGTAACGCAAGTCGATTTGCCACGCCCGCGCCAATCCGGTCTGCGCCACGCCACAGAAGTGTTGCGCGATGTTGAAGGTATCAGCTTCACTTTCTTTCAGGCGAAAGATGTGGTGCGCCATCCATTAGTGCAGCGCATTGTCACGGCCTATGAATCGTTTGAATCAAACGCGGATACTAAAAATTAGCCGTGAACACTATCGAGATAGATGTGCAATACGGTGATGACTTGTCGGTCGCAGAATGCGCTGGCCTGCCAAATGCCCGGCAGATTATCACATGGGCTGAAGCGGCGCTGGCAGGGATGCCTAGCGGAGCGCAGCTATCTAGCGAAGCACAATTAACAGTACGCATTGTCAGCAGCGCAGAGAGCGCAATGCTTAACCAGACTTATCGCCACAAACAGGGCGCAACCAATGTGCTGTCATTTGCGATAGAAAACACTGATGAATTGCCTGTGCCGTTGCTGGGTGATATTGCAGTGTGCGCACCGGTAGTAGAACGCGAAGCACGCGAACAAGGCAAAGAAGCGGCGGCGCATTGGGCGCACATGGTGGTACATGGTACGCTGCATTTATTAGGTTACGATCACCTGGAAGACGCACAAGCCCAGGAAATGGAATCACTGGAAACCCGGATTTTAGCCAGGCTGGGCTTCCCTAATCCTTACGCCTGATCCCTACAATGATGACAACAAAAAAATGGTAACCACACAATATGAATGAAGGACGATCTAGTAACGGGCCAACACACCGTTCCTGGCTGGAGCGATTAAGCCATGTGTTGCTGGGTGAGCCGAAAGACCGCGAACAGCTTATAGAGCTGCTGCGGGATGCTCAGCAGCGGCGCTTGCTGGACTCAGATGCGCTGGCCATGATTGAGGGCGTGATGCAGGTTTCCGAAATGCAGGTGCGCGACATCATGGTGCCGCGCGCGCAAATGGTCGTCATTGAGCATGATACGGGCTTGCAGGACATCTTGCCTATCATCACTGAGTCAGAGCACTCGCGCTTTCCTGTGATTGTTGAAAGCCGTGATGAGGTGATCGGTATCTTGTTGGCCAAGGATTTACTGGGTTACTTTGTACCGGGACGCCATTCAGCCTTCAATGTGCGCGATATTTTACGCCCAGCGGTGTTTATCCCCGAGGGCAAACGCCTGAATGTTTTACTTAAGGAATTTCGCGCCAACCGTAATCACATGGCAATTGTCGTTGACGAGTACGGTGGCGTCGCCGGTCTGGTAACCATCGAAGATGTCCTGGAGCAGATCGTCGGGGAAATTGAAGACGAACATGATATTGATGAAGAGTCATTTATCAAAAAACACAGCGAATCCAACTATACCGTGAAGGCGCTCACGCCCATTGAAGATTTTAACAATTACTTTGGCAGTGATTTTAGCGACGCTGAATTTGATACGATTGGTGGATTGGTAGTGCATAGTTTTAGC
The DNA here is from genome assembly GCA_001464585.1 of Gammaproteobacteria bacterium Ga0077554. Classification (GTDB taxonomy): domain Bacteria; phylum Pseudomonadota; class Gammaproteobacteria; family Ga007554. Next base: position 23,880 of record LNFF01000015.1, on the reverse strand, counting down.
AGGGTGCCACGCCGCGGTGAATCCCTTACCATTGGTCGTTTCCGTTTTAAAGTATTGCATGCGGACAATCGTCGGGTTCATCTATTGCAAGTCTCAATGGTGGCGCGGGAAGATGAAAGTGAATCGCGAGGAGATAAAAGCGCACTGGTGCGAGAAGATGAAAGCGAACTTTCATCCACAGCCAGCGAGGCTGAACACTACTCTGAACGGAAATAATATTCCGTACCCACCGCATGCTTAATACATTTATTCCTCTCCAACCCTAATGACATCAGGGCCGACATCATGGGTGACATCATGGCGCGGTGACGTGCTGGCGCTGATCAGCGGCGCATTGCTGCCCTTGGCATTTTCTCCATTCGACATTTCCATAGTGGCGCTCCTGGCGCCCGCCGCCCTGTTTTTTTTGTGGCTACAGGCCTCACCCCGCCGTGCGTTGTGGCGTGGCTTGCTGTTTGGCCTGGGGATGTTTGGTGCAGGCGTCACCTGGATATATATCAGCATCTACGAGTTTGGCGGCGTGAGTTTGCCGCTGTCCATTTTTCTCATGTCATTATTCGTGTTGGTGCTGGCATGGTTTCCGGCACTCTGCGGTTATTTTGTAACACGCTTTTTTACTGTCAGCACGCCGCTCAAATTATTACTGGTATTCCCTGCCGCCTGGACGCTCTTCGAATGGATACGCGGCTGGTTCTTAACGGGCTTTCCGTGGCTGTATCTCGGTCATAGCCAGATTGACATGCCGTTAGCCGGGCTTGCGCCCATATTAGGAGTGTATGGCGTATCCTGGGCCATGGCATTCAGCGCTGGACTGGTGGTTATGGCGCTATTGGATACACGCGGCATGGTATCGAAATTACGCTACCTCGCCGTGTTAGCAGTAATATGGATTACTGCCGGACTACTGAACATGCAGCAGTGGACGCAGCCGACCGGGTCGCCGCTAAAAGTCAGCCTGATTCAGGGCAACATTGCGCAAGATGTGAAATGGACCCCGGACGTGTTAGTGCCCACTCTGGAACTTTACTTGCGCCTTACCCGTGAGCATTGGGACAGTGATTTAATTGTCTGGCCAGAAACAGCGATGCCGCTGTTTTATCATGAAGCCAAGCCCTTCGTCACTGGCCTGGAAAAAGAAGCGCGCGAAAACGGTGCGGATATATTATTTGGCCTGCCGGTGCTGGATGAACGCACGCAACGCTATTACAACAGCATGATGAGCGTGGGCAGCCATACGGCGTTTTATCACAAATCACACCTGGTGCCATTCACCGAATATTTGCCGCTGAAAAGCATCTTGGCGAGCGTGGTGGATTTTCTGCACGTGCCAATGTCCGATTTCAGCAAGGGCAGCGTAGACCAACGACCACTGGCCGTAGCGGGACAAAAAGCTGCGATTTCGATTTGCTACGAAGCCGTATTTGGCGAAGAAGTAATACGTCAATTGCCTGAAGCGTCGTTGCTGGTGAACGTCAGCAACGACGCCTGGTTTGGCGGCTCCATTGGCCCACACCAGCATTTACAAATCACGCGCATGCGCGCGCTCGAAACCGGTCGCCCCTTGCTGCGCACGACCAACACCGGCATTACTGCCATTGTTGCTCCCAACGGCAAACTGCAGGCCTTAGCCAAACAGTTTGAAGTCCAGGTGCTCACGGGCACGGTTCAGCCCATGAGCGGCGCAACGCCTTATGTACGTATCGGTAATCTGCCGGTAGTAGTGATATTGATTTTGATCCTCGGTGTGACGATGCTGGTGAAAAAGCCGCGTTAGGGCTTTTTCACCGACGCGCCTGGCCGGGTAGTAACAATACTCAATATTACCGAGACCACCAGAATGGCCGCCACCACACCCAACGCCAGCAAAACCGGAATCTTGTAAAGATCTACAATCAGCATTTTTGTGCCGATAAAAACCAACACCAAGGCCAAGCCATATTTGAGCAAGTGAAAACGGTCGGCGACATCTGCAAGCAAAAAAAACATCGCACGCAATCCCAGGATGGCGAAAATATTTGACGTAAAAACGATGAATGGGTCAGTGGTTATTGCGAATATCGCCGGTATACTGTCAACCGCGAACACCAGATCAGAAAATTCGATTAGAATCAACACCAAAAACATCGGCGTAGCATAACGAACACCGTCTTTCATCACGAAGAATTTTTCCCCGTGATATTCATCGGTGACTTTCATGTGGCCGCGCATCCAGCGCAACAATGGATTCTGTGCAAGATCAGGTTCTTTATCGGCAAAATAGAACATTTTGATGCCGGTCACCAGCAGAAAAAGGCCGAAAATATACAGCACCCAGTGGAATTGGGTGATGAGTGCCGAGCCTGCCAGAATCAGCACCGCACGCATGGCGATGGCGCCTAACACCCCATACAACAAGACACGACGCTGGTATTCTGCTGGCACCGCGAAGTAGGTAAAGATCATCAAAAAGACGAAGATATTGTCGACGGCGAGAGATTTTTCAATCAGATAGCCAGTGAAAAATTCCAGTGCTTTTGCATCAGCGACTTCTCGCCCCATCTGCCCGTCAAGATACCACCATAATCCTGCGTTGAAGAGTAAGGCCAATGATACCCAGACAATAGACCAGCTTAATGCTTCTTTAAAAGAAACCTTGTGTACGGTTTTTCCGCCTAACATGAACAGGTCGACAGCGAGCATTATCAACACAAAGATGATGAAGCCCAACCACATCCACCAGGAACCCACGCTTACCAAATCCATTCGCACATCCTTTAAAAAATAACAAGAGACTCAAAGACGTATTAGAACAGGTTTGCCAGAAAAAGTTTCGTGTGTTTTTATCGTAAAGGCATTGTCGATGGTTATTTATGAAAAAAGCATTACTACTGCACGGCACGCACTAACGCGCTACGCTAAAGTGTTGGCGCCACCCAGCCACGGATAAATCAAAGATCAACAGGAGAACAGAAAGGCACCTGACTTTAGCGAATTTTTCAGGCGCACAGGGTATTTATTCTCCCACCGATAACACAGTGGAGCGGTGCATGCGCCGCTCCACTGTGTTAGTCAGGACTTTTAATCTGTAACAGCACCTTTGCTGGCGCTCGAAACCAGTTTGGCATATTTCGCCAGCACACCCGTGGTGTAGCGTGGCTTGGGTGGCTGCCAGGCGGCGCGGCGGCGCGCAAGCTCTGCGTCAGATACATTGAGCTGCAACAAGCGCGCGGCAGCATCAATGGTAATGCTGTCACCTTCTTCTACCAGCGCAATGGCGCCACCCACGGCGGCTTCGGGTGCGACGTGGCCGACCACCATGCCGTAGGTGCCACCGGAGAAACGTCCGTCAGTAATCAAACCAACGCTATCACCCAAACCTTCACCAATAATGGCCGAGGTGGGAGACAGCATTTCGCGCATGCCGGGGCCGCCTTTGGGGCCTTCGTAGCGAATCACCACCACATCGCCCGCAACAATTTTCCGCGCCAATATCGCGGCCATGCAGGTTTCTTCAGAATCAAAGACGCGCGCGGGGCCAGTGATGCTGGATTTTTTAATGCCGGTAATTTTAGCGACGGCGCCTTCCGTGGCAAGATTGCCTTTCAGGATGGCAAGGTGGCCTTGTGCATACATCGGATTATTCCAGGGACGGATCACGTCTTGATCGCCACGCGGTTCGGCAGGAATATCTTTCAATACTTCAGCAACGGTCTGACCGGTAATGGTGAGCGCATCACCGTGCAGCAAACCGTGCGCCAGCAGCATTTTCATCACTTGCGGAATGCCGCCGGCGCGATGCAGATCGGTGGCGACATATTTTCCGGAAGGTTTAAGATCACACAACACCGGCACACGACCGCGCAGGGTTTCAAAGTCATCAATGCCAAGCTCCACGCCCGCGCTGTGCGCAATGGCCAGGAAATGCAGCACCGCGTTGGTGGAACCACCCACCGCCATGATCACCGTAATCGCATTTTCAATGGACTTGCGCGTGATAATGTCGCGCGGCAATATCTGTTTTTTAATGGCGTTGACCAGCGCTCGGGCAGACTCTGCCGTGCTCTCGGCTTTTTCCGCATCTTCCGCCGCCATGGTGGATGAATACATCAGGCTCATGCCCATCGCTTCAAACGCCGACGACATGGTGTTTGCCGTGAACATGCCCCCACATGAACCTGCGCCCGGACAGGCATTACGCTCAATGCCATTTAATTCTTCTTCGTCAATTTTATGTGCGTTGAATTGTCCCACCGCTTCAAAAGCACTGACAACAGTAAGGTCACGGCCACGATAATGTCCCGGCTTGATGGTGCCACCGTAGACGAAAATTGCCGGGATATTAATGCGCGCCATGGCGATCATCGCGCCGGGCATATTCTTGTCGCAGCCGCCAATCGCCAGCACACCATCCATGCTCTGACCGTTGCACACGGTTTCAATCGAATCAGCAATCACTTCGCGCGACACCAGCGAATACTTCATGCCTTCGGTACCCATCGAAATGCCATCGGAGATGGTGATGGTGCCAAACATCTGCGGCATCGCACCCGCCGCCTTCACCGCCTGTTCGGCACGCACCGCCAAACTGCCGATGCCCATATTGCAGGGTGTAATAGTGCTGTGGCTGTTGGAAATACCGATGATGGGCTTGTCGAAATCTTCATTGGTAAACCCCACCGCACGCAACATGGCGCGATTGGGCGAACGCTGTACACCTTGTGTGACGACTTTGCTTTTACGATTGTCAGGCATGCTCTGTTTCCGTGAGAGTAATGGAATCCTGATTATACGCCAATCAGTGAATCTGATTAATCAATTGCTGCAAAAGAATCCGGCTTTTTCAAAATAGCGATTTTTGAATTATCCAAGCCCTTCGATATTCCTTGCCGTCCCCAATCATTGCCCAATATATAATCAGCACGATGCCTCACAAAATGGCATGAGTATTGCTAAAATCCATATAGAGTCATGGCATTTATCAACACGGCACTATAAAGTAACGCTATGGTCATATAAGTCAGCAAAGATGCTCAGCATTGGCGCGCAAATACCGATATAGCTATACCAAGGGGAAATTCCCCTTCATAGATAAATAACGAGGGAGAAACAACCATGAATCCATTGGTGGAGCTGCAAAATTTCGGGCAAAGTCCCTGGTATGACAACATTCAACGCAGCATGCTGCGGTCCGGGGAGCTGGAGCGCATGATCCGTGAAGACGGGCTGAAAGGCGTTACATCCAACCCCACCATTTTTGAAAAAGCCATTAACGGCAGCAAAGATTATGACGATGCGCTGGCGCATTTACTCGAACACAATCCCAAACAAAACAGCCGTGATTTATTCTTTAGCCTGGCGATAGAAGACATTCAGCAGGCCGCTGATTTACTGCGCCCCGTATATGATCAAACGGGCGGGAGTGACGGCATGATCAGCCTAGAAGTGTCGCCCGATCTTGCCCATGACACCCCCAGCACCGTTGCCGAAGCGCGCCGTTTAGCCGCACGCGTGAATCGCCCGAATTTGATGATTAAAGTGCCCGCGACCAAAGAAGGATTGCCCGTCATCACCGCACTGATTGCCGATGGCATTAATGTTAATGTGACGCTGCTATTCTCTGTAGCGCGTTACGAAGAAGTCATTGAAGCCTATATTGCCGGCCTGGAGTTGGCACACAAAAATGGCAAGCCTTTACATAAAATCGCCTCCGTTGCCAGCTTCTTTGTGAGCCGTGTTGATACATTGATTGACAAACTGCTTGATGAAAAACTAAAAACCGCGCCGCCCGCACAACATGTGCGCATCAAGAACGCACAAGGCAAGGCCGCCATTGCCAATGCCAAACTCGCCTACCAATCATATGAACGCTATTTCTCAACGCCGCGCTTTGAACAACTGCGCAAAGCGGGCGCGCATGCACAACGCCTGCTGTGGGCCAGCACCGGCGTAAAAAATCCTGCTTACAGTGATGTCATGTACATCGAAATGTTGATCGGGCCCGACACGGTCAACACCATTCCGCCTGCCACGTACAAAGCATTCAAGGAACACGGCAAAGTGCGCTCCACATTGAAAGACGGCGTAGATGAAGCCCGCGCCAGCCTCGATCTGATCCAAAGCCTGGGCATTAGCATTGATGCCGTCACCCTGCAACTCGAAGATGAAGGCGTGGAATCATTCCTCGGCTCATTCAAAACATTACTCACCGCCATTGACAGCAAAGTGGCCGCAATGACCCCGCAAAAACGCGCCAGCGCATGACACCAAAAACGGCGACAGCGATTGCCGCTGACATCTCAGCGGCAATCCACGCACCGTTTATACTCCACACGCAACGCCCGGTATCCGGCGGCGACGTTAATGCCGCCTATGTCATCGCAGATCGCAACGGCGCTCAATATTTCGTAAAGCTGAACACCACCGCCCGCATCAGCATGTTCGAGGCTGAGGCGGCAGGGCTGCGTGAAATAGCACAGACAAAAATTATTCGCGTACCGCAACCGATATGCTGGGGCACAGGAGAAAGCAGCGCGTATCTGGCGATGGAATATATCGAACTTGCCAGCAACAGCACCGCACAAAATCAAGTGCGCCTCGGTCACCAGCTTGCGCAACTGCATCGTGTCACCGCACCGCGCTATGGCTGGCGGATCAACAACACCCTTGGCACCACACCCCAAATCAACACCGAGCATGATCACTGGCCACACTTCTGGCGCGAGCATCGCCTCGGCGTTCAATTATCATTAGCCGCACACCACGGATACACCGGCGCACTGCAACGCAAAGGTGAACAATTACTCGCAGATATCCCCATATTCTTTACAAACTACCGACCCACACCCTCCTTACTGCACGGTGATTTATGGTCAGGAAACTACGGGATCGACGCACAAGATAGCCCAGTCATTTTTGACCCTGCCATCTATTACGGCGACCGCGAAACCGACCTTGCCATGACCGAACTCTTCGGCGGATTTTCAGAAAACTTTTATCACGCCTATCGTGATGCGTATCCGCTGGATACTGACTTTAAGACCCGCAAAATCCTTTACAACCTATATCATATTCTGAATCATCTGAACTTATTTGGCGGCAGCTATCTGCGCCAGGCGGAACACATGATTGACAGATTGTTGAGTGAGATTCGCTAAACAATCGATGGTCAATATGCCACCTCGAACATACCCAGTTTTACCTGAACTTATTCTAATAATTTAAGGAGATTTTGGGTGTGTGGCATTGATAAAACCAAAGGTGTGCTAAAAAATGAAAATGGTCGCCACTGAAACAAGGCTGGCATTGATCCCAAATAAAAAGTATAGTTAAATCCAGCTTTAGATGACAGACTGATAAATTTTAGGTATTTTACTGGCATCTACTTCGTTAGGCCGCACAAATGACATATGAGCACCTCCCTGCGCAGATTGAGAAGACAGGGTTCGTACTTGAGAACCGCATCGCGCAACTGCTGAAAGCCGCAAAGTGGACGGTCATCAGCAACAAGTATTACGTAGATGATGCGGAAGAATCAATTCGCGAAATAGATCTTGTCGCATACCAAACATCCAAAATCCAGCACTTTGACGTCTACACGACGCTAATTATCAGCTGCAAGAAGAGTGATAATAACCTTTGGGCATTGCTCGCTCGGGAAATAAACCTGAAGGACCCGAACTCCGATTGGCAGCCACTTCACGCATGGTCAAATGACAAAGCGATCATGCATCAACTAGCTGGGGCTGGTGCCGCGAAGCGATACCACGAGGACGCCATCCGGCTGGGTGTAAAGAACGCACTCCAAACGCCTGCGGTTGAAGTATTTGCATTCCAGGAAATGAATAAGACATCTGGATCGCCCCAGAATGACAAGAGTATCTTCGCTGCGGTTACCTCACTGATGAAGGCACAGGCTTACGAACTGGGCGCCTTACCTCAGCGCAAGAAGACACCAGCTATCTATCAGTTCAACCTACTCTCAGTCGTCGACACTGACCTCATCCGTTTGATGTTTACCGGACAAGCAGTTGATGCAGTACCGGTTAATGGTGAACACTATATTGCACAGTACATCATCAAGAAGCGCGAGTCGGTCTCACGGATTCGATTCATTCGTGCAGACACGTTTGCAGACGTCTTGCCTGAATATGGCACGCTTCACTCGGCGAACTGCCAGTGGTTTGATTCCGAGTGCAACGCGTTCTACCGAGACATCATGAAAGACGGCAAGCGCGTCAGCGTACTGATTGAAGATTTCCGCAAAGAGTCGAGATGGCACATTATAGGTCCATTCTTTCAGCATAACCTGAAGGCCCCTGAGCCAGAATCAATAAATATCTTCTGGAGCAATCCAAAGGAATCAGCACAAGTCTATGGTCAGTTCGGAACTGAGGGCGCTCGAATCCTGAATTCTGATGCCAACGCCAAAGGGCATGTCGCCAAAGCGCTCCAGAAAGTCTACCGCTACAACGGGCCATTCGAGTTTGAAGACGATGACATCCCGTTCTAGGAAAGACGATAGTGTCAGGACGATAGCCGAAACCAGGCCATCAAACCTGACCCGGCTTGGCTTCAGTTTCTTTAATTTGGCGGCAGCTATCTGCGCCGGGCAGAACACATGACGGATAATTCCCTGAGCGTGATTCGCCAACCCTATACTTCACTCACCCCACTGCTTACGTACACTCTCCCGGTTCATCGCTAACCACTGCAACGCAATAATCGCACTCGCTGAATTAATTTTCCCTTCACGCATACACGCGAACGCCTCATCAAAAGGCATCGTCAGCACCCGAATATCCTCCCCCTCCTCCGGCAAACCATAAATACCCCCCGCCTGCGACGCATCTACCTTGCCGCAAAATAAACTGATGCGCTCCGATGTACCACCTGGGCTTGCCAGATATTCACACACCGGCAACAACGCCTGCAATGTGCAATTCGCTTCCTCTTGCGCTTCCCGATACGCTACCTGCTGCCCCGTTTCATCAGCATCTATCACACCGGCCACAATCTCCATCAACCACGGCCCGCCTGGTGCAGATAATGCGCCCACGCGAAACTGCTCGATCAGCACCACGCGATCCAGCACCGGATCATACGGCAACACCGCCGCCGCATGACCGCGCTCAAACAACTCGCGTGATATTACACCGCTCCATCCACCACCAAACAACCGATGCCGCACACGATAACGCTCTATCCGGAAATACCCCTGGTAGCACACCACGCGCTCCAGAATCTCTACATCGGTCTCGTTCATTGACTACCTCTCACAAACCTTTTGATTGTACTCCGCGCATGTAAACTGGAATATTCACTCAGGATCACCTTATTAAAATTCGGGTATTTTTCCCCAAAGAGCGCGGAAATGAAGCAAGATTTCTCCCGGTGGTCGAAATGACAGGGAACCGTCATCCCGAACGCAGTGAGGGATCTTGTTTTGAACGTTTCATGATAAGGCACCTAATGGAAAAAATCTGGGTTAAAAACCATTTCACCAGACATAAAAAAACCGGGCATTGCCCGGTTTTTTTATGTCTGGTCATGTGCAGAAAACTACTCCGCAGCAACCGGCGCTTGTGTATTAACAGAAGCCTCAGGACGATCCATCAGCTCCACAATCGCCATCGGGGCATTGTCACCGGAGCGGAAGCCACACTTGAGAATCCGCAGATAACCACCCGGACGTGTCTTGTAACGCGGTGCAAGCTCATTAAACAGCTTGGTCACAATGTCACGGTCACGCAAACGCGCAAACGCTAAACGGCGCTTGGAAACATTATCAATCTTCGCCAGGGTAATCAAAGGCTCCGCCACACGGCGCAACTCTTTGGCCTTGGGCAAGGTGGTTTTGATAATCTCATGACGCAGCAAGGATACCGCCATATTCTGCAACATCGCGTTGCGATGCGTGCTATTACGGCTTAATTGACGACCAGAATTACGATGACGCATGGTTAAACTTCCTTAAAGCCGTGACTCGCCACACAGAGCGTCCACCTGCCGATGCCGCAGCATCTTAATTACCTAATCACTTAACAGGAATGCTGAATAACCGCTTTCAGCATTCTCAACACCCCAGATTAAGCCGAGGCTTTTTCTTTCTTCTGCAAACCGGCCGGTGGCCAGTTTTCCAGACGCATGCCCAATGACAAGCCATGAGCAGCCAATACTTCCTTGATCTCGGTCAAAGATTTCTTGCCCAGGTTGGGGGTCTTCAACAACTCAACTTCGGTGCGCTGAATCAAATCACCGATGTAATAAATATTTTCAGCCTTCAGGCAGTTGGCGGAACGTACCGTCAACTCCAGATCATCCACCGGACGTAACAGGATAGGATCAACTTCCATTTCCTTCACAGCGGTCTGTGACTCTTCTTTGCCCTTCAGATCAACGAACACATACAACTGTTCCTGCAGGATCGTCGCGGCGCGGCGAATTGCCTCTTCCGGATCAATCGTGCCGTTGGTCTCGATATCAATCACCAGCTTGTCAAGGTCGGTGCGCTGCTCAACACGGGCGCTCTCAACCACATAAGAAACGCGACGCACGGGATTAAACGACGCATCCAACTGCAATCTGCCAATCGCATGGCCAGTATCTTCAGTGTTGTTACGGTTGGACGCCGGCTGATAACCACGCCCACGCATTACTTTGAGCTTCATTTTGAGCTCACCCTGCTTGGTGAGATTGGCAATCACATGATTGGGATTAACCAGCTCAATGTCATGGCTCAACTCAATGTCGCGCGCCAACACCGGGCCTGCGCCCTTCTTGTTGAGCGTCAACCAGGCCTCATCACGGCCATGCATACGCAACGCCAACCCCTTCAGGTTCAGCAGGATATCAATAATATCTTCCTGCACGCCTTCCATGCTGGTGTATTCATGCAGCACGCCTTCAATCTCGGCCTCAACCACCGCGCAACCCGGCATTGAAGACAACAAGATGCGCCGCAACGCATTCCCCAGCGTGTGGCCAAAACCACGCTCCAAGGGCTCCAGCGTCACCTTGGCACGCATGCCACTAATGACATGGACATCCACCAGACGCGGTTTCAGAAACTCGAATACCGAACCCTGCATGTTATTCCTCTCTTATGTTAAGCGTGACGTACTTCATCCATCCCCAGTTGTTACTGGAGCACATGATTACTTGGAGTAAAGCTCCACTACCAGGTTCTCATTAATATCGGACGGCAAATCACTACGTTCTGGAATGGCTTTGAAGACGCCCTGCATTTTTTCAACATCAACATCAATCCAGCTCGCAAAACCGCGCTGCTGGGCAAATGCCAGTGCTGCCTGCACGCGTAACTGCTTCTTTGATTTTTCGGCAATGGCGATAACATCGCTGGGGCTAACCAGGTACGCAGGAATATTGACCTTCTTGCCATTAACGGTAATGCCGTTATGACGCACCAACTGGCGCGCCTCACTGCGTGAAGCACCAAAACCCATGCGGTATACCACATTATCCAGGCGGCGCTCCAGCAATTGCAGCAACTGCTCACCTGTCGAACCCTTGCGGCGCTCGGCTTCCTTGTAATAAAGACGGAACTGGCCTTCCAGCATGCCGTAAATACGGCGCAGTTTCTGTTTGGCGCGCAACTGGCCTGCGTAATCCGTCAGGCGGGATTTCTTCGCGCCATGCTGACCCGGCGCAGACGTGCGTTTTTCAACAGCACACTTGGCTGTATAGCATTTCTCGCCCTTGAGAAAGAGCTTCTCGCCTTCACGACGGCACAAGCGGCATTTCGAACCAGTGTATTTGGCCACAACTACTCTCCAACTTTACTCGTTTGGCTCCCAGGGGAACCTTAAGTTTGGCTCCACAGGAGCCTTGAATTCAAACGCGACGCTTTTTAGGCGGACGGCAACCATTGTGCGGAATCGGGGTGACATCTGTAATGCTATTGACCTTAAAGCCAACTGCATGCAGCGCACGTACCGCAGACTCCCGGCCGGGGCCAGGACCCTTCACAAGAACATCAACATTCTTCATGCCAAATTCCTGCGCAATGTTAGCCGCTTTTTCAGCCGCAACCTGTGCAGCAAAAGGCGTGCTCTTGCGCGATCCACGGAATCCGGAACTGCCTGACGTCGCCCATGACAAGGCATTGCCCTGGCGATCAGTAATCGTAATAATGGTGTTGTTGAAAGAAGCGTAAATATGCGCAACCCCATCAACCACATTCTTTTTTACACGTTTACGAGTACGCGTAGCTACTTTTGCCATATCGATTTCCTAAACTGCTATTTCAGCTTATCTTACAGGGGGTTACTTACGTATCGCCTTGCGTGGACCCTTGCGGGTTCTGGCGTTGGTACGGGTACGCTGACCGCGCACCGGCAATCCACGGCGGTGACGCAACCCACGGTAACAGCCAAGATCCATCAAGCGTTTGATGCTCATGGACACTTCGCGGCGCAAATCGCCTTCCACCTTAACCCTGCTTACTTCTGTACGCAATGCTTCGATCTCGGCTTCGGTAAGCTCTTTGACCTTCACATTGGGCTTGATACCTGCTGCCCCACAAATCTGGCGCGCACGGGTTGAGCCAATGCCATAAATGGCAGTTAAAGCAATAACCGTGTGCTTTTGCACAGGTATATTTACACCGGCAATACGAGCCATGCGTTCTCCTGCTATTGATACCCGGTAAAACTAGCCATTATAGTCGTCTGAGGGCCGGAAATCAATAAATACCCCACAGAGAAATACCCAAACAACGTCAGTTAACCTTGACGCTGTTTATGCCGCGCATCCAAACAAATAATGCGGACAACACCCTTGCGACGCACCACCTTACAATTGCGGCACATCTTTTTAACTGAAGCACGGACCTTCATCGCTCTTCTCCAACCAAACTATCTAAATCTATCTAAGGCGCAGACCAACAATAACCGCCCAAAAAAACTCATTAATCACTTAAAAATCAACAAGAAAGCCTACCAAACCGTCCAGGGGCGAAGGCTTCGCACCCGGTTAGCGCATCAACCCGCCACCGCCGCCATACCCCTTGAGGTTGGCCTTTTTCAACAAACCTTCATACTGGTGGGACATCAAATGTGCCTGCACCTGAGCCATGAAATCCATCACCACTACCACGATAATCAGCAAGGAAGTACCGCCAAAGTAGAATGGCACCCCCCATCCAACAATCAAAAACTCCGGCAACAGACAGACTATCGTCAGGTAAATCGCACCCGCCACCGCCAGGCGCGTCATAACCGTATCAATATATTTGGCAGTCTGGTCACCCGGACGCACGCCCGGCACAAAAGCACCCGATTTTTTCAGGTTATCTGCCGTGTCTTTGGGATTAAACACCAAGGCTGTATAAAAAAATACGAAAAATATAATGGCTGAGGCATACAACATGACATAAATCGGCTGTCCAGGCGACAACATATTGGACAGATCCGTCAGCCATCCCATGCCCTCGGCATTACCCGCCATGCCGGCAATTGTCCCCGGAAACAGGATAATGCTTGAGGCAAAGATCGGCGGAATTACACCGGCCATATTGACCTTCATCGGCAAATGGCTGGTCTGCGCAGCATAGACCTGACGACCCTGCTGGCGCTTGGCGTAGTTCACGGTAATACGCCGCTGCCCGCGCTCAACAAAAATCACGCCCGCAGTCACCGCCAACGCCATGACAAATAACGTCAACACCATCAGCACATGCATTTCACCGGTGCGTGCCAGTTCCAGCGTGCCACCAATCGCCGACGGTAACCCGGCGACAATACCGGCAAAGATAATCATGGAAATACCATTGCCAATGCCGCGTTCGGTAATCTGCTCGCCCAGCCACATCAGAAACATGGCACCGGCAACCAGCGTCAACACAGCGGTAATCATGAAGCCATATCCTGGGTCTATCACCACGGATACACCATTCATTTGCTGCTTTTGCAGCGCGATGGCAATACCCCCCGCCTGGCCGGTTGCCAAAACAGCCGTCAGGTAACGGGTATACTGGGTAATCTTGCGGCGCCCTGATTCACCTTCTTTTTTCAGCTTCTCCAGCGTCGGCCATACTACAGTCAACAACTGCAGAATGATCGAGGCCGAAATATAGGGCATCACGCCCAGGGCAAAAACCGTGAAGCGCTCCAATGCACCGCCCGAGAACATGTTAAACATGTCGATGATGGTGCCGCGCTGCGATTCAAACAGCGCTGCCAGGGCGTGCGGGTCAATACCGGGAACCGGGATAAACGTTCCCATGCGATAAACAATCAGCGCGCCCAGCAGGAAAAACAGGCGCTGCCTGAGCTCAGTAAACTTGCCCGCCGCCGCCAGACCACCCAACGCCGCTGCGCGCGAATCTGCCACTTAGCCCTCGACCTTGCCGCCGGCGGCTTCAATTGCCGAACGTGCGCCTTTGGTTACCGCGATGCCACTTAACTTCACGGCGACATTATTGATGCTGCCCGACTGGATAACCTTGACACGCTCCGCATTGAGCGGAACCAGATTCGCCAGCTTCAACGCAGCCAGATCAACCACACCACCCTGCGCGCCAATTTTGGCCAACTCGCTCAGCGTCAACTCTGCGGTTTTGCCCGCGCTCAGAGAGGCAAAGCCAATCTTGGGCAAACGACGCTGCATAGGCATCTGTCCGCCTTCAAACCCAACCTTATGGAAGCCGCCTGCACGTGCTGATTGGCCTTTATGGCCTCTGCCGCAGGTCTTGCCCAAGCCAGAGCCAATACCGCGACCGACGCGCTTGGGCGATTGCTTCTCGCCCGGTGCGGGCTTAATAGTGTTCAAACGCATGTTAAATTTCCTCAACCTTTACCAGGTAGTACACCTTGTTGATCATGCCCCGCACGCATGGCGTGTCCTGAAGCTCCACGGTATGGCGCATACGACGCAAACCCAATCCGGCCACGCATGCTTTATGCGATGGCAACTTGGTATTGGTGCTACGCACCAAGGTGACTCTTAACTTTTTGCTAGTTGCCGGCATGACATTAACCCACTATTTCTTCGACTTTTTTGCCGCGCTTTGCTGCGACACTTTCCGCATCTGCCATTCCCGTCAAACCCTTAACTGTGGCACGCACCACGTTAATCGGGTTGCTGGAGCCGATGCACTTGGCCAGCACGTTATGTACGCCAACCACTTCAAATACGGCACGCATGGCGCCTCCGGCAATAATTCCGGTACCTTCCGAGGCAGGCTGCATAAATACCTTGGACGCACCAAACGAAACCGTGATCGGATACTGCAAGGTATTGCCCTGCAAACGGATCGACCGCATATTCCGGCGCGCATCCTCCATGGCTTTCTGGATGGCGGCAGGCACTTCACGCGCCTTGCCACGACCAAAGCCAACACGACCCTGACCATCGCCCACTACGGTCAATGCGGAGAATCCAAACTGACGGCCACCTTTTACCACCTTGGCAACGCGTCTTACGGAGATTAATTTTTCCTGTAATCCGTCAGCCGTAGCTGGTGCATCATAATTTGCCATGCTCTTGGTTCCTTAAAATTCGAGGCCGTGTTCACGCGCGGCATCAGCCAACGCCTTCACACGACCATGATACTTAAAACCGGAACGGTCAAAGGCAATTTTGGTGATGCCCGCAGCGCGGGCCTTTTCCGCAATCATCTTGCCCACCAGTGTTGCCGCAACCACATTACCCGTGCCAGTGAGTCCACCCTTCACATCGGCATCCAGCGTAGACGCACTGGCGACTACCTGCGAGCCAGTGGGAGCAATCAACTGCGCATAGATATGCCGTGGCGTGCGATGCACGCACAACCGATGAATACCCATCTCTCTGATCTTTGCACGAGCTTTTTTGGAGCGGCGCAAACGCGTTATTTTCTTATCCACAATACTTACCCTTAAGGCCTGATGGCCTTTACTGCTAGATCTTAACGGCCGTTACTTCTTTTTGGCCTCTTTACGGACAATCACTTCATCCGAATAACGGACACCCTTACCCTTATAAGGCTCAGGCGGGCGATAGGCGCGAATCTTGGCAGCCGCCAAGCCTACCTGGTGTTTGTCTATACCTTTAACCAAAACCTCGGTTTGACTCGGGGTTTCAATTGAGATGCCCTTGGGCGCCTCAAAAACAATGGGATGAGAAAATCCCAGCGTTAAATTCAACTTGGAACCCTGTACCTGGGCGCGATAGCCAACACCTACCAGTTCCAGTTTTTTCTGGAACCCGGCACTTACACCAGTCACCATATTATTTACCAGCGCACGCGTAGTACCCGCCATGGCATTCGAAAACGTCTGCGCATCACGCGGCTCAAACGTCAAAACATTTGCGTCTTGCGCTACTGCCACACCCGCTGGAACATCAAATGCCAACGACCCCTTGCTGCCTTTAACGGTAACAAGTTGCCCCTGAATATTAACTTCTACCCCTTTGGGGAGAGTAATAGGCTTTTTTGCAACTCTGGACATTTCAATACCTACCTTATGAAACCGTGCAAATCACTTCACCGCCATACCCAGCAGCACGGGCCGCACGGTCGGTCATAACACCCTTGGACGTCGATACAATCGTGATGCCCAGGCCACCCAGCACTTTAGGCACTTCATCTTTGCCACGATAGACACGCAATCCAGGGCGACTTACGCGCTTGATGGTGTCAATTACCGGCTTACCCTGATAGTACTTCAACGCCACCACGAGCACGGGCTTACCATCGGTATCCCGCTCGGAAAATTCGTTGATGTAGCCTTCGTCCTTCAGTACCTTGGCAAGCGCCAGCTTCTGCTTGGACAAAGGCATGCTCACTTCCACTTTATTCGCCGCCGAAGCATTGCGAATCCGCGTCAGCATGTCTGCAATAGGATCTGTTAAACTCATGTTGTCACCACGTTCACTTTAAGGGCACACTTTAACTTTGTATTTCAAGCTCTCGGCAGCACTTGCCCGAACCATATTTACCCGCATTTACCCGCCAGGCTTACCAGCTTGCCTTAACTAGGCCCGGAATGTCGCCGCGCATCGCCGCTTCGCGCAACTTGTTGCGGCCCAAGCCAAACTTGCGGTAAACACCGCGTGACCGGCCAGTAATACGGCAACGGTTACGCATGCGGGTGGGGCTGGCATCGCGTGGCAAGGCCATGTACGCACTACGCGCCACATCACGCTCTTCAGCAGAAATATTCAAATCGCGTATTTTGGCTTTCAGCTCAACACGCTTGGCCGCATATTTCTTTACCGCAGCCAAACGCTTGACTTCGCGGTTAATCATGGAAAGTTTTGCCATATTCTAACCCTTACTTCGTCTTTATTTCTTAAAGGGAAAATTAAATGCCGCCAGCAAGGCGCGGCCTTCTTCGTCAGTCTTGGCGGTGGTTGTAATGGTCACATCCAAACCGCGCAAGGCGTCAATCTTGTCGTAATCAACTTCAGGAAAAATAATCTGCTCGCGCACACCCATGCTGTAATTACCGCGCCCGTCAAACGACTTGGGACTCAAGCCACGGAAATCGCGGATACGCGGAATAGCCACCGTTACCAGGCGATCAAAAAACTCGAACATGCGTTCACGGCGCAACGTAACCTTGCAACCAATCGGCCAGTCCTTACGCACCTTGAAGGTTGCGACAGAGTTGCGGGCCAAGGTTATCACGGGCTTTTGGCCAGCAATTTTTGTTAAATCAGCCACCGCATTCTCAATGATCTTGCGATCACCCACCGCTTCACCTACACCCATATTCAGGGTGATTTTGGTGATACGGGGAACCTGCATGGCGCTCTTGTAGCCAAACTGCTGGGTAAGCTGTTTGACCACTGTATCACGATAATATTCTTGCAATCTTGCCATTGTATTTTCCGACCTTAAATGTCCACAACTTCGCTGTTGGACTTAAAGTAACGTACCTTTCGTCCATCTTCCAGAATCCTGATGCCCACCCGGTCAGCGCGTTTTGTGATGGGGTTGAACAATGCGATATTGGAAATGTGTACAGACATCTCTTTTTCAATAATACCGCCTGGCACATTACGGCCAGGATTAGGTTTGGTATGCCGCTTTACAATATTGACGTTTTCCACGACAACGCGGTCATTAACCAACACCCGCAGCACTGCGCCACGCTTACCTTTGTCTTTACCGGTAATGACGATTACGTCATCACCCTTCCTGATTTTGCGCATCTTTTATATCTCGCTACTTTACGCTTAAACTATTTCGTCGTGCATGGATGGCGGTTCTTGCGTATCCCTGCGACCGCCGCACATTCTTTTGCCTTAAAGTACTTCCGGAGCCAATGAAACAATCTTCATGAACTGCTCGGTACGCAATTCGCGCGTTACCGGCCCGAAGATGCGCGTGCCAATCGGCTGCAATTGGTTATTCAACAACACCGCCGCATTACCATCGAAGCGGATCAATGAACCATCAGGACGACGCACACCGCAACGCGTCCTTACAACGACCGCATTGTAGACTTCGCCTTTTTTAACCTTGCTACGCGGCATAGCATCTTTCACGCTGACCTTGATGATGTCGCCGATGCCTGCATAACGGCGATGTGAACCGCCCAGCACCTTGATACACATCACTTCGCGCGCACCGCTGTTGTCCGCCACTTGCAACGATGATTCTGTTTGGATCATTGACCTATCTCCAGCCCATCTTAGAACTTGATTCTGCGCATCTTGCCTGGCGCGATCAACAGGGGCAAACCCCGTCACGCGACTTGGGCAACACGCCTCAGGTTACTTTTTCTATAACCTTTACTAACCGCCAAGACTTGGTTTTAGACAGCGGACGACATTGCTGTATCTGAACCAAATCACCTTCATTGCACTCATTGCTCTCATCATGGGCATGCATCTTGCTCGACCGCTTTATATATTTGTTATAAAGGGGATGGCGCACACTCCGCTCGATCAGCACGGTTATGGACTTGTCCATTTTGTTGCTGACAACACGTCCGGTCATTGCGTGCGATACTTTCGCTTTTTCACTCATGATGCGCTACCTGATTTATGGGTCAATTCGGTCTTGACGCGTGCGATATTCCTGCGCGCAACCCTTAACTGATGAGGCTTGGACAGCTGACCCGAACCCCTTTGCATACGCAAATTAAACTGCTCGCGCAGCAAACCCATCAATTCCTGGTTCAGTTCCGCAACCGTCTTGCCTTTAAGATTTTTCGTTTCCATTACATCACCGTCCGCGTTATGAAGGCTGTTTGTACGGGCAATTTGGCCGCCGCCAACTTAAATGCTTCGCGCGCCACATCTTCCGCCACACCTTCCATCTCATACAACATCCGGCCAGGCTGAATCTGGGCGACCCAGTATTCAACATTACCTTTACCGCTACCCATACGCACTTCGAGGGGCTTCTTGGTGATGGGCTTATCCGGGAACACACGGATCCACACCTTGCCGCCACGTTTCACGTAACGCGTCATGGCGCGGCGCGCCGCCTCAATCTGGCGCGCAGTCAACCGGCCACGGGTAAGCGCCTTCAAGCCAAACTCACCAAAACTGACTTTGTTGGCAGTGGTCGCCAAACCACGGTTGCGACCCTTGTGCTGTTTACGATATTTGGTTTTCTTAGGCTGTAACATAACCCTAAATCCTCTTGTATGGCCTGTTAATTACCGGAAGCTTTCTCGGCGGCAACGGCGCTTTCAGTCTTATCGCCCTTATTAAACACTTCGCCTTTGAAAATCCAGACCTTAATGCCAATAACACCGGAAGGCGTATGCGCCTCGGCAACGCCGTAATCAATGTCTGCACGCAGGGTGTGCAAAGGTACGCGGCCTTCGCGGTACCATTCGTTACGCGCGATTTCTGCGCCACCCAAACGGCCACCCACTTTAATCTTGACACCCAGGCCACCAAGGCGCATCGCATTGGTAACCGCACGCTTCATGGCGCGGCGAAACATTATGCGGCGCTCCAGCTGCTGGGCAACACTTTCCGCGACCAACGTAGCATCAAGCTCCGGCTTGCGAATCTCTTCAATATTGATGTGCACCATGCCCACAGGCACTTTCATCATCACCGCAACTTCTTTACGCAAGGCTTCGATATCTTCACCCTTCTTGCCAATCACAATGCCGGGACGAGCCGTGTGAATGGTGATGCGCGCGTTGCGCGCCGGACGCTCAATCTGAATCCGGCTTACGGATGCCTGCGACAATTTCTTTTTAAGAAATGCCCGCACCCGCAAATCATCATTCAGGTAATCAGGATAATGTTTGGAATCGGCATACCAGGTGGATGTCCAATCTTTAACAATTCCTAAGCGTATGCCTATCGGGTGAACTTTTTGACCCATGATTAATCTCTCAGGTTATTTCTTTTCGGCCACAGTCACAGTGATGTGGCTGGTGCGCTTCAGGATACGACTACCACGGCCTTTGGCGCGCGCGTGCATACGTTTTTGTGTTGAACCTTCGTCCACACAGATTTTGGATACTTTCAACTCATCAACATCGACGCCGTCGTTGTGTTCCGCATTGGCAATCGCCGACTCAAGGACTTTCTTGATCAAGGCGGCGGCTTTTTTATCGCTGAACGACAACAACTGCAGGGCGCCGCCTACGGGCATGCCGCGAATCTGATCCGCAACCAATCGGCCTTTTTGAGCCGAGATGTGCGCGTACTTTAACTTTGCAAAGGTTTCCATCGCAAAACTCCGTTACTTCGTCGCCGCTGTTTTACGGTCACCGGAGTGACCCTTAAACGTGCGCGTTATTGAAAATTCACCCAACTTGTGGCCAACCATGTTTTCGCTCACCAACACTGGAATGTGCAATCTTCCATTGTGTACAGCGATAGTCAAACCCACCATGCTGGGGAATATCATGGAGCGCCGCGACCAGGTCTTGATCGGACGCCTGCTATTGGCGCTCACCGCTACCTCGACCTTTTTGGCCAGGTGCGCATCAATAAATGGACCCTTTTTAACTGAACGTGACACGTTTCAATCCTCTTTGACTATTTACTTATGGCGCCGACGTACAATCATGCCAGCCGTACGCTTGTTATTGCGCGTCTTGTAACCCTTGGTAGGTGTACCCCATGGTGATACGGGATGACGGCCACCGGATGTTTTACCTTCACCACCACCGTGCGGATGATCAACGGGATTCATGGCAACACCACGCACCGTGGGGCGAATGCCGCGCCAGCGTGACGCACCGGCCTTGCCCAAAGAACGCAGGTTATGCTCTTCATTACCCACTTCACCAATGGTCGCCTTGCAATCCACGTGGATTTTGCGCATTTCGCCAGAGCGCAAGCGCACCGTGGCATAACCGCTTTCACGCGCGATAAGCTGCACGCCCGTGCCAGCGCTGCGCGCAATCTGCGCGCCCTTGCCAGCCTTCAGCTCTATGCAATGCACCGTAGCGCCCACCGGAATGTTGCGCAACGGCAGGCAATTGCCCGCTTTGATGGGTGACTCGGAACCCGACATCAAGCTGTCGCCAGCCTTCACACCTTTAGGCGCGATAATGTAACGGCGCTCGCCATCAGCGTACAGCATCAACGCGATGTGCGCGCTACGGTTCGGATCATATTCGATACGCTCAATGCGTGACGGAATACCATCTTTGTCGCGCTTAAAATCAATTATGCGGTAATGCTGCTTGTGGCCACCACCTTGGTGACGCACAGTAATGCGGCCCAGGTTATTACGGCCACCGTTCCGGGACTTTGGCTCCAGGAGTGGCGCGTATGGTGCGCCCTTATGCAACTGTGCGCCCGCTACCTTTACAACAAAGCGGCGCCCCGCAGATGTCGGTTTTTCTTTAGCTAACATGACTATGACCCTTTATACGCTGACCAGGAGCTACTGTTGCGATCCCATGAAGTCAATATCACTACCTTCTTTCAGGGTGACATAGGCCTTCTTCCAACCGGAACGCTTACCGAGCCGCTGACCAAAACGCTTGACCTTACCTTCGGTATTACACACCTGAACCGCAGAAACCTGCACGTTGAACATCTTCTCAACGGCGCTCTTGATCTCAGGTTTGGTGGCATCACTTGCCACCTTAAAAACAAATTGCCGATTTAATTCAGCGGCGCGCGTGCCCTTTTCCGAGACATGAGGAGCCAGCAATACATTCATTAAACGCTCTTGATTCATGCCAATGCTTCCTCAATCTTTCTCACGGCACCCACCGTAATCACTACTTTCTCAAAACCCACCAGACTCACCGGATCAATCTGGGCCACATCACATACCGCAATCCGGTAGAGGTTACGCGCAGCCAGATACAGGTTCTGATCCGCTGTGTCCGTAACAATCAATACATTGCTCAGATCCATGCCCTTCAAAACACCCAGCAGCTCGCGGGTCTTGGGCGCGGCGATTGAAATTGCCTCAACCACAATCAAACGCTCCTGGCGCACCAACTGGGACAAAATGACCTGCATCGCGGCGCGATACATCTTTTTGTTGACCTTTTGCGAATAATCGGCAGTCACTGCGGCAAATGTTTTGCCACCGGTACGCCAGATCGGGCTACGGATGGTACCGGCGCGTGCGCGGCCCGTACCTTTCTGGCGCCACGGCTTGATACCACCGCCACGCACTTGCGCACGGGTTTTTTGCGCGTGGGTACCGGCGCGGCCACCCGCCAGATACGCGGTAACGACCTGATGCACCAGTGATTCGTTGTAGGGACGATCAAAGGTATCCGCAGATACCTGAACAGATCCGCCAACGGCACTCGACTTCAAATTTTGCAGATGTAATTCCATGATACTTCCTCTAGGGTAAGGCTCTTACACGCCACGCGCTTTCACGGCGGGAGAGACGATCACATCACCGCCCTTGGAGCCGGGTACGCCGCCCTTAATCAATAATAAACCACGCTCGGAATCAACCCGCACTACTTCAAGATTCTGTACGCAGCAACGCTCGTTACCCATCTGCCCGGCCATCTTCTTGCCCTTGAATACACGACCCGGCGTCTGGCGTTGACCGATAGAACCCGGCGCACGATGTGACAGCGAGTTACCGTGGGTAGCGTCACCCATGGTGAAGTTGTAACGCCTGATGGTACCGGTAAAACCTTTACCTATGCTGGTACCCACCACATCAACAATCTGACCCGGCTGAAACGCATCAACTTTCAACGCAGTACCGGCAACAATTCCTTCGCCCTCACTACCTTCGAGACGAAACTCCCAGAGGCTGCGACCCGCTTCAACACCCGCCTTGGCATAATGACCCGCCAACGCTTTGGTGACACGGGACGCACGGCGCTTGCCCACAGTCACCTGCAAAGCACGGTAACCATCGTTTTCCACGGTTTTCACCTGGGTCACATAGTTAGCGCCCACGTCGATCACGGTAACAGGCACGGAGACGCCCTCCGCAGTAAATATCCGTGTCATTCCACATTTGCGGCCGATTAATCCGATTGCCATATTTAAAACCTTTACATTTATATAGATGATGACGAAGCCCCCAGATAGCCGGGCTTCTGTTTAATCACGTCAATTTGATCTGTACATCCACACCCGCCGCCAGATCCAGCTTCATCAGGGCATCGACGGTTTTATCAGTCGGATCCACGATGTCCATCAGGCGCTTGTGGGTACGAATCTCGTATTGGTCACGCGCATCCTTATCAACATGCGGCGACACAAGAATCGTAAACCGCTCGATTTTTGTGGGCAACGGAATCGGACCCTTTACCTGGGCGCCGGTACGCTTGGCAGTTTCAGCGATCTCACGCGCCGATTGATCAATCAGCCGGTGATCAAACGCTTTCAAGCGAATACGAATTTTCTGGTTAGCCATCAGTTTTACTCAATTACCTTAGATACGACCCCGGCACCCACGGTGCGGCCGCCTTCGCGGATCGCGAAACGCAGGCCTTCGTCCATGGCGATGGGGGCTATTAGTGTGACGGTGACGCG
>LNFF01000014.1 GCA_001464585.1 Gammaproteobacteria bacterium Ga0077554 | reverse complement strand
ACGAAATATCCTGCATCCATCCCTTTCACCCATATTCGTGCGCACAGCGCACGCTACGCTTGGAGACAACAGATATTGACAGTAAGGCGTTTTTGCATTACCACATTGACCGTTACCGCACGGGGGCAAGTGACGCTTAGAAAAGACGTGCTGCAACACCTCGGCATCAGACCAAGGGAAAAGATCGAGCTGGATTTTCTGCCAGATGGGCGGGGCATACTCCAAGCAACCCGACTTACCGGAACGATTGACGGCTTCGTCGGACTGCTTGCAGGTCGGACAAATAAAGTCGCCACCATTGAAGAAATAAATGCGGCGATTGCTCAAGGTTGGGCTGGTAAAAAATGAAGGTCGCTGTTGATACCAACGTACTTGTCCCTGCCGTCGTGTGTGACGACCCCGCGCAAGCGAGTGCCGCCGCCAAGGTCTTGACCGATGCCAAATTGATTGCGGTCGCGCTGCCGTGCCTGTGCGTTGTGTGTGGGTGCTGCTCAGGGTCTATGACTTCCAACCCTCCGACGCAGCCACCGCGATCCGCGCACTACTTGCCGCCACAAACGTGGAAGTGAACAGACCCGCCGTAGAGTTCGGTCTGTCGGTGCTCGAAGCGGGTGGGGATTTTGCCGATGGCGTTATTGCCTACGAGGGTAACTGGCTCGGCGGGGAAACTTTCGTTTCCTTCGACAAAAAGGCGGTTGCACTTCTCACAGCGCAAGGTCAATCCGCGCGCCTTTTGTGAGAAAAAGAGAGCGAGCGTAGCGTGTGCGGTGCGCACGAAATGGGCGGATCGTCCACTGACGCGCCTGTATTATCTTTGCGGGTGATTCGTGCCTGGAAGTGCCTCCTTCTGGTGCGCGCAACGCGTGCTACACTCCATCTGCAAAAATAATATAAATATACGCTAACTGCTACTTGCAAACACAATATAAATAATGGTAAAAGCAATCAAAACATTTCATTTATTTATCAAGGGGGGGGGAACTGTATGGGAAAAACGATTATATCGGCGGCGGTTGCGGCAGGGCTGTGTTTCGCTCCAGCAGTTTTCGCCAGCGATGAAGACGACATGGCCGCAATGCAGCGGCAACTCAACAAAGAAGTCTTGGAAAAGCCTTTTTCGGTAGCCGATCAAGGCAAGATCGATGCCTATGTCCAGGACGCAATGAAAAAAAATCTCAAGCCTATTGAAAACCCGCCAACAAACTGGAACTGGCAACCGGGGTACACCTGCGCCAATATATATAACTACGGCTGGCATGCGTACAGCCAATGCGCGCATTACCACCGCTATTACGGACGTTATTGGTAAAAGGTTTAAGAAACAGTTCACGATCTCGCTGAAGGGCGCATCGCGGCGTTGCCATGATATATGAAGACGGACTCAAAATGTTCATGTACTACGTGTACACTGCGCTTTTTCGCCCGTTTCCGCCTTGCGCTGGGAACCCTTCGTTGCGCTCTTCCCTTGATCGGGATCGTGGACAGTTTCTAAGATGTTCTGTAAACAATCATTTTAACAACGACCACAATCTCTAATGGGGGAATTATGAAAAATATTACAAAATCTTTGAGAAACATAGTTGGTGCTGCTGTCATTATTACTGTGCTGGGCGGCTGCGCGGCGGCACAGGTGGCGATGTCCAAGAAAGATCTTGATGTTCAGGCGCGCACCAGCACGGCGATTTTTGTCGACCCGGTGCCGCGTGAAAAACGCACGATCTACCTGGAAATTAAAAGCGGTGTCATGGAATTTAACCGTGGCAAGTTCAAGCAATTCGTCCTGGAGCAGTTCACGCAATTCAGTGACGGTTACAAGGTCATAGACGATCCTGATGAGGCCCAATTCCAGATGATAGTGTACGTACTGAATCTGGAGAAGACGAGCCCGACCGCCGCGCAGGCTGCCCTGACCCAAGGATACATGGGCACGGGCGGTGCAATGGTTGCTGGCGCGGCGGTGGGCGCGACGGTCGGTCAGGGTAGCCCGCTCGGGGGAGCGCTGGCGGGTGGTTTGCTTTTCGGGGCGGGCGACTTTATTGCTGGCAGCCTGGTGAAGGACGTGACCTTCATGCTGGTAAGTGATGTGCAAATCAAGGAAAAAGCGGCCAAAGGTGTTATGGTGCGGAAAGACTCCAAAGTTGATACAAAGATTTCCGACGCCGGTTCCAGTCAACAAACTGTTTCCGAAGTCGGCAACAAAAAAGAATACCGCACGCGCATCGTTACCACCGCCAATCAGGTGAATTTGAAAATCGAAGAAGCCGAAGAGTTGATGTTCAAGAAGACTGCTTATGCCATGGCGGGGTTTTTCTGAGCGACGTGATTTTCAGCGTAGCGGCGTGATTACGGCGAAGATCACAAATCAAGCACGCTGGCTCATCAGCGTGCTTGATTTCCTTTGTAATTTAGGCGATATTCTTACTGGTATAGCTTCAGGTAAACCAACCCCCGCTCGAATTTAGATGGATGTGTCATTTCGACCAACGGGAGAAATATTGCAGATCTCTCACATTCGTTCGAGACAAGGATTTCTCCCGTTGGTCGCAATGACAACGCATCCTGAGATGCCTTATGCCTTTGTTAATGCTCCCGCGTAGTGCGAAACCGCACATCCGGCCAACGCTCCTGGGTCAGATCAAGATTTACACGAGTCGGCGCAATATAGGTTAGATCGCCTGCGCCATCCAGTGCGAGGTTGTCGCGCATTTTGGTGCAAAATTCCTCGAATTTTTTCGCATCATCGCAGCTCACCCAGCGTGCGGTAGCCACCTGCACATTTTCAAAGCTGCAATCCACGCCGTATTCATGTTGCAAACGGTACACGACCACATCAAATTGCAGTATACCCACAGCACCTAAAATCAAATCGTTACTGTTCAATGGCCGGAATAATTGCGTGGCGCCTTCTTCGCAAAGCTGTTCCAAACCTTTTTGCAGGGCTTTCATGCGCATCGGGTCACGCAGGCGTGCGCGGCGGAACAGTTCGGGGGCGAAGTGCGGAATGCCGGTGAATTTGAGGTCTTCGCCTTGTGTGAACGTGTCACCAATCTGGATGGTGCCGTGGTTATGCAGACCGATGATGTCACCGGGATACGCATCTTCAACGTGTTCGCGCTCGCGCGCCATGAAGGTGATGGCGTTAGAGATTTGCACATCGCGCCCGATGCGCACATGGCGCATTTTCATGCCTTTGGTAAAACTGCCGGAACACACGCGCAGAAAGGCGATGCGGTCACGGTGCGCGGGATCCATGTTGGCCTGGATTTTAAAAACGAAGCCAGTAAATTTTTCTTCGTCCGGCATGACAGCGCGCGTAGTGGTTTCGCGTGGCCGGGGCGCAGGCGCGTATTCCACAAACGCGTCGAGCAATTCTTTCACACCAAAATTGTTGATGGCTGAACCAAAAAATACCGGGGTTAATTTTCCGGCCAGAAATTCTTCATGATTAAATTCATTGCTGGCGCCGCGCACCAGTTCAATTTCTTCGCGCACTTCGCTGGCGATGCTGCCAAACAATTCGTCGAGACGCGGGTTATGCAGGCCTTCGACAATTTCACCTTCCTTGATTTTTCCGCCGTGTGTGGAACTGAACAGATGCACACGGTCATGATAAAGATCGAAGACACCTTTGAAACCTTTACCCATACCGATCGGCCAGGTAATCGGTGCGCAGCGTATTTTCAGCACCGTTTCCACTTCATCAAGCAGGTCTATGGGTGGGCGGCCTTCACGATCAAGTTTATTAATGAAAGTGATAATGGGCGTATCGCGCAGACGGCACACGTCTATCAATTTGATGGTGCGCTCTTCCACACCTTTGGCGCTGTCGATTACCATCAATGCCGAGTCTACGGCGGTGAGGGTGCGGTAGGTGTCTTCGGAAAAGTCTTCGTGGCCCGGTGTATCGAGCAGGTTAATGATGTTGTCACCGTAGGGAAACTGCATCACTGACGATGTTACAGAAATGCCGCGCTGTTTCTCCAGCTCCATCCAGTCAGAGGTGGCATGACGTGCAGCCTTGCGCCCTTTTACGGTGCCCGCAAGCTGAATCGCGCCACCGAACAGCAATAACTTTTCGGTGAGTGTGGTTTTGCCCGCATCCGGGTGAGAAATAATGGCAAACGTGCGGCGCCGCGCCGTTGCGCTGGCCGTAGCAGAAAGAGTAGACATAGGGTATTGGAAGGAGCCTTGCAAATCATATAATTATAGCAGATCGCGCTCAAATTATAAGTGATGCTGTCACTGCCCTTCCCTTTCAAACCGTATTCGATCAATGCGTGGTCACGGTTACCAGTGAATACGGTCCTTTGCCCGATGCAAACGGTGACCCGGCGACCAGGTGCAATGCGCCGCTTTTAGCGTCCACAGTGTAAGCGGAAATATCACCCGCACCATTGTTGGCGACGTAGGCAAAATGCCCGGACGGATCAACCGCCACAGCATAAGGATAAGAGCCGGTTGCAGTACGACCGGCGGATACTGGCGTGAGCGCGCCGGTGTTGGGATCAATGGCATGCACGGTGACGGTGTTATCGCTCCAGTTTGCCACATACATATAATGATCTTTGGGTTCTATGCTGATGGAATACGGGCGCGGCCCCACGGTAAAGGGCGAGCCTGGCACGGTGGTGAGTGCGCCCGTCCGCTGGTTAATCTGGTATGCCGATACGGTGGTAGAACCGTAATTCGCCACATAAACAAATTTTCCGGTGACATCCACCGTTGCAAAAATAGGATGCACGCCGGTGGCGACGGCGGCTCCCATGGCTGTGAGCGCGCCGCTCTTTGCATCTATTTTATAAACGGAAAGCGTGTTGGAATCATAGTTGACGACATACGCAAAACGGTCTTTGGGATCTATCGCTACCGACAGGGGATTTCCCTGTGTGGCCGCCGGGTGACCCACGGCGGTTAATGCGCCCGAATGAGGATTAATTTTAAATGCGGTTACGCGCTGGGACTCGCGGGCGGTTACATAAACAAACTTGCCCGCCGTATCGACGACTACAGCTAACGGATGGGCATCGGTTTTGTATGGCGAGCCAGCTACTGCTTTTAAGGCGCCCGTTTCAGGGTGGATTTTATACGCAGATATACTGCTCGAACCCTGATTGGCTACATACACAAAATGTCCGGCTGGATCCACGGTCACAGAAATCGGAAATTTTCCCACCGCGTAAGGCGAGCCACGCACTTCTTCCAAGGCACCCGTGGCAAGGTTGATTTTGTAGGCCGACACATTGTGTGCAATCTGATTGGCGGTGTAAACGAACTCCGGCGCACCGGAACCCACAGATCCAGCAACCGCCTGTGTTACGCCTAGCGCCATCATTAAAAACCCTGTTGCGCGAACTTTAATACCAGACATAGAGACTCCTTCATGTGCACCCATGGCGCAGGAACGGTGCACACCCCATAATGATTCACCGTATGCCGATACACCCTACGCGAGGATTGCTGAACCCCGGCTGAACCAAACAGGGCGCGCCACATCTAATTAAAACCATAAAAATATGTATGTATGGAAGCCATGCGCCACCATCCTTCACGGTTTCGCAGCTAAAACATCACAAGTGACACTTTCGGGATACATCCGCAAGGGGTCACGTGGCACACTATATACAGATCTACTGATATTTCTTTCACAACACATGAGGCCGCCATGCTCATCAAAAAACCAACCGAGATTGCTTCTTCTGAAATAACCGATAAACGGATGTATTTTAATCGTCGACAATTCATAGAGAGCGCTTTGGGTGTCGCAAGCGCGGCGGCTGTGTTGCCCGGCTTGCTGCTGCCCGGCGCTGCGCAGGCGGGCACACGTTTGGCTGGCGTGCGCCCCGGCAGCACCAAAGCACCCTTTGGCACCGACGAAGAACGCACCACTTATGAAGATGTGACGCGTTATAACAACTTCTACGAGTTTGGCGTTGAGAAAGAAGACCCCGCGCTCATGTCAAAAAATTTCCGCACCAAACCATGGACGGTTACCGTAGAAGGCGAAGTCAACAAACCGGCTGTTTATCAGCTTGAAGACTTTATAAAACCACACACGCTTGAAGAACGCATTTATCGACTGCGCTGCGTAGAAGCGTGGTCCATGGTGATTCCGTGGGTGGGCATTCCGTTGGCGGATATTGTCAAACGCTTTGAGCCTACTTCCAAAGCAAAGTACGTGGAATTCACTACCCTGCATGACCCCGCGCAAATGCCCGGCCAGCGCCGTGCCGTGTTGAAGTGGCCGTATGTCGAAGGACTGCGTATAGACGAGGCCATGCACCCACTGGCGATGCTCGCGGTAGGTTTATACGGTGAGACCTTGCCGAATCAAAATGGCGCGCCCTTGCGTCTGGTAGTGCCGTGGAAATACGGCTTTAAAAATATCAAGTCGATTGTCAAAATACGTTTCCTGGAAAAACAGCCCACCACCGCGTGGATGGCCGCCGGCCCCAGTGAATATGGTTTTTATGCCAATGTAAACCCCGAGGTTAATCACCCGCGCTGGAGCCAGGCACGCGAACGCCGCATCGGCGAGTTCCTGAAACGCAAAACGCTCATGTTTAATGGCTATGCTAATCAGGTAGGCCACATGTATGCGGCCATGGATCTTAATAAGTACTTTTAATATGACACAGCAGGAATGGATAGAACGGGTGGTAAAACCGGCGCTGTTTATGGTGTGCCTGATTCCGCTGGCGCTGATAACATGGGATGCGTTTAACAATCAGCTTGGCGCGAACCCCATCGAAAAAATCATGCGGCGCACCGGCGACTGGACGCTGCGTTTTTTATTTATTACCCTCACCATCACCCCGGCGCGGCAATTACTCAACATGCCGTGGCTCATAAAGCTGCGGCGTATGCTGGGGTTGTTTGCATTTTTTTATGCGCTGCTGCACTTCACCAATTATATTTGGCTTGATCAGTTTTTTGACGCGGATGAAATTATCAAGGATGTCATCAAGCGCAAATACATCACGATTGGGTTTGCGTGCTTCCTGATGCTCATCCCACTCGCCATCACGTCAACCAATAACATGGTAAAACGTCTGGGCGGGAAACGCTGGCAGAAATTACATAAAAGCGTCTATGTAATCTCTATCGGCGGCGTGATTCATTATTTGTGGCTGGTGAAAAAAGATTTGGGTGAGCCATTGATTTACGCCGCGCTGTTAGCGATTCTTTTAGGCTATCGCATCTGGCGCTACCTACGTAAAAAAGCCCCGCAGACGCCCCAAAACACAATGTCACCTATCGGATGAAGCTGGCTCAGAAATATTCGGCGCAACACTTTTAAATGCTACGCCGAATGTGCTGCCCGCGTTGCCAAAACAAAATCAGGACTTAAGGAATGCCAGTAAGTCTGCGTTGAGTTCGTCCTTGTGAGTATCAGCTACCCCATGTGGAGCGCCAGGATAAACCTTCAGCGCGGCCTCCTTGACAAGTTTCACTGCGGCAAGGGCCGCTGCACCAATCGGTACAATCTGGTCATCGTCGCCGTGAAGAATCAAAGTCGGTATGTCAAACTTCTTAAGGTCTTCCGTAAAATCCGTTTCAGAGAAAGCCTTAATGCAATCAAATGCGTTCTTGTGCCCGGACTGCATTCCCTGCATCCAGAAGCGGTCAATGGTACCCTGCGAAACTTTAGCGCCCGGACGATTGAAGCCGAAGAACGGGCCGCTGGGAATATCTTTGTAAAGCTGTGAGCGATTAGCTAAAGATTTAGCGCGAAGTGTGTCGAAAACATCAAGCGGCAACCCACCGGGATTAGACTCTGTTTTCAGCATCAATGGCGGCACTGCGGAGATAAGAGCTACTTTCGCCAGACGTTTGGTGCCGTGGCGACCAATATAGCGAGCGGCCTCACCTCCCCCTGCCGAGAAGCCAACCACAACCGCGTTTTTTAGATTGAGCGTTTCGATGAGTGTCGCGAGATCATCCGCGTAGGTGTTCATATCATTGCCATTCCAGGACTGGCCCGATCGCCCATGTCCGCGACGATCATGGGCAATGCAACGATAACCGTTGGCTGCCAGGAACACCATCTGGGATTCCCAACTATCGGCATTGAGCGGCCAACCGTGGCTAAAAACAATCGGCTGTCCAACGCCCCAATCCTTATAATAAATTTGCGTACCGTCTTTCGTCGTAATCGTGCTCATCTTTCATCTCCTTGTTCGTGAATGGGGATGATCCATTGATTCCCCACGTAGCTTCCTTACTTCACAACCTCAGCCTTAAGAATTTTTCGGCTTCAATTGCCACACACTGTGTGCACCAACAAGCCAAGCATACCTCAATCAGGTATCTGACTTTAAATCAGTATGGTACGCAGTGTTGCCTCTGTCAACGCCCAACCATCGCTAAGCTTATAATGCGCCCAAGTGACCACTAAAGCATAAAATTTATACGCCACTGCGCATATCCCTCACATTTTTCAGCATTGCATCAAATACTTTATTTACTTTTTCGCCTTTGAAACGATGATTTTGATGCGCCGTCTTCGTAAAATACTCTGGGCTCAGTATTTGCTGTTCGATGAACTCTTTGCAAATATCATGAATCAACACCGAATTCATATGCAGCCTGGTGGCTGACTTCATCACCTTATCGGCCACATACAAAATCGCGTCACCGGTAACGCGGTCATAACGATTGATTAGTTTTGCCCTGTCTCCCATCTCGGCCAATAATTTATTGGCGGGCTGATGAAAATCATGCGCGGCACGATTAACCAATGCCAAATATAATATCTGAAAACGCTTGATCTTTGCTTTACGTGTCGGCGTCAATGCCACATCTTTATCAGACCCATATTCAGAGCGCAGAATGCCAATGAAATCTTCCGCTGGAATTGGATGGGCGTCGGCAAGATAATGCTGGGGGAGTTCACGCAGAATGTCCCTCAGACAAAAAATGGCATTGGAGGTAATGCCATCGGACACCTCATAAATACCCCTCCTTGATTGCGCCCTTTCGAAATAGTCACAGAGCTTCCTGAACTCTTTAAGATCTTTACTGAAGGAGCGGTCTTTTATCAACGCAGCCTGCATATCAGGATGAAAGCCCAACTTATGAATCAGGCATTTATTTTTCCTGTCTTCAAAAACTTGATCAAAATAGGTCAATATTGCATGATCAGCATAATGATTAATGACTTTTTTATGCTTGGTAATCAAAAAATCCACGATTTGTGCAAACACCTGTACTGTATATTTTGCCTTGCTTTTTTGTTCGGCGATGGTGGTGGACATGCGTTCCACATCGTCGTAGCGGTATTCACGATGAAACAGCCCGAACTGACGGACTGATCCATAGTCAATAATCCCACCATCCATCAGGATATTGTCCCCGTCCCATTCCATCCAGCAAAATATATATTCGCTTTCAAATAAGGCGGCGACATTAGCGAAGTCATGCGCTATTTTTTTCAAAAAATAATGATACTTGCCATTGCCTTCCGCTGGCTTTTCCCATAGTCCATCTTCAACCTGGCGATTAATAAAATAATCGATGCCACTTTTTAATTCGGCATAATTTTCCTGTTTTATATAGCGAAATAAATGTGCGGGGCGTAATAAGTTACGGTAAGAACGCACATTAACCGCTGTGCCATCTTTATATGAAATCACCGCCAATGTTCTTTCGGTGGGAATGTTGTTGCGATGGAAAATATCGCTCATCAATGCGGCGCTGATGCCATCCGCCAGATCAGCGCGCCCGCATCCATATGAAACATTTTTATCTCCGGTCTTGAAGAATTTTCCTTCAATGGCGGTTGCGGGACTTAATGATGTCGCGCCTGTGCCACAGCTTGAAATATCCCAGCCGCCGCGCTTGCCCTTGAAATAGCCGTTCCAGATACTGCGTCCATCGCCGGAGGTGTAACCACGCTTATCCGGGTGCTGGCATTGCAGATAGCGCGTTGCCATATAACGATTAGGTTTAATAGTCTTGACTGGAAAGCGGCGCTTATGAATAACATCGTATTCATTAATAATTTCCAGGCTGAATGCATCCAAAATCGCCTTTGACAATTCCTTATTAAGTACTTCGGGGTGATTTTGCGAAATTAAACCCATTTCCTTTGCCAGCGCAAAATTGAAATAAAACACTTTGCCACCCGCGCGGATGCGTGCAGCGTAGTCGACAAAACCACTGGGCATGGCCGTGCGGTAGGGATGGGTTCCGTCAATTTTGGCAAACCCTGAATAGCGCATACGCGTGATTTACTCCTAACGGCCCGAAGTGCTTTATTAAAGAGTTGTTGTAAAAGTTATCGGAACAATACAAAATTCCTTAAGTATCAGCAGGCTTTTAGCGCAAAATATCATGCAGGTTGGTGGCGAATGGGCTAAAATTACTCTTTATCAAGAATCGGTCATACCATGCCTACTGTTATCTGCCCCCCCGAATGGGCGCCTCAAAGCGGCGTTATGCTAACCTGGCCCCACGCGCAAAGTGACTGGCAACCTGTATTGGATTTGGTAGAACCCGTGTTTGTTGAGCTGGTTCAACAAATCAGCCTGCACGAAAAACTGCTGATCAGTTGCTGGGATGACGCGCACCTGGCCGATGTTAAAGCTCGCCTTACCCACGCCGATGTAGAAATGGAGAATGTCACGCTCTATACCGCGCCCTCCAATGACAGTTGGGTGCGCGATCACGGCCCTCTTACCGTGCTGGAAAATGGCGTACCCTGTTTGCTGGATTTCACTTTCAATGGTTGGGGCAATAAATTTGAAGCGACTCTTGATAATCAGTTGACGCAACACTTGCACAACTTAAAATCATTTAACAATACCAGATTGAATACGATTGATCTTGTGCTTGAGGGTGGCAGCATAGAGGTGGATGGTGAAGGCACGCTCCTCACCACGCGGCGCTGCCTGATGGCGCCCACACGTAATCCGAACCTCAGCCAGCAGCAAATCGAAACGACGCTGGGCGATCTCCTGGGCGTAGATCGTTTTTTATGGCTGGATCATGGCTACTTGGCGGGTGATGACACTGATAGCCACATTGACACACTGGCGCGCTTTTGCGATGCGCGCACTATAGCGTATGTCACCTGTGATGATCCGGAAGACGAACATTACACTGAATTAAAAGCTATGGAAAACGAGCTTAAGGCATTTCGCACCCGCGATGGACAACCGTATACACTGGTTCCCCTGCCCTGGCCGCAAGCAAAATATGATGATGACGGCCACCGCTTACCCGCCACTTATGCCAATTTTCTGATTATTAATAAAGTGGTGCTGGTACCCATGTATGCTGACTGGGCCGATAAAGCTGCGCTGGTGCAGATCAAAAAATGCTTTCCTCAACGGGAAGTGATTGGCGTGTCGTGCCAGCCCTTGATTTTGCAGCACGGCAGCTTGCACTGCGTGACCATGCAGTTACCTGCGGGAGTTTTGTAAGATGAACACAGCCGCGTCAAAAAAAATCCGCGTGGGCTTGATTCAACAACCCTGCAACGATGATCGTACCACGAATCTTGAACAGACGATCGCGGGAATCCGTGACGCGGCGCAACAAGGTGCGCAACTGGTGCTGTTGCAGGAGTTGCATACCAGTCTCTATTTTTGCCAGACAGAAGACACACGCTGTTTTGATCTGGCTGAGAGCATTCCCGGCCCCAGCACCACACGCTTGGGCACAATTGCCGCCGAGCTCAACCTCGTAATCGTAGCATCGCTGTTTGAGCGCCGCGCCGCCGGGTTGTATCACAACACCGCCGTAGTGCTGGAAAGTGATGGCAGCATTGCGGGCAAATACCGCAAAATGCACATCCCCGATGATCCTGGCTTTTATGAAAAGTTTTATTTTACTCCCGGCGATCTTGGCTTCACCCCCATCAACACCTCAGTAGGTCGTTTAGGGGTTCTGGTATGCTGGGATCAATGGTTCCCCGAAGCCGCGCGGCTCATGGCACTAGCAGGGGCAGACATGCTGCTCTACCCTACCGCCATCGGCTGGAACCCAGATGACGACGCACAAGAGCAAGCCCGCCAACGCGACGCCTGGATCACCATCCAGCGCGCCCACGCCATCGCCAACGGCCTGCCGGTGTTAGTGTGCAACCGCACTGGTTTTGAGACCGATCCCTCGAATCATGGCTCAGGCATAAAATTCTGGGGTTCAAGCTTTGTCTGCGGCGCGCAGGGTGAGATCGTAGCCAGCACGGCGACGGATGCCCCGAGCGTATTAATCACCGACATAGACCTGGCACGCAGCGAACAGGTGCGACGCATCTGGCCCTATTTGCGTGACCGGCGCATTGATGCCTACGCTGATCTGGCGAAGCGTTATCGGGACTAGAAAAAGCCGCCGGGGTGTTTTACCATAAAATGTCAAAAATCAAGACGTGACCCTATCGTGTGCCACGTCCATCGCCGCACGCATTCCCGCAAGTATCGACACAACTTCCTGCTCTATTTTATGTGGTTGTTCGGCAAATTCACCCAGTTTACGCACTAGGGCGCTGCCCACGACCACGGCATCGGCAACGGCGGCGACTTGCGCTGCGGTCGCGGCGTCGCGGATGCCGAAGCCTACACCCACTGGCAGATCGGTGATGGCGCGAATCTGTTTCAGCTTGGTAGTGACGGCGGCAATGTCAAGGCTGGCCGCGCCGGTGACACCTTTAAGGGATACATAATAAATAAAGCCACTGGCCAGTGAACAGATACTGGCAATGCGTTCATCGGAACTGGTGGGCGCCAGCAGAAAAATCGGATCAAGTTGCTCGGCACGAAAAATTGGCACTACATCGCGCGCTTCTTCGGGCGGCATGTCCACGGTCAACACGCCATCTACACCCGCCGCGTGGGCAGCACGGGCAAATTCAGTGTAGCCCATCGCCTCTATCGGATTCAGATAACCCATCAACACTACCGGCGTATTATCATCACGGCTACGAAACTCGCGCACCATGTCGAGCACCTGACGCAGGCTGACATGATGCTTCAATGCACGTTCGCAGGCCGCTTGCACCACCGGGCCATCCGCCATCGGGTCAGAAAATGGCACGCCCACTTCAATTATATTGGCGCCCGCCTTCACCATGGCGTGCATCAATGGCACGGTGACATCGGGTCGCGGATCGCCTGCGGTGATGTAAGGAATCAATGCCTGACGTTTTCTGGAACGCAAATCATCAAAACAATTTTTGATACGACTCATACGGTAATCCCTTCCCGCGCCGCGACGGTGTGAATATCTTTATCACCGCGACCGGAAAGGTTGACGATAATGATTTTATCTTTAGCCAGCGTAGGCGCAAGTTTGGTAGCGTATGCCAGGGCGTGGCTGGATTCCAGTGCGGGAATAATACCTTCGGTGCGCGTCAAGGCATGGAAGGCGTCAAGCGCTTCAGAGTCAGTAATCGGCACATAGGTGGCGCGCTTCATGTCTTTAAGCCACGCATGTTCGGGACCCACGCCGGGGTAATCCAGCCCCGCTGAAATGGAATGGGTTTCGATGATCTGGCCATCGGCATCTTCGATCAAATAAGTGCGATTGCCATGCAACACGCCAGGACGTCCCGCACATAAGGTGGCCGCATGACGACCGGACTCGATGCCATCGCCAGCGGCTTCGACACCGTACATCGCTACACTAGTATCTTTAAGGAAAGGATAGAACAAGCCTATGGCATTGGAACCGCCGCCCACGCACGCCACCAGCGCGTCGGGCAGACGACCCGCCTGCTCCAGAATTTGCGCGCGCGCTTCACGTCCGATAATTGCCTGGAAATCGCGTACCATGGCGGGATACGGATGCGGCCCCGCGACGGTGCCGATAATGTAAAAAGTGCTGTCAACATTGGTCACCCAGTCGCGCATGGCTTCGTTGAGTGCGTCTTTAAGTGTTTTGGAACCGGACTCCACGGGCACGACGGTGGCGCCAAGCAATTTCATGCGGAACACATTAATCGCCTGGCGCTTGATGTCTTCCGCGCCCATGTACACCACACATTCCATGCCCATGCGTGCGGCGACCGTGGCGGTGGCGACGCCGTGTTGCCCTGCGCCAGTTTCGGCAATGACACGCCGCTTGCCCATGTGCCGCGCCAACAGACCTTGTCCGATGGTGTTATTGATTTTATGCGCACCGGTGTGATTAAGGTCTTCGCGCTTGAGATAGATCTGCGCGCCGCCAAGTTTCTGGCTCCAGCGCTCGGCGTGATACAGGGGTGAAGGGCGCCCGACAAATTGCGCCAGGTCTTTATCGAACTCTGCCATGAAAGCGGCATCGTTACGAAAATGTTCATAAGCGAGGCGCAACTCTTCCAGCGGACCCATTAAAGTTTCCGCGACAAAACGGCCACCATAGGGACCAAAATGGCCGTTGGCATCCGGCAGATCTTCTGCCATGGATGCCATCATATCAATCGTCGATACTGTATTAATCACTGTTCACCCCTTGCATAAATGCAGCCATTTTTGCTGCGTCTTTAATCCCTTTGGCGGACTCGACCCCACCGCTTACATCCACGGCGTAGGGCCGTACTTGCCTGATCGCTTCAGCCACATTATCGGGGGTCAATCCACCGGCCAGAATGATGGGTTTGGTTAAGCGCCTGATGACAGGCGGGGGCACACGCGTCCAATCAAATGCCACACCCGTGCCGCCTGCCACACCGCACTGATAGCTGTCCAGCAACAAACCGCTGGCGCTGTTATACACTCTTTCGATCTCAAATAGATCTACATCTTCGCGCATACGCACTGCTTTGATATATGGCACGCCGTATCTGGCGCAGTCTTGCGGCGTTTCATCACCATGAAACTGCAATATATCAATGCGCACCTTGTCGAGCACCGCGCGTATTTCCGACTCAGCAGCATTCACAAACAACGCCACTACAGTCACGCTCGACGGCAATTCACGGATCACTTCCCGCGCCTGGGCAATGCTCACGGCACGCGGACTGGCGGCATAAAACACCAAGCCGAGCGCATCTGCACCGAGGCTCACCGCTGCCAAGGCATCGTCCCGCCGGGTAAGGCCACAGATTTTAACACGCGCGCGCCGTTCAGTGCAGGAGTCATCACCGGCATCAGCGCCGGGGGTTTTTAGAAAAGGGGTTGAATTCATAGAGACAGGAAGATTACCAGACCCGCAGGGCTGAGGGAAGGGTAAAAAACGCGGGGCTGCGGGTGAAAATCCTCGTCCATTACACATCTCTCATTTGCAGCGTTCGAGTTTGACATTCATTTTGGTATTGGCGCGTTGGCTAACGGGAACCGGCTTTGCCGCCCACCACCATATCGGCCTTCCAGTCCAGGATGAAGCTGGTGTAGTAGCTGTCAGGAATGCGTGGCAGGCCGTAGGCTGTGACGCTACCCCCGGTACTGCGCCAAATCCTTTGGGAAGTATTCCGATTCACTGTAAGCGCCCGGCGCGTAGTTAAACAGCTTGGCCACCGCCGCCGCCTCAAAACACCAGTAACCGAAATAGCCCGCCTCCGGGCGGGTATGGCGCCCGTGCCAGTAGGCCTTCTTCAGCGCCGGATACCAGCCCTGGATGAATTCGTTCATCCAGGGTATACGGCGCTCGCCGCCATCAACGCTGTAATACAGCTTTTCATAGGGCTTGGGGCAGAGCAGGGCGCTGGCTGCCTTACGACCCGGGAGGCGGCTTGCGACCAGCCGTTCAAACAACAAATCTTTGCCCGGGTTGTAGCCGCCGTGGTCGGCGACGGCCACCATGCGGGCGAAAAGCGCATCATCCACTTCCAGGCACAGCGCAAAACTGATGAGCCACAGGCTGACGATGTAGAGGTTCAGGTTCTTGTCAAAACCTTTGCGCAAGATCATGTCCTCGGCGCTGAAAACTTTGACTTCTTCGGCGTAGGCCCACTCCCAGACGCGTACCACTTCGGGCAGAAAGGACTTCAGGTCGTTGAGGTCGTCGCCCCGGCAGTAGCGCTGGTAGAGCATCTCGTAGTGCTGAATGAAAAGTTCGAAGATATACTGAGGACGGTATCCAGGATTGGCGCTGAAGGGGGTTTTTGCGGTTTCCATATCTTCCGCCAAGGCATGCACCTTAAAATTAATTGATGCGCTAAAGTAATCTTTGTCGAAGCGCGAGTCTCTCATTTAACCTGTCCTTCTGAGTGCCAATCATTGACGAACGATGTTACCGCCCGCATCCAGCAATTTCTTCGATACGCCACCGCTTTCATCAGCACGAAGCAACCATTTTTCCACATTACCTTGACCCATTGAGCTTCTGATATTTCTTGCTTCAGATTCGCCCACCGCATCTAGTATACGATTAAACCCCGTCTTCTCCCCCTGCAACCACCCATCGCTCATCTGCTTGCCATCGCGGGTAGCGCCCAGCTTACCGGTGTTGTACTTGGCCTCCACCAGCACATAATCCGGCGGCGGGGTGGCGTTCTTGTACACGCCGTCGATGCCGTTTTCAAACACGCCCTTGTC
>LNFF01000013.1 GCA_001464585.1 Gammaproteobacteria bacterium Ga0077554 | reverse complement strand
TGTTCGCGGGTCTGGGGCATGGGGCCGTCGGCGGCGGAGACAACCAATATGGCGCCGTCCATCTGCGCGGCGCCGGTGATCATGTTTTTGACATAATCAGCATGGCCGGGGCAGTCGACGTGCGCGTAGTGGCGGTTTTTGCTCTGGTATTCGACGTGGGCGGTGGCGATGGTGATGCCGCGCGCGCGCTCTTCAGGGGCGGCGTCAATCTGGTCGTAGGCTTTGAATTCGCCACCGTGCAGCCCGGCCATGACTTTGGTCAGAGCCGCCGTCAGCGTGGTCTTGCCATGATCCACGTGACCTATCGTGCCCACGTTGATGTGGGGCTTGGTACGCTCAAATTTTCCCTTGGACATATTCTTCGCCTCTTTTATCGAATAAATATAGATTACATTTCAAACAAAACACCAAGAATCTCTGAAAAACTTCGCCTTTATCCACTTAATGGGATAAAAAACCTGCTTTTCAGAGATTCCTACCGACCTGAAAACCTTGCTCTTTTAAAACTCTTTCACCATTAAATCATATGGCACACATATGGAGCCCATAATCGGAATCGAACCGATGACCTCTTCCTTACCAAGGAAGTGCTCTACCGACTGAGCTATATGGGCAGCGTTACCTACATTATGACAACCACCCTGCCCCAGCCCATATTATATGGAGCGGGTGATGGGAATCGAACCCACGCTATCAGCTTGGAAGGCTGAAGTTCTACCATTGAACTACACCCGCCCTGGCATAACCGCATTCTCGTTCCGACCGCCACGGATGGTGGAAGTGTCGAAAATGCAGGAGCATTTTTCGACCGACCGCCACGCAGGGCAGCCCCCTTTATAAATAAGCAGGCCAGTCAGACCGTGGTGGAGGGGGAAGGATTCGAACCTTCGAAGGCAGAGCCGTCAGATTTACAGTCTGATCCCTTTGACCGCTCGGGAACCCCTCCGCTAAGATATAAGTCGGCTATTATGATTTGCTTGGCAGAATGTGTCAACAAGCTTAAGCAAAAGCACTATACTAAGAGGATGTTAACCCCCGCCCAATCTGCCGTTTCTGCCCTGGACGCCTTTTTGACGCGCCCGTTGGCCACCACGCTGACTCGTCACGAGACGGTTTCGCCGCACGCCACGGCACTGGCACAGTTTCACGCAGCGGCGGCAGAAGTGCCCGCCTACCGGGATTTTCTGCAAAAACACAACGTTGATCCCACCAAAGTTCAGGATTTCGCCGCATTTCAGGCGTTACCCTTGATGACCAAAGCCAATTACATGCGCGCGTACCCCCTGCCCGCCCGGTGTCGCCACGGGCGGCTGGCGGACTGTGAAATGGTGGCGGTGTCATCTGGCTCCACCGGTGCGCCGATGTTCTGGCCACGTTCGCTGGCACACGAGCTGGACGTTACAACGCGCTTCGAGCAGGTATTTGACGGCAGTTTTAATGCTGGGCAGTGCACTACGCTGGTGGTGATCTGCTTTGCGCTGGGCACTTGGGTGGGTGGCATGTATACCACGGCCTGCTGCCGTTATCTGGCGCAAAAAGGTTATGCGCTGAGCGTGGTGACACCCGGCAATAACAAGGCGGAGATTTACCGCGCCGTCACTGAACTTGCCGGGTATTTTGACCAGACGGTGCTGATCGGCTATCCGCCCTTCATTAAAGATGTGATCGACACCGGTATTGCGCAGGGCGTGGAATGGTCGCGCCATTCCATCAAGATGATGTTTGCGGGCGAAGTGTTCAGCGAGGAATGGCGCGCCTTGGTGTGTAATCGGGTGGGCGCAGACAACCCGGCCTATGACACAGCATCGCTGTATGGCACGGCGGATGCGGGCGTGCTGGGCAACGAAACGCCGCTGAGCATTACATTGCGGCGCTTTTTTGCCAATACACCGGAGGCGGCGCGGGCACTGTTTGGCGAATCGCGCCTGCCGACATTGCTGCAATATGATCCGCTCAGCCGCTTTTTTGAAGTACACGAAGGTACATTGGTGGTGACGGGCGATAATGGCGTGCCGTTGCTGCGCTATCATATCGCGGATCAGGGCGGCATTATTTCTTATGCAGCGATGCTGGACTTTATGCGGGAATGGCCACTGCCCCCCGAAGCGGATGCACTCCTGACGGCAAACGAGTCCCGTCTGCCGTTTGTCTATTTGTTTGGCCGTGCGGATTTTACGGTGTCATATTTTGGCGCAAATATTTATCCGGAAAATATCACGGTGGGGCTGGAGCAGCCGGGAATTACCGAATGGGTGACGGGGAAATTTGTGCTTGAAGTGAAAGAACACGCCGACCAGAATAAACGGCTGTGTGTGACTGTGGAGCTGCTACCGAATATAAGTGGCACAGATGAAAAACGCGCTGCGATTGCAGCTTCGATACACGCGCAGTTATTACGCCTGAACAGCGAATTTGCGCATTACGTTCCTGCA
Source organism: Gammaproteobacteria bacterium Ga0077554 (assembly GCA_001464585.1). Classification (GTDB taxonomy): domain Bacteria; phylum Pseudomonadota; class Gammaproteobacteria; family Ga007554. Next base: position 7,629 of record LNFF01000013.1, on the reverse strand, counting down.
GAATATCAACATCCCGAGATCATTCTTCTGCCTGCGGGTGATGTCAGTTATTTTCCGGTGGGCGTAAAGCATCGTTACACACGTAAAACACCTTAAGGAACCTATCTTGTCTAAAGTAGAAAAAAAATTGCTGCGCTATGTCAGCAAAGCCATTTCCGAATACAACATGATTCAGACGGGTGACCGCGTGATGGTGTGCCTGTCGGGGGGTAAGGATTCGTATACGTTATTGTCGATCTTGCGCCTGCTGCGCATGCACTCCAATAATAAATTTGATATTTTCGCGTTTACGCTCGATCAATCACAACCCGGCTGGGATGACAGCCACATGCGCGCCTGGCTGGAACAGCAAAAAATCCCGTATGAAATCCTGAAGAAAGATACATACTCCATCGTCATTGATAAAACCGAACCGGGGGGCACGTATTGTTCGCTGTGTTCGCGGCTGCGGCGCGGCAATATTTATAAATATGCTGAAACGCATGGCTACACTAAAATTGCACTGGGCCATCACCGCGATGACATGATCCACAGCCTGCTGATGTCGATCATGTACAACGGCGAAATACGTTCCATGCCGCCCAAGCTGCTCACCGATAACAAGCGCCATATTGTGGTGCGCCCACTCGCCTATTGCCAGGAAAAAGATATTATTGAATACGCTAAAGAGCGCGAATTTCCAATTATTCCCTGCAATTTATGCGGCTCACAGGAAAATCTGGCGCGTCAGCGCACTAAACGATTGGTGCAGGATCTTGCCAAAGAAAATCCTAAAATTCCCAGTAATATGCTGCATGCACTGAGCCGCGTGCAACCCAGTCAACTGATGGACAAACACTTGTGGGATTTCAAAAATCTGGAGAAGCAGCGTGTAACAACACACGCGTTACCCGACGCGATAAAAAATGGGGATCAGGAAATATTATTTCCTGATCCCCTGAATGACGACCCGAGAGAGGGTGGGTCTAAAGATGCTGAACAGCATCTCTGGTAAATAACGCTTGGCGCACGCCAGCGCCAAACATCACATTATTGACCTACCGGGTAATGGGCGAGATTCAGCCCCAGCCATAGTAGAAAGAAAATAATCGCTGCTGTGGCGATGGGGACAATCCAATCATCGTTGGTGTGTGGTTTGTTAACCATGGCTATCTCCTTATGTAAATGTTGACTGGTTAGGTAGGTTATTAGCCACAAATAAATTGTGGTAATACCGCTTTCCTTATACATAATAACCCTGCATTTTTCAAGATATTTTAACCATGTTATTACTAAGGAATAAAAAGCGCAGAAATTGATCATAAAATATCAAGGAGCAGGAGGGGGATGAACATAGGAAACAATTGGACATAAAAAAGGGATCGAAGCCAGTCCCTTCGATCCCTTTTTTATTGATAGAATGAAGTTTTTACACTTTAACTTTAATGACCGGCCGGATAATGAGCTATATTCAGACCCAGCGCCAACAAACTAAAGATTACTACAGAAATATACATAACAATCAACCAATCATTCTGGCATGCATCTTTTAATTTATTCATGAAACATCACCTCTCTCAGTCGCGTTTACTTATCAGGAACCAAATCTACGTTTGGCAGAAAAACCATAGCAAAATAGTGGGGTATTTGGCAAGTCCTAAATCAACTATTTTTTGCATAAAAAGCTATTATTTTCAGCCACATAATCCATACAAAATGTAATGATATTACCTGGTGATCCTATAACACTAAGGTCACAATGCTCAAGATATGTTGCCACGGCCAGGGTTAATAGTCCAAAATCAGAAGGTTAATCGTACCTGCCGAAGCTGCCTGGCAGGCCTCATACACTAACACGATGGTTAAAGCTCTTGGCCAACATATTCGACGAAGCGCAATTCGTTACCTGGTTCCGCAGTTCATCGCCCTACATCAATGCTTTTCGTGGCCGCACGTTTGTCATTATGTTCAGTGGTGAGGCGGTGGCGGATGACCGGTTTGCGCACCTGATACACGATATTGCCCTGCTCAATAGCCTGGGCGCGCGCCTGGTATTGGCGCATGGCGCGCGCGCGCAAATCGAGCAGCGCCTGACTGAACGTGAGGCGGTTATCCATTATGTAAAAGAGTTGCGCGTGACCGATGATGCCGCCCTGGCCGTGGTGAAAGAAGCGGTGGGTACGTTGCGCATCGAAATCGAGGCGCTGTTATCCATGGGTCTGGCGAACTCGCCCATGGCTGGCGCGGGCATTCGCGTTGCCTCGGGTAATTTTGTTACGGCCAAGCCCGTCGGCATTCGCAATGGCGTTGATTATTGCTACACGGGGGAAGTGCGCCGCGTGGACGCGGACGCCATTAAACAACGCCTCGACGATGGTGCGATTGTGTTGCTTTCGCCGCTGGGGTATTCACCCACGGGCGAGGTATTTAATCTCACGGCGCTGGAGGTGGCGACAGCAACCGCCATCGCTTTGGGCGCGGACAAATTGTTGTGCCTGGTGGAAGGCCGTGGACTGTTTGATGCGCACAAAGATCTGATGCGGCAGTTAACCCTCGCCGAAGCCGAGCAGTGGCTCGCCACGCAACAGACCCTTAATAAAGCAAATGAGAATGAAGTCGCTTCCGGCATCCTGCCTTCCGCGACACTAGCAGAACCCTTCGCTACCGCTCTTCCCTGTGCGTCGGAACTGGCGCTGTATGTTACCCATGCCATACAGGCCTGTCGCCAGGGCGTGCGGCGCGCGCATTTGATAGATCGCCACATTGATGGCGCGCTGCTGCTGGAATTGTTTACGCGGGATGGCATCGGCACCCTGATCACCGCTGATCGCTATGAAAATATGCGCAAGGCGAGCATTGATGACGTGGGAGGCATTCTGGAATTGATTGCGCCGCTGGAAGTCGAGGGGGTGCTGGTGCGCCGCTCACGCGAGCGCCTGGAAAATGAAATCGACTACTTCATGGTGATGGAGCGTGATGGTATGGTGATCGCCTGCGCGGCGCTTTACCCTTTTGAAAAAGAACGTGCCGCCGAACTGGCGTGCCTTGCGGTGCACCCTACGTATCGGGATAGTGGCCGGGGTGAAGCGTTGCTCAACGCCATTGAACACCATGCCAGGCAGCACGGCATACAATATTTGTTTGCGCTGACGACACAGACCACACACTGGTTTCGTGAACGCGGCTTCCACTCTGGAAAAATCGAAGATTTGCCGATAAAGCGCCAGCGTTTGTATAATTATCAACGCAAGTCAAAAGTATTTATAAAAGCGCTATAACTGACAGGCTGATTGATTACACTTTAAGAGACCCTCTGTATGATAGAAATTTTAATTTATGCTTTTATTGCCGTCAGCTCCATGGTGCTGTGGTCATATGTGGTACACATGATGATCGGCGGCTTGGTAAGCGAAGAGACTGAGTATCTGGTGATGGGGATTGCCGTAACCATCGGCATTATTGTGATTAGCGCCATGGCGCGGGATGTGATTCAACGGCGACGCGGCAGGAAATAACAGCCGCGACGGAGTGTTGCCCCACCATGCACATAACAGTCCGTAAAGCCACAACTGCCGACGCTGAAGTTGCGTGCATTGTTCTTCGCCGCTCAATCACGGAGTGTTGCGCCGAAGATCATCGCAATGAGCTGGAGGCATTGTCCGCCTGGTTGCAAAATAAAACTCCAGAAAATATTGCTGGTTGGTTCGCTGCCCCCGAGAATTTCCCGGTCGTCGCCACTTCCGGAGAACAAGTTATCGGCGTCGGGTTACTAACAGCAAAAGGGGAGCTTGCGCTCTGTTATGTACACCCAGAAGTTCGTTTCAAAGGTGTCGGAAAATCTTTGCTGAATGCAATGGAGTCACATGCTATGCAATCAGGACTTACTGAGATTCGCCTCAGCAGCACGGGTACAGCAAAAACCTTTTACCTACGTCAGGGCTTTACATTTAGTGGTGCATCCGAAATAGAATTCGGTATCCGGGCTTTCCCTCTCACGAAACACCTACCTATATCACCTTCAAGGCGGGCGACAATTTCTGGTCACACTCCCATCTTGATCAAGGCGCTTTCACCATTTACAAGGGCGGCGAACTGGCCATTGATAGTGGACTCTACGGCCCCCAATATGGCTCCGATCATCACATGAATTACACCTATCAAACCATCGCCCACAACACCATCACGGTTACCGACCCTGAAGACACCGTATCTGCGCCCGGCAAAAAAGAAGACCGCCCCATCGCCAATGATGGCGGACAACGCCGCATCGGCTCCGGCTGGGGAGTTGAAGCCGCACCTCTCGACCTTAAGGAATGGCAAACCAAGTACGACATTTATCATACCGGACACATAAAGAAAATATTTGAACAGGACGGCATCACCATCGCCATCGCCGATGTCACTCCCGCCTATACCAACCCGGCTTCCGGTAAAGGCACTTTTTCTCACCGCACGCGCCGCGTAGAAAAATTCTGGCGCATTTTTTCCTATGACCGTATTGATGGCGTTGTGATTGTTTTCGATCAAGTGCGTTCTACCCAGGCCAGCTTCCGCAAGCGCTGGCTGCTGCACACCATCGAACAACCACGCGTCACAGAAAACGGTTTTGTCACTACAATTGCGCCGAACAACCCACTGGAAAATCAACTGGCGCAGGGTGGCGGAAAACTCACCGCACACGTCTTATTACCCAAAAACCCCATCATCCAAATCATCGGCGGCAAAGGTTTTGATTTCTTTGTCGATGGCAAAAATTACGATGAAAAAGGACAAGTCGCAGCAATGGTGCGTACCGCCAAGAAAAATGCGGAGCCCGGCGCCTGGCGCGTTGAAGTCATGCCTTCGGTAGAAGCTAAAGAATACCTGTTCCTGAATGTTCTGCTACCCAGCAGCGGCCGCCAGCAACCCGCGCATAAAGTTAAATTACTGGAATCAGGCGACCATCCCACCTGTGAGGTGCAAGGCCCCACGCGCACCACGCAATGGCGATTTAATCGTGGCGGCAACGATGTAGAAATAAAAATTCAGGCTGATATTAATCACGGTGGCGCCAGCCGCACCTATCATGTTTTTGCAGAGCGCTGAGCGATACAAAACCATGAAAGCCCTGATTAATGGATATGCTGTCATTTCGACCACAGGGAGAAATCCTTGTTTCGAACCGGCTGAGAAATCTGAACGGCTTTATGTTTGCCATCATTGATACAAGACAAGATTTCTAGCTATGCTCGAAGTGACACACAACAGCACATATGACATCATCAAAATCCATATTAATCACCGGCTGCTCCAGCGGCATCGGTCGCTGCGTCGCGCAAGGTTTACACGCACGCGGCTACCGCGTATTCGCCACAGCACGCAAAGCCGCAGACGTGACAGATTTACAATCGCAGGGAATGGAAAGCCTGTTGCTGGATCTGGATGATTCTGCGTCCATCAACGCCGCCGTAGATGAAGTGTTGGCACGCACCGGCGGCACGCTCTATGCGCTGTTCAATAACGCCGGTTACGGGCAACCCGGCGCCGTGGAAGACTTGCGCCGCGACGTGATACGCGCACAGTTTGAAACCAATCTGTTTGGCATGCTGGAACTCACCAACCGCATCATCCCCATCATGCGCGCCCAAGGGCAAGGACGCATCATGCAAAACAGCTCGCTGCTGGGTCTGGTGGCACTGCCGTATCGCGGCGCGTATAACGCCAGTAAATTTGCCATGGAAGGCTTGACCGATACCCTGCGCCTGGAACTGGCAGGCAGCGGTATTCATGTTTCCCTCATCGAACCCGGCCCCATCAAGAGCCGCTTCCGCGCCAACGCCCATGCCGCCTACCGCCGCAACATCACACCCGAACACAGCGCCCACCGCACGCGCTATCTCGGCCTCGAAAAACGCCTGACCAAAATCGGCCCCGCCGCACCTTTCACCCTGCCACCTGAAGCCGTATTGAAAAAAGTAATCCACGCACTGGAAAGCCCACGGCCAAAAATGCGCTATTACGTGACTATGCCGAGCTATTTCTTTGCGCTGATGCGGCGCTTATTGCCGGGCAGCGTATTGGATTGGGTGTTGCAGCAGGTGAGCAAGGGGGAAAATAGGTGATGGTGGTGATAACTCCAGCGGACTTACAGCGTAGTTTGATTTACATCAAATATGCAAACCATAAGTATGCTTATTTGATGTAAATCAAACTTGCCATTGGTTCGATATAGCTCGGTAGGGCGCAATAACCGAAGGGCATTGCGCCCAATGGCACGACATACAGTGCAATACGCCACACTATCGCACCCTACGATTCCGCCTCACGTGCGTTTAGCGCGCTGCCCACTGTGCGCCAGCAAAGGGCTTTTCGATATACACCGTTTTGGTAATGTTTTGGTCGATGATGCGATATTTCATGGCAAAACCAGCACTGGCATGAGTATCCGCGAGTTTTTTGCGTGTTACGTCACGAAGTACGAACGGCTGCGCACCTTCAAGGTATTTGAGATCGAATTCTCGCAAAGCATACGGTGAGCGCATGACCCCATGCGGCGGCAATTCAATTTTCACGTCCGGCTTGGTGGAGATACGCCCGTTCCAGTAAAGCGATATGACATCAACAGTAAGGAATGCATTGGTCAAATTTTCCGCCACCACCCCTTCTTCGCTTACCGTTACCTTCACATTCTCGTCGGTTTTCGACATCCGTGGGAAGAATAACTGATACTCTTTTTTGGAATGCACCGTCACCGGTACGATCACACGAATCGGCTGGTCGTTGTAGGTTTTCGGAGATGGGCAATCGATGGTCACATGATAAGAGTCATTATAAGAACATGAAAAAGTGAACTGCTTGGGCAGAGCCCAATCTTTACGCAATTTTTCTGTTTGTACAGCGTAGGCACCCAGCATCTCAGCGATCAAACTATCGGCATTACGACCAAAATTGGCGAGATAACGGTCAATAAACGGTAGACTTTCTGGTGCAGCCAGTGGAGGTGCCTGGGTGGAAATTTTAATAGCTCTGTCATCTGCTTGTGTCCAAAAACCAGACTCATCTTTAGTGACAAGCTCTAACGTGACTGCCTGCCCATAGCGACTCCCATAGCGACTCTTAACTACCGCGTGCTCAAGCTTCAACGATTCGAATGCCTTATGGTTTGCAGCGGTGATAGCCTCGTAGTCGCGAAAAATTGCTGCGCGGCGTTCAGGCGTGAACCAAGATGTACCAACCGCCTCTTGCAACGCTTTGCGATAAGCCTCGTCATCATAAACATACGTCGTCTCATGGCTACCAGCAGCCATACCCATCGTCATCGCAAGCCCAAGCGTATTGAGCAACAGCGTGGTACCTTTGTTCAAAGATCCCTGATAAAATGGACCAAAAGACGGATTTATTTCATCACGCACGATTTCATCGAATGTGTACCTACCCGCCTGCTTCCCATATCCGCATGCCCCACTTATCGGCGTACAAGCCACTACAATATTGGCACTTTTGTTTAACTTGACCGATTCTAGTGTCATGTCACGCGTCAAATGTCGGATATAATCGTTTGAGCTTGACCCGTGCATTATCCGTCGTGAATTGCCAGTTCACCTTGGCGTGAATCTGGTCGCGGCGTGTTTGCCAGGCGGTAACTTCTTCGCCTAGTTTCTCCATGCTATT
>LNFF01000012.1 GCA_001464585.1 Gammaproteobacteria bacterium Ga0077554 | reverse complement strand
TCGCTCCATTCTTGATTGGGGGTATGGGGTGGCATGCCTTGCGATGCAATGCCCTTGATTGAATGAAGAATAGAAGAGGCTATATGTTAATGCAAGACTTGCCCCCTTGTTCTGCTGACCCCTTGTTCTGTCCGGTAAAACATGTTTTTTCGACCGTCTGATGTTGGGCTTCATTGCATTCAGCACCAACCTACAGCCCAACTTACCGCGTTGAACTCGAAAAAAATTCTCCAACGGGTTCGGCCCCTGGAATGCTGCCACGCTATGCCGCCTGTAACAGGAACTCGACTTTCACAGCGTCGAATGGGAAAACGATGCGGCCGTCTTCCGTGCGGTCAAGGATGCCAGCGTTAAGGAGCGCAGTAACATCGCCGTGGACAGCCTTAACGTCACGCCCGGCACGGCGCGCAGCTTCGCGGATTGACACCGGACCCGCCCCGCAGAGCGCCTTGAGCAGTTCCCACCGTTTTTGGGTTAGCACTCGCCACAGCAATTCCGGGGTAGCGAAGCTGATGTGCGCAGACTTCTGGGGCTTGCCTGTCTTCCAGGCACGTGCAAAATCCGCCATCGAATCGGCAGGCGTCCGCACATCAAGGGTTACGGTTTTCATGGTTCCACCTCGCTATGTCATTTTGGAAATCGGCGACCAGTTGCTCCGGTGTCGTGAACACGTAGGCACCTTCCTTTCTACCGAAATGCCGGTGATCGCCCTTCCCAACTTCGTTGTCGTAGCGCAAAACGCATTCTCCACGCACGACATACGCCAGCCTGTACTTGAACCTGTGTAACGATCCTTCAACTGGCTTTTGAAGGCGCCACAGCACCAATTCCGCGAACGCCCATTCAGAGTAGGCGATGCGTGTGGAAATGAGTTCAACAGCTTTCATGTTGGAGACTATACCAACATCCTCGGCCGTTGTCAATAACTCCAACGATCACATGCCGCCACAAGGGGCTGAACCCGTTATCCGGGTTGAACCCCTCGCTACGCTCTCCCCCCGGACTTCACGGCAGCCCGATCACCTGCACCGGGGTGGAGGAACTGGTCGTGGCGCCATTCCCCAACTGACCAGAGAAGTTATACCCCCAGCGCTGCACCGTGCCGTTGGTGAGGACGTTTAATTTTGAAGTGGATAATTCAAAGTGTCGGTTGACGGAGTTTAGGACTATTCTTCCGTTTGCCCTGAGCCTATCGAAGGGCATCAGTGCAGTAGGGCGCAATAACCGAAGGGCATTGCGCCGCATGTCAGTCAGAGTAACCCACCCCCGTTTCTTCACCGCCCGCCCAGTCCTTCGGATAAATGCCTTCCTCCACCAAGCGATGAAACGTCGAATATGGCCAGTCTGCCTCACGTTTAACCAAGCCATGTTTCATCGGATTGATATGAACATAATCCATATGCGCACGAAAATCCGCTTCGTCGCGAATCAGGTGTTCCCAATAGCGGCGTTGCCAGATACCTCGTTCACCGCGCCGTACACGAACCTCGGAAATTCGCTCCGTTCGCGGCAACGCTTTGGAAAAGCCCATTTTGATCAACCGCCAGCGGGTTGCAAAATCGGTATCGTTTGGTGGCAGTTCGATCACGCAATGCAGATGATCAGGCAACACTACCCAGCCGTGAATCGTAAAGGGGTGACGTCGCCGCACAGAACGCATGGTGTCGCGCAACAAGCCAACATGCCGTGTCAGAAAATCGTTGCCATGCCGTTGCAGCTTGTGACAGTGAAGAAATAGGTGCCACCTGGGTGCCAGGCGCGGCGGTAATCAGGCATGGTGGTAGTATCGTGGTACAAGCATGCGGCGCAATGCCCTTCGGTTATTGCGCCCTACGTGCTGTCGGCTTCAGGGCATGGGTTAGGCCGATTTTTGCATGTGGTGGAAATCTTGAATGGAATCCAGCTCTCGTTTTTCTGTGGCTTGTGCCTTGAAAAGATCACATCGAATTTGTAAGTTGAGCCAGAAATCTGCGGACATACCAAAGAACTTACCTAAGCGTAGCGCAGTACTTGGAGTCACGCCGCGTTTTTGGTTTACAAGCTCATTGATTCGCTGATAGGGAACATGGATTGCGTTTGCAAGATCACGTTGGCTTATGTTCATGGGAACAAGAAACTCATCGCGCAGCATTTCGCCAGGGTGAGTAGGTTTTCTTTTGGTTGGAATTCGAACCCACTACTGTCCGGAGATTTCTTCGAATAGATTCAATTGGTTAAGCATTTGCGCATCCTCCTGACTGGGATTGATATTTGTAACAAGTTGATTGAGTTGCGTTTTTTCGAAAAGGGTTAGGCTCAGAATCTGTAGAATTGTGTAGAGTGAAGCTTCGGATTTCAGCCGTTTCTTGAGAATAGCGACGAGCACATAAACAGCGATAGCAATCCAGACCTGTGTCTTGACCGCATTCTCGGAAGTGCCGAAAAACGCCTTGATCCGCAGATGCTGTTTGATCCATTTGAAGAACAGTTCCACCTGCCAACGACAGCGATAAAGCTCGGCGATCGTCAGGGCAGGAAGATCGTTGTGTTGGTGAGAAAGACGAGTAACTTGTCGTTCTTGGCATCGTAGAACTTTACCCGGCGCAACTGGATTGGGTAATCCTGGCACCCGGTCAGCATGATGGTTTGGTCGCACCGCAGCCCGGTCGATTTGTCGACCGGATGCGAATAGACCCGCCGGTACCGCAGGTTGGATTTGGCGCGAGTGACAAAGAAGGCCTGGGTCAGATGCAGGGCATGGAGCCGGGCGAAGTCGATATAACCCCGATCCTGACGTAGAAGCTGCCGGCCTCGAAAGCGACCTGATCGAGGATGTTCACGTCGTGGAGCTTGCCGTCGGAGATATGAATGAAAGTCGGGATATTGCCCCGCAGATCGAGCGGCGTATGGAGTTTGACCGCGCCTTTGTGTTTGCGAAAGCGCGCCCAGGGAAAGAGCGCCAGGCACAGATCGATGGTGGTCGAGTCGAGCGCATAGACCGTATGCGTCAATTCCAGGCCGAAGCTGTCCTCGGCGTAGAGCTTGCGCGCTGTCTGGATCAGGCTGAGGGCGAAATCCTGATAGATGCGCCAGTCGCGGTTCTCGTTGGCGTCCGCCAGCGTGCTCTTGGCAATGCCGCCGCGAATGCCCAGATGGTAGAGCTTGGCGGAATGCGCGCGCAGACAGGTCTCGATGTCGCGTAGGCTTTCCCGGTAAGTCAGTTGCGCGAAGGCCATGCACAGGAATTGATCGGGGTGCGAGAAAGTGAGCGTCGGATAGCGCCCAGGATATTTTGCCACGCATCGTCGGAAGGTGTGCAGCGGCAGATGATCCATCAGTTGGGCAAACACCAGCTTTCCCGTATGCATTGAACCACCCCCGGAAAAATCCAGTAGTTTCCAACACATTGAAATCGGTGACACCCATGAATATCATTTATTCGCTTTTTATCAGTCGGTTAAATCATGTTAGTCCGGAAATCTCCGGACAGTAGTGATTCGAACCATAATATGCGCCTCTAATGGTAATCGGTTACTTCTACATTGCAGGAGCCTGATTTTCCCCAAGAAAAGCAAATCCGATATTGTTCATTGATACGAATGCTGTACCCAGTTTTTCTGTCCCCAGCAAGGCGTTCAAGCCGATTACCTGGAGGAACTTTTAATTCTTCCAGGGATTGAACAGAATCCAATTGATCCAATTTTCTGGCCGCAACCTGCCAAAGTGTTTTCGGACATGCCTTCCGGGCCGCTTTCGAATTGACGCCGTTGAATATGTCTTCACTTGCTTGACCTTTAAACGACTCTATCATAAGTTCATTGTAGCACGGATACCATGCTATTCAAGTGATTCTGTTGGTATAACGACGCTACACCCTGTTCAGCTTGGAGTCGCTCCATTCTTGATTGGGGGTATGGGGTGGCATGCCTTGCGATGCAATGCCCTTGATTGAATGAAGAATAGAAGAGGCTATATGTTAATGCAAGACCTGACCCCTAGCGTTTTCGTGTTGACGGTGTTTATGGCTACCTTTGGGTTGTAAGAATGTCAAAAATCAAGACGTGACCCCCAGGCCTTTGACCCCCAGGCCTTGAGTGGGTGAAACCGAATTCTCTAACATTAAAGCAAAAAATCACAGTAGAATTGACGAAGAATCAAAGTATTTATAGCCCCTTCGTGATACTTTAACGGTGGTAAACTTAATCCCTTAGTTGCCTGAAAAACCGAGCGATGAGAATATTCAAGATGAATTTTTTGCAAAGCCTGATCAATATCACTCCCTGTAAGCTCGGCATGAGCCTGCTCGTTGTCATGACTCTGTTGTTCTCCGGCTGTGGTGGTGGGGGCGGCGGTAGTAGCGGAACGCCAACATCCGCAACACTCACCAGCATTGCCATCACCCCTACCACAGCGACGGCCGCCAAAAACCTGAACACCCATTTCACTGCTACCGGCACGTATTCAAATGCTTCAACTGCCGACATCACCAAACAAGTGAACTGGGCATCCGCCAACACCAGTATTGCCACGATCAACAGCACCACGGGTGTCGCCACTGGCATTGCGGTGGGAAGCACTACTGTTACTGCCACGGCTAACGGCATCACTTCACCCACAGCCAGCTTGTCAGTCACAGCGGCGGTGATTACTGGAATTAGTATCAGCCCGACAACACCATCAACTCCCAAAGGCACGCCAGTTACTTTTACCGCCACGGCTACCTATTCGGATGGCAGCTCCGGCAACATTTCTGGTTCAGCGACTTGGGCATCCAGCAATACTACTGTTGCCGCGCTGAACGCCAGCGGCATTGCCTCCACCTTGGTACAGGGCACCTCCACCGTTACTGCCTCGGCAAATGGCATCACATCAAACAGTACCACATTGTCGGTAACAGCTCCGGTGTTGGCTTCGCTCTCTATCACTCCAACATCAGCCACAGTTATGGTGGGGTACACGCAACAGTTTAGCGCCAGCGGTATGCTGACGGACGGTTCAGTAGCAACCTTAGGCTCCCTGACTTGGGCATCAAGTAATACTCCAGTGGCAACGATTGATAGCACTGGTTTGGCCACTATGCAGAGCGTAGGTTCGAGTAACATCAATGCAGGCAGTGGCAGCATCGTTTCTAACACAGCAGTGCTTGGCACACCTGCAGCACCTATTGGGCTTTTTAGTGCTACCGGAAGCATGGCAACGGATAGGCACAAGCATACTGCAACGCTACTGCTTAACGGTAAGGTTCTAATTGCTGGTGGATTTGTTGGAAATAACACTTTCAATAGTGCGGAAGTATTCGACCCGACTATCGGTACATTCAGCACAACCGGTAGCATGTCTACCTCGAGAAGTTTTCATACTGCTACACTTCTTTCCAATGGCAAGGTACTAATCACAGGTGGTGTTGATGGGATAAGTGGTAATTTAGCAAGTGCAGAATTATACGATCCTGCAACAGGGAACTTTAGTATCACTGGTAGTATGACTACACTGAGAAGTTCCCATACCGCCACGCTGTTATCCAACGGCAAAGTTCTAATTACAGGAGCGTGGACTCCGGGTGGCTCACTTGCCAGCGCAGAATTATACGATCCAGCAACAGGGAGCTTTAGTACCACAGGGAGCATGGCTGCTCTAAGAAACTCACATGCCGCCACCCTGCTGCCTAACGGCAAGGTGCTTGTCACTGGCCGAATTTCCAGCGGCCCCACTGCGGAGATATATGACCCATCCACTGGCAACTTCAGTGCTACTGGTAGCATGGTATCGGCGAAGTATTCCCACACATCCACACTGTTACCCAACGGCACAGTTCTTATTACTGGGGGTAACGTAAGTGGAACCATTACTGCCGGTGCAGAATTATACGACCCGTCAACAGGCAACTTCGGTACTACGGGCAGTATGTCAACTCCAAGAAGTTCACAGACCGCCACCCTGCTATCTAACGGCAAGGTTCTTGTAACAGGAGGTTATGACGGTACCTTTGCGTTAACAAGCGCAGAGATATACGACCCGGCGACTGGTAATTTCAGCGCAACCGGCAGCATGTCGGCTGGAAGGATTTACCATCAAGCCACCCAATTACCAAGCGGAAAAGTTCTTGTCTCTGGAGGAGGACTCGCCAGCGCGGAGCTGTTCCAATAGAACTGGCCGGTGGGGCAATCTATAACTTTTAGGCGTTAGAATCAACGATGGTTCTTTATAGAGGTATAAATCCGGAACTTCACGAGCAAATTGCTGGCGAGTTAATTCCTAAGGACGCTCGCCCTTTTGTCAGGTCGCCTGAGTATGGTCGTGCTGAGTGGGGAAACTTTTTTTGGGGTGAGTGTGAAGCAAATGCTGTTGTTGAACATCAACAACATCAAGCCGGATACCCGACATCAGGTGTTTCTACAACGCCTCACCTAAACCGTGCCATTTTTTATGCCACACATGACGGCAAGTACTCATATGGCTTTGTTTATGTGATTGACGAGACACTGTGCCAAATTCACAATGTAACTATCTATGTAGTTAAAGATATTGTTCCGTCCCCAAGTATTCCTGAAGATGATGAAATTATATTGGTGGCTCACGATTTTGGCGTACTCCCGCGCACACTCGTAACAGAAATCAGAAAAATTGGCGCTTAACATCCATTCAAGAGGGACGTATGCCAGTGTGCAACTACCTACAAAGGAATTGCAAGCCAAATGCTTGAGCAATTCTTATTAGAACGCTACTCAGGGAATTCATGCGCACGCGTAAAAGTTCGCGGGTTCGTTCAGCGAATATGCAAGCGGCACATTGAACTTAAGCTGGCCGATCACGACTTCGAAAGTAATCTTTGCAGTGCAGTAGGGCGCAATAACCGAAGGGCATTGCGCCGCATGTCAGTCCTGTAGGGTGGGCACGTCGTGCCCACGCCGTCATATCATTCACCAGAACGCGTGGGCACAGAAACGTGCCCACCCTACACGGCCCATCAATCCCAACTCAAAGCCCCGCCACTCTGATACTCAATCACCCGTGTCTCAAAGAAGTTTTTCTCTTTCTTCAGGTCGATGATTTCGCTCATCCAGGGGAAGGGGTTGGTGGCGCCGGGGTATTGTTCGGCGAGGCCGATTTGGGCGCAGCGGCGGTTGGCGATGTATTTGAGGTAGTCGTTGAACATGGCGGCGTTGAGGCCGAGCACGCCGCGTGGCATGGTGTCGATGGCGTAGCGGTATTCGAGTTCGACGGCTTCGCGGATCATGTGCGCGATTTCTTCCTGGAATTCGCGGGTCCATACGTGGGGGTTTTCGATTTTGATCTGGTTGATGACGTCGATGCCGAAGTTCATGTGCATGCTTTCGTCGCGCATGATGTACTGGAACTGTTCGGACGCGCCGACCATTTTGTTGCGGCGGCCAAAGGTGAGCATCTGGGTGAAGCCGACGTAGAAGAAGATGCCTTCGAAAATGACGTAGAAGGCGATCAGGTCACGCACCAGGCGTTGATCGGCCTCGGGTGTGCCGGTGTGGAAGTTGGGATCGGCGAGGCTCTGGGTATAGGGCAGGGACCACGCGGCCTTGTCATGGATTGCGGGCACTTCGCGGTACATGTTGAAGATTTCGGCTTCGTCCAGGCCCAGGCTTTCGACCACGTATTGATAGGCGTGAGTGTGCAGCGCTTCTTCGAAAGCCTGGCGCAACAGGTATTGGCGGCACTCGGGGTTGGTGATGTGGCGGTACACGGCCAGCACCAGGTTGTTGGCAACCAGCGAATCGGCTGAGGAGAAAAAGCCCATGCTGCGCTTGATGATCAGGCGTTCATCGTCGGTGAGGCCGTTGGGATTTTTCCACAGCGCGATGTCGGCAGACATGTTGATTTCCTGCGGCATCCAGTGATTGGCGCAGGCATCGAGGTATTTCTGCCACGCCCAGGTGTATTTGAACGGCACTAACTGGTTAAGGTCGGCGCGGCAGTTGATGATTTTTTTGTCGTCAACGTGGATGCGCGAAGCGCCCATTTCAAGGTCTTCGAGGCCGAGCACGCCATGCTGCTCTTCGATTAAAGGCAGGGGCACTTGCGCGGTTTTTTTCGGTGTTGCGGTAATGGGTTCATCCCAGCTTAACATTTCGTATTCCTCACTTATTTTTTTAATTCATCAAGTAGATTGATTGATGTTTATTGGCACGCTTCGCATTCAGGATCGGCGATCAAGCACACTTTAGGTTGTGCAGACGATGGTGCATTTGCGTTGGTATTGGTGTTGCTGCCACCAGATGCAACTGCATTCAATGTGCTATCCGTGATGGTGGATTTTTCCGTGGCGGTGGCACCCATGCTGCGCAGGTAGTAGGTGGTTTTAAGTCCCTTGATCCAGGCATGGCGATAGAGCGTGTCGAGTTTTTTGCCCGACGGTTCGGCCATGTACAGGTTCAGGGATTGCGATTGATCAATCCATTTCTGGCGGCGGCTGCCGGCTTCGATCAGCCAGCGCGTGTCGATTTCGAACGCGGTGGCGTACAGGGTTTTGAGATCCTGCGGGATGCGGTCAATGGGCTGCACGCTGCCGTCGAAATATTTGAGATCATTGACCATCACCGAGTCCCACAGCTTGCGTGCCTTGAGGTCGCGCACCAGGTAGGGATTGCCCACGGTAAAATCACCGGACAAATTGGATTTCACATACAGATTCTGGAACGTGGGTTCGATGGACTGGCTCACGCCACAAATGTTGGAGATAGTCGCCGTGGGGGCAATGGCCAGACAATTGGAGTTGCGCATGCCCACCTGCTTGACGCGTGCGCGCAGGCTGCTCCAGTCCAGCGTGGCGGTCGTGTCCATCTCCAGGTAATCGCCGCGTGTGTCGGCGAGCAGCTTGATGGAGTCGATGGGCAGGATGCCCTGGCTCCACAATGAACCCTGATAGGTGGAATACGTACCGCGCTCTTCGGCTAGATTGGTAGAGGCTTGAATGGCGTAATAGCTGACGGCTTCCATGGAGCGATCCGCAAACTCCACGGCGGCTTCTGACGCATACGGTACGCGCAGCTCATGCAACGCATCCTGGAAACCCATGATGCCCAAGCCGACCGGACGGTGACGCAGGTTGGAATTGCGCGCTTGCGGCACCGAGTAGTAGTTGATGTCGATGACGTTATCGAGCATGCGCATGGCGGTGTTGATGGTGCGCGCCAGCTTGTCGATATCCAGGCCACGTTCTGCGGTTACATGCGCTACGAGATTCACCGAACCCAGATTACACACGGCAATTTCCTTGTCGGACGTGTTGAGGGTAATCTCGGTGCAGAGGTTGGAGCTGTGTACCACGCCAGTGTGCTGCTGCGGTGAACGCAGGTTGCACGGGTCTTTGAAGGTCATCCACGGATGGCCGGTTTCAAATAGCAGGGTGAGCATTTTGCGCCACAAGGTCAATGCCGGAATGCGTTTGGCGTTTTTGATTTCGCCGCGCGCAAATTTTTCTTCGTAACCCACGTAGGCGTCTTCAAACGCCTGACCATACAGGTCATGCAAATCGGGCACGTCGTTGGGCGAAAACAGCGTCCATTCGCCAGCTTCATGGACGCGCTTCATGAACAGATCAGGCACCCAGTTGGCGGTGTTCATGTCATGCGTGCGGCGGCGCTCGTCGCCGGTGTTCTTGCGCAGCTCCACGAACTCTTCGATGTCGAGATGCCAGGTTTCAAGGTAGGCGCACACGGCGCCCTTGCGCTTGCCACCCTGGTTGACGGCCACGGCAGTGTCATTGGCGACTTTCAGGAACGGCACGACACCTTGTGACTTGCCGTTGGTGCCCTTGATGCGGGCGCCCATGGCGCGCACGCGCGTCCAGTCATTGCCCAGGCCACCGGCGTATTTGGAGAGCAGGGCGTTGTCGTGGATGGCGTTGAAGATGCCGTCCAGATCATCAGGCACCGTAGTAAGGTAGCAGCTGGAAAGTTGTGGGCGCAACGTACCGGCGTTGAACAGGGTGGGTGTCGAGCTCATGAAATCAAAGCTGGACAGCAATTGATAAAACTCGATGGTACGCGCTTCGCGATCAATTTCATTGATCGCCAGACCCATGGCGACGCGCATGAAAAAGGCTTGCGGCAACTCGAAACGATGGCCGTCGGAGTGCAGGAAATAACGGTCGTAAAGAGTTTGCAGGCCCAGGTAGCTAAACTGCATGTCGCGTTCCGGCAGCAACGCGCGGCCCAGTACGTCGAGCTTGAATTCCTTGAGGCGCGGGTCGAGCAATTCCAGCTTGATGCCACGGCTGATGTAATCCGCGAAATAGTCAGAATAACGTCCAGTCATTTCTGCGGCGGTGGCGTAGGTGCTGCGTTGTTCAATGAAGCTCAGCGCCTCATGGCGCAGGTCATCCAGCAACAGGCGCGCGGCCACATAGGTGTAATTGTTTTCGCTTTCGATGAGCGTGCGGGCGACCATCACCACGGCGCGGCCTACGTCTTGCTCAGACACGCCATCGAAGAGATTGCGCTGTACTTCGTCGATGATGTGGTTAGGGTTTACATCGTCGAGATTGCGGCAGGCTTCGGTAATCACCGTTTCAAGGCGCACGGTGTCCAGCGGACGCTGGCTGCCATCGGGCAAGGTAACGGACAGGGTGGGAGCCATTGCCTGGCCGTTCTCTCCACGGAGTTTATCACTGGCGTCACGGGCGGCGCGTTCACGGGCGCGCTCTTCGCGGTAGAGTACATAGGAACGTGCCACTTTCTGCTCACCGGCGCGCATCAGCGCCAGTTCAACCTGATCCTGAATATCTTCGATATGAATCGTGCCGCTGCCGGACAGGCGGCGCGTCAGATTTTCCATGATCTGCGCGGTGAGGGTCTGCACGGTGTCATGCACGCGACGCGACGCGGCGGCATTGCCGCCTTCTACGGCGAGAAAAGCTTTGGTCATGGCAACGGCGATTTTTGATGCATCAAAGCCGGTGAGTTTGCCATTGCGGCGAATTACATGAAATTGCCCCGGCGTGGTACTGGCGAGTATGGCGGCGCTTGCAGCGTCACTGGCGGGAGTCGCGGGAATCTCTGAATAAGGCGTGTGGGTGGGCTTGATGGATGTGATGTCGGTTTGCATGGATGGTTCTCCTCCGGCTATTTACTTATAGTGATGTTAAGACATCAAAATTGTGGATAGATCTTAAAAATCGCTGTGTGTTGATAAAAAACTGGATAAATAAACTGGGTGTTTTAGAAAAAAAATGAGCAATAGGAATTACGTGTCTGGTTGAGCTAAAAAATCTGTTCGGGCAAGTTTTTCCCAGTGAACCCTGCTGGTGAGTTCACCACAACAAATTGTGGTTCTTTTAATATGAGACACAACATAATGTGTTTTGAAGAGGATTGCAAGCCCTTTTGCAGCCCGAATTTAAGATTGATTATAAGCGTTTGAACAGCGAAGAAATTTGTAATAAATCTGTTATATATGGCATAAATTCAGGCTGATTGAATCTCGCTCAAAGTGCGGAACGAAACCGTCCGCGCGGTCTCGATAAAGTCTTGTATATAGGGGGTGTGTTGTTCATTGGCGCGCACGGCAGCATACAGGGTACACCACAGGCCATTTTTGCCCCTATTTGTGCTCAGCGGGCGGGCGGTGACATAGTCATGGGCGAGGTAATCGGCCAATACCCAGTTGGGTAGCGCCGCCACGCCACGGCGGCTGGCCACCAGTTGCAGAATCACCAGGGTTAATTCGGCGGTGCGCCGCGCGGTGGGTTCGACGCCAGCCGGGTCGAGAAAATGGTGATAAATGTCCAGCCGGGCGCGGTCTACGGGGTAGGTGATGAGCGTTTCGCCGGCCAGATGGTGCGGTTCGATCCAGGTTTCGCGGGTGAGCGGATGGTCGTTGGCGAGCGCCAGCAATGATTGGTAGCGAAACAGCGGCACATAGGCGATGCCCGGCACCTCTTTGGCCTCGGAAATAATCACCAGATCAATGTCACCCCGCACCAAGGCGGGCAGCGGCTCAAAGCTGAAGCTGGTGGACAGGTCAATCTGCACCTCCGGCCAATGGTCGCGGTAGGTGTCGAGGGTGGGCATCAGCCACTCGAAGCAACTGTGGCACTCAATAGCAATATGCAGCCGACCGGTTTTACCCTGCGCAAACCGCGCCAGTTCACGCTCCATGGCCTGCACCGACGGCACAATCTGATCTGCCAGTTCCAGCAAACGCTGCCCCGCTGGGGTGAAGCGCAGCGGACGGCTTTTGCGCGTGAACAGGGCGCAGCCGAAGTGATCTTCCAGGGTCTTGATCTGGTGCGACAACGCCGATTGCGTAACGTGCAGGCGCTCGGCGGCGCGTGTCAGATTGCCGCTGTCGCGGATCATGGCGAGGCTGTGGAGATGGTGTATTTCAAGAAACATTATGAAATTTATTCATTTTAATTATTAAAAAATAGAAATTGATTCATGATTAGTTTACCTCCACACTGGCGGACAGTAAAGAGCTTAAGCCAAATAAATCTCTGATGACGATGTCGTCTCGACAGCAGATATTTACTGTCATCCCGAACGTAGAGAGGGATCTTGGAAGATTTCTCACAGTTCTCTCACCTTCGTTCGAGACTCGAGACAAGGATTTCTCGCTGCGCTCGAAATGACATAGCCCGTTTTAATCAGGGGTTTTCCCCAACAACAGGAGCACATCATGATTACAGCACACACCCTGGGGTTTCCCCGCATTGGCGTACAGCGCGAGTTAAAACGCGCCACAGAAGCCTATTGGGCCGGAACATTAGACCGGGCAGGGTTGGAGCAGGTGGGTAAAACCCTGCGCGCCCGCCATTGGGCTATTCAATCAAATGCAGGACTTGATTTTATACCGGTGGGCGACTTTTCCTGGTATGACCATGTGCTGGATATGTCCACCCTGCTCGGTGTGGTGCCCGCGCGTTTTGGTGACGTGACTGATGACGCAGTGGATCTCGATACTTATTTTCGCATGGCGCGGGGTCGCGCACCCACGGGTGCAGATGTTCCTGCCAGCGAAATGACAAAATGGTTTGACACCAATTATCACTATATTGTGCCCGAGTTCAGTCCCGAGCAGGTGTTTCGTCTGGCGTCCAGCAAGTTGTTTGATGAAGTTGCTGAGGCGTGTGCATTAGGCTATCAAGCACGGGTGAAGCCGGTGTTGATTGGGCCGCTCACGTATTTGTGGTTGGGCAAAATCAAAGGTGCCCCATTTGACAGGCTTGCACTGCTGGAAAAGCTGTTGCCGGTGTACGGTGAAATTCTGGCAAAGCTCGCGCAGTTGGGTGTCACGTGGGTGCAGATTGATGAGCCAATTTTGGCGCTGGATTTGCCGCAGTCCTGGAAGAATGCTTTTGAGGCCGCTTACGTGCGCTTGCAGCAACCGGGTTTGAAACGTTTGCTCACCACTTATTTTGGCGCACTGGAAGATAACGCCGCACTGGCTTGCCGACTGCCGGTGGATGGTTTGCACATTGATATGGTGCGTGGGCCGGAACAACTCACCGCAGTACTCGATCAATTGCCATCATACAAAATACTCTCGCTGGGTGTGGTGGATGGCCGCAATATCTGGCGCAGCGATTTTGCAAAGGTGCTGGCGGTATTGGAACAGGCAAAGACGCGCCTGGGTGACCGTCTGTGGGTTGCCTCTTCGTGCTCATTGCTGCACAGCCCGGTAGATCTGGCGGTGGAGACGGGACTGGATGAAGACATAAAATCCTGGCTGGCGTTCGCCACACAAAAGGTGGACGAAATCGTCGTGTTGAAGCGTGCGCTAAGTGCGGAGCACGGCATGGATTTAAGCGAAGGTCATGCCGCTGTGAATACAGAGCTTAATAGTAACCTTAAGGCGCATCAGGCGCGCCGTGCTTCGCCACGCATTCATCATGCGGCGGTTAAAGAGCGTGTAGCACAGGTTACAAATGACCTGGCAGAGCGTCATCACGCTTATCCTGTACGCCGTATTGCGCAACAGCAGCGATTGAATTTGCCACTGTTTCCTACCACCACCATTGGATCATTTCCGCAGACGGCGCAGATTCGTGCGGCACGCCGCGATGTTAAGGCCGGAAAAATCTCCGAACGTGACTATGTCGCCGCCATGCACGAGCAGATCAGCTATGCCGTGCGAAAACAGGAAGAGCTCGATCTGGATGTGTTGGTGCATGGCGAGGCCGAGCGCAATGACATGGTGGAATACTTTGGTGAGTTGCTGCAAGGATTTGTGTTTACCCAGAATGGTTGGGTGCAAAGTTACGGCTCACGCTGCGTAAAACCCCCGGTGATTTTCGGTGATGTCAGCCGCCCCGCGCCGATGACGGTGGACTGGACGGTGTACGCACAATCACTGACCCCACGTCCCATGAAAGGCATGTTGACCGGCCCGGTGACGATTCTGCAATGGTCGTTTGTGCGCGATGATCAACCGCGCGCGCAGACCACTTTGCAAATAGCATTGGCGTTGCGCGATGAAGTATGTGACCTGGAAAGCGCCGGAATTAAAGTCATTCAGATTGATGAACCGGCGTTGCGCGAAGGTCTGCCGCTGCGGCAAAAGCATTGGCAGGATTACCTGGGATGGGCGGTGCATGCGTTTCGCATTACGGCCAGTGGCGTGCGTGATGATACGCAGATTCATACGCATATGTGCTATTCCGAATTTAATGACATCATCGCATCAATTGCTGCGCTGGATGCTGATGTCATCACAATCGAGACTTCACGTTCTGATATGGAATTGCTGGATGCCTTTTCCGACTTTTCCTATCCCAACGAAATTGGGCCAGGTGTTTATGACATTCACACGCCGCGTTTGCCGACCACGGAAGAAATGGTGGCGTTACTTGAAAAAGCGGCAATAGTGATTGCCCCGGAAAAATTATGGGTGAATCCTGATTGCGGGCTTAAGACACGCCAATGGCCTGAAGTGGAAACGGCCTTGACACGCATGGTGCAGGCTGCAAAGACACTGCGCGCGCGTTATGTGGAGGATGCAAAAGAAGTAGGCTGAGAATTAGCAGTTTGCATTACAAAACAAAGCCGCTATTTTTTGTCTATGGTATAGAGAATATCAGTGCCTTGATACAGCCCACTTTCAGCCTCTACTGTCCAGTGGCGGCCGAGCTGGTAACGCAAGCGCAAGGTATTGATGCGATCTACCGTGCCAACACCATAGGTGATGTAGAGTTTCGGTGAAAGATATTTTCCCAGCACAACGGTGGCTTGTTGTGCCGTGCTGAGTGTGCCGGCAGGGGATGCAACTGCGGTGGTTTCGACGCGAATATCTTCGATGCCAAAAGTGTTACCAATCTTTTTTATAAGGAACTCGCCACCCACGGCGCCGAGACTGCTGGCCGCCTGTGCCATTAGGTTCCCTTCCGCCGTAGTTGCCTGGCTCATCGGGCGTCCAAATAATAAATAGGCGAGGGCATCGGTTTCTGTCATGGCGGGTTCCGAGTACACTGATAATTGCGGTGATTGCAGCGTGCCGCGCACATTGAAACCCACTCGAACATTGGTGGTGATTTGACGTGTGGCGCGCGCATCTATGCCGGGATTATTGATGGGGCCACCGGCAAATACCAGGCGTCCTCCTTTTTTGACTTCGAGTTTTTGATTAACCGCCCGGTATTCCCCACCTTCTTCAATACGAATTTCACCATAGGCAGTTGTAACTTGTTGTGGGGTGTCGATAAGAGCCAGATCGCCTGTGAATCGTCCAGTGAGCCCCACGCCTTTGAAGGTGATGTTATCGCCAAGCTTTACACCAATCACGCTATTGATCATCCACCGTTTATTATTGCTGATGTCCGGATTTTCATTTTCGCCGTTGGTGTTTTTAGCGGGCTGGACGATGATTACATCACTCGACGGATGCACGGTAGTCGTCAGGTCGCGTAACTCAATATGAGCGGTGGGTATAGTCAGGTCACCATTAACATCTACGGTATTTCCAGCTATTTTCACGGTCAGATCAGGTGATACTGTGGCCTGAATTTCCGGCGTGCGCATGGCTTCGAAGTTTTGGCCCTGTACAGTAAGATCGGCGCCCCAGTTTTGTTTAGTACCAGGCCGCAAGGTGCCCCGCAGGTGTAATGTACCCTTACCTGATGTGGCTTGTATGGTCAGGGAAAGTTGATTATCATTTGTTCCAGTGGCTTGCACCTGGATGTCGCGTAATCTCAAGCCCAGGCGTGGCACCAGAGCGGTGCCTTGTTCCAGTTTGGCATAACCGCTGAAACGGGGCTGATCGACCGTGCCTTCAACACCTAATGCAATATTAACTTTCCCTTGTGTATCTTCAATTTCAGGAAAGAAATCAGGTAGCACGCTCAGCTCACGAATTTCTGCATTCAACGTGGCTTTTATTTGCGCCGCCCCTGGTGGCGGGGTCTGCGCGGCTGTTGCGGGAGTAGGATTGGTTAAGAAGGCAGGCAGTGCAGAGCGGGGTAATTGCAGGGTGCCATCCAGCGTGCCTCGGTCCGTCAAGGTTAATGCGGCGCGCGCGTTGAGCGTATCCGCTTCCAGGTTGGCTTCTATCAGGCCTTGGGTGTAAGCCAGAATCAGGTTTTGATCGTCTGCCAACTGATGAACAATTGCGCCCGCAGAGGGTATGAATTTCGCAGTGCCGGTGACAATGCCATCGGGGCTGAGATAAGCAGTGGCTGTCGCATTAAACGTGCCTGCTACAATAGCCTGCGGAGGCAGGAAAGGTTGAAACCAATTCATCGGCAGATTGGTCGTATGCGCGTTCACCTGCCAGCCCGTCTTCTCTGCGCGATTTGCCTCGGCGCAAATCTGCGCTGTCTGTTGTGTCCAGCACCACGGGCCGAGCTGTGCGTGATCGGTAGTGAGGGTTAAGCTTCCCGGAGTCGTCAGTGGCCAATAGCCTAATGCACGTGATGTCATATTGGCTTGAGTGAGCTGGCCGCTCCACAGTGGGGTGTCAGGTTGTGCACTATTGAAAGTGATGGGATCTGTTCCCAGCGCACCTTCTGCGCGCAACACCAGTGTGTTTTCACGGGTTTTAAGGGTCGCGTCTATCACATGATTTTGTGCCTGGCCACGGCCTTTCACCATGACATTATCAATAAGCTGGTTACCAATGGTTATGCCGCTGGCTATCAGGTCAAGTTGCGATGCCAACTGGTTTTGAGTGTCCACGTCCACTAAAAGACGCACGTCCCCGATTTTATATTTCTCTCCCATCATGAGACTTTTGCCTTGTAGTTCGGCATTAATATACGGCTGCTTTCTTGGCCCGGTAAGCCGGCCTTTGCCTTGAAGTATGCCGCTGTGTTTTAAGGGTGCCGCAGGCATAATTTCATTGATATTAGGAATCTCCATCTCCCATTGGAGGTTCCATGCTTCGTCCAGTGTGCCCTTTGCGCTCAGGCGAGATGATCCTGAAGCAAGTGTCAGGTGCGGTATTGCATAGGTATTTTTATCTATTATTAATAATGCTTCGCCATTCAGGGGGACGTCGCGTAATTGCCCTGTAAGCTCGCTGATTTCGAGGGTGATTGCAGAGGGATTCCCTGTGTTGGGTTCTTCATTATGAATACGGGCTTGAAAATCAAGTTGCCCCGGCCATGTGGGCCACTGTTGTCCGGGATTAAGATCACTGCCCGTGATGTCTACAGACCAGCTTAGCGGTGAACTTTCCCGTGAATTTTTTTGGCGAGATGAAGGACGGGGTTGGGGCCAGTGTATCTCGCCTTGAGCAATGAGATGCCCCTGCAGAATATCTGCCTGTATTTCATCAAGCACCAGACTTTCACGGTCGCCAACGCCTGCGGCGATCCAATGACCCGACGGCAAAGTGGCTCCGCTTACGCTGCCTTCTGCCGTGAACTGATAGGCGTCAAGATTTCCCGCGAAGCTAAAGCCGCCTTCTTTGCTGGCAATGATAGCTTCGCTGTGATTGATGGCTGCGCCGGGCTTTGCATTGAATGGCCAGGCAAGTTCATGCCAGCGGCCGGTTAATTGCCAGGGTTGATCTGCTTGAGAGAGCGCAGGAATCAAACCTTCACCCAGCGCTCCCTTAAATATAATGCGTGCCGGGTTGTCAGGCAGGGCGAGGGTAGCTTGTTCAATGTACCATTTATCATCAGAGAAATTGGCGCGTGCTGTAGTGTTTAGCGTATATTTCTGGTGGGTGGCCTGAAGGGCGCCCTCTGCAATAATGCGATTGGATTTGCCACCGTCGTACGCCTGCGTTTCAAGACGAAGTTTTCCGCCCATTTCAATGACAGGCCAGCTTTTATTAATGCTATTTATGTTAGTCTTGTCGACGGCAAGATTCGCCTGCCATTGCATCGCAGTAAACATATTTTTTACGGTGCCATGGAGGGTCGCTCTGAGTGGCGTATTAACGCTTTGAGAAATATTAAGGTTCTTCACCAGGTTGCCGGTCAGCGTGGCCTGGCCAGTCACAACAGGATAATTCTGTGGCGAAGCTGACCAATTAATGGTTACGCTCAATGGATAATCATTTAGTGGTCTAAGAGTGCCGCGTGCGCGTGCCTGAAAAGAATTGGACACTACATTAAATGCATCAATGTGAAGACGGCCGCGCAGGGTTTTACCCGTGAGGGTGATGCGATCAATCGGCACCTGCTTCAACTGAGGCAGATTCACCGTGAGATTGGTTATAGACGCCTGATCAAGTGTAATGCCGAACGGTAGCTGAATATCTGGCGGCGCTGTCAATGGATCCTGACTGGGTAGTTGAGTATAACTCACACCGGTGATGTCCAGCCGGGAAATATGTATGCGTTCATACAATAAAGCCAGCGGCCGAATCTCCGCTTCTAATTTCTCAATGGAGAGCGTAATATTTTTTTTGGCAGTAGTGTAGCGCAGGCCGCGCAGTGAAAGGGGTCCAATCAAACGTCCTGCAAGATGATCTACGTGGAGTTCCCCCGGAATGTTGCGTGCCACCATGGAAAATGTCCATTGCAATCCTTTTTCGGTAGCCGCTATAAAGCCTACGGCAGCCGCGCCCAGGCTCACAATAAAAGTCAGCAGTAAAATCCACGGTAGTTTGCGCCGATTGTATTCTCGATGAAGCTCAGAGTCGGTCGGCTCGCCCGCTTTATGGGAGATTGGCCGCTCCTGCGCATCCTGCGCCTGCGGCACTTGCGGCGCGCCGGGGTCGTTTACAGGGTCACTCACAGGTCAGGTCCAATCACGAGATGGAAACGCCAGGGATTATCCAGGTCGCTCAAGGCCCACGCCAGATCTACGCGGATCAGTCCTACAGGTGATTTCCAGCGTACGCCAAATCCGGCGCCGCGTTTTAATTTTTGTGCCCAGTCATCCACCGCATTACCAATATCGAAAAAAATACCGCTACTCCATTTTTCAGTCCATGAATATTCATATTCGGTGCTGCCTACCAGCAGTTGTTCGCCCCCCAACACTCTGCCTGAGGAGTCTTTTGGGCTGAGGCTGTTATAATCATAGCCCCGTACACTTTGATCTCCGCCCGCAAAAAAACGCAGTGATGTGGGGAGTTCGGCGAAGTCCTGGATGCGAGTCAAACCGGCATCTCCACGCAAGGTAATACGACCGTTTTCCAGTATGGGCCGAATCAATTTACCCTGCAGGCGCAATTGCAGAAACTGAAACTTTGATCCCAGGGTGGGATGCGTGCCCTTGATATCCACTAACAGGCGCGAACCACGGCGAGTATAAATTCGGCTATTGGCATCAACGCGCGACCAACTGATGCCCGGCAATAACAGGCTGCTTTCACCCGAGGTACCTCCTATGGAAAACGATTCTTTTTGGTAGTTGAGATACATCGTTTCAAGCCAACCGCTACGCCGGCTCAAAGTATGGCTTGCGCCTATCAGAAAAGTTTCACTTTCACTGCGGGCGCTTGCAATGCTTTCGGTCAACCATGCCGAGGTTAATTCAATGCGGTCAGTGCGGGGGTTACGCATAGGAATGCGGTATTTTCCAGTAATATTGGTTTTTATTTCAGAAACTTTTGCTTCGGCTTTAAAGCGATGTCCTGAGCTATTCACTTGCCGATTTTCCCATCCGAGGCTACCGCGAATCCCCGTGTCTGTTCCATAGCCCAGGCCCGCAGTATAACGATGCTTGCTGCGCGGCTCTAATTCTATATCTATGGGGATTTCAAAATTCTCAATTTTGTCAGGGCGGGGTTTCATTTCAACAATGTCAAAATAATCACTGTCAGAAAGGGCATTCTGAACCTCAAATAAACGCGTGGTAGAGTAGGGCGTGCCTTCTTCAAAGGCAATAAAACGTGCCAGAAACTCGGGATCAAGTTGTGATTTTTCGGGATCCCCGATTTGTATGAAATCCACCTTGCCAAAACGGTAACGGCGTCCCGTATCAAAGTGCAACAGTATGTCAGCCGTGTGCAGTTCAGGTTGTACCCGGATTTCATGCGTCAGTAATTGAGCATCGCGATAACCGTTTTCAGTGGCTAACATCAGGAAAGCACGCTTGCCGGACTCATAGCGTGCGTGATCCAGTGTATCGCCTTTACGCAAGGGAAAGTTACTGATCAACGCTTGAAATTGACCATCATTGATTCCTTCACCAGTCAATTTTAAATCAATCGTGGCAACGCGCACTGCAAGCCCCGGATCAATCTGGTAGATGGCGAGCCAGTGATCGGGGCTCGGCTGTGTCAAGCTGGCGGAAATAGTGGGATCGTAATAGCCAAAAGGTTCCAGCGCCTGTTTGATTTCCCCCGGTGCATTACGATGCAGGCGACGAATGCGTGCCTCGAATAAATCAGGGTCAGTTTTTTGCTGTTCAATACTCAGCAGTTTACGCACGTTTTCCAGCGTGGCGCCCGTTAAGCCTTCAATTTTAACATCCAGCACTTCTGCCCATGCCGCAGGTAGATGGCTGAGAAAAATTATTACAAAAAAGACAGGGTAAAGTCTGGGCATTAACCGCGTTGTGAGTTGGATAACTATAAGACACCTCTATAAAAATAGGCTACCGCTTCACGGCCCGCATTTTGCCCGTGTTCAGAACATCAGGGTCATTCCGCGAGCGTGATTTTAGCGAATTTACAAGCCACCTGTAAATTTCAAGTAATTATTATACTCTACAATAGTTTGCCTTTGCGGAAGCATGACAGAACCCGCTTGACCCGCAGAATCCTCTTCACCGGAATAGGTGTCTCTAGACGCCAAAAGTAGACGTCTGGCCTGACCAGGATAAGGGTCTTCAGGCCACTCTCCTTCTTTTTGGCTAGGCGGGATGACCGTAGATGAGGTATGCTTGTACGCTTTACAACAAGACCAAACCCCATGGATGTAGACAACGATATAGCCGAACAACTCCACACCCTGCGCGATTTTGTGCGGTGGGGTGCCAGCCGTTTCAGCGAAGCCAATCTGTTTTTTGGTCACGGCACAGACAACCCCGTCGATGAAGCCTTGTATCTGGTATTGCACGCCCTGCATCTTAAGCACGGCCTGCCCGCCGAACTGATGCAGGCGCGGCTGACGATGGGCGAGCGCCGCGCCGTCATTAAATTATTGGAGCGGCGTGTGAATGAGCGCCTGCCAGCACCCTACCTCACCCATGAAGCGTGGTTTGCCGGATTGAGTTTCTATGTGGACGAACGCGTGTTAGTGCCGCGTTCTCCGATTGCTGAATTGATTGAAAGTGGTTTTGCGCCGTGGCTGATGCCTGATCAAGTCGCCAATGTACTTGATTTATGCACTGGCAGTGGCTGCATCGCCATCGCCTGCGCCCAGGCTTTTCCCGAGGCGCTGGTAGATGCCAGCGACATCTCACTCGATGCTCTGGCAGTAGCCAAGATTAATATTAGTAAACATGGGCTGGAAACGCGCGTGCAGGCGATAGAGTCAGATTTATTTGCAGGGCTGAATGGGCGCCAATACGATCTCATCGTCAGCAACCCACCCTATGCAGCGTTTCATGAAATGGCCGCGCTGCCGCAGGAATATCACCGCGAGCCGTCACTGGCGCTGGTGTCTGGCGCAGAGGGGCTGGATGCTGCCGTGCGTATTTTGCGCGATGCCTTGCAGTATTTGGCGCCGGGCGGGTTGCTGGTAGTTGAAGTGGGTAACAGCGAAGAGGCTTTGATCGAACGCTTTCCCGATGTGCCCTTTATATGGCCGGAGTTTGAGCGCGGCGGTGGCGGGGTGTTTATGCTGACCCATAATGCCTTGCAGGAATATCACCACGAATTTATCGCCGAGGATGCGCAAGCGCTGTAATGCACGCGGGCAGCCACCGCATGTTAGCATCATCCATCATTTTTTTGCAGAATTACACAGGAATTTTCATGAAAGTAACACATCGCGGCTTACTATTAGCCGTCAGCGCCAGTTTAATGTACTTAAGCATGGCAGCCTCTGTGAGCGCAGCGCCTTTTCAAGCCTTGCAACCCTTGCCCAAACAACCGCCGATACCTCAAGACAACCCCATGAGCCGCGCCAAGGTCGCACTGGGTCAGCAGTTGTTTTTTGATCCGCGTTTATCCGTCACTGGCACCCATTCGTGTAACACCTGCCACAATGTCATGGCCGGTGGTGAAGATGGCCGCGCCGTGTCGATAGGCGTGAATGGCAAACCCGGCCCACGCGGTGCGCCTACGGTATGGAACGCTGCATTCAGCACCGTGCTGTACCGTGATGGCCGTGCGGTCAGCCTTGAAGACCAGGTGAAAACCCATCTGCTGAGCGCTACAGAAATGGGCATGCCCAATGAGCAGGCCGTGGTTGCGCGCATTGCCGCGATTCCTGGTTATGTCAGCCAGTTTACTAAAGTCTTTGGTGGCGCAGAGGCCGTGAGCTACACCAATATCGCCAAAGCCATCGCCACCTATGAGCGCACCCTGGTTACGCCCGACAGCGCATACGACCGCTATCTGCGCGGAGATAAGCGGGCTATTTCAGCACAGGCCAAGCGCGGTCTTGATGAATTTCAAAAAGTGCAATGCGTCTCCTGCCATTTCTGGGTCAACATGGCTGGCCCCGTGCCCGGCTTGGCGTTTCAGATGGGCGAGGGGTTTTATGAACTGTTTCCCAACTACAAGGGCAGTACTTACGAGCAACAATATCAACTGGCTGATGACCTAGGGCGTTATAATGTCACCGGCATTGAAAGTGACCGGCGCATGTGGCGTGTGACCGGCTTGCGGAATGTCTCCGTTACTGCGCCGTATTTTCACAACGGCACGGTTAAAAAGCTCGGCGAAGCGGTGCGGGTGATGGGTAAAACCCAGTTGAACGTGGACTTGACCGACCAACAGGTGCAGGACATCACTGTGTTCCTGGATACCCTCACCGGAAAATTTCCCGAACAAAAAATGCCACGGCTGCCGCTCACACCGAATGGCAGTGTCATTGACCCACCATTACAATAAATAATATTTTTAACGGATTTCAACCATGACCCACATCGATAAGCAAAGCGCTGAGGCAGTTTATGCCAAGGCTGATCTACTGCACTCCCGCCAGGCCGTAGATGCCGCGTTGGATCGCATGGCCGCCGCAATTAGCGCACAATTGGGCGACACTAACCCATTGGTATTGTGCGTCATGATTGGCGGGCTGATTCCCGCCGGGAGTTTATTGGCGCGCCTGGATTTTCCCATGCAGATTGACTACATCCATGCCACGCGTTATCGCGGCAACACACAAGGCGGTACCTTGCGCTGGGTCGCCAAACCGGCCTGCTCAATGAAAGACCGTGTTGTGTTGCTGATCGACGATATTCTTGACGAAGGCATCACGCTGGCCGCCATCATTGACGAATGCAAAGCCGATGGCGCGCAGGCGGTGCATACCGCCGTACTGGTCGAAAAATTGCACGACAGAAAGAATGGGCTCAAAGCGACGTTTAAAGGTCTGGATGTAGAAGACCGCTATGTATTTGGATACGGTATGGATTATAAAGGCTATTTACGCAACGCCCCCGGCATCTATGCAGTTGCGGACGACATGTTGAATAAATAAAATTTTCAGGCTCCGTTGCGTATTTCGGCAACGGCTACGATTTTTAAAGTCACTTAGAAAACACTTAATCCCATGACAAAACTTGCCCTTATCGGTGGTACCGGTTTAACTTCCCTCAAATCGCTGGAAATTATCCGGCGCGAAGTCGTCCACACGCCCTATGGCGAAGCTTCGGGTCCATTAACGCACGGCATATTATGTGGTAAAGAAGTCGTATTTCTCGCGCGCCACGGCTATGGACACACCATTCCACCGCACAAAATCAATTACCGCGCCAATATTTGGGCATTACAACATGCCGGTGTAAGCAATATTATTGCTATTGCGGCTGTCGGGGGTATACGCAATGATATGGTGCCGGGACGGCTGATTATTCCAGATCAAATCATAGACTACACCTGGTCGCGCAAAAATACCTTTTTTGAAGATGGATTAACCCAGGTAGTGCATATTGACTTTACTTTTCCCTACGACGAAACTTTACGTCAACGCTTGCTCAAAGGCTGTCATGCCGCGCAACTCGATGTTTGCGAGGGTGGCACCTACGGTGTTACCCAAGGCCCACGTCTCGAAACTGCCGCTGAAATTGACCGTATGGAGCGTGACGGTTGCGCCATGGTGGGTATGACCGGCATGCCTGAAGCCGCACTGGCACGTGAGCTGAGCCTAGGCTACGCTACCTGCGCCGTTAGTGTTAATTGGGCAGCGGGTCGTGGCGGCGGCAGCATCATTAAAATGGAAGAAATCGACGCCACCGTAAAAACGGGCATGGAGAAAGTGCGCGAATTACTAGGCCATGTCGTGCCATTGGTGTAAGTGCCACTATCAGGTCAAGTCTGAACTTCTACATGCCAATGAATTTAACTGCACGCCCCGCATTTAGTCGTATTTTACCCTTTGCTATCTATATTGTATTTTTAGCCATTGCCTCAGGCTTGGTGGTGTTTCAGGAGCTGGGACATCTCCGTGACTGGGATTCCAGGTGGTTGTACCCCATCAAGGTTGGCGCCGTTCTGGTGGCGCTGATTTGGTTGTGGAGACATTATTCGGAACTTGTTTTGCCTGTTTCAGCAAAAGCAACGGACTGGGTTATTGCTGCGATTACCGGCATAGTCGTGTTTGTGCTGTGGATCAACCTGGATCAAGGCTGGGCGACGCTGGGTGGGGATACATCGGGTTTTAATCCTGGGTCTGAAGATGGGCAGATCAACTGGCTACTCGTTGCATTTCGCCTTGTGGGCGCGGCATTGATTGTGCCTGTGATGGAGGAACTGTTCTGGCGTTCATTCGTACTCAGATGGATAGACAATAGCAATTTTCTGCAAGTTTCTCCAGCCAAGGCCAGTATCAAGGCTTTTATTATTACTGCAGTGCTTTTTGGCATGGAGCATAACCTGTGGTTGGCCGGAATACTGGCGGGTTGCGCTTATGGCTGGCTCTATATGCGCAGTAATAATCTCTGGATACCGATTTTTTCCCATGCTATTACCAATGCGCTTTTAGGTGTCTGGGTTATTAGAACCGGAAACTGGCAGTTTTGGTAAAAATTGCAAAGTAAATAATCCCCTCTGGTACCAGAAGTGAGGATCTGAAAGCGAGGTGGCGGGATATTTCCATGGCATTCACCTCTGTCATTCCGAGCATAGCGAGGAATCTTAAGATCGCAGAGATCTAATGAATCGCCGTGCTTGGTCTTGCATAGACCTTCAATACGGGTAATCAAGTTGTAACAATTTCAAGCTAAACTTGTTATGGACATGCAAACCCCAAATAATTTCTTTATCTTTCCTTTCATTAGCATAGGATCACCAAAGTGAATTTTTTTACGCAGATGTTCCGGATTTTTTTATTATGCACAGTGCTTTCTTCGTGCGCCGCGCATCGTCCCATGGATGCTGCCAATGACAATAATCAGGAGCTTTCTAAAAAACTCACAGAAATGAGTAGTCAGATTACAGCCTTGAGCGCAGACGTTGGAACGATCAAACAAATTTTGTCAGCGCTGCAAAAAGGGGCGCAAGGAGCACCTCCCCCACCCCCAGTCACACAGGTTGAGCTTGATGATGATCCGGTGCGTGGCAATGTGAATGCGAAGATAGCGATTGTCGAGTTTTCCGATTATGAGTGCCCTTTTTGCGGGCGCTTCCATGCGCAAGCTCTACCTGCTTTGAAGAAAGACTATATAGACACTGGAAAAGTGCAATATATTTTCCGTGACTTTCCCTTGGAGTTTCATCCCAACGCAATAAGTGCGTCGATTGCTGCCAATTGCGCGGGCGAGCAGGGTGCTTATTGGGAAATGCACGATAGTCTCTTTATAAACCAGAAACGCCTCGGTAAAGCCCTGTATGAGGAGCTTGCCAAGACACTGAAGATTAATCCTGTATCTTTCGATACTTGTTTGAAAGACGCCAAACAGGCCAAGGAAGTTGCCAGTGATTTTACTTATGGGCAGAGTGTTGGAATAGAAGGAACACCTACCTTTTTTGTGGGGCGCATTGACGGAAAAAAACTTGTGGATGCCATACAGATTGTTGGAGCGCAATCACCTGCCGTGTTTGCCCAGGCGATCGAATCTTTATTGAGTAAGCTTGGGACGAATACAACAAATTAAAAATTGGATGCACATCCCCCCTCTTTGACGTATCTCTGCGGTGCGTTCAACATTTTGAATTTTAACCTTCCATGAGTTAACTTTACTTTAGTGTTCTGGGTCAGTCAGGGTCACCTTCCTATCCGCATTCTTAATCAATGTTGCTGAATGCAAGGGAATACTATTTTCTGCCAAAGTGACACTTGAACCTACCAGCACCCCCATTCTTAACGGATCCAGAAATTTTTTCATACTTCATAACACTTTGCCCATATGAACAGATGACGCAGTGTCGCCATATGGGTACGTTATTTTTTGTGATATACTTAGCTGATTAATTTACATAAAATTTTTTTGTCTCTAAAAAGAAACAGATCATGTGTCGTTGCTGAAGATTGGTGACTTTTATCATTAAAGTTTTGTGAATAAATAATTTCTGGTGTTTTCACTGATGCAGTATTTAATTAATTAAATAAGGGGGTTAGATATAAAGATTGCATATCATGCTAATGTTACTTGGGAGCAAGCCTTGTTGAGCTTGGCAACGCCTTAAATCAGTGGTGTGGACGTGTGCTCTTGATGATGTACTTTCAGTTTATGAGGAATTTATACTGGGTCATAACGTGACCGCCGACGTTTTCCTGAGCATATGTATAAGGGGATTATTTGCAGTTCACAGGCATTCTGGAAGATATTAATTCATCCACCGCATAAAAAGTATCTCCGTATCAAAATGAGACAATGGAGAATGCCTTGCACGGATAAGGTGCAAACTCTTAAAAATGGAAGCCATGCCAACTAATATTTCTTGATTTTCCTCCAGCAATATTTATGTGACCGTATAATCTTAACTAATTGAAACGCTAATATTTTTCCATCCGTATTATTTAAGGTTGCCTGCTGTGAGCTTGGCGTGCCTAGTAGGATCCTCTTTTGGCTTGATTCCTGCATTACCTAGGATGATGAGAGCGTATTTGTTAACCATATGTTCGGTAACGCACGGAATAACCGTAATATTTGGTATATTATCCGTTCACATTTAAAATGCCATCAATATGTTTTGCTGCCAAGTGGCAGCAGCAATAAAAGGTTTGGAGGGGTTTGCTTGCATAGTCCTTCCAAGTGTAAGTCCGTAGTTTATTTTTTATGTGTATGTTAAGGAGGATGGATAAGGTTATGCCCTTCATTCTTTAAGGGAGTTTCTTATGAAGGCATATTGATGAATAAGAAATGCAAGTCATGAAAATATGAGAAAGAGTTGTATTCTAAAATTTCAAGGAGGCTTTATGAATAAATTGCGAACAGGTTTGAAGCAGATAGTGAAAAGCGCGGTGTTAGTTACGGGATTAGCGGTGGCCTCTAATGCAGTGGCCACGACAAGTATTTCCGGTTTTCCCGATTATCATTTCATGAATCAAACATTGAATTCATCATCTGCGTTTTCCCCTGATGTCGATATCTTTGGGCTGGGAGGGTTGGAAGATATCTCAGCAACTCCTTATACTGCTTTGTTCGAAAATACCGGGGGAACGGCACTAGGGATGTTTTCAGTATTTGCCGTGGATAACGATACTACTATGCCTACTGCGTCGGACGTATTGGGTGCCGCGTTATTCAGCGGAAGCGCTGACTCCACATTTAATTTTACAAGCACCCCGGGAAAATATCATGTTGCGGTAGTGTCAGGGACAAGTGGTTTAACACCTGCCAGTTATAACCTCCATGTTAGTGCTGTGCCTGAAGCGGAAACTTGGGCGATGATATTAGTGGGGTTGGGCTTGATTGGTAGCATGATACCCCGTCAACGGGTTAGTTCGATTGTGGATGTTTAACCCGTTCTTGCAATGTTAAAATGGAAGTCTGAAAGATTCATATCTGACATTTTTCATGGAAGATGATAAACGGGGCTCTGGATTAATTTTTAAACGGGTTTCGTCATTTTAAGTGGCTTGAGTCATTGCGGATGACGGCAGAGTTCCTCCTTTCGTTCTTCCTTTGCCCAAGAACCCTGGCTAGTTCAGGGGTTCTTGGGTCTTCGTTGAAACGGTAGGTTGTTGTTTTCAATTAGGGAGATTGGTTAAGTGTCACTTTCGCAACAGGCGCAGCAAGTAATCTGGGGATCCGAAGGTAAAAAAAATCCCATGCTGCATGCCCGCCGTGTGCATCATGGTGTGGGTTCTATCGGTGCATTTGTGCAATCCATAATGGATCCTGTCATTATTGTTTTTTCTTTATTTGTCGTAATGCTGATTTACCAGGTGCCTCTCAACAATGAGTATAAGATTTTACTCTTTATTGTTTTTCTGGTTTCGCTGGTTGTGTTTAAGGAGGCGGATCTCTGCCAGGCTTGGAAAAGTGGCGGCTTCCGTGCCCAAGGTGGGCGTCTGTTGGTTTGCTGGTCATTGCTGACAGGTATTTTATTATTCTTCGGTTATGCTACAAAGACATCCCATGAGTTTTCCCGCAGTGTATTGTTGACGTGGTTTGTGGTTGCGCCATTGTTGGTCTTAACTGGACATTTAACCGCACGGTTTTTATTGCGACGATTCTATGCCTCCGAAAAAAACATCCACAGGGCAGTGATTGTCGGCGCAAGTAGCATTGGCAGGAAATTGGCCCATAGAATTACCCGGGGCAAACGCTTTGATCCTGGATTGTCGTTCGCGGGATTTTTTGATGACCGAAACGCGCAACGTTTGGGCGATGACGTTCCTGATGCCATGTTGCTTGGATCGCTGGAAAATCTTCCCGCCTATGTACAGGCCCATAAAATAGATCAGATTTATATTGCGCTTCCCATGATGACGGAAAAACGCATTCTTAAATTATTGGATGACCTGAAGGACACCACAGCATCCATCTATTTTGTGCCTGATATTTTTGTGTTTGATTTGATCCAGGCTGGACTGGGTGAGGTTAATGGCATTCCTGTCGTCGCAATTTGTGAAACTCCTTTTTGCGGAGTTAACCATCTGCTTAAAAGATTGAGCGATATAGTGTTATCCAGTATAATTCTTTTATTCTTGGCGCCGCTGTTACTGTTGATTGGCATGGGTGTAAAATTAACTTCGCCTGGCCCTGCATTATTCAAACAACGCCGTTACGGATTGGATGGCAAGGAAATTATTGTGTATAAATTCCGTTCCATGGCAGTCTGCGAAGATGGAAATGATGTTCGTCAGGCCCGGCGATGTGATTCCCGGGTGACGCCGTTTGGTGCGTTTTTACGCCGCACATCATTGGATGAGTTGCCGCAGTTTATAAATGTATTGCAGGGGCGTATGAGCGTGGTTGGCCCTCGCCCGCACGCCATCGCCCATAATGAAACTTACCGCAAACTGATTAAAGGATACATGGTGCGCCATAAAGTACGGCCGGGTATTACGGGCTTGGCTCAGGTAAGGGGATTGCGTGGAGAGACAGAGACCCTGGATAAAATGCAGGCTCGCATTGATTGTGATCTGGACTACCTCAGGCATTGGTCGATGGCCTTGGATATGAAAATCATTTTCAAGACTATTTTTGTGGTACTTCGGGATCAGCGGGCTTATTAGCAACCTGTAGTAGGTTGGCGGCATGGTAAAAATGATCCAACCTGTCAAATGACAACAGCAGATTTTCCTCAATTCCATTCCAAGGTCTATAGTCATAAATATTTCACATATGAGTGTCACAATAGCGACTTGTCAACGTAGGGATATTTTTTAATGTTGAGCCGAATCCGCGCTATATTTTTTGTTTTTATAATCGGTTTGTTATCAACATCTGTTTTTGCCAAGGATTATGTACTGGGGCCAGGCGATGTGGTTCGTATCACGGTGTATGAACATGCCGATCTCAGCGCTGTGGTCCGAATCAGTCAAGCGGGGAGCATTAACTTCCCCTTGGTGGGGGAGGTATTTATTGCGGGTTTGGGAGAACGCTCAGCCG
The DNA here is from genome assembly GCA_001464585.1 of Gammaproteobacteria bacterium Ga0077554. GTDB lineage: Bacteria > Pseudomonadota > Gammaproteobacteria > Ga007554. The sequence continues at coordinate 42,508 of LNFF01000012.1, read as the reverse complement.
AATTGAAGTTAGGTGAGCTTCTTCAGCAAGGTGGCTTTGTAAAGTCACCCCAGGTTAGTTTAATTGTCGAGCAATACCGTAGCCAGCAAGTGTCGGTGCTGGGTGAGGTTAATAAACCCGGTGTATATGCCATTGATAGAGGCAACAGATTAATGGATTTGCTGGCAATGGCTGGCGGTGTGAATGCTTCAGGGGGTGAGAGTGCGGTTGTGATCAAGAAAGGTGGTAATGAGGGAGAAGGGGGACATCCCATTGACTTATTCCAGCTTTTGCAGAAAGGCGACATGACCCAGAATGTGGAGGTCGCTGACGGAGATATTATTTATATTCCGCGTATGGATGTGTTTTATATCTATGGTGAAGCGCAACGCCCAGGCTCTTACCGCCTGCAAAGAAATATGACAGTGATGCAAGCGCTCTCCATGGGCGGAGGGTTGACTCCGCGCGGCACTCAGCGCGGGATACAGATCAAGCGCAAGGATGCAAGTGGAGCGGTAGTCACAATTAAGGCTGACCTCTCGGAGGTGCTATTGCCTGATGATGTCGTGTATGTCAAGGAAAGTTTGTTTTAACTGGTCATGAAGGTACATGATCCAATCAAAATAGGGTTCACCACTGAAAGATGAGTTTACAGCAATTTTTACACATTCTGCGGGCCCGGTACCCCCTTATTTTTTTGACCCTGCTGGTGACAGTGGGTGCCGCCGCTGCCGTGACTTACTTTATGCCCAAACAATATACCGCCAGTGCGGTTCTGGTGGTTGATTACAAGGAGCCAGCCGTGGACGCGGGCGCCATGCCGATCAGCTTTTCCCCCAGTTACATGGCGACGCAATTGGATATCCTCAGAAGCCGCAAGGTAGCCCTTAAGGTGATCGACAATCTCAAGCTGGCGGATTCCCCGGCGGTGCGGGATCAGTTTTTGGAAGCGACTGAGGGGAAGGGCACGATCCGGGACTGGTTGGCCGATGCATTAATCAGCAAGCTGAATGTTGAGCCCTCGCGTGAGAGCCGTCTCATGACCATCAACTATGAAGCTGCTGACCCCCGGTTTGCGGCGGCGTTGGCTAACGCTTTTGCGCAAGCTTATATTGACACCACGCTGGAATTGAGCGTCGAGCCGGCGCGAAAGAGTGCTGAATGGTTTGAGAAACAACAGGCGGATCTGCGTGCCCGGGTAGAGCAGGCGCAGCGTAAGCTGTCTGCATATCAACAGAATAAAAATATCACCGCAACCGACGAGCGTCTTGATGTGGAAACAGAGCGTTTCGCCGCGCTCACCAGCCAGATGGTAGGTGCGCAGGCTCAAACGTATGACGCAGAAAGTCGTCAGCGGCAAATGGAGGAGATGCTTGCCAAAGGCTCATCCATGGAAACCCTGCCGGAAGTTTTAGCGAATGGTTTTATCCAGAGCCTCAAGGCAGAACTGTTACGCCAAGAGGCCAAGCTGGCGGATTTGTCCGAGAAACTAGGTACTAATCATCCCCAATATCAACGTGCGGTAGCAGAAGTGAAGAACTTGCGCGAGAAGTTGGATAAAGAAATGATTTCGGTTACCAGCGGTATCAGAAACAATGCCCGGTTGGCACAGAGTCGTGAGGCGGCGTTAAAGGCATCGCTGGAAGCGCAAAAAGCCAGGGTAATGAAGTTCAAGCAATCACGCGATGAAATTCCCACGCTCATGCGAGAAGTGGAAAGCGCCCAGCGCGCCTATGATGTAGCTTTGGAACGCTATAACCAGTCTGCCATGCAGAGCCGCATAAACCAGACCAATGTGGTATTGCTGAACCCCGCTGTTGATCCCGTGAAGCCCTCCAGCCCCAAGGTGCTGCGCAATATGGCCTTGTCCGTGTTTTTAGGAGTAATGCTAAGCTTGGGGCTGGCCTTGCTCCTCGAATTGCTTGATCGCCGGGTGCGTAGCGAACAGGACTTAAGCGAAGCATTAGGATTACCCGTGTTGGGCGTGCTGGCAAAAGGCACAGCTTAATACATATAATATTTCGATGGATCAAGAGCGGTAAACCATGAGATTGTCCAGCACAAAGGAAAAAACCACCTTCATTGAGCCAACACTCGGCGGGGAGTTGTTCGATGTTACGGTAACAGCACCGAAGTCGTTGCAGCTCAGTGGCCATAACATTGGCGCCATCCTGGTGGATTCAGGCAGGCTCAAACTGGAAGATGTCGAACGCATATTACGTTTTCAAAAAGAGCAAGGACTACGTTTTGGCGATGCCGCGCTCAAGCTCAAATTAGTTAATCAAGAAGATATTCAACACGCGCTATCAAAACAGTTTTCATATGCCTATTTGCGCCCAGGGGAGGGTGGTTTTGCGAGTGATCTGGTGGCGGCTTACAAGCCCTTTAGCCTTCAAGTGGAAGCCTTGCGTGCCCTGCGTAGCCAATTAATATTGCGCTGGTTTAGTGAAGGGCGCAAGACACTTGCTATCATCAGTCCGAATGCGCAGGAAGGCCGCAGTTACCTTGCGGCAAACCTTGCAGTGATTTTTTCCCAACTGGGTGAGCGCACCCTGTTAATCGACGCCAATCTACGAAATCCGCGCCAGCACAGTATTTTTAACCTGCCACTCGGCGTGGGTTTAACATCCGTATTGTCTGGCCGTACTGGGCAAGACGCTATTGTGGGCATTCCTTCTTTTGCGGACCTGTCGGTATTGGTGGCCGGACCTGTTCCACCCAACCCCCTGGAGTTGTTGGGGCGCCCTGAGTTTTCCAGATTACTGGCTGACTTGGGTCAGCGCTATGATGTCATTCTTATCGACACACCGGCAGGTGCTGCATATAGCGACGCAATGACTATTGCATCGCACGCTGGCGGGGCGCTGATGGTGACGCGTAAAGATCGTACGCGCCTTGATGCTGTCAAGGCATTGAGCGCACAGCTCAGCGCTTCCGGTACACCAGTTATAGGCAGCGTGTTTAACAAATATTAAGCATAGTGTAAAACAGGGAATCTATGAAAAAGACTATTACGAAAGCTGTATTTCCCGTGGCGGGGATGGGTACGCGATTTCTACCTGCCACTAAAGCCAATCCCAAGGAGATGCTGCCAATAGTCGATAAACCGCTCATTCAGTATGCGGCGGAAGAAGCCATTGCTGCCGGAATTAAAGAACTGATCTTTGTCACCAGTAGCAACAAGCGTGCGATTGAAGATCATTTTGACAAGAATTATGAGATGGAATCCCAGCTCATCAAGCGCGATAAACAGCAATTGCTGGATGTGGTGCGTGGCATACTTCCCAAAGGTGTTTCATGCGTCTATGTCCGCCAACCTGAAGCACTTGGTTTGGGGCATGCTGTTCTGTGCGCCCGGCGGGTGGTGGGTGATGAACCGTTTGCAGTTATTCTGGCAGATGATTTGATTGATGATGGCAGTGCGGGCTGTCTTGCGCAAATGGTGCAGCAGTTCGAACAACAAGGATGCAGCCTACTGGGTGTGGAAGAAATCGCCCCCACTGAAACCGACAAATACGGTATCGTTGATGTCACGCCATGGTGCGACAAATTAGCCAGAGTTGATGCAATTATCGAAAAACCCAAGCCTGAAGTTGCGCCATCCACTTTGGCGGTTGTTGGGCGTTACATCTTGAACCCCAGAATCTTTGACTTGCTTGCGACGCAGCCTGTAGGTGCCGGGGGTGAAATTCAACTAACCGACGCTATTGCCCGATTGTTGAAAGAATCCCTGGTATTGGCTTATCGTTTCGAAGGTAAACGCTACGATTGTGGCAGCAAACTCGGATACCTCGAAGCAACAGTGCAATACGCGCTAAAACACCCGGAACTGGGGCGCGACTTTAAAAATTATTTGCGGTCTTTGAATGGTGATTTTGTGCCAAAGCCCACCTATGCAGAAGATCAACATCAGAAGATTTCCATGATAAAACGGCAGGTGCTGTAGGCAGATGCCGCATCAGGGAAATCGTTAAGGAGCTTCCGAAATTTGTCATTTCGAGCAGCCTTTAGCGCCCGCGAAAGCGGGGGGATAAAATCCTTGTCTCGAGTCTCGAGCGAAGGTGAGAGATCTTTGAGAGATCTTCCAGGATTTCTCCCGGCAACTGCTCCTGCGTTGCTCTACCTTCCGTCGTGCATGGATGCACAAGTGTCGCCAGAGGCAAGGATGCCGGAAGCGACCGCCATCCATGGCGGTCGCCTTTGGTCGAAATGACGCAGAGGAATTAATCAAACGTCCTTAATTTATTTTTCTAAAGCCGGAAATGCAGCAGTAGTAAAAATATGTCAGCCACTATAACATCAGATCTACCGCGTTTAACTGCTGTTTCCCTCAAGCAAACATGGCCTGTTATTTTGGGACTGCTGGTGTTGTATGTGCCCACCTTCTACGCGCTTTTAACTGGATTGTGGAGCACTGAAGAGCAGGCACATGGTCCCATGATATTTTTGCTTTCTGCCTGGTTGATTTATCGGAAATGGCCACAGATGCTGCAAACCAGTGAGGGAAAACCCACTTCACTGGTGGGTGGGCCGCTCTTTATTTGCGCCCTGCTGCTGTATATCGTTGGGCGCTCGCAGGGTATTCTGATTTTCGAGATTGGCTCCTTCATATTACTGCTTGCTTCCCTGCTTTTGCTGATGCGGGGCGGCAGTGCTTTAAAAGTATTATGGTTTCCGTTGTTTTTTATGCTGTTCATGATTCCGTTGCCAGGTGGATTGGTGGCCACCTTGACGTTGCCAATGAAAATGGCCGTATCGTATGTAACGGAACACATCCTGTTCTGGGTTGGTTACCCTATTGCCCGCACGGGTGTGATTTTGCAGCTTGGGCAGTATCAATTACTCGTGGCTGATGCCTGTGCGGGTCTGCAAACGCTATTGACTTTGGAAGCGTTAGGCCTGTTTTACCTCAATGTTGTTCGGCACACCTCGGTTTTTCGTAACGTAGCACTTGCCATCCTGATTGTACCTATCTCTTTTACCGCAAACGTTGTCCGCGTCATCGTGCTTTCGTTGATTACCTACCATTTCGGTGATGCGGCGGGTCAAGGATTTTTGCATGGATTTGCGGGCTTGGTGTTATTTGTTAGTGCATTGCTGCTTATTATAGGTGTGGATTCCCTCTTACAGTTGGCGATAAAAGCACGGAAAGCCATTCATGCTGCCCCCGCCAGGAAAGTGTCATGACCAAGTCGTTAATGATTGGTCTTATTCTCGGCGCGCTAATGGTGTTGGCTAGTGGGCTAACCAAGGTCATGACACCTACCGTCCATTTGTCAAAGAGTCGTCCAGCGCTTGAGCTTGGCACGGCTATTCCTTTACAATTTGGTGAATGGAAGGAAGAGAAAAACTTAGCCTCTGTTGTGGTGAATCCACAAGTGGAAGCGAACATTAAAAAAATTTATGCGCAAACGCTTTCGCGCACTTACATCAATAGTAATGGCGAGCGGATCATGCTCTCCATCGCTTACGGTAACGACCAAAGAGATGCGGTTCAGGTGCATTACCCTGAAGTCTGCTACCCCGCCCAAGGCTTCCAGGTCATATCCAGTCGACAAGGTGTTCTGGTAACAGCGCAAGGCACAATTCCCGTTCAACGCCTTGAAACCAATTTTTCTAACAAGCGATTTGAACCGGTGACTTACTGGACAACGGTTGGTGATGAAACCGTTACCGGCGGTGGGATAAGCAAAAAAATTGCCGAAATGCGTTATGGCCTAAAGGGCGAAATACCCGATGGGTTGCTTTTTCGTATTTCATCTATTGACACAGATACCCAAGCTGCTTTTGCGCTTCAGGACTCATTCGCCAAAGCATTGTTGAATGAGTTGCAACCTGATATGCGGCTTCGCCTTGCAGGCCTTGGTTCACCAAGCAAAGTTAGCGTTAAAGCTGATGACCTTTGATAGACGAAGTAGTCGCTGGTTTTTTTGTGAATAGGATATCCACTAAAGCTTGATTTTTCATCCCTGCGAAGGCGGGAATAAATGGGAATTTCAATCTCGTCGGGTTTGGGTTCCTCGCTATGCTCTCCCCGCAGCTTGCTGCGTTTATTGTCATCCCGAACGAAGTGGGGGATCTTGCTTAAGATTCCTCGCTGTGCCAGGAATGACATAGAAATACCCCGCAACTTGTTGTGGTGACTTTTATTTTTTAGAGGGGTTTTAGTGGTACCCAGGAAATATTATAAAATCTCATCTTTGGTTCTTCAGTGGGATCAAGGTTAATAGATAAACCAGCTTTACAAACGAAGGGGCAGTAATGAACAAAAAAGCACTCATAACAGGCATCACTGGACAAGATGGTGCTTACCTTGCCGAACTGCTGTTGAGCAAGGGCTACGAGGTTCACGGCATTAAGCGCCGCGCCTCATTGTTCAACACGGATCGTATTGATCATCTATATCAGGATCCCCATGTCTCCCACCGTAACTTTGTCCTGCACTACGGCGACCTGACAGATTCCACCAATCTTATTCGTATTATCCAGAAAGTCCAACCTGACGAGATCTACAATCTCGCCGCCATGAGTCACGTGGCGGTCAGTTTCGATACTCCTGAATATACCGCCAATGCGGATGGTATTGGCACACTACGTATTCTGGAAGCCATCCGCATCCTTGGGCTGGAAAAGAAAACCCGCTTCTATCAGGCATCTACCTCCGAGCTTTATGGCCTGGTACAAGAAACCCCGCAGAAGGAAACCACACCATTTTATCCGCGCAGCCCCTACGCCGTCGCCAAGCTCTATGCCTACTGGATAACGGTTAACTATCGCGAGGCCTATGGTCTGTATGCGTGTAACGGCATCCTGTTTAATCACGAATCCCCCATCAGGGGCGAGACGTTCGTCACCCGCAAGATCACTCGGGCGCTTGCCCGCATCAAGCTCGGCCTGCAAGACTGCCTGTACCTCGGCAACATGGATTCTCTACGTGATTGGGGGCATGCAAAAGACTATGTTGAAATGCAGTGGCTCATGCTCCAACAGGACAAGCCGGAAGATTTTGTCATTGCTACCGGCATACAGTACAGCGTACGTGATTTCGTCAACGCTGCCGCCAAGGAACTGGGTATGCAGATCACCTGGCAAGGCAAGGGTGTTGATGAAACAGGCGCCGACCGCAGCGGCAAAATTATTGTCAAGGTGGATGCGCGCTATTTCCGCCCTACTGAAGTAGAAACGCTCCTCGGCGACCCCACCAAGGCCAAAGAAAAGCTCGGCTGGACACCGAAAACCAGTTTTGAAGACCTGGTAGCTGAAATGGTGCGTGAAGACCTCAAGAGTGCCGAGCGTGATGAACTGGTCACCAAGCATGGCTTTGCCGCCTACGACTACCATGAGTAATGGCGCAATGGACAAGACTGCGAAAATCTACATCGCTGGACATCGTGGTCTCGTCGGCTCGGCTCTCATCCGCAACCTGCGTGTCAAGGGTTTTGAGAATTTTCTCACACGCAGCCACGCTGAACTCGATCTCACCAACCAGGCCGCAGTCGAAGCCTTCTTTGCCGCCGAAAAACCGGATTATGTGTTTCTGGCGGCGGCCAAAGTCGGCGGCATTCATGCCAACAATACTTATCCCGCCGAATTCATCCGTGATAACCTCGCCATCCAGACCAACATCATCCACGCCGCTTACAAAAACAATGTTAAGCGCCTGATGTTCCTGGGCTCCAGCTGTATCTACCCCAAGTTGGCTCCGCAGCCGATGAAAGAGGAGTACCTGCTGACCGGGGTGCTGGAATCGACCAACCGGCCTTATGCCCTCGCCAAGATCGCTGGCATTGAACAATGCTGGAGCTACAACCGGCAATACGGTACCCAATATCTCGCCGTTATGCCCACTAACCTGTATGGCCCCGGCGACAACTATCACCCGGAAAACTCCCACGTTATCCCTGCCCTCATCCGAAAGTTTCACGAAGCCAAGGTCAATAATGCCTCTACCGTCACCGTGTGGGGCACCGGCACGCCGCGCCGGGAGTTTCTTTATAGCGAAGACATGGCCGATGCTTGCGTTTATCTGATGAATTTGCCTGACGACCAGTTCAAGCCGTTGCTTGCTGCGGATCGAAACGACGGTCTGCCGCCGCTGGTGAACATTGGCGTGGGCGAAGATCTCACCATACGCGAACTGGCCGAAGCCGTGAAAGACGTAGTTGGGTTTCAGGGGGGCATCGAATTCGATGCCAGCAAACCGGATGGCACGCCGAGAAAGCTGATGGATGTGGGACGACTGAATGCAATGGGATGGAAAGCACACACTGCGTTGCGCGATGGCTTGGCTCGGGCGTACCAGGATTTCCAGGCAAGCATTACGCGATGAAATTGACACAGGAACAGAACGGTCAGATCATCCACCGTGACATAGATGATGGGGTAAATATGTTGTTGTTCGGTTTACGCCCGGACGATAACGCTCGCCGAGATGATGTCGACCTGCGACCTAGCCCTCGACAAGGCAAAGTCCAGCTTTCATCCAGGTATTTACCGTTAGAGGCATACCGTGTGAGACTCCGCTTCATGATTATCGCTCCCTTGTTCGTGATGCCCATCATCGGGTTTCGCTCTATGATGTGGCTTGCCATCCTGTTGGCCCTGCCAATCGCACTGGCACAGGCCTCACAGCCACAGTCAGCGCAACAGTGCCGCCCTCTGGCGGTAGCTCCAATCGTCCACCCAGTATGAAATTTGAAACTCTGCGCAACTCGCTGGCTAACCTGCTGGCAGGGGTGCTGCCCATTTTGATTGTTATCTTCACTACTCCGTATGTGGTGAATACTTTGGGTGCTGAGTATTATGGCCTGCTCACCCTGATCACTGCGATCATCGGCTACTTTGCCATCATTGATCTTAACTTCACTGCTGGCTCGCTAAAATACGTTGCCGAATTCCACTCCGCAGGCGAAACATCCAAGCGTGATCAGACGATGACTGCCGGGTTCCTGCTCTACCTGATGATCGGCTTGGTTGGCTGTGTGCTGATTTTCAGCTTGGCCGACTGGCTGGTAACAGAGGTATTCGCCGTGCCCGCTGCCGCCCACGAGCTGGCCGCCTCGACCTTGCGACTCGCCGCATTTGGGTTTTTGCTGGGGCAGATGCAGTGTTACTTCATCAGCATTCCACAGGCGCTGCGGCGCTATGACCAGTCAGCGTTGTTTGAGTCGGTATTCGGCATGCTGGCACCGCTCGCCAACGTGGCGGTGTTATGGCTGGGTGGCGGTCTCTACGAGATTGTGCTGGTACGCGTTGTGGTGAGCATCGTCAACCTGATTGCCTTAGCCTGGTTAATCCGCACCCTCTTGCCCGACGCGCGCCCGGTGCGTCCTACCCGCGGCGTGTTAGCGCCGCTCGCCAGTTTCAGCGGATTTTCTTATCTAAATCGTCTGGCCACTTTGGCCTATGTGCAGGGTGACACGCTCATCATTGGTGCGTTGGTCGGTATGAGTGCGCTGACCTATTACGCTGTACCCTTCATGCTGGCCAACCGTATTTACGGTCTGAGCTTCCGCATGAGTAGTGTGCTGCTGCCGGCTGCAAGCAGCCTCGCGGCCACCCATCAACATGACCACATGCAAGACCTGTATCTATATTCTGCGCGCTATGTCTTCTTCATCAATTGCGTGCTGACGCTGCTGCTGGTCAGTGCGGCGCATGAAATTCTGCTGTACTGGATCAGCCCGGAAATGGCGGCGGCGGGTAGCCTGATACTGGTGTTAATTGCGTTGGGTAACCTGCTTGATTCCCTGACCAATGCCCCTTCGCTAGTCAACGATGCCCTGGGTAAACCCAAGATCACTGGGCTGTTCGCCATCAGCCGCGCGGTGCTGGGTTTGTCCCTGGTGTTTGCGTTGGTGTCCTGGTTCGGTGTGCTGGGCGCCGCTGTAGGGCAGTTGACCGTGTCCATCATCGTGCCAACAGCATTTTTGATTTACGTGCATGGCCGTACGGTGCCGGTTAAATTGCGCGCATTTCTGCAAGTTATTGTGGTTCCCTGCCTGCCCATTGTGCTGGCGCTTGTGCTATTTGCCGTTTTCCGGTACAACGCCCCAGCCTTCAGTATGCTGCAGACCGCTGGCCTGATCGGCGTCGAATTGATCGCGGCTGCCCTGTATGGATGGTTTTTCATCGCTCGTCCGTCTGATATCGCAGCGTTGATGAAACGGTGGCGGATGGCGCGCCTCGCCAAAGGAAACGCCTGATGCCGCCCGCGCCACAAGCTCTACTGAAAATCCTGATGGTGAGTGAGGACATCCCCGCGCCCATTGTCGGCGGGCTGGGCAAGCATGTAGTGCGGCTGAGCAACTATTTCATCCAGCAGGGTCATATCGTTGATCTCATGGGTTGTGCGGATATTGATTACATAGCACACCGGGAAGAAGTCGGTTTCGATGGTCAGTTCATTGCCGGGTTCGACTTCAAGGGTGCCAATTGGAAAGAAGGCAAAAGCCGGGTCTTTATACCTGGCAAGCGGTCTTACATTGCCCACCGAATCGCCCGCGCCATCCTGCGTATCGCCGACCAATACGACGTGATCCATTACCACGGCCATTACCCTATGACTGGGCGCTATATACCAGCGCAGATCAACTTTGTGCAGACCCGCCACGACCAGGGTAGCGATTGCCCGATTCATATCCGCTTCAAGCAGGGCGCCGTCTGCGCCACCAGCGAGGCGCGCGCCTGCGCGGGTTGCGCCCCCAACGCACAGCCGGGCTGGCTGCGCGAGCAGGTGTCGGCCTTTGCTGTGCGGCAATATCGGCAGCACACGGCGCAGGCCTTTGCCCGCCACAAAACCATTTTCGTCTCGGATTTTTTGAGGCAGGCTTTCCTGCGTCATGTACCGCACACGGATACGCGCAATCTGCATGTCGTGCACAACTTCATCAATACCCACGCGCTGCCTGCCCCGCAAGCGGGCGAGCCAGGCCATGTGCTGTTTGTGGGCCGCATTGATGAAGCCAAGGGCGTGATGGCGCTGCTGGACGAATTGGCCAAGCTCGATACCCGCGCCATGCAGTTCGACCTCATCGGCGACGGCCCGCACCGCGCCGCCTGCGAAGCACGCTATGCCGCGCCTCATGTGCGTTTTCATGGCTGGCAATTGCAGGCCGAGGCGCTGGCCGCTACCGCCCGAGCCAGGCGTATCGTCGTGCCTTCGATTTGGGAGGAACCTTGCGGCACCACGATTCTGGAAGGGCTGGCGCTGGGCAAACTGGTATATGCGCTGGCACGGGGTGGCACGCCTGAGCTCAAGCAGTACGAACGCTGGCCGGGGCAATTGCATTTGTTCGAGGACATGACGGCGCTGGCGCGCGCACTGGTGAATGACAGCAGCGGTGAACCGGTGCCGGTGCCAGCGGCGTGTGTGCCCATGGATAAATTCGGAGCAGATATTCGTGTTCAGACACAAGATGTTCTGCGCATCTATCGGGCTTAACCGCGTGATGCGCCTATGGAACTGCGTCAATGAATCAAATAAAACCAGGAATTGAGATGGATTCAAGGAGATCTGTATCGGCCGTGCATACGCCCGCAAAACCCGGGGGGTTGCGGTATTGCATGCCCAGTGCGTTTGGCAAGCATGGGGCAGGGCTGGGCAATGAATTCTTTCCCTGGGTGCGGGCTTACATTGCGGCACAGGTGCTTGGGGCGAAATTGATTAACCCGGCGTTTGGGCGCAATTCCAGGGGGTATGGCAAGTATTTCGGCACATCGCGTTTCGACTGGGTGTTCAATAAGGTCGTCGAACGGGTTCTGCCAAAAGTTGAATTCAGCGAACGTGATTACCTGGAGTATGGCGGGGGCGATGTCGCGCTTGCGATTGCGCGGTTTGCCGAGGCAAAGCACTTATCTGAGCGCTCAAAGTATGTCCTGGTGACCGGGGGCATGTGGGGCGGGTTTGACCACATTCAGTCGGCACGTGATTTTGTGCGCGCCCGGTTGTATCAGAGTCCGGCAACGGCAAACAATTTGTTCTGGTTACGGCAAAAGCTTGACCCCGATAAACTCCTGGTGACGATGCATGTGCGTCTGGGTGATTTTGGCGCGCCCATTGTGGTTGATGCGTACCGGGGGAAGTTTAATGTCGCTTTGCCACTGGAATGGTATGAGCGCGTTGCTGATTCGCTGTTCGAGATATTTGGCGCTAGCATGCAGTTGCTGGTGGTAACGGATGGACAGGAAGATCAACTGGGCAAACTGGTTACTCAATACGAGGCCGTCACGACCTGTGGCATGACAGACTCGGACTGCTCAGATTTGCTTGCGCTGGCGGCAGGTGATCTGGCTGTCTGTTCAGTTTCATCTTACAGCATGTGGGCAGCGTTCTTGTCTGATGCGCCGTATCTGTGGTTTGAACCCAATCTCCAGCAACTGGATAACTTCTATTCCATCTGGGGCCATGAACCCTCCCAACAGGAAAATAGCGCACCCACCCGATTGGCCATGCAACGCTGCTTAAGCTCCGTAGAAGAAATCAGGCCAAGAGGTTGCCCCGTAGATATGGATGGGCGTATTCCCCAACCGCTGGTGGATCAGTTGCGTATCAAGCTGGGCACCAAACAGCGTGCGGCGGATTTGCTGTATTACGGCGTGTGTAGGCCTTCTGTTCTTCAGCCCTCTCCCACGGAAGTCCCGTGCAGTATGGATAGCTTTAGTTCATGATGAACCCGCCGCGCATTTCCCTCATTACTGTTTGCTACAACGCCGAGGCGTCGATTGCGGGCACTTTGCAATCGGCGCGCGAGCAGACTTACCGCAATTTCGAGCACCTCATCGTCGATGGCGCATCCAAAGACGGCACGCTGGAGGTGGTACGGCAGTTCAGCGATCTGCCGCTGGTGATTTCCAGCGAGCCAGACAAAGGTATTTACGACGCGATGAACAAGGGTGTAGCGCGCGCGCGCGGAGACATTCTGTTTTTTCTCAACGCGGATGATTGCCTGCACGATCGCGACGTGCTCGCCAGGGTGGCGCAGGCGTTCGAGGCCGAGCCCGAACTCGACATTTTGTGGGGCGACGTGATCAACGTATTCCAGGACGGCGAACATACCCGCACCACCCACGGCCACCTCACCCCGCAAACACTGCTCTACGACAGCCTGTGCCACCAGGCGACCTTTGCACACAAACGGCTGTTTGCGCAGCACGGCGATTTTAATACCACCTATCCCATCTGCGCCGACTTCGAGTGGTTTTTACGCGTGTTGCATGGCGGCGCACGTTATCGGCATGTTGGCCTTGACATTGCATTGTTTGCCCGAGGCGGAATGCACGAACGTGACCTTGGCGCGCTGTACCGTGAAAAATCCCGCATCCGACGCGATTATCTAAGCCCATTGCATTATTACTTCCACGAACTGCGGCTCAATCTGCGCATCAAATACTATCAAATATTGCGACAGATCAAACTGATGATGTGTCGTAGTCTTCCAGCATTGGGACGTTGTCAACGCTGCCAGCGACTGATGCGCCGAGCAACCGCTGAAGGCGCGGGCGGAAAATGAATATGAGCGCGCAGCTCCCCCGCATATCGGTCGTCATCCCGCTGTATAACAAGGCGCAGTACGTGCAGCGCGCCGTGGAATCGGCGTTGGCGCAGGGTGATGCCATACTGGAAGTGATCGTGGTTGATGATGGCTCCACCGACGACAGCGCAGCCCAGGTAGAGGCGCTAAACCATGTGAAAATCCGGTTGGTGAAAAAGCCCAATGGTGGGGTGTCTTCCGCCCGCAATAGGGGTATCAACGACGCACGCGGGGATTTTGTTGCGTTCCTGGATGCGGATGATTTTTATATGCCGGGGTTTGCCGCCGAAATTTTGTATCTCATCGAACACTTCCCTGATGCAGGTGTGTATGCCACGGGCTTCAACAGTCGGGGATCCGATGGGCGCATGCATGCAAATTATCTTCCACGATCAATTGATGCGAATAAAGCACAGGTTATCCGTCAACCTTTCAAAGCCTGGTCTCGTGTGGTTTTTTTTCATATTGGGTCGGTGTGCGTGCGGCGCGATATCTTTTTTCAACGGAATATTTTTTTTCCATTGGGAGAAAACATTGGCGAAGACACGGATGTGATTTTCAGGCTAATTGAAACCGGCGAAATCGCTTTCTCGCCCAAACCGCTGATGACCTATAGCCTGGAAGTCAAAAATAGCCTGTATTCAAATAAACCGGACTATGTGCTGCCTTGCTATACACGTTTGGCTGAGCGCGCCCGGAGCAGCGGTTATCCTCACAGGCTCAGGGCGGGGGCATATCGTGTTGTCTCAGTCAGCTATCTCAACGCCACACGCATATTGTTGGGTAAAGGGCGTCGAGCTGCTGCCGCACGGCTGCTTTTCAGTGCGCGCTTATCACCGCATCCTTCGTATTGGCTCAGAACACTCATCCGGCTATGTCTGCCGAATGGCCTGCTGAAAATACGGTGGCTGAAATGGCTTTGAAAGTCTTGTTGATATCCCACGGTTTCCAGCCAAGCTACGAAAAAGGCTTTGCCAATGGAGTTGCTGAGAATGGAATTCGTGTCGAGTTGATCTCTTCGGATCGTACTTTGGCAAAGGAGCTTGATCCCGGGATTCAGATGAATAATTTGCGTGGCAGCCAGGATTCACGCAGATCGATCTTCGCAAAAGCCGTCAATTTGATCATTTACGGAGATAGCCGTATCCGTTGTTGTGTATATAATTGGATTATGCATCCACCTAAAGGCGCCCTTTTAGAGGCACACATATGAACCCTCTATCCTCAAAACAACGCGACCGGGTGAGTAAACTTACAGCCCCATCGTCCATTGTCGATGCCGCGCCAGTATCCCGTATGGCTGGCTGTAAACCGCATGTGGCTATTGCAATATGCACCTTTCACCGCCAGGAAGGACTCCAGCGCGCCTTGGATGGCTTATGGAAACAGACGGGAATCCTTTCGATGGATGTCACAGTGCTCGTGGTAGACAATGATCCAGCAGGATCCGCCGGACCCATCGTGGAGCGAAACCTACCGCCTCCAGGCTGGTCATTGCGTTATGTGATTGAACCCCGGCCAGGGGTGTCGCATGCGCGCAATCGCTGTCTGGCTGAGGCCAATGCCGACTTTATAGCGTTCATTGACGACGACGAGGTTCCGGAACCCAACTGGTTGGCAGCGTTACTTGAGACGCAGAGAAATACTGGGGCCGATGCCGTATTCGGATCCGTGATTTCGCGCTATGAGACAATGCCTCCTGCATGGATGTCTGACTGTGGTGCGCATAAAAATTCTCACCACCCGACAGGAAGTGAAATTGGTTGGGAAAATTGTTATACCGCGAATGTATTGTTGAGCCACAGGATAGTGACGCTTGCGGGCGGTAGTTTTGACAGCAGGTTTGCAATAACTGGTGGAGAGGATACGCTGTTTTTTGCCCGAGCCGAACGAGCCGGGGCAAAGTTGATATGGTGTGATGAGGCAGTAGTTTTTGAGGATATACCACCTTCGCGCTTGCGTTTGGCTTGGATTTTGCGGCGTTCTTTCAAAGGCGGGCAAACCTGGGTACGTATCCGCGCCGAATCCAATCGGGCAGTTTGGCTACCTATGGCCTTGCGAGGCGCAATATTTGCGCTGATTGCAGCGGGTGCACTGTTACCTACCTTTCTGATATCCCGTGGAGCGGCAGTTCGTCAGGCGCAGCGCGTGGCGGGTGGATTGGGCAAAATGACTGCGTGGTGGCCCGCAGTGAGAGCCAAGCGCGGTGGGCAGTCAGGTCACTATGTGGGTTGAAATTTTTGGATCCTCGCGAGCTGTATGGTGCTGTGAGGCATCCGAGGCTGGCAAGTCAGGATATTATGGGGTAACCGCGTGTGGAAGTGGTGCATGGGTTGAAAACGGGCCGTGTATTCACGGCAAGTTACCGATCGTGAATGTATTGGTTTGAGATAGTGCTGAATATGAAAATTTTCAATCGATTTCTTATTTGTATGGCGAGCCTCTTGGCCTATCCACAAAGTTCGCTGGCCACGATTTCGACGTGTGTCGTACCCGATGATCAGACTCCGGTCTCTGAAGGATGTATCCGCTTCGCTGCTCTTGATGCCTGGCTCCATAGTCCATCGCTGCATGATGAATTGGGAAATTTACGCGATGACGTGCTGGTGAAGTTCAAACCGGGTGTCTACCGGCCTGTAACGCCTTTCACAATAGACCGTCTAGTTACAGGCAGTGGCCGCCACAAACTTGTTCTGGCGGGGGCAGGTGCTACCCAGACATTGTTCTCGGGTGCCCGCCCTTTACGCTTCAATCCTGTTCCAGCGGCACTTCTGAAGAAAAAAAATCTACCGCCGAACTTGGTAGTGGCTAGTCTCAGGGAGGCTGGAATTTTAGAAGTGCCTAAGTTTTCCGATAAGAGATTCGGCCGGGCTGATATGCCTGAACTGGAATTGTTTTACCGCGGCGCCCGGATGCCAATTGCCCGATGGCCCAATGCCGGTTATGCCAGGACGGGGAGCGTTGAAACAATTGCTGGCGCTGCTGTTTTTAAAGTCAAAGGCAGAGATGTGGCTATCTACCAAAGCGAACAGGATTTGCGGGTAGGTGGCTATTTCATGCATGACTGGGCCGACGAGAAGCTGCCAGTCAGGGGGATTGATTCTGCAGGAAGAATCAGTTTCACTGGCACGCAACCTACATTTGGTGTGGCTGCGGATCGCAGGGTGTTTTTTGAAAATGCCCTGATAGACATTGATGTGCCGGGTGAATGGCATATTGACCAGAGTTCTGGTCTAGTATATTTCCTTCCACCTAACCCAATACAGGTTAATGAAGTGCAGGTGTCGCAGGTAGTAAACGGTTTAGTATTAAAAGGGGGAGTAAATGTAGAGGTACGTGATCTCGGGTTTGAGGCCTTTCGCGACCAGGGGATTTTGCTTGAGAATGTTGACAATGTGATATTGCGGAATCTCATTGTGAGGAATGTTGGTACACATGGAATTTCAGTATTTGGTGTGAATTCATTGATTGAGGGTGTAGAGATCAACAATACCGGTGCTACTGGAATAAACCTGGTTGGTGGTGACCGGAAAACATTACAGCCGGGTTTGTTGGTGGTTCGGCAATGCGTGATTACGCAAGTAGGCCGCCTGCAAAAAACCTACACTCCCGCAGTAGGCTTAGGGGGCGTTGGAAATATCGTGGAGGATTCCGTCTTGAGAGGGGGGCCGCATTCAGCAATCATTTTTCACGGCAATGATCACCAGATTCGTCGAAATCTTATTGAAAACTTCGTTGAGGAAACTGATGACGCTGGAGCGATCTATACGGGTCGCGACTGGACAGAGCGCGGCACGGTTATCGAGAAAAATCTGATCCGTAACATTGGGTCCGCAGGCCTGCATTACGGTGCCCATGCAATTTATCTGGACGATCAAGCCAGTGGAATTATCGTGAGGAGCAATTTGATCGCAAACGCTGGACGGGGTGTTTTTATCGGTGGTGGCAGGGATAATACCGTATCGGACAACATCTTCGCCAACTGCAGTAACGGAGTATATCTTGACGCTAGAGGCATTGGGCTTGCTAAACACGATCCCCAGGCGAATCAAGACTACGTAAATAAGATGAGAGAGGTTGGCGCTTCGTCACCACTCTATACTTCACGCTATCCCGGCTTGGCAAAGTTGCTTGAAGATGACCCAGGTGCCCCAAAAAATAATGTCGTAGATCGCAACCTTTTTATGAATTGCGATCTTCCTTACATCATACGGCCCGGTGAAAATGGCATTTCAGTAACGAAATCCGTTATCGTGAACAATACGGAAAAAGTGCTCATCGATGGAGCAAAAGTAAGCGCGATTCCGGAGTTGCTAACGGTGTTGCGCGGTAAGGGTAGGGTGCTTCGGCCGGCCGAGGCCATGAAGGTAGTGGATTAACTTATGCCAATTTGCGTTAAAAATACCCCTATCTTTTACGGATACTGTCCGCCTGTCATTCCGGACGCAGCGAGGGATCTCAAGATTCCTCATATTCGTTCGGAATGGCAGATGTTGTTTTTAACGGGATTGGAGTTAATCAGTCTATGACCGCGGTTCAACGAAAAAGGATATTGTGATGGCATCTGTAAGTTTCTATCCAAATCAGCCCCGTCGGCTACGGGACGCGATGCGTCTGGTTGGATGGATAGCAGTTTGTCTGCTGATGGTTCCGGTCGCGATCGTATTTCCGATACTCACGGTAGTCAGTGTCGTTTTGTTTATTGGCTTTTCATTTAGATCCAGCGCTGTCGCGACCGGTTCTGCAATTGCTGTCGTGCTAGGTATCTTCGGATGGATGAACTCGATGAAGGGAATATCCGGTGACTGGGCCTGGTATACACAGCATTTTATTTTGTTGCAGCACTTGGATTTCAGCCAATACTGGGGCCAGCGCATTGGGCCATTCACCATCAAAACCACCGAACCCACCTATTATCTTACCTCCTTTGTCATTTCAAGGTTGTCCGATGGCAACGTGTCGGCTCTTGCATGGGGCGTTTCAGCATTGATATATATTCCCTTGGGTGTTTCAGTGGGTTTGATCTCGACCAAAATAGCGAAAGTGCCCATGCATGTAGGTATCGCTACCCTCATCGCATTAATGGTCGGGGTCACATTTACACTCACTACGCAACTGGTGCGGCAGGAGATTGCAGGTGCATTGGTTGTGCTTGGCTTTGTACTTTTTTACTTTGAGGCGCGCGTTATAGGAATATTGGTTGCGGTGCTGGGTGTTTTTTCACATAATTCAGCTTTGGTTCCCTTTACAGTCATCATCGCCACGTATTGGTTTGCCATCAGCCGAGGGCGGCTGGCATGGGGTAGAGTGGCTTTGCTTTCATGCGTATTCCTTGCGGTTGGGCTGGCATATTTGCTAGTGGGGCCTGGGTTCGATTATTATCAAAGCGGGGAATCAGTTGGCGAAATAAGCTTAATAGTCATCGTGATGGACATCAGCATTTTATTGGTTTTTATGTTTGTCCGTTCGCGTTTAGAGGAGCCCAAACATTTCCTGGATATTCTCGCGGCAGTGGCGATCGTATACTCGGGATTTTTAATAGGCGTGTCGTTAGCTCCTACGCCTTTCCTCAGAATGTATTTTTATGTCGAATTATTCAGGACGCTGATGGTGGGTGTCATCGTTTGTGCATTGCTACGGCTACGTTATGGGATGCTCTGGGCAGTGCCGATGTTGTTGATGGCTATTGTATATGTTGAAATGAGGATACGCGTCTCTCCCTTTTCGTATGGGGGAGGAGTTGTCGCACACATATTCAAGCCATTCGCTTTTCTTAATTGATCCCTTCTCTACTGCATATGATGTGTAACGACACTATCATAGGTGGCTATTCATCGCGGCTGTTCAATTGGGCTGTGACGCAACGGATCCGTATTGGTAAACTCATGATTCTTATAGCGGGGAGCGTGGACAAGCATACTGGCCAATAGTGTGCATTCCGGCCGAGCCGGGCTAGAAAAGAGCGGGACTTTTTCGTTGAGGAAATCTGCGAGTGAAGTGTGTTTAGGTTTTTTTAAGAGGAACAGCACGGTTGAATGGTGTAATCAATGCGGTCATTGTAACTAATACCCCTGCGCCTTATCGCGTCCCTGGATGGGGCCGTGTCGCAGAAGCTGGGGATATCCATCTCGACGTTATTTACTGCACGCAGCCGCACATAGATGCCTCGCTTGACTCGGCAGCGTTTGGATTTACGCCCCACTTCTTGACTGGTCGTTACTGGGCAATGGAACGACGCTTTATGCATAGCAATTTGGGTATATGGTTCTTGCTAAACCGACTGCGCCCGGATGTTGTCATCACAACCGGTTTCATCCCCACCTACCTTTATGCTTTTGCCTGGGCCGTCACGCACGGGGTGCCGCATGTGGCGATGACCGACGGCACTGCGCAGTCGGAGAAATCTCTATCATGGCTGCATCGCTTTGTGCGCCGCAGAGTGTTTGCGCGTAGCGCTTCGTTTGTCGGTGCTTGTGAAGGTTCCCGCGATTTGTACAGACAATATGGCATGCCTGAGGATCGGGTTCACAAGTCTGTGTTATGCGCAGAGAACAACCGTTTTTCCCTGCCGAGATCAGCAATGCCAGTAGACTTCATTTTTTGTGGGCGCTTTGTGCCGCATAAGCGACCGCTGTTTGCAATGCAGGTGGCGCGAGAAGTGGCCATTCTTCTGGGACGGCGGACCTCAATCGATCTTGTTGGTAATGGCGTGATGGAGCCCGAGATGCGCGATTACGCTGCCCAGATTTCGGATTTCGTCGATACCCGCTTTCATGGATACGTCACGCAAGCCGAGCTTCCGTCTCGATACGCAGATGCCCGCATTTTTCTCTTCCCGTCTGAATGGGATCCTTGGGGAGTGGTCGCCAATGAGGCGTGTGCGGCCGGACTACCGGTGATCGTCTCACCCCATGCGGGGGCGGCAGGGGAGCTCGTGCTGGATGGAAATAATGGCTACGTCAGAAAACTCGATGTTGCGCAATGGGCGGAGGCTGCGGTCCATCTGCTTACGAATGAGGCACATTATAGCCGCTTTTCGCAAAGCAGTCGTGAACGTGTCTCAGAGTACACATTTGAGAACGCAGCGCGTGGCTTGAGGAATGCGATTAGACAGGCCAGTCCCGCGCACGGGATTTGTAGTATTTAAGCGATTGCCAGGCAATAAGAGAATGACATTAACAATGATTTATAGGGCGCCCAATGACAATCAAGCCCAGTTTACTGTTATGGAGTCCTCACATGTCTAAACCAATACTCATCGCGACGATAATGCGACCCGAGGGTGAGACAGGTGTTCAAACTCACTTTCGTTCATTTATGGCGTACCTGCACGAAACAGGACGGGACTGTGATCTGATCACGCCTTACAGTGCGCCCCTTTGGCAAGTATACCCGGCATTCGGTATGCGTAAACTGGTTAATCTGTTTAATTCAGAGATGAGTGTGTGGTGGTATCGGCACTGGCACGCCTATTTTTTATGCCAGGCCTTAAAACGCCGCCTGCAAATGGGGATAGCATGCGTGGTCTATGCGCAATGTCCCCTTTCTGCGCAAGCGGCACTCAGTGCGCGAGTGTCGAAACACCAGCGGGTGATAATGATGACCCACTTCAATATCTCGCAAGCCGACGAGTGGGCGGATAAGGGAGCAATCTCGCGAGAGGGTGCGCTATTCCACTCGATCCGTGCGCTTGAAGAGAGAGTGTTGCCCGATGTAGACGCACTGGTCTTTGTGTCTGATTTCATGCGGCGCGAACTCCAGCAGCGAATTCCTGCCCTTGGACGGGTACGGTCACAGGTGATCCCTAACTTTCTCGCTGATCCCGGTGAGCCGGTTTTTGTGGCTGAACGCAATGACCTCATTACCATTGGTACGCTGGAATATCGCAAGAACCAACACTATGCCCTGGAAATAGTATGGGCTGCCGCTCAGCTTGGACGCACCCTCAGCCTCACCGTGGTGGGTGATGGCCCCGACCGCGCAATGCTGGAAAAGCGCGCACACGAGTTAAGTATTGAGAAGCAGGTTCGTTTTAAGGGATTTGTTGCTCATGCAGCTGCGCTGATGCCTACGCATCGTGCCTGCCTGCATGTGGCGCGAATGGAAAATATGCCTTTGACCCTGCTTGAGGCGCTGTCGCGTGGCCTTCCTATTTTTGCACCCGCTGTGGGCGGTATTCCTGAAGTATTCAGAGAGGGTGAGGAGGGGCAATTTATCCCCCTGGATGATGCATATTCAGCCGCGCGCACTATTATCGATTGGCTTGATTCCGAGGTGATTATGGAGAAGGCGCGTATCGCAGCCCGTAGGCGCTACCTCGACTGTTTTGAAACCGGGGGCATAGCTGGAAAGCTGGCTGAATTCCTAAATTACGAACCGTAAGCTGCGAAAGTTTTAATCTCTTCGGGTTTGATTCCCCCGTAGTTTGCTGCGTTTATTGTCATCCCGAACGAAGTGAGTGATCTTGCTTAAGATTCCTCGCTGTGCCCGGAAATGAGTGGGGGTTTTTATTCTGGAATGGATATGCTGGGTAACACCACTAGCCAGATAGGCATACCGGTATGTTGACCTTAAGCTAGATGAAACACAGTTGCGCCTATTTCGTCAGCGCTGATTCATGTAATGGCGGATATGGCCGGTACAGTGAGGCCACACAGCAGAGTCCCCGCCGTACGGCGTATTATCTGACTGAACTGATCTTCCGTTAAACCGATCTGATCCATGCCCACAACTTTTTCTCTGGTTGGAAAGGAGTCGGTATTTGTCAGTAAAAACAATGGCTACTCACAAGAAGATGATTTTGGTAACAGATTTATATGAAAAGCCGTATTTTATAGAGAACATTCCTCAATGTCTGTTGTTTAAATTACTGACCTAATGAGTAAACTTAACGGGCAGTTAAGAGTCTTTTTTGACGCGTACGAGCTTGCACCCGGAGCAGGTAAGAGTCTCGGTATCTACAACTATGCAAAGAATTTGCTGCGCGCTCTTGTCGAAGTTTCTGAAGAGACTGTAGAGTTTGTGGTGGCGTGTAATGGTGCTTGCGCACCTGATTTTGATATCAGACATTCGCGTGTTGATATGAAAATATTTCGTGATGAAGCTCCGGGAAAGCTTGCTCGGCAGTTGTGGCTACGCGTTGGCGCGGCGGTGGAAGTTCGCCGACAGCAGGCTGATGTCTATTTTTCGCCTAAGGGCTTTCTGCCTAATGGCCTCCACCTTTTTTCGCCGCGTACACGCTCTGTTGTGGTTACTCATGATCTGATCCCGCTATGGTATGCAGAGCATTTTCCAGGATATTTTGGTTGGGTGGAGGAGTTGGTGGTTAATCATGGCTTGACGCAAAGCATCCTGGGTGCAGACCGGATTATAGCAATTTCCCAGGCCACGGCCACCGATATACGAAATCGCCTAGGGCGCATTGAGGGTGTGACTGTGGTGCATAACGGCATCCCGACCACAGCCCCAGGCAATCCTCCGTTAAGCGTGCCATTTATCTTTGCTATCGCCTCGGGTTTACCCCATAAAAACGCTGTGGGTGTACTTGAAGCGTATCAACATTATCGGGGGCTTGTGCAAGATCCGCTACCATTGGTACTTTGCGGGTCTGACAGTCACGGCGCTCCAGGGGTGCAGGCGGTGCGTGGCCTGTCGGACGCCGATTTGCATGGATATTATGCGCATGCTCGGCTTTTTGTATTTTTGTCGCGGATTGAGGGGTTTGGTTTCCCACCTGTTGAGGCAATGTCACACGGCACCCCCGTCCTGTGTAGTGATATTCCTTCTTTGCGGGAGGTGACGTGTGGCGCAGCTTGCTATGTGTCACCCGATGATCCGCAAAGTGCTGCAGCACAGATAGCCGAGCTATTAGCAGGACCGATACCGGATAAATTCGAAATTGCCAAGATAGCGGAGAGATATAGTTGGGAGTTTTGCGCGCGTGGGATTTTGAATGTTTTGCGAGACCAAGAGACATAGGAGCGAAGATCAATAACAAAGATGTATCTTTACATATCCGGTTACCGTTTTTGACCAGAATAAGGGGTATCGCCGTCCCATATGTGATCAACACAGGGAAAGAGCGAACACTGGCGGTGCAATGGTAACGCGCGGCTGAGTTTTGTCGAACAGCCGCGCGGACGATTTTTGGATGAAAAACTTGCCCATCCAAAATTGGACTTCATCCACATTGTTTTCTTATTACTGCCCTAAAGCACATCCGGCTGCATTAACTACTTGCGCCGCTAGTGTTCCTTTACAAGTATCCTGAGAGTCGGGAATGCCATCTCCATCCCCATCCGTAAGACTGCTATCGCGAGAATAAATAATCTCTGATCCATGTGGCGGGACAGCGTAAGGCCAAGTGATGCTTTGGCTATCGGTGAACCGAACATATTGGCTGCACAAGAGGGCGTTGGTTCCATCGGGGCAGTTTAGCTGCAATGCAGTACCGGTAGGGTTGATGAGAATATGGCTGCGCAGTGTTGCCTCAATAGGGGTTAAAGGAGCGATCTCAAGGTTTGCTACGCTTATATTCTCACCTGGTGATATGCCGTGAAAATCGACTCTGGCACCACGATCCAGGGTAACCGGGTCAAATGCATTCACCGTTTTCGACGCTTTGAAAATGAAGCTGTAACGTTGCAGGTTTGTAGTGCCTGTCACCTTCCATTTCCAGGGAGACCCCATCAGTTCCTCATAGCCATTGGAGCCACCTCCGCCGCGACGTGGTGCGACGTAAACTGTTTGACCATTGCTGCCGGCTTTAAGGTCGAAACTGATTTTGTACCACTGATCTTGTTGTACAGAGAAGTTATGGGTATGCAATAGACTCTCTGAGGCACCGGCCGTAAACCGCAAACATTGAATGGCAGGCGTACACTGTTCCATTACCATTTGGCCATAAGGGGCTGTCTGATTCCATTCTCCCCACCCTGCTGTGCCCCTGCTCAGGTTGCCGTAAGGCACAATATTCCCTCCGAGCGTGCGAAATGCGGCATACCCCAGAGTGGCGCTATTTACTTCGCGGGATGTCGGATCTAAATTGCGCGGTAGATTAGTAGAAGTAACGGCGGCTTGCCATTTTGGGAAAGTGTAAGTTGCGGCTCCACCCGGCCAGGATTCGGAAGAAATGGTGGGCCACAAAAAGGTGAAATAGAGATTGCGGTCATAACTGGCAAAGCGATCCGTATTGGCTTTTGGCAGGTAGGTTTCATGCCGGATTGCAAGTGCAGTCGAGGTTGGAAACATTCGGTTGCCAAGAACGAGATTACTGTGAATATCCCCGTCTGTACTGAGGCGGTTACTCCCCTCCTGAAACCAGATTTGATGGCGACGATTGCCATACAACGTATTGTTTTCGATCCGGTTGTTTGCGGCGTTATGAAGCTGAATGCCATTGTCTGCGTCAACAACGGTGTTGCCTCGGATAGTGATTCCTGAGGAAAGCTCGTCCAGATAGATACCCTGTCCATGGCTTCCAAGATTGGGCGCTTTTCCTAAAATGTTGCCCACTACATGATGTATGGTGTTATTTTCAATGGTACTGTTATGGTTCTGACCCCACGTATAGATAGCGGCGCAGTCATCCAGGACCAGGCACGTATTTTCAAGGTGGTTGTCGGAAATGAGGCTGTTGCCAGAGGGTAAAATGCCTATATAGGCTGTTCCATAAATGCGGTTTCCCCGAATAGTTGCGCTTCTTCCTGCTTCTATCGCTACTCTTGCAGGGACAGGCAGGCTGCTGACGACCCCATTCATGGATTGAATGCTGCTGTCTATAATGAGATTGTCATATGCATGAAAACGGTCTGAATCGAGCCCGATGGGAGAAGCAGAAATAGCATCACCTAGCGTTCGAATAATCTGACTGTTTTCTATGCCACTGTCTTTAGACAGCAAGGTTCTAACCCCAAAACCTAAGGTATCGGATATGGTCAAATTGCGCAGTACGATGTTAGTGGCTTGCGGCATATGTACACCCGTGCCCACATTCCGAATAGCCAGACCGTCAATACGTATATGGCTCAGGTTGCTGGCTTCGATGCCTGAGAAAGACTGGCCTACCGAGATACGACTGCCGGGATGGGCATTATCTGCCATCCATACAGAGACAGTTTTTGTTGCGGCGTCAAAATGCCACTCGCCTGGTTCATCAAGCATCCAGCGCTGACCATAGAGAAAATAACCCCAGTCTTTTTTAAGTGACTCTGTGGGGCTGTCAAAGTACAGGCGTGAACCCGAAACAGAAGAGATTTTACGGTCATTTATAGTCCATCCGTTCGGGCGAATGCGAATCCCGGTGCCCGGTACGATAGCTGTAAGAGCTGAAGCCGAAAGATCGGCGCCCGTTGTGAGGTAGGTGCTGCCAGTACTGCCGGGAATACTCACTTGATCAGCGTCTTCGGCGATAGAATGGAAAAGTGATTGAGGCTGGAGCGGATCATGGCCGCGGTTTGGATGGTGCGCGACGTTGATGGCTTTGCCGCTGTCGAACACGCCACCCACATCGGTGAGCGCCGTGGTAAGTTTTACATTGTCCAGGCCAATGTTAAAGCCAGCAGGAACTACAAAGTCGAGGCGTGCATTATGCGATAGGCTGGTCGTTGCAACGAAGGGCACGACGAAAGTCTGCCAGGCGCCCGTACCGGTTATGAATGTGGCAAGACCGAGCGTGTCCCAAGGCGAAGCGCCACGACGAAGGATCGCCTCAACACGGACGCCCTGTGGCGCCTTCACGGTAAAGGTTGCCGTGTAAGACTGCTTGCCTTGAATAGTGAAATAATTACTGGTGGCAATGCCATATATTGAACCGACGCTAAATGACATACAGGTAGTATTTGGCTGGGCGCAATCGTTGGTGAGGCTCATTGTGGCGTTATTTTCAGGAGACCATTTCGTCCAGTTACCCAAGCCATTTTCAAAGGCGCCGAATGTGATCAAGTCAATGGCTGTAGATACCTTATAGATATTGCCAGTATCACGAATCCAGTTATGGGGAGGGATAGGGGTTGAACCATTGATGGTTGGTTTGTTGGCACAAGCGTTCGGATAAGCACCAATAGTTATAGGGCTGGCGGCTGTACCCGAACTTTGAAGCCTCAGCGTTTCGTGCCAGATACCACCACATTTGAGCAGTACGCTATCTCCCGGCATCAACAATTTTGCAGAAACTTTGGCAAGTGATTGCCAGGGACCATCGGTTGTGGGTGAGTCAATACGAGAGGGTTGGCTTCCGCTCCATTGGTCGTTGCCGTGGCTGGCATCCACATAATAGGTGGCCGCGCTGGCAAGTTTCACTGGTAAAACCAGTAACAAAAAAAGGAAAAAACGTGTTTTCATGGGGTATTGCTCCGGCATGGCCATATAACAAATCCTGGCCTTTAAAGAAAATTTCTAAAGTAGATACAGAGAGTTTCAATCTTATATAGATAACGCCATTTCGACATGTGTATGTATTATCGGTAAGGTTAATGAATACCTTTAATCTTTGATGAATTACAGGACATCGGGGTTAAGAACTAACTGCAACAGTATGTTTGGTTGCGACTTTAACGAGTTTCATATTTTATATGCGTAACGCCCGCTTCTCGCATTGTGCGCTTGCATGAGCCCCTACATGATCAAAACACAACCGGCACTTTTCACTTAGCTCAAGCAAAATACATGCCATATAAAAAAAACAAATAAAATCAAAGGGAAGAGTTCTTAATATTACCCTTGGCAGGGTTTGGAGGTGTCTCTATTGGAGGACACTTTCAAGCGGTATGTAAGTTACATTTAATTGATTTTTTGCTTTAAATATTGTTAATTTGGTGCAGATCCAGCTAAACATGCTTTCTGCTGGGGTGAGATATTTTTGATATGAATCCTCCGCGAGTCATTTTTTAAAAAAATAAAATATCATAGTAACAATTACTTAGTTTAACTTTGGTCGATAAAGGGTTCTGTCGTGACTCGACATGATAATGAATTTTGAAAGCGTATCAGTTTATAACGCTATAGAAGTTATAATTTAAATTAACAATACCATTACCTTTAATTATTGTCTCAATTAGGAAACAATGTAATAAATGACTGTAAAAATACAGAATGGCTATTACTGGCTCCGCAAAAATATTCTCAGAGCCGTGGCTTCTCAGATGGGTGCCACAGTCGTATATCTAAAATTCTGAGTTTCGAAAAAATCGTGTCCCTCGGCGTGCCCCGCACGCCATAAACCAAACGGCCTATGTTTAAGGCATGTCCTGACATGAGGGTGTAACACTCCGGTGATAAAAGGCTTGGTGAGGAGAACATTTTATTATTACAAATCACTTTTCGAAATACAGTGGTATAGTCGGATTTCTCAGGTGAATATTAATATCTTTCTAACGAACAGGATTTCTTAGGAGAATGTCAATGAAACTGAAATTTAAACGAGCAGTGGTCGCCTTGTCAGCGGCTGTCATGTTGTTGGGTAGCACTGCCCAAGCCGTGCCACGCTATTCCGTTACAGACCTTGGTACCTTGGGTGGCGTTTATGGTAGCGATGCCAGCGACATCAATAACAGCGGCCAGGTTGTGGGTTCATCCGGCGTTTTCCGCGAAAGCAGGGCCTTCCGCCCTCATGCCTTCCTTTACAGCGGCGGCGTTATGACCGACCTTGGCACCTAATGACGGTGGTGGATCTAGCTCCGCCTATGGCATCAACGACCGTGGTCAAGTGGTAGGTGCAGCTACTAATAGGGGTGATCAACAGGCCTTTCTTTACAGCGGCGGTACCTTTACCAACCTGGGTACCTTGCCCGGCGGCCCCCCCCACTAGCATTGCCACGGATATCAACGCGAGCAGTCAGGTCGTGGGCTTTTCCCAGACCCGCGCTTTCCTCTATAGCGAGGGCAGTCTGACCGACCTTGGCTCCTTCGGTGGCACCCGCACCAGCGCTAGTGGTATCAACGACCGCGGCCAGATCGTAGGCAGTTCAGACATCACCGACGAAGTTAGTTTCGGCGATGCCGACACCCATGCCTTTCTCTACAGTGGCGGCACCATGATCGACCTTGGCACCTTGGGTGGGACGAGTAGCGGCGCTTCTGATATCAACGACCTTGGCCAGATCGTGGGCGGTTCACAGATCGCCGGCGATGCTGCTTTTCATGCCTTCCTTTATCATGACGGCCGTATGATGGATCTTGGCACCCTGGGTGGGACGAATAGCGGCGCTTCTGATATCAACGAGCTTGGCCAGATCGTTGGCAGTTCACAGATCGCTGGCAATGCTGCTCATCATGCCTTTCTCTACAGTGACGGCACCATGACCAATCTCAATAGCTTGATCGACCCGCTGTCGGGTTGGACAATCTCCAATGCCGCAGCTATCAACGACTCAGGCCAGATCGCTGCTAATAGTTGCAGCATAAGTGATGGGAGAAACCTCTGCCGCGCGTTACTGCTCTCGCCCGTGCCTGAACCCGAGATTTACCTGATGATGCTCGTGGGGATAGGTCTACTCGGTATGAAGCTGCGGCGCCGGAACAGCGTACAGTCGTAAGCGAGGTATAGGCAGATATCTCAGGCGAATTTCAATCAAAACCTTTCCAATTGAAACTGATTTTTTGGGAGAACGTCAATGAAACTGAAATCGAAACGAGCAGTGGTCACCTTGTTAGTAGCAGGGATGTTAAGTGGCGCCGCGCAGGCCGTGCCGCGCTATTCTGTCACCGACCTTGGCACCTTTGGGCGGCGATAATGGAGAGGCCACTGGCATCAACGCCAGCGGCCAAGTCGTGGGCTGGTTCTGCACCGGCGGCGGTAACAGCCGTGCCTTCCTCTACAGCGACGGTGTCATGACCAACCTCAACAGCCTGATCGATCCGCTGTCGGGTTGGACAATCTCCAGCGCTCAAGATATCAACAACTCTGGCCAGATCGCAGCCACAGGTTGCAACACGACAGGCAACTGCCGCGTGTTACTGCTCTCGCCCGTGCCCGAACCCGAGACCTACCTGATGATGCTCGCAGGTCTGGGTCTGCTCGGCATGAAGCTGCGGCGACAGAATCGCGTGTAGCCGTGCATTCATACCAGCGGAACAGAAGGTGGGGATCATACCACCCTGCCGAAGAGGTCAAGCGATGCAAAGTATAGACTTGCCATCCTGGAGGTTGGGAGGTTGCCAAAGCCAAAATTGAGCAGCGTGCCAGAGCGCGTTATGAACTGGAAAAAGCCGGGCGACAAAGCCCCTCACGGCTAGACTCTAATGCCCAGCGCGACAGATCAGGGATGAAGAATCACGCATCATGAAGTTGGCAGATGGTGCGTTTAAGTGGCGCAGGCACATTGCCCGGAGGCATCGGCTTCAGTAATTGCTACGGCCTCGCCACCGACAACAATATCGACCTTTACGGCTTCTCAGGAACGTCCGTCCTCAGCATCAATGCCACTATCGGTGCCAGCATTGTTCTTGTCAGATAAGCCCCAACTCTTTATCCCACCGCCAGGGTCACCTCACTAAAAAAGTGAGTGTAAAACTTACAAAAAGCAGCGATTTCGGGTATTTTTCCTCAAGGAGCGCTGGGAATGGAAGACTTGTGGGTTTGATTTATGGGTTCCCAATACTCTATTTGCTGAGGGAGCGCAGAAATGAAAAGATCTCTCCCGGCAACTGCTCCTGCGTTGCTCTACCTTCCGCCATCCATGGCGGTCGCCTGCAGTCGAGACAAGGATTTCTCCCGGTGGTCGAAATGACAGGGGGTTGTCATCCCGACCCTCGCGAAAGCGGGGGGAGGGATCTTGGCTTTAGCGAATGTTTCATGATAAAGCGCCTATTGGATTTTTCGGGTCGATTTTTATGAGGGAGTCCTGATCCCACCGCGCGGAAGGCTTCGCGGGGCGGGGGTTGTCTTGTATACTACCCCTTTATTTTGCCAAATATTGGGTTCTCATGCGTCTGAAGAAGATCAAGCTTGCCGGTTTCAAGTCGTTTGTCGACCCTACCACCATCAATTTGCCGAGTAATTTGATTGGTATTGTCGGGCCGAACGGGTGTGGCAAATCCAATACTATTGATGCGGTGCGCTGGGTGATGGGCGAAAGTTCGGCCAAGCACCTGCGTGGCGAGTCGATGGCCGATGTTATTTTTAACGGGTCGTCGTCGCGCAAGCCGGTGGGGCACGCGGCGATTGAGCTGGTGTTTGATAATAGCGACGGGCGACTGGGCGGTGAATACGCGGCCTACAGCGAGATTTCGGTGAAGCGCCAGGTGTCGCGTGATGGGCAGTCCCGTTACTATCTGAACGGTGTGCATTGCCGACGCCGCGACATTACCGACATTTTTCTCGGCACCGGGCTGGGGCCGCGCAGTTATGCGATTATCGAACAGGGGATGATTTCGCGTCTGATCGAGGCCAAGCCGGACGAATTGCGGGTTTTTCTTGAAGAGGCGGCGGGTATTTCAAAATACAAAGAACGCCGCCGCGAGACCGAAACCCGGATGCGCCACGCGCAGGAAAATCTCAGCAGATTAAATGACATACGATCAGAAATTGAGAAACAACTTCAAACTCTGCAACGCCAGGCGAAGGTTGCGGAAAAATATCAGGAGCTGAAACAGCAGGAGCGGTTGTTCAAGGCGCAACTGCTGGCGTTGCGCTGGCGGGTGCTGGATGCGGGTACCCACGAACAGCAACGGCAGATTGCGGCGCAGGAAACCGCCCTGGAAGCGGCGCTGGCGGAGTTGCGCAAGATCGAGGCGGTTATCGAGCAGCAGCGCGAGCAGCATATTGAAGAGAATGAGGCCTTTAATCAGGTTCAGGGGCATTATTACAGCACCGGCGCGGAGATTGCGCGGTTGGAACAGGCGCTGCACCATGCCCGCGAAACGCGCCAGCAACAGCAGCACGATCTGGCGCGGGTGGAGCAGGCGTGGAATGAATCGCAAACCCATCTGGTCAACGATGATCAGTCGATCACTGATCTGGCGCAATCATTGCGCGGCGACGAAGCGGCGTTGACGCGCACGCAGGAAGTGGAAGCGCTGTCGTCGGCCGCACTGGCCGTTGCCGAGGCGGCGCAGCACACCTGGCAGCAGGCGTGGGATGAGTTCAACACCCAGGCCAGCGCGCAGCTACGCGCCGCCGAGGTGGAGCGCGCGCGTATCCAGCAGCTTGAGCAGCATCTGCGGCAGATTGAGCAACGTCTGGCGCGTCTTGAAGATGAGCAGCGTGGCCTGTCGACCGGCACGCTCGAAGAAGAGATCGCCGCGCTCAGCGAACAACGCATGATGCTCGATGAACAAGTGGCGAATTATGAACACGAGGTTCAGGATCATCAGGCACGCATTGCTGCTGAGCGCGATAATCATAACCGCCTCGCCAGTGATTTGAATGCACAACGTGGTCGTTTACAGGCCATGAAAGGTCGCCATGCCTCGCTGGAGGTGTTGCAGCAGCAGGCGTTGGGTAAAAGCGGCGCGGGCGCGGCAGTGACATCCTGGCTGAAGCAGCACCAGCTTGATGGTGCGCAACGTTTGGCGCAGGGCTTGAAAGTCGAAACGGGCTGGGAGCATGCTGTGGAGCATGTGCTGGGCTTTAATCTCGAAGCGGTGTGCGTGCAGGGCATGGAGAATATTGCCAACCTGCTGGGCACTTTGCAGCACGGCAAGCTGGCGGTGTTTGATCTGGCTGCGCCGCACAGGGAAGTGCTAGTGCTGCGAGAGGCAGGATGCCGGGAGCAGCCGCCTGCGCCCGCGTCTTCGATGTCCGGGTTAAATCCTCTGTTAAGCAAAATACAGTCGCCGTGGTCGCTTGATGCGTTGTTGTCTGGCGTTTGTATTGCGGATGACGTGGCGCATGCCCTGACACTGCGTGCGCAACTGGCGCCGCACCAGTCGGTGATTACCCGCGAAGGTGTCTGGCTCGGCACTAACTGGTTGCGCGTAGTGGGTGATGCCGATGAAAAGGCTGGTGTGTTGTCGCGTGAGCAGGAGATCAAAGAGTTGCTGCGGCAGATGGATGATCTGTCGGAAACTATTGATGAACTTGAGATCAATCAAAAAGATAATCAGGAAAATTTGAAATCACTTGAGATTTTGCGTGAGCAAAGTCAAAAGGCCTTGAACGAAGCGGCGCACCGTCGTGGCGAAGTGCGCGCCCAGGCCAGCGGCAAGCAGGCACGCCGGGAACAAATGCTGTCACGCAGTAGCCGTTTGCACCATGAGATCGACGATGTGCGGCAACAAAAAATCAGTGATGAGCAGGAAATCGCAGAGGCGCGCCTGCGTCTGGAAGATGCGCTGGGCGCTACTGAAGGTCATGCGCTGCATCGTGATGACCTGACGCGGCAGCGCGATGAGCATCGCAACGCGCTGGATCAGGTGCGCATGCAGGCGCGTGGTGACCGTGATGCTGCTCACCAGGTGGCGCTACGCATTCAAACTGTGCGCACCCAACTCGCCGCCACTCAGCAAAGAATGACGCGCGCCCAGGAACAGATCGGCCATTTGACACAGCGCCGTGAAGAGTTGACGGCGGCGCTGGCCGCCAGCGAACAACCCTTGCGTGACATGGCCGCAGAGCTGGAGCAGATGCTCGGCCGCCGTCTGGCGGTGGAAGCCGAGCTTGCCCAGGCGCGGCGGCGCGTTGAAGAATGCGACCATATTTTGCGTCAGGCCAGTAACGAACATCAGGCTACCGAGCAAAAAGTACGACGTTTGCGTGATGAGCTTGATCAGTTGCGCATGCACTGGCAGGAAGTCAAAGTGCGCCGCGAGACTTTGCAGGAGCAGCTTGCCGCCGATAAGCATAAAGGCGGCTTTGTGCTGGATGAACTGTTGGCGGCGATGCCCGCCGAAGCCTCTGAAGGCGAATGGCAGGCGCAGGTCGAACGTATTACCCAGCAGATTCAGCGTCTCGGCGCGATCAATCTGGCGGCCATCGACGAATTCGCCGCGCAATCCGAGCGCAAGGCGTATCTGGATGCACAAAACGCCGATTTGATGGAGGCGCTCACCACCCTGGAAAACGCTATCCGCAAAATCGACCGTGAAACCCGCGACACTTTCAAGGATACTTTTGACAAGGTCAACACCGGCCTGCAAGCCATGTTCCCGCGCCTGTTCGGCGGCGGCCAGGCTTACCTGGAGTTGACCGGCGATGACTTGCTGGATACCGGCGTCACCGTCATGGCGCGTCCACCGGGCAAGCGCAACAGTACCATTCATCTGCTGTCGGGCGGCGAAAAGGCGCTGACGGCGGTGGCGCTGGTGTTCGCCATTTTCGAGCTGAATCCGGCGCCGTTCTGTATGCTCGACGAAGTGGACGCACCGCTCGATGAAGCCAACGTCGGCCGCTTCTGCAAATTGGTGAAAGAGATGTCAGAACGCATCCAATTTGTGTACATTACCCATAATAAGGCCACCATGGAAATGGCCGAACATTTGATGGGCGTGACCATGCACGAGCCCGGCGTATCGCGGCTGGTGACGGTGGACGTGGAAGAGGCGGTTAAATTGGTTGCAGCAGGCTAGTTCACACGCGGTGGAGAATTTCGTTTTTATGGATGGCGTGACGATTATATTAGGTTTGATTGCGGTGAGTGTCCTCGCCGTTGTTGTGTTGTGGTTTACGCGCAATAAAGGTGTGGTGGGCAAACGCGTTGTGGTGAGCGAATCCACTCCGAAAATCACGAGCCGGGCGCAAGATAGCGCGGGAGACACTGATCCTGCCGATGATTGGGAGATTGTTCCCGTGACGCGCACACGGCGGCAGTTCTCGCGCATCCCTGCGCCCACTGCACTCGGGCATCCTGCCCAGCGTATGCGGGGGCAGAAACCTGCTGACGATGAGAGTGTGGACGAACCATTACTGGAGCCATTCTTTGCGGACGTGTCACCACGCGCAGCGCAGCAGGAGAGCGTCGCTGACACCGTTGCCGAACCACCAACAATGGACAAGCCGCCGGACACACCCCGCGAATTGATCGTGGTGTTGAATATCATTGCCAGTCAGGAACAGTGGTTAGATGGTCCGCGTGTCGTCAGTGCCGTGCGCAGCGCTGGCATGCAGTATGGTGATCCCGGAATTTTTCATTATGTATCCTCAACAAACCCGAAGGACGAGCCGCTATTTAGCCTTGCCAACATTCTTAATCCCGGTGTTTTCAAGATGGACGAGATCGAACAGTTGACCACGCCCGGCGTGACGCTGTTCATGCGTTTGCCTGGTGCTACTGCTGCACCCATTAACGGACTGGATGCCTTTACCCGCATGCACGACACCGCCCGGCAGCTTGCACGCGCGTTGAATGCTGACGTGTATGACGAGCGGCGTTTGATATTGACTGAAACGGCGGCGTCGCAGTTGCGTGAAAAAATTGCCCGGCATCAACGCAGTTAAATTCTTTAAGGGGGTAGTATGCCAACGGAAGCCGACCCGATAGTAGACAAGTGGTACAGGCGTCTTGATGACGGCACTGAATTCAAGGTGACATCCCTGGATGAAGACGAGGCTACCTTTGAAATGCAATACATCGACGGTGATGTAAACGTGGAGGATCTCGATACCTGGTATGAATGGGATGTGAAGTCAATTGTGGCTCCCGATGGGTGGACAGGCTCGTCTGATGATGATCTGGCAGTCAGCGATGCTGATATGGACGATGAAGAATGGACGGAATCGCTTGAAGATTTACGCTCGAAAGAGATCGAAGATGATTGGCGGGACGAGGAGGAAGAATAGTTATTATTTCCCAGAATATGTTGGGTCAGACGATGTTGATCCCGACGATCTTGAGATAGCGCGCGTATGACCTCTGTGCCTGATCCTGGCGCTGGGCGCCCGCCTTCTTCCCCGGCGCGGGGTGCAAATTGGCGCCGCCCATTGATAGCCTATGTGGTTGTGGTGCTGTCGTTGGCGGCGCTGGGCTATGTGGCCTACCTTGATAATACCGTGCGTCGTCAGTTTGAGGGGAATCGCTGGGCTTGGCCGTCGCAAGTGTATGCGCGGCCGCTGGAGCTTTTTGCGGGCGCGCCGTTGAGCAGCGCGCAATTTCTTGAAGAACTGCAATTGCTGGGATATCGCCGTACCCAGGGTGAACGCCTCAGTGGCAGCTACGTGCGGCATGGCGAAGAATTTCAGATAGTAACCCGCCCTTTTACCTTTGGCGATGGCAAGGAAGAATCCATTCCGCTACGCGTGCGTTTTGAAGGTGAGCGCCTGGTGAGTCTGCAACACCTGGATAGCGGTGCGTCACGGGATCTGGTGCGCCTTGACCCGGTGCTGATCGGCAAAATTTATCCGGCGCACAATGAAGACCGGGTGTTTGTGCGTTTGAATGAAGTGCCGCCAGTGTTAATCAAGGCTTTGCTGGCGGTAGAAGACCGTAAATTCTATGCTCACCATGGCGTAGATCCTCTTGCGGTAATGCGCGCCCTGTGGGCAGATGTGCGTGCCGGGGAAATGGTGCAGGGCGGCAGTACCCTGACCCAGCAGTTGGTAAAAAACTTTTTCCTCACCAGCGAGCGCACTATAACGCGCAAAATTAAAGAAGCCATCATGGCATGGCTGCTGGAAATCCATTACGACAAGAAAGAAATTCTTGAAGCGTATTGTAATGAAATTTATCTGGGCCAATTTGGCAAACACGCCATACACGGTTTTGGGCGTGCCAGTTGGTTTTATTTTCGTCGTCCCTTAAGTGATTTGAAGCTGCCGGAAATCGCACTGCTGGTGGGGATGGTGCGCGGCCCTTCATATTATGATCCGCGCCGCCAGCCCAAGCGTGCGCTGGCGCGACGCAATCAGGTGCTGGATATTCTTGAGGAACAGGGTGGCATCACCAAAAAAGAATCTAAAGTAGCGCAAGCCTTGTCGCTGGGTGTGCAGGCCAAGGCATCCAGCGGGGGACTGTCCTTCGCGCCGGCATTTATTGATCTGGTGCGTCGTCAGTTACAGCGTGACTATTCCGAACAGGATCTTAATTCTGCAGGGCTGCAAGTTTTTACTACGCTTGATCCACTGATTCAGAACCGGGTGGTGAATGCGTTGTCGGCGCGCATTGACAAACTTGAAAGACAGCAGCGTTTACCGCGCGACAGCCTCGAAGGCGCGGCGATTATTACCAGCAGCGATAATGGCGAAGTGCTGGCGGTAGCGGGGGGGCGTGAGGCTGACTTTGCCGGCTTTAATCGCGCCCTCGATGCCAAACGCTCGATCGGGTCACTGGTGAAACCGGCGGTGTATCTCACTGCCCTGGCGAATCCCAAGCAATATACTTTGGCGACGTTGCTGGATGATAGTCCGTTATCCTTGAAAAATCCGGGGGGAGGGACGTGGAGACCCGCTAATTATGATCGTGCATTTCACGGCGATGTGTCGCTGAGAGCATCCCTGGCGCATTCTTATAATGTCGCCACGGTGCGTCTGGGGATGGACGTAGGCGTGGGCCGCGTGTTGCATATGATGGCGCGCCTGGGTGTGGCAGAAAGCTTCCGCCCGTATCCCTCGGTGTTACTGGGGGCGGTGGCGATGGATCCTTTTCAGGTGGCGCAAATGTATCAGACCCTTGCCAGTGGCGGGTTTCATACCCCGTTACGCACTATCCGTGAAGTATTAAGTGTAGAAGGCAAGCGATTACGCCATTATGATGTTACGGTACGGCAGGCGGTGGAACCGGCACCGGTATTTTTGCTGAATCGCGCCATGCAGGATGTGATGCGCTATGGCACCGGCGCTTCATTATATTCACGCATTCCCGGCGAATGGGCCGTGGCTGGCAAAACGGGTACGACCGATAATCTGCGCGACAGTTGGTTTGCCGGATTTACCGGGGATAAGCTGGGCGTAGTATGGTTAGGTCGTGATGATAACCGGTCAACTGGCTTAAATGGCGCCACGGGTGCGTTGCAGGCGTGGGGCGATATCATGTTGCGCATCGGCGCTCAACCGCTGCGCCTGGAGGCTCCAGCGGGTATAGAATGGACGTGGACGGACCCGGCCACCGGATTGCGCACTGAAGAAGGGTGTTATGGTGCCGCAAACCTACCGTACATGCGCGGCTCAAGTCCGGCGCAGACGGGACCCTGCCAAAGCGCGCCCTTCATTGAACCAGAAATGGATATAATGAATATAGAGGATTTACCGATAGACGGGGTTGTTGAAAAGACCTTGGACATTTTAAAGGGGGTATTTGATTGATATTATGGAGAATGGCAGGCCATTCTAAATATGGTCAGGTTCCAATACTGTTCGCTTTGAGGGGGAGTAATGTTATCCACGTCAATCTCTCCCGACTGTCATTTCGACCGAAGGGAGAAATCCTTGTCTCGAACCAATGTGAGAGATCTTGCAGGATTCCTCGCTGCGCTCGGAATGACACGGATTATGTAACCTGCCCCGTCTTTATTAAGCGAACAATATTGGGCCACGTTCAGGTAATTATAATGAGCCTGCTGTTGGCGGTAGCTGGCTGCACAACGGAGCCAAAGCCGGCGGATAGCCGCGCCGAGTTGCCGACTGGGGCGCCGACATCCGCAGGCGAGTCTGCGCGATCCAATGAAAGTGCAGCACCGCAGGCGGGGGCGGGCGCACGGACCATGCTGCAAAA
Organism: Gammaproteobacteria bacterium Ga0077554; assembly: GCA_001464585.1. Taxonomy (GTDB): domain Bacteria; phylum Pseudomonadota; class Gammaproteobacteria; family Ga007554. The sequence goes on along the minus strand of LNFF01000012.1, from coordinate 4,416 downwards.
GGCTGAAGAATACATGCAGATGCGCAGGTTTGATTTAGCCATCACTACTCTCGAGCGGGCGTTGCGCATGGAACCGCGCAATGCCTGGATCTGGAATCGTCTGGCTATGGCGCATCTGGAAGCAAGAAATCGCCAGCAAGCCGTGCATCTGGCAACAAAATCCAATGCCTTGGTCGGCGAGGATCACCCTCTGCGCCCACTGAATAATAATATTATTGCCAGAGCACGTAAGAAATGAAGCAAGATTTCTCCCGGCAACTGCTCCTGCGTTGCTCTACCTTCCGCCATCCATGGCGGTCGCCTTCGGTCGAAATGACAGAGAGTTGTCATCCCGAACGAGAGTGAGGGATCCGGGTTTTGAGCGAATGTCTGGCAAGGGTGTCTGTAAAAGGAATCCACTGTGGCTGTTTATTCTGTAGATAAATTAATTGCAGAAGCGCGTCGGCTCTCTGCTGAATACCGCAAAGCGACTGGGCGGCCGCTCGGAGGAGTGAGCGCAGAAATCGCCGAATATGACGCCGCACGATTGATGGATCTTGAAATCTGTGAGCCCAAACCCGGCGGTTACGACGCCATTGGGCGGGGCAAGCGCGCCGGCATGCGCATCCAGATCAAAGGCCGCACTATTTTTGATGAAGGCAAAACCGGACAGCGTATCGGTCAGCTTAAAATAGAACAGGACTGGGACAGCGTCATGTTGGTGTTAATGGATGAAAATCTTGAGGCCTTCGAAATTTACGAAGCCCGGCGCGAAGACATCATGCAAGCGGTGGCAGACTCTAACATCAGTAACCGCAACAAGCGTGGCGCCATGTCAGTCGCCAAATTCAAGGCGATCAGCCGTTTGGTATGGACGCGAGAAAATGGTGCCGAAGATGATGAAATCTGGAATAACGCCTGAGAATATGTGTAAGGCCTTTTGATGACATCATCTGCCGAACTGCGCGGTGCCGTATTTCTTGATGCCCACGGCGATGGATTACTCGGTCCAAATGGACCATTGGCGCAACACATCCCAGGCTTCGCACCGCGTGCACCGCAGCAAGAGATGGCGCATGCCGTGGCTGAGGCGTTGCATAACGACAGCGTGCTCATCAGTGAAGCTGGCACTGGCACGGGCAAGACTTATGCCTATCTTGTTCCGGCGCTGATGTCCGGCAAAAAAATCATTATTTCCACCGGCACCAAAAATCTGCAAGACCAACTTTATCACCGCGATCTGCCGGTGGTGCGTAACGCGCTGGGCGTATCAGTGCGCACCGCCTTGCTCAAGGGTCGCGCCAATTATCTGTGTTTATACCGGCTGGAAATGGCCGAACTTGATGGGCGCCCGCGTACCCGCGAAGAGCGCACCGCATTGCACAGCATCCGCGAATGGGCCGGGCGCACCCGCAGCGGTGACATCGCCGAATATGTTGATCTGCCCGAAGACTCCACGCTGTGGTTTGATGTCACCTCCACCAGCGATAATTGCCTGGGGCAGGAGTGCCCCTCATTCACAGACTGTCATGTGGTCAAAGCCCGCCGTGCCGCGCAAGAGGCAGATCTGGTCGTCGTCAATCATCATCTGCTGTTTGCCGACATGGCGCTCAAAGACGAAGGCTTTGGTGAATTACTGCCGGGCGCGAATGCTTTCATCATCGATGAAGCGCATCAACTGCCAGAAGTGGCGTCAAATTTTTTCGGCAGCGTATTCAGCAGCCGTCAATTACTGGAACTGGCCGACGACACCGTTACTGAACATCTGCGTGAAGCAGGCGACATGCAAGAACTTCCCACCACAGCCGATGCCTTGAAAAAATCCGCACTGGATTTGCGTTTGGCGCTTGGTATGCAGACGCGGCGCTTGCCGTGGAGCGAAGTATCCAGTCAGCCCGAAGTGACTGCGGCGCTGCAACAATTGCACGCGGCCCTCACAGCGCTGCGTACCGCCTTAAAGCCCGCTGCAGTACGCGGTAAAGGCCTGGAAAGTTGCACGCAGCGTGCCGAAGAATTGCTGCAACGTCTGGATGCCTTCACCAGCACCGCGCAGGAAAATCATGTGCAGTGGCTGGAAACCTACACGCGCAGTTTTACGCTCAACCGTACGCCGCTGGACATCGCCCCGATTTTTCAGGCGCACATGCAGGCACGCAAATGCGCCTGGATATTCACTTCCGCCACGCTGGCAGTGGGCGATAGCTTCGAACATTTTTCACAGCGTTTAGCGTTGCAGGGCACCATCACCAAACGCTGGGACAGCCCGTTTGATTTTGCGCGTAACGCGGTTTTTTATGCGCCGCCGGATCTGCCCGACCCCAATAGCCCTGCCTACACCGCCGCCGTAGTGGAAGCCGCTGTGCCGGTGCTGGAAGCCAGCCGTGGCCGTGCATTCATGTTGTTCACCAGCCACCGTGCCTTGCAGGAAGCCTGGACGGCCTTGCAAGGCCGCGTCGACTATCCCCTGTTAATGCAAGGCAGCTCGCCGCGTGGCGAGCTGCTGGAACGCTTTCGCGCGCTCGGCAACGCCATCCTGTTAGGCACCAGCAGTTTCTGGGAAGGCGTTGATGTACGCGGCCCGGCGCTGTCATGTGTCATCATCGACAAGCTCCCGTTTGCCGCGCTGGGCGACCCGGTATTACAGGCGCGGCTCGACACGTTGCGCCGCCAAGGCGGCAATCCGTTTATGGATTATCAACTACCCGCCGCAGTGATTATGCTCAAACAAGGTGTGGGACGTTTGATCCGCGATGTGAATGATTGCGGCGTCATGATGATCTGCGATCCCCGTCTGTTTTCAAAACCGTACGGGCAGACGTTTATCAACAGCCTTCCGCCCATGCGACGCACCCGAAAAATGGAAAATGTGCAGAAGTTCTTCGTAGCAGAAAGTAAACGCATGCAGATTTGTAGAAGTCCAGACTTGACCTGACAGTTACCGGTTTTTTCGCAGTGACTGTCAGGTCAAGTCTGGACTTCTGCACCACACGTTATTCGCAATGCAAGCCACATGCTTGGGGATCATGAGATTGGGGTCAGGTCTCAATACTGTTCACTTAAGTAAATTTGGTGGTTTAATCTTCGGCGTAAAGTCAATTTTTGAAGCTACAGGTCGAGGGCGTTGGTGCGGCGCGAAGGGAGAGTTTCTGCGTTTAACCCTACGCGGCTTGATACGCCCGCGACTACTTTCACACAACAATTTTGCTACCACCTCAAACAACTGCCGATACCATTTATTTTGGCGCACAGGGGGAAATGACCCCAGCATGGGGTAGATTCCGGCGCAGCACCTGTACGTTGGCAGTGAAGGATAATGTGCGCCCAGGTATACCCGCGCGTGTTGCGCCTTGATACATCAACCAGCGCACAGCATAGTGCGCCATTACCCAGCCATAAAATTCTTGACGCACCAATTCCGGTGTTTTACTGCGCAACACACGACGACGTTGGGCCAGGTGCGTCTTGAGTTCATCAAACACCCATTCCACTTCCCATCGTTCGTGATACAGCGTCGCCAACGCTTGTGCGGGCGCTACCTTTTCATTGTGTAAGGTGGTCAATAGACGGTACATCGGCTCGCTATCAGACACCTGCGGCAAGGTATATTCTATCACCCGCACCGCAATGCCGTTGATCCTCTTCTTGCGGTCGCCGGCACTCGGGTAGAGGCTGCTCAGATAAGATCCGTCGTCGAGTGTCTTTTCGACAGGGAGAATCAAACTTTTCGGCATGCGCCACAATAGCTGTGCACCGGTTCTCAATCCCGCCTGCCAATGGGCATAACCCACAAAGCCACGGTCAGCCATGCATAGCATGTCGGGTGTGAGACTGCGCAACAAGGGTGCGGCGACGTCCCATTCTGCCTGTTTATAGGCGCCCAGCTCCGCATCGAGGATGGCATGGCTACCACATTCCGTCAAAATGGCGCACTGTGCTTGCGGGTAGCCTGACTGACCCGTTCTGCTCCCTGGATAGCCGAAGGCCTTCACGTTCTCTTGCTCATCGGGCACTTCAAAGTTCGAGCCATCCATGGCAACCAAACGATATCCCGCAAAAAAGGCCTGTTGATCCTCTGGCTTGGACAAGGGGCAGCAGCAGCGCTACGCAATAGCGTGTAGCGCCTTCCATTTGAGCCGTGAGCGGGCTTTGCTGATGGCTGATTTCACCACCACCGGGGCCACGGGCGTTTTATCTTTCCAAGCTAGTCCTTGCGCAACAGCCGCAAACACAGATTCATAGGCCGCCTCACTGTATAGACTTAATGCCATGGTGTAGTACACCACTGCCGACGCAGGAAATGATCGCACGCGCTCACTGTTGCACTGATGGGTATCAAGAACTTCATTAGACCTCTTTCGAAACCGATAATTTTTTGTCATTCTATGGTCTTCCGTTTTCAAAAAAAGGCACGGCAATGACGAAATGGATTCGGGTAAA
>LNFF01000011.1 GCA_001464585.1 Gammaproteobacteria bacterium Ga0077554 | reverse complement strand
GCGTGTCGTTGCCGATGTCCTCCTGCCTGCATGGAATTACACGGTTCTACCAAATTTGAACTGGCAAAAAGGGGAAGTTATTTCGTAGGCGTTCCTTACTCGGGTGGCTATGACTTCGGACCCCTCAAGTTGCGCCTTGCCGATGAACTCAATGTGGGGTCGTTGCTAATAGATAATCTGGAGGCCATGCGCACGAACGACAGCACGTCCATGGAATACGACCTGCAGGCCTGGTACGGACGCACTTACGACCGCGCCGTGCTGAAGGCCGAGGGCGAGGTCGACGCTGGCCGGTTCAAAGAGGCGCGCACCGAACTGCTGTGGGGTCACGCGGTTGCGGTCTTCTGGGACACGCAACTCGGCGTGCGTTACGACAGCGGCGAAGGGCCGAATCGGAGCTGGCTGGCGTTCGGCGTTCAGGGGCTGGCACCCTATTGGTTCAACGTGGATGTCGCCGCCTATGTCGGCGAGGCGGGGCGCAGCGCGCTACGGCTGGATGCGGAGTACGATCTGCTGCTCACGCAAAAACTGATCCTGCAACCGAAAGTCGAGACCAATATCTACGGCAAGTCCGATGCCGAACGCGGCCTGGGAAGCGGGTTGTCCGATATTACCGTGGCGCTGCGTGTGCGCTACGAAATCCGGCGCGAGTTCGCCCCGTATATAGGTGTTGAATGGGTGGGCAAGTACAGCGGCACCGCCGATTACGCCCGCGCTACGGGACAAGAAACGGCGGAGGTACGGGCCGTGGCAGGGGTTCGGTTCTGGTTCTGAACCTTGGGGTATGGTGGCAGTTCGGTGCAATAAACCACTATGTGAAGGAAAAATAGAATGAGACCATTCCAATCGGCATCCCCTGCGTGCATTTCACCATCTTCACTCGCGGCAGGCTTTTTGCACGGGCCCCGTTCATGAATTTGTCATTGAAAGAACAGTGGCAGACTGATTATAAGCAAGTAATGTTATGTTCCATAACGCACAGAACAACCTGTACTTTCAGTGTAAAAATAATCAGGTAAATTATGGAATTTATTTAAGGTTTCTAAGTAGTTCATTTTTGTTACTGAATACATTCGTTCATATAAACAGCTTTAACAAAGTTACTGTTCGGCAAATGATGTAGTCAAATGGTATCTGCAACCGAGCGGTTGATATTTTTCTTTCAGAACCAACAACCGAGGACACCTCCATGAACCTACCCAACAACACTCTGGTGCTCGTCGCCGATGGCCGTAAAATGCTCTTCCTGCGCAATCACGGCAACGCAGCCCAGATCGACCTGCGTGTCGAGGCGCATCGCGAGCAGGACAATCCCCCCAGCCACGATCAGGGGAGCGATGCGCCTGGACGCAGTTTCGCCAGCATCGGAAGCCGCCGCAGTGCGATGGAGGAAACCGACTTCCACCAGATTGGGGAGGATCGCTTCGCTGCTGAAGCCGCCGATCTGCTCCGCGAGCGCGCGCTTGGCGGCGATTTCGAGACACTCGTTGTCGTCGCGCCGCCGCGCACGCTGGGCGAGTTGCGCAAACACTATCACAAGGAAGTTGCGAGCCGGATTGTCGACGAGATCAACAAGGATCTTACTGGTTGCCCCATCAATGAAATCGAAGCGGTACTGACGCGGATCAAGACCGGGTATGGCGTGGATACCACCAACACTACACAGAAATCTCAAGGGAAGGGTGGTTGCTGCGGCTAATATGGCGCGTACGCGGGTCTCGCCTACGTGCCCATTTACAATTTTCTGTATCGCAAGCTGATGAGGCAATAGATGAGCAAGAAAGCCGACGAAACTGAATTGAGCACGCACGCGCACTCGATTTCAAAAAAGGCCTATAAGGACAGCCTGTACAAGCTCCAGATTGAACTGGTTAAACTGCAGCGGCATTTCATTTCGTGCGATGAAAAAATCCTGATCATCTTTGAAGGCCGGGACGCCGCCGGCAAGGACGGCGTGATCAAGCGCATCGTCCAGCATTTGAGTCCGCGTGAAATACGCGTCGTGGCTTTGGGCAAACCCTCAGACCGCGACCGTACCTCCTGGTACTTTCAGCGTTACGTCCCTTATTTGCCAGCAGCCCAGGAGCTCGTGCTGTTTAACCGCAGTTGGTACAACCGCGCGGGCGTCGAGCGCGTCATGGGATTTTGTACGGATGCTGAATACGAAGAGTTCATGGGCTCGGTGTCAGAGTTCGAGCATATGTTGATACGTTCGGGAATCAAATTTCTCAAATACTATCTCGACATCAGCAAACCCGAGCAGAAGCAACGCCTGGATGAGCGTAAGCGTGATCCACTCACGCAATGGAAAGTCAGCGCACTTGACAGCCAGGCACTCAAGAAGTGGAAGCAGTACACCCTGGCGCGCGACGAGATGCTGGCACACACCCACAACCCCATCGCGCCGTGGACCATCGTGCGCGCCGATGACAAGCATTTGGCGCGGCTCAACATCATCAAGGATCTGCTCAGTCGACTTTATTATGCAGACAAGGACGAGCGGCTGATTCTGCCTGATCCGCAGATCGTGCTGGCCTACGATGCTATCTATCTCGAAAATGGTGTGCTCGCGAAATAACCGGGGATGTAACAAGATATTATTGAAGATGAGGATGGCTGAGGACACGATGACCCTGAATCAACAACAGTTTATGACGGATGTATCCGCAGCGCCGGTGATCGTTTTTCTGGAAGTGGAAGCGTGGGAGGAAGCTATCCTCAAGCGGCTGTGTCCGCCCGCGTGGCGCGCCAGATATTACGCCGAAGAGGCCGACCGCATCGACCTCGACAAGATCGGCGATGCGCAAATTATCTCGGTGTTTATCTATTCCGATCTGGATGCCTCAGTGTTGAGCCAACTGCCTTCCCTGCGGATGATTGCCACCCGCTCGACGGGATATGACCATATCGATACCGCGTTCTGCCATAAGCACAATATCGTTGTGAGCAATGTCCCGAGTTACGGGGCCAACACTGTCGCCGAGCATACGTTTGCCCTGCTGCTGTCGCTGTCACGCAATATCTATCAAGCCCGCGAACGCACCCTGCGCAACGACTTTTCATTCCATGGTCTGCAGGGTTTCGATCTGATGGGCAAAGTCCTGGGGGTAATCGGCACCGGCCAGATCGGCCAGCATGTGATCCGCATCGCCAAGGGATTCGAGATGCGGGTGCTGGCCTATGATCCCCATCAAGATGTGGCAGCAAGCCAGCGGCTCGGTTTTGAATATGTTGGCTTTGATGCGCTACTCACGCGTTCCGACGTAATCAGCCTGCACTGTCCCTTGACCGCCGAAACCCAACATTTGATCGGAACGCAGGCCTTCAAGAAAATGAAAAAAGGCGTCTGTCTCATCAATACCGCACGCGGCGGCTTGATCGACACCGAGGCTCTGCTGTGGGCGCTGGATGAAGAGATAGTTGCGGGAGCGGGACTGGATGTACTCGAAGAGGAAGAGGCTGTTCGCGAGGAACGGGAACTCCTGTCCGGGCGGTTCGACGGGCATAAGTTGCAGGCGGTGCTCCGCAATCATGTCCTCGCCAAACATGAACAGGTGATCATTACTCCACACATCGCTTTCAACAGCCGCGAAGCCGTGGAGCGCATTCTGCAGACAACACTGGAAAACATCTCCGCCTATTTGGCGGAAGCGCCGACCAACGTGGTAGATGTTTGTGAAGATAGTTGAAGATTGGTATCTATATCGAGGGTAGCCTGACTATCAAGCAAGCAAGTTATGTTCCGTAACGCGTGGAACAGTCTTTAGTTTCAATCTTTTCGGGTCTGGATCCCTCGCTACGCTCTCCCCGCAGTTTGCTGCGTTTACTGTCATCCCGAGATTCCTCGCTGTGCTCGGAATGACATGGAAATACCCTGCAGCTTGCTGCGGGGATTTTTATTGTAAAAGTAGTTGTAGAATTTTGGATTTAAGGTTTCTAATCAGTTCATTTTTGGAGATTACGATGAAAATCCCGCAAGACATGGACAAACACATAGGCGTGATGCAGGAAAGTATACGGAGCTTAATCTCATGAACGTAACAACCAAAACGGCCCTCGTCATCGGGTTTGCCATTGTCGTAGCACTGCTTCTGCTGTTCGGTGGCGGCACGATGACAGGGGCAACGCTGAGCGGCGGGATGATGGGAAATGGAACGATGGGCGGAATCAGTTGGATGTGGATTCCTGCTTTACTGATGCTCGGTCTCGGTGTCGTGCTGGTTTGGGTCATCTTCGGGCAGAAGAAGTGACCGGCCTAATTAAAGAAGGATCACCAAGCTGTAAGGAATATCGGGTTGGATAAGAATCCTTATGTATCCTGAGTCGCTGTATCAGGGCGTTGCAACAACGGAGTCCTAAGTAGTGAAATTTGTACCGCCGTAAGTGGGAGTGTCGCCAAGCAGGCGCCACTTGATCTGCGGTAAAACACCCTTTCTATCAACCTCACCATGGAGATTTAAAATGAAAAAAACACTTCTTATAGCTGTACTGGCTACCCTGCCATTATCCTTGCCCCTTGCTTGGGCGGATGAAGCCCATCATTCCGACAAAGACAAGAAATCGGCAACGACCATGACAGACAAAGATAAACAGATGCAGATGGGCAAGATGCAGGAAAACATGCTCCGCATGCACGAGCACATGCACAAGATCATGGATGCGAAAAATCCGCAGGAGCGCGAACGGCTCATGCAACAGCACTCAAAGATGATGCAGGACATGCCTATGATGCAAGGTACGATGGGCGGTCACGGCATGATGGGTGGTGATGCCAAGGGTGGCAAGATGGATGGCGGCATGAAAGGCATGTAAGGATACGCATGGCACAGCGTAACGCGCTGTGCCATGTCTGCCCATGGTTGACAAAAACTGGGCGCCGCAGCACAACGCGAAGTATTTTTTGGAGGCAATTATGGATGTAATGATTATCGCGACGAAGGCTTGTACGCATCGTCTGGACCTGGAAAAAGAACTCGAATGCCTGCGCATTCCCTATCGCGTGTGTTTGGCGGAAGACTGCCCCGACCTTGTCCAAAAGTTTGGCATCCGGCATTCGCCGAATTTAATCGTGGATGATGAGGTCGTGTTCCGAAAACAACCGACGGAAGTGGAGCTGCACGCCTATTTCGACACCAGGAAATAAACCTGAAAGCGGAGTTTACACTTAGCACGTGAGTATTTTGAGCACGTTTACAACGCCGCGATGCGCCCTTGATCGAAATATTGAACAGGCTCTGAGGAGCAACAATGAAAACGATCATCATAGATGTGCGCGACCTGCTATCCCCATTGAGTGCCCCGGGCGTCGAGAAGCAACTCGCCAAGTTGCCGGGGGTAAAGCAAGTCGATGTGAATAACGTTTCAGGCAGCGCGATGGTGTTGTATGACCAGACGGTGACGGATCTCAATGCCATCAAGATGAAAGTGCGCGAATGCGGTCATCACTGCGGCGGCGAGCTTGTTCCCAAGCATCTTTGTGGGCACGAACATCCGGTTGGTCATGCACAAGTCATGGCGAACCCTGCAAGGGATGCCTCTATCTCTGCAACGCCGTCTTCTCGCCACGGCGAGCACTCCGCGCATGTCAACACCGCCGGATCCGCGTCACATACCAAGATGTTGAAGCGCACCAAGCTGGCGGGCATCCATCTGTCTAGCAGGACTGCGGCACCTGCCGCGCTGCCGATGCCGACATGACGCTTATCACAGTGTTCAGCCCATTCACGCCATGAACAAGCTCAATGCGCCTGAGATCAACATTTCAATCTTCGGCTTTCTTCTCAACTTTGTCTGGGAGATTTGGCAAGCTCCGTTGTTTCAAAGCATGGATAGCCTGACACATTTCGAGGCGACCCTTCACTGTACACGGGCCGCCCTCGGCGACGTCGTCATTCTGCTCGTTGCGTTTTGGATTATCGCGCTGGTCGCAAAATCGCGTCACTGGATTTTTCATCCCACGGGAATTCAGGTCGCCGGATTTATTGCTATAGGGATCATCATTACCGTGGTCTTCGAGGCGAGTGCGATTCACATTCTTAACCGGTGGCAATATGCCGCAGAAATGCCGACCCTGCCGATTGTCGGCACGGGGATCGCGCCAATTCTCCAATGGCTCATTATTCCGCCCGTCATTGTTGTCATGATGCGGCACAGAGGAATAAACCTATGAACAAACCACTGTCTTCAGAGCTTTAATCTTTTCGGGTTTGGGTCCCTCGCTACGTTCTCCCCGCAGCTTGTTGCGTTTATTGTCATCGTCCTTATCATTTCAGGCGAAGTGAGGGATCTTGCAAGATCTCTCAAAGTTCTCTCACCTTCGTTCGAGACTCGAGACAAGGATTCCTCGCTGTGCTCGGAATGACATAGAAATACCCCACAGCTTGCTGCGTGGATTTTTATTTAAGACAGATGTTTGAAAGAATATGCCGCGTTCATGCAGCAGGGGGATAAAACACACGCCATCCGCCGGGACTGTGTTTCCCTTGACCGGTGGATGGCGTGCGTGGAAAAACTTAGACCATGCTCTTAAGAGCTTTCAGGGCTTGCACCTTGACGACGGTAGAGGCAGGCTTGGCCTTGAACAGCATCTCTTCACCGGTGAAGGGGTTGACGCCCTTGCGAGCCTTGCGGGCCGGTTTGTTGAGGGTTTTGATTTTTACCAGGCCAGGCAATGTAAAAACGCCGGCCGCGCCTTTTTTAATGTGGCGGCTGATTACAGAAGACAATTCCTGCAATACAGCAGCGGTTTGTTTTTTCGGTACTCCGGTGGTTTCGGAGAGTGCGATGAGTAACTGTGATTTGGTCAAGGGAGTGCGGAAAGCGGTTGTTACCGCAGGTTTAGCTTTTGCAGTTGTTGCGGTTTTTTTCACTGATTGGGTGCTGCTTTTCTTCTTTACGGCCATGTATTAATCCTCGATCATGACTTAAGTTGAGTACCAGGTGAATAACACTGCGCTTTTTCTTGGAAAAAGCTTGCCGAATAGTAACTGAGATTTTTATAAAAGATCAAGGGGGTAAGCTTTTTTATGCTAAAAAATAGCTGTCCCCATGATATGATGGGATACGATTGAGACAGTTTAGTAAAGAAACACGGTACCCATGATTGAAACTGACCGCTTGATAAATCCCGCCAACCTGCGGGAAGACGAGGTGCTTGACCGCGCTATCCGTCCCACAAAACTGGCAGATTACACGGGCCAGCACGCCGTGCGTGATCAGATGGAAATATTTATCCATGCCGCGCGGGGCCGGGGCGAAGCGTTGGACCACACGCTTATTTTTGGTCCTCCCGGCCTGGGCAAAACTACGTTGGCTAATATTATCGCCAATGAAATGGGCGTGAATATTCGTCATACCTCCGGTCCGGTATTGGAACGTCCTGGTGATTTAGCGGCAATCCTGACGAATCTTGAGCCGCATGACGTACTGTTTATTGATGAGATTCACCGCCTGAGTCCCATCATTGAAGAAACGCTGTATCCCGCCATGGAAGATTATCAGCTCGACATCATGATTGGTGAAGGGCCAGCGGCGCGTTCCATCAAGCTGGATTTACCGCCTTTTACGCTGGTGGGAGCCACCACGCGGGCAGGCTCACTCACCTCACCGCTACGTGATCGTTTTGGTATTGTGCAGCGCCTGGAGTTCTACTCTGTAGCGGATCTCACCACTATTATTGAACGCTCGGCGCGAATTTTAGATGTGTCTATCGACAAAAATGGGGCGCATGAAATTGCGCGGCGCGCGCGGGGTACACCGCGCATTGCCAATCGCCTGCTGCGGCGCGTGCGTGATTTTGCGCAGGTAAAAGCCGATGGCCGCATTATTCAGGCCATTGCGGACAGTGCGCTGGACTTGCTGGGAGTTGACCTGCACGGGTTTGACAACATGGACCGTCGCCTGCTGCTGGCCATTATGCAGAAATTCGAAGGAGGCCCGGTCGGAGTTGACAGCCTGGCGGCCGCGATTGGCGAAGAGCGCGGCACCATTGAAGATGTGCTGGAGCCTTTTCTGATTCAGCAGGGATTCATGATGCGCACCGCGCGGGGCCGCATGGCGACCCGTCATGCCTATTTGCATTTTGGCTTGACTCCGCCAGTTCAAGCGCTCATTCCTGACGATGTCTTGATTACGGATCGCGCTGGGCTGTTTAACGACAATCCCGGAAGCCGTGTGTGAAGCCGGGCGCTATTTCACTGCCTGACGCCCCTAAGCCTGCTCAGGCTATCAAGCAGCCGCCGCACGGTGATTTTATGGGTTTTTACCGCCCGAAATCTGTGCTGACCCTTATTTTAATCGGGTTTGTCGTTGTCGCCGTGCCGTTGGTGGTTGCATTAGGCGTGGCAGTATTTTATGTGGATAAGCTTGTCGAGCAAAGTGAACAGGCCGTGGAGCAGACCGTTCAAGTCACCAGCCACAGCCGCATGCTGGTGGAAGAAATTACCGCCATGGAGCGTAGCGCCCGGCAATTTTTAGTGCTGGATGACCAGGCCATGTTTGGCGCCTATGCCAAAGTCCATCAGGAAATGTTACAAACCGCTAACATACTGGCAACACTTCCCCTGGAGAAAACCCAGCGCGAAAAACTTGAAGCGCTCATCACCAAAGCGCAAGCCATGTTCAAAAAATTAAGTATTCATACCAGTGTCCCTCCGGCCGAAAGCATAAAAGCCGTATCGGAATTTTTTGAATTATCTGATATGGCTCAAGCCATTTTTACTGAAAGCAGCGAACTGGTTGACCGCAAAGTCGCAATCCTCCAGGAGACCGCAGGCAAAGCCCAGCAGACGCTGCTCTGGTCCGGTGTGGCGCTGATTCCCTGGGTGATCGGCTTGATCTGGATCTTCACACTGCTCATTACACGCCCCATCCGGCACATAGATCAAGCCATTCGGCAATTAGGCGACGCTAAATTCGCTACCCCCATTACAATCACTGGCCCACAAGATCTGGAGTCATTAGGACGACGGCTGGACTGGTTGCGTTTGCGCCTCATAAAACTTGAAGAAGACCGGCGTAAATTTTTACGGAATATTTCGCATGATTTAAAAACACCGTTAGCGGCGATTCGTGAAGGCAGTGAACTGCTGACTGACGAGGTAGTCGGCAAACTCACGGAAGAGCAACGCGATATTGCCCGCATATTGCGGCAAAATGGCATACAACTGCAACGCATGATCGAAGATTTGCTGAATTTCAGCATTGTGGGCGCACGCAGCGCGCGCGTGGAATTCAGTCCGGTAAAATTACATGAGTTGATAGATCGCGTAATAGATGATCATCGTCCCGTTTTAATGTCGAAAAGTATCAAGCTGCAAAAAAATTGCGTGGAATTAACCGTGGCGGGTGACAAGGAAAAACTCCGGGTAGTGCTTGATAATTTATTATCGAATGCCGTTAAATATACGTCCCCTGCCGGAACAATTGAAATACACCTGGCCTGCGCTACCAACCCCGAATACCATACTGGAGCCTCCAAAGCGACAGACATCGCAGTATTGGATGTGATTGACACCGGGCCCGGTATTCAACCCAATGAAAAAGATAAGATATTTGAGACATTTTACCGGGGTGAAATTCCTCACGGCGGGTATATCAAAGGCAGTGGGCTGGGATTATCCATCGCCAAGGAATATGTAATGGCACACGAGGGAAGCATCGAAGTTATTGAAGATGCAATTATTTCTCGGGGCGCGCACCTGAGAGTTACTTTACCGGTAAGCAGAGCATAATGAAAAAGAATATTATTTTTAGAACCTGTTTAGAATCTCGATCAAGGGATGCAGCGCAAGGCAAAAGTGGCCGAAAAAGCGGAGCATACACGGAGTATGTGAGCATTTTGAGGACACTTTTAACGCCGCGATGCGCCCTTCAGCGAGATTATAAACAGGTTCTTGCAGGATTGTGGCTGAGTAGTATGGTGCTTGCCGGATGTTCCATAGAGCCTCCCTATCTCATAATGCCTCCTCCCACCATAATGCCTGTTCATATCAATGATCGGTACGGTAGTGTGGCGCCTTTGGTAACCTATTTTCGGCACATGGTAACCTTGACCCCCGAACTGCTCAACAAAGAAGCTGTGAGGGCAGAGCAGGCCTTCAAAGAAAAGCGCGGGGTGATTGAAAGGATTAAATTGGCCATGCTATTAGGCATGCTGGCTCCGCAAGAAAAGCGCGATGAAGCACGGGCGATACGTCTCCTGGATGGTTACATTAACAACAATACCCTTGCAAATGAAACACTTAGGGATTATGCATACGCATTGCGCCACTTGCTGATAAAACAGCAGGAGGCAGGTGAGCGTGAAAACACCGTGAAAGAACGCTATAATGTCATTGAGGCCGACCATAAGACTCTGAAAGAACGCTATAATACCCTTGATGTCGACCATAAGAATTTGAAAGAACGCTACCTGGTTATGGAAACGAAGCTGCGCGAGGAGATTGTGCGTAACGGGGATTTACAGCTCAAACTCGATACGCTGAAGGCCATTGAAGAGAGTATTCGCAGACGGACTAAATAGTACGCCATGATAAATCCATGATAAATCCAGCCAAGAAAAAAATACTGGTAGTAGATGATGATCCCGGGTTGTTACGGTTGCTCGACATACGTCTGAAAACCGCAGGCTATGAAGTCATTACCGCTGGCAGCGGCGAACAGGCGCTGGCTAAAATGACCGTGACGCGTCCCGATGTCACCATCACCGACTTACGCATGGGGGGCATGGATGGATTGGCGCTGTTTGATGCGATTCATGATCGCGATCCCACCTTGCCCGTCATTATTCTTACTGCACATGGCTCAGTACCCGATGCGGTGCATGCCATGCGGCGCGGCGCATTCAGTTTTCTAACCAAACCTTACGATAGCAAATCCCTGCTCGATCACGTGGAAAAAGCCGCGCGTCTTAACGGCGATCATCAGCAGGCGGAATCATCCGAGCAAGATACCGAGTGGCGTCAGAGCATTATTACCCGCAGCCCTTTGATGGAAGATGTGTTGGGTCAGGCGCGTCTGGTTGCCAGCAGTGATGCCAGCGTCTTCATTCATGGTGACAGTGGTACCGGCAAAGAAATGTTGGCCAAAGCAGTGCATAAAGCCAGCCCGCGCAATGCCATGCCCTTTATCGCTATTAACTGCGCCGCCATGCCCGAATCGTTGCTTGAATCCGAGCTGTTTGGTTATGCGAAAGGCGCGTTTACCGGCGCCATCAAAAACCATAAGGGCTTATTTGAGGCCGCTGACAAAGGCACCTTGTTTCTCGATGAAATAGGTGACATGCCGCTGGCATTCCAGGCCAAGCTGTTACGGGTATTGCAGGAACGTGTAGTGCGTGCGGTGGGTTCCACGCAAGGCACACCGGTTGATGTACGGGTGATCTCTGCCTCGCACCGCAATCTCGAAGATCAAATGGCCAAAGGCGATTTTCGTGAAGATTTATATTACCGGCTAAATGTCGTCACCCTCGAGTTGCCGACATTGATGCAGCGGCGTGAAGATATACCCCTGCTTGCCACACGCTTTCTTGCCCAGCTTGCAGATAAAAACAAAAAAAATCTTGAAGGCTTCTCTTCTGAGGCCATGGAGTTACTTGTCACCGCGCCCTGGCCGGGTAATGTCCGGCAGCTTTTGAATGTCGTCGAACAGATGGTAGCCCTGTCGACTTCGCCGATTATTCCGGCCAAGCTTGTGCAGAAAGCATTGCGCGAAAAATCTTCGGATATTCCCTCGCTAGTGGAAGCCAAGGGTCGCTTTGAACGGGAATATCTGGCGCAACTCCTGCAAATTACTAATGGAAATGTTACCCAGGCCGCCCGGCTGGCAAAACGTAACCGCACCGAATTTTACAAACTGCTCCATCGTCACCATCTTGATCCGGCCTTATTTAAATCAGCCTCCGCGTCATAACCGGAAGATGCCCGTCACGCCCTGTCCTTTCGACCACCGGGAGAAATCCTTGTCTCGACGGGCATTTTTACCGTCATCCCGAACGTAGTGAGGGATCTTATTTCCGCACTGCTTGAGGAAAAATACCCGAAATAGCCGCTTTTTGGACTTTTTACCTCACTTTGTTAATGAGACAAGCCGCGTAATCATACACCGCCCTTGACTTTGTCTTTTATTGGGAATATAATCCCACTCGTGCCCGAAAAATTCTCTACTGCTTTAGTTTCTGCCGTGACGCGCTTGCTGCGCCCCTTGGTGCGCATTATGCTGCGCAATGGCGTGCCGTGCGGCGTTCTTGAAGAAACCGTGCGCTGGGTGTATGCCGATATTGCAATGCGCGAGTTTGGTCTGGCGGGCAAGAAACCTTCAGTGTCTCGCGCCGCAGTAATTACTGGCTTATCGCGCAAAGAAATTGTGCGCTTACAACTCATTACCCGGCCTCATGAAGCGGCGGTTGCGCAGCAGTATAACCGTGCCGCCAGCGTGATTACCGGCTGGTTACGTGACTCACGCTTCCATACTCCCGGAGGTGCGCCTGCCGACCTGCGCCTGGACGGTGAATTTACCGATCTGGTGAAGTCATTCAGCCGCGATGTTCCCGCACGTGCCGTTTTGGATGAGCTGCGCAACGTCGGTGCTGTTGAAACCCTGCCAGACGACCGCGTGCGTCTGTTGGCGCGCGCCTATCTTCCCCGTACCGATGACCTTGCCAAGCTGGAAATTCTCGGCACCGACGTGAAGTTTCTGCTCAATACTCTTGACCACAACCTGATTTGCCCAACAGGCACTGAACTGTTCCAGCGCAAGGTGATTTATGACAACTTGCCTGCCGAGGTATTGCCTGCATTGCATGCGCAAGCCGCCCGTGATTCGCAGGCACTTTTGGAAACCCTGGACAAGCACTTTTCTGCGCATGACAGGGACATTAATCCCGCTGTAAAAGGCTCCGGACGCAAGCGTGCTGGCGTTGGGGTTTACTATTTTGAAGAAGATTTTGATACGCAAACGGAGACTCCATCATGAATACGGTCAACAAGGGATTGTTCGCATCTGTGGCGCTATTGATCATGGTTTCTTGCGGCGGCGGTGGTTCGGACGTCGCAGGCGGTGGCATTGGCGGCACGGGCGTTAGCCAGGGGCCGATCACGGGTTTTGGCAGCGTGTTTGTCAATGGCATCGAGTTCCATACCACGGGGGCGGAGATTGAAATTGAGGATAGCCCGCAGCAGCCTGAAAGTGAACTGCGCACCGGAATGGTGGTGAAGATCGAGTGGGAGAAGGACAGTAGCGGCACCAATTACACCGCCAGGAGAATTGTTTATTCCGATGATGTGCAGGGACCGGTGAGCAGTCTTAATGCCGTTACCAATACCTTCACAGTGCTGGGCAGAACGGTTACGGTGACCAGTCTGACGGTGTTTGATGGTGGATTAACCGGGTTTGCCGGGATTACTGACGGCCAAGTGGTCGAGGTTAGCGGTTTGATAGACGCTAACGGTAATATTCAGGCAACGCGCATCGAGCTGAAAGATCCGTCGGTTTCGGAGTTTGAGATCAAGGGTATTGTCAGTGGTTTCGTCAGTCTTGAGGAGCCATTCAACGTGGCTGGTGTTGCAGTAAATTATATCGGAGACATCTCGCCAATCACCGGATTAATCGATGGTGCGTGTGTCGAGGGCAAGCTGAGCAGCGTAGTACCCAGTAGCCCGCTGTCTCTCACTGAGATCACACTTGACGACAGTTGCACCGCAGGCGGCTCCGAAGGGGGGGAGGTTCAGATTGAGGGGTTGATCGCTGACTTTACTGTGGGCACGAATCCGTTCACGGTGAATGGTCAAGCTGTGCGGGTGACACCCCAAACATTATATGGCAACGATAGTTCTTCCATGCTCGGGAATGATGTAAAGATCGAAGTGGAAGGCACACTCAGTAGTGGGGTGCTTGTCGCGAAGAAGATTTCTTTCCGTCAGGAGGCCACTGGCGATATTGAAGGGATAGTCACTAACGTTGGTACGGCCAACAAGACGGTAACCCTTGATGCCGGTACTGTGACTGTCAATAATCTCACCCTGTTTGATGACGATCTGAGGAATCTTGGCGACATCCGGATGGGCGACAAGTTGAAAATACATTATTACACGCAAGGTAGTAGTACCAAGATTGCGACCCATATCGAGAAAGAATAAATGATCCCCGCCGCAAGGGGCGGAGTATTCCCATGTCATTCCGAGCACCGCGAGGAATCCTGAAGATCCCTCACTTCGTTCGGGATGACAGTTATTCTTACGTTCGGGATGACAGTAAACGCCGCAAGCGGCGGGGAGGGCGAAGCGAGGGGTCTGAACCTGAAGAGATTAAAAAATGGCGGCAATAAAAAAGGGGCTTGAAAGCCCCTTTTTTATTGCCGCCATTTTATCACCGGAAAAATATATGAGAAATATTTCCCACACTTCAGAAAAAGTGTTGACATCGTCGGTAATTGGGAATATATTCCCAATACATAGGGAGCGGATTAAGCAGCAATAACCACAGCGGCAGAATTCCTCTCCTTTACTGTAATGGGGTGGTCACAAAACATAGCTATCGTTGTGTGGCGGCTTCGGGATTGAAGTTGTTGAAGAACCTGGAAATTTTTTTCCGTACGATAAAACGATTGTTTACAAGGAGCTTACCATGAACATATTGCCTCTCAGCCACGAACGTATTCGCCGCGCTAAGATTTCCTACACCCCGCGCCATGTCAGCCTTGAGGCGGCCAGAGCATTGCTGACGGGAGACCATGTTGTGCCTAACGTCGGCGATCTGGTGTTAGCGAGGGTGGAGAAGATCGGCCAGCATGCGGGCCTGGAGCTGACGAACGGTCGCCGTGCGATTCTGTTTACCGGGGATGAGGTTGTGGTGTGTTATGGCAACCGCTATGCCCCCGATCAATTCGAGGCGGAGGTGCCGCACGATCTGGCGGCGTGCCATCTGGTGGCGGCAGGCGGTATCGCTGCGCGGGCGTTGTCCTGGCATGCCAATATGAAGTCGCCTACGGTTATTGTCCCCGTTGGCTTGCTGGCCGATGTCAACGGTCAACGCATCAATCTGTCTGGCGCTGCGGTGGCAAAGCCGAGCCATCCGCGTCCCTTGCCCTATACGGTGGCCGTGGTCGGCACCGCGATGAATGCCGGCAAGACCACCACGGCGGCCAATCTGATCCGTGGCCTGACGAG
>LNFF01000010.1 GCA_001464585.1 Gammaproteobacteria bacterium Ga0077554 | reverse complement strand
CACCTCATCGACGGCATCGCGGTTGCTTACGCGGGTAACACGACCACCTGCGGCGCCGTGCTCCAGGCCAGCGCCGGTAATTTTGGGCAGGACTAACCGAAATGTATATCGAGACACTTTGAATTAAAGCGCGAAGAAGTTTCACGATACGGTCAAGCTCAACTGTTACCCGAATACCTGCGCCCATTCTGGCGCAGGCGCGGATCAAAGATTAGTGGCGAACGACGAAACGCGGATTATCTCCAGCGCCATGACCTCCTCCCTTCAGAAATTCCTCAGTCGACCGAAAACGTTGTAACAGGTTGGCCAAATTTAAGAGTTAGTGCGGAAATGTGAATGATATGGAATACTACCTTCTTATTTTCTGCGTCAGCATACTCGTTGGGTGAGATTTTTAATAATTCTGGGGGCTTGTCTTGAGAAACTTCCTCTTTTGGCATTGACATGCCCCATAAACTTGTTCTAGGATTCAATGAGCAGGGTATTACACATAATAAATACATAAATAATTACCTATTATTATTAGGGCTTTATATAAATTCTAATAAAATAAATACGGAAATTGCTGGCGGGACGTACAAGCTGGCAATTTTAAGAGTTTAGATGATGGTTTTAAGGGTGGGGTTGTTTCCTGGTATTTCCCATTGTTTAAGTGTCTCCCGCCTGAGTTTTATTGGCGCGCTTCTGCGTGCGGCCTTGGCTGTTTTTTAGGTGTTACTGTTTGTATGTATCGGGCATCCGCTGTTGCGGAGCCATTTCTGTAGGGCAGGTCAAGCTCGATTCAGGAGGCGGATTCGTCTTAATGTGCAGTGGGGGCATTCCACTTGTAATTTTTAAGATGTATATCCCGAAGTATTTTTTTTGATAACACCATCGAGGGTTAAGATGTCAGGCGGTTATTGTTTTTTGTTTAGGCAGGCCAGTTCAGTGGCGCCAGTTCCGGTGACGTGGGCGCATCGTGGGCGTGGCGTACACTATTTTGTTACTCCATTATTATCGCGGGTTATTACCTTTGCCTTGGTGTTGGCAAGTTTGCTCGTCCTGGCGTTGCCTGCTTGGGCGGAGAACGGTGCAACAACCAAGGGTGTGCCAAACGTCGTGCCACCCAAGGGTGAGCATGCTGGCAAGCATGTCGAGCAGCCTATCGAGTTCCCTCATGACATACATACCAAGGTAAATGGCATCAATTGCATGTATTGCCATACCTATGCGCGGCGCAGCAAAGTGGCCGGCATTCCGCCCACCAGCAAGTGTATGGGTTGCCATTCGATGATTGCTACCGACAAGCCGCGTATCAAGCAGTTGACGGAGTATTGGGAAAAGCGCGAGCCGGTGAAATGGAAGAAAGTCCATGACGTGCCGGATTTCGTGCATTTTACCCATGAGAAGCATCTGAAGCGCTTTGTTTTTGATAATGAAGGCATGTCTGTGGATAGAGTTTCCGAAGTGTGCGCATTCTGTCATGGCGATCTCAAGCAAATGACAGTGGCGAACAAAGTCAAACCTTTGAATATGGGTTTTTGTGTGCGTTGCCATGAAGCCAATAAGGGTCCGTTTGACTGTTGGAAATGTCACAAGTAAAACAGGGTGCGCTTGAGGTTTTGAGGTGTGCGCAGCGTTTTTGGCTACATGTTTAAGTTTAGGATGGGTGGTTTTTTATGAGTGGTAATGGCGTCAACCGCAGAGACTTTTTGAAGATCCTGGGTTGGAGTGGCGTGGGCGTTGCCGTCGCAGGTTGCGATAGACCAACAACCGTTACTCTGGAAGAAGGCAAAGAAGAAGTTGTTGCGTATCTTCAGCCCGAAGAATATGTTATTCCCGGAGTTGGCGTCTGGTTCGCCTCTACATGCCAACAGTGTGCGGCTGGTTGCGGAGTGCATGGTCGTGTCCGTGAAGGTCGTGTGCTCAAGATGGAAGGCAATCCCGATTCGTCTATTAACTACGGCAAGTTGTGCCAGATGGGCCAGGCCGGTTTGCAGGGCCATTACAACCCTGATCGCATCAAAAAACCGCTGCTGCGCAAGGGCGGCTCTCTGACGGAAGTGACGTGGGAAGAGGCCTTGGGCGCACTGGAACAAAAAGTCGGCGCGGCTTCAGGTTTGGCGGGGGATCGTTTTGCCTGGTTCACCGGCACCGTGAGTGGCCATCAATCAGTATTATTGTCGGCGCATCTTGCGGCGCTGGGTTCCCAACACCACTTCGTGCATGAGGTCATCAATAATGCCGTAGGCCGCGCGGTTAATCTCGACATGCTGGGTGAGGCCATGCCGCGTTACCGTCTCGACGAAGCCAAGGTAATATTGTCGTTTGGATCTGACTTCCTGGGTGCCGGCATATCCCCAGTGTATTTTTCGACTGCTTATGCCAAGTTCCGCACCGGTTCTCCGCGTGGCGTGCTGATTCAGGTTGAGCCTAAAATGACCTTGACCGGCGGTAATGCCGACCTGTGGGTGCCAATACGTCCCGGCACTGAAGGCGCGTTTGCTTTGGGTATCGCCAACCAGTTATTAAAACAAGGCGTTGATGCCGCAGGCGTGCCTGAGAATATTCGTGCCTTGATTGCCAGCCACGATGCTGAAAAAGTTGCCAGCATCACCGGCAGCTCTGCTGACCGTCTGGCACGTATAGCAACGCTCCTGAAAGAGCGTTCGCCCAGCCTGGTGCTGGCGGGGGCTTCTGTGGAAGGGCATGCGCATGGTTACTCGGCTGCCGCTGCAGTAATGATGTTGAATATGCTGCTGGGGAATGTTGGCAAGACGATTGTAGCCGGTGGTTCTTCGCCGTTCCCGCAGATGGAAGCCAAAATGGGCGGCACGCGCGACCTCATCGCTTTTGCTGATGCGGCAGATAAAAAGAACCTGGATGTAGTGTTCTTCTATGGCGCAAATCCTGTATATACCGCGCCAAGTCATCTGGGGCTGACAGAAAAGCTCAAGAACATTCCTTTTAAAGTAGCTTTCTCGAACTTCCCCGATGAAACGGCTCTGAGCGCAGACCTGGTGTTGCCGGTGCTGTCGCCCTATGAGGATTGGGGTACCCACATGGGCATCTACCAGCCCGAACAAAAAGTGGTAAGCATTCAGCAACCGCTCATGGAGCCTTTGTATCCCAACAAAGGTTTTGGTGACTTGTTGCTGGCGTTTCTAAAAATGCGTAAGGTCAAAGAATATGAGAGCTTTACGGATTACTACTCTTATTTGAAGAACGCTTTTACCGCCTTGCCAGCCACCGTCAAAGGCGGTGCACTCACCAATGATGAGTTCTGGGGCAAGACCTTACAGAAGGGGTTGCTGGAAGTGCCCACCGTTGTGGGTACGCTAAAACCCAGGCTGGTTGAAATCAATCTTCCTGAATACAAAGAAGACGCCCAACGTCCTTTTCATCTCGTGCCGTCTGGGCGGTTGGGCCTATGGGACGGTCGTCATGCCAATTTGCCTTGGTTGCAGGAAGCGCCTGATCAGATCAGCAAGATTGTCTGGACCTCCTGGGCAGAGATTCATCCCGCCACCGCCGCCAGGTTGGGTGTGGAGCAGGGTGATTTTCTACGCATCACCTCAGATCAAGGCGCCCTTGAGGCGCAGGTATATATTCACAAAGGCATTCATATTGATGCCATTGCGGTGCCTATGGGTCAAGGGCATGAGGAATATGGTAGATATGCGAAGGGTCGCGGCGTAAATCCCCTGAAAATCATCAGCCCGGGTGCGGACGCGAGAACCGGTGAGTTGGCGCTTTACGGCACGCGCGTCACTGCGGCTGCGGCGGGGCGGCGTGAGTTCCTGGTGAAGTTAAGTTCTAACGAAACCCAGCTTGGCCGCAAGATGGTAGCAACAGTGACTGCGGATGTGTTTAATCGTGCTGAACCTAAAACTATCACTTGAAACAAGCTGAAGAAAAATCCATGAATGGATTTTTCTTCAGCGCCGTGCATTTCCTGGCGCCGCACCTTTTGAATAAATCAGATGTGTTTAATCACACAGAGGGTAAAAAATAATGTCAATTACTAATCTTATCAACGACTGGTCCAGGTACCGCAAGGGTGCTGAAGAAGGCGGATTTCACGAGTATGAGCACCAGTGGGCTATGGTGGTTGACTTGAACAAATGCATCGGTTGCAACGCCTGTTCGGTGGCCTGCTATGCCGAGAACAACCTTCCCGTGGTAGGTGAAACGCGTTTTGCGAAGAATCAGGGCATGCATTGGATGCGTGTCGAACGCTTTTGGGACGAACCGGATCTGCAGCCCTATGTGGCCACTGCTTCAAACAGTCTGGATGCGTGGATTGAGGGAAATCCGCCAGCGCCGCGTTCCGCGCTCAAGCCCAGCAATCCTGCGCCCATTGCTGAAGGGATGCTTGAGCGCGACGGCAAGGGTTTCAATGAGCAATTTGGTTTTCACGGCACCAAAAGCGAATATCAGGATTTTGGCGGCAGCTTCTTGCCGATGATGTGTCAGCAGTGCCATTCGGCCACCTGTGAGCCAGTCTGCCCGGTGGCTGCGACGTACCATACGCCCGATGGCTTGAATGCGCAGGTGTACAACCGTTGCATCGGTTCGCGCTACTGTTCCAACAACTGTCCTTACCGTTTGCGCTTCTTTAATTTCTGGTCATACTATGAAGACGCTTGGCCCGAGCCGCTGCACATGCAGCTTAATCCGGATCTGACGGTACGTGACAAGGGTGTTATGGAAAAATGCACTTTCTGTGTGCACCGCATCCGCGTTGTCAAGGATGAAGCCAGGATGGAAAACCGCAAAGTGAAAGACGGGGAGTTTGCTACTGCCTGCGTGCAGAGCTGCCCAACGTCGGCACTGGTGTTCGGTGACAAAATGGATCCCGACAGTCAGGTTGCCAAATTGTGGAATGCCCATCAGGTGAAACAGGGTCCGTATAAACAGACAAAAGAAAACAAGGAGCTTCGCGGTTATCGCATTCTGGAAGGGTTGAACACCGATCCAAGTGTGATGTACCTGGAGCGCGTGCGTGAAGTGTAAGAACGGGATCATTCATTATTTTAAGAGTCATTCATTTGTTAATGACGCCAACAAATAAGTTTAGTGAAGAGATAGTATGAAACACATCGACGAAAAAGCCATCGACGAAGAGATCAAGTGGGCCAAGATCAATGAGGACGTGCTGCGTCATATGGAGACGCCGCGTAAGGCGTACTGGATCGCGCTGGCCACAAGCTTCATCATGTTTTTAGTGGGCTTGACTGCGGAAGTCTACCAATACCGATACGGGTTAGGGGTGGCTGATCTGAACCGCTCACACATGTGGGGCCTGTATATTGCAACCTTCATTTTCTGGGTCGGCGCGAGCCATGCAGGAACCCTGTTGTCGGCCTTTTTGCATATTATTCATGCCGAATGGCGTAGAACCATTTATCGCTTTGCTGAGGCGATGACCAGTGTCGCATTGATGACAGCGGCTATTTTTCCAATGATCCATTTGGGTCGCGTATGGAATTTGTATTGGGTGGTTCCTTATGTCAGTGATCGTGAAATTTGGTCAAATTTCAGATCGCCCCTGGTGTGGGACGCATTTGCTATCACCACGTATCTCACCTGTTCCTTGACATTCCTCTATGTTGGCATGATTCCCGATCTGGCGATCTGCCGTGATAACGCCCGTGGCTGGCGCAAAAAACTCTACGTCGTGCTGTCTGTGGGTTGGCAGGGTACGGATCGCCAGTGGCGTAACTTCCGCAAGACCTACATGACCATGGCCTGTTTCTTGCTTCCTTTGGCGATATCGGTGCACTCGGTTGTGTCCTCTGATTTTGCGGTGTCCTTGATGCCGGGTTGGCATGTGACAAGCTTTCCGCCCTACTTTGTGGCGGGCGCGCTGTATTCGGGCTGTGCCGGAATCATGACGCTGTTCATCATCATGCGTTACTTCTTCAGATTGGAAGATTATATGACAGTGAACATTATGGAGAAGCTCTGCAAGATGACCTTTGCCATTGCGATGGTGTGGACTTACCTGATTCTTGCGGAGTTCGCCGCCGTCTGGTACGGCCATAATCAAGCTGACAAGGAAGTCTTGCTCGCCAAGTTTTATGGGCCGTTTGCGCCTTACTTCTGGGCCATGATGTTTCTTGCTGTGGTGTTACCCTTTACGCTGGCCTTCCAGAGGCTGCGGCGTAACATGGCCGCGTTGATGGTGCTGTCCATTCTGTTCAACATTGGTATGTGGCTGGAGCGCTGGATGATCGTCAGTCCCACCTTGTCGCATGCCTATAATCCTGAATCATGGAACATGCTGTGGCCGAGCATTGTACAGTGGTGTATTGTGTTTGGTAGCCTTGGCTGGTTTGGCATGATCTTCCTGGTTTTCTGCAAAATATTCCCGATGGTGTCCATGTACGAAGTGAAGGAAATGGTCTTCCACCAGAAGAAGGATTTGCTTGGCCATAAGCACGGCCATAGCCACGCGGGATCTGGGCATGTTGTTGGCAAACCCAGCGTAGAAGGGGCGTAATCATGAGGAAAAAATACAGCGTTATGGGTCTTTTCTCCGACTTTGAAGAGGTCTTCTGTGCGCTTGAAGATATCAAGAAGAATAAGGTTCCAGGTGTCACGGTGGATGATGTGAGGCTAATGTCACCCATAGAGCACCCGGAAATTGATGAGGTTTTGGGTGAGCGTCCGTCACATGTACGGAGGGTCACCTTGTGCGGTTCCTTGTTTGGTATCATAGGTGGCTTTTATTTTCTGGTGACATCACAGTCTGATTTCCTGGTGCAACCCCAGGGTGGCAAGCCGGTGGTGCCGATTCCCAGTAATATAGTGCTGACCTATGAAATGTTTATTTTGTTTAGTGTAATAGCTACGGTTCTCGGTTTCCTGGTGCTGTCAGGCTTGTTGTTCGGCAAAAGGGAAAAGTTATACAGTGAAAAGGTTGGTGTGGATCAAATTGCTATAGTTCTGGACTTGAATGAAGAAACCTATGAGCCGATCAAGGCATTATTCAGGCAACATAAGGTGCTCGAGATTCGGGAAGAGGTGAGCAAATGAGGCCCGTTAGAACATTGGTCGGCTCATTATTGGCTGCAATGCGGGTGCCTGTGGCATCGCTGATGCTAGTGCCTACGGCGGCGTTTGCGTGGCCGTGGTCTCAAGACATGATGAATCAACCGAGCATTAAACCGCAGGAAGGTGTAATGGCGCCGTTTCCGGCACGGTCTGTACCGACTCAGGGCATTGCCACTACGGTGGCCAATCGTGACGAAGCGAAAGGGCTGATTAATCCCGTACCATTAAGTGATGCATCCTTGAAGTCAGGCAAAACCCTATTCAGGATTTACTGTGCAGCATGCCATGGCTTGACGGGGCGCGCAGATGCTCCAATCACCCCCAAGATTGGCGCGATCAGTCTCGTAGACGAGTATGTGCAGAAGCAACTGACAGAAGGTTGGATTTTTGGCACTATTACCTTTGGTAGCGCCATTATGCCGGCCTATGGCAAACCAACCGCCCGTGAGGATGGCAGGGGAGCAAACGATTTGTCCGTTGAAGAGCGTTGGCATGTAGTGAACTATGTGCGTAACCAGCTTGCAAAAGACGCACAATCTGAGCCACCGGCCGAACCTGCCGCCACAACCGCATCCACCAAATAAACTTAAACTAGAAATACGAAAGCCAGAGGGGCAAAATGGAAAACTTTGGTAGTTGGTCAGTATTGACTGTGAATTTTCTTATCCTGCAATACATTGCATTGGGTGGCGTGACACTTTCGGCATTATTGCACTTGATAAATGGCAAGTGGCGTTTTCAGGTGCGCAAGCTGGCGTGTTCACTGGCGGTATTGTTTCCCATTACATTTGTATTGTTGCTGGTTCTTTTAGCCAACGGGGAATCGACCTTCCAGTGGCTGGAGCACGCGCATGATGGTGACCAGCACTTGTCAGGTTGGCATAACTACACCTTCCTGGTAAGTCGCCAGATCATTGGCTTTCTCATTGTGGTCGGTCTGTATGGGTTGTTTATCAAGCTGCAACACCAGAGTGAAATCGATAGTTCTTATAAGACGCAACGTCGTTTTCGCAATGTGGCTTTGTTGATTCCCTTTGCCTACTTCCTGTATGGAACGATGGTGGCGTGGGACTTTGAAATGACCATGATGCCGGGTTGGCATAGTGCCAGTTATGGCGCTTATCATTTTATAAGTAATTTCCATGGTTTCCTGGCATTTTTTACTATTTTCCTGTTTTTCCTGTATCGCTCTGAGAGATTGACCAAACCGTTTGAACCGTTTGTTTTCAATTATCTGGCGCAGCTTTTACTGGGCTTTACCATTTTGTTCACTTACCTGTATTTTACCCAGTACCTGATCATGTGGTACGCCCGTTTTCCAGAAGAAATAATTCGTTACAGAAACATGATGTTTCACGGCTTTGGCCCGCTGTGGTGGACGTTCCTGGCGCTGAAATTTATTATTCCATTTGTTACCCTGGTATTTACGCCAAATCGCCATAATCCTAATACGATTCTTATGGTGGCCATCTCTATTTTTATAGGTACGTGGATTGAGCGCTATACCTGGATTGCCGGTTCCGTGGAGCCGCAATTTTATAAAATGCCGATGACCTCGTTGTTTGGTATTGGAGTAACAGTGGTTATAGCCGCCATCGCCTTTGTCGCGATGCGTTGGTCACTGACTCGATATGGATTGATTAAATCAGCCCCTTAATATCTTAGTTCTGTGCTTGGAGAATAATCCAACACCCCGCTGATGAAGAATCGGCGGGGTGTTTTTGCATTTCACCCGTCCCCCCCTCTTACAGTTCTGTAGCCTATAAAGAGCAAGGAAAGCGCTTGAAGGTAAAACCCCAAGATATTTTTCTGGTGCAACCACTTACCTGTGTCAGCCAAAACAGGAGCATACTGCGCAATTACCCCTTCATTGCGCCCATTTGTTGAGCGATAACGGGATGCAGGCCGACAATAATATGACGGGTATAATTATTGCATTTACATTTATTTGAGAAGGCAGGCGCTGCTGCAGGAGCTGCAAGATGGCGCCCCTTTATTCGGCATTCCAGGAACGGCGTTTTGTTAATGACGCACAACACACAGTTTAGTGAAGGGACGACATGGGTTACGTAAAGGATAAAGACATCAACGAAAAGCTCAAGTGGGTACAGATCAACGCGGATATTTTACGGACCATGCAGAGTCCGCGTAAGGCTTACTGGGTGGCGGTCGCGGTGTGTCTGCTCATGATGTTGTGTGCTGTGGTTGCAGAAGTCTATCAATATCAGACGGGCTTAGGGGTAGCCAATCTGAATCGGCCGCACATGTGGGGGTTGTATATCGCAACCTTTATTTTCTGGATCGGTATGAGCCATGCGGGAACCTTGTTGTCGGCAATCCTGCATATTATTCATGCCGACTGGCGTAAACCGATTTACCGTTTCGCAGAGGCGATGACCACCTTTTCGCTGATGACAGCAGGTTTTTTCCCGCTAATCCACCTGGGTCGTGTGTGGAACTTTTATTGGGTTGTTCCCTATGTTTCTGATCGCGGTATCTGGCCTAATTTCAGGTCCCCGCTGGCGTGGGACACCTTCGCCATTACCACTTATCTTACTTCGTCGGCGTTGTTCCTGTTCATTGGTATGATTCCTGATCTGGCGATTTGCCGTGACAATACCACCGGCTGGCGCAAGACGTTTTACACTATGCTGGCTTTGGGTTGGCAGGGTACCGATCGCCAGTGGCGGAATTTCCGCGTGACATATATGTTAATGGCCTGTTTTTTGATTCCGCTGGCGGTGTCGGTGCATTCCATCGTGGCGGCTGACTTTGCCATGTCCATCATGCCTGGCTGGCATGTGACGAGCTTCCCGCCTTACTTCGTGGCGGGCGCATTGTACTCCGGATGCGCAGGGATTATCACCCTGTTCATTATGTTGCGCTATTTCTTCCGCCTGGAAGAATACATGACGGTTGCCATCATGGAGAAGACCTGCAAGTTAACGTTCGCGATTGCGATGGTGTGGACTTATCTGAATCTGGTGGAATTCGCCACCGTCTGGTACAGCCATGATCAAGTTCCCAAGGAAGTCTTGCTTGCAAAATTTGTTGGGCCCTTCGCTCCTTATTTCTGGACCATGTTATTTTTTGGCATGGTGTTACCCTTTGCGCTGGCGTTCCAGAAGGTGCGCCGTCACATGCCTACCTTGATGGTTGTGTCGATCTTGCTGAACGTTGGCATGTGGCTGGAGCGATGGATGATAGTGGCGCCCACCTTGGCGCATGGTTATGCCCCCGAAGCGTGGAACATGTTGTGGCCGAGCGTCGTGCAATGGGCTATCGTGTTTGGCAGCTTTGGCTGGTTTGGTTTGCTGTTTCTGGTCTTCGTCAAGCTCTTCCCCTGCGTATCTATGTACGAAGTAAAGGAAATGGTGTTCCATCGCCGCCGCGAAGTAAATGAGGTTTTGGCAAAACGTTTTCGCCGTCGTGCGTCGGATGTCCAGCCAGGCATGGGTTCAGAGTGAGCGGGGGATGCTCACAATACAGTTTGCTTGGTAAGCTTGATGCAGACTACAAAACCGCGCCTGAAATGATAGGGGCGATGACCGCATGGGGAGGGGGATGTAAATAACATTGCCTACCCCAATACTGTTCGCTTAATACGCTTCCCGTTCGCCCTGAGCCTGTCGAAGGGCTCTGGATGCGGGGCGGGTGGTTCAACAGGGCTCTCCTGAGTTTATCGAAGGGCTCACCACGAACGGCTAAACCGAACCGTATTGTTGCCCACCCCCAATACGTTAAATATTTAACCATCAAGAAAACACACGCGCAATATTTTCCCCCTCTTGAAAAATCCGGGGGCGAATTTTCAAAAGGCGCCCTTAAATAAACCGTCCCGCACTGGCAACAACAGCGGTGACCAACCCCAAAATCAAATTGACGCCAACCATGCGCCGGATTTTATTTAACTGCTGCTCTGCGGCGGGGATATCTTTAGCGGCTAATGCGGTGTTTAATTTGCGGTAATATGCAAAAAACAGGTGCAAGAATAACAGCATCATGATGATGCCTAGCGTGAGCATCAAATGTATGTGTTTGCCAGCATTTTTCATGCCGCCAAATTCGACAAAGGTCATCCACAGCCCGCTCGACAGCAACACGATGATGGCGGCCCATACCCACGGAAAAAACCGCTTAAAAACCTGTGACCATAGTGCCAATCTCGCGGGGGGTTCGAGTAGTGAAGCAGCGACAGCGCGCAGTATCATATAAGCGAAGAACATGCCGCCGACCCAGATAATGGCGGCTAATACATGCAGTGGCAAGGCGATGAGCATGGTATTTTCCAGTGGTTAGCAGGTTGACCTTGGGCAAGGTACTTGCCCAAGGTCAACCGTAATGAGACAAGGCTTTACCGTGAAAGTTTCTTGTAGATCAGGTAAAATTAACAATTTAACCTGAATGTTTTATTAAGTTCAGATTGTGTCCCTTTGTCAAATGAGGTTCCAAACGCTATGTCAGATCACGCCATATCAGATTACAAGATAGCCCCTTCCATCCTGTCAGCGGATTTTGCCCGGCTGGGGGAGGAAGTCAACAATGTTCTAAAGTCGGGCGCGGATATTGTTCACTTTGATGTGATGGATAACCATTACGTGCCGAACCTGACCATCGGCCCTTTGCTGTGCGAAGCGCTGCGCAAGCACGGCATCACGGCGCCGATAGATGTGCATCTGATGGTAAAGCCGGTGGATCGTATTATCCCGGATTTTGCTAAAGCAGGCGCTACTTATATTACCTTCCACCCCGAGGCGACCGAGCATGTAGACCGCTCGCTGCAACTGGTGCGTGATAACGGGTGTAAATCCGGCCTGGTGTTTAATCCTGCTACGCCGTTGCATTACCTGAAACACGTGATGGATAAGGTGGACATGATTTTGTTGATGTCGGTTAACCCTGGTTTTGGCGGGCAGAAATTTATTCCTGGCGCGCTGGATAAATTACGCGAAGCGCGGCGTTTAATTGATGACAGTGGCCGTAATATCCGTCTGGAGATTGATGGCGGTGTTAACGTGGCGAACATTCGTGAGATTGCCGAGGCAGGCGCAGATACTTTCGTTGCGGGCTCTGCTTTGTTTGGCGCGGGAAAAGACACGGACCCCCAGCGCTACAATTCAGTGGTAGCGGCAATGCGCGCTGAGTTAGCCAAGGTTGGAAAGTAAGCATGCTGAAAAAGCCGCAAATGGTGTTGATTGACCTGGATGGCACGTTGGTGGACAGCGTGCCGGATCTCGCGTATTGCACCGACGCCATGATGCAGCAGTTGGATTTGCCTATACGTGGCGAAGCGCGGGTGCGTGAATGGGTCGGTAACGGTGTAGAGCGTCTGGTGAAGCGTACGCTCATCAACGAGTTGAATGGCGAGCCGGATGAGGTTTTATTTGCGCAGGCATTGCCGATTTTCATGGCGCTGTATGCACAGAACACCAGTAAGCGCAGTAATCTTTATCCGGGTGTGCGCGAGGGCTTGGATTACCTATACGGTGCGGGCTACAAGCTCGGTTGCGTCACCAATAAAGCGGCCGCGTTTACCGAACCACTGCTTAAAGATATGGGCATCTACCATTATTTTTTGACGGTAGTGAGTGGCGATACGGTGGCGAAGAAAAAGCCCGACCCCATGCCATTGTTGCACGCCGCCACGTTGCTGGGCGTGGAGCCGCGCCATGCATTAATGGTGGGTGATTCGATGAGCGATGTGAAAGCGGCGCGCGCCGCAGGTTTTCAGATTGTGTGCGTGACTTACGGTTACAACCACGGCGTGGATATTCGTGAGTCGCATCCCGATGCGGTAATTGATTCTATGTTGGAACTGCAAGGTTTGTTGGGCTGATAGACTAAGGGGCGGTTTTAATATGATGCATGACGAATTCCAAAAGCTTGCAGCGCAGGGATACAACCGTATTCCGTTAATGCGTGAAGTGCTGGCGGATCTTGATACGCCGTTGAGCGCTTATCTTAAGCTGGCAGACGGGCCCTACTCATACCTGTTTGAATCCGTGCAGGGCGGCGAAAAGTGGGGGCGTTATTCCATTATCGGCTTGCCGTGCCGCACCGTGGTACGCGTGTCGGGGCATGCGATTAATGTGGAAAAAGACGGCGAGTTGATTGAATCCGCACAGGCGGATGACCCCTTGGCGTGGATCGAAACCTTCCAGGCGCGTTATAAAGTCGCGGGCAAAGAAGCGGGGGTAACCGGCTTGCCGCGTTTTACCGGCGGCATGGTGGGTTATTTCGGCTATGACACCGTGCGTTATATTGAGCCACGCCTGGCGACGGCTTCTGCCAAGCCCGACCCGATCGCCGCGCCGGATATTTTGTTGATGGTGTCGGACGAAGTGTTGGTGTTCGATAATTTGCGCGGCAAATTATATGTGGTGATCCACGTCAATCCTGACGTTGAACAGGCCTGGAAAAAAGCGCAGCAACGCCTCGATGGGTTAGTGCAAACCTTGCGTGAAGCCACGCCGCAACCTGCTGTTGCCCGGCGCGCGCAGCGGATAGATGAATCTGATTTCGTGTCTGGCTTCACCCGCCAGGATTTTGAAGCTGCCGTGGACCGCGTCAAGCGCTATATTCATGAAGGCGATGTCATGCAGGTGGTGTTGTCGCAACGCCTGTCGACGCCAGTGCATGCCGCGCCGCTGGATGTATACCGCGCACTGCGCAGCCTCAATCCGTCGCCCTATATGTTTTATATGGATTTGCGCGATTTTCATGTGGTGGGATCGTCACCGGAAATTCTGGTGCGTCTCGAAGAAGACGTGCTTACGGTGCGGCCGATTGCCGGTACGCGGCGGCGTGGCGCAAGCGAAGCGGAAGATTGCGCGCTGGAGCAGGAATTGCTGGCGGACCCGAAAGAGCGCGCCGAACATTTAATGTTAATTGACCTCGGGCGTAATGATGTGGGTCGCGTCAGTGAAACCGGCAGCGTAAAACTCACCGAAAAAATGCTGATCGAGCGTTACTCGCATGTCATGCACATCGTTTCGAATGTCACGGGGCAATTGCAATCGGGCATGACGGCAATAGATGCGCTGCGCGCCACCTTCCCCGCAGGCACTGTCAGCGGCGCGCCCAAAGTGCGCGCCATGGAAATCATTGACGCGCTGGAGCCGGTCAAGCGCGGTGTGTATGCGGGTGCGGTGGGTTATATCTCG
The DNA here is from genome assembly GCA_001464585.1 of Gammaproteobacteria bacterium Ga0077554. Classification (GTDB taxonomy): domain Bacteria; phylum Pseudomonadota; class Gammaproteobacteria; family Ga007554. The sequence goes on along the minus strand of LNFF01000010.1, from coordinate 6,769 downwards.
TGGTCGGGAAATATGGACACGGCTATCGCAATTCGCACCGCTGTGATTAAAGACGGTATGCTGCACATTCAGGCCGGCGCAGGCATCGTCGCTGATTCTGTGCCCGCGCTGGAGTGGGAAGAAACCATGAACAAAGGCCGTGCTATTTTCAAGGCGGTAGCCATGGCTGAGGCCGGTTTGGATACCGTGCATTGCTGAAGTATTTCACAAGCCAGCGGTGAATATCCCTTGATCATTTTGCTATAGTGATCCTCCCTCCATTTATGTACAAACATTACCCGCCTATTTTCTCGTAGACAAAGAGCGCGTTAGGCTAATATGATACTCGCCTGCGCCATCCATAACCCCCTACATTGCCTATCGCTGCAATCTGATTAAAAGCCTGGTTGCGGCATGCGTAGTGAAGTTCTGGAGCTTGAAAATATTTATGAAGCCACTCACCAAAGAATCTATCCCTGCGTTTGCTCCTCTTAAGATGGCGCGACGCAGCTCTGTAATTACCCTTCTTTTTGTGGCGCTGGGTATCCTGGTTGGTGTGGCCGTGTCAGCTTATAATTTACAGATTAAATCTGAAGAAGCCCTCCGCTGGAAAACACAGACGCACGAGGTGCGCCTGGCGCTGGCGAGCGCCCAGACTCATATTAATCAGATGGTACGCGCTCAGCGTGGCTTTGCCATCGCTGGCAAAGATGATTGGCTGGATATTTACCGCAAGGCTAAACAGGATCTGCCCGAGACCTTGCGCAGAATCAAAAATCTAATGTTCGACAGCGCTGACCAACAACGTCGCCTGGAAAGAATGATGGACGCGGTTTCAGACTGGACGGCCTTTTCTGAGGAAGTTATCAACGCCGCGCAGACGCGCGGGTTGGAGGCGGCACGTCAAATGATCGCCAGCGGTGAGGGGCGTGATGAGTTGCACCGCATAGAACAGGTTCTTGGTGAAATGAGTGATGTCGCAGAGCGCTTGCTGTTGGAGCACGAAACTCGGGCCAATCAAATTTCGGAACTTGCCGCCCGTATTACCCTGTTTGGCAGTTTACTGGCCATAGTTCTGGTTGCCTGGGTCGGTTACGCCCTGCAACGCACCATTCTGATGTTACGCATTACATCGGACAAGGATGCCGAGCAGGATTGGCTGAAAACTCATCTCGCCATGTTTACGCGTATTACCCAAGGCCAACGCGACCCGGTGATAGTGGCAGAGTTGATTCTTGCGGAATTGGCGCCACTGGTCAATGTGCAATACGGAATGTTTTATTCGCTTGATGGCGAAGTCCACCCACCACTGTTTAAATTGCTGGCCACTTATGCTTATCAGGGACGCAACAATACTATAGATGCGAGCCGCTCCAGAAGCTTTCATCTTGGGGAAGGATTGGTGGGACAGTGCGCCCAGGACAAAAAGCCTACCCTGCTCACGCAGGTGCCACCAAACTATATTCAGATCAGTTCCGGATTAGGTGAAGCTGCTCCCCTCAATATTCTGTTGTTACCCGTGGTATTCGACGGCCACACAAAAGCAGTGATCGAGTTGGCCTCATTCACTCCTTTTGGCGAGCTTCATAAAACTTTTATGAACCAACTTGCTGAAAGCCTCGGCATCATATGGAATGTTATTGAGGCCAATGCGCGTACCGACACGCTGCTGAAGCAATCCCAATTGCTGACGTCGCAGCTCCAATCCCAGCAGCAAGCCTTGCGGCAAAGCAACGAAGCGCTGGAAGCGAAAGCGGCACAACTGGCGATGGCCTCCAAATACAAGTCGGAATTTCTCGCCAACATGTCGCACGAATTGCGCACGCCGCTCAACAGCCTGTTGTTGCTGGCGCGCCAATTGGCGGACAATCCGGAAGGCAATCTCACTGACAAACAGCGTAAATTCGCGCTCACCATCCATGAAGCGGGTGATGAATTGCTGACCCTCATAAATGATATTCTCGATTTGTCCAAGATCGAGTCGGGCATGGTAACGCTGGATTTGGAAGACACACTGCTCGCCGGACTGCACCATTATGTAGAGCGCAATTTTCAGCACGTAGCCGAAGCCAAGCGCCTCGCATTTCATATCGTTTCATCCCCTGATTTGCCGTTGACGATACACACTGACGTCAAGCGTTTGCAACAGGTGCTGAAAAATCTTCTGGCGAATGCCTTTAAATTTACCCTGCGTGGTTCAGTGGCCCTGGGCATTATGCGTGTTACCGAAGGATGGGGTACGCAGAACGCCACACTCAACAGTGCTGAACAGGTTATTGCATTTGCTGTGAGTGACACGGGCGTTGGCATCGCTCCTGAAAAGCAGCAGCTCATCTTCGAGGCGTTTCAGCAGGCAGATGGTTCCACTATCCGTAACTATGGCGGCACCGGCTTGGGCTTGTCTATCTCGCGTGGCATCGCAAAGCTGCTGGGCGGTGAAATCACATTACATAGCAAAGTGGGTGAAGGCAGTACATTTACCCTGTATGTGCCGACTGCGTATTCGCAACCAGTACATCAAGAACCGTTTATGCTTTTCAGGGATAGTGTGCTGGAGAAAAGCGCGCTGTTAAGCTCATCCATCCAGCGCATTGACAATTCGGCAAACGCAAATCGAGTATTGGCCCATATTGAGTTTCCTGATGACCGCACGGAAATTGAAAGCGGCGACCGCGTGTTATTGATTGTGGAAGATGACCGAAGCTTTTCCGACATCCTGTTCGACTTTGCGCATCAGCAGGGATTTAAAGTGTTGCGTACCGCGCAGGGAGGTGTAGCATTATTATTGGCGCGTGAATATCGTCCTGACGCCATTGCGCTGGCTCTTCACTTGCCCGACGTCAATGGCTGGAACGTACTTGATCGATTGAAGAAAAACCCAAAAACACGCCATATTCCCGTGCATATTATTTCAATTGAACAGCAACGCATGCGTGGGCTTCAGCGTGGCGCGCTGGATTTTATCACCAAGCCAGCCACGGCTGAGGTATTGAATAAAGCCCTGGAACGAATCAAGGAATTTCTCGATCGTCCGATCAAGCAATTGCTCGTGGTTGAGGACAATGAGAACGAACGCGACAGCATCGTGGAGTTTATCGGTAACCGCGATGTAAAAACCACGGCAGTGGCCAGCGTCGAAGAGGCTCTGACGGCAATGAAGCAGCAGGAATTTGATTGCCTGTTGCTGGATCTCGTTTTCCCGAATAGCTCAGGGCTGGAGCTGCTGGAATATATGCGCCAACAGCCGGAACAGCGCCACATTCCAGTCATTATCTATACGGCGAAGGACTTATCTCCCCAGGAAAAGGAACGCCTCCACCTTCTGGCTGAGGCAGTGGTGTTTAAAGAAAGACATTCACTGGAGCGCGTGCTGGATAAAACCGCATTATTCCTGCATCGCGTCACCGCCAACCTGTCCGATGATAAGCGCCGTGTGGTAGAAAAACTCTATTATGCTGACGCAGCGCTCAAGGGCAAAAAAATACTCGTTGTGGATGATGATATCCGCAACATCTTCGCGCTCACCAGTCTTCTGGAGCGGTTCGACGTTACGGTGCTGACCGCAGAAAATGGTAAGGACGCGTTGCGCACGGTGCGCGAAACGCCGGATCTTGACGCGGTGCTTATGGACATTATGATGCCGGAAATGGATGGTTATATGGTGACCCGTGCGATACGCGAACTTCCGCAGTGTGAATCGTTACCCATTATTGCGTTGACCGCCAACGCCATGAGCGGCGATCGGGAAAAATGTCTTGAGGCTGGCGCATCGGATTACATTGCCAAGCCGGTGGATATGGATAAACTGTTGTCGGCATTGCGCGCCTGCCTTTATCCTGCCACTCACCCGGCAAGCGACAGCTTGGCGAGCAATGGCTAAGCACCTTATCTGCCACCCCTGAAATTTCTAATCACACCTGCCATGAATACGCCAGAGGACAAAAAGATTACCGCAAGAGTGACCCAGGAAAATATTGAGGTCATTAAGAAAATTGAGGAGGAATTTAATAAGCAGCGCAGCCTTGCCGATTTTATTGGTGACAGTATCGGGGGAGCCGCCAGCAATATTATTTTTGTGCTGGTGCATCTGGTGTGGATCGTAAGCTGGATTGTAATAAATGCCGATTATTTTCCGTATATTAAACCATTCGATCCCTACCCCTATTCCTTGCTTTCGTTCATCATTACTACCGAATCAGTGTTTTTATTTATGTTCGTTTTGATAAAACAGAACCGCATGACCCGCCGCGCCGAGCAACGCTCCCACCTGAACTTGCAACTTACCCTGCTGGTAGAGCAGGAGTTAACCAAAGCGCTGCAAATGCTGGAAAAAGTAAGCCAAAGTATCGGCACGCAGGATGCGGCGGATAACAAAACCATGGAACTAAGCAAAGAAACCCACGTAGAAACCCTGGTAGAAAAACTCGACGAAGCATTTCCAAAAAAGTAGGGCTATAGGTTAATGGCGGCCCGATGTCGCGGCAAGCAGGTTAAAGAAAACATAACCATTGCTATCCTGTTTTGCTTTATACATCGCAGCATCAGCATTTTTCAGCAAAACCTCTGCTGAGGCGCCATCCCGAGGATAGATCGCTATACCGATACTCGGTTTTACACTCAGCTTTAAATCATTAAGTTCACAGGTTTCTGAAATTTTTTCAATCATGGAGTCAGCAATTTTTGCGACGTTAGCATCTTCATCCACCTCCATCAGTAGGCAGAGGAATTCATCTCCCCCTACCCGGCTGACAGTGTCTTCGTCGCGCACGCAAGTTTGTAACCGGGTGGCCACCATTTGCAAAACCTTGTCTCCAATGCCATGTCCGTAAGTGTCGTTGATGCTCTTGAACTTATCGAGGTCAATGAACATTACCGCAAAAGACCGTGTATGACGCTCCGCCTGGGCCAATGCCTGAGCCAGCCTGTCATTGAATAATGCCCGATTGGCCAAGCCGGTTGTTACATCGTGATAGGCCAGGTAACGATTTTTTTCTTCTTGCACCTGGCTAACGACTAATTTTTGCTCCAGCTTTTTGCGTTCAGTGATTTCCTCCGCAAGAGCCGCATTTACTAAATGCAAATCTTCCGCGCATTCCTGAACTTTGTCCTCAATCTCTTCACTTTTAGTTAACGCATCCTGAATTTCATCCAACGATAAGGGTTCAACAAGCTCTTCTTTCAGCGCCGTATTCACTAAAGCGAGCTCCTGAGCGCATTCTTCCACCTTGTTTTTTATTTGCTCGCTTTGATTTAATGCTTTTACCAGCGTGGGTTCGGGTTGGATAGTGTCTTGCATTAATGTTTTATCCATTTTTGATGGCTCTTTGCAATGTGCTTGGCGGGATAATATTGGGCTGGAGTAGGATTTAGCAGAAATGCAGTTCCATTAAGGAATGCCAGGAACTCTCGCCGTATGATCCTCAAAGTATCCTCGGCGCAAGTGCCCCTGTCAAGCCTGTAGAGCTATTATCCAGGGGTTCAATCGCCCATCGTCGCCAACAAGTCTGCCTGGTATTCACTGGATAGCGGATCGAGCACGGCATCGAGGTTGCCTTCCATGATGTCGGCAAGTTTGTAAAGGGTGAGATTGATGCGGTGGTCGGTGAGGCGCCCCTGGGGGTAGTTGTAAGTGCGGATGCGCTCCGAACGATCGTGCATTAGGCATTGCTGGCGTTGCCATTCACGTCAAAGAAGAGTGTTATATTATGCCCAAATGGGTACGTATACGGAAAACTTCCTAGATTTGTTTTCCGGATCCGCTGGTTTGATGAGCTTGCTGTCAAGCGCCTCTTGTATTAGAGAGGATACCATGGAACGTTGTTTTTCTGGCATTTTTAGACGTTCACGTAATGACTTGTTTGTCATCGCGCTACCAGACAGGTGTTTAAGCACGGCATGTTGGTAACAAGCATCCATCCGTTCACTTGGAGACATTTGCACAAATGTTCTGGGCGAGAGCAGTTTAACCTTAAAGTAGTTGGAGCCAGTCTCGAACTTTATTGGAGGAAGCCCATATAGCTCCACCTCTAAGCCAGCTTTCAAGAGTCCAGATCCTTGCTCCTCGCAGATTCTAAACCGACGAAATGCGCGAGCCAACTGTTCATTGCGAGATTCTGGTTGCGTACCTATCAATCGGTCGAGTTGCTTGGAAGGGAGCAGTCCACCGGGGTTTGATATTTCAATTCGGTCATCGAATATCTCAACTAACGGCCCTGCACCAGTAACAGAAAAATCCTGATGAATTAGCGCGTTTGCAATAATTTCCCGTAGGGCCGTTTCTGGATAGACAGTGCGTTTAACGCGCAACGCCTGTTCAATAATTTCGCTTTGTGGCAACTGCGACATAACAAATTGCAACAGTCCTTGAAAACTTATGGCATAACCTTTCGTTCCTTCTTGCTCCAGCTTCATGTTGGCTTCGTTGTTACCATTATAAACGATCACTCTAACAGCTTTGCGGCTGATATCTGCAAAATCACCCAACCTGCGAGCGGCGGCGATGGCTCCAAGATTAGTAATATAGCCACCGTTTGCAGGCTCACGAGCAATAAAGCCCTCCGCTACCAGCCAATCTAGCATTTCATCCCGAGAAGAAGGGGTTGGTCGCTTCAGCATGGCAAGAATGGGATCAACAGAAAGCTTTGCAAGCACCCCATCTTCATCCAGCAGAACTGAAGCTCGAAGTTCTTCCCAAGGAACGCCTACGAAATAACTTCCCGATTTTAACAAATTGAGTGGTATGCCATTTACACTAGCCGAAAGCTTGAAGGATGACGAATGGAGAGTGATT
>LNFF01000009.1 GCA_001464585.1 Gammaproteobacteria bacterium Ga0077554 | reverse complement strand
TGCTGCCCACGACCAGCACCGCTTCCTTGAGCACGTCGAGCAGGCCATGCAGGATCGGTGCGATATCCAGATCGCCCAGCGCCGCCCGCAGGCGCTGTCTGCTCTCATGGTCTGCCTCATCACAGGCGTAACGGATGCACTTTAGCCGGTTCTCCAGCAGCCGCACGGCGACGGTGGGCTCGAATACGGAGCGCATATCGCCACTGCGCCCGATGAACGGCGCGCGACTGAGCGCGTGCTCGACGTCGCGCCAGACGTCGGAGTGAAAGAAGTTTTGCATGGCGGGATGATAATCTATTTGGGGTAAGGCGACTATACTATAAGCAACAGTTTCTTAGCTCAAATGTTTGACACACCAGATCAAAACTTCACATCAGCTTTTCTGAGTAAATCCACTGCGAAATTAATCGGGATTGCGTACGCGATGCCGCTGGGTTTTTCCAGCACGGTTTCTTTGCTTTCCTTGATAAAAACCATATTAAGAATAGCGACCACGGCGCCTGTGTCAGGATGATAAAGAGGGCTGCCGCTATTGCCAGGATACGCGGTGGCATCCAATTGAAACACATCGAACGGCGCGCGCAACCGCTTGATCAGCTTAGGGTCAAGTTGTTGGCCTGCCTCCTGTGGTTCCACTATGGGCGTCAGGGCAGAGATCATGCCACGGTGCGTGGCGGGATGAAACCCCAGAATCATGCCCATGGGAAATCCCGTAAACGCATATACCTCGCCTTCACGCACGCGATCCGAATCACCCAACTTGAGCGCTGGCAAAGGCGCGCCTGCGATTTTCAGGAGACTTATGTCATGCGCGGGATCATCTGCCACCAGGGTGGCCGTGCGCGCGCCTGCGCCGGAAACTTCACCGGCAAATACCACCAGTATTTCTTTTTGTTCACTGGAAATATTTCTGGGTACAACATGCGCGTTCGTCAGCACGTACGTGCCATCACCGACTACAAATCCGGTGCCGACAAACCGATTAGGCGGGCGACGCGTGGGCAAAGAAGTGCCAATCGCGACAATACTGGACTTGATGCGCTCTACTGTAGTGGGGAGTTGCGTGGATTCCAAGCCATTGGCTGCATACACACCGCATGAAAACAGCCCCAGCCCGCAACCCAGTAAAACGCTTAATAGCGTCTTCCCACCCTTATACATGGCTCTCTTTATTACCATAACCCACCTTTCACTTGTTGCTATCAACCGCACAAACCGCCATTATATTAAGCGGATCATACTTCTTTCATCCAAAGTTTTGTTATGAAAACGTCACCCACTGATTCGCCCCAACCATCGCGCGCCTCCCCTGCTTTCCCTACTCGGCTGTGGGCGCTTATTGCTCTGGGCTATCTGGCGTTTGCCATTTACGGTAGCCTGGTGCCGCTGCATTTTCGCGCCATACCGTGGGACCAGGCCATGGCACAGTTCAGGGCTATCCCTTACCTGAACTTAGGTATTGCTTCCCGCGCAGACTGGGTAGCCAACATTCTTCTGTTCATTCCCCTCGCCTTTCTCTGGAATGGCTTGCTGGCGCCGCGCCGCATCGGCCGCGACCCTCGCTCTGTGGCGCGCGCTCAACCACCATTAGTGCCATCGGTGGCGATAAGCCTGTTGATTGCTGCAATGTGCGTGGCCTTAAGTATAGCCATTGAATTTACCCAGACGTTCTTCCCTCCGCGCACGGTGTCATTAAACGATATCTTAGCAGAGAGCATCGGTGCCGTGATCGGCATTATGTTGTGGTGGATAGTCGGCAGGCGTTTCGCACAATGGCTGGCAGACTGGAACAACGCACGTAACGATTGGCCAGGCCGTCTGTTTTACCTCTATCTGTTCGGGTTGATTGTATACAACTTACTGCCCCTGGATTTGACCCTCAGCCCGGTGGAGCTGTTTCACAAATGGCGTGAGGGGCGCGTGATGCTGCTGCCATTTGGCTTCCATTTTATCAATCCGGCACAGGCTTTTTACGCGCTGCTCAGTGATGTGGCGATCTGGGTGCCGGCGGGCGTGCTGTCTTACCTTCATCACAACCGCCTCCAACACAGCGCGAACGGCGTCACCCGACAATGGCTAATGCTGATCACCGCTGCCATGCTGGTGGAAGGCTTGCAACTGTTCGTATACAGCCGCGTGAGCGATGTTACCGATATTATCACGGCGGGCGTGGGTGCGGGACTGGGGCTGTGGGGTGCGCGTCGGGTTAGCGCCAGTGGCATGGAGGACGGGGGCAAAATATATGGCTTTCCGCAACCCGCGCTGTGGCTGGCGCTGGGCTGGTGCGGGGTGCTGATGATTGTGTTCTGGTACCCGTTTGATTTTCGCACCGACGGCAGTTTTGTACGTGAACGCCTGGCGTTGTTCAACAAGGTGCCGTTTGAAGCCTATTACTATGGCACTGAGTTCCGCGCCGTCACGGAGGTGCTGCACAAAATATTATTTTTTATACCCTTGGGTGCATTTATGGCGTTGGCAATGCAACCGCTGCGGCATGGCGCGCTGCGCATTGCGTTGCGCGTGCTCACGCCCGCTATTTTACTGGGCGCACCGATGGTGATTGAGCTAGGGCAGGTGCTGCTGCCTGACAAATATCCCGACACGACGGACTGGTTTCTGGAAACTCTCGGCGCACTGCTGGGGTATGGTTTGATACGGTGGCAAAAGCCCCGGACGATGGTCAATAAACCTGTCCAACCGCCCTTCATACCCACTCCGCCAATCACTGGTGCGCATGCGCCGGAGAACGAATCAACGCGTGTGATTCACCTGAATGAACAATGGCGCACACATGCCATTGTGTATGGCCTGTTACTGGCAGGATTATGGTTCGTCACCCACTCCCCCGCCGCGCCTTATAATGTGCGTGAACTGTTAGGGACAAATCCTCTGTGGTCGGCGCTCCTGCTCGCGGGATTGCTTTATTGGACATTCGGTGGCCCAGCCTGGATTGCCCTGCGCAGTGAAGCCGCCGGATTGCGTGGATGGAACATGCTGCCGCTGCTGTTCGCACACGCCCTGTGCGCCTGGGTGCTGCTGCGCAGCGCAGTGCCGATGGAAAGCATCCACGATATTGTCGGTTCGCCCGTGTTGAACTGGCCGTGGGAATGGGAAATGATCGGCCGTTTTCTCGCATTATTCGGCACGATTACGCTGTTACTGACGGGCGCGGCGGTGCTGGCGATGCGGCTATGCACGAGACGCGCGACCAGCGTAGCGGCATCCAATAACAGCGCCCTGTTGTTCTGGTTTTTTATCGCACTGCCGCTGTTGCCCGCGCTACTGTGGATTGTGGTCGCACGCGCCGCCACCGACAACCTCACGGAACTGTTGCGGGATGGCGGCAGCATCACAGCCTGTGTGTGGCTGGTGATATTCTGGCTGCTAATTGCATTCACCGGCAGCGTCCTGAGCCAGACACTGGCGCGGCGTAGCGTGCGACCATGGGCGTGGGCAATGCTCATCGCAGTCGCTTCATTGCCGTTAGGTTATACGGCCTTTGCAGCGGCAACCGAACCGCTGATCGTTAAATACGATCAGGTTTTTTCCGCCATGCAATTCCTGTTCAGTACAGATCGCGGCCATTACAGCAGCGGCTCCGGATTATTGATACGCTATCTGATATTCCAGGTGGGACTTATCGCCCTGATCGCGTTGACTCAGTATCCTCTTTGGCGTGGAGGAGCGCAGGTGACGGCAGCAGAGGCGGCGCCAAAAACAGCGCCACCAGGAAAGGCCAGATCAGCGCGATCCAGCCGGCGAGCGCAGTGATGTTAAGCGGCACCACCGTCCGCGCACCGCTGTCGGAAAGCGGCGCCACCGTATCGCGCAGTAACCACCATTGCAGTGCCACGGCCACCGCCAGCAACACCACCAGCGCATGCGTACGCGGACCGCGCGGCACATGACGCGCCCACACGATAAACAAGCCCGCCAGCACGATGCCTATCAAGACCTCGCCAGACAATAAGCGCGGCAATACCCAACCTTTCAGCAATAGCGCCGCCGCCAGTAACTTGCACAACCACACGAAGGCAAACAAACTCATCCAGAGCAGCAGCGAACGGGGCCAACGGCGCAGCAAACAGGCGATATATAATGTGGCGACTGCGCTTTCCAGGCCATAAATAAGGGCGTGCAAAGGATGCAGGCGACGCCAGTTCCCCGCCAGCTCCCATACCGGAATAAATTGTGTTTTCAGATTGCCCGCCACCAGCGAAGGCATGTCCAGACTGAGCTGAGAGAGCGCCCACAGCGCCAACAGCAGTAATCCGGCATCACCCCATAATCCCGGAACAAACCGCTGCCCGCGCCACAGCGGAAGCAGGCGACCCGGCCATTTACCATTTTGCAGAAAGCGATACAGCGCTACACCAATAAGCGTCCCGACGATGTTAGTGAGAATATCCAGATTAGAGGCGATGCGTCCCGGCAGAAATACCTGTAACGACTCCATCGCCAGGCTGCACAACGCGCCCCCCAGCGCCGCGTAGAACACCGTTGGCCAACGGTTTGCATACGCGCGCAGCCATACGGTGAGTAAATAACCAAAGGGAATGTAGGCCAGCACATTAGTAATTAAATCGGTGCGCGTCACATAGCGTGGCCAAGACGCAAACAAAAAAGTCCAGATCTCCTGCCAACCCCCCTGTAAAGGCACGCGCCAGCCAGTGAATGGATACAGGCTGCCATAAGCAATCAGCAGCAGATACAGCAGCACAGCGGCAATCTGCATCAATCGGGCGGGCGGTGGGAGATGCAGTGGCATACTATGATGTTAGCAGAAGCTGCGCCCTATTGGACAGATATGGCATAAAACCGAGCTAAGTGGCATTTCGTGGAGTTTTTTTATTTTTTTCCTCGCCAAATATTCCGCTACCCGCACCTGCTTTCGATCTTTCGGAAGTCCCCTATCTGGCCAGTCGTTCTATATGAACCATGCACCGCTGAATCTTCACTAATGGCCATAGGTGGCAATACTGTTCGCCTAATACACCCCCCCAGCACAAGGAACCCCCATGCCCCACATCATCCGCCTGGGCGACCCCAACCCCTCCCACGGCGGCAAATTCAATCGGCCAATAAATCCATCTTCGCGCCCTGCTTACGGGAGGGGAGCAAGCGGAAAAAATATTTATAATAACGCTTGCAGCAAAACACCACGAACCCGTTCATACTCCACTGTAATATTCTCCACATAGCGCTGCGGGTACTGAAGCGTACCATTACGGCATTGCATTTCCAGGTCTCGGGATAATTGCGATAGCACCATGGCGCCTAAATTCGCACTGCTACCCTTCAAGGCATGCGCTTCATTCAATAAAACCTTTGTATCATTTTCCTTTACAGCCTCGCGCAGCCGCGCCAGATGGGGAGGTACGCTATCCAGAAAGGAATGGACCAATTCAGCGAAGGACTCTCCCATCAACTCACGTAAAGTTTGTAATGTTTTGTCATTCACGGCAGGAGGCAGTTGCACATCCATAGGTATCGGCTGCTCGAGGACTCTAGCCTCCGGCGAGGTGGAAGGGCGCACAAGGACAGCCTGCACTTCCATTTTCGTGGGTAAGCCTGAATCGGGTGGCTCAACTAAAATAATGGAATCATCCGTAACATCCTGGTTTTTTCCATGAGCCAACCATTTTTTCAGCATCTCAGCCAATATATCGGCCTTTACCGGCTTAGACAAATAATCATCCATGCCCGCATCCAGGCATTTTTGCCTGTCACTATTCATGGCATTCGCTGTCATGGCAATAATAGGGATATGCGCTTCGTTTCTCCCGGAGCTACGAATTTTCGCTGTAGTTTCATAACCATCCAGCCGTGGCATTTGAACATCCATCAGAACAAGATCATAATGTTTGTCTGCCAACATCGCTATCGCCTCAATTCCATCATTAGCCAGATTGGCGCTGTAACCAAGTTTTTCCAGCATCTTTAACGCAACTTTTTGATTCACAATATTATCTTCAACAAGCAGCACGCGTTGATGATGTTGTTCAGCCCCATCATCAACAGTAATTTTTCTCTCTGCAATAGTAACGCTGGGTTCTTCTTTGCCAAAAATGCCAGTCAAGCATGCATAAAAATGGTTTATTTTTATAGGCCGTGATAATAAGCCGACTATGCCGTGCGTTGCGATATCAATATTTTGGATGCTACTATTTCTCCAGGCTCGCAGAACCACCAATTTCACAGCAGAGATTCCCGCATCATTTTTTATAGCATGTGGCAACGTGAATTCCACCATTTCCGGCATTAGCTCATCCATGAAAAGTACATCATAAGCAACCCCACTGCCCACAGCGGAGGCTAACATGGCTATGGCGGATTCCCCATCATCAGCAACATCAGCTATCATTCCCCAGGCAGAAATTTTATTTCGCAAAATAGATCGGTAGGTATTGTCAGGCTGAACTATTAATATCTTGATACCCTTAAACTCATGGAATAGTGAGGATTCAAAATGCATATCACCTGATTGCTTTTCAAGGTTAATGGTAAACCAGAAAGTACTGCCTTTACCGGACTCACTGATAACACCAATTTCACCTCCCATCAGCTCAGACAACTGCTTTGAAATGGCAAGCCCCAACCCCGTACCGCCATAGCGACGAGTAATTGAATTATCTGCCTGCGTAAATGATTTAAATAATTTTTTGCATACCTCCTCACTGATACCAATGCCAGAGTCTATAATTTCAAATCGAATATTTAATTTATTTTCGTGACCTTCATTGGGAATTACACGCAATATTATCTGGCCCCAATCAGTAAACTTGACTGCATTGCCAATCAGATTAGATATAATTTGACGCAAACGGCCCGGATCCCCGCGCACCCTTATAGGCACATCAGCATTTACCATGGAAACCAGTTCCAGTCCTTTGCCATAAGCCTTTGCCGAGAAAAGCTGTATGACTTCCTCAACAATATCAGAAAGATTAAAATCGATATTTTCTATATTTACTTTTCCTGCTTCGATTTTCGAAAAATCCAGCAAATCATTAATGATTCCCAGAAGACTCTCCGCTGAAGAATGTACCGTTTCTGTGAAATCCCGTTGATCTGGATTCAAATCGGTTTCCAGCAACATTTGACTCATCCCCAGCACTCCATTCATGGGGGTACGAATTTCATGGCTCATATTCGCAAGAAACTCTGATTTGGTGCGCGAAGCCTCGAGCGCCAGAGCATGGGCTTTTTGCAACTCAGACTCTACCCGCTTGCGCTCAGTGATGTCGCGCACTACGGCGACCAGCATACGCTCACCATTGCCGCGGGATACTGAACTAAACGCCATTTCAATTGGAAAAACATAACCCCCCATTTTTTTACCCACAGCCTCATGGAGCACCCCAATAACCTGGGCATTGTTTGATAGGGCGCCATAAATAAGACTATTGCCCTCGTCCTTGTTTTTGCAAGTTATAAACTCAGCCATGCGCTTACCTTTCACATTGGCTAACTTGCAGCCGAAAATATTTTCAGCGGACGGATTCATCGAGTCAATATTTCCATTACTATCAATAATCACCACCCCATCCACAATATTGTTGATAATTGCATTTAATCGGGCTTCATTATCTTTTATTTCCTGCTCAACGCGATACCGCTCAAGAATCTCCGTATTTAACATTCGGTTTTTTTCTATTAAATCAGCTTCCCGCTGCTTAAGCACAGCCATCATATTATTAAATACACGGGCCATACCTGACACCTCATCAGGCCCTTCAAGATTTGCGCGCACCTCCAATGTGCCAGACCCGGCTTTTTTCATGATCGTGCTAAGATTATTTAATGGCATCAGCAAATTTTTCGTTGTCAAATGCAGAATCAGCAGCACTACCATTGAAATTCCCAACGAGATGAGAATATTATTAATTAAAATCTTATATTGCATGTCTTTCAGGCTGGATTTGCCGATTTCAACCTGCACGTAACCCAGAAACTCTTTTTTGACGATGGGAGATCCCAAAGGGTTGTCCTGTTCATCATCATTTCCACTATAAACAGGCGCTGTAAAATGCAATGCATCCTCGGTTTCATCAGACAATAATGCTGTATCGCCCGCCCACACTAGCCTGGTTTCTGCCGCATGCACGGGCGTCGAACCCTCGGAAATCAGCACATTTCCATTACCTTCCCGAATAGTGATGTGTTTAATGTCTGGGAATTTCATGGCAATGCTCAGCGTATCCTTGATATTTTCAGGAGACCCATACAGCAGTGCCAGTTGGCTTTGCGCGGCAAAATTATTGGTGATTTGATAACCTTGCTTGATGAGATTGTCTTTAAGATTTTCACTGATAAACAAAAATGTCAACAGTGAAGAGGCGGCAGAAAAACCCAATATTCCCAAGGCAAAAGTCCAGGATAATTGACGCCCGAAATTCCCTTTTCCAGAAAATAAATAATTATTTATTTTTCTTATTATAGACATCATGGCGATGGGTAGACCGCATCAAAATTTTTCTGGTTTTGTTCTATTTCACGTAATCTCAGATGTTCCGCAGTCCGCATATTCACTGCCGTTAATACCTCGCGTGTCGGCAGTATCCGGGCACGTCCATTCTTTACCGCATCTATCGCTAAAGCCGCCAGATGTTGTCCTGTTTTAGGGTTATCAGGGTACAACGCAAACAGCGCACCCCGTTTTACATAGGCAGGATTACTACCAAATACAATAATATGACGATCCCATGCCCCTTGCAGTATTGCTGGCAAAATACTTCTGATGTCGATTGATTCATCATCCGGAGGTAACCACAACACATCAGTTTCAGGTTGCATACTATTTATTACCTGGCGATAAAAACTCGCTGCCATACGCAGGTCAGTCGCCGGATAAATCACTAGATCAAAATCATGTTTTCTAGCGGCCTCACGTGCTGCATTCAGCAACCATGCTTCTTCCATAGTCTCTGCTTTGCCTTCCGCGACACTTACACCTTCCTGTGGGGCGTTGGTGATGACGATGATTCGTTTTGACTTGCGGGAAAATTGACGAAGCTTGGCAAACAGTAAATCCGGATCGGGGGTTAATCGAATAGCACTTATGGATTTCCCAAAAGTATTCATGAGTGATGGTGTCAGTGATGCTGCACCCACTATAACGGGTTTTTTCCACTCCAATGCCTGCACTGCCTCGGTACCACGCCGACCTAGGGCAATAATTACTTCTGTGTTCTGCTCCTCAAGTTTTTTGCGTAAAGCGGCACTATCATACCCATCACTTAATGGATATTCTTTGACGTTAATGTCCGCCTGCTGATTAATACCTGAGATTATTTGTGACAATACGGTATTGTATGGGGGTGCCACATCGGGATATATCACCGCGACAGATAGGGGGCGCGCTTCAACAACACACGGCACAATCAAGGCGAGAAATAGATACGCTGCGAAAAGCAGGCGCACAGCTATAGCGGGCGCGGCATACATACTGTGCATAGTTACGTCCGGCAAATTGACTGGAAGGCGCCACAGAGTGGATAGAGAAAAAGTGGCATCTATCAACTATCGACAATAGAAGGGAAGATTACAGGGCATAGCGTAACTCAACATACATACTCCGCCCCGGCATGGGCAAGTCATTGCGGATATAACCGGGCGCGGGGCTGGGCTCGCGCGCATCGGCATCCAGCGCATTATGCACAATCAACCCGACATCAAAACCATCTATAACATTTTTACGTCGTAGCGCCAGATTTACCACGGTATAGTCCGCGATGGCAGGCCGGCTATCTCCTGCGGTACGCTCTCGACCCATCACCCTGTTTAATTGCGTATTAACACTCCAATAGGGTAAAAACCGCCAATCGGCTTGCGCATATAATTTATGGCGTGGCGCATTTGCAACCCGTTCACCCGTTTCATCGGTGGAATTTTGCCAGGCGTAATTCGCTTTAATATCCACGGTGCGTGTCACATTCCAGCGCATTTCCCACTCCAGTCCATGGCCGTCTTGCGTACCCTGATTGCGTGCGGTTTTGCTGGTGGCAGGCGCCGGGTCAGAGGCGAAGCGAATGATATCGCTCATTTCATAGCGGAACAGATTAAAGTTGGAGCGCAGGATGTCTGACGGTCGATAATCAAACGCCAGTTCCAGGGTATCAATAGTTTCTGGCTTGATGTCAGGATTACCCAAGGCAAGGGGGTTATTAATATTATACTTTTCGGCAAACGCTGGCGCGCGGAAAGCGCGGCCATACAGCAGCTTGCTGGTTAAAGTAAAGCTGCTCTGCCATACCAGCGCAAGACGCGGATTAGTAGTTCCACCGAAATCCGAATAGGCATCATGACGCACGCCTGCCGTTAAATTCCAGTCTGGATAAAATGACCATTCATCCTGTGCCAGTGCATAAACTACGGTACGTTGATGGGGTTCGATAAAAACTTGTGTGGGGTCGTTACTGACATCAATGACTGATCCCAATGGCACCGGTAGACCACTCGAGCCAACCCTAAAGTTCTTGGATTCCTGCACTTTATATATTCTACCTTCATTGATGCCCACGCCCAGACGCACACGGTGATTAGCAAAGCCACTATAAACCGTCGCCGCCGAAAATCGGACATGGCGCTCATAAACGGCGGGATTACCCATTAACCCTTGTGGAAATTCACCCGTAGGAAACGTCGCCCCCGGTGGATATAGGGTTAATGCGTATTTAGTATTAACATCGAAATAACTTAATTGGGCAGTCACATCCCAATCAGGCAAAAAACTGGGTTTGTCATACGTCACATCGGCATTAATACGATCACTCTCACCGTATCCCTGCGGATCCAGCGCTTGAGCCGCACCTGCACCACTCCCGACATCACGTCGACCCTGGTATCCCAGACGCACCCGCCAGGCATCACGGCTCAGATCAAGCCGCGTTTGCAGTGCATCGCGCCCGGCATTCACTGGGCCGGGCGCCAATGACGCACGGGTGCCAAATAACCCGTCAAAAAAGGTCTGCGCATCCGCATCCACCGTTTCACGATGCCCCTCGGTAGTGCGTAACTCCACTGAAAATGCAGCTTTTATATCGCCCCATTGCCTACCCGTTAACAACCAGGCTTCACGGGAATCAAATGAGCCTACCCGGCCACCGATTTCCATACCCTGAATATCAGCGAAGGTTTTGGTAACGATATTGACAGTACCAGCAAAAGCATCTGCGCCATACAGCGCCGAGCCGGGACCGCGTATGATCTCAATGCGAGCGATGTTGTTGATGGGCATGCCACCCCAGGCTTGACCACGATTTCCGAGAAATAGATGGGTAATTGGAATACCATTAATTAGCATTAATACTTGTGGATTAAATTCAGAATAAATTCCGCGTATAGTGTATATTGGATTTAATGATACGGCGCTATAAGCAACATGCAGCCCGGGCACTGTCTCTAGGACTTCATCCAGATCCAAAGCGCCCATCGCCTCAATATCAGCCTTAGTAATTACAGTTGCCACCGCTGGCGCTCGGTTCACTGCTTGATGGCTACCTGTGGCCAAGCTGATAAATTCTTCATCACCATAGATCTTTGCAAACTCCTCTTCTTCCGTAGTACTGGCATAAGTAGCCACACATGAGAAAAGAAGTCCTATAAAAATAAATAATCGCATAAAAAAAACCATTACTATATTCCTAATATTTAGCTATTTTATAACTACTCCATGAACGGCGCGTTATATCCGACTCATAAGCAACGCAACTACAGCGTAGCGGGAAAAATGTACCTTCATGTTTTTCTGAGGAATCAATAAAACATGGCAATTTCCCCGCGATAAACATCGTAGAAATAAATAAATAAAATTGACGTGAAGTAAACCCTATATCTGCCGCCAAAGCAGCAATTAACCCGCCATAATTCATATAAATGTTATCTTTTTTTTTCAATAGAATTTTTTCTATCTCAATAGACAATAAAAAATGCGGCCCCTGATCCATTCCGACATTCTCTAACAACTTCACTAAATAGGGGCGCCTCTCATCTGTGTGGATAATAGGCCGACCAAATCCATAAACACAACGATACTTTTCTAATTCCTGATTTATAATGTCAGATAAATCAGACCCTGACTCCACCCGTTTTCTGGTATTTAATATGAAGTCAGTGGCCATTATTATGGCTTTCCCTCCATATATAGTCGCCTCAGACACAGCAATGCCAGAACTTATGCCAAGAGTCCCCGTACTGCGTGCCGTACCAGCCAAGGCAACCACACGATTAGGCCAGATCCGTGGATCAGGATAACTAGTGCATACCCACATAGCGTTGAGTACTTTTAATTGTGCCTCTGTAAAGCGACGACCTGTAATTCCATAGAGATACAATTCCATCCAACTCATATCCATTAAGTCAGTATGCAAATCTTGGCCACGGTAAACAACACGTTCGTTTCTAAACCACCCACCCATACGCGTTTCCCAATGATTTTCGCTCTCTAATAATTTCTCAGGTCCGCGCATGATGTACTCCGTTAGAATTCCTGTTATTAATATAGCTTATGAAGACTCAAGAAAGATTCCTCAAAGTTCTCTCACCTTCGTTCGAGACTCGGAATGACAAGGGGGTGCGCCTTTTGTCATTTCGACCAAAGGGAGAAATCTTTACATTGTCGAATCATTTAAATATTTAGATCAAAGATTTCTCGCTACGCTCGAAATGACAAGGTGTTATGTTCATTAAAAGATTCCTCCCATTCGTTCGGAATGACAGGAATCTATATTTATTAAAGATTTCTCCCCCCGCTTTTGCGAGGGTCGAACGAAGGTGAGAGATCTTGCAAGATCCCTCCCTTCGTTCGGGATGACAAGGGTGTGTACCTTTTGTCATTTCGACCAAAGGGAGAAATCTTATATGGTCGAATCATGTAAATTTTAGATTAAAGATTTCTCGCTACGCTCGAAATGACAGGCGGTAGGGTTTTCATAATTATTGCCCTCACTCCCCTGCCTGCTGTCGAGGGCCAGGATCATCCAGCACTTTCAGGCCATTGGCGAAAAACGGGAAATGGCGCCAGCCATACTGCTGTTGCTCTAATGAATGTACCGCCGCACCCGGCAGGCGCAGTAACAGGTAAAGCATTTCGCCTTGGGCGGGTGAAAAATTCAGGTCAATTAACGCCGCCGCCGCCACGCCGGTGAAGGTGAGCGGGCAATCTGCAACGCGTTCCAGTCCAACACGGTTTTCCTGCAACCACGGTAAGGCGACGGCCGGGCTGCATTGCGCCAGATACGCCAGGGTTTGGCGCACGGGTGTGGCGCAGCTTGCGCCGTGGGGATCAAAGCCGGGGGGATGCTCCATGGGTAGCCAGATGTCGGCGCGTTCATCCTGCGGGGGATTTTGTATGCGCGCTTGCCAGGCCGCTAAATCCTGGCCGCAGGTGAGCCAGCATTCCATGGTGATGGCGACCTCGTGCGCTCCACCGAGTTGCCCGGCACCCACACCCAAGGCGGCCATCAAGCACGAAGCATGCGTGGAACCGC
Source organism: Gammaproteobacteria bacterium Ga0077554 (assembly GCA_001464585.1). Classification (GTDB taxonomy): domain Bacteria; phylum Pseudomonadota; class Gammaproteobacteria; family Ga007554. Next base: position 88,329 of record LNFF01000009.1, on the reverse strand, counting down.
CAACCCCGCCGCACATAGCGGCATGCACGCTATGATCACGCGGACCGGGATTTGCCACGGCGACAGCCAGGCCTTCGAGTAATTTCGCTTGCGCCGGTGTAGGGCGTTCGCACTTGAACAAAAGATAAAGGTATTCTATCCAGCTTGCCTTGCCGAGCAGATCACCATACACATCATAGCCACTGCAATAGCATGCGGCGGCAACGAAAGGGTTATCTTCCTCTGCGGTTTCTTCCCATATTTTTGTGCGTATTGTTTCGGTTTTTTCTGTCATTGGTTAGCCACCATTATGATTTTATATTCGAACTCCATATGCTCTAAGATTTCTCCCTTTGGTCGAAATGACAGTGGGTAAAAAATATCTGTCATTTCGACCAGTGTCTGTACATTCCAGGATTTCTCCCGATAGTCGAAATGACAGTTATTCATATAGCCTATGTCATGCCGAGCATAGCGAGGAATCCTTGTCTCGAACGAATGTGAGAGATCTTCCAAGATCCCCCGGCAATCGTTCCACGCATACCACTTCGCTATTCTTATGCATCTCAGTAACAAGATTTCTCCCTTTGGTCGAAATGACAACGACCCTTTTTTATACCCCTGTCATTTCGACCAAAGGGAGAAATCTTGTCACCAACTCTCACTTAAATCTTTCCATTGGCTATTGTCTTTCAGAACCAGTGCATTCTTTTTTTCACGGCGCCACTTCTTTATTTCTTTTTCTCGCTCAATCGCTACAAGCACGTTATTGGTTTTTTCGAAGTAAACTAATTTATTCAGATTATATTTTTTCGTGAAGCCGTCAATCAGTTTTTGCTTGTGTTCATATATACGACGTTCAAGATTGTTTGTGACTCCGACATACATTACTTCATTGTTCCAGTTCGTCAGGATATAGACGTAATAGCTTCTTTCTGGGGGCACAAGATTTCTCCCGTTGGTCGAAATGACAGGGGTATAAAGAAAATAGTCCCTGTCATTTCGACCAACGGGAGAAATCTTGCAAGCTCATAATATCGATTTCACTACACCCAATGACCGCATACGCATACCTAAGGGCGGCACTTCTTGCCGGTCTATGCGAACATCCAGCACGGTAGGACCGGGGTGTTTGCACAGGGCGGCAATGTCCAGATTAGCCATATCTTTCGGGGATTTAATAATATAAGCATTGGCGCCCATGGCACGTGCCATCATTGCGAAATCAATTTCGGGCAATTCAAAGCCCACTTTTTCTGCCTTGCCAAGACGCTGCCCATGCTTAACGGTGCCCAATGCGGCGTCATTCAGAATGACATACACTACGGGCAGTTTTTCCATGATAGCGGTTGTTATCTCCTGACCACTCATCAAGAAGCTGCCATCGCCAGTGATACATACCACGGGCATGCCGGGGCAACCAAGTGCTGTGCCGACGGCAGCACCGATGGCCCACCCCATGGATGCCAATCCCATGTTAATGCGAAACATGCCACCTGCGGGTACCCGTCGCCCGGAAATACGGCGATCGAAGGGATGTAAATAATGTATTGTCCAGAGCAAGGTGTTTCCAGTATCCGCTAAAAAACGTGTATACGGCGGGAATAAGCGCGCCAGATCATACATGAGTCGTTGGGGTTTAATCGGTGTTGCATCGTCACGGTATTTATCTTCATCTGCGAACATGAAGTGGCGAATCGGTAACTGCCGCCCGGTTTCGGTTTGGCGCCTGTCTGGCTCTCGTTCAACAACCACGTGCGGAATAAAAGTAGCCTCAGTGTCTGCTATTTTATTTGCTGCGCCCCGCCGCTCTTCAACACGCCTTTCAATTTCTACAGAAGAGATGCCTCGCATGCCTGCATGGATTGAATTATCGTATTGATATTCTCCCAGAAGTACCTTAAAAATCGCGGCGATGTTACCACCCACATGCAGCTTGGCCATCGACGAACGTGAAAAATTAGCCTCAATGGCATCAATATGGATCATCCTGTCATTGAGAAGCGCACCTGCATCCCATCCATTAGTGCCAAACTCATCCAGATTAGTGCCAATGGCTAATACCAGATCAACATGCGTATCCCGCAAAACTTCTTCAGCTGTGACATGCCCGGCAAAACCAAACACGCCTCTATAGGAAGGATGATAAGGATTGACGAGCCCTTTGCCCTGCGGGGTGGTAACCACGGTGGCGCCTTTAAGCAGGGCGAATTCCAGGATGTCAGCAATGGCTTCGCCACAGCCTTCACCTACCAGCAAAACCAGGGCACGCGCTTTGCTGATATGCGCGGCCAATTCTTTGATACGGACAGGATCAACCAATGCGGCAGGAATCAATAACTGTTTTAGATTACAGGTGGGCTGACTACGCGCCAGGGGGCTGCGTAAAATATCCAGCGGGATGCTTAAATGCACCGGGCCACGCGGTGATTGAAATGCCGTTGTGATAGCGCGAATCAGCTTTTGCTCAAGTTGATCGGCATGAGATACCAGCGAAGAATAGCGGGTAATGTACTGAAACATGCCTACGGTGTTGATGCCTGCGCATGATGAATCTTGTATGGCGCCTTTACCAAAAGTGTTAATGGGAGTTTGCGCCGTGATCACCAGCATAGGAACGTTGTCTTGATAGGCGGACGCTATGCCTGTCATCAAATTGGTGGCGCCGGGGCCGGTAGTCGCGCAACACACTCCGAGTTTGCCAGTTTCGCGCGTGTAACCTTCGGCCATAAACGCCGCGCCCGTTTCATGACGCGCCACAATGGCGCGTGGTCCTTCGCGTCGGGCACTGCGCGCCAAGGCATTATAAAGCGGCTCTATTGCACCGCCTGGAACACCAAACACATAATCAACACCAATCTGCGCCAAATAATTGACCAACAAATCTCCTGCTTCGAATACAGTCTCTGCGCTAATTTTTGTCTCCTTTTGTTCGGTGTATATCATTGTTGACATGGAATAATTCCCCTCTTTAGTGCAAGAATCTGGCTCAACAATATGCTGGGATTCGGCGTGATGCGCGACGGTACTTTGACGCCGGTCACCATAGGATTGATCCTAGCCTCCATAGTAAGCAAATAATATGCCGGTAGAGGGCAGGAACATGTATGGGGAAATGTGGTGTGTTGCCAAAAGCAACAGGAGAGTGGGTTGTGCTATGAAACTTGTGTGTGTCTTTCGTGGGCAGAGCGCGTAATATCAAATCCTGACCATTTCAGGAATGCCAAGTATAAACAGCTTCAACAATATTGCCTTTGTCAAAGTATGAAACATTCTCGCATAACGAACGCACCAAGGGGATCCCACGACCACTGGGAGCCATATTTTCCCTTAACCGAGGCAAGGCTTTGCGGTAGTCAAAACCCGCCCCGGTGTCTTCCATGCGTATTAATAGCTTGCCACCATTATCCACCGGGATATGTTCACAGATAATCTTGATTTGTCCTTCCTGCAAATTCGCCAAATTATCCTGGCGCTTTTTATAGTATTCCATAAAGCCATGAGAGGTCGATTTCATCGCCGAATCAAGATTGAGTAACCCATGATCCAACGCATTGAAAAACAATTCTGCAATCACCGTATAAAGATGCTCTCGTGACTTGCGTAACCCTTGAATTTCCACTAACAAATGAGTCAGTAATGGCAAGGGATCAAAGGTGCGTAAAGCGTCGGCTTTCAAGTCTAACGTCATGCCCCAGGTCATGGGTGGCATAAAACCCTCTTTAATTACTGAATGTGGCGCTATATCGGTCTCCCTATCTTCATTGCATAAAATCTCAATCAAGGTAATGTCGTCGGAATGTGACTGGTCGCCAATAAAACTCTCAAGATCCTGGCATATCACATCAAACCGCCCCCCTTTGCCACCCCCTGGTGTTAAGTGCTCTTCCAGTCTTTTTTGTCCAAACATTTCTCCATTAATATTCCACGCCTCAATCACACCATCCGTGTAAAGATAGATAGAGTCGCCCTCGCTTATTGCAAGACTATGCATTTTTTTGTCCAGTTGATCATTCCCCACTACCCCCAGAGGCAAATGCATGGATTCAAGCCGGTGGGAGATTCCCTGGCTATTTCTGCATACCAGAATATCAGGTAAGCCACCATTCCATACCAGCAGCCTATGCTCCACCGAGTCCACCTCTATAATGGCGGCCGCACAAAATATTCCTGTGGGTAATACTTTCCGCAGCTTCTTGTTTATCTCAGCAACGATCTCGTCAACACCAAAACCTTTCGCTGTCATTCTGTAAAATATATCAGCCACTGGTATAGCGCCAATCGCAGCAGACAAGCCATGCCCGGTAAAATCACCCAGCATGATATACATGCCTCCGGAGGGTTTACGTGCCGCCAACAACAAATCACCATTGAATATCGCCATGGGTGATAGCATGTATTTTATATTGGGTGAATTCAGGCAACCCGCGTGGGCAATATTTGAGAATATGGTTTTAGCGACCTCCTGCTCTTTTAAAAGCCGCTCCTGGTGATATTCCAATTCATTACACTGGGCTATAACTGTTGAATGAAGTTGACTCAAACGAGCCATGGCATCTACTTTTGCTTTCAAAATAACATGATTGTAAGGCTTATTTATAAAATCATCGCCACCGCATTCTATGCAACGCGCCAGACCTTTTTCATCATCGACGGCAGTTAAAAAGATAACCGGGACAACCCGGCCTCCGGCAAGTTTTTTAATTATTTTTGTAGCCTCATAGCCATCCATGACCGGCATCATTACATCCATTAATACTATATCTATAATTTCTTTCTCAAAAATAACCACAGCTTCTGCACCATTACGGGCAATTACCGTTTCATAACCTGCAGACGATAATATTGAATTTATAATGAGACAATTACTGGCTTCGTCATCAACAATAAGAATTTTTAATGGCATATGTTCACAATGTCCCGGATGTAATTTTTTAAGGTAGATTATCTAATTCTTACAGTGCTTATTGTCATCAGAAGAAACACCATAAATAAAAAATCCATGCAGTAGCTGCGGGGTATTTCTCTGTCATTCCGATCACCGCAAGGAATCTTGAAAGATCCCTCACTGCGTTCGGGATGACAATAGCAAGCTGCGGGGAGAGCGTGGCGAGGAGCCCAAACCCGAAGAGATTGAAAATATATCAACATGAAAATAATGATATGAAGCATCCAGCCTTTAGTTATTTACTATTATGAGATTTTGAATAATTTTTCAAAATTTGAAATAGTTAATATTTTCTTTACCTCTTCGTTACCCGTAATAATAGTAACATCGGACTTGTCTCCCCCTGCCGAATCACGCAAAAGAAGCAGCATCCCTAGCGCGGAGCTATCAATATATTGGGTGTCAGCCAGGCTGATAATATACTTTGAAGCCGTACCTTTTACTTTTTCATAGGCTTTCCGGAAGTCTTGATGAATATTGAAATCAAATCTTCCGATAATATATATAGTAGCAACGCTCTCGTCTGCAGACATTTCAACTCTTAAAGTCATATTTCACCTCGTTGTTTGCCATTATTGCCCGTTATTATTGTGGGGGGCAAGATTTCTCCCCCCGCTTTTGCGAGGGCTGAAGGCCGCTCGAAATAACAATAAAGCGGCCCGATAATTTACTAAAATAACTCAACACCCCCGGCATTCATAGAGCTTTGTGCAACTGGATTATGCAATGCCTTATTCCATCCATTTTTTATACTTTGGATGTTATCCCGCATATCACGCACTATCAGACTGTATTCGATAGCGGTCATGGTGGAAGAGGGAAGCGCTTTATTTTCTACATCTATGATTAATTTATCAAGATTGTCCAGCCTCTTTATAATATACCCATAGAGCTGTCCGACAATATCCTCAAACTGTAATGCCCTTACCGCCATATTTATATCGCTGTTAATATTGCCTGTGATGTTGTGTACGTCCAGTAATTTTTCAGATATCATTGAATTCAACAAACCAATTTCACTGAGCATATCGTCAACACGCCCTTTGGCGGTAATGGCAACATTCATATCCTTTGCTGCAACTTCTCCGACTATTCTTCGTGCCTCGCCAATAGTAACTTTGGTTTTCTGTGCCTGGGAACGTATTTGCTCACTTAAACTGGAAGAATGTTGGGATAATTTACGCACTTCAGAAGCAACCACTGCAAAGCCCCGCCCAGCCTCTCCAGCACGTGCCGCCTCAATAGCAGCATTAAGGGCCAAAAGATTTGTCTGGTCTGCTATGCCTCTCACCTCAGCCAACAAGGTGAATATAACATCCATTTGATCCACCATATCATCAATTTTATAAACCGTTTCTACGCTCCTCTTGCCTATATCAACCAGCAAATCCACCAGATACTGTAAAATAGCGGCGGTTTCAGACACAAATATTTTTATATTTATTGAATCCACATTCGAATTATCGGCGGTACCCGATACACTGTCTGTCAGTGTCTTAACTACTTTTTCCTGGCGGTTTACATGCTCGCTTAAACCATTAAAGCTATTTGCAAGATTAGCCACAGCATCTTTCACCAGCGATTTTGATCTATCAAGATCGCCACGAATATTTGTCATTTCTTCATGAATTGTGTTGTTTATGTCATTTATCAATCCACAAAAATTTGACCCTAATACATCTTCATTTTTATTATTGATCACATTTTCATTAATGCTATTAATACGCTTAATCAACTGCACCGAAAATATTATCCACAGCGTAATCGCTGCAAACACCATAATTATAGCCCACTTGCCTGGGACAGCAATCTGCATAACCATAGCGGCTACGCTAACTAACAATGCTGGCCAGTATATTTTCAGGAATTCAGTAAACATTTATCTGATCTCTGTCATAGGTTCTATTGAACTTGTGAATCTACCGTGGCTGTATAGGCCAACAGAACCTAATAGCGGATAAGGTATCGCATTAGCTATCGGCGGGAAATTAGAATAACTTTAACTGGCTAATGGTGCTGTTGCCTCGCATTTAATATATAACAACTATATAAATATCATATAATTGAGGTATTCTTATTTTTCTTCCGCATGGTTATGTCCTGGCTGCACCGGCCGGTCATCAAGTTCCTTTTGGTCTCGACGCATATCCTCTTGACGCTCTTTTTTTTCGTGACGGGCAATAACTGTACCCAACGCTTTTACTTTGCCACGAGAGGCACACCATAGTTTTATACTGTAATCATATGTTTCTTTATGCATTTTAACTATGGCATGTTGCTGGGTTACAGCGGCCTCTAAATTGGACAAAAAAATTCTATATTCATGCATTTTCTGTACAGTGAGCCCTGCTTCACCCAGAGTTCGAAATGTTTCCCTGTACTCATCAAGGTAGGCTTCAAGATGCTCTAATTTTAATACGTGTTCATCAAGTACACGCTTGCTTTCCGCAACAGCGATGGCGGCACTGCGTTCCTTTTTTTCTGTGAATTTAACAACGGGGCGCAGCCGCTGTGATTTAGTCATGACATAACATGAAAAAAAAGGCTATGAATAATTTCACTATTACTTTTTCCATTAAACTTGTAAATTATTTATGGAACTTCTAATGTGTTGTCATTTCGAGCTCTAGCGAGAAATCCTTGTCTCGAGTCTCGAACGAAGGTGAGAGATCTTTGAGAGATCTTGCAGGTTTTTATATAATCAGCGAGATGCAAGATTTCTCCCGGCAACTGCTCCTGCGTTGCTCTACCTTCCGCCATCCATGGCGGTCGCCGTTGGTCGAAATGACAAAAACGACACATCATAGGTTCCATAATTATCACTTCATCAAGGCGGCAAGATCATGCACACTTGAAGAAAACGAAACGGCTTGACGCATATCCTGGCGAAGAAATTCGAGAAGGCGCGGGTAATACTCTATTGACTGGTCAATATGCACATCACTGCCACGGGTATAGGCGCCAATATTAATCAGATCGCGATTTTGCTGATACGCGGAATACAACTGTTTAAAGCGTCTCACAGCGCTTTGCTGCGGTGCCTCTACAATATCACTCATGACACGGCTAATAGAAGCCTCAATGTCAATTGCCGGGTAATGACCCGCCTCGGCTAACGGGCGGCTCAGCACCACATGGCCATCCAGAATGGCACGGGCAGCATCGGCGATTGGATCCTGCTGATCATCACCCTCCGCCAAAACGGTATAAAATGCGGTAATGGAGCCACCGGTCACATCACTATTACCGGCACGCTCCACTAATTGCGGCAGCTTGGCGAATACCGAAGGTGGGTAACCTTTGGTAGCCGGTGGTTCACCAATCGCCAGGGCAATCTCTCGTTGCGCCTGCGCAAAACGCGTCAGGGAGTCCATGAGTAATAATACGTTTTTCCCCTGATCCCGAAAATATTCGGCGATGCTCGTCGCCACCATCGCGCCATGCAAGCGCATCATGGGTGGATTGTCCGCAGGAGCCGCCACGACTACGGCGCGTGCCATGCCTTCATCGCCTAAAATATTTTCTATAAACTCTTTAACTTCACGGCCGCGTTCGCCAATCAGACCTACGACAATGACATCTGCGTTAGTAAAGCGCGTCATCATGCCTAATAACACGCTCTTACCAATACCACTGCCCGCAAACAAACCCATGCGCTGTCCGCGACCGATGGTCAACAAGGCGTTAATCGCGCGCACGCCAACATCCAGAGGTTCGCGGATGGGGCGGCGCGCCAGGGGATTAAACGCGCGCCCCGCCAGCGGCACTGTGGCGAGGGTGCGCAAGGGGCCACGTCCATCGAGAGGTTGGCCGGCCCCGTCCAACACGCGTCCCAGCAGTGAATCGCCTACTGCAACATCGTAGGAACGCCGCACCGGGATTACGCGTGCATTTGGGATTAAACCACGGATTTCTCCGGTGGGCATGAGGAATGTTTTGTTACCCGAAAAGCCAACCACTTCAGTTTCAACTACCGTGTTACCGGGGCCAATCACACGGCAGCGCTCGCCGATGGCGGCCTGGCATCCCACCGCCTCCAGGGTAAGCCCTACCATGCGCGTTAACTTTCCTTCAACAATAAGAGGCGGTGGCGATGCCAAGCGCTGCTGGCACTGAATCAACCGTTCGCGCCATAACGGGCTGCGTAATGCTTGTGGATTATGTCCAGCCATTGCTGGCGCTATATCAGTTGTCATGATCGCGCCCACCTCCCAGGATAGTCACAGCAATCGCAGCGATGCGTGTATCAAGGGTGGCGTCAATCTGGGAAATATCTGTTACTACCTTGCAACCGCCCCGGGTGAGCAGCGGATCTTCTACGACACGCCAGGTTTTATCATTGCCAGTGAGTGATAATGCATTACGCACCAACGCGGCATCTTCAGGGTGAAGATGCAAATTAACATTACGTGATCCCACCGGTAAACTGGCCACGGCTTCTCTTACTACTGCAACAATTTGGCCAGGATCAGTCTTAAGCTCACGCCGGACAATTTGGCGCGCAATGGCAATTGAAAGAGCGACCAGCTCTTTTTCCATTTGATCATCCAGTTGCGCCAAGGGTTCATGAAGCGTGGCTATTATTTGCATTAACCGATTCGCTTGAGCCTGAATCTCGGCAAGCCCTGCGGCATAGCCTTTTTTCTTTCCCTGCTCTAGCCCTTCAGCATAAGCTTCTTCATAGATGTCTTTTTTTGCCTGTTCTGTATGCTGTACGGTGCGTGAGCCTGCGGCAATTTTTTCCACTATATTGATAACGGGTGTGGCGCCACTTTGATAGGCACGAAACGCTTCACTGGGAATGATTTTACTTGGAGTCATTTTAGACAAAATCCTCTCCTTTTCCACCTAGTGAAATCTCGCCAGATTCTGACAAGCGCCGCGCCACTGTCAATATTTCTTTTTGTGCGGCCTCTACTTCACTTAAGCGTACCGGGCCTTTAGCTTCAAGATCATCACGCAACATTTCTGCCGCGCGTTTTGACATATTTTTGAATATTTTCTCTTTCAAGGCCTGATCTGCGCCTTTCATTGCGAGAATCAGTGTTTCACTGGATATTTCACGCAGTAATGCCTGCATACCACGATCATCAACTTCGGAAAGATCATCAAATACAAACATTAATTCTTCAATTTTCTGCCCAACATCAGCGTCTACATCCTTGATTTTCTCCATGATCACAGTTTCCTGCGCACTGTCGATAAAGTTCATGATGTTAGCTGCTGATTTTATTCCACCAACACTGGCTGATTTGACATTATTGGTGTTTCCGGAAAATTGTTTTTCCATAATGTCATCAAGTTCGCGTAAAGCAGACGGCTGTATTCCATCCAGGGTAGCGATACGCATCAATAAATCAGGGCGCATACGTTCTGGCATAAGGTTCAATATCGCTGCGGCTTGATCACTGTCAAGATAAGCCAGTACTATCGAAATAATTTGTGGGTGCTCAAGACGAATAATCTCTGCAACAGCGCGCGCATCCATCCACTTCAAGGCCTCTAATCCTTTGGTGTTCTTTCCCAGAAGAATACGGTCAATTAAACCAGATGCTTTGTCTTCGCCTAACGCTTCTGTCATTACTTTACGAATATAGTCTTCAGACCCAATACCTAAAGAGGTTTGCTCATCAACGGTCGAGATAAAATCCCTGAGCACAGTATTGACCTGTTCTTTGGTAACATTGGTCATCACGGCCATGGCATGGCCTAATTTTTGAACTTCTTTGGGGCCCATATGCTTCAATATCTGGGCAGCATCTTTCTCGCCGAGCGTCATCAACAAAATAGCGGCGCGTTCTGAACCGGAAAACTGACTACTCACTTCAGGCATCGGTAGCGACCCATCCCTTTACGACCTGCGCAACCCGTTTCGGATCTTGTCCCACCAGCGCTTTGGCATTGGCTAACTGCGATTCATAATTTACACTGTTATTACTTTGTCCACCGCCTTGAAACGCTATGCCTTGGCTCTGGGAGCCCATTTGGCTACCTGTCATATTGGTTAACTCAGGGTTACCTGTCATCTGCTGTAATGGCGTAGCAGGGACTGATTTTCCTTTCTCGGCCAAACTGCGCAACACCGGCTTAAGGACCACAAAGATCAACAGTAGTACTGCTATCGCACCCAACCCCTGCTTGGCTAAATCTTTAACCCAGGGGCGCTCGATCAAGGGTTGATCGGGAACAGGTGTTTCTGCAGGGACTGTGAATGAAGCATTGATCACATTCAGGCTATCGCCACGGGCTTCGTTGAAACCCACCGTCTCTTTAACCAATGCAGTAAGACGCGTTATTTCCTCGGGCTTCAAAGGAGTGCGTACGGCTTCACCTTTTGCCCCCACCGTCTGTTTGTCATCTATCACCACGGCTACTGACAAACGACGCACTGAACCCGAGGGCATTTGGGTATGACTGATGGTTCTATCAACCTCAAAATTACGGGTGGCACGTTTGGTGCTATTCAGCGCTGCGTTGCTATTATTCGCCGCTGCCGCCGCATTTGGAACGGCCGGATTTTTTGCAGTCGCGCTGGCAGGTGGCGTAACAGTGCCCCCGGCAGGCGGCTGATTAGTCAACGCGCCAGGCACACCACTGGGAACATTTCCGGACGCCCCCGATTGCTCATCAACGGTTTGCTCACTGCGTATGGCGCTTTGTTCCGGGTTAAATGTTTCCTTGGTTTCTTCGGTAACACTAAAATCAAGCTCTGCGACCACCTGGGCGCGCACGCCGCCCACGCCAGCCATTGGTGAGATAATGTCTTCAATGCGCTTGATATAATAATCTTCGAGGCGACGACGGTATTCAAACTGATTGGTGGTTAACTGCATGCCGCGTGATGACTCAGGAATGGTCAGCAAGCGGCCCTTCTGATCAATAACCGTGACGCGCTCGGCACTCATATTCGGCACACTGGATGCAACCAGATGAACAACCGATGACACCTGACCTTCGGATAATTCACGGCCAGGAAAAAGACTCACCAATATCGATGCGCTGGGTTGTTCACGATTTCTTACAAATACTGACTGTTTGGGAATCGCCAAATGCACGCGCGCGTTCTGCACATTGCCCAATGTTGCGATGGTGCGCCCCAACTCACCTTCGAGGGCGTGCTGATAACGTGCGCTTTCCATAAACTGGCTGGAGCCAAACGTAGGTTGTTCATTAAGCATCTCAAAACCCTGGGCTGTGCCCTTCGGCAAGCCTTGCGATGCCAGTTTAAGACGTGCCGCATGCACCTGATCCGCGCCAACCATCACTGCACCAGTGGCCTCATCCACTTTGTACTCGATACCGTCTTTCTGCAGCGCATCGGCAATCTGTGCGGCATCCTGAGACGCCAGGCCACTGTATAAAACCCGGTAATTAGGCGTTTGTGACCATAACACTACTCCCACACCGAGTGCCACGCTGGCAGCCAGACCCAGCATTAATCCCAATTGACGCAGTATCGGTAAACTACCAAAACCGCGCATTGATGACGCCATATTTTCTGTTTTAGCGGTTGCCATTTTTCGTTTCTCTGTTTATTGCCATCTCGAACGTAAATCAGGTTCTAAAGGATATTTATATGTCATTCCGAGCATAGCGAGGAATCTTAAAAGATCCCTCACTGCGTTCGGGATGACAGTTATTTCTCGTGGCGGGGATTTTTATTATCCATAAATTTACATCGGCATGCTCATGACTTCCTGATAAGCGGACACCAGTTTATTGCGGACCTGGCTCATGGCTTGAAATGAAATGCTGGCTTTTTGCAGGCTGACCATGACTTCGTTAAGATCAACTTTACTATCGCCAGCTTGAAATGCCTGCGCCAGTCCACCTGCGTGCTGTTGTGCGGAATTTACGGTTTCAATGCTGTTTTTCAACAGACTGGCAAAATCGGCCTGTCCGGTTGGCATACTTTCGCCTAAATTAGGCTTTTGCTGTGCCTGTGTCGCCATGCTGCGCATCTGCGCCAATAATTGATTTACATCTATCGTGTTACTCATGAATATCTCCCTTATTTAATCTGGTATGGCAATGCCCGCTTCACGTAACCGCGCCAATTTATAGCGTAATGTGCGGGGGCTGATGCCCAGGCGCTTTGCAACATCGCTGCGATTGCCCTGTGTAGCTTGCAATGCATCAACAATCAATTGTTGCTCATGCGCCTTTAAATCACCTTCGAGCAATACAGGCTCTTGAGAATTATTACTCTCCGGCAACGGTAAACTCATCGGCTGGGGTGAAAACTGAAAACATAAATCCTGCAAACTAATCACGGCACCTGATTTCATGATCAATGCGCGCTGTATGACATTATCCAGTTCACGTACATTGCCGGGCCAGGAATATGTGATCAATTGTTCAAGCGCATTTTCTGCGAAGGTGGGCATCCTGCCCGGCGGAAGCGCGCCACCACTGTGATGATGACGCTCTATAAAGCGCATCGCTAACGGTACAATATCCTGCTTACGCTCACGTAATGCTGGAATATGTAATGGAAAAACATTTAAGCGGTAAAAAAGATCTTCACGGAAACGGGCATGGGCTACCTCTTCCCGTAAATTTCGATTGGTGGTCGCCACAATCCGCACATCCAATGCAATCATTTTGTGGCCGCCCAAGCGCTCAACTTCGCGCTCCTGCAAAACGCGCAATAATTTTGCCTGCAAGCCCAGACTCATTTCGGAAATTTCATCCAGCAGTAAAGTACCACCCTGCGCCTGTTCAAACTTGCCAGGCGAGGCATGATAAGCGCCAGTAAAAGCCCCTTTTTCATAACCAAATAATATTGCCTCCAGCATATTCTCTGGAATAGCCGCGCAATTAATTGCCACAAACGGCGCCGATGCACGCGGGGAGTGACGATGGATAAACTGCGCTAATACTTCCTTGCCAGTACCACTCTCGCCGCTGATCAACACCGTGGCATCACTGCCTGCCACACGGCGCGTCAAATCCATCACCTCGCGGGTGCGTGGATCCACCGCAATCACGTTCGGTTCATTACTGTTATCATCTATTAGCGGGGTGATATGACGACTCACCATAGTCACCAGCACTTCTGCTTCGAAAGGTTTTACAAGATAATCCACGGCTCCGTCGTGCATGGCCGCAACGGCCTGCGGGATCGACCCATGCGCGGTCATTAACAGCACGGGTAAGGCCGGACGCTGTGACTTGATGGCTTTAAGCAAGCTATAGCCATCCATGGGGCGCATTTGGACGTCGCTGATCACCATGCCCACATTGTGCTTTTCAAGCATCTGCAATGCAGCGTGTCCATCGGCCGCAACCATCACTTCATAACCGGCCAGTTCCAGGGTATCGCACAATGCTTCGCGCAGCGCGGCATCATCTTCCACTACCAATACGCGGGATACTGCGCTACTCATGCGACCTCCTGATGTGCGGTAGCCTGTGTCACCGGCAGACGTATCGTAAATGAACATCCCATGCCTGGGGTTGAATCCAGCCAGATTTCACCGTGATGCCCTTGCACGACGGCACGTACCACGGCCAGACCTAATCCGGTGCCCGAGGAACGTGTGGTAAAAAACGGTTCGAAAATACGTTCTCTAATGTGCTCAGAGACGCCGTGGCCATTGTCACTCAACTGAAAATACACAGACTGATCATCGTTCCTGATGTTGATGCGCAATACTACGCCCTGGCCGCTGGCCTGAATGGCATTGGTGGCAAGATTCAGCAAGGCTGCCAGCAGCGCATCCTTGTTTCCGTTCAAGTGCAGCGCGTTAGCGGCATCAATCACTTCAAGTGTTCCGGCGCAGCGCTGCAACTGCGGTTCAATGACGTGACGAAATTCATTGATCAATGCGGGAATGGAAACTTCACTGCCCTGTGCATTACCTTGGGTATTACCCCCAGTATTATCCAGCGCGCCGCCCCGCGCAAACATCAACATGTCATTCACCATTTTTTCGATGTGACGCAGACTGGCCAGAGATTTTTCCGAAAATCGCCGTTGCGCGAGTGCGTCAAGATCACTGTGGAACAGGTTAGAGGTATACAACATGGCGGAAGACAACGGGGTGCGGATCTGGTGCGCAAGCGAGGCGGCCATTTCACCCATTGAGGAAAGGCGTTGATGACGCGCCAACTGTTCCTGCAAGGCGCGCGTTTCGGTGAGGTCGTTGATAAGTAAAATCTGGCCCGGCTGTACACAATCTGGCTGTGAATCAAGCGAACAGGTGGAAATGCCAACCTTGCGGCCATCACGCAACGACACTTCGTGCCCATCGTCAGAGCGCGGCGCAAAGGCGCGGTCAATGACATCCAACCATCGCTGGGCATGCAAGGGCGCGCCCAGCAACTCTATGGCCGCCGGGTTGCATTCCTGCACATAGCCCGCGCCATCAAGCACCACCACGCCACCCGGTAAGGCATTCAGCAGGTGTTCAAGACGATGTGCAAGATGTTCTTTTTCAGTGAAATGGGCCAGACGCTCACTGCGTGCGGTGGCTAGCTCAGCAGTGAGCTGAACCACACGGTCTTCCAGCACGCGATAAGACGCGGCAAGCTGCTCTGAAACCTGGGTGAAAAGCTGAAATGCACCGGCCAGATCTTGCGCCAACGGTGTGTGTGCTGGGATCGTCACGATTCTTGCTCCCGCTTTTATACTGAAAACAGGGAATAACTCCCTCGCCTACAGCTTCAGAGCAAGAACCGTGCCTTATAAGACCTTATAAGATTAAGTACAGTTAAATCAATGAACTAATGGACTACACAACGGCTACTTGTCAAAGTTATGGCGCTTCATCGCCACGATGCAGGCCATATTTACGCAATTTTTCCACCAAGGTAGTACGGCGCAGTTTAAGGCGCTCGGCAGCATGCGCCACGACCCCACCCGCATCTTCCAGCGCCTGGCGAATCAGGTCATATTCCAGGTTATGCAAATGCTCTTTCAAATCGAGCCCTTCACGTGGCAAGCGTGGTGGCCCCGAGACCTTATCATAGCTGGCCTGAAAGGATTCTTCGCTCAGCAGGGGATTTTCCAACGCCATCGCAGAAGGTGAATTTACCGCGCCACTTGCTGCGACGCCCGCCGGACGGAATTTATCTGGCATGTCCTGCACGTCTACCACGCCATAGGGATGCATGATCACCAGGCGTTCGATGAAATTCGCCAATTCGCGCACATTGCCCGGCCAGTGATATTGACACAACGCCATCAACGCCGCAGGCATTAAACGCACTGAACCGCGCTTTTCATGCTCAAGGCGTGTAATCAACTCAGCCACCAGCAGCGGAATATCTTCAAGACGCTCGCGCAACGGCGGCATTTCAATGGGGAATACATTGAGGCGATAATATAAATCTTCGCGGAACTTCGATTCCTTGATCGCTTCTTCGAGATTGCGATGCGTCGCCGCAACAATGCGCACATTGGCGGTGATGGTTTTATTGCTGCCCACCCGTTCAAAGGTACGTTCCTGTATTACGCGCAGCAGCTTTACCTGCATGTGCAAACTCATGTCGCCGATTTCATCAAGAAACAGCGTGCCGCCTTCCGCCATTTCAAAGCGCCCTTGCCGGGCACTGATAGCGCCGGTAAACGCGCCTTTCTCGTGGCCAAATAATTCGCTTTCAAGCAATTCAGAGGGAATCGCACCGCAATTGATCGGCACAAACGGTCTGGCACGGCGTGAGGAATGATAGTGCAGGTTACGCGCTACCACTTCTTTGCCAGTGCCCGATTCACCCAGAATCAGCACCGTCGCATCCGAGGGGGCGACCTGCTCAATGAGTTTGCGTACATGCCTGACGCTACGGCTGTTACCCACCAGACTACGAAATAATTCGGGAGAGCGGTCGGGACGCAGGCTTGCAGGATGTTCGCTGTCACGCAAGGACGTGCGATGCGCCTGCGCCTGTTGCAGCAACGCTGTTAATGCACGGTATTTTACCGGCGCCTCAAGATAACCAAACACGGCGGCTCTAAGAGATTCGGGATACTGGGTTTCTTCCCGGCCATCACTCACCAACACAATGGGGACGCTCGGGTAACGCGCCTTTACCTCGCGCATCACCTCCAACTGGGCTTCATCAGACCCACAATTACCGAGCAGCACCGCCGCTAACGCATCAGGCCCAAGATCAATCCCGGGCACGCTGTCTTGCCACGTGCCTGGCGCGGCAATCTGCACGGGGCCGTGCTCAATAAATTCGAGTATAGTTTTAAGACTTAAACATTTTTGCTCATCTGCATCGATGACCAGCACACTGGACGATGACATTACAAACCCCCATACCCGTTAAGAAAGCCCGGTTTATTACCTATGTTACGCACGATCTTCTCAACCCTCTCCCGCGAACGAAGAGGGGGAAACCAGCTATTATTAAAATCTGCTGCCACGCCCGTTTGATCAGATTCTTGAGCTACTGAATAGCTTAGTTAAACACTGATAAAGGCAGAAGTCAAAATTTTGTCGGTGGGTAAAGTTGGATATTTATCAGGATGTTATCGAAAGCGGGAGGAAAGATTGCTGCAAAAATCCTACTGCACAGAGGAAATTTTCATAGTTTCAATCAGTTACGGAACATGGTGCATGCGGCGGGCGTGCGCAACGTGGCGGCGGTGATGGCGGAAAATCAGCTTGCCCAAGCCATCGCTTACGATCTCGCTCAAGCCTTCAAAAACCACCCCCACCTTGAAGGCTCCCGGCAGGGGTTGCACGGCCTGCACCTTGCCATACAGCACGATGGCGCGGGGATATTTACGGCTGGCATACAACTCTACTTTTACTGTGGCGCCCGCGTCAGGGGCAGATAATCCCTCCCATTGAATGGCCTCAGTATTAAAGCTGACGCTAACGGATTCCGGCAAGGTGAGGTGATGCGCCAACACCTGACCCACCAGATCCAGCACCAGATTGAGCTTGAAATCAATCCGCTGCATTCCCTGAGCCGTTATATCATGCTCCTCGCCTGGTTCCGAGAAATGCTCATCCAACAAGGCGATGGTCCGCAAGATGTCTTCATTTGCCTCCTGGCATTGAATACGCTGCGCCTCAGTCGGCGCGTGCGTGAGCTGTGTGCAGCGTAACGGCATGACGTCTTCACATACCAGGCCGGTCGCGCCAGGAATCAAGGGTAAATTATTCATCTTGAAAAGATACAAGATACGCGGGGGAAAAGACAGGGGTATCTAAAAATAAATTATTTTGGGACAAGCAAAAGGCATGTCATTCCGAACGCATGTGAGGAATCATGGAAGATCTCTCAAAGTTCTCTCACATTCGTTCGAGACTCGAGACTCGAGACAAGGATTTCCCGCTACTGTTCGATGTGCAGGGATGTACAAGTGCCGTGAGCGCATGCGACCGCCAGGGATGGCGGAAGGTAGAGCAACGCCGGAGCAGTTGCCGGGATGCGCAGGAACGCGAAATGACACATTATCAGTAGCTTTGCTAAGCAACCTGCGCTTGGCTGCCGTCATAAGCCTGCATGGCGCGGTGCGCCTGATGAAGCTGGCGCATGCCGTTAGCGGCCTGCTGCCGCCCCGCTTCACCCAGCGCAATAATTTTCTGGTCAATTGCCAATATTTCCCGGATCACCTCTGCAACCCCCAGCGCACGTTCTCCAGTAAGCGGTTGTGCAAACAAGGTAGCGATCAAATCTTTTCTGGTGTCTTCCAATGATACCAGGGTCTGCCAGTCTTCAGCCTGCGCCATTTGCAGCATGTGCTGAGTCAATTCCAGCAGGGTACCTAATGAAGGTTGCAGGCTCATACCCGTGCTCATACTTGGCTCCATGATCTTACCGGGTCGCTTCCGTGACAGCGGCCAGGGCTTCACTTACGGCGTGCGGTGTATTACGCAACTCATCAGGAATCTGATCCCACCCATCTTTTATGGTACGTAACAGCGTAGAGACTTCACTGAGAATTTCCACATCATTATGCAGATTGGCGCGTAATAAACGCAGTTGCATATAGCCATACAAGGCGTCAAGATTTTGTGCGATTTCACCGCCGGTCTCTTTGTCGAGACTCATGCGTAATCCATCAATAATGGAAATTACCCAACCAATATGGCTACCCTTGAGCGCCACTTCACCACGCTGCATATGTCCGCGCGCCAAGGCAAGCTTGTCCAGCGCCCCATCAAATAACATTTGAATTAACCGGTGCGGCGTGGCGCAGGCCACACCTGATTGCGCGCCTACCTGACCATATTGTTGTAAAGCGGAAGCTTTTCCCTGATAACTCACTGCGATTCCCCCTCAAGTAGTTTTAAAAACACATAACAATTACGTTACCCGCGAGCAGCGCCTGGTAAAGCCGCTAATTGCTGACTCAAATAATCGCTGGTACTGCGCAGCTTGCTAAGCAAGCTATCCAGCGCGGAAAATTGTGCCCTATAGCGTTTTTCAATTTCATCCAGACGCCGATTAAGCACCTCGCGACGCTGTTCAATCTCCTTGATGCTGGTATTCAGCCCCGTGGCACGACTTGAAATCGGCCCGGTGCTTTCAAGTAATTTTGCCGCCAGTTTATCCAACTGCCAGGCATACCCTTGCGAATAATTCACTGTGCCACGACCACCAGTGGCTGTCCCGGCAATCTCAAGTTTCAATCCTTCTACCGCGTTGCCTGTCGCGCCTGTCAAAAACCGGCCACCGCCGATGGCGTTCGCACCATTAATCGTTCCCGCGACATCCACACCGGTTGTGCCTGCACCCACACTGAAACCCAAGGTGGTGGCTGTAGTAGTATCCACCGCAGTGAATTCCACGATGGATGCAATGCCATAACGGCTGGACGTCAACGCCAAGCTATCTGTCGCGCTGTCAAAAGAGGCCACGATGCTCACGCTGGCAGCTTTCAACGTAGCATCACCATTGATCTTCGATTGAATTTCCGCTGTCAATGCTGCCGCCGTTGCGTAACTGCCTTGCGTCAACGTCACGGTAGCGGACTGTGTGCCATCCACTTTCACTGCAAACGTATCGTTGTTGGCATCCACCACAAAGGGCACGGTAAATGTCCCGGCGATATCCGCCAATGCGGCAGTGGCAGCACCACTCTTGACGCCTTGGGTAGCCAGTTGGCTCACCGCTACGGCATAGTTTCCGGCCTGGGTTTTGTCGGTGGCGCTGGCATAGCTCACCAGACTGTCGGTGGGCCTGCCCTGTGCCGCGAACAAGCCGGCAATATCATTAAAATTGGTATCAACCGCTGTTTGCAGCTTGGTGGAATCGAGCAATAACGTGCCATCTTTCTGAAAGGCGATTCCCACCTGTGAAAGTGCCGTGTACGTGCCACCCAGGCCTGTCAGTGTGGAATTTAATGTTTTACGTATCTGCGCTAACACCGATACCGCCGAGGCGTCACCTTGCAAAATCGAACCCTGCCTGGTTTCAGCGTTATAGGACGTTAAATCTTTTACGGTTTTATTGATGTCGTTATACGCTTTAACGAAAGCGCCGATAGAATTTTTAACAGCGTCTACGTCACGCGCTACTGTCACCGTGGTGGTAACGCCCGTGGCACTGAGCTTGAGCAGGTTGAGTGTGACCCCCTGAATAACATCAGTCACACTATTAGTTGCTTTGCTGATGGTGATGCCATCCACTTTGAGGGTCGCATTCTGGCCTGCAATTGATTCCACCATGTTCTTGCCATTACCCGCCGTGCCCGCCACATCATAGGCTAACTGAGACAGCCCGGTGTCATCTGTGTTACTGGCATCGCTGGTGTCTGCAACGGTAATTTTAAGACTATTATTTTCACCGCTATCTTTA
This sequence comes from Gammaproteobacteria bacterium Ga0077554, assembly GCA_001464585.1. GTDB lineage: Bacteria > Pseudomonadota > Gammaproteobacteria > Ga007554. The sequence continues at coordinate 67,640 of LNFF01000009.1, read as the reverse complement.
GAAGTAAACACCAGTCGATTGCCGGTCCCATCATTTAAAATAGCCGCAGTAACACCGATATTCGCCGCATTGACAGCATCGCGTATACCGCTGACACTGTTTTGCGCGGCGGAAATGGTAACCATCTGTGCAGACTTTTCACCGTTAACGGTGAATGATGCGCCGTTCACCTTACCAAATTGAAAAGTAAGCGTACCCGTGCCGATGGCGCCGGTAACATCGGCGAATGTTTTTGATCGAAGCTTATTGGCTTGCGCCAATTGCGTAACTTCCACCCCATAACTGCCGGGCACCGCGTTAGATGCTGAAGAAGAGGTAACGACGCTGGCATCAGCAGAGCTGGCCTTGAAGGCCTGGAATTTTGACACGTTAGATAGTCCACTCATTGCAGATTGAAATGAAGAAAGTGCGCTTTTAAAGCTGCCATAGGCGCTGAGCTTGGCCTGGATCAGCGCTTCTTTCCTGTCCAGCACCGTCAAAGGCTGACTTTCAGCGGCCACTAATTGCTTGACCAGTCCAGCGACGTCGAGTCCAGAACCGATACCTGCAGATGTAATGGTTGCCATACGTCTCAATGTACCCTAATGAGAATGCTGTTAAAAATATTTAACCCAGTGTCATTTCGACCGCAGGGAGAAATCCTTGTCTCGAACGCAGGTGAGAGACCTTCCAGGATTTCTCCCTGCGGTCGAAATGACACACGTCCTGGTGTCTTAAATCTCCTGCTGACACACTTGCAACTTACGCTTGCGTATGCAGCAATACACCCGTCGTCTCGTCTTTTAAGCCTAATCCGCGCGCCAACGCCACCACTTCTTCCGAAGGAATCTGGCGAATCACTTCACGCGTCGCCGAGTCAATTACTTTCACTACAACGCGGCCACTGTCCTTGTCTACACTGAAATGCAAATCACGCCGCGAATTCTGTATATATTCATTAAGTCTGTTCACCGCATAATCCAGTTCAGGTTGATTGGGATCGACATCCTGTTTTGTCACGGGTTTATTCTGCGGCGGAACAACCGGTTGATCAGGCACAGACCGCGCAACGTCTGGCGACGGCGGCGCAGATGAATTCGTGGTTGGAACTTGTGTGATCGTTGGCATCATAATGGGTACCTCATGCCTCTAATCCTACTGTGTCATCAACCGCTGAGGGACTACAGCGACTGATGACACAGTAGGACTAATTAAAGAAGCTCGCCCAGGCGTCCTGTCCTGGGCGAGTTTACTTTTAAACTTACCGCAACAGAGACAGCACGTTATTAGGTAACGAATTGGCCTGCGCCAAAATCGCCGTACCGGCCTGCTGCAAGATCTGGCCACGGGTCAATGCAGCGGTTTCTGCCGCAAAATCTGCATCCAGAATACGGCTACGTGAGGCAGTCAGGTTTTCTGCCACTGACTCAAGGTTACCAATCACTGATTCGAAACGGTTCTGGATGGCACCGAAGGTGCTGCGCAGGTTGCTCACGGAGGTCAGTGCAGAATCGATTCGCGTGATCGCACTGTTGGCAGCGGCCACAGTCTGGACATTCGACGAAGCAATGGTCGTTGTATCTCTGGTGAGCGTGAAACCAGCGGCTGAAAATCCAAGATTCGCCCCGTCGGCGGTAACAATTATATTGTCCGTGGCCGTTAAGGTAATCGTTCCCCCATTGACTGCGGTGGCGTCCGTTGAAAACGCGGTGGCATTCGCGGCGGTACCTATTGTGCCATCACGATAAACCACACCATTGACGGTCGATGCTCCACCAGCGCCGGCTGTAATACCACCCGCTGTGTCACCCCCAACCGTTTGACCAATGTTGATGTCGCGACCGTCCGCAGCGCTTAGCCGCAGGTCAGTACCGCTCAATGCAGCCGTGACCCCGGTATTTGAGCTTTGGGCATTGATCGCGTCAGCGACCTGTTGCGAGGTTATCGTCGCGGATACGACTGCGGCCGAATAAACATCCCGACCATTGATGGTGAGGCTATAGGTGCCAGCGCCGCCCGCCGACGTCACATTTGCGGTGACAAGCTCAATGTTGTTCGTTGCCGTTGTGCTCAGACTCGGTACACCGGCGGCGTTGATGGCTGCAGCCTTCGAATAAGCACTACCGACTGATTGACCAGCAGCGGTGCCTTGCTTCGAAGCTCCAATTGTCGTTGCGGCATTGGAACCCACCACGATGGTTCCGGTTCCACCAAGAGCTGTTGTGGTTACCTCTGCTGAAGAGGTTCCTGTGGCAATTTGACCGATCTGGGTACTGCGTGAACCGGTGCTCAGATTAACATTGATGGTCTCGCCCACGTTCGCACCCACCTGAAAGGCAGCGTTGCCGAACGAACCGTCAAGCACTTTTCTACCATTGAACGAGGTCTGGGTTGCGATACGGTCAATTTCAGCAATGCGCTGTTGTACTTCAAGATCAAGAGCGGCACGATCCGAGGTTGAGTTCGTGGCATTGGCTGACTGCACGGCCAATTCGCGGATACGCTGCAGATTGTTGGTGATCTCAGCGAGTGCCGATTCAGAGGTCTGTGACAGTGAAACACCGTCCTGTGAATTACGCACTGCCTGGTTGAGGCCGCGAATCTGCGTGGTAAACCGATCCGAAATGGCAAGACCGGCAGCGTCATCCTTGGCGCTGTTGATGCGTAGGCCTGAAGACAAGCGCTGTAATGATACAGCCAAGGCGCTCTGCGAAGTATTCAGGTTACGTTGTGCGTTCAGTGAAGCGATATTAGTGTTAATAACTTGAGCCATGATATTTTCTCCATCGTGCCGCGGAGTCAGCCATATAGTGGCTAACATCTACGGGGATTGATAATTAGCGGATATGTTCCTCAAAGAGAACCATTCACCGCTTCCAAAAGGGGTATCGGCTGGCGAGAAACTGAACTTTAGGAAATTTACTGAAAAATGGCTGAAGTGTTAAATATTAGAATATCTCTAAAATTTACCGACCCACATTCACCGCTCATTTTTCAGGATTTCCCGCGGCAACTGCTCCTGCGTTGCCCTACCTTCCGCCATCCATGGCGGTCGCCTTTAGTCGAAATGACAACCCTCTGTCATTTCGACCAAAGGGAGAAATCCTTGTTGTGAGTGAATTCTTCCCACGAAAACGCCTATGTATTTTCGGGCTAAAAGATTTCTCGGCAATCGCTCCTTGGCGAGCGCATGTGGTCGTCCCGTTGGTCGGCATGCCCGCATGGCAATAGATGGGCATTCCTCTAATATTGCATAAATGTTAAAAAAATCACTAAAGTTTACCAAGATTATCCCGATGAATAGCATTGCGACCCCTAACATACGTTATTCGGTATTTGTAAAAATACCCATGGCGAGACCGGGATAATAATCAGGGGCGTATCACCCATATTTATGAATCATGAAATAACCGTGATGAATTTTAAGGTACGGGACGTTTCAAAAAGATTTACAGAGGGACAGTAACATGGCAAAGACAATACTTGCAGTGGACGATTCAACCTCCATACGGCAAATGGTAGCTTTCACACTCAAAGGCGCCGGATACGAGGTAATTGAAGCCGCCGATGGTCAGGAAGGACTGGACAAGGCCAAGTTAAAAACGGTTAACCTGGTTTTAACAGACCAGAACATGCCGAAGATGGATGGCTTGACATTGGTTAAGACACTGCGTGGCCTGCCCCAATATAAAACCGTTCCCATGTTAATGTTAACCACAGAATCAAGCGATGCAATGAAAGCGCAAGGAAAGGCAGCGGGGGCGACTGGCTGGTTAGTCAAGCCCTTTGACCCCAACAAATTGCTCGAAGTCGTCGCAAAAATTATCAGTTAATATTTTTTTAATAATTAAAATAAGCAAGGTTCCCTATGACCATCGACATGAGCCAGTTTTACCAGGTGTTTTTCGAAGAAACTGCCGAACACCTGGCGTCCATGGAAAGCCTGTTGCTGGGCTTGGATGTTGATGCGCCGAACCTGGATGATCTTAACGCCATTTTCAGGGCAGCACACTCAATCAAAGGTGGCAGTGGCACGTTTGGCTTTAATGACATGATCGAATCAACCCATATACTGGAAACCCTGCTTGACCGCTTACGAAAAGAAGAACTAAAACCCACGGCAGAAATGATTGATGTGTTTCTGCAAGCGGGTGACGCATTAAAATCCCAGTTAGATGGCCATCAAAACGGGGCGGCCGTAGATCAGGAAAAAGTCACTACTGTTTGCGAAAAACTGAAATCATTAGCGGAAAATAAAGAGATAGCACCGCAATTAACCACTGATGCAGCGCCCGTTACACACCAGGAACCCCCTGTTAAAAGCCCCGAAAGTGATGATGGTTACGGATTTTTCATGGATATAGAAGACATTAAAAAGCAGAATGAACCTGACCCTGGTTATGGATTTTTCAATACCGATTCAACTGAATATACAGCTAAAAATATCTCGCAAGCACACGGGTCAGAAAACACCAATAACAGCCAGGCATCGCCAAGCAATGTCAAAGATATAAAGTCCGGAAATCGCAGCGCTGCCGCCGCACCGAACCCAGATGCTGCCTCGATACGCGTCAGCACTGAGAAGGTTGACCAGCTGATCAACCTGGTAGGTGAATTGGTAATAACCCAGGCCATGCTGTCACAAACTGCCTCTCAGGTTGACCCGGTAGTCTATGAAAAACTTCTCAATGGCATGACGCAACTGGAACGTAATACCCGCGACTTGCAAGATTCCGTGATGTCGATCCGTATGATGCCCATCAGCTTTGTGTTTAGCCGCTTTCCACGCCTGGTGCGTGACCTGGCCTCAAAACTGGGTAAACAAGTGGAATTAAAAACTATTGGGGAAGGCACTGAACTTGATAAAGGCCTCATTGAAAAAATATCTGACCCCCTCACGCATCTGGTCAGGAATAGCCTCGACCACGGCATTGAAAGCCCAGAGAAACGCACTGCTTCGGGTAAGGACACCAAAGGAACCATTACCCTTTCTGCCGCGCATCAAGGTGGGAATATAGTAATAACCATTGCCGATGATGGCGCAGGCCTGAGCCGTGACAGGATATTGACAAAAGCCCGCGAGAAAGGCCTTGCCGTAAATGATGATATGCCCGATCAGGATGTCTGGAAACTGATATTTGCGCCCGGCTTTTCAACCGCAGACATCGTGACCGATGTTTCCGGCAGAGGCGTCGGCATGGATGTTGTTAAAAGAAATATCGAAGGAATGGGTGGGCGTGTCGAAATATCCTCTGTGCAAGGCCAGGGCACCACCATGACTATCCGCCTGCCGCTGACCCTGGCTATCCTTGATGGCATGTCCATATCCGTTGGCAAAGAAATATTCATTATACCGTTGACATACATCATTGAATCCATGCAACCACGTAAAGAAAATATAAATACCATCAGTGGACAAGGGAAAGTTGTACACGTCCGGGGAGAATATTTGCCACTGATTGCCCTGCATGAGGTATTTAACCTTAAACCTGATGTAATGGAACATCATCATGGAATACTGGTGATCCTGGAGTCTGACAGAAAAAAAATTGCACTGTTTGTAGATGAACTGGTTGGGCAACACCAGGTCGTCATAAAGAGCCTCGAATCAAATTACAGAAAAGTACCAGGGACGGCTGGCGCTACCATTATGGGGGATGGAAAAGTGGCCATGATTATAGATGTTGTCTCCCTGGTGAGTATGAGCCACCAACAAGCAGCGTAAATCAATAGGCATTATTGTCATTTCGAGCGTAGCGAGAAATCCTGAAGATCCCTCACTACGTTCGGGATGACAGTTATTTTTACATTCGGGATGACGACAAACCCCGCATAGGCGGGAACAGAGATTTCAGGAGAACTTAAATGACAGTAGCACAAATGATACAGGATAGCCATCACACCGATAATTCAAGCGGAATTGATGAGTTTCTGACGTTTACGCTTGGTAAAGAAGAATATGGAATTGATATTCTTAAAGTCCAGGAAATACGCGGCTATGACTCGGTAACCACCATTGCTAACAGCCCAAAATTCATAAAAGGTGTGATTAATCTGCGCGGCATTATCGTGCCTATTGTGGATATGCGCATAAAATTCAATCTTGGAAATATTGAATACAATGAATTTACCGTGGTGATCATCCTTAATATTGCAAAGCGGGTGGTAGGGATGGTAGTTGATGGCGTATCTGACGTTATCACATTAACCGCCACCCAAATCAAACCTGCACCCGAGTTTGGCTCGGCCTTTGACACGGAGTATTTGACAGGCCTGGGAACTATAGATGAAAGAATGCTGATTCTCGTAGATATTGAAAAACTGATGACCAGCGGTGATATGGAATTAATCGAAAATGCCGCCGCCTGAAAGGTGGCTAAAAATAGTGAAATTACAGCGTTAACAAACAGTGAGGAATAGAACATGACTTTATCAAATTTGAAGGTAGGCGTGCGCCTGGGATTAAGCTTCGGCATTGTGCTGGCGTTAATGGTCGCATTGATTGTGGTGGGTATCGCCAACATGTCAGCCATCGAGGGGCGATTGGATGAGATAGTAAACGACAATAATTATAAAATGAAACTCGGTAATAATATGGCGGAATCGGTGCATATCGTCTCCCGCGTCATGCGCACCATAATGCTGTTAAATGACCCGACGCAGATTGCAACAGAGCAAAAGAAACTTGAAGCTGCACGCAGTGCTTACAATGAGGCGTGGGAGGCGCTCAATAAAACCCCCGCAAGCGAGGCAGGAAAAACCAACCGCGCGGCAATCCTGGCAGCCAGTGACACCGCGCGCGCACTTAACAATCAAGTGCTCGACCTGGTTACTGCCAATAAAGACGCTGAAGCTGTCAACCTGCTCTTGAAGCAAGCCGGGCCCGCGACCCAAGCATGGCAAGAGACCCTGGATCAGAACATCATACGCCAGGATGAAAACACCAAAAAAGATATGGAAGCCGCTACCCTAGCCTATGCCCAGGCGCGCACCCTGATGTTCTCACTGGGTGGAATTGCAATTGTGCTAGGCGCGATACTGGCCTGGTTTATTACGCGGTCCATCACTGTCCCCTTACAGCAGGCAATGAAAGTGGCCAGTGCCGTTGCCAAAGGCGATCTGACTGAGCGCATCGAGGTTAAATCAAAAGATGAAACCGGACTATTGCTGCAATCCCTGAAAGATATGAACGAAAATCTCTCCGGCATCGTCAGTGATGTGCGCGCCAGCACCGACTCTATCACGACGGCATCCAAGCAGATCGCTGCGGGCAATACTGATCTATCGCAGCGTACTGAAGAGCAGGCCTCCAGCCTGGAAGAAACCGCATCAAGCATGGAGGAATTGACCTCCACAGTAAAACAGAACGCTGAAAATGCCAAACAAGCGAACCAATTGGCGGTCACGGCGTCTGGCGTAGCAGAAAGAGGGGGCGCGGTAGTGAGCGAGGTTGTCACTACCATGGATTCAATCAGCGCCAGCTCCAAGAAAATTGTCGACATTATTAGCGTCATCGAAGGCATCGCTTTCCAGACCAATATTCTCGCGCTGAATGCGGCGGTAGAGGCAGCGCGCGCCGGGGAGCAAGGCCGCGGGTTTGCGGTGGTGGCAGGAGAAGTGCGTAACCTGGCCCAGCGTTCGGCTGCCGCCGCCAAAGAAATCAAGACACTCATCGGTGATTCCGTTGAAAAAGTTGGCAATGGCAGTAAACTGGTTGATCAGGCAGGCAAAACCATGGAAGAAATTGTCAATGCAGTGAAACGGGTGACAGATATCATGTCTGAAATATCCGCTGCTTCTTCAGAGCAAAGCACCGGCATCGAACAGGTGAATCGCGCCATTACACAAATGGACGAAGTCACCCAGCAAAATGCGGCTCTGGTGGAAGAAGCCGCCGCCGCCGCAGAATCCCTTGAAGAACAGGCACAGCATCTGTTCACTGCTGTTAGCATATTCAAGCTGGAGAACACCAGACAAGGTATGTCTTCACCCCGTGAAAGCACACGCCCCACAGGAAACAAGCCTATGGAAGAACGCCGCCATCCTGATCGGCCAAAAAATGTTACGCGGATGCCAGTAAAATCCAAGCCGGGAGTGGCGGCATCGTCTGCAAAAACAGGCACAGATGACGCGGACTGGTCGGAATTTTAACTCACCGCAGCGGTAATGTTAAGGGACGTCATTCCGAGCCCCCCCGCTTTCGCGGGGGGAGGGATGACAGTAAACGCAGCACGCTGCGGGGAGAGCGTAGCGAGGGGGCCCAAACCCGAAGAGATTGACATTTTTCATTACGCTCAAGCGTGGGTTGAATAACATAATGACACAGATACTGAACCGTAACCTTACAGAGCGCCAGTTTAATTTCACAGAAAAAGACTTTGAACGTATCAGGAAGCTTATTTATGATCATGCAGGAATATCGTTAAATCCCGCAAAGAAAGACATGGTTTATAGCCGTCTGGTACGAAGAATCCGTGAACTTGGGCTAGACTCATTTCAAGTCTATTTAGGGCTACTCGAAAAAGGCGATGCAGCAGAATGGGAATTGTTTGTAAATTCCCTTACTACCAACCTGACTTCTTTTTTTCGTGAAGAACATCATTTTCCGATCCTTTCAGAACACATTAATGAACGCCGCACCCGGACGCCCATCAACATCTGGTGCTCAGCGTCTTCAACCGGTGAGGAGCCTTATTCCATAGCCATGACCATGGTTGAGCTATATGGAAGTTTTCAGCCGCCTGTAAAAATATATGCCAGCGATGTAGACACTAATGTTCTCGCGAAAGCACGGGAAGGCATCTATACCACGGATCGCCTGGAAAAAATGCCCCAACACAAGGTACGGCGCTTCTTTAAAAAAGGTATGGGCGAAAACCAAGGAAAAGTGCGTGTTCGTAAGGAGCTACGTGACATGATCGAATTTGTGCATGTTAATCTTCTTGATGAATCCTGGCCACTCAACGGGAAATTTGACGCGATATTCTGCCGCAACGTAATGATCTATTTCGACAAACCAACCCAATACAGCATTTTGAAGAAATTCGTACCCCTACTTAAGGAAGATGGGTTAATGTTTGCCGGCCACTCTGAAAGCTTTCTTCATGCGGCGGATTTATTTAAGTTACGCCGAAAAACAGTATACGAGCTATCTGACCAGCAGCGGAAGGCTTATCATAAATGATGCAACTTTTACGTCAGGACACTAGCGACCCAAAGTTGTATTTTGATAAAAATTTCAGCCTTGATGCCGCAAAAATATCTCCTGGAGAATATTTTTCAACTACTCATGACATGGTGATTGTAACGGTATTAGGCTCTTGTGTTTCCGCATGTATACGTGATAAAACTAATGGGATTGGCGGCATGAATCATTTTATGCTTCCTGAGGATAACAGCAATGACGGGAATCCATTAGGCGCTCCTGCGCGTTATGGCGGTTATGCCATGGAAACATTAATTAATGACTTACTGAAATTAGGTGCGCGGCGGGAAAATCTCGAGGCTAAAGTGTTTGGCGGCGGGCGGGTGCTGCGCGGCTTTACTACTGAAACCGTCGGCGAACGTAATGCAGCCTTTGTTCTTGATTACCTGCGCACCGAAAAAATCCATATCTCGGCAAAAGATTTACTGGATATTTACCCACGTAAAGTGTATTTCTTTCCACGCACAGGAAAGGTCTTGGTCAAGAAACTACTCGCCCTGCATAATGACACCATTTTTGAACGTGAAAAAGCATACAAGGCTGCAATAAAGTCGCAAAAAAATTCAGGGGATGTGGAGCTGTTTACATAAACAGGCCATGTTATTTGTAATGTTAAACAACATACTGCAACGCTAATGACTACTAAAATAAAAGTGCTTGTTATCGACGACTCTGCCCTGATCAGAAGCGTTTTGAAAGAGATCATCAATGGCGAGTCAGATATGATATGTGTTGGCGCGGCACCTGATCCATTGGTGGCGCGCGACATGATCAAAAGCCTGAATCCCGACGTTCTGACACTGGATGTGGAAATGCCAAAAATGGATGGCCTGGATTTCCTCGAAAAATTAATGCGCCTGCACCCCATGCCAGTTGTCATGGTCTCCTCACTCACCGAAAGTGGCTCGGAAATAACTTTTCGCGCACTTGAATTGGGAGCTATAGACTTCGTAACGAAACCCAAGCTGGATATTAGCCGCGGTATTCAGGAGTATGCAGATGTCATTACTGACAAAATCCGGGCAGCATCAAAAGCTAAATTAAACCCAAAAAGCACCCTCATTCAAAAGAGCAAAAACGCCGACGCGATTTTACCTGCATTATCCAACAAAATTGCCACTACTGAAAAGCTCATTATAGTCGGCGCATCTACGGGGGGCACGGAAGCCATTAAAGACTTTCTCATTGGATTACCTCCAGATTGTCCTGGCATACTGATTACCCAGCACATGCCGGAAGCATTCACCAATGCTTTTGCGAAACGCCTTGATGGTTTATGCAAAATTTCAGTAAAAGAAGCTGTCGATGGCGAACGCATCCTGCCCGGCCATGCTTATATTGCGCCGGGACATTCACATTTATTGCTTAAGCGCAGCGGAGCAAATTATGTTACCGAATTAAATCAGGGGCCACCCGTTAATCGGCACCGCCCTTCGGTAGATGTATTGTTCCGTTCCGCCGCGAACTGTGCAGGAGCGAATGCCATTGGGGTTATTCTCACCGGCATGGGCAAAGATGGCGCAGCGGGTATGCTGGAAATGAAACAGAAAGGCGCTTACAACTTTGCCCAGAATGAAGAAAGCTGTGTGGTATTCGGTATGCCAAAAGAAGCCATTGCGGTGGGGGCGGCAGATGAAATCGTAGCATTATCAGATATGGCTAAACGCGTTTTTGCACACCTTTCTACATTGGGTAAACGGGCATTTCGCGTGTGATTTTTGAATCCCCCTCAATCCCCCCCTTTGAAAAAGGGGGGCAGGGGGGATTTTCATTACGGCTAACGCAAAAAATTAAACAGCGACAAGCCTTGAATTTTTACAAATGATTGCTGTGCTGCCTGCAATCCGGTGATTTGTAAATTAAGGCGACTCACCGCCTCTGCATAGTCAAGATCCTGAAGATTTGAAAGTGTTTCCTGCAATTGCAATTTGAAAGAATCATTAAAATCTTTTTGTGAGTCAATAGCATTCAGCCGTGAGCCTACTCGGGTTCTGATATCAACTACATTATCCAGCGAACGATCCAGGTCTATCAAGGTACGGTTCATGGTATTATTGAAATGTGCCTGCCCCGCCGGTGTGCTGATAGCTGTCTCTAATCCCCGTGCAAAATTCTGCACAGTGGTAAATATATCCTGATTGGCGCTGGGCGTAATACTAAAATTATCCCCATTCGCCGGGGTTCCAGTCACACTGGTCTGCACACCGTTGAAGCTAATGCTGCTGCCACTGGTATAGGCGCCAGACGCAACCAGGCCACTCGCCACACCGGTAACAGTGTAGGTAACCGGATCCGTAGGTAAAATCTGTATGAAAGCCAATGTGTAGGTATCGGGCACAAATGTGCCGTTTACTGTTCCGGGATTAATAATTCCCGTGCCAATATTGGCAGCATTTTCCTGGGTTGTAAAAATTCCATTGCCATTACGAATGGTGAGAAATACTGAAGTGCCAGAATCACCAACTGCAACTTGCCGATGGGGACCTATTTGCAGATAACGCTGGCCTTCATCACCATTATAATCAAAGCTTCCCGCTGTATTAGGAGCAAACGCTTGGGTCAGACCTTGATAGCCAGCAAATAAATATTCGTTATTGGCATCTTTTGTGTTTGATAAACTCAGCAGCTCATCAAGGCGTTGCCGAACCTCTTGAGCAATGGATGCACGGTCACTATTGCTCAATGGTGCATTGTTAGCCTGCACTGCCAGCTCCCTGACCCGCTGCAGAAGATCACCCACACCTACCAACGCGCTCTCTTCCAGAGAAAGCCGTGCGCGTGCCGCATCGGCATTGGCTTGATATTGCGCTGTCACTTCTTTTTGTTGGGTCAACCCCAATACCTGTGAAGCTGCCGCCGGATCATCGGCTGGCGTTAAAATACGCCGCCCTGTCGAAACCTGTAACTGGGTTTTGCTGAGCTTGCCTTGCTGCTCGAGCATTGAGTTGATACCCTGCTGTTGCAACTGATTTGTAGAAATACGCATATGGGCGCTCCTCAATTACCTTCTTACTGCGCCAAGCAGTGCCTGAAATAAAGTATCGCTTACGGCAATCACTTGCGCGGCAGCCTGATAAGCCTGCTGCAAACGCACCAGATCGGCCGCTTCTTCATCAAGGTTTACGCCTGATAACGAATCACGGGATTCAATCGCCTGGTTTTTTAACACTTCTTGCGCGTTGCGGGTAATTTCTGCCTGATGGGTTTGCGTGCCGACATTTGCCACCAACTGGCCATACGCGTCCTGGTATGTAGCCGTGCCATTATCCAATGTGCGCTGGGTTTGGAGTTGTGTCAATAACAGCGCGTTGCGATTATCACTAACGCCATTGGTATTTGCCCCCACCCTGAACACATCACCTGCGGCAGGTGTGCCGGTCACTTTCACTGTCCAGCCATTGAAACTGATCGGCTGGCCGCTTACATAGGGCACTGTGACAATCGGACTACCAGTGGTAGCCCCTGCAACATTAAATGTTGTGGGTGGATTGTTAAACGTAATGGTGACGGGGTCAGTTACGTCAGGATCAGGGGGGCTCACTATAGCCGCCGTGACGGTGCCCACACCGCTGTTGGCTGCATCCGCAGTGGTAACGGTTTTATCAACGTAAAATTTATCCCCGAGCGCAGCAGCACCGCTGATCTGTATTGTCCATCCATTAAATGAAATATTGCTGCCAGACACATAATTCAAATTTTGCGCTAATGATGCCCCGGTAGTTTCATCTACAACATTATAGGTTGTCGCAGATGTAAACTGCAGGCTGACACGGTTATCAGGCGAATTAACCACGCCTGAATTAATAATTCCTGTCCCCGCGTTTGCGAGTGCTGCCGAGGTGCGAATCGGCGCCGCCGCAGCAATCGCTTTTGCATCAGTAATCGTCAGGCCGATGTTTTTTGCTGCTGTATAGGTGGGCTGGATGAGAAAGCTGTCATTAACGGCGGCGCCTGCTGTGATGCTTATTGAAAATCCATCAAACTCTTCCGTGGTATAAGGCGATGTACCACCCGTATTAATGGCGAATGTCTGATTATCTGAAAGCCTTTGCAGAGTATAGGCATTTGCACCGTTGTAAGTTAACCGGTAATCGCTGGTGGTGATGGCACCGGGATTTACCAATGATGCAGCGACCAGTCCCGTTCCGCTATTCAATACTCTGGGTTGCACCTGGATGGTAGGCACCTTGAAAAAATCTCCACCTAATTGACCGTTAAGATCCTGACCAAGATTATGTTGATCATTAAAAGTATCAGCCAGCCCTATCGCCACACGACCCAGAAATTTTTTGGCCTCATCCAGATTATTTTTCCTGAAATCCAGAACTCCACCTAATTTACCACCACTTAACTGGTCGGTAATATTGACAGAAGTATTTCCGATTTTATATCCCACGTCGAGACGTGTTGGGTCAAATTGATTTTGTATTGCACTCAAGGATTGGGTACGAAAACCTGAGACGATCGATTGTCCGTTACCTATAAAAATATTTACAGATCCATCGTCCTGGGGCACGGTTGTTACAGAGATGCGCTTGGACAACTCTACAATCAACGCATCACGTTTATCCAGCAGATCATTTGGGAGATTTCCCGCGCCAGAACCTGTCGCAAGGGCAATGTCCTGGTTGGCACTGGCAATACCTTGCGCCAGGCTATTAATTTCTGTGACGGTATTTGAAATGTCTATATTTATCGAACTGTTCAGTTCAGAAAATCGCGTGTCGAGTGATTTAAATCGCTCGACCAGGGAGGATGCTTCACTCAATAATACCTGGCGAGCGGCGATCGAGCCAGGATCATTTGAAACGCCCTGCACGCTGTTAAAAAAACTCTGCAACGCCGGGGTTAATCCGGCTTGCGGGTCTGCCAGAAGATTATCAATACGGCTGGACAGGGTATGGAAGTAATCACTCTGGCTAAAAGAGGCTGTGCTGTTGCGTACTTGCGATGTCAGAAAACTATCATACACGCGCCGTACACTTTCTACGTTGACACCGGTGCCACTGTATCCACCCCCGGAAAAATCAGGTGGGCGCGTACCCAGCTCTACACGCTGACGGCTATAGCCTTCAGTGTTCGCATTGGTAATGTTATGACCCGCCGTGGCCAGCGAGCGTTGATACGCCAGCAAACCTGAAATACCTATGCCTAATATGTCACCCGCCATACGCTACCTCAACTTGACCCTGTAGTGGCAATTGTTTCAGTCTTGCAATCATTGCCGGGCTATTAATGATATTATTTATTTTGACATTATAATCAGGATCCGTTGCATAGCCTGCATCATGTAAGGCTTGCGTAAACAACTCAGGATTCTCACCCGACAAAAGTGCCTGGCTATAACGCGGATTGGAACGCAGAAAATTTGCATAATCAGCAAAGCTCGCGGCATAAGAATCATAAGTGCGAAATAACTCGTTGCGTTTTCCTGCTTTGCCATAAGTATATTCCAGTGTGGGCATAACAACCCGCTCGCCCTGCCAAAGCCTATCTGCCTTGATACCAAAAAGATTATGGGTGCTGCGGCCATCAGGGCGTTGCATGATCGCTTGCCCCCAACCTGTTTCAAGCGCTGCCTGGGCCAGAATAGCCTGCGGCGCCACGCCCAATGCTTTTCCGGTGTGTTGGGCAAGCGGCCACAGTGACTTTACAAACTCTGCGGGCGATGTAAACAACAGCTGAGCGTTACTATTGTTAGAAACCTGTGGCGAGACCATCGGTGGATTTGAAAGTGGCAGCGTCGCCGGAAAAGGGAATGGGGAATTTGTCACGCCTGGCTGGCGATCTTTATTAGTGTCGGCAAGGTCGCCACCCAGTTGCTTGATGAGCATATTTGCCAGGCCCAGCCCACGTCCTTGGGAAAGGGTTAAGGATAATTGCTGGTCAAACATGCCTTGATAAAAGTCCGTCTGTTCGCTATCCATTAAACCATCACCCATGCTCGCATCGCGCATGCTCTTCAGCATCATTTGCATGAGCAAGCCCTCGAACTGTTTGGCTACTGCCCGTAACGCCTCGGGCGAATTTTGCTGTGCCTGGGCGCGCAACTGCGTCAGGCTCTGCAGGTCAGTATAAATACTGGGGTTAGATATCATCTTAAAGTGTACCTATAAAAATTCAACAACCGTCACTCCCGCTCCGACGGGAATCCCGATGTTACCGATTTAATGCGCTATCTTAACCACTGGATTCCCGCCTGCGCGGGAATGACGAATGATTAGATACCCTCTTAAATCACGATAAGTTCGGCGCGTAACGCGCCAGATTCTTTCAACGCCTGAAGAATCGCGACCAGATCACCGGGCGCGGCGCCTACTTGATTTACGGCGCGCACAATTTCGTCCAGTGACACACCCGAATCAAATAAAAACATGCGGTTATTTTCTTCTGTGACTTGAATGTCCGTGGTCGGTATGATGACAGTATTCCCTCCAGACAAGGCTGGTGGCTGGCTGACACGGGCTTTTTCAGAAATGGTGACTACCAGACTGCCATGAGATACTGCCGCAGGCATGACACGTACATGCCGACCAATCACTACCGTGCCAGTGCGGGAATTAATAATTACTTTTGCGGCGGCTTCGCCCGGTTCCAAGGTAAGATTTTCCAGCACTGAAATAAATGCGACGCGTTGCGATTGATCCTGCGGTGCGCTGACTCTGATGGACGCCGCATCCAGCGCTTGCGCTGTGCCTGCACCTATCGTGGCATTAATGGTATCCGCCAAACGTTTGGCGGTAGTGAAATCCGAGGTATGCAGATTGAAGACTAACGCATCCATCTCACCAAATGAGGTGGGCGACGCACGTTCGATGGTTGCGCCATTGGGAATGCGTCCTACACTGGGAATATTTACGGTTATTTTTGAGCCGTCACTGCCCGACACACCCAAACCACCTACGGCGAGATTACCCTGGGCAATGGCATACACTTCACCATCCGCGCCCTTGAGCGGCGTCATGAGCAAACTGCCACCACGCAGGCTCTTGGCATTGCCGAGCGATGAAACGGTGATGTCTATGGTCTGACCCGGTTTGGCAAACGCGGGCAATTCAGCATGAATAGCCACGGCGGCGACATTTTTCAACTGGGGATTTACGTTGGGCGGCAAGACTATGCCGAATTGGGCAAGCATGCTCTTCATGCTTTGTACCGTGAACGGTGCCTGGGTAGTCTGGTCGCCACTGCCATCCAGCCCCACTACCAGACCGTAACCCACCAGTTGATTTATTCTCACGCCATCGACCGAGGCGACATCTTTGATGCGCTCAGCATGTACTGGCGTCGTTAATAGCACCAGACTAAAAATTGGTATAAAAAATTTTATGGATCGCATTGGCATTTCATGATCTCGTTATACTAAACATACCGCTTATCATCACTGGTTTAATTGTCATTTCGAGCGTAGCGAGAAATCCTTGTCTCGTCTCGAATGAAGGTGAGTGATCTTTCCGGATTTCTCCCGTTGGTCGAAATGACATATCCTGTTAGAAAGGCCACCATGAGCTATTAAAGAAGCGCGCCAGCCAGCCCGAGGTGTTTGCATCGGCAACTGCGCCTTCTCCGGCATAACTTATTTTCGTGTCTGCAACCAACGTAGATAACACGGTATTGTCGCGCTGAATATCCAGGGGACGAACAATTCCCGAGAATCGCACATATTCATTGCCTTGATTAATCGCCAGCATTTTTTCACCGCGTATCAGCATATTGCCATTCGGCAATACTTCAGCAACTGTGACGGTAATACGGCCATTCAGGCTGTTGCTTTGATTACTGTCGCCCTCGCCGGAAAAATTCTGGTTTGAATTCAAGCCCACACTTAAGTTATTGCCAACATTACTTGCGAGTGGAAGTAAACCTGATGCATTAAACTGCAAGGGGGAACCAAGAATCACCGGGGCGGCAATATCTACGTCAGTTTTTTTCTTGGATGTAGTGCCAGCCTTTTTGCTGGCATCAGTCTTTTCCACCAGCACCACCGTCAGAATGTCGCCGACCCGGCGTGCTTTAAGGTCTTCAAACAGGGATATGCCATACCCTGCTTGATAAATTGCACCGTGGCTTTTCATGGAAGGCGCAGGTGCCACGGGGCGAGCGGGCGCAAAGGCCGGATCGCTTTTCATTGGCGTGGCTGCGCAGCCGGATAATATTATCAGCCCACTCACTACCACTATTTTTTTAATGGCCCGATGTGTATTGATGACTACCATTCATTTGTTCCTCGACGCACCAGAAACCGTTGTCTGCATAAAAAATGCAAGATATATGCCAAAATCCTGCTACAGATTATTGGTCACGTATTGCAGCATTTGGTCAGCCGCCGCAATCGCCTTTGAATTCATTTCATATGCACGCTGCGCTTCAATCATGCCCACCAGCTCGGCGACAATATTGACGTTGGAACTTTCCACGGAACCCTGCGCCAGGGTTCCCAAACCCGATGTGCCGGGATTACCCGCCTGCGGAGAACCGCTTGCCGCCGATTCCAGATAGAGATTCTGCCCCATGGCCTGCAAACCCACCGGATTGACAAAATCTGCCAATTGCAATGCGCCTACCTGCGTTGGCGCAGAAGAGCCGGGCAGGCGCACGCCCACCGTGCCATCGCTGCCGATACTGATGCTTTGCGCGCTGTCAGGGATGCTGATGGCGGGCTGTACCACATAGCCATTGGCCGTCACCACTTGCCCCTGGGAGTTGACTTGGAATGAGCCATCACGGCTATAAGCCAAACTACCGTCGGGCAGCAGCACCTGAAAAAATCCGCGCCCCTGAATGGCGACATCCAGCGTGTTACCGGTTTGCACCACATTCCCCTGGGTAAATAATTTTTCCGTCGCTACCGTGCGCACACCGGTGCCGAGCATTAAGCCGGAAGGATGAACGGTATCCTGCGATGTTTGCGAACCCACCTGGCGAATGTTTTGATAAAATAAATCTTCAAACACCGCCCTGCCCTGCTTGAATCCTGTGGTATTCACGTTGGCCAGATTGTTTGAAATCACGGCCATGCGTGTCTGCTGTGCATCCAGTCCAGTTTTAGCAATCCATAATGCGGGGTTCATATTAGTATTCCTCTGCCTTAAAACTAATTAATTAACTAACTCATTCTCATCATTTGCGTGGCCGCCACATCATTTTCCTGCGCAACCCGCATCATCTTGATCTGCGTTTCATAATGTCGGCTCAGTTCAATCATTTTTACCATCGCCTCAACCGCATTAACATTACTGGATTCCAGCACGCCGCCTGCCAGACTCACCGTAGCGTCTGGCGCCGCATCTGAACCCTTAACACGCATTAAGCCGTCCACGCCTTTTTCCATATCACGCTGCAAGGGATTAACCAGCTTGATTCTATCCACCACTGCCAAGGCACTGGGTGCCTGACCGATCGGTAAAATTGAAATCGTACCGTCTGAACCAATTTCAATTTTATCAAAAGGTGGCACGGCAATCGGACCACCATTGCCCATGACCGGATGCCCTGCACCCGTTTCCAGTTGACCATTTACCGAAACGCGTAAATCACCCGCACGCGTATAGGCTTCACTGCCATCCGGTGCTTGCACGGCAATCCATCCCTGACCGTTCACTGCTACATCGAGTTCACGTCCCGTGGTCGTGAGCGCCCCGGCTGACATATCGGTGCCAGGGCGTTCCGTCATGGTATAAACACGGCTGGGATATCCTGGGCCAAACACGGGCATACTACGAAATGCGTCGAGATCAGCGCGGAATCCGGCCGTGCTGACATTCGCCAGATTATTATTGTTGACGGCCTGCGCCAGCATGATCTGCTTCGCACCCGACATTGCCACATACAACATGCGATCCATACGTCACTCCATTACATCAATGATCCTAAAAACGGCGGTTGAACCGTAGCGAGAAGGGCTAAGATGCTGAAGATGTGCGATAAAGTCACGAAAATATTCCGCAGCCGTAGCACCGCTACGGTGAGGACAGATTTCGTGAGTTTCTCGTGCAGATTCGGTATATTAGCCATTCGCAGTAGGTTCCAATCGCCGTTTTTAGGATAATGCTTAACGAATATTAATGATAGTTTGTGTCACGGCATCGGCAGTGGTAATTACCTGCGCATTCGCCTGAAAGTTACGTTGCGCCGTAATCATCTGTACTAACTGTTCGGTCAAATCAACATTCGATCCTTCCAATGCGCCCGACTGCACCAACCCTAAACTTCCCGTGCCTGGCTGCCCTACCAACGCCGCACCTGAGTCAAAAGTTTCTGCCCATGCTGTCGCGCCCAATTGCCGCAAGCCTTGTGTATTACTGAAGTTTGCCAGCGCCACCTGACCCAACGCACGTGACTGACCATTGGTGTAGCGTGACTGCACAATACCAGTATCACTGATGTCTATACCGCTGAGGCGACCTGTGGCATAACCATCCTGCGTCAATGCATTCACACTGAACGGGCTACCGAATTGCGAGACCGTGGCATAATCAACATCAAATGATAAATTCGCCGCGCCGGTCAACGGATTAACCGTGCCGTAATCAACATTCAACGTGCCGCCTACCGAAGGTGTTACAGAGGTGATAACGCCAGCATTGGAAAAATTCAACCGTGCCGGTTGCCCTGCCACATTACCCGTGGGTATAACTTCAACCGGCGCACCGGCATTATTGGTAAGCCACAGATGAGTTTCCCATTCATTGGAATTCGTGTTCTTGCGGTAATACATGGTGCCCAACACCGGATTTCCTAAGGAATCAAAGACTGTTAATGCGGTTGAATTGTTATAACTGGTAGGGTCGGTTCTATCGAATATCGGCAGCGCTGGATAAGGCGCAGAAGGCGTGGCGTTGGCATTCAAATTAGCTGAAATATTAACAGCCGTCGTCGCCTGCGGTGCAATATCTGCCGTGCTGAGCTGTAAATCACCGCGTGAACCGGTGATGTTACCCGCCAGATCGGCGAGGTAAGCGGTGAGCCGCTGGTTCTCGCTATTAACAATAAAGCCATCCCTGTCTACCTGAAAAGCCCCGGCACGGGTATACGCGGGAATGCCACCATCATTTAATATAAAGAAGCCCTGACCATTCACCGCCAGATCAAGATTGTTATTGGTAAAACCAATGTTACCCTGGCTGAACTGTTGTGCTACCGACGTCACGCGCACACCGCTACCAATTGCATTCTGCGAGATACCCAGATTACTGGTCGCATATACATCGCCAAATTCGACGCGTGATTTTTTAAATCCGGTGGTGGCGGCATTCGCAATATTATTCGAAATCGTCTTCAATTCTGCTGCGGCTGCGTTAATGCCACTTAAAGCTATACGGAACGGCATGGTTATGCTCCTCTTGAAAAATTAAAATCACATTATTTGACGAACTTTTGACATTTCCAAAGAACCCAGGCCAGCAAGATTAAGCGTGGACTCCTGGCCGCCCCGCCCTAACGTAACGCTTTCAACACGCGCAGCCACCAGGGTATCAACCGCCTGTACTTTTCCATCAAGCATCGCGTTAGCCACTATTTTGTATCTGCCTGGCGGCGCCAACTCACCTGCATCTGTCTTGCCATCCCATTGAAAACTTGCCAATCCACTGGCCTGTGGCCCCATGCTCATTAACCTGATTACTGTCCCGGATTGATCCGTAACGGCCAGAGCCACATCGGATGTGCTGGCAGGTAAGTCAACGGCACCCGACACCGTTTGACCACTAGACGCCAACACCGCAGCGTTGCCCGGCACCAGCGCAGATCGCCCGACCAATGCCGAGGCTTGCAATGCCTGATTGGATTGCATAACCCCCGCCAATTGATTGAACGATGCCTGCAAATCCTGAAGCCCGGTCACCGAGCTAAATTGCGCCATCTGACCGAGGAAATCCCCATTCTCCATCGGCTTCAGCGGATCCTGGTTTTTAAGCTGCGCCACCATCAACTTCAAAAAATCTTTCTGACCTAATTTATCTTTTGAAGACTCTGTCGTCTGAGTAGTGCCTGCATTCGAGATGCCCAATTTAGCCAGGATGCTTGCATCAATATTATTCGCCATGTTCTTTCTCCATTACCAATCCGTTACTGCCCGATTCTCAAAGTTGCCAACAATAATTGTTTTGCCGTATTCAAAATTTCAACATTATTCTGATAAGAACGTGAAGCCGAAATCATGTTGGCCATCTGCTCCACCACATTCACATTCGGCAAATAGATATAGCCTTTTTCATCCGCGAGGGGATGGCCGGGTTCATAACGCATCTGCGGCTCTGCATTACTTTCAGTGACACCCAGCACTTGCACGCGCGCGGCAGTGCCGCTGCCGGTTTCATTATCCAGCAACGCCGCAAACACTGGCTCACGCGGCCGATACACGCCCTTCGCGTTTCCGCTCACACTCTCGGCGTTGGCCAGATTGCTGGCGGTAAGATTGAGGCGCAATGATTGCGCGCTCATCCCTGAACCCGCTATATCAAATATGTTGAATGACGACATGAATTAATCTCCTCTGATAGCGCTCATCAGGCCTTTAATGCGGCCGTTAAGAAATGTGAGCGCGGCTTGATACTGGATCGCGTTACGGGTGAATTCAGCCTGCTCCACTTCGGTATTGACGGTATTGCCGTCCAGCGAGGATTGGTTCGGCACGCGATATCTCACCAACCCCATCGCCTCCATGTCAGAGTCGATGCCAATATGCCCCACCTGGGTAAGCTTCAAGCCACCTGCCCCCGCCTGAGACGCCATGCCCTGCTTCGACTGAAGCGCCGACTGAAGTGCTGCCTTGAAATCAATGTCACGGGCTTTGTAATTGGGTGTGTCTGCATTGGCCAGATTCGCGGCCAGCATTTCTGCGCGGCGAGCGTGCAAGGACAGCGCCTGGGGAAAGATTCCGAGGGCTGAGTCAATGTTGAATGGCATGGGTACATCCTTCTTGTGAGCATCGTGCCCAGGAAAAATGCATCATTCATGCCATAAACATAAAATATATTAAAAACAGATTGTTATGATAATTACTGGAAAGATGAGCACAAGCAGAGCGGCAAACAGTTACCGGAAGGCGGCAAGTATTAACCAGATGATGCGGCACGGCGCGGCTGGGGCGCGGCCTTAAGGAGGATTGGATTTAACCTAAAAACGACGAATAAAAATCCCCGCGGCAAGTTGCGGGGTATTTCTATGTCATTCCGAGCACAGCGAGGAATCTTAAGCAAGATCCCTCCCCCCGCTTTCGCCGGGGTCGAGATGACAATAAACGCAGCAAGCTGCGGGGAGAGCGTAACGAGGGAGCCAAACCCGAAGAGATTGAACCGTAGCGAGAAACGACCAACCCACGGCCAGATGATTTCGGAAGAAAAACTAAAAGCTGGTTGCTTGCGGTATTTTACACGCGGCATCAGAATCCCAGCGGCCAGAGCAGATCCGCCAGCGGCAGAACTCCCCTTCAATCAATCCCAGCTGTTTGCAGCGTTGCAATAACGTGTCTGTCGTATCCGTGGGGCTACGCTCCACAATATCGCGGTTCCGCTCCCGGGTTTTCATGGCGGTTGCTGCCGATGCAGACTGTATATTGTTTTTAGCACTTTTCGACGTGTTTTCCGTCGCTCGGGCAGATTGCTGCTGCGTATCACGCCGGGTCGCTTGCGGCACATTGCGCTGTACAGGCAACGCCGCGCCATGCGCCACCAATGCTGCCAGCAGAGCCACATCTTTATCGTCATTTGCGGTTTGCGGCCGGGCGGGTACTGCTTTCGGCATCGGCTTCGTTGCTTGCCGGGTTGAGTCAGTGGCAGGGCGATTATTAACGCTCGACTCCGCGCGGCGGGCTACTGACGCAGGCAGCACCGGAGTATTTTTCCGGGTGGCAACCGACTCCGTGCGCAATGGCTTACGGGTATCACCCTGAGGGTCTGGCGCCATAGCCAGTGTCGGGGCTGGCACACCCGCAACAAGCGGATTAGCTGTCAAACCAATAACGGGGCTGCTCTTCACCACTGGATCGTTGACAATTAGCGCCGCCAATCCTTGTGGCTCAGGTTCAGGCGCGGATGCCACAAGCACAGGGGTTGCAATAGCGCCCTTCCTGGCGCTCACACCCTGATCCGCAGTATCTATAACTTGTTGCGGGGGTGTGGCATTCTGATAGGCTACGATTGCCGCGCCCACACCCACCACACCCACCATACCCAACAAACCCATCATCCACTTAGACCGAATCCAACCCGACCGATGTTTAAATATCGGTTTAATTTTGTCCCCCTGCTCCAGGCTCGCAAAAATTTTACCGCTCGCTCCCGCAGCAGGGGTCGAACTGGGCAAAAGGCTCGGTTTTTTAGCGCGTTGTGGCTTGTCTTCGAACCTTGACAAAATCCGACCCTCGTTAACTGGCTAAAGGACTATTCAAAATAGCGCCCCCTTAAAGTTTCTATTGCTAAAGCAGGAGCTTGTCAATTATTATACAGATCCGCGAAAAAGTAAACAATCGGTAAGCTATTCTGAAGACGGTGATGGGAGCCGTTTAACACAACAGCCTCACACAAGGTTTTCCGTGCTTTTTTTAACCGTGACACTCTATTTTTTGCTGGCTTGCCTGCTTGCCGGGCTGGCTTTCTTTCCCTCCAGCCGGGAATTTGCAGCCCATGCGTTCGCCAAAGCAGGAGCACAAACCAGAAATCGCTTTAATATAATTAAAAATCAAAAAATAAATACATTAGAGCCACTGCAACACGTCATCGTCACACCCACCCTGCACGCCGGGCAGCATCTGATAAAACAACATTACTGGCTGTTTCTGGCTGGCGCAACCCTACTCTGCCTTCCTCCTCTACTTGCGTGGCTGATCAGCGGCAAAACCATGCTGAATGGCTTTGACGTGTCAACGCGCGATGTCAATGTACACGTGGCCGACCTTCTGAAAGGCGAGCAACTGGTGCCGCCCGTGGCATTACCGCCCACTGTGTTCACCACGCAAGAAATCCTGCAAACGCGTCCCTTGCTGAGCAGCGCCAGCCGCGATTGGCAACTGCTCAATCACGATTTTACGCAACGTTTATTATTGATCTTCAAAATAATGAAAGAAAAGCATGGCTATGACATGGTACTGCTTGAAGGCTACCGTAGTCCTGAGCGTCAGGACAGGCTAGCCCACCAGAAAACACACGTAACGGATGCGGCCGCTTTTGAAAGTTATCACCAGTACGGCCTGGCCGCCGACTGCGCCTTTTTGCGTGACGGAAAGCTGGTGATTTCAGAAAAAGATGATTGGGCAATGCGCGGCTACCAGCTTTATGGCAAAGTCGCCGAATCCGTCGGAATGCAGTGGGGCGGACGCTGGAAATTGATGGATTTCGGTCATACGGAATTGCGTGTGCCGGGTTTATTAAACAAATGAAACAGCAGGCTCGCGCCCTCATTAGAATAGCTGACTCAACCTCACACGGCGGCCAGCGTCATCGAAGCCTCCATGACCGCAGCGAAGATGGCAGAAGCTTTGCCCGCATCGCCACACACACCGACATAGAACATTAACCTAGACGACTCCCGACACCATGCAACGAATTTGGCAATTTCTCACGGATACCCGCACCCTGGTCGTGCTGGGCTTTTTAGCGCTTGCGGCATTTTTATTTCTGGGCGCCAGCAGCTTGCAAATCGCCGCCATCTGGGCGGGTGTGATACTCGGCATTGCCCTGCTCACCTGGCTAACAGTATGGTGGGTAAAAAGGTGGCGCGCGAAAAAAGAGTCGCGCCAACTTGATGTGATGCTGGAGCAGCAAACCAATAAACCCTCCACTAAAGCCGATGCGCTGCAACGTGATGAAATAGCGGCAATTCGCACGCGCCTGCTGGACGCCATTTCCACGCTCAAGACTTCCAAGTTAGGGCTGGTCTCAGGATCGGCTGCCTTATACGAATTGCCATGGTACATGGTCATTGGTAACCCGGCGGCTGGCAAGAGTACCGCAATCGCCAATTCAGGGCTGAAGTTTCCTTTTGCAGACAAGCACGGCAAAGTCATTCAAGGGGTGGGTGGCACACGCAACTGTGACTGGTTCTTCACTACCGAGGGCATTCTGCTGGATACGGCAGGACGTTATTCAGTGCGTGAAGAAGACCGTAAGGAATGGTTTGGGTTTCTGGCGCTCCTGAAAAAACATCGCAAGCGCGCACCAATCAACGGCATTATTATTGCCGTAAGCATTGCTGAGCTAATGGGAAACCGTCCAGAATTCGGCATTAATCTCGCCAAAAACCTTCGCCAGCGCGTACAGGAACTCACCGAGAAACTGGAGGTGTTTGCGCCAGTCTATATCATGTTTACAAAAGCTGATTTAATTAATGGTTTCAGTGAATTTTTTATTGATACCGAACAGGATGAACAAAATCGCGTATGGGGCGCCACGCTACCCTACAATCTGAATAATTCAAATCAGGATGTCCTGGCATTTTTCGATGACCGCTTCGATGAACTTTATGATGGCCTGAAAGAAATGAGCCTGGCCAGCATGGCCTTGAATCGTGGAGATCGCATGCCTGCGGGCGTTTTTACGTTCCCTCTGGAATTTTATTCCATAAAAAGCCCCTTGCGTGCCTTCATCGCCACGCTCTTCGAAGAAAACCCTTTTCAGTTCAAACCGGTGTTTCGTGGCTTCTATTTCACCAGCGCCCTGCAAGAAGGTTCCTCTGCAAGCAGCACCTCTGAACGCGTTGCAGAGCGCTTCAATCTGACGCTGCCCGCGCAGGAACCCTCTGACATTTCTTTCAAGCATGGCTTCTTTTTATCGAATCTATTTAGAAAGGTGATTTTTGCTGACAAAGATCTGGTATCCCAGTATGCGAGCCACAGCAAAATTCGGCTGCGCTATGCGCTGTTTTTCGCTGCAACGGCGCTGGTGGGTTTGTCTTTGGGTGGCTGGCTTTGGTCATACATGGGCAATCAACAATTAACCGCCAATATCCAGGCTGATCTGGAGATGGCCGTTAAATTACAGGATAACCGCGTTGATTTGCAGTCACGTTTTGAAGCGCTGGAAATTTTGCAGGATCGTATTGAGCAGCTTGAAAAATACCGTGATGGCCCACCACTAACCCTTGGATTGGGACTCTATCAAGGAGATCTGCTGGAACGTAAATTACGTGAAGAATATTTTTCTGGCATCAAGGAAGTGATGCTCAAACCCGTATCAGCTAATATTGAAGCTTTTTTATCTGAGGTGAATCTGTCAGCTAACAAGCTGCAACCTGCATCACGTCCATTACAACCTGAAAACCCTGCCACCTCGGCATCGATGCATGCAACGGGCACGGCACAGCCCTACGAAGAAGCCTCGCCTACCAACGTGGAAGATGGCTACAACTCGTTAAAAACCTACCTGATGCTGGGCGATAAATCACGTGTGGAATCGGGTCACCTCAATGATCAGTTGACACGCTTCTGGCGTGGCTGGCTGGAGAGCAACCGGGGCGCCATGCCGCGCGAGCAGATGATCCGTAGCGCTGAACGGTTAATTACATTTTATCTGGCACAGGTGAATGATCCCTCATGGCCGCTGATAGACAACAATTTATCACTGGTGGATCAGTCACGTGACAACTTGCGGCGCGTGGTGCGCGGCATGGCGGCGCGCGACCGCGTCTATGCCGATATCAAAGCCCGTGCATCAACCCGCTTTCCCGCCATGACCGTAGCCAGGATTGTTGGCGAACAGGATCAAGGGTTGATTGCCGGAAGCTATGCTATTCCTGGCACGTTTACACGCGACGCCTGGGAAACATTCATTGAGGATGCCTTCAGGAACGCCGCAAATAAAGAATTACAAAGTACTGACTGGGTACTGAAAACCACTGCTAAAGATGATTTGACACTGGAAGGCAGCCCTGAACAGATTCAAAAAGCGCTGGCCACACAATACAAAATTGAATACGCCAGGGAGTGGCGGAAATTCATCCAGGGCGTGGCTATTACAGATCTGAATGGCTTTGATAACGCGGTTACTGCCATGAATCGGTTGGGTGACCCGCAGACCTCACCCATCACCAAACTGGTAAATACCGTCTACCAGGAAACCTCGTGGGACAATCCATCGCTGGTCAATGAAGGTTTGCAGCGCGCGCAACGCGGCATCATTGGCTGGTTCAAGGAAACCATCCTGCGCCAGGCGCCCTCACAGGTTAATGTCAACGTAAACGTGACGGCGGCAAAGGCAGAAATCCCCATGGGTCCGATCGGCAAGGAATTCGCAGGTGTTGCCAAGCTAGTGGTAGCACGCGACAAAGGCGCGACATTGATGCAGGGTTACATGGTGTCATTATCCAAATTGCGCAGCCGCTTCAATCAACTTAAAAATCAGGGTGACACGGGCCCAGGCGCCAAACAGCTCATGCAGCAGACACTGGAAGGTAGCAGTTCCGAGCTGGCCGATGCGCTGAAATATGTCGATGAACAGATGCTCTCAGGTATGACGGACACACAAAAACAAGCGATCCGGCCCATTCTGGTCCGGCCATTAATACAGTCGTTTGCAGTGATTATTCTGCCTACTGAAGCTGAGATCAACAAAACCTGGCGTGCGCAGGTGTATGAGCCTTTCCAGAGAACATTGGCAAACAAATATCCCTTCGCGCCAGATTCCAGAATCGAAGCAAATACTGCGGAAATTGGCCATGTATTTGGCGCTGAAGGCGCGATTGCCAAGTTCGTTAATACATCCATGGGGCCGCTGCTGATACGGCGTGGCGATGCGCTTGAACCGAAGACCTGAGCCAACATGGGCATCACCCTGTCACCCCAGGTGATCTCAAACTTCGCCAGTTGGGTCGCTCCCTTAAGTGTGGGTGGCGCTGCAGCACCGGCGAATGCGGCTGAAGCGCAAACCGTGTTCCAGATTCGACTCCTCCCTGCGCCGGGCACGCTGGAATATACCGTCGAAATTGATGGACAGCCATTACGTTACCGCAACGCGCAGTCGCAATGGGCAAACCTGGTGTGGCCCAACCCGCAAGGCACACCCGGCGCCCGCATTAGCGCCATCACCTTTGATGGCCGCGCCATAGAAGTGGTTAATCACCCTGGCCGTTTTGGGTTAGAGCGCATGATTAACGCCGCCACGCGCAAGCGCAAAGAAAGTGGCGTGTTTGAGTTAACGTGGGTCAATGGAAATGTTGCCATATCCCTGGATTTAAAAATTATCAGCAGCCCCCAGGTGACTGGCGCAGCCACCACGTCCACTACGCCGCAAGGCACCAGCTTCCGTGGCATAAAGCTTCCCGCAAATATTGTTGGTGGTCTGGCCCTGCCGCCGATTGCGTCCCAAGCAACAGGGGCCGCGCGATGAGAAACACGGCGACACAAACCAGGGTTGGCTATTTTGGTAAAATACCGGCACGTGATGATTTCATTAAAGCCACGGATAATATGCCGTTGATTACGATTCTTGATGACTGGCTGGCGCAGGCGATGACACTTCTTTCCGCTGATCCGCGCTGGAAAATCACCTATGATGCGATACCGCCCCTGCACTTCGCCTTCATTGGGCCACACAAAAAACGCGCCATTGCGGGGCATATCATTGCCAGCAGTGACCAGGCGCATCGGCGCTTTCCCTTTCTCGCCATGAGCACGATGGACATTGACGAACCGTCTGGGTTTGTTAACCGCAGCCCAATGGTGTTGTCACGCTTATGGAGTCGACTGGAAGCGCCGACCACGGATGCAGCAGCATCACCCGACCCAACCGTTGCGCTCCATAACCTGTCATCCCTGATGATTGATCTGGAAGTGGGAACGTTGGCTTACGACGCCGTATTCACTGATTTTCTGGATATGCAAACTATCGGCTCCCTCGATGCCATGCTTGCGCAGGCAGGCTTTGCAGGAACGGTGCGCCAATTATTGCTTGCGCTTGGATTTTTATTGCAGCCCGTCATGGCAAGCAACTCATCACGCCTGGAAAAGAGCCTTATTCTGCCCTTGCCGACGGATCCGATGTATCGCTACCTGGTGGCAGCCTTCTGGATGCATATAATCACACCTTTCCTGCTCCGCGCAGACTTTGAACTGGCACTTTTTTTTACCCGGATCGAACCGCACCCGGTCATGGTATTAGGTTTCAGTGGCGCGTCCGCACAGACACTGCACGCCATCATGGATCCGCGCGTCGGCATGGAACATCATATTGCGTTTGAAGATGCGCAATGGGTAGAAGAACAGATGGACAGTGATTACGGAATCAAAAAGCTGTCGAGCTATCTGGTGCAACCGCAACTTTCCCTGAAATCGGCTCTCGATTTATTTCGCGCAGCATTTATTGGAGCTTAACGACATGCGTTGGCATTACCTGTGGATTCCCCTGTTAATGATCTCCAGCCAGGGCTGGGCGCAAAATCTTGCGCCTGCGGTGATCAGCCCCAAGCCTGGCCAGGTTCTGGTTACCGGCACTGTCCCCGATGAAAGCAGCAAAGCGGCAATATTAGCGCGCCTGCGCGAAGTATATGGCACTGAAAAAGTGGTCGACCAGATCGCCATAGGGCCGGTTGTCATGCCGGCGAACTGGAGCAGCTATGTGCGGAAGCTGATTAATCCTGACCTGAAATTAATTAGCCGGGGACAATTAAAAATTGATGGCAACACCATCAGTGTGCGCGGCGAAGTCGCTAATGAAGCGCAACGTCAACACATCGCCAGCGCCATGGCCACCCAACTCAACCCCACCTATACCGTCAAAAACGGCTTACATGTTCCTGCTGCAGAACAAAATATCCTGGATGCGACATTAGGTAACCGGATTGTTGAGTTTGAAACCGGCAAAACAACACTGACGCCAGCAGGACAAGCTGTTCTTGATGAGATGGTGGAGCCGTTACTCAAGCTTAAAGACAAGCAGGTGGATATCATCGGCCACACTGACAATCAGGGGCTGCGCGCCAGCAACTTATCCCTGAGCCGGGCCCGTGCCGACACAGTAAAAAGCTATCTTGCCGCAAAAGGCCTTAACGCAGAAAGGCTGGCAGCCTCAGGACAAGGTTCTGACAGGCCGATTGCCAATAATAACTCGGTGGAAGGACGCGCGCGCAACCGCCGTATTGAGTTCAGAATTGCGCAGTAATTCTTATATTTTCACAGCATTTATTTCTCGGACGGTGGCGCCTTCAGTCCCAGCAGCTCTTCCACATGCGCCAGCGACGCAGGGTCTTTGATCACTGTGCCCAGCCAGGCATGCAAGGGCATGTCTCCCCAAGTGGCGGCTTTATCGGCCAAATAGGCCACTGGGCTATGAGGTTCCGTGCGCCGGAAAAAATCAGCAACGAGACGCAACTGGGCCAGCGCTTGCGCACGTGTTTGAATCACCCCAAGCGTCGCTGCTGGTATGGCAGAGTTACTCTTATCCATGACATGTTCCAATTCATCTTTTGTGGAAGCATGCGTGCGCACACCCGCCTCCTGCGCAAAACGGGACACCGTACGCACCACGCCTTCCAGTGATTCCTTAGCCGCTGAAAAACCCGGACCCTCGATTCCCAACCGCGCATCAACTGACGCTTCCAATTGCGCCAATGCCGCCATACAGTGCCGCACATCAATCAACAGTTTTTCAAAAAATGCGCGTGAACTTTTGCGGCGTGCGGCCTCAAGCTCTGCCAGCTTTAGCCCGCCTTCCGTTTTACCTGCTTCAGCCGCCGTTCTTTCCGTATTTCCTGAGCGCAACCGCGCCGCATCAAAATCAAGCGTAGAAAATGCCGTGCCTTTGCCTTCTGTAATCGGGACTTCCCGCACTAACCGCGCGGAACGCGCCAGCAGCCAGTTTAAATTACCAATCCGCTGCTCCTGATCACCTGCATCGGGCAAGGGATAAAGCTCATCCCAATAGCGGTCGCACAATCCGGCCAGCAACAAATAGCCATCCCCCAGCCCGGCAAAATAATTCACTTTTGCATTGGCCTCCGTCAGCCAGACCGCCAAACGTAAATCTTTACTCTGTGATTCAATCAGCCTTGCACAATGCTCAACGACAAAGCCCCAGTCCGCCTCTTTTAACTCGGTTTCCCACGCCCCCTGATCCAGGGTTGCATCATCAAAACGGCGGGCTTCGGCAATCGCATCCAGATCTCTTG
The DNA here is from genome assembly GCA_001464585.1 of Gammaproteobacteria bacterium Ga0077554. Lineage (GTDB taxonomy): Bacteria > Pseudomonadota > Gammaproteobacteria > Ga007554. Next base: position 36,361 of record LNFF01000009.1, on the reverse strand, counting down.
AAAACGACAAATCCTCTCCACAGGCTTTAGCACCCCTGATGGGATTGAGTAATTGCTCGACTGTGAACATAGGCGTGACACATCCTCTGGTTAGGCAGCCTGATTAACCCAAATGGGGACGGCGTCCCTTTTATAAATTGGGGTATAAATTCGGGGTAAGCCCCTTTATAAATTCAGGATAAATTCAGGCAAAGAAAATTAATGCGCAACAAAACGCCAGCGTACTTTGAAGGATATTTTTCGTCCTGTCAAATTATCCTTAAATACATATCAAAGAATAATGGATTTATACGGTGCCGGTTATGGCTCCCTTTGCGGGTGCCGACATAAAAGGTATCTTGCGAACTTACATACTGCAAAGAGGCGGGGTCAATTTCATCGCCAGCTTCGTTAATTATTTTTTATTATCCAAGCTGGTTTTCTCCATTGTTTGGTTTTCAAGTTTTTCCTTATATTCCTGTATTATATTTTCGATTTCAACCTTTCTTATCTGGGTAAAAGGTTCAGCTTGTAACAATGCGTCCCAAGCTCCTTTCTTTTTATATCTGTCAAGAATCTCAACATTCAGTTCATACAACACCATGTTCTTTTTTTCGCACATTTCGATCAATTGCGATTGCCGGGATACGTTGGACGCGGACTCCTGAAGCTGGCTTTTACACGCATCACCCTGATCAACACTGGTTTGCAAATCCTTTTGCAAACCCTGCAAAGATTCCCGGGACTTGACCGCCAAATCTTCCAGGCTGCTCTGCGCAGCTTGCAGCTTGCTGGCCAAACTCAGGTTCTCTTCTTTAACCGCCAGTAACTCCTTTTCAACCTCTCCCACGCGCGCATCTTTTTTCCTGGATACGCTTGCTGAACTATTTTTGAGGTCGGTGATCTGTTTATTTAGGGATTTTACCTGTTCGCTTAAGCTGTTTTTTTCACTTTCAAGCGCCGCTTTCTCCTGTGTCATATTTTGCATCATCAGACGCAACTTTCTCTGCGCATCACGCTCTTTTTTATCATCTGCGGCGGCGCTGGCATTTCCTGTCATGCCCAAGGTGCATAACATCAGCATAACCAACCCTATATTACGCAACATGGAATATGGTTTCATCGTTTCAGTCAGCAACGCTTAAAATCTCACATTCAAATCAAGCTGTAACACATCAATCGCCAGTGGCGGGCCGGTAATCTCATCGGCGCTCAACCAGCGCAGGGTCAGCCATGTATCGGTAGCCACGCCATAGCTACCACCCCCTATCCAGCCCTTGGCATTGGTGCCGCCCAGATGGAAATCGGAATCGGCAAACGCATCCACTACAGCATTGCTTTCCAGATGTTTATAACCTGCGAACACTTGCCAGTCATGGCGATGCTTGATCTTGGGCATACCTACCGCTATTCTGCCCAACCAGGCTTGATCCTGGTTTTTTTCTTCAATGTTCAGCCCGGTACGCCGCTGGATTTCGTCTTTATCAAAACCAAGATTTTTGACGTAATCGGCAGTCAACATCACATACACGGGCGCAAAAACATAAACATCCATATGGGCGGTAACCGCCAGCTCTTTATATTCCGCAGCCAGTGCATACAAATCCGGCTTTGCGGCGTCCTGCGAAATATTAAATACAGTGTTGCCCTTCTGCATGAACTGCGGCGCAGTAAAATCCAGCAAATGACTGTTCAGTGTATTTCTTCGCCCGGTGATATTTTGATAATCATAATAGGCGACACCAAAACGCGCCCGGAACTCACTGCGATGCCAGTCCACTCCGGTTTGCGCGCCATACAACCATTTATCATCTTTTGATAGCTCAATCTCTTGTAATGGAAACGCGCCCAGTGTCGAAAACCATATCAGATCATTAGCCAGGCGGGGCTTTAATTGCACGGCAACACCATCAAAATTCAGGTCTTCATCCCATACCAGGTCAGTAGCAAACCAGGGATTGGGCGTCTTTCCTGCTACCACTGTCAACCACGAATAGGGGTCAAACTTCAAATAGGCCTGATCCAGGGAAAAATTAAAACGATTTCCTGAGTTACCCAAGGTTTGATTGGTAGACACGGGATCATTGGAGCCGCCGGTCGTCAGACGAAAAGCGGCGCTGATACCCTGGGTTACTTCGGCAAGCATGCTTAATCTTGCGCGCAACCGTAAACGCTGGCGGTCTTCAGTAGCATTTATAAAAGGATTGGCAGTCTGGGTAACGTCACCCGCCCGATTGATTTCCAGGAAATTGGGTGTAAAAGGTGTATTGTCGTCCTGAAATTGATCGCTTTGATAACGAAACCGGAAGTCGCCTTCCCATCTGATTTTATGCGCCCATTCGGGTACTGAACCCGGTTTTCCCCAGCTTTCCCGCTTTGCCTGCGCCAGCACATCCTGCCTGATTTCCTCAGTCATTTCCTGCTTGATTATTTCCGGAACATACGGCACGCGCACACTCTTTTTATCCGGTTCCTGCTCTGGCTGTGTCAGGGCAGGCTCTTGTTGCAAAGTTTGCGTATCTCTCGCACCACTTCCGATCTCATCCATCAACGCCTGGGCTTTTTCTGGAGTAATGGCGCCCTGCTCCACCAAAATCTGAATTAAACTCTGGGTGGTGGTACGCAATTTTTCAAGGTCTTCTTTATCATCAGCGAAGGTGGCTGAATTAGCCAACATGAGAGATAAACCCAAACCGAGGGTGCGCAGTTTTTTATTTGTCATTTTCAAGACTCTTTTAATGTATATAACACTCAATTACAACTGACGCGAGGTGATGCGTAATTTAATCGGTTGCGCTAATCCGTCAGGAAGGGGCTCTCCCACCCGCCTTACTTCACTCAAAGCAATTTTTATGGATTTGTCCACATCAGGATTGCCACTGGAATTGGCAAGATCAAAACGCTCTACGCTTCCGTCCGGGTTCAACCATATTTTTACAATCACTTTGTAGTTTTGTTTATCCAGATCCTTGCTTCTGTCCAAAACGTCCTGAATGGTCTTTTGCACCAACCCGTCATACCAGGCGAAACGATTGCCACCGCCACTGCTCTTTCCGGCGATGATCGCCCTGCCTCCCTTGTTCGCGCCTAACCCGAAACTATCTGATCCAGCCTGACCGTCTGCATCCAGGCCCAAATTTTCAGAAGCAGGCTCATCTTCAGAGGCATTTTCAGGTTGTTCCGGTGGAGGAGCTTCCGGTTCCGGCAGTTTCACTTCTTCCTTCTTGATCTCCGGCTCCGGCGGTTTCTCTTCCGGCTTGGGTGGTGGCGGGGGTTTTATCAAGGCGATTTCATGAATCACGCGTTTCTTTGAAGATTTATCACCGAAGATAATATCTTTCAAAAGAAAGATCGCCACACCCATGAAGATAAGCAGGAATGCCGCGACCATAAACCTCGGCCCCCAGCGAAACAGGAACTGTTTGTCGACGTTCACCATTGCATTCCAAATTCAATCTCTTTGGGTTTAGACCCCTCGCTACGCTCTCCCCGCAGCTTGGTGCGTTTATTGTCATCACCCCTATCATTTCCGGCGCAGTGAGGGATCTTGCAAGATCTCTCACATTCGTTCGAGACAAGGATTCCTCGCGGTGCTCGGAATGACAGAGAAATACCCCGCCGCTTGCTGCGGGGATTTTTATTCTGGCGTGACATCACGTTACTACTTGACTATTTTCTGCGTAACCAAACCCAGTTGGGTAATATCCAGCTTGCCCATCAGATCCAATACCTCAATCACTTTTTCATACTGAACCTTGGCGTCACCCTTGATCACTACCGGGAAATTGGGATTCACTGCCTTATGGCTGCGCAATTGCGATTCCAGTTCAGACATTGTTACTGGATAAGTATCGAGAAATATTTGCCCAGCATCCGTAATGGTGATCGCTTTGGTAGTTGGCTTTGCCAGACTCGGCGCAGCGCTGGCCTTGGGTAGATTAACTTTAATACCCTGTACTGAAGCGGTAGTCATGATAATAAAGATCACCAGCAACACATACGCCAGATCCAGCATTGGCGTGACATTGATATCATCGTAAAGCTTGTCATCCTGTACCTGCATTGGGGTTACCTTTTATGTTCCGTAATTCTCAGCAACTTTATGTACAAATTCGTCTACAAATACCTGCATATCTGCCGTGATGTTCTTGATCTTGCTAAGCAGATAGTTGTAGCCAAACAGCGCCGGTATCGCCACCACCAGCCCCGCCACCGTGGCGACCAGCGCCGCCGCAATACCAGGAGCAATGGCGTTGACATTAACATCACCACTGGCGGCAATCGCCGCAAAAGTTATCATCACCCCTACCACGGTACCGAGCAAACCAAGGAAAGGGCCACCACTGATGGCGATGGTAAGCAATACCATCTGGCTGGTGAGTTTCTGATTTTCTCTCACCATCGCAGCATCAAGACTGGCGCGGATCGCGCCGATGCTCTGCGGGGTGAGCATCTTGCCGATCTGTTTGGGATCGGTTTTACCAAAACGGTTCTTGACCTCCTGGATACCGACATGATAAATGCGATAAATCGGCGAGCTTTGATAATGGTCATGGGCGCCAAACAATGCTGCAGCGAACGGGCTTTTTTTATTCGCCAGATCATCCTGATCATCATCGTGATCCAACATCCCTGGATCAGTGGCCAGCTTCTGAAACGAAGCGAGAAATTTTTCGTTATCTTTTGCCGCCCTGCCGATGACAACCGCCTTGTTCACCATCACAACCCAGCTCACAGCGGCCATGGCCATACAGATAACGATCACCACCCAACCATCAAAGGTGACAGACTGCATAGTGGTGGTAAAATAAGAAGTGCCGCCGCCTTCATTCTGTTCATCGACATCGTACGTAATCAGTTTCGCATCTACACCTTCACCACGTGCTGCGGTTTTTATCCAGTCAGCCGAACGCGCAATATTTGAAATCTGCGCCTCATCCATTTCGCCGTTGTATGACGCGCCTAGCGTGATATTACTGATCAGCATCGGCAAGGCAACATCTGCCGCCGCCGCTTCAACACCATCAATATAAATCACCAGTCGCTTGCCAGCAGTGACTGCTAAATGATGCCATGTATTGAGCGTCAATTCGGCACTGGGGCGCGCCTCTTTACCTGGAGTACCGGCATAAACCCTGGTTTGATCGATGCCAATCACCAGAGGGGAGGTACCATCATTCTGTGAGAAAAGCAGGGCATTTTTCTGCGGGGCGGTGATCTTTATCCATGCAGAAAAAGTGAATCCTCCTTCTGTATTAAAGGAGAGGGAAGGAGTGGCGGGAATAGTAATAGCATTTGTCTCGGCAAAGGTTGCTCCCGGGCCAATCAATGACGCCGCAGCTTGGCTTACAGCATCAGACGGTGTCGCATTATTGGCATAGGCTGTGTAATCTTTGGGAGCGCCTGGCTCGCCAAAATGATATACAGCCACCTGATTCACATCGTAGCTGCCCTTGGGGTCATCACCGGCACTTGCGGAATCATTGCCATAATACAGCCAGACAATGTTGGCATCAGATGCTGCGGTCAGCTTCGGCACCTGCACCCAGATAACTGCGAGCTCATTCAATGCATCGTATTTTTCAATATGGTATTTCAGTGGGGTGGTGTCGTCACCACTGACAAAACGCAGATCCGCGCCATCATCTTTCGCACTTAAAAAATCAAAGTTACCGGTGTGCAGGCGCACCAGCACTGGCACGGATGCCAGGTCGGTTTTGATGTCTGAGCCACTTGCGGTGGTATTGAGGATAATCTTTTTACGGTATGCCCAGTCATCACTCCACCAGGCATGCGCCATATTGGGAAACAGGGAGATTAAACTGGCAAACAGGAGAAAAATATGTGCTATTTTTTTATTGGATTGCAATTTCATGACTTGTTTAATTTGCCTGTTAACTTTAAAAAAACATATGCGGCTCGCCACGGCATGCACACATGATTTTAGGTGATGGTGTATTTTGCCTGTCAAATGTTACAGAATTGTTATGGTGGGGTTCTTGATAAGCCAGAAAGAACGCATCAGTGGATCAGTCGGAGGGTATGCGCGCTTCCGCATTATCCTGAAAACAAAACACCTGTCATTCCGAACGCATGTGAGGAATCTTGGAAGATCCCCCATATTCATCAAGACAAGGATTTCTCGCTACGTTCGAAATGACAGGGAGCTGTCATCCCGACCCTCGCGAAAGCGTGGGGAGGGATCTTGGTTTTGATCGACAATTCACGATAAAATGCCTATTGGATTTTCCGGGTTGAAACTAATCACCATGACCAATCACCTCCACCGTCAGGAAAGAGGGCTTGAAAGTATCCTTGAGGGAACTAGTTGCCTGGTTAGTCATGTCCTGCGTTACCTGGTCGGCCACTTTACTCTCGCCACCCAAATTACTGACACCACTAAGGCTACCACCCAAGCCCCCAGTATCCGCCACTGGCACGCCCGTTGATATGCCACCCACCTGGATATTATCGGCGCCCACGACCCGCAATGCGGCGATGTTGAGATTACCCGCCGCTCCGATGCCGGCATCTCCGGCATTGACTTCACCAGTGGGAGCAATCAGATCCACATCACCTGCCGCGATGCCGTCAATCGTCAGCGCGCGAATACCACTGCCCACTGCAACATTGCCAAAATCGGTTTTCACATTACCCTGGCTATCCACCGAAATGGTGGGTGGCGGTATCACCAAAGCCGTCTTTTTTCCTTTGCCTGCATCAATATCTCCCTGTGATGACCACATCAGAATATCCCCGCCGCGCATGGCAAACACCCGCGATGCGTTGACAATGAAATCATCACGGGTGAACGCGCGTACACTACCCTCGTTCACCGCCACAATGCCCAACTGGTTAGGGTCTTTGTCCGGTATCGCCAGCCCCGCATTTACCTGACCACCCGGCGCCCACAGATCAATATTGCCGCCCTTGGTGGTTTTTATCTGGCTGAGGTAAAGGCTGATGTCTCCCTGATAATTACTGGCGGGAAACAGTGTGGCAATGGCGTCAAAACCACGTTGGTAATCACCGCCAGAGGCCGTGACTTTACGCCCGGTCTCACGCAGCTCATTGAAGAACAGCAAACTCGCCTGAGAATACGCATCAAGCTGTGTAAAATCCTGTTTAACAGATGCCAGGATATCTGCCTGATCCGCCGCTGTTTCACTGGCAAAGATCGCCAACGCCTGATCGCGGGTCAGATTCGCGTCATGTTCACGATCCCTGATAAACATCGCCAGCTCGTTCCGGTAGTCATAACTCGCCAGATATTTATTGAGCACTGATGCATAATCCAGTGCGGCGCCTACACCTGCCATCACCGCAACATCCGCACCACGCTCTGCCAAGGCGGGGTTAGCGGCATTGCCAATCGTTTCAACGCCGTAAGCAGCACCCAACTCGACATTACGCCCCGCCTGCATTTCAAGCCGACCGGAACCCGCCAGGATAATCCGGCTGCTATTACTATCGGTGGTATACACAATGTCGCGCCCCGCTTGCAGCCGGGTAACATCGGCAGCACGCACATTTTGACCTTCCAAACGCAGATCCTGAATATCCTGACCAGCCTGGAAACGCGCCTGTTTGGGGAAAACTAATTGAGCGTTATTGCCGATAATGCTACCGGTTTCGGCAATAATGCGGATAGGTACATCATCCAGCTTATGGATCGGCACGGCTGCATGCGCAGTAGTCGCGCCTGCCCCCAGGTTGTTATTTATAATTATAAAATTTGTCTGTGGTTGTATCGGGCCAGGCAGCACAGCAGTATCCGCATCGGAAACAATAACTCTCGCGTCTTTCTCCAACACTACGTCTCCCGCCGCCAATAACTCGAAATTACCCTGCGGTGCAGGTGCAAGCACCATGCTCTCCTTGAGTAGAATGTTTCCTTGCAGCGCTTGAGCCGTGAACGTGCCAGGATAGATGTTTAATACCGCTTCTTCAGCCCCTGATGGTCTTAAATCGATATTAAGGGTAACCGCTTTATTATTATTGTTATGAATCACGGTATCACCACTTAAGGAAACCAGGTTGATGGCACTGGCGGGGTCATAGGTAAAGAAAAACGACTTGAGTCCACCCTGCAATTTACTACGCGGTAAAATAGTGGGATTAACCGCTGTCTCAAGGTTGACATCCCCATTTGCCGTCACACGGAAGTCACCGTCTCCCAACGCCAGCACCGGATGCAGAATCGCTTGACTAGATACGGCGCGCCCCGTAATAGCCCCGTCGGCATGCAGATCGCCGTGGCCTCTACCAACGTAATACACGCCACTCTGGATATTGCGGCCTGCTGTAACCGATAAATCACCCCCGCCTTGAATATCAAGCACGCGCGCCTCTTGCACGGCACCCGCCACCCTGCCGGTGGTAGGGATGACGGCGGAAAGATTGATCACGTCGCGGCCTGCCGTCACTGTAATATTGCCACCGCCTAACGCGCCGATATTCTGCTGAAACTGATCGAAGCGCAGCCACCAACTGGAGTTGGTGCCCGCTTGACGGAATAACCATTCATTAATAAATTGTTTGGTTATCGCGCCTTTTACATCACCTTGGGCGGTGAGGGTGATATTGCCGCCGTCGCTTGCATACCCTGCTGCTTGCCCTGCAGAGGCGGGCGGCGCAGTAAAGCCCGCCAGCGCTGCCACAGGCGTACCTGCGGTGTAAATCACCGACTGTGCATTACCCAGTTCAATGTTCGCACCCGCCGCAATATCAATATCACCCGTGCCCGTGCGCACCAGGGCATTATTGGCCAGTTTCACATTACCCTTGTTACCAGCAAGCTGCGCCTGCGGCAACAATGCCAGGGTGTCGGCGCTTGCGGTGTCGGCACCCGCTACCAGTTGGTATGACCACGATTCGCCGCCTTGCAGGTTGGCGGTAGCCGTTGCGCCATCGAATCCATCACTCAGGGATTTCGTAAGCTTCAAATCACCTTGGGCGCGCAAAGTAAGCGTGCCGGGTTCGCCATCGAAACGCCACATGGACATATCCCACTCATCGGCCAATTCAAGATCACCGTTATTGTAAATATCTATTCCCGGCCGTACGCGCAATGCAGCGTTGCCGAGGCGCGCAACGATGTTTGCTTTGTTGTTGGTAATAAAATTCTGCGTATCATTAAATACCGTGGCGTCTACGCCAGTGGTAGACGCATTAAAATTAGCGCCTGCCACCGTAGCGCCCAACGCGCTTATCCTGCTGGCGTTATAGGCTTTGACACCTTCCACCACCACCGAACTGGCGCCGGTGATGGCGCCCGCTACCGCAGCAATCGCTACATCATCATCTACACCATCATTGTCGGTATCAATGCGCGGCGCACGCAACAACACACTGCCACCTTTGCCATTTTCACCGCCCGAAACATTGATTTCAGACAAGGTATCAAGGGTAATTTCCCCGTCCGTGGTAGCCAGCGTAACCTTGCCGCCCTGTTCGCCATTGCCCGTGGTATGGGCATCCAGCTTGGCGCCTGGGTTTAAAGTGACATTCTGTTTGGCATATAGCCCAATGGTTCCGTCCTTGTTAGCTGATGCATCCAGCGTACCTTGAATGTCAATCTTGCCGCCATCTGCGACGAGCTTGAGATGCTGCGCGGTAAGCGTGTCCGTGCCCGCCACGTTAATGTCACCGTGGCGCACACGCACACTGCGCGACTCACCAAACCCACCGGCATTCAGGACATTATTCAGCGCACTGAAATCAGCCAACGTACCGGTATCCAGCGTTACAGAACCACTGCGCGACTGCGCTGCTGCGCTACCCATCACATTTCCGGCAATCAAGGCGGTGCCTTGCGCGGCATGCACAGCAAGCGTCCCGGCATCGCCCCCCGCTGCTGCGCCGGAGACATTGATTAAAGCACCGGATTGTACATCCACATTGCCGCTCGCCGAGGCCAGCGTTACACGTCCTCCCGGTGCATACGCCACCACATCCCCAAAGGTTTTAGCAGTGCCTTGCATATTAGTTTGCGAACCACTGACCAGCGTCACAGCATCGCCCGCATCAACACCATTAGCGGCCAATGTGAGTATGCCAGAGGGTAGCTCGATATTACCTGCATGTAGAATGCGCTTGCCTGTGATGTTCAGGTGTGCGCCGAGCGTGGCAACCGCTGGCAAAGTCACGGCGTGTGCTGATGGGGTAATGTTCACCTGCCCCGTGGCATCTATGGACTGATCTGCGCCGATACCGCCCGTTAAACGCGAAGACACCAAATCAAGATCACCTGCCACTTTCATCTGACCCTGGCCTTGAAAGGTGATTTCTTTGTCGGCGATAACCTTGACAGCATTGAATCCATTGATTGCCTTGTTCGTTTGGTCTTCGCGCTGATCTCCCAGCACCACATCTTTAGCGGCAATCACCAGGTTGCCGCTACCATCCGCAACATTACTGGATACTACTTTACCGGGATTCGAAAAAGTGAAATTGCCTGCTGTGATCACTGCCGTTTTGCCGGTATTCTGGTAACCTGTCAATTCAGCAGCTTCAATAGACAACGTGGTAAGTTGCGGCTGGCCAGTCTGGGTATCCACGCTGCCGAGTACCACATCACCGTATAAATCCACCGAACTGTAACTTCTCAAATCCAGACGCGCCAAGCCGGTGAGTGCGGCAAGCGCCGTATTGGACAACACCAACCCATCCACCACCGTGGCAGTTTCACCGAGGCTGATGCGGCTTGCACCGAGGCTGAGCGCGCCGTTCACCATTTCAATGTTACCCGGGGAACGGGTGTCCAGTGTGGCATCCAGCGCCACTGACGCATCCGCACGCAACACTGCGCCTGCTTCCACATCCAGAACGCCACGGGTACGCTCTACGTTAAAGCGTGTGATATCAGATTGCGCGCCAGCAGAGACGCGTAACAGGGCGCCGTCCCCGACAATTTTTTCATCCACGTCAAGGGTGGCTGCATCATCAGTTCGGCCAATGATGAGATCCTTGCTTTTACCAGTGAAGGTGCCTTTGCCTTCAATCACACTGCCTGACTCCACGGTTAGCGTATCCTTTGCCACCAGGATAATTTCGGGTGCGGTCAGGGAATTATCCTGATCATTCTGCACCATCACTTCATCAGCACCAACCCGGATTTCGACACCTTCTTTAGTATTTTGGCGGGTGCCACCCAGCAGCAAGCTGGCCGCACCCAGATTATTCAAAGCGGCTACGTCCAGTTGCACAACGCCATTGGCTTCGTCCCCAGTGGTGCCACTGCGGCGCGAAACTATCGCCATTTTCGATGCGGTGATATCCACCTCTGCGCCGCGCGCACTGGCCGCATGATTCGCCAGCAGCGTCCCCTCCAGCAGTAACGATTGGCTGGCATTAATCGACAACCGTCCGGCATCGCCGGTCAACTGGGCATTCGCCTGTTCAGCGAAAAAGGTGCTGGCGTAACTTTCCTTGAATTCAGACTCCTGCCGGGCGCTGCCACCTGGCCGCACCACGAAACCAGACCAGCGCGCATCACGGATATCCGTGCCCGCCACAGTACGATACCCCGCCACTACGGGTGCGCCATTGAGCAATGCCTTGGATTGCCCCGGTAGCATATCTTGCGAACCTGCGCGTGGCGTCACCAGAAATGCACCCGGTAACAGGGCATACCGTGCTGGCAACAAGGCGTATACTCCTGCGGGCAGGCCTTCGCTACCCGACAGGTACACGCTGTCACCCGGCTGGAAGTTTGAGCCTTGATAGAGGGCGTTGTCATACGGCGCAAACTCTGCACTCAAACCCGGCACAATGGCATAGGTATTAGTGGCATTGCTGGCGTCCAGCACGTCTTTCGACCCGCCGGGGCCAGGCACAAATTCCGTGGCATATAAATCACCGCCTCCGGAAAGATCCAGGGTAGCGTCCTCACGCACATTTATGTGCGTGCCCGTGAGGCGAATGCGCCGCTCCGGCGGCGTGTCAATCACCTGTGTGGTACTTCCGTTCACATTGTAAACCCAGTCCCTTCCCCCCAGGAGCGTGACGCCAAATGGAATAATTTGACCCTCTGCAGAAGTGGAGGTGATGCTGCCTGCATCAAGTATCAGCGTATCAGCAGCATCCAGCTCAATTTCACCAAAGGGTGCTTTAAGCACGCCACGTTGCACAATATTGGGCGCGCGCAGGGTAAGCTTGCCGCCAGCGGAAAGCACCGGGGTGGCGCCATTGCCCGCGTCTACAGTTAGGGTGCCCTGGTCGTTATTGCCAACCTCCAGGATAAATTGACTCAAGGTAGTCGGGTAGATCTGGTTGGCTTTGAGCGTAAGATCAGCGGCAGTAGACAAAGATCCGGGCGCCCCCTCCGTGCCACGCAGACGCATGTCACCACTGCTGGAAAGATTAACTGTCTTGAAGCCCTGCAAAACACTATTACCCATCACGTCTATCCACTTGGCCTGCACATCCAATATGCCATCGCCACTCAGTGGCGGGGTTACCATCGACGGCGTGCTTGTGCCCAGTGCGAAATACGCTGTATTCAGTGTGGCATGCGCGCCCTCTGCCGCAGTGATGGCGGGGGCATCCAACGTGAGGGATCGCTTAAAGTTGAGTGAGACATCGCCTTGAAACTGAATTTCATCGCGGCTTTTGAAGATAGCTTTATCAAAACCGGCGTACTGTATTTTGGCGCTGCTGAGCAGCGCCTTGCCATTCGTCTCGTCAGGAAGGGACGCACCCAGCCCCACTTCCGGGGAACGTCCAGCACCGTCATCACTGCTGATCACGATTTGCAGGGGCGCAGCAGGAACGGGGGGTTGATCAATGCTGTCAATAATTTCGAAAGGGAAGGGACGATTTAACGCTACTTCCAGCGTACCTCCTGCTGCTCCCTCCCCATCACCCGCATGCGCCAACCAATCACCGTCCAGTAACATGCCTTCACGCGCCTTGAGCACCACACGCCCCGCATCGCCCGCGACGCGTGTGGCATGGGAAACTGTGTTAGTGCTGTCAGTCGGCAAATCCAGATCTGCCGCCACACCCGACACATCAATCAGGGATCCTGCGGCGCTCACCACATAACCTCGCTGAGCGTCGATCTGCACCGTTCCACCGCGCAACACCTGCCCATGTTGCTGGCCCCGGTCATTTTCCTGCAATTGCACAAACCCTCTGCTGAGCAACTGACTGTGTGGCCCCAGCCAGATGGCCTGGCTGGATATGAATCCATTGTTTTGGGGGTTGGACTGTTGAATCTTCAAATCAATACTACCCCCGGGCGCATCAATCATCCCCAGCACGGTGAGATTACCCATGGATGATAATGTCACCTGCCCACCCGGATCAGCATGAATCGCGGCACCCGTATCCAGCAACAAATCGCCCGTTTTGCCGGGCGTTTGGCCTATGACTGGCCTTTGCGAGGATTGTAGAGTCAGGTTCACCGGGGTACGCTGATCCTGGGGCAACACTATGACAGGGCTGAAATCGTCTATATTCGAACCGCTGGGTTGCAAGGCGTAATCACGCTGCAACAACCGATTTTTTGCCTGTGGCCAGAGTTGGGTGTCGGCGGTAATCGTCACACCGGTGGTGCCGGTAAGGTTGTATTTGCTGAAGCCCCCGCTCTGAAAAAAGTCCGGGGTGAGTGTTAGGGTATTCAGTGTGTCCTGATTAAATGTGGGATCAGATGTAAGATTAAATTCGACATTTGGTTCGGGCTGGATATTGATTTCCTGGGTACGCAGCGTAAGTGTGCCACCCCTTCCAACCAACGCGCCATTCGTCAAAGCATAGGCTTGCAGTTCGCCACCCAAATGAACATTCTCCACCGCACTCAGTGCAATATCCCCACCCTTGCCGGATTTAAAATTACCACTGGCTGACAACCAGGCGCCACCAGACACATCAATCATGCTGCCTGCACCCAATATCACATCACCCTGCGCCGCGAGAGAAATTGAACCGCCATCAATCAATGCCACGCTGGGAACTCGATCCCCCGCAATCTCAGGCCGGTCATTCACCCATAGACCACGCGTCAAAAGTGATGCACCCTCACCCAGAGTAACATTCCCTGGCTCAGGATTGCCAATGGTGCTCGTTGCTTGCAACTTCAGAGTGCCAGCAGGTGCATTCATGCCACCTTGCACATCCACCTCACGACCCACCAGGGTGATCTCACCCCCCGCCGGAGCAGTAAGCACCACTCCAGACGGCACGGAAATGCGCCCGTTGCTATAGATGCGCGCCTGGCCGAATCCGCCCTGTTGTAAAAATTCGGTAGACATCACCAACGGCTGATGATCACCCACCGAATCACCTCCGATGGCTGTCCGTGATGCCTGTAATATCACATCCGACGTACGGAAATCAGGGGTTTGTTGCGATGCCTGCGCCGCATCTCCTATAATCAAAGTACCCGCACTGGGCAGCGTTGTTGCTTCACGCTGATGCACGCCAGGTGTCACGCCACCACGCAATGTGCCGTCCAGCACCAGGCCGGGGGCAATAAATTTCAGGGTACCGGCGGACATACCTTCGACATAACCCGCCGCGAACTGGCCGCGCGGATTACTGCCACCCAATAAACCCCAGCTTTCCGTGACGCCCCACTTGCGGTGCTCTTTGGTAAAGTCAGTGAAGCTTTCATAAATACGGTCTGGTGAGGCCTCGCTGATGTCATACACGCGCCCCTCGGAAATTAACTGGGTGGTATTCAGATAACCATCCGCGTAAGTAATCTGCCCACCGGACACATCCGCTACAGCGTTCTCGCGCATGATGATATCCCCAGTTGAAACCAGCGTTACATCGCCCCCCATAACACTTCTTTCGCTCACCGTCTTGCCGACGCCATCGATATAACCCGACACATCTGCCAGCGGCGTTCCCTTGCGAATATCAATAATGACTTTTTCACCGCGCAGGATACCGTCACGCTGCAAGGGTGAATCCCTGAGCTGCTCACCGCGCAACTCCACTTCCAGCAAATTGTGCTCCATCGACAGCGCCACATCAGTAAGGCCAGCAACATCAATAACACTGCCAGCGTCCAGCACAATCGTACCCGTGCCTTTTACTCCCGGTGCCGCTGTACCTAAACCCGCGCTTAATGTCACTTCACCACTGGGCGCAACGATACGGCTGTTGGCGGCCAGTGTAATGGTCTCACCCATCACTTCAATCCGCGAGCGATTGAACTTTTGTTGATCCACGCTCGTCGTGGCGTCAGCCACGTCTGGCCGTACTTCGGTGATACTGCCCTCCCCTAAGGTCACACTACCAGCACGCGTGGGAAATACTCTAATATCTGAAATATCTGATCCTCCCGGGCTAGACACGCTGGCATTATCCCGAGCCAGTAATCTGATCGAGCCATTGGCGTTCACCGAGGTCGTAGCCGAGACCCGGCCTTGCTGATTGACGGCAAATCCCATCAATGTAACATTGCCGCGCGGCGCGCTGATCTCGCCGCCATTGGTAACCGTGCCGCCCGTACCCATTATTTCCACCAGCAAACCACGCAAAGCAGGATCGCTCTTGCTCTGCAAGTAAATTTTGTCACCCGCCGCCAGCAGCGCCTGGCCATCCGGCGTGATAATGCGGCCCTGGTTATCAATGTTCGGCGCCAGAATCATGATTCTGCCACCTTTGGCAGACTCTAGCGTTGCCCCCGCCGCAATAATCACATCACCGCTGGCGCTACCTTCAAAATGCGAAACCGTGTTGTCTGGACGTGAAAATATACCGTTGATAAACCAGTTATCCGACGCATCGGCATTATCAAGACCAGGAATCGTTAGTGTAGACGCGGTCAATGACCCGACATTAACCTGCGCGCCATTACCAAAAATAATGCCATTCTGATTGATCAGATAAACCTGGCCATTGGCCTTCAAGCTCCCTAAAATTTCACTTGCGCTGCCCTGATGGATGCGATTAAGCACTGCCGCATCAGCGCCAAATTGCTGCCGAAACTCGACTTCGTTCCCCGCACCAATATTAAAACTTTGCCAGTTAAGTATGGCGCGCTGGCTTTCTTGAAAAATTGGCAACCGGCTGCCGGTAGCCGTGACTTCCGTCGGCAAAATCTGTGCGCTGCCATTGCTGAGCCATGACAGATTGCCATTCACGCCACACGCCCCGCCACACGCCACGGGCAACTCGGCGTGAGCCGCAGATACCATTAATAACAATGTTCCGGCGCCCACCTGCAATACAGCATGTTTGGTTTTTCGACGCGCCTCGCCACGACCACCTGCACTACATGCACGTGCGCCTTCCCATACGGGAACCCACATTCCGCGTGAGACGCTAAAAACCAACCGGAATAAATTTGCATTCATGTGTGATACTCCGAAAATACATTATTGACTCCCTTCGCCCGCGCGCGGGAGGGGGAACAAATAAATGTAGGGGGCAGGTTGTAACCCATCCGATGTGCCATCAGGCACTCATTAGATAAGGCGTTGTGTTGTTACGCAACACTTGGTGGGTTTGCAACCCACCCTACATTGATAAAAAATTCAGGCATGTCATTTCGACCAATCAGCCATGTCATTTCGACCAACGGGAGAAATCCTTGTTTCTCTCTACGCCCGAAATGACAACTTAGCCAGAAACTCCCTAAAACTCATACGCCAACTTGAAATGCGTACGTACTTCACTCGCCGGGGTGTATGACGTTTCTTCAAACGGCATCGCCACATTCAATGTTGCACTCACATCACGCCACTTTATGCGTGCGCCGACACCGGTGCTGGATAAATCAAAGCGTGACGTCTGCCCCGGCAAAGCTTCCATGACACGCAGCTTTGCGCCCTCAACAAACCCGAATAAATTCACATCCTCAAAATTCTGAACAGTAAAAGCGCGGCGCAATTCCAGACTGCCATACAGACCATAGTCTCCCGTGCGTTCGAACTCCAGATAACCACGCACACTATCAACGCCGCCTGCGCCCATCTGCTCGTTACTGATCAGCGGTTGATCCGTTAATTGCCCACCGACGCGACCCACCACACTCAAATCCCAGGGCAAGCGTTGCACGCGCTGCAAACTGCTTTTGAGATACACATAGCTGGCGCGCGCCTTAAAGCGTTTGCACTCAAATTCATTGACTCGCTGACCGAAACAATCTACTGTCTCATCCGCCACGCCGCGTAACGAAAAATTCACACCCACATCCGCTTGTGTCACGCCGCGCGCACCTTGCAAGGTGGCGTTATACTGCACGGAAAACGGCAAATAACTGATGGGCGTGTTAATCGTGGTGTCCGCACCGCGCAACACCACCGTCTCTTTAAAATCTTTGTAATCCACCCCCAATGACAGCGAATGAAAATAGGGGCCCTGCTGCGGCAGGGGAACAATGGCACGCGCGCCATAGATATCGCCGTCACCCAACACTTGAATATCACCCACCGCCGCCACATCACTGCGCGAACGCACCGCATACAGCGCCAGCATGTTGGTAGAATTCGGCACTGGCAGCAAATAAGATACCGAA
The DNA here is from genome assembly GCA_001464585.1 of Gammaproteobacteria bacterium Ga0077554. Taxonomy (GTDB): domain Bacteria; phylum Pseudomonadota; class Gammaproteobacteria; family Ga007554. The sequence continues at coordinate 18,906 of LNFF01000009.1, read as the reverse complement.
AACACGCTCACTTCATCGGTATTTTCCGGTGAGGCCTGATACTGCAAGGTTAAGCCATGTTCTTTCTGCCACAAGTTGTCGTAACGTACCATGCCACTCAAACGTAACTGGCTGGTATTGGCGCTGTAACGGTTATTCAGTTCCAGCGCCGCATGCAGCGGCAAGGTGTCGTCTACCCGGAAATCAATTTCCACTGTGCCGGGGGTTTTGCCAGGCCGCAGGATGGGCGTGACGCGGCGGCCCGCACTGCGATTAACTTCCGCCAGCCCCTTTTGCACATCCGGCAAATACAACACACCGCCCTGCGTCAGTGAAGGAAATTTTTCCAGTATCCTGCCTTGTGAATAATAGCGCGCGCCTGTCACGCGAACCTTGTCTACCCGGCCTTCCGTGACACGCAAGCGCACCATACTGGCGCTCACGTCCTGCTCGGGAATATCCACCAGCACGGTGGGATATCCCGCATCGCGGTAGCTACGCTCCAGGTCGGCACGCGCCTTTTCCACATCTTCGATGTTCTTGCCATGGCCTAGATGTGGATATAACACGCGTTCGATGGTAATGACTGGCAACACGCTATTGCCCTCTACCCGGTATTCCATCACATCGAATACCACTGCCGATGTGGGCGCGGTATCGGTCGCAGTAACATCTTCATCTTGTTGCGCGACACCTTGTTCCTGAGCGTCTTGTTTTTGTGTCGTCACGGGTTCCTGTGCCATTACCACACCCATTACCATCAATTTGGCAAAAAACCCGGAGTACAACACCGCACAAAAAATCTGCTTCATTTAACCATTCTATATATGTTATGAACCCGGAAAATCCAATAGGCGCTTTATCATGAATTGTCGCTCAAAATCAAGATCCCTCTCTTCGTTCGGGATGACAACTCCCTGTCATTTCGACCGAAGGGAGAAATCCTTGTCTCGACTGTAGGGAGAGATCTTTTCGTTTCTGCACTTATTTGGAATTAAGGAAAGGATTTTCACATGACAGTGTTACAAACAGGTTAAACCCATCATCAACCCAAAAAAAAACCAACCCTCTTTGTCACTCAAAAAGGGCTGGTTGCAGAGTAAACGGCGAGGATGACATTGCATCACCCTGCCGCTAACGGGGCACATCCTAATAAATGATGCGCCCCTTTAAAGCATCAAGGCAAACTTACTGATTGAACAACTGGGTCGGCTGGCAAGTATTGCTAAACCGGCTACCGGCCATTACTGCGCCTTCCTGATATCCCACGCCTGGATTAGCCGTATAATCAGCATTCGGATCAGCAATGGTGGGCAATGAAGCTACACCGGGCAAGGTCGCCAGAAACACTGGGTCACCTGACAGATCACGGATTTTAGTCAACAGATCAAGCTTGGCGCCACTAACGCTATTCAACCATTGCATGGATTGCTCTACAGACCAGTCGTATTGACCTTTTGTAGCCGTCACCTCAAGGTTAGGATTGGCACCTACTGGGTTTACGCCATCAATGCTGACGTAATGCCAGCCATCCGTACCGGACGGCAGACGTTCCGTAGCAAGAATACCAATCGCCCGCTTGCCTGCGGCCTGAGCCGTATTCAAACAGGCTGCCACATCACCCGAGGTGGAGTTCATGACCACCGTATAGCCAGAGACGGGGTCGTTGTTTGTGTTGTCCGCAGGACGCAATCTACCGCTAGAGCAAGGATACTGCGTAAAATAGGCATTGGCGGCCGCCTGTGAACCGGAACCTTGCACACGACGGCACACCGTAACCCCCTGGGCGGGAAGCGCAGGATCCACCTGGTTCCAGTTCAGATAGCTACCCGTCAGCATGCTGGTCACCTGGGCGCGGCTCAAGCTGGGCAGAGTCACGTTATTGGTGGCTGCGATGCCAAAAATCACGGCATTCTGGCTGCTTACCGTGAGGTTGGCCAATTGAGTGGCGGTCAACGGAGTTTGACCAGGGGCAAGATTGAAACCTACAAATAACGCAGGTTCGACATCAGACACGCCGGCATCGGGGATACGTGAACCGGCGGGATCCGCCGTCGTGGTATCAGAGCCAATCACGTTTGGGCACAGGTAAACGCCATTCGGGTGTACCGCCAAGGCATCAGCGCTGGTGCTCAATACACAAGAGGTATCCAAGACCATGCTTTCAATCTTTTCCGCATTGGCAACTGGATTGACGCCCCATACCGAACCACCCTTGGCGCGGTTCAAAATCACCACCTTGGTGCCAGCAGGCACGCTACCCACTGCGGCGCCCAGTGTGCCGGTATAGGCGCGGTAATTTCTGCCATCCGTACCCTTCTCGTAAGTACCAAGAACGCCAACATCATTGAAATAAACGTGCTCCGAAGCCACTGGAAACAGGTTATTGGAGATGTGTCCCAACGTAAGCTGCTGGGCAGAGGCTCCGGAAATAAACACCTCTGTGGAACCCGGTAACTGCGCCGGGGTTAATGCCAATGACTGACCGGCAAATGTAGCGCAGGCCAATGCACAGGCAACAGATAACTTATTCAGTTTCATATTCAGTTTCATAAATACTCCTAAGATATATTGAAGGAAAAGATATACTAAGGAATCTCTGGAATAACTTGTCATTTCGAGCGTTAGCGAGAAATCTGTTACTGCGGTAATAAATAAAATCAGCAGGATATAAGATTTCTCCCGGCAACTGCTCCTGCGTTGCTCTACCTTCCGCCGTGCATGGATGCACAAGTGCCGCCAGAGGCAGGATGCCGAAAGCGGCCGCCATCCATGGCGGTCGCCTACGGTCGAAATGACACAAAGAAATTAATCAGAGCTTCCTTAAGCTTATATACAGATAGAATCATTTCAACCCAAACCCATCCACAAATACGCGTCCCCCGCTACGCAGAAGACGCATTTTCGCTTTTAGGCAGACATTTTACGACGCGCTACAGCGCCCACCATCAGCAGCCCTGCGGCAAACAAGGCCCAGGTTTCAGCTTCGGGCACAGCCGCAACATAGGTCATCGTGCCATCAGTACCCAGTGTCCAGGTGGAAGCTTCAAAGGTCTTGCCATTAGGTACTAGTAAATCGTTGGGATCAGCAAAACCGTATTGGGTCACATTGGCCTTGGCCAAACCAGAAGTGCTGCTGGGCGTCAAAAAGAAAAAGTCCATGCTTTGTCCCACTGGAGCTGTGGCATCGAACACCGACTTATTCACCCATCTAGGCCCCATGCCATTTTCGAAATAGGCGAAACCATCACCCACTACCGCAGTTGCGGAGCCCGCAGCGGCAACATCACCAAACGCGCCAGGTAAATTCCCATTGCTAGCAGTGAGAAAATCATTGGAAACACCAAATTGAGTAAGCTGAGCATTGGACTGGGTCTTCACCGTGGTCAAACTGGCATTGGTGGTGCTGAGATAACGCTGACCATTGGCGCCGGAACCAGTACTATCCATCGCCCCTACCATCCAACTCAGGCTGGAAGGATTGCTGGAAAGCTGGCTACCAAAGGTACTGGTCAACAGGCTATCGGCCGAAAAAGTCAATGTTGTGCCGGGGGCAGACGCTGTACTGGTAGGCAGGAAATCATCCATGAAAATACTTAAGTCACGTATATACGACACTTTGGCAACAGGATCATATACTGCCAAGAACAACTCGCCGTTACCGGTGGTGGCGTCAGCAATATCGGCGTGAGCCGAACCCGCTGTAATAGCCAAGGCTACTGCAACTGCTAAAGATTTAATTTTATTCATTTAAAGATCTCCCTATTAATTGCTTAACAAAAAAACATCCATCACAGAAAAATAATTTACCCGTTATAAATCCCAACTCCCCTTGGAGCTTGCCCTTGCACGCCTGAATTTGTTCCACCAGTGCATCGTCTCAAAGTTGTGTTACGTTTGTGTGTTAGTTCCGTCAATTTATATAGGCTATTCGGCCTATTGATTTATATATTCTTATTTGATAGGAGCCGGAAACGAGAGCTTGGTTGCTCCCACCAACCCCATCCCAACCAGCAGCAATAACCAGGCATGAGGCTCGGGCACCGGAGTTACCAGCGGGGGAACCAGTGTCGATGTAATCCAGGGAAGATAAGGCGCCACGATAGTGCCGCCGCCGAGTGAACCGAACCGTACATTGCTACCTGGCAAGCCAGTGACACTGCCGTTGAACGCCGCGATACCCGCGATCTTCCACACGCCATCGTCGTTGACGAATACCGGGCTGCCGGAATCACCGCTGGCAAACTGGGCTTCAACGGTGGCTCCCAGCGTGAAATTGGCCCGGCGGGGCAGTCCAAATACATTGCTGGAAGCGTCCGGCCCATCGAAATCAAACAGGAATATTTCAGCCTGGTCACCGCCGTCGTCATCGGCCAGAATTTTATCGACGCGGTTCTGCCCGACACGCTTAACGTTGGCGCTGGCGGGGCGGGTGGTGCCGTTCACACCGCTTCCGCTGCCACCATAGCCAACCAGCGTCACGGTTTTCCCGTCCAACGCGCCGTTGTACAAGCCATAGACGGGTACGCTGGAGTCAACAGGGGCGGCAAGCTTGATCAACGCGAGATCGTCATGCCACACGCCGTCAGACCCCGGCGTGGTGCCGGTGAAGCCGGGGAACACGACAATTGATTCGGCAGTGATCACACGGCTTGCCGCGTCGTCAGCATTAAGCGTAAAACTGACATTGCCGGGCGCACTTACATGCCCACCCACCACATGCGCCGCAGTCAGCACATACTGGCGATCGATCAGCGCGCCAGAAAACGTGCCGCCATTGACGTTGACCGCACCCACCCCGGCCCATGGCGAGCCAGAAGTGTTAGGATCCACTGCGCCGCCGACCAGAGCATGCACTGGCAAGGTGAAAAACAGGATAAGATTGGCGAAAAGGCTATTTCTCATGATGAATCCTCCAGATTCAGAGCAATGCGGAACCAGCCACCAGCCAAACACCCTTAATGTATGAAATACTGCACGATAGTTCCGTTTCCGTTCAAATAGACACACAGATCCTCGTCCAGCCACATCTCCATTTCATTTTCAGCGTCATCGTCGTCCATGTGATCATAAGGTCTGTCATCAACGTACTCGTCGGCCATCCCCGCATACAATAGAGGTATATTTTCCATAATCGTTCTCCTTCAAAGAATAGTGATTTATGGAAATACTATAATTGGCAAGTGTTACAGGAAAACGACAGTTTTTTATTTTAAGCGGGATGAGGATGGGAGTGAAGCATGAAACTCTTTTATTTTTGGGTACAGAATGTGCAACTATCCATTAGATAAGATTTAATCTAAGCGCTTTTGCCACTGCATGACTGCGGTTTTGCGCGCTCATTTTTTTGATGATGTTGTATAGATGATTTTTAACGGTACAGGGGCTAATCTCAAGAATGATAGCTATCTCCCAGTTGCTTTTCCCCACTTTTACCCATTGCAATATTTCCTTTTCTCTGTGGCTTATGAGGTTACCGCATTGCGCGTCTTTTTCATTGGCATGGCCTGATGCCAGGGCATGAATTAACGCCTTATGCACATAGGGAATTAACATCTCCAACAAATAGGCATGGCGGGCATTCACTTCTCCCGGAATACGCAGAAAACTGAAAAAAGACAGGATCTCGCCATTGACATCGTGCATGCCATGCCCGGCAATATTACTCAATTCATATTTATGTATGACAGACACTATATTTTCTTCGCCACAGGTGGGGGCTTGGCTGGAATCTATCAAACAGGGTACCAGCGACCTTCGCCATAGCGCCATCACCCTGTCCATTACGCCATCATTACCGCATAAAACGCTTTCAAATAAATCATCACTCACATACATACTGCAAAATTTATTTTTATAGGTCTTGCCGTTCAAAAAATCCTTCATGAAAGAAAGCATTATTTCATGGGGGAATATACTTTGAAGTTCTCCCTGCGCCCACGCCATAAATTGCTGTATATTTTTTATATGCAGCAATGATTCAACCACCGCCATGAGTATCTTGATTTCATTATCATCCATCCCGTGTTTTTGATGCATGGGAAGCGTTACGTTTTCAAAAGAACTAATAAGCATTGCGATCCCTTAAAACCAGCAGTACTGTTTTGAATATGATTTTTATATCCATATCAATCGACCAATGCCTGAGGTAATCGAGATCATAATCAATGCGGGACTGCATTTTTTCGAGATTCTCCGTCTCGCCACGCAATCCGTTTACCTGCGCCCACCCAGTAATGCCAGGCTTGACTTTATGACGGAGCATATAGCCACTGATCAGCTTTCTGTACATTTCATTATGCGCGACAGCATGCGGCCGGGGACCCACCACGCTCATGCGGCCTTGCAGCACATTGATAAACTGCGGCAATTCATCAAGCGAGGTACGTCGCAAAAAGGCACCCAAGGGGGTGGTGCGCTTGTCATAACGTGTTGCTTGATGAATCCTGGCGCCATCTTCACATACCGTCATGGTGCGAAACTTATAGACCACAATTTCTTCCCCATCCAGTCCGTAGCGACGCTGGCGAAACAACACGGGGCCAGGGGAACTCAGCTTTACGCCCACTGCGAGCAGCAACATTACAGGCAAAAGCAATATCAAAACGATGCTGGAAAAAACCAGGTCGAATAATCGTTTAAGAACCGAATTCATGCCATGAAATGGTGTTTCACACACTGACACGACGGGGATACCACTGATCTCGCCCATGCGCGCCTGAATCAAATCAAAGAAAGATATATCCGGCACAAAATAAACCGAGGCGGTGGTATCACGTAAATTATGCAGAAGAGTCATGATACGCTTCTGTTGCACCATGGGCAGCGCGATATAAATAACGTCTATCTTGTGGGAGGCAATGTAACTCACCAAATCATTTAAAGATCCCAGCAGTTGACCCTCACCCGTGGTATCAAGACGGCCCACCTCACGATCATCAAAATATCCTTTCAGCGACATGCCCAATCGAGGATTGCCGTTGATGACCTCGGCAAGTCTCCGGCTGGCGCCATTCACTGCCACAATCACCACCGACCGGGTATTTTTTCCCAGTTGAAAAAACTTGGAAACCAGCACTCTCGCCACGGCATTGCCAAGCAAAATTAATGGCGGCGTGACAAGCAACCATGTAAATACCACTCGCCTGGAAAATTCATCAGAAGATTTTGTTGCATAACCCAGGAACAACAAAATTCCCGCGAGAAAAATCCATGAGATAAATATGCTGCGGCCTCTACTCCATAAACCCGTATAAAGCCACGACCGGCAAATATCCGATTGCTCAAATATGACGCATGAAATAAGGAAAACAATGATCGTCAATACAACATAAGACCCTTCAAAAGGAATCTGATAGGCATGGACAATTACAAACAATGATAAAATTGTTATAAAAGGATCAAGAAGATATTCAAGAAGCGCTACCAGGGAAGGGGTCGGTACATTCGCACTTATCCGCAGCCGGTCAGGCATGTCTCTGAACGATCCATAAGGGTGGTTACTCTGTTGCGCGATGATAGGCTTGTTCATCAATCATCCCTATAACTTCAATATACACATTCGTCTTCTACAACCTGTGAATGTAACTGATAAATATTAAAGTTATATGAATCTTGATAAAATCTGACCCTGCCCAGCGGCTGATCCTGGGGTTGATGCGCCTCTATAAACCGGCGGCACCTTTAGCCGGGGTTAGCTTGTACCTCATTCACAGGTTGGTTGCGCGTGGGGGGAAGCGGATGTACATTCCTGTTTGAGGCTTTTGTGATGGCGGTGAGTGGGTGGATCGCCGAAGTCCTGGGTGTTAATCCGCAAGGAGTGGGTAGTGTTCAATAAAAATCCCCGCAGCAAGCTGCGGGGTATTTCTTGTCATTCCGGGCACAGCGAGGAATCTTAAGCAAGATCCCTCACTTCGTTCGGGATGACAGTAAACGCAGCAAGCTGCGGGGAGAGCGTAACGAGGGATCCAAACCCGAAGAAATTGAACAAGCGCGTAAGGCCGATGATCCGTCTTTCATCACCCTCGGCGTTGATCTGGGGATCTCGCGCGTCATTCATGCCTGCAGTCGCGGCTTGGCGTTACGAATCATCGTGCCAGTGAAGCCATTGGGGGTGCCCCTTACATCGCCCAATTACCCCGGATTGCAATAGCCTTGCTTGGATTACTCCGGACGAAAAAAAGGCCGAAAGTCTTGTATTTACTTGACTTAGCGGCCTTATTTGGACTCCGTTGGAGTCTTTAAATGGTACCGATGGCCGGACTCGAACCGGCACAGCTTGCGCCACCACCACCTCAAGGTGGCGTGTCTACCAATTCCACCACATCGGCTTTAAATTTTGAATTTAAAAGACCTCTGAAATATATAGAGGTTCCTTTAAATATTTAGGCATAGCCGTGACATACGGATATCTCGCAGTTACCCTTTCACACTGCGGAAAAGGACAAGTTGTAACATTACTTGCCCGGCACTACCGGAACATCGGACGGCGCGGCAGGCTGCGCTGGGGCGCTCGCTGGCGGCGCCATGCCCGAAGGCAGGGTGGGCAAATCCGAAACCTTGGCAGGCGCCGTAATATCGGTCACGCTTTTTGCATCAGTTCTATTTCCCGAAATATAGGCCAGTGACAGGCTGGTAATAAAAAATCCTGCTGCCAGCCCTGCCGTGGTGCGCGTCAAAAACGATGCGGAACCGCGACTGCCGAAGACGGTTTGCGAGGCGCCGCTGCCAAACGCGGCGCCGATATCAGCGCCTTTGCCTTGCTGGATCAGCACCAGCACCACCAGGGCAATTGCTATTACTATATGTACAACCAGGATAATCGTTACCATTTCATATTACGCCAAAAAATCCATAAACCATGACAGGCCTTACTATAATAACCGCTATATTAACCCGCCGCCGCCCGGCAAATTGCCAGAAATTCCGAAACCTGCAGGGATGCCCCCCCGATCAAGCCGCCGTCAATATCCGGCATGCTGAACAGTTCTACTGCATTAGCCGCCTTGACGCTGCCGCCATACAGCAACTGGATCTTATCCGCCAGGCCCGCGTTATGCTGCGCAAGGCGCTGCCGGATAAAAGCGTGTACGTCTTGCGCCTGTTGCGGGCTGGCGGTCATGCCGGTGCCTATTGCCCACACGGGCTCGTAGGCAATTACGGCGTGACCGAGTGCTGCCATCCCGCCCAAACTGTGCAATACGGCGTCCAGTTGACGCGCCACCACTTCTTCGGTGCGGCCAGCTTCACGCTCACCCAACTGTTCGCCGACACATAATATCGGTGTCAGACCGGCTTTGGCAGCAGCGATAACCTTGTGCGCCACCTCGTCGTCGCTTTCGCCAAACAGGGCGCGGCGCTCAGAGTGGCCGACAATCACATAGCGGCACTGAAAATCCACCAGCATGGCCGCAGATATCTCGCCAGTATACGCCCCTGCGGGAGCATGATACAGGTTTTGCGCCCCCAATGCGATGGCGCTCCCCTTCAGCAGCGCAGTGCAGTCAGCAAGATAGACAAAAGGAGGACAAATTACTACCTGAACGCCGCGCTGATCACCTGGGGCACCCGAAATACCATCGCTAATGCCTGCCTTGACGCCTTCTACGAGATCTCTGGCGCTGGCCCGTGAGCCGTGCATTTTCCAATTTCCGGCGACCAGTGACTGCCGCATCATTCTACCCCAATAAGTTTGCAAAATAAGCGCGGAATCTTAACAGAGACCGGCATGGCAGGTCAATTTTAACACGTAGCTGAAACCTGGCCGCAACCCTACGGCTGTGCAAGCCTACTGTCATTTCGACCGAAGAGAGAAATCCTTGTCTCGAGTCTCGAACGAAGGTGAGAGATCTTTGAGAGATCTTCCAGGGTTCCTCACTGCGTTCGGAATGACACGGCGGATGTGCCCGCCCCTTAAAAATAACCCATAAAATTTTGAAATAAATGGATAAATATTACGACAGCTTGAACAAATGCTCGCGGTAATATTTAAGTTCGCGGATCGACTCGTGGATATCATCCAGCGCGCGGTGGCTGGATTCTTTGGTATACGCTGTTGCGATATTAGGCACCCAGCGGTGCGCCAGCTCTTTTACGGTGCTGACGTCAATGTGGCGGTAATGGAAAAAACGCTCCAGTTCCGGCATGCCCCGGTGTAAAAAGCGCCGATCCTGGCAAATGCTGTTGCCACACATCGGGGATTTATTGGGCAGCACGTATTTTTTCAGGAAATCCAGCGTCATGCGCTCGGCATCAATCTCATTGGTACGGCTGGACAATACCTTGTCAATCAGGCCGGTTTTGCCGTGCTGGGCTTTGTTCCAGGCATCCATGCCATTTAACACCTCGGCGGTTTGATGGACGATCAGCACCGGGCCTTCGGCAATCACGTTGAGGTGACTATCAGTAACGACAGTGGCGATCTCAATGATATAATCCTGCTCTGTATCCAGGCCGGTCATTTCCAGGTCGATCCAGATCAGGTTGCTCGGATCTTGCGCCATTCAGTCATTACTCCTTAGGGTTTTATATCCGCCCATTCTAGCTAAAGGGCAGCAAGGCTGGAAGGAAAATCTGACTTTTTATTTATGGATACCCCCTGATGCCGACGTTTACTATAATCTTCCTGGGCGCTTTGGCGATGAGCATGGGCACACGCCTGTGGCTGGCGCGGCGCCATCAAGTGCATGTGCAAAGCCATCGCCAGCAAGTGCCGGTTGCGTTCCGCGATAAAATTACCGCTGAAAATCACCAGCGCGCCGCCGATTATACGGTTGCCAAAACGCGCCTGGAGATGATTGATATTTTTATCAGCGCCGCCTTGCTGCTGATCTGGACGTTGGGTGGTGGGCTGGCATGGCTCGATGAAAGCTGGCGTGGCCTGCAACTTGCGCCGCTCGTTACCGGGGTGGGCGTGTTACTGAGCGTGCTGTTGATCGGGCAACTCCTCGAATTACCGTTGTCGGCTTATCATACCTTTAAATTGGAACAGCGCTTTGGCTTCAATCGCACGACCCCCACCCTGTTTCTGGGCGATATTTTCAAGCAGGCGGTGTTGCTGATTGTGCTGGGCGCGCCGCTGGCCGCGCTGATATTGTGGCTGCTGGACAGCAGTGGCGGGTGGTGGTGGCTGACGACCTGGGCGGCGTGGATGGGTTTTATGCTGTTGATGATGTGGGCGTATCCCGCGCTGATTGCTCCGCTCTTCAACCGCTTTACGCCGCTGCAAGACGGTGAGTTGCGGCAGCGCGTGATGGCGCTCTTGCAAAAAAATGGATTTACTGCGGGCCAGGGTATTTTTGTGATGGACGGCTCACGCCGCTCCGGGCACGGTAACGCTTACTTTACGGGCTTGGGCGCCAACAAGCGTATCGTGTTTTATGACACTCTGCTCAACTCGCTCACGCCGGATGAGATTGAGGCGGTGCTGGCGCATGAACTGGGACATTTCAAACGTCGCCACATTCACAAACGCATTGCGGCGACCGCCGTGATGACCTTGATCAGCCTCGCCGTGCTGGGTTGGCTGATGACCCAGCCGTGGTTTTATACCAGCCTGGGGGTGACGCAAGCGTCTTCTTATATCGCACTGGTGCTGTTTCTGCTGGTATTGCCCGTGTTCACGTTTTTTGCGCAACCGCTGAGCGCGTATTTAATGCGTAAACACGAGTTTGAGGCCGATGACTTTGCCGCGACCCAGACCAACCCGGCCGATCTGGTGCAGGCACTGGTAAAACTGTATAAAGAAAACGCCGCCACCCTCACCCCGGATCCGCTCTATTCGGCGTATCATGACTCACACCCGCCCGCCCCGGTGCGCATTGCCAATTTATCTGCTAAATTAGGCGGCGTGCCAAAGTCACTCTAACCAGAGTCGCGCTAAAAGGATATCGCTATGGATCAACAACGCTTTTTACTCAACACCGGCCTGCTCCTGCTGGCCTTGGTATGCTACACCAGCCAGGCTAAAGCGGCGGATCCCGTCGCCAATATAGCCCAAGGCAAAAAACTGTACGAAACGCATTGCTTCTCATGCCACGATTCCAAAATTCACACGCGCCCTGAGACCATCATCCACTCATTTTCCGCGCTGAAAAAACGCGTGCAATTTTGCCAGAACAACAATCAGCTCAACTGGTCAGCCGCACAAATCGACAACGTAGTGGCGCATCTCAACGACACTTTCTATAAGTTCAAGGTCAAATAACCATGACGAAGCTGATAACGGAGTTGACCAACAAGCACTGCCGCCCCTGTAAGCCAGGGGATCCTGCACTGCCCAAACCACAGGCACGCGCACTGCTCAAACACGTGCCCGAATGGAAGATCAACAAAGCGGGCACCGACATCAACCGCACCTATGATTTCAAAAATTACTACCAGACACTCGCGTTCGTAAACGCGGTGGCATGGATCGCCCACCAGCAAGACCATCACCCCACACTCACGGTGCATTACAATCGCTGCGATGTGCGCTATACCACGGACTCCATTAAGGGCCTCTCAGAAAATGATTTTATCTGCGCGGCCAAAATAGATGCGCTAGTAACGGCTAAAAACTGATGACAGAAAAATCGTGGCGGCTCGAAGATGCGCAACAACTGGCCGATGACTACCCTTATACTTTTTACAAGCCCTCACCCGCAGTGATTGCCATGCTCACCCAGGGCAACAAAGTGAAGTTGATCTTTACGTTCCCAAGTGACGACCCGGCGGCTCCCGCTGCGGAGCGTATGTGGGTTGAAATTGATTCGATTAAGGGTGATCAATTTACTGGCTTTCTCGATAACGAACCCTATTATGTCCACGACCTGAAACACCGCGACCGCATAGCATTTTCTGCACGGCATATTACTGATACGGACATCGAAGATCCGGTTCCTTCCATCACCGAAAAATATATCAAGCGCTGTTATGTGAGTAATCGCGTGCTCTACGGCGGAGAAAAAGTGGGTTATTTGCACCGCGAGTCCCCCGACCAGGAAAATGACAGCGGCTGGCGTCTTATGGTGGGCGACGAATCGGAAGACTACCTGAGTGACGCTAAAAATCTATCTTATGTTTCGATAGGTGCGGTGCTGCGCGAAGATGACAGCTTTGTTGGACTGCTCGACCATGAAGCCAATGTAGCGTTTATAAAACGCGGCTCCGGTGAGTTTGTGCGGCTCGATTAGCCGCACAAACTATTTCTCGACAAAAGCGCGCTCAATCACATATTGACCCGGCACGCCGATGCGCGGCGAGACCTGAAAACCACGGCTATCGAGTAGATGGCAGGTGTCTTTGAGCATGCCAGGGCTGCCGCAGATCATGACGCGGTCGTGTTCTGGATTGAATGTTGGCAAACCAATATCATCAAACATTTTACCGTTGTTGATCAGATCAGTGAGGCGCCCCTCATAGAGAAACGGTTCGCGGGTGACGGTCGGATAATAAATCAGTTTCTCGCGGATCATGTCTCCCAAAAATTCATTCTCGGCCAACTCGGCTTTAATAAAGTCCGCATACGCCAATTCATTAACGTAACGCACACCATGCACCAGGATTACTTTCTCAAAGCGCTCGTAGGCGTCCGGGTCTTGAATGATGCTCATGAACGGGGCCAGCCCGGTGCCGGTGCTTAACAGGTAAAGATTTTTTCCGGGCAGCAAATCATCGAGCACCAGGGTGCCGGTGGGTTTGCGGCTCACCAGCAGTTCATCGCCTTCCTTAAGGTGTTGCAGGCGTGAGGTTAAGGGGCCGTCCTGAACCTTGATGCTGAAAAACTCCAGGTATTCTTCGTAGTTTGCACTGACAATGCTGTACGCACGCATCAGCGGCTTGCCGTTGACCATCAAACCAATCATGACGAACTGACCATTGATGAAACGCAGCCCCGGATCACGGGTGACTTTAAAACTGAACAGCGTGTCGTTCCAGTGATGCACACTTAAAACACGTTCGGTTGCCAGATTGCTCATATTATTATCGACCCATAGATATATGTTAGATTGCTTTCGTCAACGCCGGTACGGCTTCAAACAAATCGGCCACCAGATAATAATCTGATACCTGAAAAATGGGAGCATCGGCATCGTGGTTGATGGCGACAATCACTTTGCTGTCTTTCATGCCAGCAGTATGCTGCACCGCACCGGATATACCAACGGCGATATATAATTCGGGCGCCACTACCGTGCCGGTTTGTCCCACCTGAATATCATTGGGCGCAAATCCAGCGTCTACCGCTGCGCGTGTTGCACCTAACGCGGCGCCGAGCTTTTCTGCGAGCGGCGCCAATACCGCTTGAAATTTTTCGGCGCTGCCGAGCGAACGCCCGCCGGATACCACGACTCGGGCGCTGGCAAGGGCGGGGCGCTCGGATACGTTGTGAACTTCGCTGATCCACCGTACCCGGGATGTACCTGCCGCTGTATCCACCATTACAATCGGTGACGCTGCGCCGCCGTTCACCGCCAATGCAAAACTGCTGGCGCGCACGGTGAGCACTTGCAGCGTATCGGTACTTTCCACGGTGGCATAAATACTGCCCGCGTAAATCGGCCGCACGTAGGTTTTCGATCCCTTAATCTCCACCACATCGGACAGCATGGCGACATCCCGCAACGCGGCAACACGCGGCAGCACGTTCTTGCCAAATGCAGTATGCGCCGCGACAATCACTTGATACTGGCCGCTTAAACGCACGATTACATCTGCCACATCTTCGGCAAGCGGATGCGCCAATGCGACGGCATCGGCCTGCATCACCTGCGTCACACCTTGAATCGCGGCGGCCTGTTGCGCGATAGCGGTGATGTTATGCCCTGTCACCAGCACATGCACCGGCAACTGCCAGTGTTGCGCGGCAGTGACCGCACGATATGTCGCTTGCTTGAGATGGTGTCCGTCGTGTTCGGCGAGAATCAGTACGCTCATCGTATCACCTTCGCTTCACCACGCAGTTTGTCCACCAGATCTTGCACGCTATCAAGCTTGATGCCGGGCTTGCGCGCCGGTGGGTTGGCAACATTGAGCTGCTTCAGGCGTGCGCCGAAATCTATGGGCGCATCAATGCCAAATTCTGCGGCATGATACGTCTGTATCGGCTTCTTTTTCGCCATCATCAGGTTGGGCAATTTGACATAGCGCGGCTCGTTAAGCCGCAAGTCAGCAGTGACCACGGCGGGCAAGCGTAACGCCAGAGTTTCGGTACCACCATCCACTTCACGGGTAACGTGAATTTCGCCCTCATGCGCCGTGCAGGGATGCACAAGTGTCGCTAGAGGCAGGATGCCGGGAGCGACCACCGCCACAGCAGAGATAAACGTGCCCTGCCCCACGCCCAGCAGCGCGGCAAGCATTTGTCCGGTTTGACCGGCGTCGTCATCAATCGCTTGCTTGCCGAGAATGATTAAATCCGGCTGCTCGCGCGCCACCACGACCTTGAGCAATTTGGCGATGCCCAACGGTTGCAGCAGCACATCGGTTTCCACCAGTATGGCGCGGTCAACGCCCATGGCTAAGGCATGGCGCAACACGTCTTGGCACGCAGCCGTACCCAGCGTCACCGCAACAATCTCGGTCGCGTGGCCACGCTCTTTCAAGCGCAGCGCTTCTTCAATGGCATTTTCATCAAACGGGTTGATGCCCATTTTCGCGCCAGCGATGTCAACGTCTGAGCCGTCTGGCTTGAGGCGCACCTTGACGTTATAATCCACCACGCGCTTGACCGCGACCAATATTTTCATGACCCCTCCTTCATTGTGATCATTATACCCGCCCGTCAATCATCTGTTAAGTTGATTATTTAGATGAATGTCATCTAAAATGCAGATATGAGATATACATTACGCCAATTAGAAGTATTCGTCGCCGTGGGGTGTTGCGAAAGCGTGTCACAGGCGGCCAAAATGCTGTCATTATCCCAATCTGCGGCGAGCACTGCGCTGGGCGGATTTGAGCGTCAATTTAACAGCCAACTTCTTGATCGAGTTGGAAAAACACTGCGTCTCAACGAACTTGGCCAGCAATTATTACCCAAAGCCGTGGAACTGCTGGATCGCGCCCGCGAGATCGAAGATTTGCTGCAAGGCAAATCAGGGCTGGGCGCCATCGAGATTGGCGCGACGTTGACGATTGGCAATTATCTGGCGACGCTGATTGTCGCTTCTTTTCTGCAACAACACCCGGAAAGCCGCATCCGCCTGCAAGTTCACAATACTGCTACTATTGTGCAACAGGTAGCGCACTACGAGCTTGACCTGGGGTTGATTGAAGGCGATTGCCATCATCCTGATCTTGAGACGCAGCGGTGGGTCGAGGATGAACTTGTGGTATTTTGCGCGCCGCATTATCACCTCGCCAAACGCGACGGCATTACTTTGGGCGCATTGGCGGCGGAACCGTGGATTATGCGCGAACACGGCTCGGCGACACGTGAAACGCTCGACCATGCGATGCGGCATCAAGACAAAGGTGACCACCCTGTGTCGCTCAACATCCGCCTGGAACTGGAACATACCGAGGCCATCAAACGCGCCGTTGAATTTGGCCTGGGGATAGGCTGCATCTCGCGGCTGGCGCTGCATGAAGCGTTCCGGCGCGGCAGCCTGGTGCCGATCGCTACGCCCTATCTGGATCTGCGCCGCCAGTTTCAGTTTGTCTGGCATAAACAAAAATACCAGACGGCAGGTATGCGCGAATTTCTCGCGCTGTGCCGTACGTTGACGGCGGGCGTTACCCGCAGTGATGAAATTCAACTTCCATTTATTGTTTGAAAGAGTATTGTTAGCATGCAACGTGATGTAATGGACTATGATGTACTGATTGTCGGTGCCGGGCCCGCGGGCTTGTGTGCCGCGATTCGCCTTAAACAACTCGCCGTAGCGGCGAACCAAGAAGTGAGCGTATGCGTGCTGGAAAAAGGCGCCCAAGTAGGCGCGCATATTCTTTCCGGTGCGGTTATCGACCCCATCGCGCTTAATGAATTGATTCCCGACTGGCGCGAACGCGGTGCGCCGCTGCATACACCGGTGACTGAAGATCGCTTTTTGCTGTTAAGCGAAACCGGCAGCACCAACATCCCCACTACGCTGTTGCCGCCGCTGATGCGTAATCACGGTAACTATATTGCGAGCCTCGGTAATGTTTGCCGCTGGCTGGGTGAGCAGGCTGAAGCGCTGGGCGTGGAAATTTATCCGGGCTTTGCTGCCGCTGAGGTGCTTTATCATGACGATGGCAGCGTTAAAGGCATCGCCACAGGCGACATGGGCATCAACAAGGAAGGCGCGCACAAATCCAGCTACACACCGGGCATGGAGCTGCATGCGAAATACACCTTGATCGCTGAAGGCGTGCGCGGTTCACTCGCCAAAAAAATTGAAGCGCGCTACGAACTACGAGCCACATGTGATGTGCCGAAATACGGCCTCGGCTTCAAGGAACTGTGGCGCGCCGATGCTGCACACCATCAGCCCGGTTTAGTGCTGCACACCTTGGGCTGGCCGCTCGACTCAAACACGGGTGGCGGTGGATTCCTCTATCACCTCGACAAGCACACGGTGGCCGTGGGTTATGTCGTGCATCTGGATTACGCGAATCCTTATCTCAGCCCGTTTGATGAATTCCAGCGCTTCAAAACCCATGCAGCAATACGTGACACATTCACCGGGGGTGAACGCTTGAGTTACGGCGCGCGCGCCATCAGTGAAGGTGGATTGCAATCGCTGCCGAAATTAACATTTCCCGGCGGTGCGCTGATCGGATGCAGCGCCGGACTCGTGAATGTGCCGCGCATCAAAGGCAGTCACAACGCCATGAAAAGCGGCATGCTCGCCGCTGAAGCGGCGTTCCATGCCATTTGCATTGATGACCGCGAGGGTCATGATGAATTGACAGGCTATACACAGTCATTTGCCGATTCATGGATACAGCAAGATCTCGATACGGTACGTAACGTGAAACCCGCGCTATCCCGTTGGGGTTTATGGCGCGGCATGGCGTATGCCGGTGTTGATCTGTGGTTACGCCATTTTGGCATACGACTACCGTGGACTCTGCGGCATAGCGGCGCTGATCACGCGTCACTGCAACCCGCCGCTGCCAGCACGCCAATCACTTACCCCAAAGCCGACGGCGTGCTGACGTTCGACAGGCTCAACTCTATTTATCTGTCCAACCTGAGCCACGAAGAAGATCAACCGATCCACCTCAAGCTCGAGCAGCCGCAGCTTGCCATTGAACACAATTTGAAAATCTATGATGCACCCGAGCAACGCTATTGCCCTGCCGGTGTGTACGAAATTGTGCGTGCGCCCGAGCAACAATCACGATTACAAATTAATGCCGCCAATTGTGTACATTGCAAAGCGTGCGATATTAAAGACCCATTACAAAACATCAACTGGGTAACGCCGGAGGGTGGTAGTGGGCCGAATTATGTGGATATGTAGTCACGCGAAAAGCGGGCGAAGTGGTAGTGGGCCTTGTTGCCGGGCTTGCATGTAATGTCTCCAGGAAGTATTCGACTTGCCCCGACAATTAATATGCCGGGAAGACCCAACATCCCATTTCAGCTGAACTTTTTGCAATCCGCGAGCAAAATGTCGGCTTACAAGCCGACATTTTGGTTCGGCTATTACTTGTTAGCCTTCATTTGAGCCATATATAAGTATCTTGATATTTTATACAAGTACACATATACTGTTATCCTATGAAAACCCTTAAATTTATAGGCTCCAGCCTAGATGATCTCCGCGACTTCCCGGCCGAGGCAGGGTGGCTTTGAGCTAGACGCTATTCAAAGAGGCCATGAACCATCCGATTGGAAACCTATGAAAGCTATGGGCTGATTCCATTTCTAATTCAATAAGGCACTAACAATCCATTCCCAAGCGACAATGGACTTGACCATGGGTGCATTCCCCTCGAAGGTTCGCAGGGCCGCTT
>LNFF01000008.1 GCA_001464585.1 Gammaproteobacteria bacterium Ga0077554 | reverse complement strand
CGCGCATCTCCCTTTGTCGGTATGCACATATTATCCACGCCTACTGTCTCAAAAAGTGAGCCTGTGCCACACAAGCTGAACATTGTGGCTAATCAGGTCTTTTCAACACTAGGTTACCTGATGGTAAGTTATTCGGTTGTCCAAGCCGCGCCGTTCAATACTACAGAAACCCACGCTATCACGATTGCCGATCAACTGCGCACACGTACGGGCGATGCCGGATTAAGTCGCCTGGATGAGACCACTATTGGCATAGCCACCGCACTCCCCGCATGGCAAGGCGCCCAAGACGGCCAGATGCGTCTGGGCATAAGCCATGTCACGCTCAATGCCGGTACGCCGGCCGCTAACGCACTGTTTGGCACAGGTGGGTCACTGCCCGCCCCCGCACAAGACCGCCAAGGCACCGCGCTGCAATTAGAAATACTCCCTACCCGCTATATCTACCTGCAACTGGGCACTACGCCGCTAGGATATGCCATAGAAGATGTCACCGGCGCTGTATTTTGGCGGCACGACCAAGGTGCGCATCAATTCAAAATAGGCGCGGAACATCGCGCCGTGACAGATAGCGTGTTGTCGTATGCAGGCACACACGACCCAGGCACCGGACAACTATGGGGAGGCGTGCGTCAGTCGCGCCTGCGCATGGCCTGGTCTACCGGCTTTGCAGGCTGGGGACTTTATGCCGGAGGTGGCGTCAGCCGATTCAACGGCCACCACGTCGCCGACAACCGCAACTGGGAAGGGAGTGTGGGCAGCTATCATCTGCCTCTTACTCATCCCGCCGCTACGGTGGTCGTGGCTACCAATATCACCGCGTTTGGCTATCATCACAACCAATCACTTTTCACTTACGGACAAGGCGGTTATTTTAGCCCACAAACATTTAGACGCACCGGGATAAGCGCCAGTATCGAGGGACAACAGGGTAATTTCAGCTATTTTATGCAAGCAGACCTGGGCTGGCAAAAAGTGCGTGAAGACAATGCCCCGTGGTTTCCACTTGATCCATCGCTCGGCAACCAAACCTCAGGCGCTTCGGCCAACCAGCAACTGGGGAGTAGCGGCCGTATTAGCGGAGAATATGCCTTTAGCAAAAATGGCAGCGTGGGTTTATCCGCCACCCTTAACCGCGTCAGCACTTTTAATGAGAACACTGTGCAGGCCTACCTGCGTTATTGGTTCGCCGATATAAAAAAACCTTTATTTACACCGCCACGCCCGATCCTCGGCAGGGATTTATTCAATGAATAAATCATCTCTGTATTTTACAAAGGCACCGGAAAAGCACGGGGTTGGTTAAGGCTATATTGATATGACACCTTTGAAAACCATCATATGCGAATTGTTTTTGCTGTTTTTACGCATTTCTTCATGAAATATCACCTCATCGCATGGCTAAAGGCACCTGCCTCATTATGGCTGAACTTACCGCTTTATTTTGTAATTGCGTTCATTTTATATTTTGCCGTATCAGCCCCGTTATCATCTTCCGCACAATGGATATTTTCCAGTGGGCTGATAATATTTTCCATATTTCTGTATTCCACCGCAGGACGACTCGCCACTATTGCACTGATATTAATAAGCGTATTACTTACCTTACGCTATTTTTATTGGCGCGTCACCAACACTATTGACCTGTCGCTGAGCTGGGATTTAATCGTGATTATTGGGCTACTTATCGCCGAAGTCCACGGCATCATCCTGAGTATCCTCAACTCCAGCTTAATGATGTGGCCTTTACAACGCAAAGCCACGCCCTTGCCTGCCAATCAGGATTTATGGCCTACTATTGACGTTTTTATTCCCAGTTATAATGAGTCTCTGGATGTCGTGCGGCCTACCGTAATTGCAGCGCAAAACATGCTATGGCCGCCGCACAAACTAAATGTATATCTATTGGATGATGGGCGACGGGAAGCGTTTCATGATTTATGCACAGAACTCGGGGCAGGCTATCTGAGCCGACCTGACAACCAGCATGCCAAGGCGGGCAATATCAACGCGGCCATGAGTGTAACGCAGGGGGAATTCATTACTATTTTTGATGCGGATTTTCGTCCCACGCGTAATTTTCTACTGGAAACCGTGGGGGGATTTTTGCGTGATGAAAATCTATTCCTTGTGCAAACTCCCCACCATTTCTTTTTCCCTGACCCGTTTGACCGTAATCTCGATGTGCATCGCAAGGTACCGCAGGAAGGGGATATCTTCCATGGCGCTATTCAAGATGGAAAAGACTTATGGAATGCAGCGTTTTTCTGCGGTTCCTCTGCAGTGTTGCGCCGCAAAGCGCTGGAAGAAATCGGCGGTGTCGCAGTAGAAACCATTACTGAAGACGCCCACACCAGCCAGAAACTGCATCGTCGCGGCTGGCGTAGTGCATATCTGAATCGCCGCCTGTCAGCAGGCTACAGCACCGAAACGCTGGCTGATTTACTCCAGCAACGCATGCGCTGGGCACAAGGCACCATTCAAATGTTACGCTGTGAGGGCCTATGGCAACGCGGCATGAGCGCAGCCCAGAATTTAAGTTATATTGCCGGGTATTTATTTTATCTCAGCGCCCTGCCCCGGTTAATATTCTTTATCACGCCTATTACATTTTTGTTTTTTGACCTGCAGGCCATCCACGCGCCGGCGGCCATGATCTTTGCCTATGCCGTGCCTTATCTGCTCATGACACAGGTCATTACTTCACGTCTGTATGGGCAATATCGCCATACCTTCTGGGGTGATGTATATGAAACCGTTACGTCATGGCACATTTTAAAACCAACCCTGTCGACATTGTTCGGCCCAAAAAATGGTACCTTTAAAGTCACACCCAAAGGACAGCTTCTGGATCAGGGGTTTTATGATCTAACCATTGCGCGCCCCTTTCTGGTGCTGCTTTCCATCGCCTGGATTGCCAATGGTGTGGGCGTATGGCGATTGGCATTTGGGTCAAGTGAATGGATCGGCGCCATTTTATTGAATATGTTCTGGAATCTATACAATATCCTGATTCTTTCCGTAGCAGTGGCCACCGCATGGGAACGCCCCCAACGCCGCGCTTCACCGCGCATTGCTGAACTGCATTTTCCTGCTACCTTGCATATTCATGACCACCTTGTTCCAGTACGTGTGGAAGATGCTTCGATGCACGGCATGCGTGTTACTGTGCTGGCAGAATTATGCCTCACTGATATAAAGGAAGGTGACACGCTAACGCTGAACATTAATGATACAGATGCGTCGACACATAATGGCGTCACTATTCCAGAACAAATACCGATTGAAGTTTGCGTGGTAAACTGTGCCGGTAATATACTGGCGTTAAGTTTTATTTCGCTTACGTTGCCACAAGAGCGATGGCTGAACTGGCATTTGTTTGGACGTGCGGATGCGTGGAACAATCCAGGTTATCATCCTGACAGTTTTTTTAAATCGTTGATGACATTGCTGCGCATAGTTAAAAACTTTTATGGCGACCTGTGGCGTAACAGCTACGAATTATTATGGAAAAAATTACATGGGCCCTCTTAACCTGCACGCAGCATGAACCTCTCGCCGATCCATCAGACTATCGAACAATTTCCTCTGGCTTTCGCCGGGGTTACCATTATGGCATTATTGATTGCATCTGCTGTAATATACAAACATCTGCGCCATCATGCCAAAACCCGCCTGAAATCCGCTTCTGCACACCAGCGTCGATGAATGCCACTTCCTCAGCCAACGTAACCCTTCTACGCTCACTGCAAAACCCTGCACTATACAATCACCCTACCCAGGATTTTGAAATTATCGAAACCCATATTTCCTGGATATTGCTTACCGGAGAGTATGCCTACAAAATAAAAAAGCCCGTGAATCTGGGCTTTCTTGACTTTTCGACACTGGAAAAACGTCACCATTATTGCACCGAAGAATTGCGGCTAAATCAACGTCTCGCCCCACAAATTTATCTTGAAGTTATCACCATCACTGGCAATGCAGATGCACCCGTTCTGGGCGGCTTAGGCGCTCCCATCGAATACGCGGTGAAAATGCGGCAATTTCCCCAATCGGCACAACTGGATCGCATGGTGGCGTGCGGTGAATTAAAACCGACACACATTGACCAGCTTGCTGAAGTGATTGCCGCATTTCATGGTCGCACCGCTATTGCAGAACCAGATACTCTTTACGGACGGCCTGTGCAGGTTCATCAGCCTGTTATGGAGAATTTCGCACAAATCCGCCCTCATCTCACTAGCGCGACCGACATAGGCCAACTCGAAAAGTTACGCGCATGGAGCGATGCCGAATTTCATCGGCATGAAGAAATCTTTCAACATCGAAAAAATAACCGTTTTATTCGGGAATGCCACGGCGATATGCACCTGGGCAACATGGCGCTGCTGGAAGGTAGTATCACCCTGTTTGATTGCCTTGAATTTAATGAAAATCTACGTTGGATTGACGTGACCAGCGAAATCGCTTTTTTAATCATGGATCTCAACAGCCGTACACAGAGCGCATTGGCGTGGCGCTTTCTCAACGCTTACCTACAACTTACTGGTGATTATGCCGGGCTGCGTGTGTTGCGTTATTACCTGGTATACCGCGCACTGGTACGTGCCAAGGTGGCCTGTATACGCCTAGCGCAGACGCGCTTCAATCCAGCGCAGGCGCGGTTTAATCCGGCGCAGGCGCGATCCAATCCAGCGCAAATGGAAACTTCGCAACAGCACCCCGCCTACCAGCAATACAAAGATTACGTCAACCTGGCGGAGCGCTACATACAGCGTAACAATGTGCCTCTCATCATCACGCATGGCTTGTCTGGCTCTGGCAAAACCACGCATACCCAGTCACTGCTTGAATCCCTTGGCGCCATCCGTTTACGCTCTGATGTAGAACGAAAACGACTTGCGCATCTTCCATCACAAACACGCTCATCCTCAGGTGTTGATGCGGGCCTGTACACCGCTGCCGCCAGTCAGCGCACCTATGAGTATCTTGCCGACCTTGCGCGTACAGTCATTCAATCGGGATACCCTGCCATCATCGACGCCGCGTTTCTGAAGCATGGGCCACGCGATCTATTTCACCGCCTTGCCGACAGCTTGGGAGTGCCTTTTATTATTCTCGACTTTCAGGCGCCTGAAGCCGTGTTACGCGCCCGAATTACCCAGCGTATGCACGAAGGCCATGATGCATCGGAAGCTGACCTTGTGGTACTAACACATCAACTTACCAACCACGAACCACTCACCGGAGAAGAAACGGCATACACATTGACGATCACGGCGGATCAACCGCTGGCACCGATTCAAGCTATCGAGGATATGATAAAAACTGCGCTTCATTATGAATAGTCACGACTTCATCACCCCGATTTTAAAAATTAACTCTGAGGTTTGCTGTAATAAGTTTATAGTGGTAATCAAAAAAAATACGGGTTGAATCACGCTGTTCAATGACTCCGTCAAGAGAGAGTTGTATATTTTGCAGGGGGCTATAACCAAGTGATGTGCTCAGCGTACGAACCTTATCTTCCCGCTTATCAACGAAACCTGGATCCTCCCGAAAATCATAAGAGTTATGGGCAACCCCACCTCTTACGAATATTTTACTGGTGGGAAACCAGGATACATCAAGGCTTGAGCCTTTAGTTCCTGCGAAGGTGCTGAGCACTTCGCTTACCCCCCCAACTTCGCGCCATGCCGCAACACTGAGAAGGGTCTTGCCAGTAATAGACCAATCATAGGTCAAGCGCCCGGTCATGCCATTAAAGTCCCGTGTGGCAAGTTCATTATACTTGCGCTGGGCATACCCCAAACGACTGCGAAAACGGGAATTACCACTAGATTTCCAATCCGCAACTGAGCTTATTGTCATTTGAGAATAACCATTATCAAAGCTACTGGCCGAAATTATCTCCCGTTCAGGAAAACGCGCCTCAATAAATTCACTCTGCACACCTATTGAATTATCACTATGAGTGACATAATCCACACCCAGCACCCCGACTGTTTCTTCCCGGTTTAAAAACTGGGCGGTAGCGGATCCAGCCTTCAAACTATTCCATCTCCCGCCCCCGTGAAGACGCCAGTCAGGATGCAGCCTGTAGTTTGCATTGGCAAACATCGACTGGTGGGTACGCACGTCTCCTATAGTAGTAATCTGAGTTTCGGCAAAGTTTGCAAGCGTTTTGTTGCGCGTGTAACCCAGGTCACCCTGCCACAAATTACCCAGCTGCCACTTCCACACGGCTAGCCAGTCGTTACCATCATAATTAAGATATTCATACTGCTCAAACTTATTCCAATTCACGCTACCTTTGAAGACCAGTTGTTGGCGGCTAATGAGGTAATTCATTTGCACTCCAGCTTCGATACGGCTCATGACAGTATCCGACGTTACTGGCGCCATGTCTTTAGAAAGACGAAACAGATTACTATGGTGGGTCACGCTGCCCGATACGTATGGCTGGACAACATCCCTTGCCACCGCCGCCGTGTGATGCCACAGGAAAACGAGGCCACATAACAATTTCCATACATAGGATTTATGCATACAACTAATCACTTTCATATTAATTCTTGAGGGATGAATTTTTTCATAAAAACAATTTAAAGTACATCATACCAGACCCTGATTATATTTGATAATACGATGGTTTTTAATTACTTTTGAAGGGCTCAAGCCGGGGGCAAGAACAGGAAGAAGATGCATGCCAAGAGACTTACTTGACTGGCTTGAATTACATGACGCTTATTGGCGGCACTTGTTGAAATGAAGTCGTCCCCGCTGGCACGGGGACGACTTTTGCGAAAATAATGTCTGCATTTTTAGGACTTGGCGAATACCACACAGACATCCACAGGGTGTTCAAATTTGTTCCTGCTTCCCATTATAACCAAGATTAAACGCTGACAGCATCTCTGCGTTGGCTGCGTGTTGCTACAGCGCCCAGCAATCCCAATCCTGCCAGCATCATTCCCCATGCCTCAGCCTCTGGCACTGCAGAGACATGCAAGTTGTAATTGGCGTTCATTGAAGATCCACTCAATCCAGAAACGACAGCGACGTGGTATTTATTCGGTGTTGTCATGAATTCAAAAGAGACGTTAGGGGTCATTCCACCAAAGAAATTCCCACCTAATACCATGGATGGATCCAAGGGAGAAAAGGGAGTATCCAGAGTTAACACCGTAAAGGAACCGATGGCAGCCCCCGAAATACCTTCAAAGGTTGCCTTATATAAGTTAGAACCCAGATCTTCCAAACCGCCCAAGCCAAACACGTCAACATCCGCAGAGAAAAGCGACGAGATGAGTGACTGATTAGATATATGAAACTCCGGAAGACTATGGGATTGCGCAACAGCAACATTGCTAAGCACCGCCAGTAAAACACCGCCCATACTTTTTTTAAAACCTGTCTTTTTCATGTCCATGATGCATTGCTCCTTCGTGATGTATTGTACATGTGGTATACAGTATGTATTCATTTTAAACATCTGTATCATAACCATAAATATTTAAAAAACAGCTACACTACAAAGGAAGTGTATCAAAGGTTTATTACGGAGTAATTACACTATATCAGGACTTATGCAGTTGGTTGAAAACTGAAGTAGCCTTATTTTGAATGGGATCTCATCCAAAACATGGATCCCACTAACAAGATAACCCTACGTTGGGGGTACAACACGTTTAAGAATAATCGCACGTTCCACCGCTGATTTCTGTGCGGCTGCTCACACTAGCGGTTAACCAGAATCTTTCGACAACGTCCAAGATCGAATGACCATAAAGGTCATCCGCATAGAATCACGGAACTCATGGTGGTGACTTGTATATTAAAATACGTAAACAGCACGCAACCGGATTGCGATTATTGGCTGACGTGGATCTCGGGGAAGAGGTATTGGGGGGCTCCACGGCAATGAAACCTTATATGAGAAAAGACAGGTTTTAGAAAAAGTATGGGCGGTGCTTGGCAATGCTGCTGTTGCGCAGCCCGGGAGGAGTCTTCCCGATTTTCATATTGGGATCACCTGAACTTAAGCGTATCGATCCTGCTTTAGTCGAGGTCGAGGCAAAGCACGTTGTTGCCGACTTCCATAAAACAAGTGCCAGTGGCCAAGCCAATGTAATCGGTACCCATAACAATGACTTTCATAGCGTATCTCCCGTTAAAAAATAATCCTTGGTGAAACGATGCACTACAGGCGATGCTAATGCTTCCTCAATGGGCCACCAACGCAACTGGGAATGCTGTTCATCACACACAGGCAAAGAGCAATCCGTCGGCACATGCAATATATGCCCAAGTACCACATAGTGCGTTGAGATGCCGATATCACCGGCAAAACAATCCGGATAAAAGTGTTCAAATACCCCGAGCCAGCGCGGCACAATTTCCCCCGCCGCAAGGGCGGCACCCAAGCCAAGTTCCGTCTCGGCAATACGCGCAAGCGCCGTCTGAATAGGTTCGTTCTTAAAAATTCGTCCTCCAGGGACAAACCAGAAACCCTGTGCAGGCCGATTATTACGCAAGCCCAGCAACACTTCCCGAGCACCTCGCACAACCACCAAGTCGATGGAAACCAAGGGTGCCGCCGCTACAATAGCCTTGAAAGTATTACTGTCGAGCACGGCCGAAAACCAATTGTTTGACCGCGCCAATCATGAATAAGGTATTCGTCACCAAATAGCGTCGCCACAGGCGGCGGGGTTCCGAACATAAGCGGTGCAACCATTCCAGCCCCGCGTTTTGCATCCATCCGGGGGCGCGCTTGATTGTCCCCGCATGATAGTCAAAGGCAGCGCCCACCCCAATCATCACCGCCTTGACACGCCCCCGATGGGCCGCCATCCATTTTTCCTGCTTGGGACAGCCCAGGCTCACCCAGACAGTCGATGCACCGGAAGCGTTGATCCTGGCTACAGTGGCCGCGTCCTCCTCATTCGTCGCCGCCCGAAACGGGGGTGAATAAGCACCCGCAATCCGTAAACCAGGAAAAACATCCACCAAACGTCGCTGCAGAATGTCCAGCGTGTCCGGCATGCCACCATAGAGATAGATAGATTCACCCCTTTGTGCCGCCTGTTCGCAATATTTCCACATCAAGTCGGGGCCGTTGATGCGCTGCTGATCCGCGTAACCCAGCTTGCGCAGCATCCAGGCCACCGGCGCCCCGTCCGGGGTTGCCATATCGGCCTCTTTCACTACCCGTCCGAAGGCTATGTCTTGCCCCGCAGTCACCACCGAATGAACGTTGCAGATACACACGTAACGGCTCTCGCGCTGAGCGGCCCAACTGGAGATACGCGCAAGCGCATGCTCCCAGGTCAATACGTCTATAGGTGCCGATAGCACGGCTGCTGTTTTTTTCTCATGCATGATTATTATTTGAGGCTGATCCAGATAACAGATTTGATGATTGTTTATGGGTGTTTAGATTACACCATCGCTTGCAGTTGCAGGCCACTCGGTAATGGTCTAGTAATTTTGGACAGTATGAAGAGTCATTTTTGATCTTTCCCCAATATACAGGCACCCCGATAAAGAGATCTCATGCCGCATTTGCCCACTCATAGTCCTGCGGTGACCGCAAACCAAGGATAAAATGTCGACGTTTCACATTGTAATGCCGAGCAATGTATTCTGTCGTGGTTTTTTGTGCATGCCATCGCGTGGTAAACCGCTCGCCAGCCGCATTATCATAGCCATCGCCACGCCTGAAGGTTCCCTTCACCTGGCCGACTACGCCGAAAATTTATGTCGGCGAAGGGTAGCGACTGGTGCAAAAACGGTGCAAGGATAGTTGCACATATTTTACTATAACGAAGGGGATAAGATAAGCTTATGAAAAAATTAGATAAAATTGGTGGGCCGTGCTGGGGTCGAACCAGCGACCAACGGATTAAAAGTCCGCTGCTCTACCGACTGAGCTAACGGCCCATGAGAAGGGAGATAGATTTTACTAAAACAGTATCGTTCGAAGCGGCGCCATTATACCTTCATTACAACCGTCCGACTACCGGTAAAAGAGAAAAAATCAAATCGGGCGATAATGGGTAGGATCAGGCAGGCCTGCGCCCTGAAAACCGGCCATCCGCAAACGGCACGCGTCGCACACACCACAGGCGCGGCCTTGATCGTCAGCGGTATAGCATGACACGGTGCGGCTGTAGTCCACCCCCAAACGGGTGCCTTCCTGGATAATCTGGGCCTTGGAGAGCGACAGCAACGGTGTGCGGATCATGGTCGGTTGACCCTCAACCCCGGCACGCGTCGCCAGATTGGCCAATACCTGGAACGCCTTGATGTATTCCGGCCTGCAATCCGGGTAACCCGAGTAATCCACCGCGTTGATGCCAATAAAAATATCGTGCGCTTGCAATACCTCCGCCCACCCCAACGCCAGCGCCAGAAATACAGTATTACGCGCTGGCACGTAGGTGACGGGAATGCCTTGCGTAGGATGCTCAGGCACAGCAAGCGAGGCATCCGTTAAGGCTGAGCCCCCAATACCCGCCAAATCAAATTTTATGACCTTATGTTCAACGGCACCCATGGCCTGCACAAGCGCAGCAGCGGCCACCAATTCAGCCTTGTGCCGCTGACCATAATCAAAGCTCACTGCATGACAGGCAAAACCCTGAGACACGGCCATCGCCAGCACGGTAGCTGAATCGAGGCCACCGGAGACTAACACCACGGCTTTTTTTGGAGGCGGTTTTATTTGTAGTTCAGACGATTGCATACATGACGTTGCCATTATTTACCGGGCATACGCCCTATTTACCCGGCGTATTGCCCCACAAATATTTGTGTAACTGAATTTGCAAGCGCACCGGCAAGTGGTCTTGTAAAATCCAGTCGGCTAACAATGTCGCTGATATTTGCTGGTGGCTGGGTGAAAACAGTATTTCGCAGCGTGCCGGCAAGTTATAACGCGCCATAATATCTTTTGCCCACAGATAATCTTCCCGGCTGCATAATACAAACTTTATGTGGTCACGCGGGGTAAGATACTCAATATTGCCATACAGGTTTTTATCTGACTCATCAGACGCGGGCGTTTTGATATCCACGACTTTGCTCACACGCGCATCAACCGCTGATATATCTAAAGCACCGCTGGTTTCCAATGACACTTCATATCCCGCATCGCACAGCGCAGCCAATAAGTCGAGGCAGTTTTTTTGTGCCAGGGGTTCGCCGCCAGTCACGGTAACATAGCGCGGCGGCCGCTCCTGCGCGTCCTGCGACGTGCATGGATGCACTAGTGTCGAGGGAGGCAGGATGCCGGGAGCGACCGCCTGCGGCACTTGCACATCCCTGTGCGGCGAATAGTGCGCCACTTGAGCAAGTATATCGGGCAGCAACATGGATTGTCCGCCCTGAAACGCATACGCAGTATCACAATATTGACAACGTAGTGGACACCCGGTGAGGCGCACAAATACTGTGGGTAAACCAGCCGTGCGTGTTTCACCTTGCAGCGAGTAAAATATTTCCGTGATGCGCAGGCTCATCCTGACTCTGGATTGCGTAGTTTGCAGGGGGTGTGGCGAGACCGATGAAGCTTCTTGAAGTATTGGTTGCATGACGGCGCGTAATTTAATTACTGTCGCTTTTTATTTTCTGCAAGCGTTCCGTGGCAAATTGGGCAACCCGGGTATTGGGGTAGCGGGAAACAACATCGCTTAATATTTTGCGCGCTTGCTCACGTTCGCCCAACTCATGGTAGGCGAACCCCAGTTTGAGTGTCGAGTCAGCCACTTTGCTACTGCCAGGGTAGGTATTGATTACTTTTTTGAAATGGGTTATCGCCGCTTCATAACGGCGCATAGCGTAATTGGCTTCGCCCAGCCAATAGTAAGCATTACTGGCGAATTCGCTTTTGGGGTAATGGGTGAGAAAATCCTGAAAATCGCTAATAGCCTGATCATGACGCCCCTTTTTCAAAGCATCCAGGGCACGTTGATACATGATTTGTTCACGTGATATATCTGATGCGTTGGCCACAGGTGGGGGAACGGCTCCCGGCGGTGTTGTTAACAGCGGCGTGGCAGCGGCTGGCGGGCTGGGTGAAACCTCTGACAAGGAATTTTTTTCTGAAGCAGCCACGGCTTCTTTGGCCACTAATCCCTTTTCAATTTCACGCAAACGGCGGTCTATATCAAGATAAGCGTCACGCTGACGTTTTTTAAGCCCGTCAATCTCGTGTGTCTGTAACTCCGCATCACCATTAAGGCGTTGGGTTTCTGATTGCAATTTTGTCAATTGCACCAGCATATCTGCCAACGCCTGGCTTTCCAGCAATTGCTCCAACCTGGCAATACGAGCTTCGAGCGCTGCTATTTTATCGGGCGCTGCAGGCGCCGCGATAATTACGGAAGAAGACGAAGGTGGATTCACGATCGGCGCAGCCGCGCTGGCATTGGTCATGATCCCGGCAATTGAGCACAAACTTGCCAGAGCCAGTGCGGCCGTGCGTGCGGAAGTCCACCATTTTTTCATAAGATTATGTGCGGAAGATTATTTGAAAATCAGTTCGACACGACGATTTTTGGCCCACGCATCATCTCCATGCCCCATATCTGCCGGGCGTTCTTCGCCAAAGCTGACTACATCCACCTGCTGTGCAGGTACACCTTTAAGCTGCATCAATTGCTGCACCGCTTTGGCGCGGTTTTCACCGAGCGCAAGATTGTATTCACGTGACCCGCGTTCATCCGCATGGCCTTCCAGCATTACCATTAGCTTGGGATTTTTAACCAGGTTAGCGGCGTGGGCTTCAACAATGGCACGCCCCTCTTCCTGAATTTCACTGCTATCATATTCAAAGTAGATGGTCTTGTTCGCCAGTAAACCTGTCGCATCTTTTAATGGATCAACCAATTCTTCTCCCGCAAAATTTTCTTTGTCAGGCGCGGCAAGCACTTCAACACCCGGTGTAGCGGGTGTTGATGGCGTCGCGGAGGGCGTTGTTTCAGGCGCGGTACGATCTTCTACGGGGGCGGGTTTTTGCGCCACTTTGGGCGACGCACATCCGGCCAGCACGACTACAGGCATCAAGACCACCAGCAACTTCATATAACTCTTCATGAAAAAACACTCCTATTTTTCTGTATACATTTATCAAGGTTTAATACGATGGGTACGCGGGCCCCACGCAGGCTCACGCGCATCGCCTTCTGTCTGGGTGAGTCGCTGGCGAACCGCTCCATCCAAGGATACCATTGCCAATACGCCGCGATTGTTCACTTCAGTTGAATAAATAATTATAGCACCATTAGGCGCAAAACTTGGAGATTCGTCAAGGCGTGTATCCGTTAAAATGCGCAGATCCTTGCTGGACAAATCCTGGACAGCAATTCGGTAACGATTCCCTTGCCCATGCACCATTACCAGTGAGCGGCCATCAGGCGAAACCACCCCATGCGCATTATAGTCACCTTCAAACGTCAAACGTTGCGGTTTACCGCCATTACCATTGGCATTCAGGGATACCTGATAAATCTGCGGTTTACCACCACGGTCTGAAGTGAACACCAAGCGGGTGCCATCCGGCATCCAGCCCGGTTCGGTATCAATCGCCGGGTTGTTTGTAACCCGTTGCAAGCTGTTATTTTTGATATTTAAAATATAAATTTCAGGGTTCCCATCCTTGGACAATACCAGCGCCAGACGCTGACCATCGGGGGACCATGCCGGCGCACTATTAAGCCCCTGCGAAGAAGCCACCCGATCGCGCTTGCGTGTCGCAAGATCATGAATATAAATTTCTGAGCGACGCCGCTCAAATGAAACATAGGCCAAGCGCTTACCATCCGGTGACCAGCTCGGCGACATCAAGGGTGACGGAGAATGCAGGATAGGAATCGGATTGTAGCCGTCGGCATCCGCCACATTCAGCGAATAACGGCTCTTGCCGTTTGTCACCACCTCGGTTACATAGGCAATGCGCGTCGCAAAAGCCCCCGGCTTGCCCGTTAAAACCTCATAAATCAAATCGCTGATTTGATGTGCGGTACGGCGCAACTCTTGCGCGCTCGACGCCATGCTATAACCGGTAATCTGGGCGCCTTTAAAAACATCAAACAATTGAAATTGCACCATGTAACCGTTGCCGGAAGGACGTATTTTACCGACAACGATATTGGGCGCGCCTAACACACGCCAATCCGCAAAATTAATCTGCGCACCTTCATGCGGTTGGGAAATCAGATCCGCTTTAGGCAAGGGTGAAAATGCACCGCTACGATGCAGATCGGCCGCCACAATCTCTGCCACATCCGCCGGCAGGGCATCCTGCCCATCCCAGGCAAACGGCACAATAGCGATAGGCTGCGCGCCTTCAGTGCCACCGGTAATTTCAATCGTCAGCGCAGCACGCACGGGGTGTGTGAGCGCGGTACCCAACAATAAAAGCAACATAATTTTCCGCAGCATTAGACCCTATCCTTCAGGTTTGAAAACAAAATTAATTTCACGAAAATACTCAAACAATGTTACATCTGGAGGTAATGGCAATGGCGAGGCCTTATAGACTGCGGCTTCTACCGAACGGTCATACGCAGTATCACCACTGCTTTTCACCACACGCGCCAGAAGTACTTCGCCTTTGTCAGTCAAACGTACCAGCACTGTGCATGACATGCCCTGCCGCGCAGTTTGTGGGCGCAACCAGTTACGCTGCACTTTTTGCTTGATCAGCGCGCTGAATTTAGCCAACGCCGCATTTGCCAGTTTTTCCCGATCACTATCGCGGCGCTGCTGCTCTGCCGCAAGCTGTTCCTGCAAGGCTTCCTCTTCTGCTTCAATGCGGCGTTTGTCTTCAACGCGGCGCCTTTGTTCAATCTGGCGTTCTGCTTCGGCTTTACGCTTTGCTTCCAGTTCAGAGCGTTGCTTGTCGGCTTGTTTTATTTTTCTGGCCTGCTCTTCCTGCGCTGTTTTCAGCTTGGCTTCGCGCAGGTCTTCCTGCTGTTTTTTAATTTTACCCTGCTCGACAACAGCACGTTTTTCCCGCTCTTTTTCCTTGATTTCTTTAATACGTTCTTCCTGCCTTTGTTCTATACGGGGTTCCTCAAGAAGCTGTTGTTCTTTCAGCGCCTGCAAGCGCTCGTTTTCCTGTTTGCGCTGCTCAGCCTGTTGTTGAGCGCGCTTTTTTTCAATCAACTGCGAGTCATCAATAACGACGGCGTTCATGGCCTGGATTTGCGGTTGCGCGGTTATTTTAGGCGTCCAGTCCAGGCTCACTCCCAGCAATGCAATGAGCGCCACATGCACCAGAATTGCGTAAATTACCGCACGTGAATTTGAGGATGCCTTGGTGGTCATGCAGGTATAGTCATGCGGACGTGTAGATTCCAATCACCGTTTTTCAGCATGATGATTATTTGGATGCGTTATCTGCAGGCTCTGTCACCAATCCCACACTTTCTACGCCAGCCTGTTTCAACAGCGTCATGGCCCGCACTACCTTGCCGTAATTCACATCCCTGTCACCGCGCACCAACACCTGAATTCCAGGTTTGCGTCGCAGCACCGTAGCAACGCGCTTTTTTAACACCTCTGCGCCAATTCCCTTGCGCGTATCGTCGCCAATATTCAGATGATAATTTCCTGCGGCATCGACGGTAACGATCAATGGCGCATCATTGGTACTTTCCACCGCTTCCGCATCAGCCTGGGGTAGCTCCACTTTGACGCCCTGGGTAAGTAAAGGTGCGGTAATCATGAAAATCACCAGCAGCACCAACATCACATCAATGTAAGGCACTACATTGATTTCGGCCATGGGGCGCTTGCGAATGCGTTGCCGTGCCATGGGTTACCCTCCCCCGCTCTGATGCGCATGGCGCTGCAACAACGTGGAAAATTCTTCAAGAAAGGTTTCGTAACGGTTAATCAGGCGCTCCACATCGTTGTTATAACGATTATAAGCAATCACCGCCGGAATCGCCGCAAATAGCCCCATGGCGGTAGCAATCAACGCCTCGGCAATACCCGGCGCGACCATCGCCAGTGTGGCCTGATGCACATTGCCCAAGCCACGGAATGAATTCATGATGCCCCATACCGTACCAAACAGACCGATATAAGGACTGGTGGAACCCACCGTCGCCAAAAACGGTAAATGCGTTTCCAGTGCGTCGATCTCGCGGCTCAACGCCACACGCATGGCACGCTGTGCGCCTTCCACCACCGCCATCGGCTCGGCGCCGGTTTGCTTGCGTAATTGCGCAAACTCTTTGAAGCCCGCGCCAAAGATGCCTTCCAACCCGGACAAAGCACCCTGCTTCTGCGTGACTTCCCGGTACAAACTGCTTAAATCGCTGCCTGACCAAAACCGCGTTTCAAACGCAATGGCTGTCTTGCGCGCATTTTTCATCGCCGTCCATTTGCGGAAAATCATGGTCCATGACACCACTGATATTACCAGCAACAACAACATCACCAATTGCACCACGACACTGGCGCTTACTACCAGATTAAACAACGACAAATCAGCAGTCACGAAACATCTCCAACAGAAAATTTTGCGAGAATCAAAGGGGGGATATGACAGGCGCGCCTTGTCGTGCTATCCAGACAGGCAATTTTAATCCGCCCGCTACAGCACAACAGAGATGTTTGATGGTAAGCAGCCGCGGGCATTTCGGCAATACGCTGCGTCACCTGCTGCTCAAAAGTTACACTGGCCCGCCCACATTGCGCCACCGCCACACTTACATCAAGCATATCATTAAAACGCGCTGGCTTAAGATACTCGATATGTGCCGCTCTAACCACGAAGATTATTCCCTCATTGGCCAGCAGCCTATCCTGCTCGATGTTCAGGCTCCGTAACCACTCACTCCTCGCCCGCTCCATAAATTTCAGGTAATTAGCGTAATAAACTACGCCACCACTGTCCGTATCTTCATAGTAAACCCGTACCGGCCATTGAAATTGTTGCACAGTCAGGCAAACCCCCGGTTATTTTGTGGCGCGATGATTACTAAATAATATTATCATGAACAGAAACAAAGAGTAACCCTAAAGCGAGGGGCGCAGCCGTAACAGTTGGCGAAGCTATATGAGAAAAGACGCGAGTCTGGCAACTTTCTCGCTCACCTTGCACATAAAGCTTTTTTAAAGGCAAAAAAACGCGGCTTATTCAGCCGCGCAAGGGGGGTAAAACACCGGATCTGTCGTAATTTTCAAATTTGAAAAAGACAGAGAAACTCTCGTTAAGAAAATCGATTAACCGCTTGTGGAAGCCTTTCTTTTCAGCAGAGCCTGATATTCCGCATATTCAGCCGTATTCAACTTCCTGTCGCCATCAACATCTACTTGACCAAACTTTTCCACCAACTCAGGCACCTGCCGGGCTTCGGCAAGTGTGATGAAACCATCTGCATCAAGATCAAGCTTGATGTAATCAGGCATATGTTGTTTAACATCACCCATGATGCCTTGCGCAAATGCAGCACCCGAAATAATCAGCAACCCAACCAGCACCCAGTTCAAAAATACATTTTCTCTATGGTACATAAATAGTGTCCTCTTCTTTCGAAAAAGTGGTCTATCCATTACATCATCCTCGTCGCTTAAACCACTCAGATCAAGGGTGTTCTATAAAATTCATTAGAAGCTACAGAAATTTAAAGATAATGTTGATCCGACATTTTTGAGAACAACTTCAAAATTCTTCCGCCTCTTCACGTAAATCAAAAAAACCCATCCATGGGAAAGCATATATTTCCTGAAAATAGTGGGTAAATTACCCATCCGTGGGCGCCCTAACATCCTTGCATTACAAATAAGCAAAGGGCGTGCCAATAAAAATTATTACTTTTTATATTAACAAGTTACGAGTAATCATTGAAATGTTAGGGGGAAGCCGAAGAACAATGATTGCAAAACACACAAAAAGCGTTGCCATGCTGGGACACAATTTCAAGAGATTTTCATATCTACATGATTTTTAATTGGTTTTAGTGTCTCTTTTTGGAGACGTATTTTCTGAAAGCTACGGAGGATTTGCCATCCAGATAAGACAACGTGCTTCCGACGGAAGCACGTTGGTGAAAAGTTAGGAATAAAGGACGTCAGCAAAGCGACTGGCGATGGGGGCAACGAACCTGATACAGCTTCGCCAAAGCCAGGCGATACTGTTAAGTAGCCTTAAATGTACTGAACCCGACCCGACCTCTGCATGCAAGTCGGGCCTTTCTATTTTCAGGGTTTTTTGCATCCCCCCCTGCAACCAAGGCGCGCGCCGTCCCCATGGGTTCAGTCATCTGCCACAACAGCGGGTTACTCATACGTAATACTTCTCGTACAGCCTGGACTGTTACTTACCGTGAATTTGCAGCAGTTTTTATTATACAATTAGTCCTGCTTGAAAACTGAAAGATTGGGATGATGACACTCTATGGCATTAAAAACTGCGACACCGTCAAAAAAGCCTTGGCCTGGTTAAACCAGCAGGGTATGGAATACCGTTTTCACGACTTTCGCAAAGACGGTCTGGACGAAAAAATGCTACGCACCTGGGTAAAAGAATTGGGCTGGGAGGCGCTGCTCAACCGGCGCGGCACCACCTGGCGCGGCCTGCCAGAAACTGCCAAAGAACATCTGGATGAAACCCGTGCCATCGCATTGATGATAGCGCACCCTGCCATCATCAAACGCCCGGTGCTGGATCTTGGCGCATCGCGTCATCTGGGTTTTAGCGCGGAAGAATATAACGTATTATTTGCAAAACAATCCCGAGGTTAACTGATCTGATGTCTGCCACCCTGCAACTTGCCATTGACCTGATTTCGCGCCCGTCCGTCACCCCCGACGACGCGGGCTGCCAGGACACCATGATCGCGCATCTCGAAGCTATCGGTTTTAAAGTTGAGCGTTTGCCCTTTAATGACACGGAGGGTGATAAGGGCGGTGACGTGCAAAATTTCTGGGCGCGGCGCGGCACCACTGGTCCGCTGTTCGCCTTTGCCGGTCACAGCGACGTAGTTCCCACCGGTCCACTCACACAATGGCACAGCCCACCCTTCGCACCGGAGATACGCGATGGTCATTTGTATGGCCGTGGCGCGGCAGACATGAAGGGCAGCCTCGCCGCCATGGTCACCGCCTGCGAGCGTTTTGTCACTCTCTACCCTGATCACGCTGGCTCCATCGCCTTTCTCATCACCAGCGACGAAGAAGGCCCCAGCATCAACGGTACAGTAAAAGTCATTGAACACCTCAGCGCACGCGGCGAAAAAATTGACTGGTGCCTGGTGGGTGAACCGACCAGCACGCAACGTGTCGGTGATGTGGTTAAAAATGGACGGCGTGGATCACTGGGTGGAAAACTAACGGTATATGGCGTACAAGGCCATGTCGCTTACCCGCAACTTGCAGACAACCCGATACACCGTGCAGCCCCGGCACTGGCGGAACTGTGCTCCATCACCTGGGATACCGGCAACGCGTTTTTCCCCGCGACTACCTTCCAGATTTCCAACATCCATGCCGGCACCGGCGCCAACAATGTTATTCCCGGCGATTTGGAGGTGGTATTTAATTTTCGTTTTTCCACCGCCGTCACCCACCAACAACTGCGTGAAGCTGTAGAAAGCATACTCAACAAACATGGCTTAAAATATACCCTGGACTGGAATCTTTCTGGCCATCCCTTTTTAACACGCGAAGGCGAACTCATTGACGCCGCGCGCGATGCCATCCGCGAAATCTCCGGCATTGAAACCGAACTTTCCACCTCAGGCGGCACCTCAGACGGACGTTTTATTGCCCCCACCGGCGCACAAGTGCTGGAACTTGGGCCCATAAATGCTACTATCCATAAGCTCAATGAATGTGTCAGCGTGGAAGATCTTGATACGCTGTCAAATTTTTATCAACGTATCCTGGAAAAATTACTTCGATAGGGGGAGTGTGCATGAACACCAGCAAACCTGATACAGAACAGCGGCGCTTTAAACGCATTCCTTTCGATGCCAAAGCTGAGATGTTATGTGCAGGTTATCACTGGCACAGCAAGCTCATTGACCTGTCACTGCGTGGCGCATTAATAGAACGTCCCCCTACATGGGAAGGAAAATCCGGCGATTCGTGTCTATTGAAAATATCGTTGGGTGACGATGAAGCTCAGATTAAAATGCAAACCTCCGTCGCACACATTGAAGAACACCGCATCGGCTTGAACTGCATTGACATCGATATCGACAGCATCACTTACCTGCGGCGTTTTGTAGAACTGAATCTGGGTAACGAGGAATTACTTAACCGAGAGCTTAGCGCCCTGGGCAAAATACATGAACAATAATCAGCCCGACTGGGGCCGCATCGCTGAAAAATTTGACCTCTGGTTACCGCACATCGCCCCGGTTGGCGAAGCTCTGCTTGAGGCCTTGCATGCGCAGCCGGGCGATATGGTTCTGGATGTTGCTTCCGGCACGGGCGAACCCGCACTGACACTGGCGCGGCGCATGGGTGACACCGTAAAAATCATCGGTACCGATGCTGCTGAAGCCATGGTGAATGTCGCCCAGAAAAAAGCGGCCAACGAAGAATTGTCGCATATTCAGTTTCAACATATGGCGGCAGAAAAACTTAATTTCCCTGACGCTGCTTTCGATAAAATCCTGTGCCGCTTCGGTGTCATGCTGTTTGAAGATTCACTGCAAGGTCTCAAACAAATGCAACGCGTACTCAAACGCGGTGGGCGCTTCGCCATCGCCGTGTGGGATACCCCTGAAACCATGCCCACCCTGCGCTGGGCATACCAGGTATTTGCTGGCCGCATCCCCGCTGATAAATATCCACCTTTGCCCAAAGCCACTGCATTGGGATTACCTGGGGTGCTTGATAACATGCTGACACAGGCCGGCTTCAAGGATTGCATGATCCGCCCTATCACATTCCACTACCACTTCCCATCGTTTGATGATTACTGGAATGTTGTAGAACAATCTGACATTTTAAAAATGCAATATGATGTCTTGCCCGAAAATCAACGCAGCATTATTCGTGCTGAAATTGCCGTCTTGGCGCAGAGGTTTATTAGCGAAAAAGGGCTAATTATTCCCCACGATTTTTTGCTGGCTACTGGAACAAAATAAATATAAAGTCAACGGCGAATTAACTCCTGACTCGTATACAAACAATTTTGTCCATTGCAGTAAAATACTACATCCATTGCCTGATTAGCTTGGGCAGATAACGTCCCAGGTGTAAACATAACATTAATTATCGGGTAACTTATTTGCAATTCATCTGCCTTTTTTATCAGTGGAATCTTTATACCAGGCAGTGACTGTGAAAGAGTCGTCGTAACAGAGGGGGCAAGCAATGCCACCTGTTCACCCGCCATGGTCGATGCGCTGTTAAATACCATAAACAATATCAGCATTGCTGGAAAAGTGTGGTTCATTAATTTTCTCCTTGCCAAAGGTTTTACGCTTGGATCTGATTAATCTAGCGTCCCCGCATCGCCGAGCTTTAGGCATTTTCCGAAATTGAGAATGCATGGCGTAGCTTTTTATGGCAGGAGAAAATTAATATGTTACTGATACAGATCAATAAAATTAAATTTTTAAATGATCCCTATTTGGACTCATCATTGATGAGTTTATTCACGACTTCCTGAAAATAAGGTCGCTCCTTGAGGCTTGCATAACCCCCCGGATAATATACGATAGAGATGTAAGCACTTTTTTGATCATAACGATTTAACACAATCGCGCAACGCTGGTCTGGCAATAGCCGCACGTTATCAATCATCGGGAAATCGAAGGCACCCACCCAAAACTCAGCCACTTCAGTATTTTCCTGACCTTTTTCATCAGGCGTAGCAACCGTTAATCTGACCTGAATTTCACGCATTTCAGGATCTTCTTTCAAAACATAAATCCTGAAAACTCTTTTGATGCCCCCTATCTCAAGAGTTTCCTCTTCTAATGGCATGCCGTAAGGACTGGCACGCAGGCTTTCCAGATCAACCACTCTATCAAAGGTTGCTCCTGCGCTGCCCAAGACCATCGCCTGCTTGCGTGCCACTTCGTGCGCAACGCGTTCCAGGCGTTGTTGATAGTCCTGTTTATGGCTATCTTTAGTGGAGTTTACCTGCTTGGCAACGTGTATAAATAAAGGCTTAAGATTAAGTGCCTCATGAAAATTATAGGCCAACAATTCCAGATTCAACACTTTTTTATCAAGGGTATCAGATGACGGGTCCAGAAATGACCCGATGATAGAAACAAACATATCTTTGCGTAATGCGCTTTCCGATTCTTCACGTTTACTCATCAATTCGGCATACAGTTGCGCACGCGTTTCACTGGCTTTCATTTTTTCAAGGGAGTTATTGGTGTAATAGCCGACAAAGGCAATGGTGATCGCTGTCAACAAACCACCGGAGGCCTTTAATACCTCCACAATGTTTATTTTTGCGGGTTTTTCTTTATTTTGCGGGTTTTCCATAACATTCTCCTGATAGCACTTTGGGGTTTAAAATCCCTCTCCCACAAAGTGGGAGAGGGAACACCGAACCGGTGGCATCATCTGGTCGGCAATGAAGACTTAATGGCGTTCCAATCATACGGCAAAGGCTCACTATGCCATGGCTCCTGCTGCTTGATGGCTTCACGCAGTGCTGTCATGCGTTCCGTCGAAGAGGGATGGGTAGAAAGCAATTCAATCGGCGCCCCATTGCCTGACTTGGATAATTTTTCAAAAAACTGCACCATACCATTGGGATCAACACGTATTTTTTTCAGCAATGCCAACCCCTTCATATCGGCTTCGGTTTCCTTATCTCGACCGTATTTAAGAACGCCAAGCTGTGTCACCGCCCCACCTAGCATTCCCCCTGTCCAATCGCCCGTAACCATGGCAATAGTGGCACGCCAACCTGCATTATGCACCATTGCTTTTAAGCTATGGCGCTGTACTACATGCTGAATTTCATGCGCCAATACGCCAGTGACTTCTTCAGGCGTTTGCGCTGCCTTGATCAAACCCGTGAATACTACAATATGTCCGCCGGGAATGGCGAACGCATTCACAGCGGGGTTGTCGGCCACGTGCCACTTGAATTTATAGGGGGCATCCAATCCCAGCTTATCACCGATCTCCTCAATGACACGCGGCGCTTCACCTTGCGTTATTAGTTTGAGCGTAGGCCGATACTGTTCAAAAACCATGTCACCAAACTTTTGTTCATCTTCAATCAACACGTGACTCACCGCCCAATCAATCACGTTATCTGATTTCCACACCAACACGCCCAGCAAAATAAAAGGGCTGAGCAGAAACAACGCCAACACCAGCCAACCGGCACGCATTCGCTGTCGCGTGCCGTTGATGTGCTTTTTGCATT
The DNA here is from genome assembly GCA_001464585.1 of Gammaproteobacteria bacterium Ga0077554. Lineage (GTDB taxonomy): Bacteria > Pseudomonadota > Gammaproteobacteria > Ga007554. The sequence continues at coordinate 154,403 of LNFF01000008.1, read as the reverse complement.
GAGCGAGTTTTGCCGCCAGGGCGGGAGGTGCTTCTTCCAGAAGAAAATCTTGGGTAGTTTTATCAGCAAGTATCAACGACCTTGTTTTCTCATTCTTATCCCACATGAGAATAATCTGATCATGGTCAAATCCACCAGTAGACACGCGCAGCTCATCATATGCAACTAGCTGTTCCTGTGTCTCGCCTGATATCTCACAGTGCTGTAGGTGCAACCCATCATTTTCGGGCAGTACAGTAATTTTTGTACCTTGCGCAGGCAGATCCGGCCCAAAATACAATGCGCTAAATGACTTCATATAATGGGCGCAGTGAGGCGCCGTGCACGGATGCACAAGTGTCGCCTGAGGCAGGATGCCGGAAGCGACCTAATTATCTGCCACCCAGGACATTGCCCAATCCACCTAACAAAGAACCTTCTTCACTGCTACCACCACGTGCGGGCATGACAGCATAGATACGGTTTGCAAGGCGACTCAAGGGCAACGATTGTAACCACACTTTACCGGGGCCACGTAACGTCGCAAAAAACAATCCTTCGCCGCCAAACAGCGCTGATTTTATCTTGCCTACATATTCAATGTCGTAAGACACGGACGGTTGCAGTGCTACCAGACAACCGGTATCGACACGAATCAATTCACCCGGCGCCAACACTTTTTCTGATAGCGTTCCACCCGCATGCATAAAAGCATAACCATCGCCTTCAAGTTTTTGCATGATGAAGCCTTCACCACCAAACAAACCCACACCGAGTTTTTTCTGGAAGGCAATGCCCACCGACACACCTTTCGCCGCACACAGAAATGAATCTTTCTGGCAAATAATCTGGCCGCCTAACTCTTGCAGATGCAGGGGAACAATTTTTCCAGGATACGATGCGGCAAAAGCCACGCGCTTTTTACCCTGGCCTTGATTTAAAAAGATGGTCATGAACAACGACTCGCCCGTGAGCAGGCGTTTACCCGCGCCCATTAACGACCCCATAAAACCTGATTTTTGCTGCGAACCATCGCCAAATACTGTTTCCATGGCAATGCCATCTTCCATGTACATCATGCCACCCGCTTCAGCCACTGCTGCTTCCTGCGGGTCAAGTTCGATCTCGACATATTGCATTTCAGTACCAAAAATCTGGTAATCAATAACGTGCATTTGTGTCATGTTGTATTCTCCCAATAAAATTTTTTATAACTTACTGTTGGCTATAAGCCACTTTAATCGCATCCGCGAGTTTATTCGCCAAAGCATCCACCTGTTGCGCGTCGACACCTTCGACCATTACCCGCACCAGCGGTTCGGTGCCTGAAGCGCGCAGTAATACTCTGCCGGTATCTGCCAGTTCGGCTTCAACTTCACGCAGGGTATTTTTTACATGGGGGGATGCCGCGAAATCAAATTTTTTCTCCATGCGTACATTCACTAGCGTCTGCGGATATTTATTCATACCACGCTTTACGTCATGCAGTGATTTACCCGCCTTCAACATTGCCGCAAGCACCTGCAAGGCCGAGACAATACCGTCACCGGTACTGGTGCAGTCCAGACAAATAATATGACCCGACGATTCACCCCCTAATGACCAACCCCCTTGACGTAACATGTCCATCACATAACGGTCGCCGACGGGCGCACGTCGCAGTTCCACCTGCATGGCACGCAAGGCATGTTCCAAACCCAGGTTGGTCATCACTGTGCCAACCACATCACCCTTCAGCGTGCCAGATTCGTGGCGCGACTTGGCGATGATATATAACAACTCATCACCATCCAGCACTTCGCCTTTATCATCCACCATAATCAGGCGGTCGCCATCGCCATCCAGCGCAATACCCAAATCTGCGCCATGCTCCAGCACCGCCACTTGTAACGTCTGCGGATGCGTAGAGCCACAACCCTCATTAATGTTCAAACCATTAGGCTGAACTCCAAGTTTGATGACTTCTGCGCCCAGCTCTTCAAACACACTCGGCGCCACATGGTAAGTCGCACCGTGCGCGCAATCCACCACCAGTTTCATGCCACGCAATTCAGCATTGCCGGGAATGGTGCTCTTACAAAATTCAATGTAACGCCCCGCCGCATCAACCACGCGCTCTGCCTTACCCAGCAGCGCGGAATCCACCGTGTGCATGGGCGTGTCCATTTCCGCTTCGATGGCGAGTTCAATATCATCCGGCAACTTGGCGCCCTGCGCCGAAAAAAACTTGATGCCGTTGTCCTGATAGGGGTTGTGCGACGCGCTGATGACGATGCCCGCCTGAGCATGTAAAGTGCGCGTCAGATAGGCAATGGCAGGCGTTGGCATCGGGCCCAGCAAACGGATATCGACTCCCGCAGACGACAAACCCGCCTGCAACGCCGATTCCAGCATATAACCGGAAATGCGCGTGTCTTTACCAATCAGCACTTTGCCCCGTCTATCCCCTCGTCCTTCCCTTGCCAATACGCGGCCCGCAGCCCAACCCAGCTTCAGGACAAACTCGGCAGTAATCGGCGTTTGCCCCACCAGGCCGCGTATGCCGTCGGTACCAAAATATTTTCTCTGTTGCCCCTGAGACATGATGCGCTCCCTATTAGTTTTGTTGTTTAACAGCCCATATCATGTTCACTGCATCTGCCGTCGCCCGCACATCATGCGCGCGAATAATCATGGCGCCTTGCCACACTGCCAATGCCGCCAATCCAATGCTAGCGGGTAACCGCTGTTCAATCAGGCCTACCCGCTGTTGTACCGGATGCCCCAACGCCGCACTAATCATGGATTTTCGTGACACCCCCACCAACAGGGGTAACCCCAATTCCTGAAACGTATTCAAGTGTTTAAACAAGTATAAATTATGCACCAAAGTCTTGCCAAAACCAAAGCCAGGGTCAATTATCACATGCTCGCGGGGAATGCCCGCTGCTATACAAGCCTCAATACGCTCCGCAAGAAAAGCTTTAACCTCAGTTACCACATCATCATACTGGGGCGCCTGCTGCATGCTGCGTGGCTCACCCTGCATGTGCATCAGGCACACCGGCACTGCGCAGCGCACGGCGGTCTGTAATGCACCTTCTTCACGCAAGGCACGCACATCGTTAATCATGCCTGTGCCCGCCGCCACCGCCGCGCGCATCACGTCGGGCTTGCTGGTGTCGATAGAAATAATCACCGGCAACTCACGGTGTATCGCTGCAATCACCGGCAGGATCCGATCCATTTCCTGCCAGGATGTCACTGCCACCGCACCGGGGCGCGTTGATTCACCACCCACGTCGATAATCGCGGCGCCCTCATCCACCATGCGTCGTGCCTGCGCCACGGCAGATTCCACAGACAAAAAAATACCCCCGTCCGAAAAAGAATCGGGGGTAACATTGAGTATCCCCATTACTTGGGGTTGGCTTAAGTCAAGAATTTTGCCGCCACAGTTCAGTATATTCAACATACGTGCGCCGATAAAATATCAGGGACATCTTTGGGGGCATACAATAACAAAGGGGCCAAAAGCCCCTTTGTTTCCTTGCGTAAGATTAAGCTTACCCTTAATGCTGACTGGCCGGCCCACCGATGGGATCTACATCAGGCTTGCTATCACCGCTGGTAGAAACCCCTGCAGCACGACCTGACCCCGAACCGGAATCTTCACCCCAGTCTTTGGGCGGACGCGGCTCTTTGCCGGCCATGATGTCATCAATCTGTTCGGCATCAATGGTTTCATACTTAACCAGCGCGGCAGCCATGTCATGCAACTTGTCCGTGTGCTCCACCAGGATTTTCCTGGCGCGTTCATAATTACGGTCTACAATCAAGCGAATTTCTTCGTCGATGATATGCGCAGTTTCCGCTGACACTGATTTATGCTGCGTCATGGAACGACCCAAGAACACCTCGCCATCTTCTTCGCTGTAGGTCAATGGCCCCAGGCGCTCAGACAAACCCCATTTGGTGACCATATTACGCGCCAAATCTGTAGTACGCATGATGTCATTGCTGGCGCCTGTGGTCACAAACTCTGGCCCAAAGATCAACTCTTCCGCAATACGCCCGCCGAACATGCTGGAGATCTGGCTTTCCAAACGCTGTTTGCTGTAGCTATAACGGTCTTCTGTCGGCAGAAACATCGTGACACCCAAAGCCCGGCCACGCGGAATAATGCTTACTTTATGCACTGGATCATGCGCAGGCACCAGTCGACCCACAATGGCATGACCTGCTTCGTGATACGCCGTGAGCTTCTTTTCATCTTCGTTCATCACCATGGAGCGGCGTTCAGCACCCATCATGATCTTGTCCTTGGCCTTTTCAAAGTCACGCATTTCCACGGTGCGGCGATTGGCACGGGCGGCAAACAGCGCCGACTCATTCACCAGGTTGGCAAGATCCGCGCCCGAGAAGCCCGGCGTACCGCGCGCAATAATCGACGGCTTGACGTTGTCGTCAATCGGCACTTTGCGCATATGCACTTTGAGGATCTGTTCACGGCCACGCACATCCGGCAACGGCACCACCACCTGACGGTCAAAACGACCCGGACGCAACAAGGCTGGATCCAACACATCAGGCCGGTTAGTCGCCGCAATCACGATCACGCCTTCGCTGCCTTCAAAGCCGTCCATTTCCACCAGCAACTGGTTAAGGGTTTGCTCACGTTCGTCATGACCACCACCCAAACCGGCACCGCGATGACGACCGACGGCGTCAATTTCGTCAATGAAGATAATGCACGGCGCATGCTTCTTGGCCTGTTCGAACATATCACGCACGCGCGCCGCACCCACACCGACAAACATTTCCACGAAGTCAGAACCGGAGATCGAGAAGAATGGCACTTTAGCTTCACCGGCAATCGCCTTGGCAAGCAAGGTTTTACCCGTACCCGGCGAACCGACCATCAATATGCCGCGCGGAATCTTGCCGCCCAGTTTCTGGAACTTGCTGGGGTCACGCAAGAACTCTACCAGCTCGCCCACTTCTTCCTTGGCTTCGTCAACGCCTGCCACATCGGCAAAGGTTATCTTTACCTGATCTTCACCCATCATACGGGCTTTGCTGCGCCCAAACGACATGGCGCCGCCTTTGCCACCGCCGCCCTGCATCTGGCGCATGAAGAAAATCCACACACCAATCAACAGAATCATCGGGAACCAGGAGATGAACATCTGCATGAGCACGCTCTGCTGCTCCTGCGGACGGGCGGAAATCACCACGCCTTTATCCAGCAAGTCGCCCACCAGACCGTTGTCGCCCGGACTGTAGGTGACAAACTTTTCGCCGCTCTGGTACACACCTTGTACGGTGCGGCCTTCAATCACGACTTTCTGGACGTTACCATTCTTGACGTTCGCTATGAACTCCGAATAGGGAAGCTGCTGTGCAGACACCTGGGGCGGCCCAAAGTTATTGAAGACCGACACCAGCACAATGGCGATCACCACCCATAAAATTATATTTTTAGCCATATCGTTCAACTTTACGTGCCTCCAATTGACACCAGCTTAAGACACCACGACAGTATACCGCCGTCATTTGTCCACATGCATATTCCAAGCCACTACCCAATACTGCCAATTCAACCGTTCGGGTAAGCCCTTCGACAAGCTCAGGGCGAACGGGGATGTAATAATTAACCTTAACTGAACCTGTTATAACATAACACTGATCAAGGCCGGAAGCCTCTTGCCAGTATATACACTTCCCGGCTCTGTGGGCGTGATGCCTTGGGTTTGCGCACCAAAATTTTCTGGAATGAAGCCTGAATCTGCTTGCGCAATGCTTCATCACCACTGCCCTGAAAGACTTTAACCAGAAAATCACCGCCCGGCATCAATACCTGGCGCGCCATATCCAGTGCCAACTCAGCCAGATAAATTGACCTTGGCTGATCCACTGAAGTCACACCACTTATATTAGGGGCCATATCAGAAATTACAAGGCCCACAGGGCGGCCTTCCAGCATTTTTAACAATTGATTACATATGGACTGTTCGCGGAAATCTCCCTGTAAGAACTCCACGTGCGGCAAAGGTTCCATTTCCAGAATATCCGTGGCAATGACGCGGCCTTTATCCCCTAAAATTTTTGAGGCTATTTGCGCCCACCCTCCCGGCGCCGCGCCCAAATCCAGCACTGTCATGCCGGGTCGCAACAACTGGTCGCGCTCGTTAATCTCCAGAAGCTTATAAGCGGCACGCGAACGGTAACCGTCCTGCCACGACTTTTTGACGTAGGTGTCAACAAAATGCTCCTTGAGCCAGCGGCTACTACTCTTGGTTCTGGCCATGCCTGACACCTGTTTTGCGCACCACCTGCCGCACCCGGTAGAGTATCCACAGCATGCTTATGCAGCCATACCCCGCCAGCAGCCCCAACTGTAACAACGAATTGCTGGTAATGCGCTCTTGCAGCAGTAACAGCAACACCCCCCCGCAGCAGATCACCGCCAGCTCCAGCTTGACGCTGTTAAGCGGACTAGCCGCAACCGTGAAACCCCGGGGGGTTTGTGGTATATTAATAGGCTGGTTCTCTTTCATGTACTAAAATTATGCCCCTTATTGAACAACATAAGCGCCAACTGCGCACCCTCGGCCACAAGCTGAAGCCGGTAGTGATTGTTGGCAACGCCGGACTCAGCGAAAGCGTGCTCGCCGAAATACGTTTAACGCTGGATCACCACGAGCTGATCAAAATCAGGGTTAATGCCGCAGACCGCATTGAGCGTCAGCGTATTATAGACGAAATCTGCGCCCAGACGCGCGCTGAATTAGCGCAAAAGATTGGGCATATTGCCCTGATTTATCTTAAAAACCGCGAAAAAAAGCAGCGTATTGTTTTGGGGTGATTTTTTATGATGAACCCGCTTGGCCGGCCACCACAGATTCCCTCAGCCCCACTCCCTTAAGTCCTCCATAAGATGCGTTGTCATTTCGACCAACGGGAGAAATCCTGGAAGATCTCTCACATTCGTTCGAGACAAGGATTTCTCCCGTTGGTCGAAATGACAACTTACCATAGAATCCTTCACCCGAAGGTTGCATAAATTCCAGCAGGCTTGCCCAAGCGCGCACAAAAAAGGGGCCTCCGAAGAGGCCCCTTTGGTGATATCCACCCTGTTACAAGTTAATCCTCGATTTCCAGCTCTGTCGCGGTCATAGTGCTACCGCTGACCGCTCCCTTGGCCTTGACTACGGCACCAGAGGCTGCGGCCTGGCTGAAGAAGGCGCTGGCGGTGAGTGTTCCACCATTGATATCCCGGTACTGAGTTGTACCACTGGTATTTACCGTTACACCCAGGATTCCCAGAGAACTCGTACCTACAATCGAACTCGCCGTTACGGGACCTTGCAACTCTGGCTCACTGGTACTCTTGTCGCGTATGCGCGTAGCAACCACAGTAGTACCACTTGCGTAAGCGTCGATATCCAAAGAACGGCCGCTGATATCCGACAGATCACGCAGGATGCCATCTTCAAACCGGGTGGAGTCGTTCACTGTCACCGTGATACCGAAGACTGTCAGAGTAGTAGGGGTAGCCGCTACCGCCAGACCAGCGGGAATCTCCATCTCAATCGAGCTTTCCGGGCGTTCGCCCAGTTCGGGATCCAGAGAGACTTTTGTCGCGACGAGTATGTTACTACTGTTCATTTTGCCCTCGACCTCAACCCTCGCGCCGTTAACAAGGATAGTGCTATTACTGGCAAGTCCCTTATCATCATACACGGTTGCTGAGGTAACCTGCACCGATTGACCATTGACCTTGAAGCCGGATGCAGTAAAGTCACTTACATAACCTTCCAATTCTACTTCCATGTTGACGGCCACCGTGCCACCCAATGCACAACTATCATCAGTCTCGACCACGGTAGCCACGAGCGCAGCACCGTCAAGAGCGGCACCTTTCACCTCTACGCACGCACCATTGGCAGGCAGCGTAGCAGATCCACTCAGGAGCACGCTTGCGTGCCCAGAGTGAATGTAGTACCACTGGAGTCACTCACAATCCCCTTCAATTCGTATTCTGCACCCACCCCTTTGAGTTCGATGCGGGTGGCGCGGATCGCTCCGGTATTATCCTCCAGACCGCTGACTTCAACGACGCGGCCGACTGGTAGGTCAGCCAGGCTGGTGAGACTGGTTGTGCCGTCACCTTCGAATACCGTCAGGGCATCGACGATGACCGATTGACCAAGCACTGTGAGGGTGGTAGCACCAGTGACAGTAGCCGGGCCTTGCACATCATCGGAATACTTGATGCTCTTGGCGCGATACTTGCCAGTAGTTGCATCCTTCTCCCACTCAACCGTGGCCACCATGCCGAGCTTCAAACCAGCCTGGCCTGTGCCCACGCTATCCTCGACCGTGGTGGCTGTCGCCCCATCGGTGTTGAACTTGACGCCGTTGATATACACGCTGCCAAAACCAGAAACTGGCCCCTGGCTGATGCCCGTGCCGCCCGTGCCGCCAGCAGCAATGCCGCCATCGCTGCCACCGCCGCACGAGGCCAATGTGACCAACCCGAGAGCGACCAGTACGCCTTTTGATAAAGTATTCATAAATAACCTCCTTGAAACATGGGTAATATCTATAATGCTGCGAAACACACGTGAGCTTGAACCCTGAAATTAGACGAGGATTGCACCGTTCAATCCTCTGTATATGGGAATATAATCCCAATTATTGATAATGTCAACAGTTATCCGTTATTTTTTTCAGGTAATGGGGAATACCCCGCCCCTTGGGGCGGGGTATTCCCCTGTCATTCCGAGCACCGCGAGGAATCCTGAAGATCCCTCACTTCGTTCGGGATGACAATAACATGGTCACAGTTGTGCCATTTCGAACAGCTTGTGGTCGAGATGACAATGGAAGTGCAGCGCAATACTATAATCAACTATCTCTGGGGGTTTCAGGAATGAACGCATACAAAAGGACAAGCACATACAAGCAATCGTTCCTGGTTTTTGTTCTTGCCATAGTGGCGCTGCTCTGGCAACACGCCGCATTCGCCGCCAACGACCCAGACGTAACTGGCGACGGCCGGGTCAATACCCTTGATGTTTCCGCCGTCGCGAGTTGCATCGGCCGTGATATCGTCTCGGTCACACGCTGTGCATGCGCTGACACCAACGGCGACCGCATCATTGATAAGATCGACTATGGTTTTGTCGCCTCGAATGTGGGGCGTTCCGGTTACCCGCTGGAACCCAATGCGTGCCAGGCCATCAAGCCCAATACCCCGCCCATCGTGAACGCCGGGCCGGATCAAACCGTCACCGTAGGCCGCACCGTCGCGTTGAGCGCCAGCGATTCCAGTGACGCCGACGGCAATGCGCTGACCTTCCAGTGGAGCTTTGTCTCAAAACCACCGGGCAGCACAGCAACACTCTCAAATCCCAACACCGTCACGCCCGGTTTCGTCATAGACCGCCCCGGCAACTACGTCGTCCAGGTGAGCGTGAGCGATGGTAAAGCCAGCAGCACGGATACCGTTGCGATTTCTACAATCAATAGCCCACCTGTAGCTAATGCAGGCAGTAATCAGGGCATTTTCATCGGCAGCACCGTTACGCTGAACGGTTCCGCCTCAAGCGATGCAGATGGCGATACTTTGAGTTTCAGATGGTCGTTTACTGCGTCAATTCCCGCTGGCAGCACCGCCACGCTCACCGGCGCAACCACGGTTAATCCCACTTTTGTTGCCGATCGAGCGGGCAGCTATCAGGTGCAGCTCATCGTCAACGATGGCGCCGCCGACAGCGCGCCAAGCACCGTCACCATTTCCACGCGCAACACCCCGCCAGTCGCCAATGCTGGCATAGATCAGGGTGTCACGCTGGGTTCAACCGTGCAACTCAACGGCGTGGCGTCGTCCGACATTGATGGCAACCTGCTGACCTTCGCCTGGTCGCTGACCACCCGGCCCGCGGGCAGCGCGGCCAGCCTGTCAGCGGCCACCGCCGTTAATCCAACATTTACGGCGGATGTTCCCGGCACCTATGTTGCCCAGCTCATCGTCAACGATGGGTTCGTGAATAGCGTGGCCGACACCGTCACCGTCACCACCGACAACGTGGTGCCGACCGCCAACGCCGGCCCCGACCAGAGCGCCGCCTTGGGTGGCACGGTGCGGTTGGATGGTGCCGCTTCGCGTGATCCCGAAGGCGCGCCACTAAGCTACAGTTGGTCGTTCACCGCGCGCCCCGCAGGCAGTACCGCCCCCTTGTCGGCGCTCAACATCGTCAATCCGCTCTTTGTCGTGGACCGTGTCGGCACGTATATCGCACAACTCATCGTCAACGACGGCGTGCTGAGCAGCCCGCCTGACACCCTGATCGTGACCACCTTCAATCCCGTGCCGGTGGCGAACGCCGGGCCGGATCAAACGGTAAACGTCGGCGCCACCGTCACCCTCGATGGCCGCGCCTCCACCGACGCGAACAACGATGCCTTGGTGTATAGCTGGTCGTTTACCAGTGTGCCGTCGGGCAGTACCGCGACCCTGAGCCAATCAGGCACATCCCGCCCCACGTTCACTGCGACCCACGCCGGCGATTACGTCGTACAGCTCATCGTCAGCGATGGCACCACGAACAGTCCGCCGGATACCGTGATGATTACCGTCACACCTGCGGCCAACCGCGCGCCTACTGCCAATGCTGGTATCGACCAGACGGGCAACATCGGCACGGCAGTTACGCTCAACGGGTCGGCATCAAGCGACCTGGACAATGACACGCTGACCTACACGCCGGATGTTGTCGGCACCTATACCGTGCAACTGATCGTTAATGACGGTACGGTCAACAACGCGCCTGATACGGTGACCGTCACAGTAGCTCCACCGAATGCCGCCATCGTTTCGATCACCGCCTCTAATGCAGCCGCCTCGGAAGCGGGTCTCGACCCCGGCATGTTCACCATCACCCGCAGCGGCGGCGCGCTGAATCAGGCGTTGCAAGTGCGGTATACCATCGGCGGTAGCGCTGGCTTCCCGATCACCGTCACCATCCCCGCCAATGAGACCAGCACCACAGTGACGATCACGCCGCTGGCCGACAACCTCGTCGAAACCAGCGAGACGGTGGTGTTCACCCTCACCGCCCACGCCGCCTACACCCTCGGCGCGTCCGATAGTGCGACGGTGACGATTGCGGACAACAGCGCCACGGTGACGATCACCGCCACTGATGCGGCGGCCTCGGAAGCGGGTCTCGACCCCGGCACGTTCACCTTCACCCGCAGCGGCGGTGCGCTGAGTCAGGCGCTGCAAGTGCGGTACACCATCGGCGGCAGCGCTGGCAATGGCAGTTCCCGATCACCGTCACCATCCCCGCCAATGAGACCAGCACCACAGTGACGATCACGCCGCTGGCCGACAACCTCGTCGAAACCAGCGAGACGGTGGTATTCGCCCTCACCGCCAACGCCGCCTACATCCTCGGCAGTGCCGACAGCGCGACGGTGACCATCGCCGACAGTGGTCCCGCGCCGCAGGCTCGCCCGATGATCAGCGTGGCGGATGTGACGGTGGGTGAAGATCAGACCTATGCCGACTTCATCGTGCGCCTGAGCGCCCCCGGCACCCAGACGGTGAGCGTGCGCGCCCTCAATAGCCAGGGCACGGCGTCGTTTAACACCGACTACGTTCACGGCGACACGACGCTGAACTTCGCCGTCGGCGAGACCGTCAAGACGGTGCGCGTGATCCTGCGCGACGACACGGTCGCCGAGGCCACCGAGAGCTTTTTCCTGGACCTGGTCAGCGCGGTCAACGCCGATATCGGCAACAGTCAGGCCACCGCCACGATCATTGATAACGACGGTACGCCGGGAACGCCGCTGGTCTTGGTCACCGCCCCGGATGCGTCAGCCTCGGAGGTGGGTCTCGACCCCGGTAGCTTCGTCATCACCCGCAGCGGTGGCGCGCAGAATCTGGCGCTGGACGTGAGCGTCACCCTCAGCGGCAGCACCGCAACCAACGGTGCTGACTATGCGCAGATCAGCGGCATCGTCACCATCCCGGCCAACCAGGCCAGTCTTACGGTGGCGGTCACCCCGCTGGCCGACAACGCGGCGGAAGGTAACGAGACCGTGGTACTCGCCCTGGTTGCCAACGCCGCCTACAGCCTCGGCACGCCCACCAGCGCCACGGTGACGATTGCCGACAGTGGCAGCTTCAAACATGGCGACGGCGAGATGGCGTCACACCGCCACGTTGCTGCCCAGTGGCAAGGTGCTGGTCACCGGGGAATCTGCTGGTGCGGAGTTATATGACCCGGCGACCGGCAGTTTCAGCGCCACAGGCAGCATGACGACAGTAAGGGTTTATCACACCGCCACGTTACTACCCAATGGCAAGGTGCTGGTCACTGGAGGGTGGGATGGATCTACTTTTTTTAATAGCGCGGAGCTATACGACCCAGCGACGGGTAGCTTCAGTGCCACTGGCAGGATGGCGACAGCAAGGATTTATCACACCGCCACGCTGCTGCCCACTGGCAAGGTGCTGGTCACTGGCGGGGGGGCTACGGGTATTTTGAATAGCGCTGAACTGTTTCAGTAGCCATCGCGATTTTCAATAACGCAGCCGGGCAGATACCATCTCCCTCCACCTTGCGCAAGCCCTTTAAACGGCTTGCGCACGATATGATTTTTGGTGTTTTAACACACCAAAACAAATCTGTACTAACTTACGCATCGCCGCACCGAGTGCCGACATTTTTGTTTTGCCATTTTTTAAAAGTCGCTCATATTGCTTTTTAATATCCGGGTTATGCTGTATCGCCACGACGGCCGCCATGTAGAGCTTGGCGCGGACGGTGGCATTGCCGGTTTTCGATAACCGCGCACGACCCCGCACGCTGGAACCGGATTCGTGGTGCACAGGCACGAGACCCAAAAAGGCCGCGCTCTGCGGGCCTGATTCAAACGCGCGGCTGCGCAAAACGGAGAGCATGTAACGCGACACAACCGGACCTACCCCTGGAATACTTTCAAGAAATTCCCGGTCCTGTTTTAAGCGGGGATGTTGGTCAATGTGTTGATTGATTAACTGCTCCAGTCGCTTTTTCTCTTTAATCAATTGTTCGAGTACCGTATCGATGGAGGTCACCACATCAACCGCCTGGATTACTTCGGCCTTTTCACGGCGATTTTTTTCCCGCTGAATGTCCTCATTGATCGCCTCATAACGGCTCAAAAGCGCTTTTAAATAGCGAATTTCGGTCGGTTCTGGTCGCCATAAGCGCGGCTGTTGGGTAGCGCCATAGCGTGCCAATACCCCGCTGTCTTTTTTATCGGTTTTAGTGCGTACACCGATACTTTTTGCATAGTCACGCACGTGGGCGGGATTGAGCACGGACACCTGGGCACCGGCCTGATAAAGCGCATGGGCAATCGCATCACTATAAACTCCCGTGGCCTCCATGATGAAATGCAGTGATTCGAGCGGGCTTTGGGTCTGATGCAGCGCCCACTCAATCAGGGCCGCGTGTCCTTGCGCGGTGTTGGCGAACATTTTGGTCTTGTTGGCGCCGGTTGTGGTATCTTTCAACCACAAGGCGTCCAACTTTGCTTTGCCAACATCAATACCAATTATCATCATCTCTTTTCACTCACCTTGTACATACAGCCTCATTTCAGGATGAAGGGGCTTGGATACCATTCAGTCTATTGAGAAAGTTGGCGTGTGCGACTTGATCTACGTGTCAGGCTCAAGGCCTTCGGGTGGGCACAAGTTCATCACACGCCCTGATACGCTGACAGCTAATCAGAATATCGAGAGAGATACAAGGGTGGGCAAACGTCTTTTTGTTTGCCCACGCGTATCAAATGAACGTGACACAGGATGGCGGGTGGATTTTGTAATCGCGGATTCCCCGTGCTTTTACCGTGTGGGCACAAAAAAACGTGCCTACCCTTGTATAAGTGGTGGGTGGCGCCACCCATTAATTCCTCGCATGTTAACCCCGAATGGCACGTGTGGCCTCTTATTTATGGCCTGATAATAATCACTGTAATGGCGTTATTCACAGGTCTTTATAGAGGCGCTTATGGCGATCAAGTTTTTCGAAGATTTGGTTTTCCTGATGGAACTGAAGATCAGCCCCGGTCGCGTGGTGAAACACACAACTGAGGCGCACCAAAATTTCAAGATAGGCCCTGTAGCCTGTAATTGACCTCATAGCTCGGTTGTGCTGCTGTATGATCTTCGTCGGTGAAAGGTGGGCTGGTTACGTAGTTTCTGCAATCAGCGCTTTCAACTCAGGAATACACGAACCACAATTAGTGCCGGCTTTTAATGCCATGCCAATCGCTTCGGGCGTAGTGAGCTGGTTTTTGCGTATGGCATCCGTAATGGTATTAATGCCCACCGCAAAACAGGCGCAGACAATCCGGCCCGCGTCGCTCTGGCCTTTACCGGGACGCCCCGCCAGCAGGCTGGCGCGCTCCTCAGGAGACAGTTCATCTTTGGCAAACAATCCCGCCAGCCAGGTGCGTGGTGGTAACTCAAACGTCGGCGCGACAAACACGCAGCTTTCCAGGCGATTATTGACAATGCGTGCGCCGCGATAGCGGCCAGCGGCTTTGTCCAGATAATCTGCCCACTCCACTTTCTCGTTAGGCGAGCATAACAAGTCACGCGCCCACCGTGCCCAATCGGCAGGGGTTTGCTCACCAGCCAATTCGTAGCGCCAAAAATCTTTGCCTGCCGCGCTCACCCAGTAACTTGTGCTCTGAAAATTCAAGCGACGTTGCGATAAAAGAAAACCATGCCAAGCTGGTGTATAGGGTTGAATATGCACTGGCGTGTGCTTGGACTCGGGCTGGCCGGACACCGGATCAGTGGCGGGATTCACCAACGCATCGACTCGACCGCGACTGGAAAACTGATCTGTCCAGTGAATCGGCACAAAGATGCTGCCGCGTAATTGATCTGAGGTAATTTTAACGCGCGCGATCATCTCGCCCCAACGGCTGTTAATGCGCGCCAGTGCGCCTTCTTTAACACCCACGCGCACTGCATCTTCAGGATGCAACTCTGCGTACGGTTCAGTTATGTGTGCGGATAAGCGCGGTGATTTTCCGGTGCGCGTCATGGTGTGCCATTGGTCACGCACGCGTCCGGTGTTTAAAATAAAAGGAAACTCCACATCAGTGGCATGCGCGGGCGGGCGTGGCGTAATCGCGATAAAGCGCGCTTTGCCCGTGGGCGTATAAAAACGCCCATCACCAAACAGACGCTCCGTACCTTGCGGCTGCTGATGCGTTACCGGCCATTGTATCGGTGACAGCGCGTCATACCCAGCACTACCGAGCAACGCCAAGCCACCAATATCAAAATCACGGCTCCCCGCATTACTCATGCTGGACAATGCGGCATGTTCGGCAAAAACCTGTGCCGCTGAGCCATAGTCAAATGCATCAGCAAAACCCATACGCCGGGCAACTTCCGCAACCATCCACCAATCGGCCTTGGCCTCACCCGGTGGCGCAAGAAAAGGCCGCTGCCGTGAAATACGGCGCTCGGAATTAGTGACCGTGCCATCTTTTTCACCCCACGCCAGTGCCGGCAATAAAATATGCGCATGGGCGGTGGTGTCGGTGTTGTGCATACAATCAGACACCACCACTAACTCACAGGTCTGTAATGCTTTACGTACTTGATCCGCATCAGGCAAACTATCGACGGGATTAGTCGCAATAATCCATACGGCTTTGATGCGCCCATCACCAATCGCCTTGAACATATCAACTGCTTTAAGACCGGCTTTATCAGCTATGACAGGAGAGTTCCAGAAATTTTTCACAATGGTGCGGTGCGCGGGATTTTCAAGATCCATATGCGCGGCAAGTTGATTGGCAAGACCACCCACTTCGCGCCCCCCCATGGCATTGGGTTGGCCAGTAATGGAAAACGGCCCCATGCCCGGACGGCCAATGCGCCCCGTCAGCAAATGGCAATTGATAATGGAATTTACTTTGTCCGTGCCGCTGGAGGATTGATTAACCCCTTGAGAATAAGCGCTGACTACTTTTTCAGTGCAGGAAAACCAGCGATAAAATAACGTGACATCGGCTTCTTTCAACCCGCAGGACTGTGCCACGGACTCAACAGAGGGCGTACTGAATATAGCAGCCTGTAGCGCCGCATCCAGCCCTTCGGTATGCGCATTGATAAAATACGGATTACTATCGCCATTGCCATGCAGATAAGCCAACAAACCATTAAACAGCAATGTGTCGGTGCCTGGTTTAAGCGGCAAATGTAAATCGGCAATATCGCAGGTTTGCGTGCGGCGCGGGTCAATGACAATGATTTTAAGATCGGGATTTTGTTTTTTGGCTTGCGTGATACGTTGAAAAATCACCGGATGGCACCAGGCCGCGTTAGAACCCACCAGCACTATCAGATTCGCTTGCTCAAGATCGGTGTAATTGCCAGGCACGGTATCCGCACCAAATGCGCGCTTATGCCCCGCGACACTGGATGCCATGCACAACCGTGAATTGGTGTCGATATTCGCAGTGCCGACAAAGCCTTTTATAAATTTGTTGGCAACATAATAATCTTCGGTGAGCAATTGGCCAGATACATATAATGCTACTGCATCCGGCCCATGCTCGCGGATAATTCGCGTAAAACCTTCCGCGACCACGGTGAGCGCTGCGCTCCAGTCAACACGCGCACCCCGGATTTCGGGATACAGCAAGCGGCCATCCAGATCAATGGTCTCAGCCAGCGCGGAACCCTTGGAACAGAGACGGCCATAATTGGCGGGATGATCACTATCACCCTGAACTTCAACACTGCCATCGGCAGCAGGTGTCACTACGACACCACAGCCTACACCACAATAAGGGCAGGTGGTTTTTACAGGCTGCATTGTAATTTCACTGGGTATCACTGCTTAGGGCGTAGATTGCTGCTGCAATGATAAAATAACCACACCGTTTTCAATCTTCACTGGGTAATACGGCGCGCACCCTACATCGGGAGCCAACGCCATGCCATTCTCCAGCTCCAGCACCCAGTTATGCAGCGGACACGTTACACGCTTGCCATGCACAATGCCCTGTGACAGCGGTCCGCCTTTATGTGGGCACGCATCACGCAAGGCAAACACTTCGTTTTCTGCCGTGCGGAATACCGCGATGTCGCCATGAGACGTACGTACCACGCGTGCGCCCAAACGGGGGATGTCTTCCAACACACCCACTTCAATCCAATCTGTCATTTTATAATTATTTCCAATGTATACACCCAGCACTGATATAGATCAGTGCTTATATTAAGAGCGCTGCTTTCAACCAACCATCTTCAATGGAACAAACTCATGTTTTTCCACATCATGGCTGGCACGTTCTGCCCACGGGTCAATTTGCGCGTATTTCTGTGACTCAATAAATCGTTGCCCTAGCACCTTACGGCTATCCGCATCTTCTACCACGCGTTGCTTAACATAGTCCAAGCCCACTCGTTCAATCCACGGCGCAGTACGTTCCAGGTAATAAGCATCTTCACGGTAGAACTGGATAAAGGCATAGCAATATTCTTCCACCTCAGCATCGGTTGTGACTTTGCATAACAGATCTGTCGCGCGGATTTTTACCCCGCCATTGCCACCCACATGCAACTCCCAACCCGACTCAACAGCCACCACGCCAAAGTCTTTAATGGTCGCTTCGGCACAGTTACGTGGGCAACCTGACACTGCCATTTTGAATTTATGCGGCATCCATGAACCCCAGGTGCGCTTTTCCAAAAGCACACCCATGCTGGTAGAATCCTGTGTGCCAAAACGGCACCATTCTTTACCGACACAGGTTTTTACCGTACGCAAGCCTTTGGCATACGCATGGCCAGACACCATGCCGCCTTTATTCAGGTCAGCCCATACCGCAGGTAAATCTTCTTTTTTCACGCCGAGCAAATCTATGCGTTGCCCACCGGTCACTTTAACAGTAGGGATTTTGAACTTATCCACCACATCGGCGATCGTGCGCAACTCATTTGGTGTGGTCAGCCCACCCCACATGCGCGGCACCACTGAATAGGTGCCGTCTTTCTGGATATTGGCATGCGCCCGCTCATTAATATAACGTGATTGTGGATCATCTTTATATTCAGCAGGCCACGCACACAGCAAATAATAATTCAGTGCGGGACGGCACGAGTGGCAACCATCGGGAGTGCGCCATTGTAACTCGCGCATCACATTGCCAACAGAGGTAAAGTATTTTCCACGTATCGCCTTGCGCACCGTATCGTGCGTTAATTCCGTGCATTTGCACAATGGCTTGTCTTTGGGCGCAGCGGAATAACCCCCACCCAATACTGTTGCCATGATTTGCTCTACCAGACCTGTGCAAGATCCACACGAAGAGGAAGCCTTGGTGTGCATACGCACTTCATCCAGGGTAAACAAGCCTTTGTCAGTAATCGCTTTAACAATAGTGCCTTTGCACACACCATTACAGCCGCACACTTCCATGCTATCGCTCATGGCAGCGGCTTTGTTCTGGCCACCATGACCCGCATCACCCAGATGAGCTTCACCAAACATCAAGGCATCACGGAACGCAGAAATGTCCGTGCCATCGCGCATTAACTGAAAATACCACGCACCATCCACGGTATCACCGTACATGACAGCGCCCTGAATGCGATTATCTTTCAACACAATTTTTTTATACATGCCGCGCGCGGCATCTTTCATCACAATTTCTTCAGTGCTGTCATTTCCCGTAAAATCACCCGCCGAAAATAAATCAATGCCGGTGACTTTGAGCTTTGTGGAGGTAACGGAACCCTGATAAATCGCATAGCCAAGATGCGCAAGATGGTTGGCGCACACCTTAGCCTGTTCGAACAGCGGCGCCACTAATCCATAAGCCTGCCCACGGTGCTGCACACATTCGCCCACGGCATAAACACGCGGATCATAGGTTTGCAAGGTGTCATTGACGACAATGCCACGCTCACAGTGGATGCCGGATTTTTTTGCCAGCTCGATATTGGGGCGTATGCCAACTGCCATCACCACAATATCAGCATACAGTTCACTGCCATCTTTAAAGCGCACCGCCCGCACCCGGTCTTCGCCAATAATGGCTACGGTTTGTGCCGACATATAAAAATTCATGCCGCGCTCTTCAAGCGACTTGCGCAACATCGCGGCTGATTCCCTGTCAAGTTGGCGCTCCATCAAGACATCACCGATATGCACTACAGTCACGCTCATGCCTTGACGCATCAATCCGTTGGCGGCTTCCAGCCCCAGCAAACCACCACCAATCACGACGGCATGTTTATGCTTGCTGGAGGCTTCCAGCATAAGATCAACGTCGCGTATATCACGGAACGTCACCACACCAGGTAAATCATGGCCGGGCACCGGTATAATAAAAGGGTTTGAGCCAGTGCCTAACAGCAGATAATCATAGGCGGCTTCAGTGCCATCTGCGGCGATCACTTTACGATTGACGCGATCAATCTTTGTAATTTCTTTGCCGCAATGCAGGGTAATGCCGTTGTCGATATACCATTGCTTGTCATTCAGCATGATCTGGTCAATGGTCTTTTCACCAGCCAATACTGGCGACAACAGGATGCGGTTGTAATTACCGTAAGGTTCTGCACCAAATACCGTGATGTCGTATTTATCCGGCGCAAGTTTCAATAACTCTTCAAGGGCGCGTACGCCAGCCATGCCATTGCCCACCAGAACCAGTTTTTCTTTCATGTGCCTATCCTCACTAACATTTTACAATCACTTAATTTGTAAACATAATAAAAATCTCCGCAGCAAGCTACAGGGTATTTATTGTCATTCCGAGCACAGCGAGGAATCTTAAGCAAGAGCCCTCACTTCGTTCGGGATGACAATAAACCCAGCAAGCTGGGGGGAATAAAACCCAAAGAGATTTAAATGCCACACTCTGTCGCAAAAAGTAATAAAACAACTATTTAAATAGAAAAAATTACATTATTCATTATACGTCTTATCCGTCGAGCATCTCTAATACTTTAATAGTAATAAAATGCTCTGTTTTAGGGCGAAAATTCCCGGCCTGGATTATTATGGTGCCTAACTTCCAATAACGCCCCCAATAATGTGCAAAAATTCTTGCGCTGAAACAATGGTGCGGGTAATGATACACTCGACTTAAATAACCACTACCACAATCAGCGCCAACGCCAGCATCAGCGCAATGAATTGCCAGAACAGCACGGGATTAAATTCATAAAAAGGTTGTTTGGGCGGTGCCGCCCGTACGCCGTGCGCTAAACCATTTTCCAACTCAAAAGCAAGTTCCATGGCATCACCAATGCGCTTGGATTTTTCAACAGCAACCGCCCGTGTCAGCAACATGTCCAGCCATGCCGGCAAATCAGGTCGATATTGTGTCAGTGGCGTGCGTTTATTAAAGCGCGGACGGCTAAACGGCTCCACTTCACCATAGGGATAATGGCCGCCACTCAAGCTCCGATACAAGGTCACACCGAGCGCGTAAACATCAGATGAATCATCACCCCGCTCCCCCTCAAAAAACTCGGGCGCCATATAACTGGGCGTACCGGGAATTTCGTTTTCTTCAAACTCCGCAAATCCGGGCAAGCGCGCCACACCCAGATCCAGTAATTTCAATCCACCACCCTCCTGCAACAATATATTGTCGGGCTTGATATCACGATGAACGATGCGCAGCCGGTTCAACGCGTACACTGCTTTGGCGAGCTTGATGCCTATATCAACACCTTCTTCAAGGGACAATTTCACCGGTTGCTTCAAACGCTCTTCCAGAGTGATGCCCTCATAATAAGGCATGACCGAATACAATCGCGTTTGACGGCCCGGGGCAAGCGCCACCACCCCGACAATCCACGGGCTGAGCACACGTGCGGCGATCCATGCTTCACGCACGAACGCACGCCGATAAGCCGCCTCGCTTGCCACTCGCGGATGAGGAAATTTCAGTACGACACTGCGTTTTTCCGTGTGCTCTTCCGCTTTGAACAAGCGGCTGTATCGGCCATCTGAAATTTTCCCCAGCAGCTTGAAACCATCTACCTCATCACCGACATTGGGTAACTCGCGGATTGGCAATGCCCCAATCTCGGTTTCAATATCACTTTGGTCAACGGCAGGCAAGCCCACCGCATCCATCACCAAGGCAGTGATATTATCCTGGCTTCCCGCATCCAGCGCGGCCTGTACTATGGCCTGCGCGCATTCTTCAGGCGCTGCATATTGAACCAGTAAAGGTTGAATACGTCGATCAGCCAGCACGCCATGGACACCATCGCTACACAACAAAAAACGGTCATGCGGCTCCAGACTATGCACCGCGTAGTCAATACGCAAACCTTCTTCCAGACCAATGGCGCGGAACAATATATGATTAAGATCAGGGTTGGACAAGGTGTGGTCGACGGTCAGGCGCATGAGTTGCTGGCCACGCAGCCGATAGATGCGCGTATCGCCCACATGCACTACATAGGCTTGACGACCCCGCAAAATAAGTGCGCTGAAGGTGGTCGACATGTTTTCAAGAAACTGATCATGCCGCCCTTGCATATGGATCCAGCGGTTCATTGCTGCCAGCGCCCGGCCTGCGGCACGCTCTACGCCTAATGTTTCAGGCAATCCAAAATAACCTTCGATGAAACCCCGTACCGTAATTTCTGCCGCCTGACGTCCACCCTTATTGCCACCCACACCATCGGCCACGGCAATCACCATGCCTTTCAATCTAGAGTGCCGGTTATCACCCAGACAGGTACCCACATAATCCTGGTTGTCTGCACGCTTGCCAGTAATGCTGACGAAACCAATGCGCGTCTGGAGCTGTTCGTTGGTCATGTTTATCCGGTGCGGTTTTTAAAGTCACAGCAGCGTACAGCCGTGCGCATAAAGATACAAGGTCTTACTGCCTTATATCTTGGCGCCCGAAACAGCACCCCAGGTCGTCCGCCAACGCGTCTTGACGCGAATCAAGCCAATCAAACCAACCACAGCCAGCGCGGAAAATATCCAGAAACCCAAAGCAAAATTTCCCGATATCCCCTGAGACCAGCCCAGGGTTTTGGCCAGCACAAAACCACCGATGCCTCCCGCTGCGCCAACTAATCCGGTAATGACGCCCATTTCATGACGGAAGCGCTGCGGTACAAGCTGGAATACTGAACCATTGCCCATCCCCAAAGCCATCGCACCTATAAAGAAAATCAGCACCGCACCCCATGCCAGCGCGGGCAATTCAAACAGACCCCAGCCACTGACTTTATCAGCACTCGCGACCAGGGGTGCAGGCCCTTCTGGCATGAAGGATATGCTGAGATACGCCAACGCCACCACCCCGAACAAAATTTGCAATGCCCGTATCCCGCCAATGCGATCAGCCATCCAGCCACCCACTGGCCGAAACATCGAACCAGCGAACACAATAATGGCAACCATCATGCCTGCCGCAATACCTGAGGCGTGGTACCAATAGGTAAAATATAAAGGCAGCGCGCTTGCCAATCCAATAAAACCACCAAAAGAAATCGAATAAAAAAACATGAACCACCACGTGTCCACATCCTTAAGCACGCTGGTATAATTTTTCAATGACACCGGCTTGGACTGCATGGGTGCGTCTTTAGCCATCCATGTATACAGCAAAAACACGATCACCACGGGGATCAGTAAAAAACCAAATACCGCTTGCCAACCATAATGTTCTGCAAGCCATGGCACAATCATCGCGTCAAGAACGACGCCCATATTACCCGCGCCCACAATGCCCAATACCATGCCCTGATAATGCGGTGGATACCAGCGGCTGGCCTGCGGTAAAGCCACGGCAAAGCTGGCTCCGGCGAATCCCAGCACAATGCCCATCAACTCCACTTGCAGCTTTGAGTCCAGGCCAAATAACCAGGCATAGGCTAACCCCAACATGACAATGATTTGCCCAAACTGTCCCGCACGCTTGGGACCAATATGATCCGCCAGCATGCCCATCGGCACGCGCAACAAGGCACCCGCCAGAATCGGCACGGCGACAATCCCGAGCTTTTCCGCCAGGGGTAGCCCGAGATCCTGGGTAATGTAAAGCGATAAGGGCCCAAGAACTACCCATACCATAAAGCTCATATCGAAATACAAAAATGTCGCCACCAGTGTCGGCCAATGTCCTGCTTTCTTGAAATCCTGAAAATTCATGTTTACCTCAATGGGTTTGTATCGCGCGATTTATAAGCAGGCCACACGACGAAAAAAGTGCATCTAACCTGCTATTAAGCAAGCCTTATGCCACACCATCAAAGATTAAAACAGCGTATTGATATTAATAAATAAATATTATTTTTAAGCAAGGTTGGTGAAGTCCGTCACATAAGTGAATTGCACCACTTTGACCAGGAAAGACAGGCGCTTGCACTTATATAGTGCGAATAATACGAGTAATGCGCCAGAAAGTTCTTCTGGCGCATTACTTCATAAGATTGGGCATCCGCCGTGCTGGATGCACAAGTGCCCCCAGAGGCAGGATGATGCCGAAAGCGGCCTGCCGCAATGATTAGAATTGGACGTCCAGCATTAACCAGAACTTATCCAGATCTTTTGCGGCACCTGTAGCATTGCGTGCAATATTATCGGCGTTAGTGTCAGCACTGTAGGTTGCATAACTGGCGGTGACAACCAGGGACTTGTTGATCTTCTTTGCCACTTTCAGATTCAGCTCAGAACCATAGTCATACCCCATATTGTCCGCCGTATAGAGATGATAAGCCCCGGCAAGATTAATTCCGTCCAGCACCACGGCACTGGCGCTCAGGAAAATATCCTTGATACCATCTCTGGGCGTCACCAGAAATTTATCTGCCCACCCGTTAAAGATATGCAATGTCGCTAAAGGTGTTGCAAAACCATAAACACCGTCACCGCTCAAGACCTCATAATTAAGCTTGAGCTGTACATCACTCACATCAACGCCAAACATCAGGTTGACATAATCGCCATCCACCGTGGACACACCGTCTGCATAATCGCTCTGTTTAGCATACTCAGCAGTATATAAAAACCGGGTGCCCATGGACTCTGGTTTATAACCGCCATCAAAACGCAACCCCAGGGTCTGGTTGGATAAAGTATTGGAGATGGGCTGCGCCGGCATATAATCCATCAAGTAGCCATAACCCACCAAACTTCCTGCTGACCATCCTTTATAAGCAACATTCAACAGTTCGCCAGCCATGTCCAGATCGCCTTGCGCGCTTTTTTGCCCAAAGATACGGTTCACACCACTCACATGCCCGTAAAAAATCGTAGTATCAGGCAAAGAGGTATTCGTCACTGTAAATGCATCAAAGCTCTGGGCATTTTGACGCCATTCCACAGTGCCGATAAAACGCTGGTTATCCAGCGTGATTGCCTGACGTCCATACTTGAATACGGTACCTGGCACGCCTTTATACATTAAAAAAGCCTGATTGATTTCGCTGCCCTCAGGGTCGGCAACCACCGGATATTCAGTACGGCCGTTGACGGTGCTATTGTACATTTCGCTGCCTCCCACCACATGCACATCTTCAAATTGCAAGAATGCTGAGATATCCAGATAATCACCCGTCATATAGCCAAGGCGCGTACGCATCGTCGATGCGTCAGCATTTTTTGTTTTGGTTTGATCATCAACCCATTCATAGCGATAACGAAATTGCCCCGACACCTTACCGCCACTTAACGCTTCAACCAAGGTATCAGCCCCATAGGAAGGTGACAGTGGAATCAACATCAGCGATGCAGCACCCACTCCGCAATAAACACCATTAATAACGTTGTTTTTAGATAACGATCTTTTCATTTTATACTCCGCAAATGTTTAGTAAATTAAAAGATTTTTTTATGCTGCTTTCCTGGCATGACGTTCATACAGGAATTTCAGAACCTCACTACGTAAATGGGTGTACTCAGCATTTTCTACCAATGCCAGGCGATTACGCGGGCGTGACAAATTGACATTCAATATTTCCCCAATGGTTGCTGCGGGCCCATTGGTCATCATCACAATGCGATCAGATAACAACACTGCCTCATCCACATCATGTGTCACCATGATTGAGGTTGTTCCAGAAGCCGCGACAATACGCATTAATTCGTCTTGCAAATTGGCGCGCGTCAAGGCATCCAGCGCACCAAAAGGCTCATCCAGCAATAACACCTTTGGCTGCATGGAAAGCGCGCGGGCAATACCCACACGCTGTTTCATGCCACCCGATATTTCATGCGGCAATTTCTGTGCGGCATGGCTCAGCCCCACCAACTCAAGGGCATCATGGGTACGTTTCTTTAAACTGGCTTTATCTTCCTTGCGGCTGAACACACGTTCCACCGCCAAATACACGTTGCCAAAACATGTTAACCACGGCAATAACGAGTGATTCTGAAATACCACAGCGCGTTCCGGGCCGGGGCCATCAATCTCCCTTCCAGAGCAAAACAATGCACCTGCCGTAGGCTCAATCAAACCCGCCACGAGGTTAAGCAAGGTAGATTTTCCACAACCGGAGTGGCCGATGATGGAAATAAATTCACCCTGCTGCACTGATAAGTCAATATCCTTGATAGCAACAAAGTTTCCATTCTTTGTTTCAAAAACTACCTTCACACCCTCTACCTGCACATATTTACTCATGATTCTTCTCCAATAATAACCAAGGAATTAATATTCAAATCGTTTCGCAACCAACATCAGAAATTTCTCCAGCAGTAATCCGACGATACCTATAACAAATATGGCAATGATAATGTGCTCCACGTTGAGGTTATTCCATTCATCCCATACCCAGAACCCTATACCCACCCCACCCGTAAGCATTTCTGCGGCAACAATCACTAACCAAGCCACACCAATTGATAATCTGACACCGGTCATCATGTAGGGCAGAACTGCCGGAAATAAAATCCTGGTAAATATTTTCCACTCAGAAAGATTTAAAACGCGCGCAACATTCATATAATCCTGCGGAATCTTTGTAACACCCACTGCCGTGTTGATCATCATCGGCCAGATGCTGGATATAAAAATCACCCAAATGGCAGCGGGTTGCGAGTCCTGAAATACCAGCAAGCCAATCGGCAACCATGCCAGTGGCGACACCGGACGCAATAAGCTGATGATAGGGGATGTCATTCCATTGAAGAATGCGAAACGACCAATCATAAATCCTAATGGAATACCAATCAGTGCCGCCAACCCAAAACCAATACCCACACGCTGTAATGAGTTCAGGAGATTCCAGCCGATTCCTTTATCGTTAGGTCCATTGTCATAAAAAGGATCACTGAATAGCTCTACCGCCGAATTCCAGGTCTTTTCTGGTCCTGGCAGATTTTCACTTTGTTGAGCCAAAAGTGCCCACCCAGCAATAAATAATGCCATGCCCAGCAAAGGAGGCAAGATTGTTTTGAACAATACATCCCGCATTGGCTTGCTCCACAGGATAGAATTTCGTTTAGGTGCCTCAGCCTTCGGACCATCCTGTTGATCAGGGATATTCATCACATTATTTTCAACCTTGATTATTGACGGAGCAATATCATCTTTGATTTTTCGATTAATGCTAATGACAGTCATGCCACACCTCCTTACACTTTTATTTTAAAGCTGTTGGCATATTTTTTAGGATCTTTTCCGTCCCACACTACGCCATCAATCATTTTGCTGACACGCATGGTGTCTTTTGGCACCGGCACTTTCACTTGCTCCGCAGCCTGCTTGTACAATTCAATTTTATTAACCTTTTGTGCCACGGCAAGATAATCCGGGTCCTCCTTAAGTAATTTCCAACGCTTGTGTTGCGTCATAAACCACATGCCATCCGACAAATAAGGGAAGTTCACCGTACCATCGTTATAGAATTTCATGAAATCCGGGTCTTTCCATTTCTTGCCTATGCCATTGTCATAATCCCCAAGGAATCGGCCTTCTATCACGTCTTCTGGCGCGTTGACATAGGATTTACTGGAAATGATTTTCGCTACGCCCGGACGATTCGACAAGGTATCAATATATTTTGAAGCCTCGAGCACGGCCATAATCATGGCGCGCGTGGTATTAGGATATTTTTGCGTAAACTCTGAGGTGGTTCCCAATACTTTTTCCGGATGATCTTTCCATATTTCCTGGGTGGTAGCGGCGGTGAATCCGATCTTGTCGTAAATGGCGCGGGCATTCCATGGCTCACCTACACAATAGCCATCCATATTTCCAATGCGCATATTGGCTACCATTTGCGGGGGTGGAACAGTAATGGTTTTAACGTCAGTGAGTGGGTTGATGCCATAACTTGCCAACCAGTAATACAGCCACATGGCATGCGTTCCCGTGGGAAATGTTTGCGCAAACGTATACTCACGTTTTTCGCCTTCAATTTTATCGATGAGCTTCTTCAAAGAAGGGCCATCGGTAACGCCTTTATTTTTAGACTGGTTGGATAAAGTAATAGCCTGGCCGTTCTGATTAAGATTCATTAATACGGCCATGTCTTTTTGCGGGCCACTAATACCCATCTGCACACCGTATAACAAACCATACAGCACATGCGCCGCATCCAGCTCACCATTCACCAGCTTGTCGCGCACAGCGGCCCAGCTTGCTTCTTTTGTGACGGTGACATTCAGGCCATATTTTTTAAATAATCCCAGCTCGCCGGCCATCACTACACTGGCACAATCTGTCAGCGGAATAAATCCAATCTTGATATTGGTTTTCTCCGGCGCATCCGAGCCTGCTGCCCATGCGGCACTCTGAATCCCGGACGGAATCATACCCATCATTGCCAATCCTCCTAATGCCATGCCACTGGCCTTGATAAAATCCCGGCGCGAAATATCACTTGATAGTCCCACATCAACAATAGAACCTTCTTTATCATTTACTTTTTTATCGTCGCTCATACCCATACTCTCCGCTTTTTCATAGTTCAAAAAAAAGGCGCCCACTTACACGAGGAATGTATCCTCGGCAAATGGACGCCTTTGTCCAGAAGTAAACCGCCGTTGGTTTACCGTATTTTCAGATTAAAAAAAATAATTTAAATATTAATGCAAATAAATTCAAAATGGTTTGCCGTCATTGATCAAGTTATTTTCGCCTCGGCCATGCTCTTTCTAAAGCGAACGGTGATAAGAGTGGTGCTTTCAACCAGTCTCCCCTCAATATGCCTTGTATGGGAGAAATTTCCCCGACATGACGATTTTTACGCGATCTCCATTCAGATCAGGCTCACGCGTCAAATCCATTTTGAAGTCGATAGCGCTCATAATTCCATCGCCGAATTCTTCATGGATTAGCTCTTTAAAAGTGGTCCCGTAGACATTGATCAATTCGTAAAAACGATAGATCAACGGATCAGTCGGAACGCTGGTGGGCAGGGAGCCCTTGTAGGGAACGACTTTCAGCCACTGCTTTTCCTCTTCAGTCAGGTCGAATATCTCGCCAACCACAGCAGCTTGTTCATGGCTCAACGCCATCTGTCCAAGGCAGGCTGCAGTCACCCATTCCTTGCTCAGACCGACCTTGGCGGCCACATCGCTCCACTTTAGGTGCTTAGCAACTTTCCTGGAGAAAATTTTTTCGTAGACACCTCTACTGCTCACAGGATTCTCTCCTACCAATGATATATTCATAATTTTTTCTAACCGCTAAAGCATTTTACAGGCTTGGGATATACATGGAGAAAAATCACGAAAAAATATCGGCTGCCGTATTAATATTATCTGAAATTTCAACCAATTTTTTGTTGCTATTCATGGCCATTTTGCGCATTAATCGATATGCCTCATCTTCACTGCAACCACGCTGCTTCATTACAAAACCTTTGGCGCGCTCAATCTGTTTTCGTTCAGCAAGTGTAGTTGTCGCTTTTTCCAATTCATTTTTAAGGATTTGATATTCCGAAAAACGCGCAATTGCGATATCAATAATAGATTGCACACGTGACGCAGTCAGCCCATCCACGATATAGGCACTGACACCAGCCCGTAGCGCTGCACGCATTTTCTGTGTATCGTTATCATGGGTAAACATCACTACGGGACGGGGTTCATCACGGTCAATCACACACAAATGCTCCAATGTGTCGCGTGTAGGTGAATCCGTACCGATAATAATCACATCAGGTTGAATTTCCCGTACGTGTTCACAAAGATTTCCCGTCTCATCGCCACACATTGCAACCCAGTGCCCAGCCTCTTGTAGCGTATTCATCAGCAAGTCCATCCGCTGCGGATCAGCATCAACTAACATGATACGCAGCTTCATTCCCGCCTCGATTTCAATTCGTTTTATATTACTGAAATTTTTTCATATGCATTCAACCAATGCAAAGAGCATGCCATTTCAAAAAAATAATTATTATCCATTTAATTCAAAAATTTAAAATATAATATTAAGGGGACTTCATTAAGCTATGTGGCGATCTGTGCACTTTTTTGGTGATATTCAACAAGCAATGATCTATTACGGTGCGTATTTTCTATCTTATGCACCACATCCTAAAATGGCGATTAGTTTCAATATGAAATGTCCATTCGCTGGCTTCCGGATAATCCTTTAGCACAGTTATTACGGAATACGTATAATACTGAAAGCCTCCCGGAACCTTACTTATGCCCAAACCCGCTAAAAATCAGGAATTCATACCTGTTAATATCGCCGTGTTAACTGTTTCTGACACGCGCACTGAAGAAACTGATACCTCGGGAAAAGCCTTGGCAGAGTGCCTGACGGGCGCGGGTCATCGCTTGGTCGAAAAAATCATTAGTGCTGATGATATTTATCAAATTCGCGCTGTGGTGTCACGCTGGATCGTAGCGCCTGCTGTTGACGTGGTCTTGATTACGGGTGGCACTGGGATTACCTGGCGCGATGTGACCCCCGAAGCAATTTTACCGTTACTGGATAAGGAAATAACCGGTTTTGGCGAGATGTTTCGCAGCGTGTCTTATCAGGAAGTGCAGACCTCGGCCTTGCAATCACGCGCCCTGGCGGGAATCGCTAATGGTACTTTCATATTCTGCATGCCAGGATCTACCAACGCATGTCACACCGCCTGGAATCACATTCTAAAATATCAGCTTGACAACCGCCATGGGCCTTGCAATTTTGTTGAGCTGATGCCACGGCTCAAGAAAGGATAATGCATTGACCAAAGATACCTGTTACGCGAACGCACAAGGAAGTAACGCAGCGCAAGCCAACCCTGCCCAGAAACTCATGAGCGTAGATGATGCTCTGGCATTTATATTAAGCAAAGCTGCACCTCTTACTGACATTGAAGATCTTGAGATTTCCCGCGCACTAGGCCGCGTCCTGGCGCGCCCACAAATATCTACCCTTAATGTACCTCCCGCTGACAACAGCGCCATGGATGGTTATGCACTTGCCAGTGATGATCTTTCTGCTGACAGCGACACACGACTGCGTATTTCACAACGCATTGCCGCCGGACAAACCAGCCAGGCGCTGACCCCTGGCACAGCCGCACGTATTTTTACCGGCGCACCGATACCCCCTGGTGCAGATTGCGTGGTGATGCAGGAACATTGCCGCGTGGAGGGCGATGCCGTCATTATTTCGCCCCCACTGCACGCCGGGCAGAATATCCGCGCACGCGGTGAAGACATTAAATCAGGCGTTACCATTCTTGATGCAGGCATAAAACTGCGCCCGCAAGATTTGGGACTTGCAGCGTCTATTGGCGTTGCGCAATTACCGGTATATCGCCCCTTGCGTGTCGCCATTTTCTGTACCGGTGATGAACTGACCGAACCCAATACACCCTTGGCACCCGGGAAAATCTACAACGCCAACCGCTATACTCTGACAAGTCTGCTGCATACACTGCACTGTGAGATAATTGATTTTGGCATCGTGCCTGATAACCTTGCCGCCACTCGCACGGTATTGGCGGCTGCCGCACAGCAAAGCGATCTCATCATTACCAGTGGCGGCGTCTCAGTGGGCGATGAAGATCACGTCAAAGCCACTGTTGAAGCGCTGGGGCGCCTCGAAATGTGGCGCATTGCCATGAAGCCGGGCAAACCCCTGGCTTTTGGCCATGTTGATAAAACACCTTTTTTTGGCCTGCCCGGTAATCCCGTATCGGTATTCGCCACCTTCTGCCTGTTTGCGCGCCCGTTCATTCTGCGCTGCCAGGGAATGGTTAAAACCTTACCGCAATCTTTTTTGGTACGTGCCGATTTTGATTGGTTGCAAAAGGGCAATCGCCGTGAATACCTGCGCGCACGCTTATACACTGACGCCGCAGGCATTACTGGCGCGGTGATTTATCCCAATCAAGGTTCCGCTGCACTGACGTCTATCAGTTGGGCACATGGCTTGGTCTGTATTGCAGAAGACGCCACTGTGCAACGCGGACAAATGGTCAGCTTTATTCCGTTTAATGAACTCCTTGCATAAAATTTCCCGCGAAAATATTACTGGCGCCATTCTCGCAGGCGGCCAGGCACGCCGTATGGGCGGTGCCGACAAAGGTTTAATAGCATTACACTGCAAGCCGTTGATCACTTATGTGGTTGACATCCTCACGCCGCAGGTCGGCACCCTCATTATTAATGCCAACCGTAATCTTGGCCAGTACAGCGCGTTCGGCTATCCTGTCATCCAGGACACCGCACCCGGTCAGGCCGGGCCACTGGCAGGCATCGCCAGTGCGTTACTCGCGGCAAAAACTGACTATGTGCTGATAGTGCCCTGCGACTCACCGTATTTACCCTATGACCTGGTAGCACGTCTGGCGGCCGCGCTCACACAAACACACGCCGAAGTTGCAGTGGCGCATGATGGCACGCGGATGCAGCCTGTAGTTGCCTTGTTACAAAGTGATCTTGCTGAAGATATCCTGCAATCCATTCAACGTGGACATAATAAAACCGAACTCTGGATGCGCAGCCGCCGCCTCGCTTTGGCTGATTTTTCAGACCAGCCGCAGGCATTTAAAAACATTAATTCTACCGAAGATATCGCATAATCTGAAACATACGCCATGAAACCTATCTATATCTTTCGCCATCTTGAGCACGAAGGCCCAGGCTATCTTGCTGATTTTTTAGAGCAGCGCAGCATCCCTTATGCCATGGTCTGCATCGACCAAGGCGATGCCGTGCCTGAGACTATAGAAAACGCCAGTGGCCTGGTTTTTATGGGTGGCAACATGAGTGTGAATGACCCGCTACCGTGGATTGATCAGGAACTAACATTGATTCGCCAGGCGGCCGCAATCGGTATGCCGGTGCTGGGTCATTGCCTGGGTGGACAGCTCATCAGCAAGGCACTCGGCGGTAAAGTTACCACTAATCCCGTGAAAGAAATCGGCTGGCTTGATGCTGAACAAGTGGATAATGAGGTGGCGCAGGAATGGTTTAAGGGTCTTCCTAAACGCCTATTATTGTTTCACTGGCACGGCGAGACATTCACTATCCCCCAAGGCGCGACACGCATTTTGCAAAGCCAGCATTGTGCCAATCAGGCGTTTGTCATTGATAACATCTTGGGCTTGCAATGCCACGTAGAAATGACGACCGACATGGTAAGGGAATGGGCGTGCAGTTCACCGCATGAGCTTGCCAGCCCTTCAGCCACTGTACAAAGCGCAGATCAAATGACTGATAAATTGCAGGCGCGTATCAGCGAATTACACAAGGTGGCAGATATGCTTTACAGCCGCTGGCTGCACGCTTTAGAGCCCGTGAAGAAATAAGCACATTGTGAACACTCAAAAAAAATCATATTTTTTCCCGGCACACACGGAATGACATATGTGCTTCGGTCACGGCGCTACGTCCGGTGTAGATAAAAATCACCAGCCATAGCATTTGCAGAATGAGCAGCACAGCGGGATGCCACAGCGCGCTCAATCCAAGGGCTAAGTTTGCATGCGGTGACGCGGCGTCAACAAACCACACACTCAGCACCACAGCATACGCCGATACCACAAGCGCCATGATTTGATAGGCCGACAAGACACCACCGCCACGGTGATCAGCACGCAGGGTTTCCGAAAAAACACGCCACAGTTGCGTAATCAGCATGGTAGTAATGAAACTCGCCGCGTAGTGACCCGCCAAAAACAACGCCATGCCCAACAATCCGGTCAGAACGTACAGTACAGCGGTTAGACCTTGCACCGGGATGACCTTGGTTTCATCCAGACCAGCGGCATAGGCGATCTTTTTGGTTTCACCATGAAAGATGAAATGCCAGCGTGCGAAAAGTTTCTGAGCCAGTGGATGCGTTTGATCCAGTGCTCTGCCATAGCAGCAACCGAAACTGATACAGGCCAGGCGGCCCAACGCCTCACCAAAAGCGTAAGCCACCACGATAGCCGCCATGGCTGGCAGATAGTCGACCGTGAAACCAAGATGCTGACCTAGGGTGACATTGATCAACCATACGAATGGCGGGAACACTACGACGCCGACGAAAAATGCGCCTGCCATGGAAAAAGTGTGGGGCTTCTTTTCGACCACGCGTGCTACCCAACGTGATGCCGGTACGCACACTGCAAGCGTTAGCGCAGCCAGCGCCAGTGTAGCAGTGGCAGGGATGCGAATCGCCGCAAATAAAATGAAAAACACCACCACCGACAGCACGTGTGCGGTCGCGGAAAATACACCGTAGTAGGTAAGATTGAGGCCGCGCCAGCGCCCGCTTTCCTTTATCAGCGGTATCGTCGCTACAATTTGCCAACGTTCTTCCGGCAAGGTGCGAAAGCCCCAACTCAACAATGCGAACAAAACCACAGCAAGTGCAATGATAAACAATGTTTCAAGCATGATGAATCCTCCCGGTTATTACCAAAAATCTGTGTCGCTATCCACCGCACGGCCAATCGACGCACGCACCCCTATATCCGTCTCCACCAACGGTGCGCTAAAGCCGTAAGAAAAACGGCTGATTGCATCGTGACGGCTGAGATTGCGCACCAAATCGGCATCGAATGCCATACGCCCCGCTTGAAACAGCAACACGTCGGTACTTGATCCGGGACGATATAAACTTTTTGGCGCGCCACGCCGCAGAAAATCACCCACAACTATCGAACGCGGTTCGTAATATTGAACTGCACTGTAAGCTTGCACAACTTCACCGATCATCAGTGCCACCACTTCGATCATCGCCACTAAGCCCACATTCGTTCCGCCGGGTATGTCGGTGTCGATAATGGTCACGGTGCGTTTGTTCTTGGAATAAGGTGTCGCCAGCAACACCACCACACTCGGATTGCAGGAATGGTAATGCCCGGGAATCTCGTAGAAATCGCGCACCACGCCCGCGACTGGCGTGTGGTTGTAGTGGTATTTGTCGGGCGTGAGTCGGAACACGGCAAAGTCGCCGCTATCGAAGGCACACAGCCAATCCGTCTTGTCCGTTCCCAGCAATTCTTCGTAGCTGAAAAACTTGTCCTTGATGAACAGCGCGGAGTGTTGCGCCAGTGATCCCATCAGAACTTTGGCATCGGCTGGCGACACCACCACACGCGGATCGCCCGGCATCGGACGGCTGTCCCAGTAACGGATTTTTCGTTCAAAAATCTTGCGCGGCGTGTCGAGTGTTTCTGGGGTGTCCACACACTCAGACAAGTTCACGCCCAGATCGCGCAAAAATCGGCTCTGCCCAGACAACTTTGCACCCGGCGCAAAGTCGTAGTTAAGATAGCTCAGCAAGCTCGACACGCGTTGCCCGGTGAGCGCGCGAAACAGCGCTGGCGCATTCTCGCGCGCAGTGGAATAAAGAAAGTTCACCCAACGATCGGCGAACAAGGTTTCGGTACACACGTTACCCGTGGCCCGATCTACATACTGATGCAGCATGCGTACTCCCGTTAGTTGAAGTGTCAATATTTTTCTGCGCACGCTGTGCATCACGGTCGACGGTGATCAATAACAAATCGATGAGCGTCTGCAATTCATGGAGCGGCAACGTGGCACGTAGTACACCCCCTTCCACATTTTTCAGGAATTCTGTCGGCGCTGAATGCACCAGCGTGTGACGCAGCGCTTGTCTATGGGCGGGATCAATACATGGATCGGTTTCCAGCCCATGAAGATCTTCATGCAGGAATGCCAGTGCCTCATGCAAAAACCCTTCGTGCAACGGGCCACGATAGTAATCCTCAGCGGCGCGATTGAACTCCGGCGCGCTCAAATGCTGTGGCGATTTCGCGCCGGTTTGCGCCAGGATGGCAGCGGTTATCCGCCCTGCTGCACTCTCGCCCGGAAATTCGATGCGTCGACGTGCGTCGTCAACTGTGGCCTGTGCACCATGTGCTTCAATCAATGCCGGGGCGTCGGCGGTCATTTTTTTCAACAGTGCCAGACGATAGTCGGCAAGATCAACTTTCAGATAGGCACGGTAACGGCGGCTAGGACGTGTCTTAGTGGTAAATGCGAGTATCTCTTTCAGGAACGTGTTGGCGGTGTCCTTGCGCACGTAGAAATGCGGCAAGCCCATGGCAGTCGCGAACATGATCTGGCGTCGCTCGCTTTCTACCGTACGCGTGTCGGGCACATGAACATGCTGCGTGGTGCCTTGCAGGATGTAGTGATAGGCCAGCGCGCTGAGCAGCGCCTGCATTTGCACGGCGTGACTCATGTCGCCGGAAAAGCTCGCGAACTGACTGTAGTAACGCCCCTCAAAACCAGAAAACCCCACCTGCGCATGTTCGCGTGGTTTATACAGCATGTAGAACGACATGCGCGCATCGAACACACCCATGTCGGCAAGATCCAGTTTCAAACGCTCACTGTTGCCAGGCATGCCGTTTAATGCTGTACTCTGATCGGTGCTGCCCAGCGCAACCAAATAGTCAAGCAGACGCATATCAGGCACAAAGTCACCGCCCAGACTGAGCGTGCGCGCCAACGTACGGTCGAGCCATGTGGGGCCAAGCGGCGTGAGCGGGTAACCGAAAAATTTCAGGTCGGCCTTCTCCTTCCAGCCACTCCATAGCATGCGCAGTTGCGTAAAGTCCAGTTGATGCGGCAAGAAGCCCAACACTTTTTCAGGATGGAAATCAGAGAAGGCCAAGCGTTGCGGCGCGGCAGTGTAGGTACCCACAAACAGCGGCAGGAAATGTTCCACGATCTTGATGGCCAGATCGGAAAAATACTTTTCCTGACGCGCGCCGAAGCCGGATCCAGGATCTTCCAGTGCCTGTTTCAAACGCAGACTGCCCAGACTGATGTGCGTGCCGTTGTTGGACAGGCTCACGTTGGAGGTGTTGGGAAGCACAACCAGATTGCGGGTGATGATGCCTGCATCGCGTAGCTTGGTGATGGCGTTGAGCTGACTGCGGCTCAACACTTCATGACACAGGCGCATATAGCGGTATTTTTCCTCACCGCGATCCCAACCCGACAGGCACGGGCTGCAAAACAGGTCACGATACAGCGCGTCAGAAACGCAGTTGTTCAACTGTTTCTGGCGCAACGGGGGCAGCGGCGAGTAATATGCCAGCGCCTGTTGACCAGTTGCGCGCAAGCCGAAAGCTTCATCAGCGTACTGCAACAACAGATGTGTCAGGAGGAAACGCCTGGCCGTCTCGCGCGCGACCGCGTGTCCCTGTCCATGTTCTGGTGACAGAGTCGTCACATAAAACGACAATGTTTCCGGAGAGCAGTTGTCGTTGATGTAGTGGTCCATCAGGCGATAAGCGGTGTGGTAGATAGTGCTTGGCACACGCTCGCGGGTGCCAAGTAGCTGTGCCAGCGTCAACTTGAGCAGATAGCTGATGGGCAGGCGCACGTGCTCCGTACCGTATTCATCACGTAGAAAGAACTTGTGCTTGTCGTCGCGCGGCGCACTACCTGCATCAGAACGATCGGCGCGCATATCCTCGTTCAACACACGTAACGCGAACGAGTTGAGCTGTTTTAACGGCAAGCGTATCCAACTGTTTTCCCAGACCTGGCTGGGGTTCTCAGTGAGATAAGTTTCAATGGCGGTGATGGCTTTCTTCGGCGTCTCGCGCGCCAGTGCGTGCTTTATGACATTAGCGAAAAAATTGGAGTTGCGGATGTGCAGTGGCAGATCAACATTGTGCTCGTTACCCAGCACCGCAGTTTGCAATTCACTTTCAGATCCCGCAGTGGTATCACCCGGTGCAAACGGTAGCGATGCAGCATACATTTCCGGGGATGCATCACTCACTCCAAGCGCCGCACGTGCGGCACGGTGGCAGGGTGGTATTTCGGACACGGTGCGTGTGGTCGATGGCAGTGGCCACAGCAAGGAAGAGTAAGGAGCACG
Organism: Gammaproteobacteria bacterium Ga0077554; assembly: GCA_001464585.1. Classification (GTDB taxonomy): domain Bacteria; phylum Pseudomonadota; class Gammaproteobacteria; family Ga007554. The sequence goes on along the minus strand of LNFF01000008.1, from coordinate 117,092 downwards.
GCGCATAGCGATATCTCATGTTGCCCACAGAATGAGCAGGAGTTTCGCACATGACCATGAATATAAGATGACAGGATAGAGTAACTTTTAAGGCATTTATGCTACATAATTGTTACAAAATACTTTTTGGCATCGTAAAAATCTTGAAAACCACTGTATTATTCAGTCAAAATCATCAAAACTATTTTGCGTCCAATCTTCACGGATCCCGTCCAACTCTTCAATACTATGCAAATCATCACTGCCCATATTGTCATACTCAGCCGCCGCATCCGCGGGCGCTACAGTGCTCATCACCTCCAGCATTCCCCATGTTTCGGCGTCAAACTCCCCGACTGTGCCATCCGCGTATTGCACATCAATCGTGCCATCATGTTCGTTAAGGGCGACTACTTCAAAGACTGCGCCTTCAGGCGTTTTATACCATTCACCTATTACAGGTTCAAAAGATGTTGTCATTACTCCTCCCCTCTTTATTAATAAAGTATGCCGTGCGTGATCCTGACCTTGTTAAATGATGTTATAGCTCAAGGCACGCTTCAATTCAAGTTATGTATCGGCTCACGTCAAGGTGGCTTGAGTGGGTCAGGGAGGGGACATTATTCACCCATTTCCAATTACTTTACGGCAGTTCAAAGCAACTTTCCACCCTAAAGATTGTCTATATTATTCATATCGTTGAAAACATATTAGTTAAAAATTCACCGTTGCCTGGATGCTTGATTTAATCCATACTGATCGTAGATGCTCATGCCCTATACGAACCTGAGCGATCCCTAAATATTTGTGCATTTCCTGTAATTAGAGTAACTTAGATTAAAAGGGGATTGGGGGTAAAGAGGAAGTCACTGGAGGGCTTATTGAAATAGATGAAATGATCCGATAAATGATATGGGTAGCCGCACCGTCTTGCTGATTGCATGGATCTTTTATATGTTCAAGCGATTTACCAACACATCTTTGCTAGGTTCTGTTGACATTCTGGATCGTAGCGAGGGTGCGTAGGGTCAAATACCGCAAAGTGCACGGACTGGAGGATGACGCAGGCGTACTTGCAGTACGTTAAGTCGTCTGTAAGGAGTACGCTTTGCGGTATTTGACCCTACACAGCCGCAGTAGATTCAGAATGTCAACAGAACCTAACACTCAAGGAGATCAATATGAAATTACCGTTACAGATCACAGCGCGTGATGTTTCTCTTTCGGAGATAGCAGATCAATCAATTCGCGAAAAAGCCGCTAAACTGGATACGTTTTATGACAAGATCATGGGCTGCCGCGTCCTGGTTGAAGCACCGCACCGCCATCAACATCAGGGCGTACTGTATAACGTGCGCATCGACTTAACGGTGCCGGGTTCAGAATTGGTGGTGAAGCGGGAATCCCATGAAGATCTGTATGTGGCCATACGTGATGCTTTTGACGCGGCGCGTCGGCAGTTACAGGATTTCGCCCACCGCCAGCGCGGCGAGGTGAAGACGCATCAATTCCAATGAGTACGTAGTAAATTAGTAAATCTAAGGTGAAGACGCATTAATTGGCGCGATGAAAGCGCATCCAAATAAAAACCCCCACAGCAAGCTGCAGGGTATTTCTGTGTGATTCCGGGCACAGTGAGGAATCTTAAGCAAGATCCCTCACTTCGTTCGGGATGACAATTAATTTTTCATATGCAACGTGCCGTGGAACCTCTTTTCCACGGCACGCTTTCCGGCATTATCTCCTACAGCAAAAATATCGTTGCCAGGCCTAAAAAAGCCATGAATCCAACCACGTCGGTGACGGTGGTTAAAATTACCGTGCCCGCCAATGCGGGGTCTGCGCCCATTCTGCGTATTATCAAAGGCAGCACGGCGCCCGTCAAAGCGGCCACTACCAGGTTAATGATCATGGCGGCGCCAATGATGGCGCCGATCTTGTAATCGTGGAACCATAGAGTGGCCACGGCTGCTACTACAAGGGCCCATAGCACACCATTCAATGCACCCACGGCAAGTTCTTTCATTACCAACTGACGCGCATTGGCAACCCCGACACGGCCCAACGCCATGCCGCGTATCACGAGGGTGATGGTTTGACTGCCGGCGATACCACCCATGCTCGCAACGATTGGCATCAACACCGCAAGCGCGACGATTTGTTGGAGCGTGGCTTCAAACAGGCCAATCACCCATGACGCCAGAAATGCCGTGGCAAGGTTAATACCCAGCCATACACCACGCCGCCGCGCACTGGCGATGACCGGCGCAAAAATATCTTCTTCTTCGCGCAAACCCGCCATGCTCATCACGGAATGCTCGGCTTCATCACGGATCACGTCCACCACATCGTCAATGGTGATGCGGCCTAACAGGCTACCATCAACGTCAACAACCGGCGCAGAGATCAAGTCATGCTGTTCAAACAGGTGCGCTACTTCAGTGGCAGGCAGGGTGGCGGGAATGCCCGCCACATCACGCACCATTACTTCGGCAACTGTGAACGCGGGATCCCGCGTCAGCAGTGTGGCCAGGGATAACAGGCCAATGTATTGGTCGGCACGCGTCACTACGATCAGGCTATCGGTGGTCTCAGGAATTTCGCCACGCTGGCGCAGATAGCGCAACACCACATCCAGCGTCACGTCAGGACGTACCGTGATAGTATCGGTGTTCATCAATCCACCGGCAGTGTCTTGGGGATAAGACAATGCGGACACCACACGATGACGATCCTGTTCGTCCATGGACTGCAACACGGTGTGGATAACCACATCCGGCAAGTCCTGCAAAATATCCACCAGATCGTCGGTGTCCAGCCCTTCCGTCGCCGCTACCAGTTCTTGCGCATCCATTTCCCGTATGAGCAGCGCACGCACTTCGTCACTGGCATAAGACAGCACGTCCCCTTCAAGATCAGCCTCAATCAGCTCCCACGCCAAACGCCGCTCACGCGCCGGCAGGGACTCCAGAAGCCGCGCGATTTCCGCTGGGTGCAGGCTGTTAAGCATTTTACGGACGTTGACCAACACCCCGCTTTGCAGCGCTGTCGCCAGCGCGGCGGTAAGGGTCTTGATACGTCCTTGACGTGTTTCTTGGGGAGAGGACTCAGTCATCGTTCAGCTTTTTTTGGTTGATGACCGCAAGTGTATGAAAAATGCAGAGGAATTGGAAATAAAAGTTACATTTTTTAAATTGCAGGATCAAGCTCACGCATTCATCTTGTCTACCAGGGCATTAATCTCATCGGGATCTGAACATCTCAATACCTTACGCGCCATTTTTCTCAATTCAGCCAGGTTGCTTGCCTGAACAACGCTCTTGATCTCCAGCAGCATCGCGGGATGCATACTGAACTGGTTAAGCCCCATTCCCAGCAACAATCGTGTGTAACGCTTATCACCCGCCATTTCACCGCACATGGCGACCGGTGTGTTCGCCTCACGTCCGGCGCTAATGGTCATATCGATCAAGCGCAGCACCCCCGGATGCAGGGGGTTATAAAGATAATTGACGGCTTCATCAATACGATCCGTCGCCAGCGCGTACTGAATCAAATCATTTGTGCCGATCGACATGAAATCCAGTTGACGCGCAAAAACATCGGCCATCAATGCGGCGGCAGGCACTTCAATCATACCTCCAATCGGCATTTTTTCATCATATTTACGTCCCTCTTCCTTGAGTTCCTGCTTTACCTGATCCACCAGATGCATCACCTGGGCCAGCTCATGCGGCGCAGACAACATGGGAATCATCATGCGCACCGCACCGTGCGCTGAAGCCCGCAGAATCGCACGCAACTGGGTGCGAAATAACGATGGTTCTTTTAAGCATAAGCGTACCGCACGCAGCCCCAAGGCCGGATTAGTCGCGCCCTGCATACCAATGCGATAGCCATTCAACATTTTGTCAGCGCCCAAATCAAGGGTGCGAATGGTAATCGGCGCACCTTTCATACCGCGCACAATATGCAAATAGGCGTGCAACTGTTCATCTTCATTGGGCAACTGCGCACGGTTCATAAACAGAAATTCGGTGCGGTATAAACCCACACCAGTTGCACCCACGCGCTTCAGGGCATGCAGATCGTCGGGCAATTCGACATTGGCCTGCAACGTAATCGTCACGCCATCACGGGTAACAGCAGGCTGATCCTTGAGCTTGGCAAGCTGCGTAACATACCGCTTTTCTTCACGTTGCCTGGCGCGAAAATAACGTAATGCATGTTCATCAGGATCGACCAGCACCAAGCCTTGCTGACCATCAATGACCACGACAGCATTGTGCGGAATATCACGCCGGGCATGCCGCACACCGGCAACCGCAGGAATGCCCAGACTGCGCGCCAGAATCGTCGCATGGGAAGTCACTCCACCCGACTCCGTCACAAAAGCGGCGATGCCTTGCTGGTGCATTAACAGCGAATCGGCCGGTGATAAATCTCCCACCACCATGACACAGCCAGCAAGGCGATTATCCGAAGCCTCAAAAGGTTGGGGTGCATGGTTGAGTAATATACGCAGTATACGATGCACCACATGATCAATGTCATCTTTACGCGTGCGCAAATAGGGGTCATCCATGGCTTCAAATACACCTACCAGGGCATCCCGTTGCTGCTTCAATGCCCACGCCGCATTGCATTGCTGACTTTTTATCAGCCTTACAGGAACATCAGATAACGCACTGTCATCCAGCATCAATACGTGCGTTTCGAGAAAAGAGGCAATATCAATCGGAGTGTTACGGGGGATTTTGCGATGTATTTCTTTAAGTTGTTTTTTGGCGGTGGCTAACGCCTGCCGAAATCGCGCCACTTCTTCAGCAACAAGATGCTTGGGCAGAACATATTCATTAATCTCAAACTGATCACGGTTCAACACGCAGGCATTGCCGATAGCAATCCCTTTTGATACACCCACCCCTGTCAGTATCAGTCCCATAATCCTAAAATCACCATCCTGTGGAAAAATGGTTATTGCTTATCGAACTTCTGACGTATCCAGAATCTACATACAACTAATCCTTACTCATCCTCACCAAAACGCTCGTTAATCAGGTTCTCCAATGCCAGTGCGGCGGCCTGCTCATCTTCGCCTTCTGCTGTCAGTGTAACTGATGTGCCACGGCCTGCGGCCAACATCATTACACCCATAATGCTTTTACCATTCACTTCACGCACGCCACGCGCCAGATGGATGTCACTTTTAAACCCTGATGCCAGAATCACAAACTTGGAAGCGGCACGGGCATGTAAACCCAGTTTATTAATTATAATAATTTCTTTACGTACCATGAAAAATCACGCCTCCGCTAGTGTCGTGAATAAGGAATATCGGAACAGGATGAAACGGATGGATTTTTTTGCCAGACCAGGCGCAGACCCGCCGCCGCACTCATTGTGCGGCAAGGGGTTGCAACGACGTATGGCGAAAAAAGACGCCGTTTCATGTTCCGATACTCCTGATTCACGACACTCATGGCTTGCATAATAAAATACCGTCACGGCCACCGCTCAATGCTTTATCCGCTAATTGATGCAGATCAAGTTGTGGATAATTAAGCACCCGCACCAACATTGGCAAATTTATACCCGCAACAACCTTTACCTGCTTTTCATTAACAAGATGAGCAGCAATATTGCTCGGGGTAGAACCATACATATCCGTCAATACCAGCACCCCCGCGCCCCTGTTAAGCCCAACTATAGAATGTTGCGCCTCACGCAATACTGCATCAGGGTCACTGTCAGGCTTTACTGAAAGCACAGCTACCATCACGGGACACACGCCCAACATCGCGGTGGCGGTCTCAATCAACTCAGCGCCGATGTTATTATGTGTAATTATCAATAACCCAATCATCAAGCCAACTCTCTATGGCGCCTCAACACATTCGGTCGAGTACGCAAAAAATAAGCCGCTAACCGTTCCACCAGATAAACAGAACGATGCTGACCACCGGTACACCCAATAGCAACCGTTACATAATTGCGATTTTCCGCTTCAAACTGGGGAATCCAGGTTTCCAGAAACTTTTTAATATCACTGAACATCTGCTCGACCATGGAGTGGCTCTCCAGGAAATGTACAACATCCGAGTCCAGCCCCGTCAATAACCGCATTGGCGGTTCCCAGTGTGGATTAGGCAGGCATCGCACATCAAACACAAAATCAGCATCCACCGGCATGCCATGCTTATAGCCAAAGGATACAAAAGACAGCGATAGCGCAATTTGCCGTGCCACACGCGATTGGATCAAGCTACGCAATTGATGGATATTGGTCCGGCTGGTATCAATATGCCAATCTGCAAGCGCGGCAATGGGTTCGAGCAATCTACGCTCGGCACGTATCGCTTCCGCCAGCGATACATCCATGCGGGTCAGGGGGTGTTTACGCCGGGTTTCGCTAAATCGTTTGAACAACGTACCATCATCTGCGTCCAGGAAAAATATTTCACATTGCAATCCAGCTTGCTTGATGTTGCTGATAATTTGCGGGAAATCCTGAAAATCAGTGGCAAGATTACGCGCATCCACACCCACGGCCGCATCGTGATACTGGCTCTTGGCACTGCTCATCTGCGCCGCAAAAGCGGATAATAATTCCATGGGAAGATTGTCAATGCAGTAATAGTCCAGATCTTCCAGCGCATGAAGCGCAATACTCTTGCCTGAGCCGGATAATCCACTAACTATGAGCAGTTTCATCGCTTGCCTGTACCATATGTTGGCGTTGCCGTTCCGCAAAATCACTCGCGGCACTATAACCGCTGAAAGATAATATATGGTTGCGCACCGCCCCCTCAACCAGCACCGCCAGATTGCGGCCCGGCGCCACGGGCAAGGCGGTTTGCGGCACGTTAACCTCTAAAATCCTGCACGTACTATGATTACCCTGCAAACGGTCCATATTGCGCACCTCTTCATCACTCATTTGTTTGAGATGAATAATGAGCCGCAAATATTTATTATTCTTGATTGCACTGTCGCCAAACATGGCACGGATATTCAATACACCCAATCCTCGTACTTCAAGAAAATCCCGCAATAATGCTGGGCAGGTGCCATTTAAGGTATCAGGTGCAATGCATGAAAACTCGGGCGAATCATCGGCAATAAGACGGTTTCCGCGGCTCACCAGCTCCAGTGCCAACTCGCTTTTTCCTACCCCACTGTCTCCGGTAAGCAGCACGCCTATGCCTAACACCTCCATAAACACGCCATGCAATACGACTTTATCAGCCAGCAAATTAGCCAAATAATAATGCAGATGATTAATTATTGCATCACTGGACAACAGGGAAGCAAGCAGCGGCGTGCCACTGCGTTCGGCATAGTGAATCAATTCAGTGGCCAGCACCGGGGAAGCATGCTGCTTATCGGCGATTATGACAACGGCAGGTTTACTCTCAAACAACTGCCGCAATGCGTCCTCATGCGAGTTTTTGCCCAGCCCTGCCAGATATGCCAATTCTGAAATACCCAATACCTGGATCAGGTTAGGATAAATAAGATTAAGCCGCCCGATCAGCGCCCTATTTTCAGGAGTTTTGGATGGCGCGCCTAACGATGGCGAGGCAGAGGCCGCTCCTGCGCATCCTGCGCCCAAGGCACTTGCGCATCCCTGCGCGGCGAAATTTGTGGCTGGGGGCTGTTTGCATACATTAATGGGCCGCTCCCCGCCCGAGTGGCCCGCCAACCATTCCAGCGCAAGTTTTTCGCGGTGAAAATCAAATAATATGCGCGTTGAAAGGGAGGTAGGCATAAGGTTCAGGCATGTGGGGCACGGGGTGCATCAATGCCTGGCGCCTGCGCAACAGAAGCCCCCATCAACCCGCATAATTCTTCACAACTTTTGGCTGCATGCAGTTTATCCCGCATGAGATCATCACCCAACATCTCGGCCAGACTTGCCAGCACTTGCAGGTGCTCGTCAGTGCATTGCTCTGGCACCAGCAGCACAAATAACAAGTCTACCGGTTGGTTATCAATGGCATCAAAGTCTATGCCTTTTTCAAGCTGCACAAAAGCGCCGATGGCGCGGCTCAATTTTTTACTGCGGCCATGCGGGATCGCCACACCGTGCCCTAAACCCGTACTGCCCAGACGCTCACGCGCCAGCAAGCTGTCCATGATTTCTGCCTGGCTTAATCCCTGCTGATTTTTAGCAAGCAATTCAGCCAATAATTCAAACGCGCGTTTCTTGCTGCTTATTTTAGCGCTGCAGGCAACACGTTCGGGTGTTACTAAATCTGCTATTTGCATGTTCTTTCGCAATACCTCATCCAAAGCACGCCATTAAGCTGTGCAGGGGAATGTGTTAACTTACATCACCGTGGCATTCCTTTGCTTGATTTAAGGGCACCTCTATAAATTCGCTGAAGCCGCGATGGCTGCGTTGAAAATAGGCTCAAAATGCTCATGTACTACGTGTACACTCCGCTTTTTCGCCTATTTTCGCCTTGCCCTCGCACCTTGATCGCATTTATAGAGGCGCCCTTCAAAACATCCCCCTCACCCTGACAGGAATGTTACTGAAAAATAATCAGGTTAATCGCTTCCGCTCACTGGAAGGCACGATCGTCAATGCTTCACGGTATTTCGCCACCGTGCGGCGCGCTACATTGATGCCTTGTTGCGCAAGAAGATCGGCAAGCTGGCTATCGCTGAGCGGTTTTTGCGGATTTTCCGCAGCCACCAATTTCTTGATCAAGGCACGTATTGCAGTGGCGGAACACATGCCGCCCTCTGCCGTGGACACATGGCTGGAAAAGAAATATTTAAGCTCAAAAATCCCTTGCGGCGTGTGCATATATTTCTGCGTAGTCACCCGCGAAATGGTTGATTCATGCATGCCCACCACCTCAGCAATATCATGCAATACCAAGGGCTTCATGGCTTCGGGGCCATGGTCAAGAAAGGCACGCTGGCGCTCCACAATGGATGATGCGACACGCAACAATGTTTCATGACGGCTTTGCAGGCTTTTGATAAACCAGCGCGCTTCCTGCAAATGATTTCTTAAATAGGTATTGTCAGTGCTGTTGTCGGCACGCTTGATCAAGCCCGCATATTGGGAATTAATGCGGATTCGCGGCATGGCTTCTGCGTTGAGTTCGACACGCCATACACCGCGTTTTTTTCTGACGAACACATCAGGAATGACATATTCGGAGGTGTTGCTGGAATAAGGACTGCCGGGGCGGGGATTTAATTTTTGAATCAGGCCATTAATCTGTGCCAGTTCTGGCTGGGACACCTTCATGCGGCGCATCAACTGTGCGTAATCATGGCTTCCCAATAGATCCAGATGTTCCCGCACGATGTGCATGGCCTGTTCGCGCCACGGGGTGGATGACGCATATTGCTGTAGCTGGATTAATAAACATTCACGCAAGTCACGGGCAGCCACACCCGGCGGGTCGAAAGTTTGCACATGCTGTAATACCGACTTCACTTCGCTCAGATCTATGTCGAGATCCTGTTTCAGGCTGGTCCAGATATCTTCCAGGGAGCTGGTCAGATAGCCATCATCATTAATTGAATCAATGATAGCGGTGGCAATAATTGCATCGGTTTCGCTAAAGGGCGTCATGCGCATCTGCCATGTCAGATGATCGTACAATGCTGCGGGCGATTCTCCCTGCGTTTCGTATTCACGCCCATCCTGATCGCCGCTGGATGTCTGCGGCAGGGAATCATAAATTTCATCCCACGAGCTATCGACCGGCAGGTCATCAGGAATTTCGGAGAGCTGCATACCCACGTCAGCTTCGTGCCTTTCTCCATCCAGGCCACCATTGGGCAGGTCGGCGTTGTCAGCACTTGTAGACGTCGTGGACATGTTGTCCATAATGCCACCGGTAATTTCGGTGGACATGTATTCCTGGGCTTCAGAATGTTCTGCGGCTTGCAGCAAATCTTCAACCATTTGAAGCGAGGATTGCATTTCCTGCTCGAAAGCCGCCACGGATTCGGGCTCCCCTTCTTCGGCGAGCTCCAGCAGGGGATTCGCTTCCAAAGCTTGCTGCACCTCGGTTTGCAGTTCAAGCGTAGACAACTGCAGCAGGCGGATCGCCTGTTGCAGTTGGGGCGTCATGGTAAGATGCTGCCCAAGCCGAAGTTGAAGTGACTGTTTCATATTAATAAAAGGGACGATCCAGCAGGTAATCCGAGTAATATATCACGCCGTGATCTCAATGGGGGAGTTAGTGTAGTGTAACCCGTTTTGCCACGCTTGCTACAATTGGAACTGCTGCCCCAAGTAAACATCTTTAACTTCCTGATTATTAATAATATCATCCGGTGAACCGGCTGCAATAACAGTGCCTGCATTCATGATATAGGCACGCCCGCAAATACCAAGCGTCTCGCGCACATTGTGGTCAGTAATTAACACGCCAATGCCTTTTGCGCATAAGTGGTTAATTATGTTCTGAATATCAATGACGGACAAAGGGTCGACACCAGCGAAAGGCTCATCCAGCAAAATAAAACGCGGCCGGGTCGCCAACGCCCGTGCTATTTCAACCCGGCGCCGTTCACCGCCTGACAAGCTCATGCCTAAACTGGTGCGGATATGGCCGATATGCAGTTCTTGAAGCAATTGCTCCAGATGTTCCTGCTGCTGCGCGCGGCTTAATCCCGCAATAGTTTGCAAAATCGCCAGAATGTTATCAGCGACGCTAAGCTTACGGAAAACCGAGGCCTCTTGAGGCAGATAGCCCACCCCCATACGCGCCCGGGCGTGCATGGGATAGTGGGTGATGTCCGCGCCATCCAGGGTGATGGCGCCACTTTCACACGGCACCAGACCCACGATCATGTAAAAGCAGGTGGTCTTGCCCGCGCCATTGGGCCCTAGCAGGCCGACCACTTCACCGCTGTTCACTTCCAGCGATACGCCATTCACGACATTGCGCGAGCGGTAGCGTTTGGCAATATCATGTGCGATTAAAACACTCACGGCATGAGGCTCACAGAAAAAAACTCATGGCGCCTTGGCGTCTTTTTTGCGGCGCGGTTGAATCACTGCATGCACCCGCTCCGGGGGACCCTCCCCTGCCTGTCCCCCAACATTTCCCATCGCGGCCTTTACCGTTTCCTGGGCAACGTCATATTCAATAACATTTCCGGAAAATTCATCGCCCTCTTTCCATATATGGCTGCCACCTTGCAATACCAGGCGCTCTTCCCGTGCGAAATAATCGATGCGTAGCGCCTGGCCGCGCATTTCTTCATTCTTGCCGGTTTTGGCATCTTTGGTATCGAGTAACTGACGGAAATGCGCAGGCGCACCCACGGCAATTATTTTATCCAGCTCGCGCTGCCTGGCCTGCTTATCACCCACCGCGTGGGTAGTTACGGTGTCGGCTGTCATCACCATGCTGCCCTGCGTCACACGCACTTTGCCCTGGTAGATGCTCACACCTTTTTTATCGTCGATATCGACGCGGTCCGCTTCAATGGTGATGGGTTGTTCTTTATCGCCCGTCATTGCGGCGCTGGTGAGCGGCCACAGCCCGATCAGGCACAGGCAGGCCGCCAGACAAATCCGCATTGCATTAATTCTTTGTTGAAACATATTTTCCTCTTACCTGCGAAAGCAATTCCAGGCGCTCATCCCTGAAATTAGCGCGCATGCCAACGGCATCGACGACATTGCCGGCGCTGTCAGTAAAATTCACCGGGCTGGCAGTTTCGGCAGATTCGCTATCGGGCGTGACAGTTAAATCCGGGGTGCGGAGCGTAGTGTGCTGTCCATTTTGCGGATTGTTCCGGCTGATTACGACGCCATCACGCAACAGTACAGTTTTTCCTTCAGAGAGTATCACCCCCGACCCTGCATCAATATGCCAAGGCGGCGCATCCTTTCTAAAAACTTGCATACGTGGCGTGGTCACTTCAGAAGTATCATCATCTGTATAATGTACCATGTAAGGAGATTCGAGGCGATTGCGCGGCGCGCCGGTTTTATCCATGGTGGTGAGGGTAAAATCCTTCAGATAAAAATCCGGATCATGGCGCTCACTGCTGGCGCGTGCTGGTGCCGCCTGTTCCGCCGACTGCTGTAACCAGTTACTCAAGGCCGCCAGCGCGGCAAGCGCCAGCACAACCAATCCCCAGCGCCAATTATTCTTTATGATATCCATATGAAGTATCAGACAGGCTCAGGCGCCAGATAAACGCGCAATTGCGCGTCGAGGGTGTGTTGCGCTTCCATAATCAACTCACACACCTCGCGCGCCGCGCCGCGCCCACCCATGCTCGGCGTTTGCCAATGGCAATGGTGCTTTACCAGCGAATGCGCATCCTGAACCGCAATCGCCAACCCCACATGCAACATCACCGGCAGATCAATCACGTCATCACCCACATACGCCACCTGGCTGGCGTCAAGATCAAGCTTAACCAGCAGGTTTTGAAACGCTGCATATTTATCTTGCTGGCCTTGATACACATGCTTGATGCCCAGCCCCGTCATGCGGTGCGACACCGCTTCAGACGTGCGCGCGGTAATTACAGCAACTTCCACACCGGTATTTTGCAGCATTTTCATGCCATGGCCGTCACGCGAATGAAACACCTTAAGCTCGCGGCCTTGCGCGTCATAATACAAACTGCCATCGGTGAGTACACCATCCACATCAAAAATCACCAGCTTGATGTGCGCCGCTTTTGCGAGTATGTCTTGCATGAATTTTCCTGATTTTTTAAAACCCTGGCTTTATTATATAGGCACGCGGGCTTTGATGCCTTGCTTTACGCCATCGACATTGTAAAGATGGGTTGCTTGAACGCATAATGTCAAAAATCAAGACGTGACCCCACGAGCACGAGTGACCGGTATGTTGGTAAATCGATAGGATTTGTGTAATTGAGCAACGTAAAGCAGCCTGATCATGCCTGGAGCCTTTCCAGGCATGATCCAGATGCAGGGTGTCATGCCGCTGTTCCCCAGCGGCGATGGACGAACCGTTGTTCCAGACGGCTGAACAGCCAGCGATCGGTCATCAGGCCAACGAACATGATGACCATCATCACCGCCACCACCAGCGACATATCGTGCAGTTCGCGGCCTCGTTCCAGCAATGAGCCCAGACCCACCCCCACCAGCAGCAGCTCAGCGGCCATCAATGAGCGCCAGGCAAACGACCAGCCCAGCTTTGCTCCGGTCAGTACGGCGGGCAGCGTGGCAGGCAACATCACATGGACGTACAGCCGCCAGCCGCTGGCGCCCAGCACATGGGCCGCCCGCATATAAAGTGGCGGCAGGTTTTTGACCCCGTCGCGTGTCGACAGGGTCAGCGCCATGACGGCGCCCATCACCACCACAAAGATCATCGCGCTCTCGCCCAGGCCGAACCACAGCACCGCCAGAGGCAGCCAGCAAATACTCGGCAGTGCCTGTAGCCCCATCGCAAGCATCCCAACCGTCTCGTTCAACCAGCGCACGCGGCCCAGCAACAGGCCGAGCGGTATGCCGATGCACAGCGCCAGTCCATACCCGATCAGTAGCCGTTGCATGCTGATAGCGATGGCGGTCGGCAGCGATTGATCGCTTATGCCAAGCCACAATGTTTCTGTTACCTGCGGCAATGAGGGAAAAATCATTTCATCCCATACTTCCAGCCACACCAATGTGTGCCACAGGCCAATCAGGGATGCAAAAAATGCCACACGCATAGCATAAATGCGCCAGCGGTCGAGCCGGTCTTTGCGCGCCCTGGCATGCGAGATAGCGGTGAGCGCTGCAGATGATTCTTGGTGCGCAACGGTATTCATCAGTCTATTCCTTCCTCGTGGGTGGCCTGTAACACTTCGTCACGCAAGTCATCGCGGATGGTCGCCGCGATTTTGACCAGTCCAATGTCCTCAATATGTCGGGGACGGGGCAGGTCAATTTCATAGGTGTTCTTTACCTGGCCCGGACGGGCGGTCATGACGATGACGCGGGTGCCGAGCCGCACTGCTTCGCGCACATTGTGGGTTACGAAGATGACGGTTTTGCGGGTGCTCGCCCACAAGTCTTCCAGTTCGTCGTGGAGCATGTCCCGCGTCTGGGCGTCCAGCGCGGCAAACGGTTCGTCCATGAGCAGGATGTCAGGGTTCGGTGCCAATGCCCGCGCCAGAGCCACGCGCTGTTTCATGCCGCCCGATAGTTCATGCACCCATGCCTGGGTGAAGCGCGACAAATGCACCATGTGCAGCAGCTTTTCGGCACGTTCACGCCTTTCCGGCTCGGGCACGCCGGCCATCTTTAACCCGAACATGACGTTTTGCAGGACGTTAAGCCACGGAAAAAGGCCGGATTCCTGAAACATCACCACGCGGTCGGGGCCGGGGCCGGTCACGGGTTTGCCATTTGCGATCACTTGACCGGTGTCCGGCTTTGCCAGCCCTGCGACCAGGTTCAGCAGGGTGGATTTACCGCAACCCGACGGGCCAACGATACAGACGAATTCGCCTTCATCTATCGACAGTGACGTCTCCGCCAGCGCCTGCACTGCGCCGGATTGCGACCAGAATACCTGGGATACGCCGTTGATCTCTACCTTGGGCATCGCGCTTCTCCTGATCCAGTGTTAGCGTTTGACTGTAGCGGGGACAGCTATGAGGGGTTTGCCGCGTTCGCGCAGCGCCTCATTGAGCAGTGACAGGTCAAAAATGGGTGCCACATCGGGTGGTTGGGCACCCGGCAGATACTTCAATTCCCAAGCCTGTCTGGCAGCTTTCAGCAGTGCGCCGGGGATGGGATCGTAAGTGGCGGCGATGCCGCTAAAGGCTTCATCCAATAGCGCTGCGGGCAGGGGTTTGCCCATCAGCTTGGTCAACTGCGCGTTGATGTTGCGCTTGGCCTCGTCAGGCTTCTGGACTATCGCTTCTGTCAAACCGATGTGGGTGGCGACAAAGCGTTTAACCAAGGCACGGTTTTTCACCAGAAAATCAGTGCGGACGACCAGCAGGGTGGAGGGAAATTTGCCCTCCGGCCACAAGTCTCTTTCGTCCACAAACAATACGCCACCGGCTTCCTGTATCAGACGCGTGGCCCATGGCTCGGGCACCCAGGCGGCGTCCAGTTCCTTGCGCCGGAACAGGGTAAAAATTTCCGGGTTTTTGACCGGCATAACCTGCACGCCGCTATCCAGACCCTTGGCCTTGAGCCAGGAACGCAGCGCGACATCCTGGGTATTGCCCAGCCCCGGCACCGCTACCCGCTTGCCTTTCAGATCAGCCGGGTTGCGAATGCCCGCATCCTTGCGCACCACCAGCGCTACGCCGCCACTGGCCGCACCGGCAACGACGCGCAACACCCGACCCTTGGAGCGGACATAGACGTTGAGCGCGGGGCTGGGGCCGACATAGGCAAGATCCAGCTCGCCTGCCAGCAAGGCTTCCATGGCGGATGCGCCTGCATTAAACGCCGTCCATTCAACCTTGGCTCCGGCATTTTTTTCGAATTCACCTGTCGCCCGCCCCACCAGCGCCTGAGGGTGGGTGAGATTGGGAAGATGCCCGACGCGTATAACCGTATCCGCGAAGGCGGGCGAACCCGTTGCGAGTGACAGAATCACGCTATAAAACCCTGCTAATAACCGCCAACGCATATCGCTAATCTCCTTGGAGTTGTGTAATGCATGTGGAGCGAACTATAGGGGAGTTAACTTAGAATAAAAAGTAATAATATATTCTTAAATTATAATTTAATATTATATTATGGTGTCCGCAGGAATATTCAGCAGTTGTTTTAAGCAAAGAATGTCAAAAATCAAGACGTGAACATCCCGTTTAAATTTTCATGCTTTTTTCACGGATTTCGTAGGACTTCCCCGGTTTCACCCTAGGCCAGATCACCCGCGCCCGATGGCGACCCAAGGAACGAATGGCCGGGTTATGTTTTTTCCTTCTGCGCGCTTCTTGTCATAGCAAGCGCGTGAGAGGGGCTATGCCGTGCCACCGCCCCCCTCATGGCCGCCTTGGCGCGGGTATTAACCTGCAGTGATACCTTGGCACCGGTCTTTTTGCCTGAACGGTTGTCCAGGGTCGCCCTACCCACCTACAAGACCAGCCCGGCCTCGGTGTCAAAACGCTCAATCGTGCCGAGGCCCGCCCCCTAGTTCTGCCATAGTGGTGTCGCCAAACCCCGGCATGCTGCCGATGTTTTGCGCCAGCGCCGAGTCTATGGTAGACCCCAAATAGACATCAAGACTCAATACGTACTGAACGCCACGCCACTAAAAATGCGACGGCGCCAATAATCGCCGCCAGGAAATACGTAGCCAATGGCCCGGCACTGCTCCACATATAGCCGCTGTAAAGACTGCCCGCCGCACCACCCGCGCCAAAACTGAGGCTACTGTAGAGCGCCTGGCCGCGCCCCTGGTTGCGTCCTGTAAAATATTGGTGGATGAGTTGAATTGAAACAGCATGGTAAATGCCAAAGCTGGCGGCGTGCAGTGTTTGCGCGAAAATCATGATAGGCAGATTATCTACGTACAAGCCGATGAGCGCCCAGCGCAGTGCCGCACATAACAAACTGGCAAGAAAGATATTACGCAGGCCAAAGCGCGGCACCAGACGGTGCATGAACATGAATACCAGCACTTCGGCGATCACCCCCAGCGCCCACAGCCAACCGATGAGAGTGCGGGAATAACCGTGGCCTTCTAAATAAATTGAGTAAAACGTGTAATACGGGCCGTGGCTGGCTTGCATCAAAAAACATACCACCAGCAAAGCAATCACTTCCGGGCGCCGCAGCACCTCACGTAATGGCAGGTGATCTGAAATCACTGGCGATTCACGCTCCGGCACCAGCAAGCTCATCAGCCAGATGCCGATCATCAAGGTCAACAAAATCGCAGGCAACGCGCCGATACCCACTGCCTCAAAAATAGAGCCGAGCACGGTCACCGCCAGGATAAAACCAATTGAACCCCACAGACGAATGGAGCTGTAACGATGCGCTTGATTGCCGAGGTGGCTGAATGTAGTGGCTTCAAATTGCGGTAAGGACGCGTTCCAGAAAAAGCTGAATACGGTCATCACCACCGCCAGCCACAGGAAGCTATGCCCAAAAAGCACGGCGCTGAACGCCACGGCAGCGGCCAGCGATCCCAGACGCACAATCGCCATTGGTTTGCCCGTGTGATCGGCAATCCAGCCCCATACATTGGGTGAGATGATTTTAGTGGCCATAACCAGCGCCATCAATTCGCCAATCTGCGCGGGCTTAAAGCCCAGCGACTCGAGATACAGCCCCCAGTAAGGCAGCATGGTACCCAGCGATGAAAAGAAGATTAAATAAAACGCTGATAAGCGCCAATAGGGCATAAAGAAACCGCAAATTGATATGTTGATATGTTGTCATTTCGACCGCAAAGAATAACTGTCATCCCGAACGTAGTGAGGGATCTTATGAAGATCTCTCAAAGTTCTCTCACTTTCGTTCGAGACTCGAGACTTGAGACAAGGATTTCTCCCGGCAACTGCTCCTGCGTTGCTCTAACTTCCATGGCGGTCGCCTTCGGTCGAAATGACGCGCAGGGAGAAATTTATCGAGATGAGTTTGCTGTTGCAGGAATAACAGGTGTTGCCGACACCACATCACAATTCTGTGCGCGGTGGCGCAGCATGTGATCCATCAACACGATCGCCAGCATGGCTTCAGCGATAGGCGTGGCGCGTATGCCTACACACGGGTCATGGCGACCGTGTGTGACCACCTCTTCCGCTTCGCCGCGCACATTGACACTGCGCCCCGGCAGGCGAATGCTGGAGGTAGGCTTGAGCGCGATGCTGGCAATAATATCCTGCCCGGAAGAAATGCCACCGAGAATGCCGCCGGCGTTATTGCTCAAAAAACCTTGTGGCGTAATTTCATCGCGGTGCTGCGTGCCCTTCTGCTCAATGCTGGCAAACCCGGCGCCAATTTCTACGCCCTTGACGGCGTTAATGCTCATCAAGGCGTGGGCGATATCGGCGTCGAGGCGATCAAAAATCGGCTCGCCCCAGCCCGGCGGTAATCCGCTGGCGACGACATTGATGCGCGCGCCAATCGAGTCGCCCTCTTTGCGCAGCGCGTCCATGTACGCTTCCATTTCCGGCACTTTAGCGGCATCCGGGCAAAAGAACGGGTTATTGTCTACTTCGTCCCAGTCAAAATTTTCAATCTTGATCGGGCCAAGCTGTGACAGATAACCACGTATGGCAACACCATAGCGTTCCGCCAGATATTTTTTAGCGATGCCGCCTGCCGCCACACGCATGGCGGTTTCACGCGCTGAGGAACGCCCTCCTCCCCGATAATCCCGAAAACCGTATTTCTGCTGATAGGTATAGTCGGCATGACCGGGGCGAAATTGATCTTTAATCTTGTCGTAATCTTTTGAGCGCTGATCAGTATTGTGTATCACCAGACCAATCGGTGCGCCGGTAGTGCGGCCTTCAAACACACCTGACAAAATTTTCACGCAATCATCTTCACGGCGTTGCGTAGTATGGCGTGAAGTACCGGGCTTGCGCCGATCCAGATCACCCTGCAAGTCTTCTTCGCTTAATGCCATGCCCGGCGGACAGCCGTCAACGATGCAACCCAGCGCCGCGCCGTGGCTCTCACCAAACGAGGTGACAGTAAACAATTTTCCGAAAGTATTTCCTGACATGACGCTTAATCTTTTTTGTTATTTAATACTACCGGCCAAATCCTGTGCGCTTTTTAAACTTGCCGTCGAGGCTGATGAAACCGCTTTGGCCATCGCCAAGCCCAGACGGTCGGCAAAGCGCTGGAACAACGGGGGCTGCTGGCTGAAATCAACTATGTCTTCAGCGCCGATGACTTCACGCGCAACATAACTGCTGCTGCCCAAGGCATCCACCAACCCCAGTTGCAGGCCTTGCTCACCTGTCCATATATAACCACTAAACAGGTTTTTATCTTCTTTCAAACGATCACCGCGCCCTTTTTTCACGGTCGTAATAAACTGCTGATGAATGTTATCCAGCAACGATTTAACGTGCGCGACTTCTTCAGGTTTTTCGGGTGAGAATGGGTCAAGAAAACCCTTGTGGTCACCAGCCGTCAACAAACGGCGTTCCACACCAAGCTTCTTCATGGTATCAACAAAACCAAAGCCATCCATAATCACGCCGATGGAACCTACCAGACTGGCCTTATCAGCATAAATTTTGTCAGCCGCCGCCGCAATGTAATAACCCCCGGATGCGCAAATATCGGTAATCACTGCATACAGGGGAGTATCAGGATGCAGGCCGCGTAGACGCTTGATTTCATCGTTGATATATCCCGCCTGCACCGGACTGCCGCCGGGGCTATTAATGCGGATGATTACGCCAGCGGTATTGGCGTCTTCAAATGCATCGCGCAGGCCAGTAATAATGCTGTCAGCATTCGCTTCAGAATCGGCGGCAATGGCGCCATTGATTTCTACCAATGCCGTGTGTTTCTTGCTCCCTTCCAGGCCACCGTGATCCATGGATGGCAGGTAAAGATACAGCAACGTAAACAAATAACCGAACATCAGCACTTTGAAAAAGATACTCCAGCGGCGTGTACGACGTTGTTCATCCACGGCGGAAAATGCCAATTTTTTAAGAACATCCCGTTCCCATTCCGGACTACCCTCTTTTGCGCCAGCGGTGGTGCGCGCCTGCGATGGCTGAGTGGTTGTCCATTTGTCTTCGGGTTTGACAGGATCCATGTTAGGCGGCCCTTGAGTATTGTCTGACATGTAATGTGTCTCTTTAACTTATAAAAATTGCGTGTTCAGGTTGCGTGTACGCGCAGCCACTCCCTTAGTTCATCAATGCTATCAACACACGCCAGCGCGCCCCATTGTAGCAAACGCTGCGGCGCGTCGTTCGTAAAACCGGTGCCGTAACTCACTGCCAGTGCGGCGGTGCCTGCATTTTGCGCCATGCGCATATCGTATTCAGTATCACCGATCATCAGGGTGTCTTCGGCATCAACTTCAAGTTCGTCCATGATCTCCAGCAACATTCGCGGGTGGGGTTTGGAAAAGGTTTCGTCAGCGCAACGGGTGGTATGAAAAAAATCTGCGCACCCGGTTTCCACCAACACACTATCCAGCCCACGACGCCCCTTGCCGGTGGCCACGGCCAGCAAATAACCTTGCTGGCGCAATTCCCATACAGTATCGGCCGCGCCGGGAAATAATTGCGAGGGAATCTGGCTCGCATACAAATAGTGATGGCGATAACGTTCTATTACACGCTGCTGCAAGGCACTGTCGGCATCCGGCACCAACTGCTGGAGCGCTTCCGGCAACGCCAGACCAATGATATCGCGCACTACGGCATCGGGCAGCGGTGCGGCGCCCACATCAACCATCGCGGCATTAAAACTGGTCACAATACGCGCCTCGGAGTCCATCAAGGTTCCATCCCAGTCAAACACCAGCAATTTAAACGGCACACTCATGGGGGATGTTGCGACACGCGTTGTAACACTGCTTTCAATTCATCGTCCAGCGGCGCGCTCACGCTGATCTGCTGCCCGGTATCCGGCAATTCAAACGACAGCGAATGCGCATGAAGAAACAGCCGCTTCAAACCCAGCGTCGCCATACGCTTGTTAAAATCCTCATTGCCGTATTTATCGTCACCGGCAATCGGGCGGTCAATGTGCGCCGCATGCACGCGAATCTGATGGGTACGGCCTGTCAGCGGCCGCACTTCCACCAGGCTCGCCTGCGCATAAATAGCCTGCGGCTGAAACAGGCTGGTGGACGCCTTGCCCGTGTCGGACACGCGCACGATGCGCTCGCCCGAGCTGAGCTGATTCTTGAGCAGGCTGGCATCCACCGTTTGCCGCCCCCCTTCCCAGCGCCCCTGCACCAGGGCCAGATAGCGCTTGTCTACGGCGCCACTGTCCTCCCGGTCACCGCGCAGCAGGTCATGCAAGCCGCGCAGCACGCTCCGTTTTTTGGCGATCATCAAACAACCCGAGGTTTCCCGGTCGAGACGATGCACCAGCTCCAGATCAGGCACATCAGGTCGCGCAATGCGCAGCGCCTCAATCACCCCATAACTTAATCCGCTGCCTCCATGCACGGCGATCCCCGGGGGTTTATTGATAACAATCAAACCCTTATCTTCATAGATAATGCTTTTGGAGATCAAATCAAGAACGCGCGCACCGGGATTCGGCGCCGCGCCAGGCTCGGCGGTATGAATGGGCGGAATACGCACCAAATCCCCTTCCTGCACGCGGTAAGTGGGTTTAATGCGACCTTTGTTGACCCGCACTTCACCGGTGCGCAGCACGCGATAGATATGACTTCTGGGGACGCCCTTGAGGGACGTCATCAAAAAATTGTCTATACGCTGACCTTCGTGGGAAGCATCAACTTCAAGAATACGCGGGGCGGGGGCGGTTTTAGGCTGTGGAGATATCGTCATAGAGTTACAATAATAACAGTTTATCGATAGATATTGATGCTTTTTGTAAACATGTTATAGTATGATCGTAATATGCGTGTTCGCTTGTATTAGGATGCGCGGACTCTGGTGACAGAACGCTGGACAGGTCGCTGGAAATATCCCGACGGGTTCCAACAGCTAAGAAGCAATGGGTTACCCGGTTTTAGAATTATACTCCCCAATGTCTTGGCGTTGGGAAATAAGCGATTTCACGCACCACAGATGGGTTTCATCATTTATTAAAAAGCAACGAAGACCGCTAAAACCAGAATGTCAGGTCTTCACATGGGTTTAATATCGCTCAACCCTTTAAATGAGCGGTAAAAAATATGCTCTCACACCACGACATGCAGTGACCGGTGTTTTGTAGAGATTTGATCTGGCTGAGAATGCGGCGCGCTCCTCCACCTTGCATAGAGTGGCGGTAGCGCACCCCCGGCAACTCCGGGGACAGATAAGAGCGCCGCGCAGACAGCTTTAACAAATCTCCAGAAGCGCCCAGATCGAGCCGCGCTGATTTTCAGGCGAGTCGCTGTCGGGTTGATGCGTAAACGATTGATATACGCCAGCGCGTGTAAAGTAATTCTTAAGCACACAATCCACGCCCAGTAAAAGGGCACCCGATAACCGGGGGATTGTGTGGCGGCAGGGTTGAAACCATTTGGCCTGACGACTCTTGATGAGTCACGCAAGGTCAGATGGAAATACTTCACCCTCGCCCCATGTTGATTTTGCGGCAAAAAACCTGAAACATGGTTTTTTGGTTTCATCTTGCTGTCTTAAGGGTATAGCGCTTGTCGCTTGCCCTGTACCTTTACCTGTTAAAAGGCAAAGACGAAGCAATGCAAACGCAAAAATCATCAGGAATGCTTTTTTCCCGCTGCTCTGGCCATTGTATATCTCATCAATGCGCTTAATCCGTCCGTATCGCGCCCTGGTTCAGCCTGACTCCACGCACTCCATACCGTGCCAGTGGTCGAGCATGCGAGATATAACAACACATGAAAAGAATGTTAATAAACGCTACGCAACCAGAAGAGTTGCGCGTAGCGATGGTTGATGGGCAAAAACTTTACGACCTGGATATTGAAACACCTTCAAGAGAGCAGAAAAAATCCAACATTTACAAAGGTAAAATTACCCGCATCGAGCCTAGCCTGGAAGCCGCATTTGTTGAATATGGTTCCGAGCGCCACGGCTTTTTGCCGCTAAAGGAAATCTCCCCAAGCTATTTCTCCCGCACTGCCGAAGGCGGCCGCGTCAACATTAAAGACGTGTTGCGCGAAGGCCAGGAAGTGATGGTGCAGATCGACAAGGAAGAACGCGGCAATAAAGGCGCCGCGCTAACCACGTTTATCAGCCTGGCCGGACGTTATCTGGTGTTAATGCCCAACAATCCGCGTGCCGGTGGCGTATCGCGCCGTATTGAAGGCGAAGACCGCAGCGAATTACGCGACATTATGGCTGACCTGGCCATTCCCGACACCATGGGTTTAATCGTGCGTACCGCCGGGGTAGGTAAAAGCGGCGAAGAATTGCAGTGGGATTTAGACTATCTGCTGCGCTTGTGGACCGCCATTGAAGAAGCGTCACGCGAGCAGGCCGCGCCCTTCCTGATCTACCAGGAAAGCAACATTATCATTCGCGCTATCCGCGATTATTTTCGCCAGGATATTGGCGAGATCCTGATTGACGACCCGGCGGTGTTCCAACAGGGCCGCGACTTCATGCAGCAGGTGATGCCGCAGAACATCAACAAGATCAAACTTTATCAGGATAGCGTGCCATTGTTTTCACGTTATCAGATTGAAAGCCAGATCGAAACCGCATTTCAGCACGAAGTGCGCCTGCCCTCCGGCGGCGCCATTGTTATTGATCACACCGAAGCGATGGTCGCCATCGACATCAATTCCGGACGCGCCACCAAAGGCAGTGATATTGAAGAAACCGCGCTGAACACCAATCTGGAAGCAGCCGATGAAATTGCGCGCCAGTTGCGTCTGCGTGATCTGGGTGGTCTGGTAGTTATCGACTTCATTGATATGACCCCGGCACGCAATCAGCGTGAAGTGGAAAATCGCATGAAAGACGCGCTGAAAATGGATCGCGCGCGCGTGCAGATCGGGCGCATTTCACGCTTCGGTTTGTTGGAAATGTCACGCCAGCGCCTGCGTCCATCACTCGGCGAATTCAGTGAAATAGTGTGCCCGCGCTGCGAGGGTCACGGCCATATCCGCACCGTGGAATCATTGGCGCTGTCGATTTTGCGACTTATCGAAGAAGAAGGCTCCAAAGACCGCACCGCACAAGTGATCGTACAAGTGCCAGTGGATGTTGCCAGTTTCTTGCTGAATGAAAAACGCAGTGTTATCAGCATGGCAGAAGCACGTCATGGCACCCGCGTGGTGCTGATTCCCAATCCGGCATTTGTTACGCCGCATTATGAAGTGAAGCGTTTGCGCGCCGATGAGGTCGAAGAAATGTCACGCGACGGCGCCGCACCTGCCAGTTATCAACTGATGACCGCACCGGAAACAGTAACGGCCCAAGACACCACCGCTAAAAAGGTCATCGCGGAAGAGCCTGCCGTGAAGGGCGTTATACCTGCTACACCTGCGCCCATGCCCACCACGTCCGCGCCTGTAACAGAAGCGCACTCTAAAGCAGCGGAAGGTGGTTTTATCAAACGTCTGTGGGCGAATTTATTTGGGGGCAGCCAGCCCTCGACGACCTCTATTAGCACAGACGAAACCGTAGCGCCGCGCCGCAGGGCAGAGCCGCACAAGAAGCAAGCTTCACGGCCACCGCGCAGTGAACAGCAATCACGCACTCAAACCAACCCTAATAATCAAAAACAGGGCCAAAGTGAGGGGCAGGGGCAAAACAAACCGCGGCGTGACAACCCACGCAATCGGCCACCTCGCGCATCCGGGGAAGACCGCAAGCAACCACAACAACCTTCCGCCGAAGCGGCGGGGGTGGCGGCACCCAAAGCAAATGCACCTATGCCAGCCATGAAAGCGTCTACCCCGCCTGCACGTCCCTCTGCAGTGGCTGCTTCTTCCAGCATGATGTTACCTCCTCCCACTCCCTTGGCACGCCTCGCACACCCTGCTGCGGAAGAAGAGCAACAGGCACCGCGCCTGCCGCAGCCTATCGCCCAGGCGCGCCCCGCAGATGTTATTCTCATAGGTGAAACAAGCCCGGCGGTGATGGCTGAGGTTGTTACTGAAGGCGAGAATGTGGCACCGGCTGATGAGGGTATTGGATTTACACCCCGACCGGCTGGTACACGCCCCGGCGGTCGACGCGGTCGACGCGGTGGACGGCGCCGTCGTAAAGATGGACGCAGCCCCAGCAATGATAACAAATCAGCGGAATCCTCAGGTGTTTTCAGCACTGCGGGGGCAGACGCGCATGAGGATGAGCATTCTTCAGAACCAGCAGTAATCTCTCATACCAGCAGCCCCGCTGCCATGCCAAATGTTGCGCCAACGCAGGAGAGGGAAGCTCAACAACCTGCGCCGTCCACGCATGGACAAGTGCCGCGAGCCCCCTCTGACGAGACTCCTCGTGCATCCTTGGACAGCGCGCCTAATGAAAATGCAGGCGTGAACTCCAGCGCGTCGCTTGCTGCAACACCGGAACCCCGCACCAATACCATCGCCAGTATCAATGAAAGCGCCAGCACAGTGTCGGGCATAGAAAAACCGGGCGGTGGCTTACCCCCCTACCCACCGCGCAGCAATCCTTACCGGCCGCGTCCCGAGTCGGCGTCAGTTGAATCTACGCCACCGATAGCAGGAAGCGTTAAAGATTCATCAAACGCAGAGTAAAATCCCGCAGCGTGGGCACGCCTTGTGTGCCCACTCTTATTCATATCATGAATGGCACGCGCCAATCTCGGGTTCAGGTGGGCAAGTGTTTGCGCTTGATGTCATCCACCAGCCCCTGCGCGGCGGCCTCAATTAAATCCAGCACACGCTCAAAGCCGTTTAATCCTCCATAATAAGGATCCGGCACTTCCCTTATATTTAAATGCGGGGCGTATGCGAGAAAAAGCTGCACTCTATGCCGATATTCTGGCGGGCAAATTTCATGCAATGCCGCCATATTTTCTTCGTCCATCGCCAGCACATATTCAAACATTTCAAAATCAGCCACTTCAACACGGCGCGCACTTTGCGTGCTGATATCAACGCCACGGCGCAATGCCGCCGCCTGGGAGCGCCGATCAGGGCCATGACCAATGTGATAGGCATGTGTACCCGCCGAATCAACCCCGACCATCTCTTCGAGAGCGTGCTGTTTCAACAATGATTGAAACACGCCTTCTGCGGTGGGAGAACGACAAATATTGCCCATGCAAACAAAAAGAACACGTACCATTTTTTGCTCCAATGCACGTTTATTATTTAAGTCGGTGAGATTTTGCAGCTCCACTTTTTTAGGGCTAAATAGTCGCCACAATTTTTTAAGCATAATCCCTGTCTTTATTCCAATTCTTGTTAAAAACAACACCTGTCATTCCGAACGCATGTGAGGAATCTTAAGGATTTCTCGCTACGCTCGAAATGACAATAAAATGATCTTGAGAAAGATATAGGCGCTTCTAACAAGCATGGGGATTATCACTTCAGAAGCTGCTGCACCCGTGCCAAATCCTCTGCTGTATCAACACCAATGCCGGGGTTTTCCAGTGCCTCGGCAACGTGTAGTGTGTGCCCATTCCATAAGATACGCAATTGTTCCAATGATTCAGTTTGTTCAATAATACACGGAGGCCATTGCACATAATCCTGCAAAAATTCCGCGCGGTAGGCATACAAACCGATGTGCCGGTAATGCTCCGAACGCGCGGGTAATCCGTTGGCTGCATCCGGCGTCTGGCCAAAGGCGTCACGATCCCACGGTATCGGGGCACGGCTGAAATACAGCGCGTAACTCTGTTTGTCCATGACGACTTTCACCAGATGCGGATCAAACAATTCTGCGGATGAGGTGATACGCTCACATAAAGTAGCTGCGCTGGCCTGCGGGTGGGATTGCAGATTTTCAGCAACCTGCCGAATCAACGCAGGCGGCATGAGGGGTTCGTCGCCTTGCAGGTTAACAATAATATGTTGGCTGGTATAGCCGCGTAAGCGTGCCACTTCAGCGAGGCGATCGGTACCGGTGGGATGGTGCGCGGCTGTCATGCACACCAGTGCGCCAAAATCAGCGGCCACTTGACGGATACGTTCATCATCCGTGGCAATCACCACTTCTGTTGCGCCACTCTGCACAGCACGCTCATAAACATGCTGGATCATCGGCTTACCCGCAATGTCCAGCAACGGCTTGCCTGGCAAGCGGCTGGAGGCATAACGTGCTGGAATGACGACGCAAAAAATCACTCAGATTTCTTCCTCTGCACCGACATGACGCGCCTCTTCTTCGAGCATCACGGGTATTTCATCACGGATGGGGTACGCCAGACGGTCTGGCTTGCAAATCAATTCTTCTGCTGCTTTTTTGTAGACTAATGGCCCTTTGCATAGCGGACACACCAGAATATCGAGTAATTTTCTATCCATTGCTTACCTTCCTCATTTTTAATTGCTTCAGCAGGCGTTCGCCAAATTCAGAATCCAACTGCGCATCAACTGGCATATACCAATGGTTTTCACGCGCAAAATCGCGGCATTTGACTGCATCTTTTTCTGTCATTATTACGCTGGCATCATCGCCGAACTGTATATCCTGCGCTGTAAACGGATGATGATCAGGAAATGCATGTTCTATAATTTCTATCCCTGATCCTTTCAAATACTGAAAAAACCGCGCGGGATGGCCAATGCCAGCCACCGCATGCACAACCTGTCCGTGAAACACATCCAGATCGCAGATTTTATTATCACCATTTACCTGCCGCAACGCACCAGGATGAAGACGCATGGAAAATTGCGTCGGGCAGGCCGCTTTCGGCCTCCTGCCTCTGGCGGCACTTGTGCATCCCTGCACGGCGGATGCCCAAGTGCGGTGAGCGCAGGGAAGAGCGTAAGCGAAGGGTTCCGCAAGAACCGCCGCCTGGTTTATAGTTCCGGTAGCCTCGCCGTTCACTACCACAAAATCTACACCGTCCAAACGGTCCGGCGGCTCACGTAATGGGCCAGCCGGCAAACAGTATCCATTGCCAAAGCGCCGCACACCATCAATCACGGCAATTTCGATGTCCCGTGCCAATGCGTAGTGTTGCAATCCATCATCACACACGATGATGTCGCATCCGTTATTTTCCAGCACCATCCGCGCGGCTGCAACACGGTTGGGGGCAACGGCCATCGGGCAATCACAGCGCCGCGCCAACAGCACGGCTTCATCACCTACTGATGCAGCATCACTGTCTGGCAGCACGCGCTGCGGCCATTTCTGCGCGGCTCCGCCATAACCACGACTGATAATGGCGGGCTTATACCCCGCCTGTTTCAGGAAATCTACCAGCCACACGACCAAAGGCGTTTTACCCGTACCACCCACGCTAATGTTACCCACGATAATCACGGGTACAGGCAGCCGGGTTACTTTTAACAGATGTGCCTGATAGGCTTTGCGCCGCAGAATACCCACCATACAAAACAGCCATGATAAGGGAACCAGTAACATCACCAGCGGATGTTTGTGATACCAATAATAATCTAGCCGCCGCATGCCTGCATCACACAAGGGAGCTGGCTGGGACAATGATAGGGGACGCTGCAAATTGCATGCGATGCAAACTGGCGTAATGACTGCCGCGCGCCAGCAATTCAGCATGTTTTCCCTGCTCGACAATCCTGCCCTGGTTCATCACAATAATCATGTCGGCGCGTTCAATGGTAGATAAACGATGCGCAATCACCAGCGTGGTGCGATTGCGCACCAATTGAATTAATGCCGCCTGAATATAGCGCTCTGACTCGGTGTCCAGCGACGCGGTGGCTTCATCCAGAATCAGGATCGGCGCATCTTTCAGCAAGGCGCGGGCGATGGCCAAACGCTGCCGCTGTCCGCCTGACAATAACACGCCCTTCTCGCCAATCATGGTTTGCAAGCCTTGCGGTAACTGGCGAATAAATTCCATGGCGTGAGCAGATTCAGCCGCATGCACAATGTCATCCTGCGTGACTTTGTGCAACGATCCATAGGCAATATTATTGGCGATCGTGTCATTAAACAGTGTCACATCCTGGCCGACCAACGCCACCTGATCACGTAGATTATCCAGGGTGATTTCACGAATATCGTGCCCATCAATACTCACACTTCCCATCTGCACATCATAAAAACGCGGCAACAAACTTACCAGGGTAGACTTGCCACTGCCAGAACGCCCCACGAACGCGATGGTTTGGCCCGGCTCAGCCTTGAAGCTGATGTTTTCCAGCACCCTGCCCTTTGCCGCATCGTAGGTAAATGAAACATTGCTGTATTCGACAACGCCCCGCGCGCGCTGCATATGTACTTTGCCGGTGTCTTTTTCAAGATCACGATCCAGCAACTCAAAAATGCTTTCAGAGGCAACAATGCCGCGCTGAATGGATGAATGCACGGTGGTGAGGCGTTTGATGGGTGCCAATAACATCATCAGCGCCACAATAAATGACATGAACGTCCCCACGGTAATGGTTGCCAGCATCGAGTCGAGCGTTGCCAGATAAACGATGCCGGCTAAAGCGCAGGCGGCAAGAAACTGAATAAACGGCACGCTTGCTTCACGCGTGGCTGTCATTTTCATATTTTGCCGACGATTGGCTTCATTGATTTCCTCAAAGCGATCAGCTTCATATGTCTGGCCACCAAAAATCTTGATGACGCGTTGCCCTTGAATGGCATCTTCGGCCGCTTGCGTGACACCGCCCATACTGTTCTGGATGCTGGCGCTAATGCGGCGAAAACGCTTGTTCACATAGACCACCAAAATTGCAATGAACGGCCCAATCACCAGAAAGATCAGCGCCAGTTTCCAGTTAAGATAAAACATCCAGGACAACAGGCCAATAACGGTGAGTGTATCGCGGATAATAATGGTGACAGAATTGGTAGAGGCCTGTGAAACCTGCTCTACATCGTAGATCAATTTTGAAATCAATTGCCCGGAAGGGTTGCTGTCGTAAAAAGGAGCGGGCAAGCGCAACAGATGATTAAACATTTGCCGCCGCATGTCATTAATAATCTGTCTGCCTACCCAAGCCATGCCATAAGAAGACAAAAAACCAGCCACGCCGCGCACCAAAAACAGGCCGATGATCATCAGGGGAATCAGGCTGATGGTAGCGGGGTCTTTCTTGACAAAACTGCCATCCAGCATGGGTTGCATCAGCGCCGCAAAACCAGTGTCGGTGGCGGCAAAAAATACCATGGCAATGACTGCCACGGAAAAGCGTTTCCAGTACGGCACTGCGTATTTCAACAAGCGACGGTAAACCATCGCGGCGCTTTTTGCAGGGCGTTGCCCGTTTAAATCAGGGGATTTCCCGTTTGGATCAGCTAGATCAGCGCTCATGTTAACGTGCTGCCTTATTCGTGCGCTTGGTGGCCAGCGACAAATGTACAAAACCCAGTTGCCCGGCCGCATCCATCGCTGTGACCACGGCCTGGTGCGGCGTTTTGGCATCGGCACTGATCAGCAATGGCATGTCGCGCGATTCCCCGGCTGCCGCGCCCAGTGCGCGCTTCAGGGTTTCAATTTGGGTATTCACCACCCGCTTCTGATTAATATAAAAATCACCCCGCACATCAATGGTAATTTCCAATATTTTTTTCTGTGTGTCGCGCACCTCAGGCGAGGCTTCGGGCAAGTCTACGGTAATCGCCGATTCTTTATTGAAAGTCGTCGACAACATGAAAAATACCACCAGCAACAATACCACATCAACCAGGGGTATCAGGTTAAGCTCGAGTTCTTCCCGATGTTTGCTGCGAAATTTCACGCGCGTTTTTTTCCTGAGACCAATAGATCCACATCACGCTCACGCGGATCCGCATCACGCTCACGGCCGCGATCGCCATGCAGTATCTCAACCAGCTTAAGCGCCTCTTGCTCCATATAAACCACCAGCTCATCGACACGGCCACGGAAATAGCGGTAACAGATCAGGCTGGGGATAGCCACCATCATACCGGCCGCTGTGGTGATCAGCGCTTCAGAAATGCCTCCCGCCAGCAATGCCGGGCTACCCATCCCTTCCGCTCCCGAAATCACATTGAACGAGCGAATGATACCCGTCACCGTGCCTAATAGGCCTAATAATGGCGACACCGCCGCAATCGTACCCAGCGTATTCAGGTAGCGTTCCAGATCAAACACTACATGCCGACCAACATCTTCAATGCTTTCTTTCATGATGGCGCGATCCTGATGACGGTTGATGAGACCCGCCGCAAGAATCCGCCCCAACGGTGAATCCTTCATCAGGCCCGCGATATGCACGCCCTCCAGTTGATTATTCTTGACCCATTGCCAGACTTGCGGCACCAAATGTTGCGGGCATACTTTCTTGCGCTGTAATGCCCACAACCGCTCGCCGATAATCGCTACCGCAACCACCGAGCAGAGCAGGATGGGTATCATCACCCATCCGCCCGCCTTGATAATTTCAAACACGCTGAGTTATTCCTTAAGCTGGATTTTAGAGGTGTCCTAACGCCATTTTTCAAATCTGAAAACAGGGAAAAGCAAAAATCATGCCTGCATAGCACACGCGCATACCACTTAATATACTTGATTTTGCAATATCCTGCAGGCTTGGGAAGCGGGTAACCAATCGGTTAACGTGTCATACCGCTTCCAGCGCCTCCTGCAACAAAGCGCGCACTTTACGGGCGATCGGCACGACCTGGGCATTATCAATCAAGCTCATTACCGGTTGAGGATCCATCGCCGAAATATGCACTTGCTGGTTGGCGTCCTGATAAACAATGACATTGCACGGCAGCAACAATCCCACCTCGGGTTCAGCGGTAATCACCTGATGCGCTAACGGTGGATTGCATGCGCCCAAAATCACATACGGTGGCATATCCGCACCGAGTTTTTGTTTCAGCGTTGCCGCCACATCAATGCGCGTGAGGATGCCAAAACCCTTCTCTTTAAGCGTCTCGGTGACACGCGTTTCTGCCTGTTCCACGCTCATGTCCACAATTTTTCCAAAGCCATAATTATGAGATTGCAGCATACTATTTACTCCTTACGGGATGGCCTGCACGATGATGGATGATGTACTGTGACAAGTGTACTGCGAGAGTGTCCATAATATCGAGTTTATTGACAATTTTCTCGCCATACAACACACTTAACCTGTTGCGATGCCTGCTTTATGGCATCCAAAACATCCATTTACCTTATAAAATGAGGCGCTTATGCTGACTCGTACCCTGGCTGTTTCTTTACTTGTCGTAATGCCGCTATTTGTGCACGCTGACGAATTAACCAGCGGCAAAAAAGCCGATATTCTCAAGCTGATGGACATTACCGGCAGTGACAATATGCCCGCGCAGATTGCGGGCGCCATTACTCAAAACATGGCAAATAGCCTTAAGCAAGCGCGCCCTGAGATCCCCGCGCGCTTTTATACTAATCTTGACAAGGATCTCACGGCGCTTTTTAAAGAAAAAGTAAATGCTCCTGGTGGCCTCACGGAAAAAACCGTGGCCAGTTACAATAAATATTTCACACAGGCTGAACTGAAGGAAGTCCTGGCTTTTTATCAAAGCCCCACTGGCAAAAAAAGCATCACCAACATGGCGCTCATTGCTAATGAAGGCATGATGGAAGCACGCAAACTGGCGCAAAGCTTAGGCCCCGACATAGAGCAGCGCATCAAAGCGGCTTTCAAAAAAGAAGGGATTGCCTTACCCGGTCAGGCACCCCCCTCCAGCCCTGCACCCAACTCCAGCAAATAGCAGCGCCTGGATAATTTTTATTTAAAATACCAATAGCAAAAAATCCCATATTTTATGGAAATAATCGATGATTATCATACTTAAGCCTAATATTGACAAGCAAGGCGTCGATTACAAAAACATCATCGAGTATCTCGCGCATCTGCCAGGCATTCAGGTAAGATTGCATGAGGAATCTGGCACGCAGCAAGTGCTCACCGAGCTTTATCTGATTGGCGATACCGTTCCCCTTTCGAAAGAAGAAATAAACACCCTGTCCGGCGTAGAACGCGTGGTGCGGATATCCGAAGAATACCGGATTCTGGGCCGGCACAAAGATGACGGCCGCGCCACGCATTTTAATTACAACGGCGTGCGTTTTGGCCAGGATACCCTGCATGTTTTTGCAGGCCTGTGCGCGGTAGATACACCACAGCATGTTGGGCTGATGATGAAGGCGTTGCGCGATAATGGCCAGGTGTGTACGCGGATGGGCGCCTACAAACCACGTACCAACCCTTATTCATTTCAGGGGCACGGCAAGGCGTGCTTGCCCTATGTTTTCGAGTTGGCAGGCAAATACGGCATAAAAGTAATCGCCATGGAAGTGACGCACGAGTCGCATGTGGATGAGATCCGTGAAGCGTTGCGGCACACCGGCAACCCCACTGGCGTCATGCTGCAAATCGGCACACGCAATACCCAGAATTTTGAGTTGCTGAAAATCGTCGGGCGACAACTGGAGTTTCCGGTGCTGCTGAAACGCGGCTTTGGTATCACGCTCGAAGAGTCGCTCAATGCTGCAGAATACCTGGCGAGCGAGGGAAATCGTAACGTGGTGTTTGGCCTGCGCGGCATGAAAACCAACATGGGCGATCCGCACCGTAATTTTGTGGATTTTTCCCACGTGCCAGCGATTAAACGCCTGACGCGTATGCCGGTGTGCATCGACCCATCACACTCTGTCGGCAGCCGTGAACGCGCACCAGATAAAATCCTCGACATCATGCACGTTACTGCACAGGGCATTATGGCTGGCGCCAATATGGTGCTGGTAGATTTTCACCCTGCCCCTGCCAAGGCGCTGGTAGACGGCCCGCAAGCGTTGACATTGCAGGAATTACCTTACTTTCTCGAAGACGTGAACATTGCGCGGCAAGCCTATGAAATGCGCACAAAATTAGCCGACGATTTTTCAAGGGCCAGCAGCGCGGCCGCATAAACTAACAGGAGTATCACCATGCAAAAAAACGTAGGTTCAACAGAACGTGTAATACGGGTTGTCGCAGGCTTGGGTTTGGTAAGCCTGGTATTTATCGGCCCACAAACACCCTGGGGCTGGATTGGTTTATTACCGATTGCCACAGGGCTTATAGGATGGTGCCCCCCTTATGCTTTGTTCGGCATAAATACCTGCTCTGTAAATAAAAAAATGGGATGAAATATTATTTCACGGGTTTTATATCACTGTTTACACAAAGTAGTTATTTTTATATTTTCATCACAATACGCCCAGGATTAAAACCATCATGAAATACTCCCGCCTTGCGCAAAACCTTATCCCCCTGCTGTGCCTGGCGATGGTTGCCTGTGGCAAACAGGATAACACCAGCACTGCAACGAATCCCGGCACGGCTGCAACAGCGCAAGCGGGGGAAGAAGTGGTAAAAATCGGCGCCGCCGCACCGCTGACCGGCCCCCAGTCCCATCTCGGCAAGGACAACGAAAACGGCACTAAAATGGCCATTGATGAAGCCAACGCCAAGGGCATAACAATAGGCGGCAAAAAAATCCGTTTTGAACTGATCAGCGAAGATGACCAGGCCGATCCGCGCATGGGAACCATGGTGGCGCAGAAATTCGTGGATCAGCAAGTCAAAGGCGTGATTGGGCATCTCAACTCTGGCACCACCATCCCGTCATCGAAGATTTACTCGGATGCCGGCATCGTGCAAATTTCCCCGTCAGCAACCAATGTCACCTACACCGCGCAAGGTTTCAAAACTGCTTTTCGCGTCATGGCTAACGATGCACAGCAGGGCAAAGTGCTGGGTTACTACGCGACCCATCAAATGGGCGGCAAGAAAATCGCTATCATTGACGACCGTAGCGCATATGGTCAGGGCTTGGCTGATGAGTTTAAAAAAGCCGTCTTGAACGGCGGTGCGCAGATTGTGGCGCACGAATTCACCACTGATAAAGCCACCGACTTTATGGCTATTTTAACCAAAATAAAATCCGTGAAGCCTGATATATTATTTTACGGCGGCATGGATGCTCAAGGCGGACCCATGATGAAACAGGTGCGCGGGTTGGGACTAACCGCTAAATTTCTCACCGGTGACGGCGGCAGCACGCCAGAGTTTATCAAACTCGCGGCAGGCGATGCGGAAGGCGCCTACAGTTCGCTGCCCGGTTTGCCCCTGGAAAAAATGCCGGGGGGCAAGGAATTTGGCACACGATTTACCGCCAAATACGGCCAGATTCAACTCTATGCCCCATATTGTTATGATGCGGTAAATGTCATGATCGCGGCCATGCAGCAGGCGGATTCGGTCGAACCCGCAAAATACCTGCCCAAGCTGGCAGGCATCGTCCATGACGGCGTCACGGCGAAAATCAGCTTTGATGGGAAAGGCGATCTTAAGGACGGAATGATTACGCTCTATCAAGTAAAAAACGGTAAATGGGAAGTGCTTGAGACACTTGAAGCCAAGTAATCCTTAAGAGCAGACATATTGGACATCTTCCTCCAGCAACTTATCAACGGTTTAGTACTCGGCAGCATCTACGCCTTGGTCGCGCTGGGTTACACCATGGTGTATGGCATTCTCGAATTAATCAACTTCGCGCACGGCGAAATTACCATGATCGGCGCCATGGTGAGCCTGGCCGTCATCAATCTGCTGATCGGCAGCACGCTGGACTTGCCTGGTGTGATGATTGTTTTCATGGGCGTGCTCACCGCCATTCCTGCGTGCATGGCTCTGGGTTTTGTGATTGAACGTGTTGCCTATCGGCCACTGCGCCACGCACCGCGCCTTGCGCCACTCATCACGGCGATTGGCGTATCCATTGTGCTGCAGAATGCCGCCATGTTGATCTGGGGACGGCAATATATTTCGTTTCCACCGATTATTCCCATACAGCGCTATGAAGTTCTCGGCGCGACCATCTCCAACCTGCAAATTTTCATTTTTATTTTCTCGGCGCTGTTGATGGCGGGGTTAATCATGCTGGTACACAAAACCCGGCTCGGCCGCGCCATGCGCGCCACGGCGCAGTCACCGCAGGCAGCAAGTTTAATGGGCGTGAATGTTAACAACATTATCGCCATTACATTCATTCTGGGTTCCGCGCTTGCCGCAATCGCGGGCGTAATGGTTGGCGCCTATTATGGCCTGGCGCATTATTACATGGGCTTCCTGCTGGGCTTGAAAGCATTCTGCGCGGCCGTATTAGGTGGCATCGGCAACATCGCCGGAGCGATGCTCGGTGGCCTGCTGCTGGGTGTGATCGAAAGCCTCGGCGCGGGTTATATCGGCGACCTTACTGGCGGCTTCCTCGGCAGCCATTATCAAGATGTGTTTGCGTTTCTGGTGTTGATTCTGGTGCTGGTGTTTCGCCCTTCCGGACTGCTCGGAGAGCGCGTAGTAGAACGGGCGTAATGTGGTGAATCATTTTGCAACGCGCTGGTCCACTTTCAAACATGATCGCCGTGCGGCATGGATTGCTTTCGTGGTGGTGGGCGCCCTGCTGGCCGCGCTGCCATTTCTGGTCGACCTTGGCCTGGGCCGCAGTTGGGTGCGGGTGCTGAATTTCACACTGTTGTACATCATGCTCGCGCTTGGGCTTAATATTGTTGTCGGTTATGCAGGTCTGCTGGACCTGGGTTATGTGGCATTTTACGCCGTGGGCGCGTATTGCTATGCCCTGCTCGCGTCTCCGCATTTCGGCCTGCATTTACCTTTCTGGGTTATCTTGCCAATTGGCGCGCTGGTTGCCGGTCTTTTTGGCGTGCTGTTGGGCACGCCCACATTACGATTGCGCGGCGATTATCTGGCAGTCGTCACGCTGGGTTTCGGCGAAATCATTCGTATTTTTCTCAACAACCTCAACGCCCCAATCAATATTACCAATGGTCCGCAAGGTATCAACCTGATCGACCCATTTTATGTCGGTGGCGTCTCATTGAATCAAGCGCACACTATTGCCGGCATCGCCATTCCCGGCAGCTATAACATCTATTATCTGTTTCTGCTCCTCACCCTGCTGGTCATTTTCATTTCCATGCGCTTGCAGAATTCACGCATCGGCCGCGCCTGGGTCGCCATCCGCGAAGATGAAGTCGCCGCTGAAGCCATGGGCATTAATACCCGCAACATCAAACTGCTGGCCTTTGCCATCGGCGCTTCATTTGGCGGCGTCAGCGGCGGCCTGTTCGCGGGCTTGCAAGGATTCGTCAGCCCCGAAAGCTTCAATCTGCTCGAATCAATCATGATTTTGTGCATGATTGTGCTGGGCGGCATGGGGCATATTCCAGGCGTGATTCTGGGCGCCGTGTTGTTGACCGTGTTACCTGAGGCCTTGCGTTATATTGGCGATCTGCAACGCTATCTGTTTGGGTCGGTGCTGGTCGATCCTTCAGATTTACGCATGCTGTTATTCGGCCTGGCGCTGATTATCATGATGATCTTCCGCCCTGCGGGTTTATGGCCGTCACGGCAACGTTCGCGTGAGCTTTCAGATGCCAAGTAGTAATCCCGAAAGCGCCGCCTTACCTGCTGCGTTATTGAGCGCCCACAATGTCACGAAAAATTTCGGCGGCTTAAGTGCGCTGAATGATGTGTCCTTGAATATCCATAGCAAAGAAATCTTCGGCCTGATCGGCCCCAATGGCGCGGGAAAAACCACGCTGTTTAACGTGCTTACTGGTTTATACAGCATTTCCTCCGGCAACATTACTTTCAATGAACATACCTTGCAGGGACTAAAACCCCATGTTGTTGTAACGCTGGGGCTGGCACGCACTTTTCAGAATATTCGCCTGTTCGCTAATATGACGGTGCTGGAAAATGTCATGGTGGGGCGGCACGCGCGTACCCATGCGGGTGTGATTGGCGCGATACTGCGTACCCCGGCGGTACGTGCCGAAGAAGCCGCCATGCGCAAACGCGCCCATGAATTGCTCGATGTGGTGGGTATTGCAAAACATGCCCGCGCCGTGGCCAAGCATCTTTCTTATGGCGATCAACGCCGCCTGGAAATCGCCCGCGCGCTGGCGACTGATCCGCAACTGTTGGCACTGGATGAACCCGCCGCTGGGATGAACCCCAGTGAACGCGTGGCGTTGCAAAAATTATTGCAACGCCTGCGTGATGAGCTGGGTTTAACGCTGCTGTTGATAGAACACGATGTGAAACTTGTGATGAGTTTATGCCATCGTGTCGCAGTGCTTGATTATGGAAAAAAAATTGCCGAAGGAGTACCCGCCGACGTACAACGTGACCCGCGCGTCATCGCAGCCTATCTGGGCGGTAGCGTCGCGTGAGGCTGGAAAACTCCTCCTGCGTTTCCAGCACTTCCGCCGTGCAAGGATGCACAAGTGCCGTGGGCGCAGGAAGCGCAGGAACGGCCGCCATCCATGGCGGTCGCAGGTTGTTGTTGGAGGTAAAAAATCTGGCGGTGGCGTATGGTGGCGTGCAGGCCGTCAAGGGTATTGATTTCTGCATCACACGCGGTGAACTGGTATGCCTGATTGGCGCCAACGGCGCCGGGAAAACCACTACGCTGAAAGCGCTGTGTGGCCTGGTGCCCACCGCACACGGCTCGGTCCACTACCAGCAGCATTCCATTACTAACCACCCTACCCATGAAATCGTACGACGTGGCATGGTGTTGGTGCCCGAGGGGCGTGGCATTTTCAGCCGCCTGAGCGTCGCAGAAAACCTTGCGATGGGTGCCTATACACGTAACGATCATGCCGCCATCAAAAGTGAAACAGACTATATCCACAGCCTGTTTCCGCGCTTATATGAACGTCGCCACCAGAAAGCCGGCACGCTGTCGGGAGGTGAACAACAAATGCTCGCCTTGGGCCGTGCCATTCTGGCGAAACCGCAATTACTCCTGCTTGATGAACCCAGCATGGGCTTGGCGCCACTCATGGTCAGCAAGATTTTTGAAACGATTCGACATATCGCCGGGCAGGGCATGACCATTTTATTGGTGGAACAAAACGCCAAACTTGCGCTCGAAATCAGCCACCGTGGCTACGTCATGGAAAGCGGCCTGATTACCTTGCACGACACCGCCAGCAACTTGTCAACCAACCCGCGAGTGCGCCACGCCTATCTTGGCGAGTGAAAATGCGCCAAATCCATGAAGTCTCATGTTATTCTAGGCATATTATGAACCAAACCACACAAAATATTGATCCCCGCGAGGTTGCCAAATTCGAAGAGCTGGCGTCACGCTGGTGGGATCCGCACAGCGAATTCAAACCGCTGCATGATATTAACCCATTGCGCCTCAGCTATATCAACAGCCATGCACCCTTGGCGGGCAAGCGTGTTGTCGACGTGGGCTGTGGCGGTGGCATTCTTACCGAAAGCATGGCATTGCGCGGCGCGGCAGTCATCGGCATTGATGCCGGGGCAGCGCCGCTGGCGGTGGCACGTTTGCACCTGCTGGAGTCGGGTGCCGAAGTAGATTACCGGCAAATCACCGCCGAGCAATTGGCAGACCAGCAACCCGCTGCGTTTGATGTTGTCACCTGCATGGAAATGCTGGAACATGTACCCGATCCCGCTTCCGTGGTGGCAGCGTGCATGCGTCTGGTCAAACCCGGCGGGCATGTGTTTTTTTCCACGCTGAACCGCACTCCCAAAGCCTATTTATTGGCGATAGTCGGCGCAGAATACCTGCTCAATATGTTACCCAAAGGCACTCACGATTACAGCAAATTCATACGCCCCTCTGAACTTGCCAACTGGATGCGCGCGGCGGAATTAACGCTGCATGACTTAACCGGCATGACCTATAACCCGCTGACCCGTACCTATTCGCTGGGCAATGACATCGACGTCAATTACCTAGCTCATTGCTCACGCGAACGTACCGACGCATGACCCGCTTATGAAAAGCCCAATACATACCGTGCTGTTTGATCTGGATGGTACGCTGGCAGACACCGCGCCCGACATGGCTTTTGCGCTGAATGCTGTGCGTGAAGAAATTGGTTTAACTGCCTTACCTTTTTCACAAATTCGCCCGCGCGTGTCACACGGTGCAACTGCATTAGTGCAACTGGCGCTGGATGAACCGCACAGCGAACGCTTTGCCATGCTGCGCACCCGTTTTCTGGAAATTTACCGCAACCATCTAACCCGTGAAACACGCTTATTTCCCGGTATGGATGAGGTATTACAAGACATCGAACAGCGCGGCATGAAGTGGGGCGTGGTCACCAACAAACCGGCCTGGCTAACCGAACCATTGCTTGATCAACTCGGCCTCACGCAACGCGCCGCGTGTATTGTCA
Organism: Gammaproteobacteria bacterium Ga0077554; assembly: GCA_001464585.1. GTDB lineage: Bacteria > Pseudomonadota > Gammaproteobacteria > Ga007554. The sequence continues at coordinate 77,200 of LNFF01000008.1, read as the reverse complement.
GCGGTGATACCACGCCGCAACGAAAACCCCATCCCGCACCAATGTTATATGCCTGCGAAAAATCTGGGAGCAACAACAGCCACTGCCTGTATATTGGCGATGCACAACGTGATATTGAGGCAGGCAAAAGTGCTGGCATGCACACGCTGGTCGCGTTATTTGGTTACATCGACGCAACCGACCAACCGCATTTGTGGAATGCCGACGCCATGATTCAACATCCCCGGGAAATTTTAGAATGGATTGCGGCACGTTCTGTGTAATTCCAATGCTCGTTAGAAATGCCTATATCTTTCGCAGAAATCATTTTACCTGTCATTTCGAGCGTAGCGAGAAATCCTTAAGATTCCTCACATGCGTCCGGAATGACAAGTGGTGTTTTTAACAAGAATTGGAATAACGTCCCCCGGCTAAAGTCATGGAATAATCATGTCTGAACTCCTTTTATTTTTCATGTTGGTGATTGTCGCCATGCTTGCCGCCACCTTAGGCTGGTTTGTTGCACATCAACGCGCACAACGCCAGTTTCTGGAAATCACCCGACAGAATACTGAATTAAAAACCACCCTTGAATTAGAGCGGCGTATTGCCCAGGAAAAACTGGTCACGCTTGAACATGCGCGCGCCCAAATGGTACAAAGCTTTTCGGTGGTCTCCAGCGAAGCGCTCAAAAGCAACTCTGAAGAATTCCTGAAGCTCGCCCAGGAGAACCTCAAGCAGTTTCAGATCAAGGCGCAAGGCGATCTGGAACAAAAAGAAAAATCCATTGAAAGCCTGCTGCGCCCCATCAAAGAAACGCTGCAAAAAACCGAGCAACAATTTCGCCAGATTGAAAATGAGCGCAAAGAGGCGTATGGCTCCATCACCAAACATCTGGAGACCATGACACAAACACAACAAATTCTGCACAGTGAAACACGCAACCTGGTGCAGGCGTTACGCCGCCCGGAAGTGCGTGGCCAATGGGGCGAGATGACATTGAAACGGCTGGCGGAATTGGCGGGCATGGTGGAATACTGCGATTTTTATGAGCAGGAACACACCAACACCACCGATGGCGCGATGCGGCCTGACATGATTATACGCATGCCCGGCGGACGCGAGATTATTGTCGATGCAAAAACCCCGCTGGATGCTTACCTAAGCGCCGTAGAAGCGCCCGACGATGCAACACGCGACGTGCATCTGGCACGCCACGCGCGCAAGGTACGTGAGCGCGTGCGCGAGCTTGCGGCACGCAGCTATTGGAGTCAATTCAATAATAGCCCCGACTTTGTGGTGATGTTCATTCCCGGCGACCAGTTTCTCAGCGCCGCACTGGATGTAGATCGCGCCCTGCTGGAAGATGCGTTACGCCAGAAAGTAATATTGGCCACGCCCACCAGTTTTGTCGCATTATTACGTGCTGTCGCCTTCGGCTGGCAGCAACAGGCGCTTGCCAAAAATGCGGAACAGATACGTGACCTGGGCGTAGATTTGCATAAACGCTTATGTGTTTTTTCAGAACACTTGGCTAAACTGGGCAGAAGTCTGGGCAGCAGCCTCGAACATTACAACAAAGCCGTCGGCTCTTTTGAACACCAGATTATTCCCGGCGCACGCAAATTTACTGAACTGGGCATTAGCGCGCCGAAAACACTGGAAATACCAGAGCAAATCGAAAAAGGTGTACGCAGCGTCGAAGTCATAAACCCTGATGTCCAATAACCGTCCGCACCCCATGTCGTTGCGTGATGCCTACGCCCATTGTATGCGGATGGCGCGCTCGCACTATGAAAACTTTCCGGTCGCTTCGGTTTTTTTACCCAAACACCTGCGCGAACCCATCAGCGTTATTTATGCGTTTGCCCGCACTGCCGATGATTTTGCCGACGAAGGTGATGCCCTGCCTGCTGTGCGCCTTGCACAACTCAACGCGTATGTTAGCCACCTTGACACGCTCAAGCTTGGTGCGAAAGTCAATGATCCGATTTTTATAGCGCTGGACGATGTTATAAAAAAACATGCCCTGCCACTGGAACTTTTTTATGATCTGCTCACTGCGTTCAGTATGGATGTCACCAAACATCGTTATGCTACCCAAGCCGAAGTCTTACACTATTGCAGTTATTCTGCCAATCCAGTGGGTCGTTTACTACTTTATCTTTACAACCTCGCCACGCCGGTGAATCTGGCGCAATCAGACGCCGTATGCAGCGCACTGCAAATCATTAACTTCCTGCAAGACATAACGCAGGATTACCACGAACAGGGGCGCATTTATTTTCCGCAAGATGATATGGCACGCTACGGCGTCAGCGAAGAACACATCCGCACCGCACACACCGATGCCGCGATGCGCGCACTCATGAATCATGTCATTGACCGCACCCGCGAGATGATGCTGTTTGGCGCACCGTTAGGCAGCGTGTTGCCGGGGCGTATTGGTTTTGAATTGCGTATGACCATTCAGGGTGGTTTGCGCATACTGAATGCCTTGCAGGCGCAACACGACAACGTGTTTGCCAGACCGCGCCTTGGAATGGGTGACTGGCTGAAAATGATCGTGGCGGCGAGCTTTAAGAAACAAACATAAGGAAGCTCTGCTGTGCGCCACTTCGAGCGCAGTGAGAAATCTTGGAGATTCAACTATTGAAAAAATTCAATCTCTTCGGGTTTGGGCCCCTCGCTACGCTCTCCCCGCAGCTTGCTGCGTTTATTGTCATCCCGAACGAAGTGAGGGATCTTGCTTAAGATTTCTCGCTGTGCTCGAAATGACATAGAAATACCCCGCAGCTTACCGCTTACCGCAGGGATTTTTATTAATATACAGATTTCTCGGCAATTGCTCCTGCGTTGCTCTACCTTCCGCCATCCATGGCGGTCGCCTACGGTCGAAATGACAACACGTTACACTTCAGAGTTTCCATCACTAAAAGAACCCTAACGTCATACGGACGCCGTTCCTCTGCCTAACACATTGCGCCGCCGCACCGCGAAACCCACCAGACCTAGCCCAGCCAACATCATGGCCCAGGTTTCCGTTTCCGGCACCGCAGCCACCTGCAATGTCACGTCATTGGGATTGTAGAGCACATTGAAGGTCACGCCCGAGCCAAATCCATTGACGCTAAGGTTGCTGAAAGTGGTTCCAGCCCGATCGTCAAAAGTCATCACCATGAAGCTGTCACCAATGACCGGCGTATAGCCCAGATTCCACACAGCGATTTCACCATTCAGAATCACATCGTCCGTTACTGTCAACAGATCGAAACTGGTCAGCGCGGTCAACTCGAAGTTCAGCACGCCAGTCAATGCCTGCTTCAGATCACCGTCAATGGTGAGATGGCCGATGGAGTTGCCGGGGTCGATGTCACCGCTGTTACTCAGGCCGGACGCCGGAGTCGCCACGGTACCGTTACCGCCGATCACGCCGGTTGCTGTATTAGCGAAGTTCGTGGCGCTCACCTGGAAGATGGCGCCCGCGTCGACGTCGATGACACCAGCGTTTGAGAAATTGCTGGCGATGTTGAGCGTACCGTTGTTGACGTTGACGGTGCCGGTGGCGCTGTTGTTAAAAGCGCCAGCGAGGGTGGTGACAGTAGTGCCCTGCTTGTTGTAGGTGCCGGTGTTGTTGAAGGTAATGCCGCCGTCGATATAGGTAGCGAAGGCGTTGGTGTCGTTCCAGGTGCCGCTGTTATTGATCGTGCCGCCGCTGCCGCCGTTGAGAATACGGTTGTAGTTATTGTTACCGCCCGTGTTGCCGCCCTAGGTGGTGGTACCGGCGGTGTTGACTCCCCGGCTACCACCGATGAACTTGTTGCCGTCGCCAGAGATGGCCAGGTTGCCATTGAACTGCGTGGTGCCAGTGCCGGATTGCGCGCCGCTATTCCAAGTCGAGGAACCCGATAGGGTCAAATTACCAATACCTGCCAACGTCCCACCATTAAGCGTAAGCCCGGCAACTACCTGAGCAAAGGAGAGGGTTGATGTACCCCCATTAATGATGGCCAGATCACCCGCGACGGGTACGCCCACTGGCGACCAGTTAGCGTTCACGCTCCAGTCGCCAGCGCCGCCGAACCAGGTGCGATCGACGGCCAAAACCGGACTGGCGCAACCAACAGCGATTAGCGCGGCAACAAGGGTGTTGATACGAGGCGATGAGTGAGTGAAAGTCTGGGCACTACTATGGCTATTCTTTTTCATTGGCTATTCTTCCCTGTTAATGGCTGCATGGATTGGGGTGACATAGAAACGGCGTAACGGGCCTTGGGGATACCGAAGGCTGGAATAGTTGTGAAGCAGGAGAGTGGCAGTGGCGCGTGCAAATCGGAAAGAAAACTCCAGCGCGAAGCTGAAATTTTCCACAAGGGAAAAAAAGATATTCAAACCCCCAGTCCATGCCCTGTCCTTCTTTGTGGGATCAAGCGTGATTCTATTTTATAATGTCCCATTCACAGAAAGTCAAGAAAAAATTTTCATGCGCGATCCGAAGATTCCTGCCTCTCTTGATGCACATACAAAATTGATCAAATCACACCCTGGGATTATTCATTTGGGCGAGATGGAGAAATTGATAAATGTTACAAAGTTTCGCCAGGCATCGCGGACGTATAAAACATGTATCATGCTACAATTTCAGATATGCCATTTCGGCCAACGGGACGACTGCATGCGACCGCCATGGATGGCGGAAGGTAGAGCAATGCAGGAGCACACCGCTACGCTGCCGGGATGCAGGAGGTAGAGCAACGCCGGGAGCGGTTGCCGAGAAATCTTGTAATGCCATAATAATATTGAACTCCCTTCGCAAAGGATTTCTCGCTACGCTCGAAATGACAGCTTAAATAGAGTTTCCTTCAATTAATTTCCTTAAACACACACCCGCGATGACTCCTGATCAATATTGCCAAGATAAAGCAGCTAAAAGCGGTTCAAGCTTTTATTACAGCTTCCTGTTTTTGCCGCCCCCGCAACGGCAAGCCATTACTGCGCTCTACGCCTTTTGCCGCGAGGTCGATGATGTCGTTGACGAGTGTACAGACACCAATGTGGCGCGCATTAAACTGCAATGGTGGCGCGAAGAAGTCGGCAGGCTATTTACGGGCACATCGCGGCACCCTGTTGGCCAGGCGTTGGCCGCTGCCACCGCCGCTTATAATTTACCCCAGGAACATTTTCAGGAAATCATCAATGGCATGGAGATGGATTTAGACCATCAAGGTTATGCGTCCTTTAACGATCTGGCGCTGTATTGTCATCGTGTCGCCAGCATTGTGGGATTGATGTCGGTGGAGATATTTGGCTACCAGGACCGTAACACGCTTAAATATGCGCATGACCTGGGCATGGCATTTCAGCTCACCAATATTTTGCGTGATGTACGTGAAGATGCGATGCTCGGGCGCATTTATTTGCCACTGGATGAACTGGAACGCTTTGGCGTAACGCCCGAAGATATTATGCAATCGCATACCACGGACAATATGCGTGAGTTATTTAAATTTCAGGCGCAACGCGCACACCAATACTACACGCAAGCCTATTCGCATTTGCCAGACATTGACCGTTATCCACAACGCAGTGGCCTGATCATGTCAGAGATTTATTTGTCAACTCTTGAAGAAATCGAAAAAGATGGCTTTAATGTTCTCGAACGGCGCATTTCATTAACACCGTTGCGCAAATTATGGATTGCCTGGCGCACTGCACGCCATGAAAAAAGTCGCTATAAAAAATTCGCGAAAAATAAATGCATGTCGTCGTCGTAGGGGGTGGCTGGGCAGGGCTGGCGGCCGCCGTGGAGTTGTGTTGCCACGGTGTCCGGGTTACCTTGCTGGAAGCTGCACCCCACCTGGGAGGACGCGCACGCAGCGTAACGCATGATGGCCAGCTTATTGATAATGGCCAGCATTTATTGCTCGGCGCCTATCGGGATACATTACGTTTGTTAGACGTTACAGGTGTAACTGAAACGGCTGTGCTACACCGCCACCCGTTGCATTTATTACTTAAATCACCACATCGGCCAGAGGTACGCATTCGCTGCCCTGCCCTGCCCGCGCCGTTGCATTTGATAACGGGTTTATTGCGTTCGACAGGGTTGACGATAGCTGACCGCCTGGCTGCACTCCCGCTGTGTCGCAGTGTACTGACAGCCCGCTTTCAACAACAAAAGATCGGGCAGGATATTAGCGTAGCGGCGTGGCTGGTTCAGCACAAACAACCCCCTTCCTTAATCCGTATTCTTTGGCAACCGCTGTGTCTGGCAATTCTTAATACGCCAGTGGAAACTGCGTCGTCACAGGTTTTTATACGCGTGTTACAGGATGCTTTTGCCCAACAGCGTGAGGACTCGGATCTGCTGTTCTGTAAAACTGATTTGGGCGCTATTTTTCCAACACCAGCACAGCATTTTATAGAAACACACGGCGGTACTGTGATGCTTAATCAACGGGTACAGGGGTTACGCATCAATAGTGGCGTGGTGCAGGGCGTAACAACAGCCACTCAGGAAATTGCTGCGGATCATGTAATACTTGCTGTGTCACCCGTCTCGTGCCAACGCTTGCTTGAGCCCCATGCAGCATTACGTGATATTGCTCAGCGGCTGGCGAGCATTAGTCATGAACCGATTTGTACGGTGTATGTGCGATATCCATCCCACATAAAACTTGAGATACCCATGATTGGGTTACTGGATACGACATCACAGTGGGTATTTGACCGGGGGCTGTATGGGTCTGGGCACGCAGGTTTGATGGCGGTAGTGATTAGTGGCCCCGGTGAACACATGGCGCTGAGCAACCCGGCGTTGAGCGCCCGTGTGGTAAAAGAGCTAGCCCAGATTTTTACCGATTGGCCTGCACCGTTGCATGACGCCGCAGATTCCGTAATTATCCGGGAAAAGCGCGCCACCTTCTCATGTTGCACGGGCATTAATAGCGTGCGCCCCGCAGCAGCGCTGCCGGTACATGGCGCCTGGTTAGCGGGAGACTATACTGATACCGGCTATCCGGCTACGTTGGAAGGCGCGGTGCGTAGCGGTGTACAATGCGCCCATGCGGTGATTAGACGCCCTGAATAAAGATTAACGTGATGTAACAGCCAAACAACGACCCAGCGATTGCGGCGCGCAGCGGCTTTCATCAATCCAGATTGCGTTATCCAGAGTTGCACCCTCAAGATCCGCAGAGGAAAGGTCAGCCCCAGAAAAATCTGCATACGAAAGATTTGCGCCGCGCAGGTTTGCATTAGCCAGGTTCGCTCCCCGCAGACTTGCGCCCTGCAACAATGCACCACTCACATCGGCCAGCCTCAAGTTAGAAAAATTCAATACGGCATACGATAAATCAGCACCTTTGATATTGGCTTGCTGCAACGAAGCTCCATTTAAAATGGTTTCACGCAACTGTGCGTCCTGCAAATTCGCTTTGTCCAATTGGGCTCCTTCCATTTTACAGCCGCTCCAATCCACTTTTGGTTGCGCCGCAGCCAGGCAATCCCGCAAGGTATTTTCCGTTTCATCGCGTGGCACAAAAATAAATGCAAGCAGCAACAAACCTATGCCACCTATCGCCATAAACATGCCGTAACCCCGTGGGGATGGCGACGTTTTCAGATTTTTTTCCTCGGTTGAGCGTTTGGTCTTGGCTATTCGATGCTGCACAATTACCGCAGGCTCTGCTTGACGGCGCTCACCCGCACGCCGGCTTTGAAACTCGGGATTGGGCGGTTGATCGGCACGGCGATCACGCGCAAGACGTTCGTCAGCCCAACGCCTGGCGGCATTCAAGCGCTCCTGGGCGACAGGGCCGCTGGCACCGCCAACCATAATTTCAGGAATTAATTCTGCGACTTCTTTCGCTGGCCGCCATATCTTGCAGTCAACACTCACTTCATCCGTCAGTAGCACACGACCCAGCAAGATATAACGTGACACCAGGCCGCTGGGAAAAGGGCCTTTAATTTCAGCCGGCATATCACTACCCTCACCAGCGCTGGCACGGCGGGTATACCATAATAACTGGTTTTGCATTGTAGATACCTGCTTGCCGAACGGGTTAAAGTACAATTTTCAATGGTAATTTTTCGTCAACCATTCTCAACATCCCTGAGGCCTATCTATTTACGCGCATAAATTTGATCTATACTGATTAACTCGTAAAGCAATTTAATCGGGCATTGTGCATGCGAATAGACGTAGTTGGACAAGCCGCACCAACAGTTACACCCACGCCTGCCAGTGTCATGGACTCTTGGCAGGTAGGCCAGGTGCTCAATGCCATAGTCATCTCCACCGATGCGCGCGGCACTATGACTTTAAAAATTAATGACGCCTTGATCCAGGCAAATATTCAATCCCAACCAAATCATCCGCTGCCCACCCTGCCGGGTCAGTCACTGCAATTACAGGTCGCATCCACCGGCGCTCAAACCGTATTGAAGGCTATAAATCTGCCGGTAAAAGATGATCCGATTGCCCAGGCATTACGCACTGCCCTGCCACGACAAACTGATCTGATCCCCCTCTTGACGAACATTGCGCTGTTAGCTGATGATCCTGCGGCGAATAAAGTATCCTCTCCTCTCCCGCAACCTATCGTGCAACTTGCCCAGCAACTTTTCAATAATCTCACCAGCACAGCGCAGGCAACCACTGCCACCGGGCTGCAACACGCCGTGGGTAACTCCGGCATGTTTCTGGAAAACAGGTTAACCAATACCGTCGTAGCAAGTCCCGACCTGCGCTCATCCCTGTCATTGGACTTCAAGGCCGGGTTATTGTTGTTGCGGGAGGCATTGCTTGCACCAACGCCGTCGAATCAACCACAAGACGCTCCACAAGTTCTCCGCAATACCGTACCTGAATCACCTGTTTCGCGCAATATACTCGTACCATCGGCACCCGGCAACGCAGCCAGCCTAAGCCCGACGGGGTTCAACGCTGCATCCGAGCTAACCACCCCCGCGCTGGCGATGCAGACCGAAGGCGCACTGGCGCGGTTACACGTCAACCAGCTCGCATCTTTATCCAGCCCTCAGCAGCACCCTCTATGGGTTATAGAATTACCGCTACGGCGTGACAACCACATAGATTTAATCCAGTTACGCATTGAACAAGATACCAGCTCGCACACACCTGAGGCACAAGAAAGACCTTGGTCCATATCCTTGGAACTTCAAGTGGGTGATCTCGGGCCACTGTATGCGCGCATCACCCTGTTGGGACAACAGGTTTCAGTAACGCTGTGGGCCGAGGAAAATACCACAGCCTCACTGGCAAAGCGTAATATTGAACAGTTACAGCGCGACCTTGTGCAGGCAGGCCTCACTACCGGAACGCTGCATTGTCAACAGGGCAATCCACCACACGCTCCACCCCGCGATACGCGCCTGGCTGGCATCCGCTCTTTACTGGATACCCGCGCATGAGCGAAAACACCATCCCATCACCTACCACCGCCATCGCATTACGTTACGATGGCGCAGGCGCACCCCGTGTTACCGCACAAGGTGAAGGGCATGTAGCGCAACACATCATGAAAGTGGCGAAAGAACATGGCATTCCTTTATACGAAGATGCACATCTCGCCAGCGTACTCTCACAACTGGAATTAGGGGCAGAGATTCCCGCTAACCTCTACGTGGCCGTGGCCCAGGTGCTGGCTTTTATTTATATGTTATCGGAAAAAACCCCCGGACAAGATGTTCGGGGAAACAGTGCCAACACCTCGGCGTCAGAATAGATTTTTCCTGGTGTAGCAGAAATACGGATCACTCATCACATCTATTCTTTATTTTAACGCTATTTTTTTCGTATTATCCCGCCTTTTAAACCAGGGTGAAACCAGGGTGCGCCTTTACCTTGAAGAACCGCATCAACTTCACCCGCTTGAGCCTTGAGATAAAGTAACTTACAAATTGCCAACATAGCCACGAGATGATAGTACATATCAAAATAAGCCAAGCCCAGGAAAGCCCCTGCGACCGCATATCCAATCAAACTCACTTGAAGCATTGCCGCCAAATCAGAAAGCCATTTCAATTCTGGTTGACCCTTACAGTTTTTAATTATCCAGCTACCGGTTCGCCAGGCCATTACTCCAAGCGATAAAAATAGTATTAGGCCAACAAATCCATGTTCACCAAGAATCTCAAAATAAATACTGTGGGCATCTATTCTACCGGCAAATACCTCAAACCCGCCGCCCGTAAGAGGACGATCTACAGCCTGCTGAAAAGCGAATTTCCACGCATCAAAACGTCCCAAGGCAGACGCATCCTGCTCATAGGTTTTTATGGTACCCATTCGTTCAAACCATGACTGCGGCATAAAAGACAGCATCACTGGAACAGCCATCGCCAACAAAATAATCATTAGGGATTTTTTGCGGCTCTTTATCAAAAGAAAAAGTCCCATGGCCGTAATGCCCAACAACGCACCGCGCGACTGTGTCCCCAGGACAGCCACGGTAGTGAGCACCATCGCACCGACCAGCCCATAACGCAGCCAAGGTCGTTGTGTATTAAGCTGCAAATACCGCATTAATGGAATAGTCATTATTAATGCAAGACCAATCTCGTTATTACCACCAATAAAGGTTCCCTCGGGCCCCCATACATGGTAGCTACCCCCTGTTATAATAGTAAAAATTCCACCTTTAATACCGTAAAATCCCAGAGAAAGCGCGATCGCCCACGTTAGTGCATGGATTTTTTCCCGGGAATTAATCAAAATCAATGTAAGAAAAATCGCAAATTGGATTTTAACGACCTTTTCAAGTTGTAGCCACGCCAGATCCGGATAAAGTGAAAAAAACGTCGTCACCAACATCCATAAAATAAAGATTAACAATAATTTGCTTTCTGATGTCCAGGGAATACGTTTTGGTTCTTTAGAAAACAGCAACGCCACGACAGTAACTATAACTACAATCATTGCAAAAGGAAAATTGGTTGAAAACCCCCATGCGAGCCGATGCGGATTCATATAACCCAACCATGACCAGACCAAAATACCTATATATGGCTGCATGAAAATAAGCGGAATACTGCCAAAAACAACCATAGTGACAAATATATCTCTCATCGCTGTTTACCTTGTTTGTCTTCGCCTTTATATTTCAAGGGTGTATTTCCGGAGGAGATACATGGCTAATTACATAGCGGTATTTCCCTGATGGCTCTTTCGCAATATGTGTGACGATCTCAACATCTACCCTTACATCTTTTCCCAAACGTCGCATTACGTCTGATTTTATTGTGCTTATAAGCGAGTCTTTAAACGTGGTGTCGGTCACTAATAGAATTCGTGTAGCGTGTAGATTTTCCTGAATAATCTTGAATTGCTGAACCCCTGGAAGATCCCGCACCACATAAATCAGCGCCAGGCCATGCATAAGCGTGCCATCGGCGGCTACGATAAAATCAGTGGTGCGGCCCTGTATTTCTTGAATCAAAGGTAATCCCCGGCCACACGAGCAGGTCTTATCGTTGAGAATTGCAACGTCACCCGTGCGGTAGCGAATAAACGGAAAATCACCCGTCGCCAGATGAGTAACGACCACTTCTCCCGAGTTGCCAGGAGGTAACGGCACACCCTGCTCGTCAACAATCTCAACAATAATGTCTTCGGCAGTAATATGCATTCCCCCTGCAGGACATTCATGCGCTATAAATCCGGCATCTCGTCCCCCGTATCCATTAGCCACTCTGCAACCAAAGATGGATTCTATCTGTTCACGCTGATTATCATACAAGCGCTCCGACGTAACAAAGGCAACCTTGATACCAAGATTATCAACTCGTATATTTTTAGATTGTGCATAACAAGCAAGAAGCGCCAATGATGAAGGATACCCGAACAACATTTTTGGCCGTGCAGAGCGTATTTCCTGCAAAAACCCATCGAGCTTCTGCTCAGACATTTCAAATGCGGGCAGTAGTTTGGTTCGCAATAATTTATCACGAAAAGAACGCACCCTACCCTGCGCATTCAGCTCAATGGGAGAACCCCATAGCACAATTTCACGGTCACCTATATCAACATCCCACCAGCGTGTCGCGCGCCATTTAGCCGCCACATCATGGCTGACGCGCTGGTTTCCAATATAAAATATTAATGGCTCGCCGCTGGAGCCGCCGGTATTGAACCGCGCTAGATCCTGTGCATTATCTGCTTTCAGTTGTTCCAGATGCGCACGGATTTTGGATTTTGTTAACAAAGGCAGCCGTGCTAAATCCGCAAGAGAATTTATTCTCTCTGGATCAAAAGATATTTCAGAAAATAATTCAGTATAATAAGGAACATGATGTTGTGCGTGAATTAACAGCTCACGTAATCGGGTAAAACGCAGCTTCTCAAGATCATCTTTCCCCCACCATTGCGTTTTTTCAAGATCGTCACGCACAGCAACAGTAGTATGCTTCTTCAATTTCTCATGAAGAGGAAATATGAAACTTGAAATAGCCTTTGTGTATAAGCCTGTCATTTATATTGGTTGATTTTTATATATATTTGAAAATTCATTTTTTAAAATAGAAACGCGTTTATCCCAGGAATTTTCTTTCGCATAGGCAATAATCGCGGAAGTATCCCATTCTTTATTTAAAGCGTCCCCTATGGCCTGTTGTAGCGCCGCAGCATCATCAAAAGCCACCAGACTTCCTACTAAGGGAGACGCCACCACCTCGGCGTTGCCGCCCACTTTGGTGGTTACAACAGGCAAGCCACACGCCATAGCCTCCAGAAATACATTTGCCCATCCTTCATTACGTGTGGAAAGCACAAATACATTAGCGGCAGACAAAGGGATTTTAAGGCAATCCGAAGGTATGGCGCCCAAAAAAACGACTGAATCCTCCAGCTTTAACTCAGCAACCTGTTGGCGCAAGCGCTCACTCCAATCTCCTTCAGCACTGGCGCCCCCTACAATTAAATAACGTAATCCGGGAAATTTTTTGCATAGTTCCGGCAAACATTCAATAACACGATGGAAGCCTTTACGCTCAACCAAACCACCCACCGAAATAATAATGGGCGCCTCCGCAGGCAAGCCCAATTCCTCGCGCACTTGTTGCCGAGCCAGTGGATAAAATTTTTCCGTGTCAATGCCATTACCTATCACAAGTATTTTTGAAGGCTCAACACCTAAACTCACCATGTGCTGTTTCAATGATTCCGCAACGGAAAAAATCCTGGCGGCGCGCCTTAAGGCAACGAGCATGCGTCGCCGCCGCGATACAATGCGGGACAGCGGAACTTCTGTGCCCCGCAAAGTAATTGTTACTGGCTTGTCAAACCATTTACCCAACAAAGTTGCCGCGTCACCGTCGGGGTAGGCAAAATGTGCATCAATGACATCAAATCCCCGATCCCGATTTACCTTATAGAAAGTTGCCAAACTTCCCAACGCCATAAATAAACCATCCCATGATTTAAATAAGCCTGGCACGGAAAAAAAACGCGGATGAAATACCTCGAAACCCGATTGGATTTCATGGCGCGGCGCATCAGGACGAAAATGTGGGCGAAAGTATCGTATCAATCCCTGAAAAGGAAACCACGGCACGGGCGCCACAACTACCAGCGGTAATTCCCGACCCACCCTGAACATTCTCTCACGGATAAATACGCCTGCATTAGGTTGCCCAGGATGAGGAAATAAAGTTGAGAAAACTACCAGCCTTGGATGTGCTTCAGACATGGGAAGGGTCTTTTTTTGCCATCACTTGCGCATACACCGCTTGGTAACGTGCCACACTGATTGGCCAATTACGCTCGGTCTCAACAAAGCGTCGTGCCGCCGCATGAAACGCAGGCCAGTTTTCACGCTGCTTCAGCATGCTGATTATGGTATTGGACAGCGCTTGGGCATTTCCAGCATCAAACAAATAACCTGTTTCCCCATGTTTGATTAATTCTTTGTGTCCACCTACATCGGAGGCTACCACCAATCGCCCTTGAGCCATAGCCTCCAGGGGTTTCAGTGGTGTCACCAACTCAGTAAGCCGCATTGATAAGCGTGGGTAAACAAAAATATCAACCAGGTCATAGTAGCGTTGCACCTGATCATGGGGAACTCGGCCAGTAAAAATAACTTTATCCGCAATGCCAAGATCCATGGCAAGCTGCTTGAGATAGTTTTCCTGTATACCGCCCCCCACTAACAGGATGCGTGCATTCGGCACTGTGCGCAGAATGTCGGGAAGAGCCTGTAGCAATAAATGTAAACCTTCATACGCATAAAAAGAACCGATAAATCCCAATACGTGCTTGCCATTCAGTCCCAACTTTTCTGCCAGTTGCTGATCAGGTATACCGCCGACCATAAAGTGTTCCAAATCCACAGCATTCGGAATAACCGTTATTTTATCTTGAGGAATACCCCTTCCTACAATATCGTTGCGCAACCCTGCGCAAATCGTGGTAATGGCATCTGCACGGCGTAAAACATAGGTTTCAAGCGCACGTGTCGCTTTATAACGCATGCTATCTTCTTTGGTAGTGCCATGATCTACAGCCGCATCTTCCCAAAAGGCGCGAACCTCATACACTAAAGGAATATTTAAACGCCGCGCCACACGCAGTGCGGCTATGCCATTTAAAACAGGTGAGTGCGCATGTAAAATGTCGGGCTTGATAACCCGCGCCACCTCTTCCAGACGCTTCGCCAGCGTACTAATAACAGTCCATTGATTTAATACGGGCAGCTTTGCCATTAACCCCGTCGGCTGTGGCGTACGATAAAAATGTAGGCCATCAATATTCTCTTCGAATGTCTTGGCTACCGTATGCTTGATACCTGTAATGTGGCTGGTGCTCCATCCCAGTGCGCGTTGTTGCTCCAGGATCGCGCGTGTGCGAAAAGTATAACCGCTGTGCAGCGGTATGGAATGGTCAAGGACGTGAAGGATATGCACTTTTAGTCTCTGCTTTATTAATCACTAACCAGAATCCTAACCATGATAAATCTTCATCAGAAATGGTACGGAATGGGGCTGCCAGATAAGGGCGTACTGCTGCCATATCAGTTTTTTCAGCCAATGCAGTAGGATAGAGAGTAACCATTTTAAATCCTTGTTCCGTGATAACTTGCCGATACTTATCAACTCGCCAGCGATTAGGAACGCCTTTATGGCCATACATTAAAGACCATGCACGTGGTGGCCATGTCAGGAAATCCAATGGATTTTTCCTATGTAAACCATGGCTTTTCAAATCAACTTGATGTATTGCTATCCCGGTATCATGCAATGCATTATGCATATCTTTAAAAGTAGCGCCAAGATCATTAACATGCTCAAGAACAGCCCGGGAAATGATGATGTCAATGTCTTTCACAAGTCCCGAAAGACCACTTTTTCTCACCATATATTTTATGCTATGGCTTGCAAAGCCTGACGCAGGGTTGCCCACCTCATTAAACGCCTGCCCTGCACGAAGGCGCTCTTCTCCTGATAATCCATGCATAAGATTATGCAATACATCAATATTGTGCTGCGTCATCGAAACTAATGGAAAGCGGTCAACACAAATTACATGCTCAGCACCGTGCGCATACATCAACAACCCTATGCCAGTAATATCACCCGGCCCATACTCCAGAATACGTTTATCTTTCAAAAAATCATAAATTTTAACCGGGGCGATATTGAGTACCTGGAAGTATTCATAAAAACATTTTCTGAAATAATCCGCTATTTGTTGCGCTGACTCATCTGCAGCACCCCTTCCTGTCTGTGCCGTTAATTTGACATATAAACGCGGCGCAAAATGTGCGATGAAATCACTCATCCACGCTTTTATAAAACGTCTGGCATCATCAATGCGATTTTCGCCGTACATAGATCCCTCTATATTCCAGAATATTCCTGACTATTGCTTTGATGCCTGTTGAAGGCTGGCTTCAATAGCAGGCAGCATCGCCGTAACCATTTCTTGCAGAACTGCTGCGGCTGGCTGTATTCTCTCATCGTATCGTGTCGCAATGATAATGCTCGCAGCATTACGTTGTCTGCCGAACAATTTCCCTTTAGCCTCTACAAGCTTTGCAATATAGGGATTCGAGGTATACGTGCCATCGAGCCAATACCAATCCCAAATCAAGAGATTCTCGCCTGCAGAACGCAATTGGGTTTGACGTACTTCGACAGGTTGTCCAGCTAATGAAATAACAATACTTTTCTCGCCTATATTGCTCCAGCGAGCATCTTTTTGTGGAATCATGACATTCTGGGAATTCACTAATTCCGCATCTTGATGCTGATTGCGATAATAAGCCAAATAAATACTGGCGGGTTGATTTCCACGCACATAGGTCTGCTGTAATTCTGCACTCATGCCCAAATAACGGGGTTTCCAGTCCCACGCAGGTGTTATGCCAAACTGCCATGCCGCAACAGGTTCTGGAGCTTTAAGTGTTACAGTGGTAACTTCAGGGGCGCCACGCTGATAAAGATAAGCTGCAAAGGGAGCCATGCTTATTAACGCCAGGCATCCTAGCGCTATCAATAGAATATTTTTATTTTGGGAAGCAACTGCACTTGCTGATATCCGTGGCGCAGGAATGGCTGCTGGATCTTTATCTTCACGCCAAAAATTTCCTATCCAGAATAGCAGCAACATAACAATACCGAAAAATACCCAACCATAAATATAATGATCCACACCTAAAGCGAGCTTCATATCACTCAGGTGGGCAATCATAACGATCATGTAAGCGCGCCCACCATTAGCGATGATGGGGACAATAACAGCCAATACAATAAATAACAGGCGGCGCCACAAGGTATAGTAGGTAAGGTAAGCATACAAAAATCCCAAAGTAATGGATGCGATCAAATAACGCAAACCACTACAACCTTCCACCACCGACCAATGTCCGCTGGGAATTTCGAAGAACATACCTTCCCGATAGACTGGAATACCCGTCAACTGCAACGCCATTACAGTAAAATCAGCGGTAAACTCCATGAGGGGTGGAATCAATGCCTCACCCACTGGCACGGCAAAAAATAAAAAACCCAGTGGAAAAGCGATCGCCCATGTGACTTTATTGCCTAATATTGTCCATACCGTAACAATCAATATGGCAACCAATGCAAATTGCTGGATTACCAGAATATCAACAAGATTCGAAACCAGCCACAGCAGCACCAATCCAAACAAGGGTATCAATCCCCATAAATTAGGCATGGGTTGCAGCGTTGCCAAGGTTTTTCGTTTGCTCCAGATTAGCCAAAGACTGATGGGCAGAATCAAAAAACCGTGGGCAAATGTTTCAGAACGCCACCAGATATCCACCATGGAATGCGCCGTTTGCCAGAAGAGGCCCAAGGTAGTCAACACAATCACCACAGTTAATATCGCTGGTGAGCGCCACCCTTGATACATTGATGATCCAGACAGATTTGTCACACCATTCATACCCGAGCTCCTACTGCCTGTCGCTGAAACGCTTCAAACATCAACAGCGCCCATAAAGAAGCACTGTGGTCACGCGCCCCCGATTGATGTTGATCAACCAGTTGACGTAAGCAATTTTGATCAAAAATTCCGGTATCCGCCAATGTCGGCCCCAACAATGCATCACGCAACCGTTCGCGCAATGGGCCACGGAACCAACTGGCCAACGGTACGCTAAAGCCCATCTTGGAGCGATATAAAATATCATCTGACAAATACGGTTGTAGTGATTTCTTGAAAATATATTTTCCCTCACGGCCGTGCAGCTTGAGTTCCGGTGATAGGCCAGACACCCATTCCACAAATTCATGGTCAAGCAAAGGGACACGCACTTCCAGGGCATGCGCCATGCTGGCGCGATCTACCTTGGTGAGAATATCACCCACCAGATAGGTTTTCATATCCAGATATTGCACCTTCGACAGCGGATGGTCAGGCGCATTGCGCGCATGTTCACGCAATACTTCAACCGCTTGATAACCTTGCAACTCACGGCGAAAAGCTGGGCTGAACAAGCGGGTACGTAATGCATCACTCAATATCGATACGCCATGAAAATAACCCGCCACTGAATCACGCGCCATGGCTTCAAAGGTCGTTTTGGCACGAAACACTTTCGGCGCCCAATCGGCCTTTGGATACAATCGGCCTAACAAACCAAACCCTGGCCCACGGATACCTTGCGGTAGCAAAGAACGCATGCGGTCTTCATAGGTATGCCAGCGATAACGCCGATAACCCGCAAAATTTTCATCCCCACCATCGCCCGACAAAACCACGGTGACATGCTTGCGCGCCAGCTCACACACCCGGTAGGTAGGCAATGCGGAACTATCGGCATACGGCTCATCATATAAAGCTGCAAGGCGATCAACCAGATCATAATCATCTGCATCCACGCGCTCGACGTAATGGCGGGTATGATAGCGCTCGGCCACTTGTGCGGCATAGCGCGCCTCGTCAAAGGCAGGGTCACCAAAGGAAATGGAGCAGGTGTTGACCGGCTCTTTTGACACACCCGCCATCATCGCCACCACAGCGCTCGAATCAACACCGCCCGAGAGAAATGCGCCCAGTGGTACTTCAGAAATCATGTGGCTACTCACTGCGTCGCGCAGACGATGGATCAGCTCTTCTTCAAGCTGCTTACCACTGATATTTCCAACGAATTTAAACGGCACATCCCAATATTGACGTGGCTGAGGGATTGTTTCGCCGCGCTTGATTGTCAGGGTATACCCTGGCGATAATTTAAAGGCCTGCCGTAATATGGTTTTTGGTTCGGGCACGTAACCATAGGCAAAATAATCTTCTACAGCACGCGGATCAATTTCACGCGACAAATTGGAATGCACCCATAACGCTTTCAGCTCAGATGAAAATATCAGCTTTCCATCCGGAAGATACGCGTAATACATGGGCTTGATGCCAAGCCGGTCACGCGCCATAAAAAAGGTCTGGCGATTACGATCCCATAGCGCAAAAGCAAACATGCCACGAAAGCGTTTTACGCAATCTGCACCCCACTGTTCCCAGCCGTGGACTATAACCTCGGTATCACTGTGCGTACGGAAAGTATGGCCGAGCGCCGTAAGCTCCTGGGCAAGTTCCTGAAAATTATAAATCTCACCATTAAAAACCACGACAACTGAATTGTCTTCGTTAAATAGCGGTTGATGCCCACTGGAAAGATCAATGATCGACAGGCGCCGATGCGCCAGACCCACGCCCGGCTCAGTATGCTGCCCCCCTTCATCTGGCCCACGATGAAACTGGGTTTGATTCATGCGCGCCAGCAAAGCTTCATCTATTGCACGCGCTTCACGCGTCTCAAAAATGCCGGCTATGCCACACATAGATTAATCGCCTTTTAAATAAGTTTCGGATTATGTATTACGTTAATATTTTTCTTTGATAACATCGTCATACACAGACAAATAACGCTGCACCATAGCGTCAAGATTAAACTCCTGTTCAATACGCTGCCGTCCTTGTGCACCATGCTCGCGCCGCAAGGCGGCGTCTTCTACATAACGCTGCAATGCATCTGCCATAGCAGCGGGATTCGCTGGCGGCACCAATGTGCCAGTTTGCCCTTCCACAATCAGCTCAGGATTGCCCCCTACATGAGTAGCAACCACGGGTAAGCCACTCGCCATCGCCTCGAGTATAGTATTGGAAATACCTTCAGCCAGCGAGGGCAGCACAAAAATATCCATGCCACGCAATAAATTTGGGGTGTCATCACGCGAACCTGGCAACCAGCACAACTCCAGTGCGTTAGCCTGCTGTAACAGCATCTGCGCCTGCGCACGCAATGGTCCGTCCCCAATCAACACCAGACGCAGACGGCGTCGAAGTTCCGGTAACCGCTCCAGCAGCAGCACAAAGGCACGCACCAGCGTCAGTTGATCCTTGACCGTTTGCATGCGCCCCACAGTACCGATAACAATGCTATCCGCTCCTACGAAACCTTCCACGGGCAACGCTTCACGACCCGCGAGTGCAGGATGAAAAAGCTCACTATCCACGCCATTACAAATAGTGACAATCTTGTTATCGGCCACGCCGACCTGGTTGCGTAGCCACTGCTCCAGATCCCGCGATAATGGGATATAACGATCCACTAATGGCCGAAAAACACGGCGCAGTAGATTATATTTGCGATTACGCCCGTCGATGTCGTGAACGTCGCGGCCATGCTCACCCTGCACACGACAATGCACACCCGCCAGAGCGGCGGGCAATTGAGCCTCTAATGCAGATAAATTACGGGTATGCACTATAATAGGACGCAAATGTTTAAATAAACGCCATAGCCGAAAATAGATTCCTGGATCTTTACCCTCACGCTTATGCAGTGCATAACATTCGACATTGTTCTGCTTGATCCGCGCACGAAAACCCGAATTATAATCCGTCATGCAAATAATCGCATGGCGATAACGTCCTTCTGGCATATGGTTAATGATATTCACCAAACCATTTTCCAGTCCCCCCACATCCAGACGGTGTATCACATGCGCCACCAAGGGAAGAAGTGGGGCTGTCATGGCGCAATCACCGCACTCTCTTGCGCATTTGTGTGCGCCGAACTATTTGCCGCAAGCACAACATCGCCTTCCAGTAAGCGATCCAGTCTCTTCAAATTTTCAGCCCATGTATATTTTTTCAATACATAGGCGCGCCCGGTAGCATTCGGCTCTCCCTGTAACAAGCGCAAAGCCTGTTCCACACACTCCGTAACATCATCTGCCACGACAATACCTGTGCCTTCATTGGATTCGGCATTGAATGCACTGGCACCATTAACGCCAGACTCAATACCTTCCACTGCTGCCGAAGTCCCCAACACAGGTTTGGCCATGGCCATGGCTTCCAGCACCTTGTTTTGCACACCACGCGCGATACGCAGCGGCGCTACAGCA
Organism: Gammaproteobacteria bacterium Ga0077554; assembly: GCA_001464585.1. Lineage (GTDB taxonomy): Bacteria > Pseudomonadota > Gammaproteobacteria > Ga007554. The sequence goes on along the minus strand of LNFF01000008.1, from coordinate 56,320 downwards.
GCAACTGCGTGGGCAAGGTAAGGCCGCACATCGGGCACTCCGCCCGTCACATGAACCCCTGCAATGTTTTCCAGTTGCTTTACGGCTGATCCCGGGCGCCCACCTACAATATAAAAACGAGCCTTTGGGTTGCGCTGAACTATCTGCGGAAAAACTTCCTGTGCAAACCATGTGACCGCATCAACATTCGCCCAATAGTCCATGGCACCGGTAAACACTAACACTTTCTCATCGGGAGAATAAGGATTGGCATAATGCCGGTGCGGCGAGAAATACTCGCTATCTACTCCATTATTCAGATAATCAATGCGCACTGCACTTTCCGGCGCCAGTGTTTTAAACAGCTTGGCTTCATCTTGTGAAACCAACACACTGGCATCAAATTCTGCGGCTATGCGGCGCTCATAAGTTTCCAGTCGCCGCGCTTCACGCTCGTAAACAGCACTCATCGGCCAGGATTTACTTTTAGCATATTGCCGCCATTTATCCGAATCCACATCAACAAAATCAATCACACGGCGTATACTTGACCATCGCTGCCCAGCAACATACTGCGCCATACCCGATGAAAAAATAAATACTCTATGCACCGGATTATTTTCCAGCAAGTGCGTGACCCAATCCTGCATGTTCGCATCATAATAATACGGCAGTGTGAGCGCCTCACCACTCAGCAATCCCTTTGCACTGCGTAAACGCGCCATCCGTGAATCCAAGCCAATAAAATGCGTTTCACCACATAAATCCTTTAACACTGGCATATATTGCCAATCCTGTTCGTCATCAACGAACGTGCCAAGGTGTACACGGTATTTTCCAGCCAGGTATTTCAATACATGATAAGAGCGGATCTTATCCCCTTTGTTAGGTGGATAAGGAATGCGATGGGCGAGAAACAACAGTTCCTGCATGATTCACTACCCTAGATTTTTTGCAACCATCGGGCCGATGATTTTAGTCAGAGCATAGGGCATGGCTTTCCATGCGCGAATAAATAACTGATATTTTGGATTGAGCGGATTGATTTCTGGCATTTCTTTGATGCCCAATAAATAATGTTCATAATATAAAGGCTGTGGCTCAAAACCCCAATGCTCCTTGAAACTATAGGAGCCCGTCCCTTTTTTACTGCGGCCGAAATCAAAAATCCGGATGCCACGCTCAGCCGCGCGGCGCATCAGCTCCCAATACATAAAATCATTCGCGGCAAATTCACGCGCTTCGTTTGTACCACCCCCATAATAAGGCAACACTTCGTCACGAAAGTAGAAACTCATCACGCTGCTAATCACCCGTCCATCCTTGGTAATGGTAAGAATTTCGCATTCCGCGCCGAATACATGTTTTATTTTTTTATAGAAATGTATGCTATTTACAGGCGTACCCAAACAATAAACACTGGTCGCATAAGCCTCGTAAAAACGCCCCACATCTTCATCGACCTCACTCATCAACTCCGCCTTGATGCCTTTGCGCACCATTGCGCGCTGTTTTCGCGGAATCGCCAACATATTTTTTTCAGGATCAGGATCAATTTCTTTACGAAAAGTAACGTATAAATCTTTGGTCGGCCAGTCAGCATGCTGCGGCTTAAGGTTGCGCATTTCCAAATGATCCACCTTCAGTTCCAATGCCAGGCGTTGCGCTTCTTCATCTAAAAGCCTGCGGGCATCCTGATTCATCGCAGCGATGCCACCGTACACACAAAATGGCATCGACGTAAGCGCATTACCAAATAGGCGGCTGCGCACATGGCCTAACGGCAACACACCCTGAATTTCACCATCATGCTCGGCATACAGAAAATAACAGGCATGACCCAGGGTATCTTCAATAATTTCTTTCCATCCGGCGCGATGAAAAAAGGTCGCTTCAGGACAAGTGGCAACAAAGGCATCCCAGCGAGCGCGGTCAATCACACCCTTTTTTAAATCGAGGCGTTTAACTTGCATGCGGCACCACGATCGAACTTATTGGCCAGACCGCAGCAGGCTTGGAATTTAAAGCACTATCCAGAAACAGGCGATCCATACGATTCCATTGAAAATCCTTTAACAAGGCGTCCAAGCGGTGCTCCATGCGATGAAGGTTTAGATAATGACGGAAACGCGTTTTAATACCCACCCCGTGTTGACGGGGCTGCCCGGGGTCAACTTCCCACGGGTGGAAATAAAAAATGCATGCTTGACCATCGCGCTGATTAACGCGTTGCATTGCCCAACGTGACAAATCATAGGGGAAAAAACGAAAGTATCCCCCGCCGCCACAAGGCAGTTTTTTATCAAACACACTGACCGTGGTGACAGGTATTTCCAGAAGACGCTTGTCATGATGCGGATAAAAAGCAAAGCGCGGTGCTTCCGGCATACCGTAAAGATCATGTTTAATGGGATAAATGCTTGAGCTATAGCTATGTCCGGCTTCGGCAAGCTCATCCAGCGCCCATAAATTACTTGCGCCTATCGAATAACTGGCGGCGCGATAACCTCGCACCGCCACACCGCCAAGATCTTCCAAAAGTTTTTTTGTGCGGACAATATCGTCACGAAACTCATGGGGCTGTTGCTGTGTCACCCGCACATGAGAATAACCATGACTGGCGAGTTCATGGCCATCATCAACGATGCGGCGCACCAATTGCGGATAGCGTTCAGCCACCCAACCCAGCATAAAAAAAGTCGCTTTAACACTGTGTTTGTCAAACAAATCCATGACGCGATTAGTATTAGCATCTACCCGACATGACAGCATATCCCACTGATCACGATGGATATGTTTTTCAAAAGCGGACACCTGGAAGTAGTCTTCTACGTCCACTGTCATCGCATTGGATATTAAATTTTTATGGTTCACTTTAACCATTTTTCCAGAATTACTGCAATACGCTGCGCTGCACGACCATCCCATAATTCAGGCACCTGGCCCGCTTTTCTGCCTTTGCTTAAGGCTTCGCTTAAAATTTCATTGGCGGCAGAAAGAATTTTTTCAGGGTCAGTGCCAACAATAGTATTGGTGCCTTGCTCAGCCGTGATGGGGCGCTCAGTACTTTCTCTTAGCGTGATGCACGGCACACCCAACGCAGTTGTTTCTTCCTGAATACCACCTGAATCCGTCAATACCAAACGCGCGCGTGACATTAAACCCAGCATCTCAAGATACCCTTGTGGCGGCAGTCGTTGAATACGCGGCGTGAGCGTGAGAGATTCCAAACCCAAAGCTTTAATACGCGACTCAGTGCGTGGGTGGACAGGGAATATCAAAGGTAGGCGTTCGCTGATGTTTCGCAATGTGACCAGCAGCCTTTCCAGGACTACGGGATCATCAACATTCGAAGGACGATGCAACGTCAAAACACCATAACCTGTAGCACTCTGTAAAAATACGGGGGCATTCACAAACCCGGATAAAACCTGCTCTACAGGCACCGCTTGTTTGACATGACGCAACAAGGTGTCAATCATTACGTTACCGACAAAATGTATACGCTCATCTGCGATACCTTCGCGTAACAGATTATCGCGCGCACTACGTTCTGTGGTAAATAATAAATCGGAAATCTGATCGGTAAGAATGCGGTTAATTTCTTCGGGCATGGTACGGTCATAGCTGCGCAACCCGGCTTCAACATGAACCACAGGAATGCCTTTTTTTGACGCGACTAATGCGCAGGCAATAGTGGAATTAACATCGCCTACCACTAATACTGCATTGGGCTGCTCCGCATCTACCACGGGCTCAAAACGACGCATCACTTCTGCGGTCTGAACTGCATGGCTACCCGAACCCACTTCCAGATCCATGTCAGGGCGAGGTATGCCTAACTGATTAAAAAACTGATGCTTCATCGCCTCATCATAATGCTGGCCGGTATGCACCAGCCGCACCTGCAATGGCGAGGCCGCCAAGGCATCCATAATGGGGGCGATTTTCATAAAGTTGGGGCGGGCGCCTACCACACACAGTACTTTTGGCGCTAGTTGCTTGGTCAAATCCCTGCTCCAATGCTAAATTTATGTACAGCACTACTTGTCTTCAGTAGCATCCATTGGATTCGGCGGCGCAACAGCACGGCGTATCATGCCTAATTCACGAAAAATAGAGTCCTGCAATTTCTGCACTGAACCTTCCAATGCCAGCAGGCGCTGCTCAACCGGTGACTCTGAAAAAGTGCCACGCTGGGCACCAGGAGCAGTGACACGCCCCAGATGGGGACTTTCCTGCAGTAACTCCTGAGAAACCGCATCAACTGTTTTTTCGCTGATCACATGAGTTTCTTCAAGGAATCCATACAACATCAATCTGTCACAAAAAGTATTGATGCGACGCGGTATCCCTACCGTTGCTTTATGAATGGCGGCATAGGCACTTTCGCTAAAGGAAGGATCACCCGTCCACCCCACCAACCGCAGCCGGTGTTCCATGTATGAGCGTGTCTCATCCACATCCAAAGGTGTAAGATGATACGCGGCAATAACCCGTTGGCGTAATTGCTCCATGCCTTCTCCCTGGAGGGTCTGACGAAACTCTTGTTGGCCCAACAGAAAACTTTGCAAGAGCGCTTTTTCTCCCACCTGGAAGTTAGACAACATACGCAACTCTTCAAGCGCGCGTGGTGGAATATTCTGGGCTTCATCCACTACCAGCAATACGCGTTTTCCTTCCCGGTTACGCGCCATGAGAAATGTTTCAAGATTTTTCAGCAAGCCCGCCTTGCTCACACCTTCATGTGCCAAACCAAATGCGGCTGCGACCATGCGCAACATATCATCGGCTTCAAGTTGTGTAGTGACCAACTGGGCAGCCACGACATTTTCCTTGCTCAAGTCAGAAAACAAGGTTCGCATCAACGTGGTTTTTCCGGTGCCGATATCCCCGGTAATAACAATAAATCCTTCGCCTTGGGCCAATCCATAACGCAAGTATGCCATCGCACGTTTATGGCAACGGCTACCAAAAAAGAAACGTGGATCCGGGCTTAACTGAAAGGGCCTGTCACGCAATTTATAAAAAGCTTCATACATTTTTATTGTCTCAAAATGTCACGGTTACACGGGCAGTTATTCTATTTTCAGTAGATTCATTAATAGATCTGTTTGAATTACGGACCGCATGACGGAAGTCTATAGCCCCTTTAATGTCACGCTGTATATCATGGCCCAATGTCATGCCTATATGCCAAAAATCATCGGCCTGATTGTCGAGGCTATATTCTATATTCTGCGATCCGCTGTTGATTGATAAGTTGGAATGTGGGGCAAGCTGTAGCGCCCATGAAACATTCGCCCCTTGTAATCTCTGTAATTCACCACTCCTTTCAAATACGCGACGTTCCTTAAATAGCGAAAAATTAAAATCATTTCTTTTTAATTTATAACCAATGAAGGCTTGCAAGCCTTTACTGATATAGACCTCATTGGTCAGCGTAGGAACAAGGAACGCAATCAAAATCGGCAAGCCAGTCTGGGGGTCGATGAATACATCCCCCGCCCCGTCCGAAATCATAAAGATACGACTTTCAGGGCGCAGCATGTTTATGGTGGTTACATTCTCCGTATAACTCAAATTCCATGTGCTACGCCGCGTTACATGATTAGCCCTAAGGGCATAATTGTTGCCGAAAAAACGCTTTCCATAACTGGCCTGGAGGGAGGTACGGCCGCTCGGGCTCCAGATCAACCCGGCATTCCAGAAAACGCCACTGGGTGTGCGCTGTAATGTGGAAGCGCCATACTCATTGTTTTCATATCCACCGGATGTTGTGAATGTTAACTTGCGACTTGCCACATAACGTAAATCAGCCGTATATGTTTCAAATGTAATAGGTGAAAGCACTTGTTTTGAAGCAGGCGTTTCACGCCGGCTATAGCCTAAACCCCAGGGGAAAGTCTTGAAAGTTGCCCCACTGGTTATTCTTGCGGAATACGAGTTTGATTCACTGCCAAATCCCGTCGCCTCATAATGAGTTTTATCATAACCATAACGCAACTCTGTAGTCGCCACATCGCCAAAAGCATGGCGCAAGTAAGGGCTTATATGAAATGTTATGGCATCCGTACGATTATTGCTGAGAGTGAGGTTATCAACAGGCGCTGCTTCACGCAAGGAAATAGCCTGTTGACTAATCGAGGCTGACGTATCTACAAATAAAGCGTCCTTTACCAATGTAGCCAACGCGTGCGCTCTTAATTGATGGAAGGTGGTATTGCGGCTAGCATTTTTGGCATATAACACGTTTTGCATGTTATAGCTTAAATCAAGCTGTAATCTACGGCCGGTACCCGTGAGAGTAATAGCAGGATTAATCTGGGTAATGAACTCGCTCTGTTCGTTACTTACACCGCCTATGTTAACATTGCTGGTGTAAGTCTCAGACAATGTCAGCGAGGGGGTTACTGACCATTTCGCCGCCCATGACAGGGTAGGCATCATCAGCACCGCCCAGAAAAGCAGCCAATTCCATTTCACATTTCTGTATACATCTTTCTTTAGACACACGATAAAGATACGCACTCATTGAGGCTTTTCATGGCCATAGTAGCCATAATACGCCCCATATTCAGAACCGAATGGCTGACGGCTCTTATTCAGTACAAGACCAATGCTCTTGTCAGGATCCAACAGGGATAATGCTTCTTTCAGCCCGGTCTGTGTGGTTTTTTCGGACTCTACAACAATGACAATTTGCCCAACCAGACTTGCAAGTACGCTTGCCTCTGTGGTCACCAGTAACGGAGGTGAGTCAAAAATGATTACACGATCCGGATAACGAGCAGATAATTCTTCGAGAAGATTGCGCATGCTTTCACTGGCCAATAACTCTGTTGAATGATGATGTCGCTTGCCGGCGGGCAATAATGTTAACTTGGGAATATCAGTTTTAATCAGCAGTGTTGAAAGATCAGGCTGTTCACCCAGCAAATAGTCTACCAGGCCCGGACCCGTATCAATGCCAAAATAAGATGTAACCGCCGGACGTGCTACATCAGCATCCACCAATAACACGGTATGATCCATCTCTGAAGCAATACTTAACGCCAGATTAATGGATGTAAATGTTTTTCCTTCATTAGGAAAACCGCTACTGACCATAATAAGGTTGCCATTTTCTACCAGGATCGCACCTTGCCCAAATGCATTTTTCAGCAAGGGTCGTTTGATCATGCGAAATTCTTCCGCAACCTGGCTGCGCTCTGTTTCGGGGGTAATGAGCCCGGCCGCCTTGAGCCGCACTAAATCCAGCTTCTCATGGGCCGCACGCTCTTCTAAAACATTGATGATGGATTGGGTATTGGCGGTAGGTTGATTTTTTTTGTCGGACTTTCGCGCATCATTGGCAGCATCCGGTGACTGACTGTCTTTCATTGTCAGTCGTTCAAACACATCTTCACCGATGGCGTGGTGTGGATGTATGCCATCTTGCTTTGTGGCAGCATCTTCTGAAACGGTCAGCGCCTTTTCCATTTTTTCTACAGCTTTTTCGATTGTACTCACACGCTACCCCACCAAACCTTTGATGTGCCCTACGACGTCAACATTCAACAGCAACAGCGTCTCGATGCCACCAAAAATCATTAATAGCGTTGCTCCCACCAGCCCAAAGGAACCCAGTTCAATGCGCCGCTTGCGCCGTTGGGCGGGCGTCCACACCATGGAAATACTGCCTAACACCGGCAAACCCGTAATTTCAGCCAGGTTGCGGCGGCTATCAAATACCGGCTTAAGCTGGGCTAATAAAAATGCAAATGCAATGCCTGCCGCCAAGCTGCCCAACAATACCAGCAACATCAGCAAAGGACGATTCGGGCTGGAAGGCGTAGACGGCACGTAAGGAGGATCAATTACCTTGAACTTTACTTCGTCAGAAGTTTGGCCGGCTGCTTCGGACATTTTTGCGGCTTCGCGACGCGCCAACAGGGTTTCATAATTCTGTTTGTTGACATCATAGTCACGATTTAACTGGCCCAGTTCTGTTTCAACTTTCGGTATGGTATCCACCATGGCTTTTAATTGATTGACACGCCGGGCATGCTCATTAACGCGCACACGTAAAGAAGCAACATTTGCGTCTGCCTCCCCTAATGCCAATTTTAATTGCAGATATACCGGGTTGGATTCCTGTCGTTTCTCGCCAGCGGCAGGCATAGACGCCTTGAGTTCTTCCTGCTTTTGTTTTTCCAGTTGCGCAATAATGCGCTTGATCTCAATGACATCGGGATGGCGCTCGGTGAACTGGAGCAAGAGCCCATCCATCTTGGCTTCCAGGCTTTGTATGCGGCCATCGACGGCGGACGGTACTACCGCTACAGGTTTGCCTGGAATTGCAGACTCGGCGTTAAGTTCTTCATCTTCTAACTGGCGCTTGATTTCATCGCGTCGATTTTCCACCTCACGCAGCTCGAGTTGCGCTTGCTCAAGAGCGCCCATTGTGGCTTGCATGCTTTCGTAATAACCTTCACCTCGCGCTGGCATGACACCGACATTCTGGCGCTTGAACTCTTTTAGTTTCTCTTCAGCTTCTACCAGGCGCGCTTCATATTCTGCGATTTGTTTGTCAATAAACTGTTGGGCGGTATCAGTGTCGCGCCGCGTTTCACCCAGGCTACTCTCTACAAAAATGGTTAATAATGATTGCACTACCCGTTTGGCTAATTGGGGATCATTGTTGACATAAGAAATAGTGTAAAGATTTTCACGACCCGTGTCTTCGAGTGCGATATCCTTGCCCAAACCAGAGAGTATCGCCTCCATCTGTTCGGAGTTCTGCCCTTTCAGATCAAGATCTGTCATGCGCGCAACTTTTTCGAGATTAGGACGGCTCAACAAGGTGCGCGTCATCAAGGCAACTTGTTGAGCGCCCTGATTGCTATCGACAGTTAATCCTCGCAGTAATGGTTTAAGTATAGATTGGGTATCTACATACACGCGCGCGGAAGCCTTGTATTGGTCGGGCAGTTTATAGACTACCAACCAGCCAGCAAGCGATACCAGCCAGACTATCAATATCATATACCAGCGCTGGCGCCAGACGCCGCGCGCATGAACCAATAATGTCTCAATTACATCTTGCATTATTTCACCTTAGGACCCTACACTCACAGGAAACCCCTCTTTACAAGGTTTCTGTGGCGCGATGTGTGCCATTATTTTTTGCAATGGCGTCACGCCTTCGAAAATAAAATACTGGTATATACTTTGTTTTAGCTCCGGAAGCCCACGATGAAACGACTGGCGCTTCCGCGATAGATCAGAACCACGACTCGGGTATAATCAAGATATCCCCTGGCAACATGTCAACATTCGCGCTGATGTCGCCATCTTTAATCAAGTCTTCAATACGCACTGAAAATTGTCTTTGCTTGCCATCGACAAAGCGCACCACGCTGGCACGGTTTCCTGCCGCAAAATCCGTGATGCCGCCTACTGCGATCATAAGATCGAGCAAGCTCATTTTCTGGCGATAAGGTAATGCCTGGGGTCGGGCCGCTTCACCCACCACCCGAATCTGTTCACTGTAGGGGCCAATGAATCCACCTACAATGATGGTTACAATAGGCTCTTTGATATATGTACTTAATGCTTTTTCAATATCACGCGCCAATTGCGTAGGCGTCTTGCCGCTGGCGGGCAAGTCTTCCACCAGTGGGGTAGTGATTTTTCCATCGGGACGCACTGTCACTGTCGTGGAAACTTCACCATTACGCCACACGAAAATATTGACGCTGTCGCCGGGCCCGATCAGATAATTATAATTTGCCGGATCCGTTGTAGAGGGCAAGGCGCCTTTTGATGTGGGCAAAGGCGGCAGGCTGCGCGTAGCGCACCCGGCTAATAGTAAAGGGACTACAAACACCAGCAACCCTGCAAGCTGGTAGCGCTTCCATTGAGATATTTTCATTTACTTCCCAGCCTCACTGTTCATCGTGTGGTATATATAGCGTCATGCGTCATGCTATCTTGAATGTTGTTACAAAATAGTTACCTTTCATTCACGTATACATAATCTTTTAATAATATTTTTAAAAAAACGATGGAATTACCCCATATCGATTTAATAACTTTTTCAGGCCAACCTCAAGCCGGACATTATATGAACAATCATGAACTTATGCAAGATGATTTAGCTGTTTTATGGCATCCTTGCAGCCAAATGAAGGATTATGAACAGTCACCGCTGATCCCGATTCGCCGGGGTAGCGGGGTATGGCTGGAAGATTATGATGGCAAGCGTTATATCGACGCCATCAGTTCCTGGTGGGTCAATCTGTTTGGACACGCTAACCCGCGCATTAATGCGGCGCTCGTGGAGCAGCTGGGTTTACTGGAACATGTCTTATTAGCCGGATTCTCCCATGAGCCTGCCATTCGCCTGGCAGAGCGTTTGGTAGAACTCGCGCCAAAGGGTCTATCCCGTTGTTTTTATGCGGATAATGGCTCTTCGGCAATCGAAGTCGCCTTAAAGATGAGCTATCATTATTGGCGTAATACAGGATATACCCAAAAAACCCGGTTCATCACTTTAACTAATAGCTATCACGGGGAAACCCTGGGCGCGCTGGCCGTTGGGAATGTGCCCCTTTATAAGGAAACGTATGCGCCGCTGCTGATGGAAACCCTGAGTGTCACTTCGCCCGACTGTTTTTATCGGGAATCCGGGGAGTCTTGTGCCGATTATTCGCGGCGCCTGTTTCCTTTGATGGAACAGATGCTCGAACAACACTGCGAGACCGTCTGCGCCGTGATTGTGGAGCCGCTTGTGCAGTGCGCCGGATCCATGCGCATGTATGACCCCGTGTACCTGTCTTTGCTGCGGGCGGCGTGCGACAAATACCAGGTGCATTTGATTGCTGATGAGGTTGCGGTGGGCTTTGGGCGCACGGGTACGATGTTCGCTTGTTCACAGGCGAACATTACGCCGGATTTTCTGTGTCTGGCAAAAGGGCTGACGGGGGGATATTTGCCCCTGTCTGCGGTGTTGACCACGTCCAGGGTATATGAGGCATTTTACGATGACTACAGCACGCTCCGGGCTTTTTTGCATTCGCACAGTTACACGGGCAACGCATTGGCGTGCCGTGCGGCATTGGCAACGCTGGATATTTTTGCGCAGGATAATGTTATAGCAAACAATCGAAACCTGGCTGAGTGTATGCGCAAATCCACGCTGCATTTCAGTGATCATCCTCATGTTGGAGAGGTACGTCAGTGCGGTATGATCCTGGCTATTGAAATGGTAAAAGACAAGAAGACGCGGGAACCTTTTGCCTGGCAGGAACGTCGCGGTTTGCATGTCTATCGCCATGCGCTGGAAAACGGTGTATTGCTGCGCCCGTTGGGTAATGTGGTTTATTTTATGCCGCCGTATGTGATTACCGAAGAACAGATTCAGCAGCTTGCCGATGTCGCGTGGCAAGGTATACAGCGCGCCACGGCCGATATTTGAATGCGCATACCCCGAATTTATCTGCCTGTTACACTGGTTCCTGATGCTATCGTAGCACTGGGCGTTGATGCAGCACATCACGTGGCACGGGTGCTGCGCCTGGAGGTCGGTGCGACCGTGTGTTTATTTAATGGGGAGGGTGGTGAGTATCAGGCAGTCCTGCATAGCATCAACAAGAGTCAGGTATACGCGCAGATATTAAGCTACAGTCCACGTGACGCAGAGTCACCCTTGCAAGTGACACTGGCACAAGGCATACCGCGCGGGGAACGCATGGACTATACGCTGCAAAAAGCGGTGGAACTGGGCATCGCGGATATAGCGCCGTTGTTCAGTGAGCGCTGTGAAGTGCGCCTGCAAGGTGAACGCCTTGATAAACGCTTGCATCATTGGCGGGGAATTATCATCAGTGCCTGTGAGCAGTGTGGTCGCACACGCATCCCCCCGGTTTCGGCTCCCATAAGCTTGCAACATTGGCTACCCACGTTGAACCTTTGTGGCGGCGGCTTGCACCTGTTGCTTGATCCACGTGCGCCGCACAGCCTGGCACACTACGCCAAACCTGCTGATAACAATGTCACATTACTGATTGGCCCTGAAGGCGGCTTGAGTGACGCTGAAATCACGGCCGCTGAAGATGTTGGCTTTACGCGCATCCGCGTAGGCCCACGCATATTGCGCACCGAAACCGCCGGGCTTGCGGTGCTTGCCGCACTGCAATCAATGTGGGGAGATTTGCAATAAGTCCGGCAAGCAGCGGCGTAAATTCGGTCAACTCGCCAGCGATAATATAAAATCCACCAAGATCTCTATGTCGTGATCAGACACGCGCGGTGAATAAGCGGGCATTGCCATGCCTCCGGTTACTTCGGTCCAGTTACCCTTGCCCCCCGCTTTAATTTTAGCAATCAGTTTGGTCTTGGCTTCCGCATCATTTTTATAACGTGCAGAAACATCTTTCCATGCGGGTCCTACTATTTTTTTATCGACACCATGACAAGCCAGACATCCGCTTTGCTTCGCCAGGGTTAATGTATCGGGTTTGGCAGGGAGGGCTGGTTCTTCAGGCTGTGTTTTTGGAGTCGCCATAAGAGGTGGCGCGGGAACAGGCTGCGCAACCACAGGTGGCGAAGGCGGGGGCGGGGGAACTTCTTGTGGCACGACTGCCTGCGGCGGTGGCACTACAGGAGCCTCCGGGGGGGACGGTGGTGCACTTGTTGAAGCAGGTGGCGGGGTAGCGGGTGCCTTTACTTCTTCCTGCTGCTGTTTATCACAGCCACTCAATGCCAATGTCACTATAATCGGAAACATAAAAAATCGCATATCAATATCCTTCTGGTTGCGGGTGTTTAAAAAATTCATACGTTCTTTAAAAAAATCTGATTTACGGCACGTGGGATGCCTATAATATTACAGGGCGATCCGGTAACTCATTATGATTTACTCCTGACGCGGGAAAATAGCGGGCCAGTTGTTCAGCCACCGCATTAATACCACTAATCACACCTTGCTGATAATGGCGCTGCCGGAAAGCGTCTTCCATTTTTCGGCATATGTCTTCCCATCCCTGCTTGCCAACCTTGAGATCAATGCCTCGATCCGCGACAATTTCTACATCCCGATCGGCAAGTAATAAATAAATTAATACCCCGTTGTTATGCTCTGTATCCCATACGCGTAATTGCGAAAATACTTCGATGGCACGTTCGCGCGCGGTTTGCCCCATAAATAGGGAACGGGTATGTAATGCGCCTTCCAGGGCAAAACAAATTTCGCCGCTATGCGTTTTCTCGGCAAGCCGAATCGAATTCTCAATGGCGGTTAACACGGTACCCGGGAAATACCGGTTAACATGCCAGTGAGTCATCGTAAGGTGTTTAATAATACGTGTGCCATTCATCCTCACCACCGTCCGGAAGCGCCGCCGCCGCCAAAACCACCGCCCCCGCCACTGAAACCGCCGCCGCCCAGACCTCCGCCTCGCATACCGCCGCCGCCACTATACCATCCACCGCCCCGACCCATGCCTCCCACCAGAGCAAAAACAGCAGCAATAATGCCCACTACAATCGCCATCAACAGTGAACCTAATAAAAACCAGAGGATGAGTGACGTCACTCCACCGACTGCCAATGCAGCGGGAAAACGTCCCAGCACCGCGCGCAAGATGCCACCACCGATAAGTACTCCAAAAAAAATAAAGGGAATTAACTGCATCAAGCCATCTGTGGCGCCGCGTTTTGCTTGAGAAGCGGGCGCAGGTAACGACTCGCCTTCAATGACGCGCAGCAAGCGATCAATGCCGGCTTGAATACCCCCATAAAAATCGCCCTGCCTAAAATAAGGAGTTATAACTTCATCGGTAATGCGATTAGCTACTGCGTCAGGAACGATACCTTCCAGACCATAGCCGACCTCAATGCGCAAAGTGCGGTCTTCTTTTGCCACCAGCAATAATGCACCGTCATCTACACCCTTACGTCCAAGCCGCCATGCCGTGGCGACACGAATGCTGTATTGTTCTATGGTTTCGGGCTGAGTGGTAGGAACCATCAACACAGCAATTTGACTTCCTTTTTGCGCTTCAAACGCACTCAGGGTTTGCTCAAGCTGTGCTTGCTGAGGCGCAGTAAGAGTACCGGTAAGGTCAGTAACGCGTGCCTGCAAGGGAGGCACGGGCACTTGATCACCGACAGCAGCGCTTGCGATGCTGCAAACAAATAACAGCACCAAACAAAACGCGCCCCCTCCTCTGACAATAGTAACCCTGAGCATGATTGTCTGGTCTTTATTGTCTGGCGGGCTGATCAAAATTGACAGCAGGTGGTGTAGAAATAGCTTTTTCGTTTTCTACACTAAAATTGGGCTTGGCTTTAAAACCAAACATCATAGCCGTCAAGTTGCTGGGGAAGGAACGCACCGTGACGTTATATTCCTGCACTGCCTGAATATAGCGATTACGCGCTACACTAATGCGATTTTCCGTACCTTCAAGTTGCGCCTGAAGATCACGAAAGACAGTATCGGATTTTAGCTGGGGATAATTCTCTGCCACTACCAGCAAGCGCGACAGGGCGCTGGACAATTGTCCTTGGGCCGCCTGGAATTTAGCAAAAGCTTCGGGATCATTAATGAGTTCGGGGGTGGCTTGAATCGAGCCTATACGTGCTCTCGCCTCGGTCACTCCCAACAAGACTTCTTTTTCCTGGGCAGCGAATCCTTTTACTGTATTGACAAGATTGGGCACCAGGTCGGCGCGACGTTGGTATTGATTCAAGACCTCAGACCAACTGGCCTTGATCTGCTCATCCGTGGATTGTAAGGTGTTGTAACCGCATCCCGTTAGGAATAATGAAAGCAAAAGCCCAAAAATCGGGGGCAAGTAACGCATAACAACCTCCTTGTTGATCGCATATCGCAATACAGAATCATTCATAATATTATATGAAAATTTTAACCTAATAAAAACCCCCGCAGCAAGCTGCGGGGTATTTCTGTGTCATTCCGAGCACAGCGAGGAATCTTAAGCAAGATCCCTCACTTCGTTCGGGATGACAACAAACGCAGCAAGCTGCGGGGAATCAACCCCGAAGAGATTAAATATTGCAGGTTACCACTTCACGCAATACCATTGTAGCATAACTGCCAGAGGGCAGGCCAAACTGCACTTGCATTTCACCGGAAGATGTAAAATCCCACTTCAAATCATGCACCTTTAAACGCAGGGTGCGGCGCTGCTGATCCAGCTCAGCCTCTTCAAGTCCGCGACACCAAAGAGCACATTCCTGTAACACACTTTCTTCTATCTGCCGGGCATCTAATCCGGTACGCAATTCGCCTCGTCCCCACAGCGGACCAGTGGGATGAAGATCACCCTGCGTTATCCGTTTTTCAATTTCAGCATCAACCTGCATTATGGAAAAAATGCTATGGGTACCATCCAGCATCATTACGTCACCCGCCACAGCACGATTCCAATAACCCGCTGTTACACGATGCGACAAGACGCGATTAAATAATTCCGATCGCGCCGATGAAAGATATAAACCGCGCTGATGCCGATCTTTGACACGAAGCTGGCCTTCAAACATGGCAGCGGCCCGATCAAGATTGGCATGCCCGAAGCGCTGCTCGCCAAAATAATTCGGTACACCCTGTTGCTTGATACGCATCAAACGCTGTTCAATATCAGATACTTCACCTTGTAAATCGCGCACGATCAAGCTAAAGCGATTACTTTGCAACGCGCCTCGGCGCAGCTTGCGATCATGGCGCGCGACCGTCAGAAACTGGATGTCATCACACGCCAACGCAGTCCAGTCAGGCTCGGGCTTGCCTGCCAGGTTAACGCTAAACCACTGAGAGGTAGACGCCATACGATCTTTTAATCCCGCATAACCTACGTCCATTAATTTCACTCCCGCTAATTTGGCTAATTGGCGGGCGACAGCTTCGGTATTGAGATGGCGCTTGCGGATTTGCAATAGAATATGCTCACCCTTACCCGCCGGGTCGAAACCCAGATTTTCATCTACCTGAAAATCATCGGCGGTGCTGCGTATCACGCCTGTAACCCGAGGGCGATCACTAATGTAGGCTAAAGCAGAAGGCTGGATTTTGCTAGTCGTCAATTTCTTTTAACAGGACTACAGCATGTGCCGCAATCCCTTCCTTACGGCCAGTAAACCCCATGCCTTCAGTGGTGGTCGCTTTAATGTTAATGCGGTTGGTGGGAATATCCAGATCCGCCGCCAGACACGCTTGCATGTCAACAACGTAGGGCTTGAGGCGCGGCGCTTGTGCGATTACAGTAACGTCAACATTGGAAATACGCAGGCCATTTTCCTGCATTAACGTTACCACGCGGCGCAATAAAATACGGCTGTCAATATCCTTGAACTCGGCGCTTGAATCAGGAAAATGCCGGCCAATATCGCCATATCCCGCCGCGCCCAGCAAGGCGTCGCACAGCGCATGGATCAGCACATCACCATCGGAGTGGGCGGCCATGCCAAGCTCATAAGGAATTTCGACACCACCTAAAATCAATCGGCGTCCCGGCGCAAAACAATGCGCGTCGTAGCCGTGGCCTATTCTCACGCGCCATCCTCCTGTTGCCTGATATAAAGTTCCGCAAGCACCAAATCCTGCGGATGCGTAATTTTGATATTGTCGGCATGGCCTTCAACCATGAGCGGCGCGAAACCACACAGCTCCATCGCCGCTGCCTCATCAGTGACAGGCAAATGCTGCGTCACCGCATAATGCAACGCGTGCGTTAATACTTCGAGGCGAAACATTTGCGGGGTCATGGCACGCCATAAACCGTGACGATTAACCGTGTCCAATACATTTCCGGCATTGTCAGCCCGTTTAACCGTGTCAGAAACAGGTACGCCGAGCAATCCACCCACAGCATGATCTGCAAGACTGTCAATAAGAGTATTGATGTCAACGTGACGAATACACGGGCGGGCGGCATCATGCACCAGCACCCAATCTTGGGGTTGGGCAATCCCTGCAAGCTTATGCAATCCGTTCAGCACGGAATGATAGCGTTCGACACCGCCTTCGGCGATGATCGGGGTCAATCTGGCGCCATCAGCACCGGTAGGTGAAATAGACTCCCAATGGGTATCGCCCGGCGCGATCACCACAACCACTCCCGCAATACGTGGATGACTGCTCAAGCGATCCAGGGTATGCTCAATAACAGTTTTGCCGAGTAATGGTAAATACTGCTTGGGCATCGACATGCCCATGCGGGTGCCAATACCCGCAGCGGGTATGACCACCCAGTAATTAACAGGCAACGGGTAAACTACGGTTGCCGTTGAAATGAAAGCCTCCTGAAAATAATCCTGTGATTCACTCCACCACCCGATAAAAGGTTTCATCTTTTTTAATCATGCCCAGCTCCGCACGAGCGCGCTCTTCGATGGCAGCAAACCCGTGCTTCAGGTCTTTTACCTCGGCATCCAGCGCGGCGTTACGCTCTTTGAGCGCGGCGTTCTCCTGCATCTGTACATCTATGGCTTGATGCGTGCGCCATATCTCGGCCAGACTACCCTCCCCCAGCCACAGCTTGTACTGTAAAAAACCCAGCAACACCAGCAAAGCTATAATTAAGGGTTTCATTGGCCTGAATGTTTTATTTAAGATTATAAAAAGCGCCACGGCCCGGATAAGTTGCTTTGCCAGAAAGTTCGGACTCTATGCGCAACAACTGGTTATATTTGGCAACGCGATCTGAGCGTGACATGGAACCGGTTTTGATTTGCCCTGCGCCAGTACCCACTGCCAAATCGGCAATAAAAGTATCTTCGGTTTCACCCGAGCGATGCGAGACTACCGCCGTATAGCCGGCCTTTTTTGCCATCTCGATCGCGGCCAGTGATTCAGTCAGCGTACCGATCTGGTTGACTTTGATCAAAATCGAATTGGCAATACCCTGATCAATACCCTGCTGGAGAATGGCCGTATTGGTAACGAACAAATCATCCCCCACTAATTGCACACGCTTGCCCAAACGCTGGGTCAGCAGTTTCCAACCTTTCCAGTCGTCTTCTGCCATGCCATCTTCAATGGAAATGATGGGATATTTTTCTGCCCACCCGGCAAGATAATCAACAAACTCCTCGGAACCAAGGTGCTTGCCCTCCGATTCCAGATGATATTTACCGTTTTTGTAAAACTCCGAACTGGCAGGATCAAGTGCGATAAAAATGTCTTTGCCCGCAACATAACCCGCACGTTCGATAGCTTCCATAATGATTTGCAAAGCCGCTTCATTGGATTCAAGGTTCGGCGCAAACCCCCCTTCATCACCCACCGCCGTATTCAGCCCTTTGGCATGCAGCACTTTCTTCAGGGTATGAAACACCTCCGCACCCATGCGCACGGCCTCGGCAAAGGTCGGCGCACCCACCGGCATAATCATGAATTCCTGCATATCAATGCTGTTATCCGCATGCGCTCCGCCATTGATGACGTTCATCATTGGCACTGGCATTTGCATGGAACCATCCCCTGCAAGATAACGGTACAACGGCATCTTCACGCTTTGTGCAGCCGCCCGCGCAGCGGCTAAAGAAACCGCAAGCAGTGCGTTGGCACCCAAACGGGATTTGGTGGGCGTACCATCCAGATCAATCATTGAACGATCCAGCGCCGCTTGATTCGTCGCATCATGCCCTATTAACAGGGTGCGAATTTCACCGTTCACATTCCCTACGGCCTTGAGCACGCCCTTGCCGCAAAACCGGCGGGCATCATCATCACGCAACTCTAAGGCTTCGCGCGAACCTGTGGATGCGCCCGACGGCACGGCCGCACGGCCGGTGGATCCACACGCCAATATCACATCGGCCTCTACAGTTGGGTTGCCACGTGAATCAACAATCTCACGCCCGCGTATTTCTACAATCTGTGACATCAACGACTCCACTTCTTTTGTTATTAAAACAGTTTCGGTTCTTGCTAAATTATATCTTAAAATGGCAACCCATGGGGTCAGGAACATTGGGGGACTTTAGTTTCACGGCTCGTGTCGCGCGGGCATGATGGATGGATTCTTCAGATAATGTGAGATCAGCCGCTCCCTATTGGCCGCATGTGGGGGTCAGGAAGGTCAATTGAGGCACTGCGCTACAGTGTCTTATTAGATCGGATAGGGAATGTCAAGACTCAAGACGTGACCCAATACTGTTCATTTAATACACTCCCCGTTCGCCCTGGGCCTGTCAAAGGGCTCTGGATGCGGGGCGGGTGGTTCGACAGGGCTCTCCTGAGTTTATCGAAGGGCTCACCACGAACGGCTAAACCGAACCGTATTGAGACGTTGACCCTTCTCTACCTTTCTACAGGTTCGCTGATCTCCAGTGAGGTGATTTCCGAGCCGAGCCGCGAAAGCTTTGTGAAGCGGAACGTGAACTGCTCGTTCTTGCGGCGGTAAAGATGAATCTCCTCGGCGGGAGCGGCGGAGGTCACCTGCCCGGTAAAACCCCGTTGCGCCATTTCGCGGACGTAGAACGCGACGACCTGGCCAAACTCGGCCCGTACCTGGTAGGCGACGGTTCTTTTCTGTCCGGCAAGGCTGTAGGCAACCCGCACCATGCCGGGGAAGCGGGGAATATCCGCCAGATCCTGACCACCCACGTCCTCTGCGGGTAAAGCTGTGCCAGGAATCAGCCCCTCAATCTGGCGTGCCAGCCCGGGCGCGGATTCGGCGACCTTGTCCGTGACTGTCGGCAACGTCTCCTGCGCTTTGCGCATGGTTTCGGTCGCGAACTGCTCGCCGCTGGCCAGCCAGCGCGGCAGATGGTCGGAGACCAAGCCGACCCCGGCCACTCCTGCCCACACCAGCAGCACCAGCAACACAACGAACCCGATGCCGCCCGCAACAAAAATGCCTTTCATGGATCTGCGCTCCGAAAGTAGTCTGATCAACCAGAAAAATTTGCTCATGCCCCCCGAACCATGGCCATGACGCTGCCCATATCGAGCGTGCCCGCTTTCTGCTGGATTTGCGGCAGGTATTGCGTTTGCATCTGCTTGGCCGGACCCAGCAGGTTCTGGAACGTGTCTTTCAGCAGCGCCGTGTTCATCACCCGCCCGCCGGCGTAATAGCGTTTGGCGAGTTGCCCCAGCGCATAGGTGGTGGCGAAGGAGAAAGCCATGCCGGTGGCGGCGCTGCCGACCTTGCCGAACAGGCCGCCCGCCGCCTTGCCAAGCAGGCCGCCGAGCAGCTTGCGCCCGAACTGTTCGAGGTATTGCGAAGTGAACCCGACGCCCGCGGCGGCGATGAATTCCTTGATATGGCCCTGGTCGAGGTCGACGCCATGGGCCTTGCCAATGCTATACACCATCTTGATCTGCAGCGGAATGATGGCCATCGATGCCCAGGACTGCGGCAATAGTTCCAGTGCGCCGTTGAGGATGGCGTAATTGAGGATGGATTTGTCGAGTTCCGCCTCGGGCACGTTCGGCTGGGCCGCCACCACCGGGCCGGGCGTGGCGGCGACGCCCGCCGCCACGGAGGGCGCCGCCGCCTCGGTAAGATCGACGATGGCGTCGGCTTCGTGCTCGAAGGCGGCGGCCTGTCCCGCATCAAGCTTGAGCATGGCCTTCAGTTCATTTAAGAAACGACTCTCGGCATCGCTCTGGCGCCCGTCGGCATCGCAGACACACACCGCCATTTCATAGGCGAGCTGGCGGTGTTCGGGGTCGGTCAGCGCGGCGGCGGCGCTGCTCAAGCTGACGCGCTTAAGCAGCACATCCTGATACAGACGTGCAAGATCGAGGACGGCTGCCTCGTTGTCCAACGATTCGGCCAGTTGGCGAATCTGTTCGCGTTCGCGGTCATCCTTGTTGCCGTCGGCAAAGGCGGCGAGCAGGGCAATGGAAAGGATGGATTTTTGCTGTTCGGGGTTCACGGGCGGTCTCCGGTCTGATTGGGGGTCTGGTTGAGCATGTCGGTTAGTTTCAGTCCGGCGAGTTGCCGCACGGCACGGGCGAGGTAGTAGAGCACGGCCATCATCATCAGCATCGACGGAAGGGCGATCATCGGGTAGCTCATCAGGGTGAGCCGGCCGAGTTCTTCGTTGAAGGCCTGGCTTCCGGCCGGGCTGGTGACGATCCAGGTCGCCAGGAAATAATTCATGGCGGCGGAGAAGAAAAAGGTGCTGCCGAGCAGCCAGGTGGCGGTCTGCAAACGGGCTTCAAAGTCCTGCTCAGTCCCCCGTTCTTCCAGGTGTTGCCGCACGCGCGCCACGTCGATCAGCGCCGGGTTGTAGAGCAGGGTTTTGATCAGCGGGTAGCGGGTGCGGATAGAGACGAGCACGGCCAGGCCGATCAGGCCGGGAATGGCGGCCTCCTTTACGGCCAGCCATTGCGTATCCAGTTGCAGCAGGCCGATACCGCCAGTGAGCAGGACACTGATCAGGCCCAGCAGTGCGATGAAGTTGAATTTTCGGTATTTCAGCAACTCGAACAGCCCCCAGCCGATGGGAAAGGCCAGCGCCAGCAGCAGCGCCCGCGCGGCGCCCAAGTCTGCCGCGCCGCTGAATTTCATCAGGATGACGGAGGGAATGACGATGCTAACCAGCAAGTCGATCAGGAGCCGCGGCTTGTGGGTCGGCGGTGCGAAAGAATTAGATGCCATAGTGTTCCTTGTTGTCCTCCTTGTTGTCCCCGAATGCAGATGACCGTCCGCAGCATGCGGGCGGTGATGCCATCACCCACCTGATAGACCTATAGATCTTGGTAGAGTTCATTTGTTCAACCAGGTATCGCGCCGACGCATCGTACAGTTACCGGCCCAGTCGTTCTTGTTCGCGGATTGGACGTTATGGCGCCAAGCAGTAATACTGCGAAAACAATAACAGCCCAATACCAAAATAAGTGTGATATAAATATCATCCGGATCGGGATTGTACCAAGCGAGGTGCCACATGAAAATCACATTGACGTACGCCATCGTCCTCGGCGGATTGCTCGGCATCAGTAATGCGGCCATGGCCGACATGGAATTGGCCAAGCAACGTGGCTGCACCGGGTGCCATGCCCTGGACAAAAAGGTCGTCGGCCCGGCTTTCAAGGACGTTGCCGCCAAATACGCCGGTGATGCGACGGCTCACGCCAAATTGGTGAAAAAAGTGAAACTCGGCGGCAAGGGTGTATGGGGACAGGCGGCGATGCCTGCCAGCTCTCCGCGCGTCCCCGATGCCGATATCGAGAAGATGGTAACCTTCATCCTCTCCATCAAGTGATTCAGGGCGGCGGAAGTCCGAAGGACGTTTCGCCGCATGCTGTTGGGCAAGATGGATGATTTGCAACGCGTAACGCGCGTATTTCGTGTTCACATTCGGTAGACCGCGTGCCCCCACCCACCGCTGCCGTAGGGCGGGTGAAGTGGGCATATTGTTTCGCCAAACTCATCCCAGCCGCGCCCACACCTTCCGCTTAATTAAATACAGCAATCCTGTGAGCAAGACCAGATAAGCGATCGTGTAGTATCCCAACCTCTTCCGTTCTGCGGCGCGCGGATCGGCGGCCCAAACTAAAAACGCCGTGGCTTCGTTGGCCTGAGTTTCCAGCACCGCGCGCTGTGCCGCATCGGCACTGCTCCAGCCGAGGATGTCGGGCATGCGGATGCTGGGATAGAGGTGATTGTTAGTCTCGCCGGTTTTATCTTGATAAAAACCGGTGAGCAAGCTGTAGGTGTAATGCGGGCCGCCTTCGCGGGCCTTGGCCATCAACGATAGATCGGGCGGCACACGGCCGTAGGTTTGTTCGCCGATATCAGGCGGCATCAGCGCGAGCAGCGCGGCTTCCGGTTTGTTGCCCATACTGAGGCCCGTCACTTCCTCGGGGCTGAAACCCAATTTGAGCAAGTCGCGATAGTGCAGATATTTCAGGCTGTGGCAGGGCAGGCACACGCTAGTGACAGTGGCGGCGCCACGGCGCAACGCGGCGGGGCTGTGATCGATCTCGACGTCCTTGAGCGCGCCTTCACCCCATGCGGCTTGCGCAGTGAGCAGCGATATGAAACAGATGAACATACGCAAACTCATCAGCGCGCTTCCCGCCGCGGTTTCGGTTCGGTTTCACTGTCGAGCAGGGCTTGCAGCGCCGGCGGCAGGCCGCGCGCGCGCAGCCAGCGTTCTTCCCAGCGCGACAGGAAAGGCAGGGTGAGGAAGGCTGCGAAGTAGATCACGGTCGCCGCCACGCCGATCTTGAATGTCAGCCCACCGGGCGGCTGGCTGCCGACATACGCCAGCACCGCTACATCCACCATGAAGATATAAAACATGGCGCGATAAAACGGCCGGAAACGCGCGCCGCCCGGAATGCGGGAACGGTCGAGAAAGGGCATGGCGGCGAAGATCAGGATCGACAAGCCCATCGCCACTACGCCGCCCAGCGTATCGGGGATGGCGCGCAGGATGGTGTAGAACGGCAGGAAGTACCACTCCGGCACGATGTGTGGCGGAGTCTGCAGAGGATTGGCTGGTATGTTGTTGGCTGCCTCGATAAAAAATTCCGGGGCGAAGAACACAAAGCCGCAAAAGATGATTAAAAACACGCCCAGCCCGAAGAGGTCTTTGGCGGTGAAGTAGGGATGGAAGGGAATGTTGTCCTTATCGGCGAGATTGATACCGGAGGGGTTGCTGCTCTTCACATGGTGCAAAGCCACCAAGTGGATGATCACCATGCCCACGATGAAGAATGGCACCAGATAGTGCAGGGCGAAGAAGCGGTTCAAGGTGGCGTCGCCCACCACGAAATCGCCGCGCAGCCACAACACGATCTCGTCGCCGATCAGCGGCGTGGCGCCGAACAGGCTGGTGATGACCTGCGCGCCCCAATACGACATCTGTCCCCAGGGCAACAGATAACCCATGAAGGCGCTGGCCATCAGCAGGATCAACAGCACCTGGCCGCTCCACCACATCAGCTCGCGCGGGGCGCGATAGGAGCCGTAGTAGAGCGTGCGCGCCATGTGAATATAGACCACTACGAAAAAGGCCGAGGCGCCGGTGGAGTGGAGATAACGGATCAGCCAGCCGTAATTGACCTCACGCATGATGTGCTGCACGGAATCGAAGGCGAGATTGACGTCGGGCTTGTAGTGCATGGCGAGAAAAACGCCGCTGATGATTTGCAGCATCAGCAAAAAGCCGGCGAGAAAACCGAAGTTCCACCAATAGCTGAGATTGCGCGGGGTGAGGTAGTCGGTGAGCTCGCGTTTGATGAACGAGGTCAGCGGAAACCGTTGATCTATCCAGGCGATGAGACGTTGCGCCATGACTGGTTCCTTCTATCCGATGACGATTTTATCGGTCGCGGCGAAATGGTAGGGCGGCACCTCAAGATTGCGTGGCGCCGGACCCTGTAGTACACGACCGCTGTTGTCGAAAACGCTGCCGTGACAGGGACACAGCCAGCCCTCCTCAGTCTTGTTGGGCACGCAACCTAAATGGGTGCAGATACCCACCACCACCAGCCACTGCGGCTCCTGCACCCGCGCCTGATCCGGCGCGGGATCTTTGCCGCCCGCAGACTGGGCCATGGCGGCGATCTGTTGCGGGGTGCGGTGCACCACGAACACCGGCTTGCCGCGCCAGGCCACGGTGCGCGTCGCGCCCGCAGCCACCCCGCTCAGATCCACTTCAGTATTGGACTGGGTCTGCACATCCAAGGTGGGATTCATGCTGCTGATGAAGGGCCAGCAGGCGGCGGCGATGCCTGCAACACCCACAGTGCCGGTAACCGTCAAGAGAAAATCACGGCGCTTCTCGTCAACTCCCTCATCCTCTGCCATCGTCTTCTCCTTAACCATAAACCCGCTCATTGCCCCTATGATAGCAGAACCTGACAATAAGCAAGCTGGGAATTGAGCGCCGATAATCCGTACGTAACCTAATGTACCAAATTATAGAATCAAAGTGTACGCAGAAACGCGACCAGATCTTTCTTTTCCTGCTCATTAAGGCGTGTCTCAAGGATGAGATTGAAAAACTCCACGGTGTCCTCAAGCGTTAACAACCGGCCATCATGGAGGTAAGGCGGACTGTCCTTGATCCCACGCAGAGGAAATGTTTTGATCGAACCATCGGCTATTGCCATATGCTTGTTGATTAAGCGGGGTTTAAAAAAACGATCCGTACGCAGGTTATGCATGAGGTTATCAGTGTAATACGGCGGGGTGTGGCACGTTCCACACTTGCCTTTACCCAGAAATATTTCCTGTCCCCGCAGCTCCACGGGTGTAGCCTTGCGCGGGTCGAGCTTGCCATCTATGCCGAGCTTGGGCGCTGGGGGGAAATCCAGAATCTCCTGAAACTCCGCCATGGCCTGAACTTGATGGCCACGATCAAGAATGTTAATACCTTTTTTGGTTGCAATTACGGGGTCGCCATCAAAGTAAGCCATGCGTTGCTCGAACTCAGTAAAATCTTCGACAGTTTTCAATGCCCGCTGCGAACCGAACAAACGCTGAATATTCACGCCACGTAAACTCGGTGTATCAATGCGGTGACGGAATTTTTGTGGGCGGATATCGCCGACCAGATGGGTCGAAGCGTTGCTGTGTCCATTGGCATGACAATCGAAGCACACCACGCCCCGGCTGGGGCGTTCACTGCGACGATCCTCGGTTTGATTAAACTGCTGCTGCGGAAATGGGGTGACAAGCAGACGTACGCCTTCAAGCTGTTTTGGGTTCAGCAGGCCATTAAAAATTTCGTGGAAATTATCAATTGTGATGAGTTTTCCCTTGGACACATCACCCAGATCAGGGCGCGTGGTTAAAAAAATCGGCGCCGGAAAATCAGGAAGGAAATGATCGGGTAAATCAAACTCAAGATCGAAGCGAGTCAGGTCGCGCGCTTCCTGCTTCTTGATTTCATCGATATGAAATTCTGGAAACAGCATGCCTCCTTCGTCATGATTAGGATGCGGCAGCGGCAGGAATCCCGCCGGATAAATATCCTTGTCACGGATTTCCTCGGGGGACATTGAAGCAAGCGCTTCCCACGTCACACCCTCTCGCAGCTTCACCCGTACGCCTTCCTGGATAAGTTTTCCGCCTGACATCCGCACTCCCGGAACGGTACGGTTGGAAAGATCATAGCGTTGCTCCAGCAATGCTTTTTGAGTTTTCATTAGCGCCGGTTTTTCTCTTTTCATGCGGGCCATGACACTCGAAAACTCTTCCTTGATGACGACTGGCATATAGCTGGAGGGAGGCTCAGAGGGTTTGTCCTGAGCGATGGCAGGACTTATGGCGGTTGAGATTATAAGTGTGGCTAACAAGCATGGTGTGAGCTTCACACGAGGACGGAAATTATGTTTTACATGTTGGCGGCTCAATTTCATTAGAATCTCTCCTTGATATCGTTGAATAATTAAGCATTTAGACTAAGTCTAATATTTAGAGAATATAATCTTAATCAGGGGGACATGTCAACTATTTTAACTTGTTAAGTTGCTTATATCTCACGGGTGTTGTGCTGCAAGGCGTTGCTCCAGTTCATCAAGCCGTTGGGGGGTGCCTATGTCCATCCATTGACCTGTATAATGCACGCCCGTCACTGCATGTTGCTGCATAGCTTTGCGTAATAAAGGGGCGAGCTGGAATTTACCGGGGGTGCAGCCAGTAAATAATTCCGGGCGGTATACGCCGATGCCGCTGAATGTGAGCGTAGATTCACCGGGGGCGGGGTCGTATACGTTGTGAATGTTACGCAGGGAGTTATTACGGGCATGATCACTAACGCGTAGCACAAAATCACCCTTGGGGTGATGCGGTGGATTATCAATAAGCACCAGATGCGCCATGCCTTGCGGCACAGTGGGCAAGTGTCTATAAGGATAATCTGTCCAGATATCCCCATTAACCACTACAAAAGGCGCGTCACCGAGCAGTGGTAATGCCTTGAAAATACCACCGCCAGTTTCGAGTGCTTCGCCCTCGGGGGTATCAGCGGAATAACTTATCTGCGCGCCGTAACGGGCACCATCACCCAGCGACTCTTCAATCTGGCTACCGAGGTGCGCATGATTAATTACAATCTCGCGCATGCCTGCCGCTACCAGCGCATCAATATGATATTCAATCAGCCGTCGTCCACCCACTCGGAGCAGGGGTTTGGGGGTATGGTCGGTGAGCGGCCGCATACGTTCGCCACGCCCGGCGGCGAGAATCATGGCTTTCATAACTCAGCCTTTTTGTCGCGATTCAATAGGGCATTTACTGCATCGCGCGGCGCGCGACCGGCATGCAGCACTTCATATACTTGCGCGGTAATCGGCATGTCGATGCCGAGCTTTTGGGCGAGATGCACGACTTCAATGGCGGTCTGCACGCCCTCCACCGCCTGGCCGATGCTTGCAAGGGCTGCGGCCAGGGTGTTGCCTTGCGCGAGAGCCAGGCCCAGACGGCGATTGCGGGATTGATTGTCGGTGCAGGTCAGCACCAGATCGCCCAAGCCTGCCAAGCCCATCAGGGTTTCACGCCGCCCTCCCAGCGCCACGCCTAAACGCATCATTTCAGCCAGTCCGCGTGTGACTAACGCCGCACGGGTGTTGGCGCCAAAACCCAAACCATCGGCAATTCCAGCGGCAATAGCCAGCACATTTTTTACCGCCCCGCCCACCTCAACGCCCACTACATCACTACCGGTGTAGGCGCGAAAATTATTATTATGCAGGCACGCGGCGAGATCCGCCGCAAATTCGGCATTGGCAGAAGCGACGGTCACCGCTGTAGGCAAATTCGCTGCAACTTCACAGGCGAATGTGGGGCCGGAAATAACAGCGGTGGGCAGCGCATCACCCAGCACATCAGCGACCACCTGATGCAATAATTGGCCACTGCCTGGCTCTAAACCTTTAGTCGCCCAAGCCAGGCGGAGAGCGGGATTGTGTTGCCGCTCAACTGCAACCGATTCGAGTACAGTCCGAAATCCGGCACTGGACACCGCCACCAGCACATCCGCCGTGCAGGGATGCACAAGTGCCGCGGGAGGCAGGATGCCGGAAGCGGCCGGGGCAGCCGAAGACCCCAAAGCACGCGATAAATCACTGGTGAGTTGCAACGCCGGGGGAAAGGGAATGTGGGGCAGGCAGCGGGAATTACAGCGGGCGGCAGACAACTCGCTGATCTGCTGTGGGTCACGCGCCCACAACCAGACGGGCTGACCATTGCGCGCCAGCAAAATCGCCAGGGCCGTGCCCCACGCACCCGCGCCCATGACTACTATAGGCCGCGCCATCGTTGGCTCCAGATCACTCATGGCAGACCACTCATGGGCACGGTCACGGCGTCGAATTGGCTTAGTGCGCAACCTGCTGCGGTGATGACTGCTGCTGCACATGCTGTGCATACAGCGCATCAAAATTAACCGGCGCCAGCAATAACTGCGGAAAACCACCTTTGGTGATGACATCAGAAATGGCTTCGCGGACGAAGGGAAATAAAATATTCGGGCAATAGCTGCCGAGAATTGCACCCATATCGTTTGCGCCAAAACCGGTTGCATTAAAAATGCCTGCCTGCTGCACTTCAATTAAATAAGCGACTTTGTCTGCCAGTTTGGCGGTAACGGTAACGGCTAACGTAACTTCATGCACGCCCTCGCTCAATACCGCAGCGCTGTTATTGATCTGCAAACTAACTTCCGGCTCCCACTTTTCCATGAAAATCTGCGGGGAATGCGGCGTTTCAAAAGACACGTCTTTTATGTAAATTTTCTGGATAACAAAACGGCCGCCTGCGGCGACCTGTTGGTTTTCGGCAACATCAGACATGATAAAAATTCCCTCGTAAATTAATCGTTATTTATGTACAGGAAGATTGGCGGCTTTCCACGCCAAAATTCCCCCATTAAGTTTGAATACATTGTTAAAGCCCTGCTTGCGCAACGTGACGCTGGCGCGTGCCGCACGGTCACCACTACGGCAGTAGACAATAAGGGGTTTGTCCTTATACGCTGCCAGTTCATCAAGGCGTTTTTCCAGCACGCCCACCGGAATGTGCAGCGCATTAACGATGTGCCCGTCTGCATATTCCTGGTCTTCGCGCACATCCAGCACGATGGCGTCTTCATGGTTCATGCGGCGCACCGCCTCGGGCGGCTCAACTTCCTTAAAGCCCAGCAAACGACGCTTGAATATGTCCATCAGCAACAGGATGGTAAGAAACACAAAGGCAAAAGATAATATCCAGTGATTCAGAAGAAACGTAAAAAATTTTTCCATGCGGCCTACAATTTATAAAATAATATGGTAACAAGATTACAATGTTGTTTTTTTTCAGGCTCAGGAATGGGTTGGTTTTTTCGGTGCGGAAGAGGAGGCTTTGGGTTGCCCGCAAAAAACTTCACGCATCATGCTGATCAAACGCAGCGTACGCACATCACCCACACGATAAAACACCCGATTGGCCTCTTTGCGTGTCATGAGTATGCCCTTGTCACGCATGATGGCCAAATGCTGCGAAATATTGCTTTGTGAGGTGCCTACTGCATCCACCAGATCCTGCACGCTAATTTCCCGATCGCCCAGTGTACAGAGGATTTTCAGGCGTAGCGGATGCGAGATTGCCTTGAGTGAACGCGATGCCTGATCAACATCTTCGTCGTGCAGAACAATATCATTTTCGTTAATGGCCTTATCCATAGCTTGTGCGGTAAACGCCCCTCTTACGAACCTGAACACGCCGCCTGGACTCCCCTTCCACAAAACCTTACGGCTTCCCCTGCTGTGTTTATTATCAAAACATTATACAATGTTACGCTATTTTAGAAAGAAATAATCCTGAAACCGTTTCACTTCTTCCCTTCACAGAATAAGGCAGAGTAAAATACTTCATTATGGCATCGGCAAAAAACAGACCCGTGGTGCTGGTTATCCTGGATGGCTGGGGATACAGCGAAGACCCTGATTTTAATGCGATTTTTAGCGCACGCAAGCCCCATTGGGACAAATTGTGGGCGAATTACCCCCATACCTTGATCCAGGGTTCAGGCACTGATGTGGGCCTGCCCGCCGGTCAAATGGGTAATTCTGAGGTGGGGCATCTTAATCTCGGCGCGGGCCGGGTAGTCTACCAGGAGCTTACCCGTATCGAGCGCGCCATTAAAAGCGGCGCGTTCTTCACCAACAAAACCCTGACCGATGCCGTGGACAAAGCCGTTGCTACTGGCAAGGCCGTGCATATTCTTGGCCTGCTCTCGCCAGGCGGGGTTCACAGCCACGAAGAACACCTTCATGCCATGATTAAACTCGCTGCCGAACGTGGCGCGCAGCGCATTTACCTGCATGCTTTCCTGGATGGCCGCGACACGCCGCCGCGCAGCGCCGCAGCGTCGATTGCCGCCACCCAGGCAGTATTGAAAAAATACCCGCAGAGCCGCTTCGCTACAGTGATCGGCCGCTATTTTGCGATGGACCGCGACAAACGCTGGCCGCGCGTGCAAGCCGCCTATGACCTGATTACGCAGGGCAAGGCGCTATACTACGCAACGGATGCCGCCAGCGCCCTGGAAATGGCGTATGCGCGGGATGAAAACGATGAGTTCGTACAGGCCACTGCGCTGGTTGCGCCGGGCGAAGCGCCAGTACATGTCGTTGACGGCGATGTGGTGATTTTCATGAATTATCGTTCCGACCGTGCCCGCGAGTTAACCGAGGCGTTTATCCAGCCCACCTTTGATGGCTTTAAACGCGACGCCACGCCCCGTCTGGGCAGCTTTGTGAGCCTCACCGAATACAAAAAAGACTACGGCATTCCGGTGGCTTTTCCTACCGAAAATCTTAATAACGTGCTGGGCGCCTACATCGCTAAACTGGGCATGCGCCAACTACGCATTGCCGAAACCGAAAAATACGCGCACGTGACCTTTTTCTTCAATGGCGGCGAAGAGACGCCGTTCACCGGTGAAGACCGGATTCTGGTGCCTTCGCCGAATGTCGCCACCTATGACCTGCAGCCGGAGATGAATGCGCCGGAGCTGACGGATCGCCTCATCGAAGCCATTGAAAGCCGCAAGTATGATGTGATTATCTGCAATTACGCCAATCCAGACATGGTCGGCCACAGTGGCAAGATGGATCCTGCCATTAAAGCCATTGAGGCTATAGATACCTGCCTGGGCCGCCTGTATCGCACACTACAAAAAGTGGGTGGTGAAATGTTGATTACCGCAGACCACGGTAACGCCGAACAGATGCGCAGCGAAGAAACTGGCCAGGCGCATACCGCCCATACCAGCAATCCGGTACCGTTCATATATGTGGGCCGCAAGGCCACCGCCGCTGCACGCGGCAGCCTGGCTGACGTGGCGCCCACCCTGCTGTACTTGATGGGCGTGCCACAACCTGCGGAGATGAATGGCAAATCGCTGATGAAGTTGACCGCGCCGCTGAAATGAATGGCGTGAAAGCCTGGTCGCTTCCAGCGTCCTGCCTCTGGCGACACTTGTGCGCCGGGCAGGATGCCCAAGTGCGGTGGGCGCAGGGATGCGCAAGAACCGCCATCCATGCACGGCGCATAGCCTCGCTGCTGCTCATTGGCATAATGAGCAGCCACCCCACGGGGGTCGCCGCAGCACAGGCTGACGCCGCTAATGCTCATAGGCAGAAAAACGCCAAAGCAGCCGCCCCTGCCACCGACCTGAAAAAAATCCGGGGCGAGATCCGCCAGTTGCGTTCTACGCTCGATTCCGCACGCGATCGCCAGAAAACCTTGCGCACCAAGCTCAGCGCCACTGAAAAAGATATGGGCAAAACCAGCCGTTCGCTTCAACAGTTACAGCAACAGCTACAGCGCCATACCCAATCATTACACCAACTCCGCCAACGCCAGCAGCAACATCAGAGCCAGTTATCCACCCATCGCAACGCCCTTACACAACAGATGCGCGCCAGCTACGCGATGGGACGCCAGCGGCAGCAGGATTTTCTGAAAATTGTATTTAATCAACAAGACCCTACTGTGGTTGGGCGTAATCTGAGCTATTACGGCTATTTCAATCGCGCCCATGTGGCGCATATCAGCCAGATCACTGCAAGCCTTGCCGAGCTTGAAACGCTGGAGCAAGCCACCCAAACACAAACCCAACGCCTCACTCAGGTGCAAAGCGAGACTGAACGTACCCGGCAGCAACTCGAAGCCAGCCGTAAAAAACGCAGTACCATCCTGGTGGCGCTCAGCAGCGAAATTCAGGGCAAGGAACAACGCTTGCAACAATTGCTTGAAGATGAGCGGGGTCTGGAGCGTCTGTTAAAACGTTTGCGGGATGCGCAAAAGCGTGCCAAGCCCACCCCGCCCGCTAAATCAGCCAAACCGGGCCAGCCGGGGCAGCCGAAAAAGCCACGCGACACAACCGCGCCCGACCGGAAATCTGCCTTCGGCCGTCTTCAAGGCCAACTTGACTGGCCAACACAAGGCGCGCTCGTGGCACGTTACGGAACTTCCCGCAAGCTCGGCACATCCAAGTGGCAAGGTGTGTTGATTTCGGCGCCGGAAGGTGCCGAGGTACGCGCCGTGTCACGGGGTAAAGTCGTGTTTGCCGACTGGATGCGCGGCTTTGGCCTGTTAATTATTCTCGATCACGGCGATGGCTATATGACGCTGTATGGCCAAAATCAAGCTGTAAACAAGGACGTGGGAACGCTGGTGAACGCCGGCGACGTTATCGCCAGCGTCGGCGACAGCGGGGGTCAGATGAGTCCTGGCCTCTACTTTGAAATCCGCCGCGATGGGGTACCGGTCAATCCGGCTGCATGGTGCCGATAGGCACGTTCTCACGGGCGCCGATAGGCATGGTTCCCGGCCGCCAGCAGACACGCCCTTATGCTCCCGACAGGTACAGCCGCTATAGGGCTAACCTCGCTTTTTTCAAACTTTATCTCCCATTGCATGTTATCCTAATATAGGTGAAACTGGTGAAATGGTCGGTCATTCTGGAGCAACTATGAAGTTCAATACTCGCAATTTTCTGATTTTAACGCTGGGCCTGGTGATGGGCATTTCCATCAGTATCGGACACAGCGTGCTTGCCGAACGGGACAAACCCGCCGCCAACACTTCCCTGCCCCTGGATGACCTGCGCGCCTTCACCGAAGTGATGAACAAGATCAAATCGGATTATGTAGAGCCGGTCGAAGACAAAACCCTGCTGCAGAATGCGATTCGCGGCATGTTATCCGGCCTCGACCCGCACTCGGCCTATCTGGATGCCGATTCTTTTAAAGACCTGCAGGTCAGCACCACCGGTGAATTCGGTGGCCTGGGCATTGAAGTGGGCATGGAAGATGGCTTTGTGAAAGTCATCTCCCCCATCGACGACACCCCTGCCCAGCAAGCGGGCATTCATGCCGGAGACTTGATCATCCGCCTCGACGACACCCCGGTGAAAGGGCTGACCCTGGGCGAAGCCGTCAACCGCATGCGTGGCAAGCCGGGCAGCGAAATCATTCTCACGGTGGTGCGTGAAGGTGAAGAAAAGCCCCTTAAATTTACCGTGAAACGCGCCATCATCAAAGTGAACAGCGTGAAAGGCCGCACCCTGGAGCCCGGCTTTGGTTATGTGCGTATTTCGCAGTTTCAGTCCAACACCGGCGAAAATATGACGAACTTCATCACCAAACTCAAGCAGGAAAACGGTGATAAACTGAAAGGCTTGATACTGGATTTGCGTAACAACCCCGGCGGCGTGCTGAATGCATCCGTTGATGTAGCCGACGCCTTCCTGGAAAAAGGCCTGGTGGTTTATACCGATGGTCGGCTGCGGGATTCACACCAGAAATTCAACGCCAAACCTGTCGATGTAATGAAGGGCGCGCCCTTGATAGTGCTCATCAATGGCGGCTCCGCTTCAGCTTCAGAAATTGTCGCGGGCGCACTGCAGGACCACAAACGCGCCATTCTCATGGGCAGCAAGAGCTTCGGCAAAGGCTCTGTACAAACCGTAGTGCCCATGGACGATGGCGCGGCGCTCAAGATTACTACCGCGCGCTATTACACTCCGTCCGGTCGCTCGATTCAGGCTGAAGGCATTACTCCAGACATTCTGCTGGAAAACGTCAAAATATCAGATGCAGACAAACCCGTTGTCGACGTGTTAAAAGAAGCTGACTTAAGCGGTCACCTGCAAAACGGCAATAAGCCTGCGGAAGGGACAGGCATAAAACCAGCGGATGCGAAACAGGGCGCTAAAGACGCGAAAAAAGAACCCGAGAAATTGGCAAATACTGATTACCAGTTATACGAAGCACTAAATCTGCTGAAGGGACTGGTTATCATGCGGGAAAAAAATCTTTAAAATCCCCCTTGATCCCCCTTTTTCAAAGGGGGAGGACAGCCACGCACTGGACGCTTTCCCCCTTTGACTGCGGAAGGGTCGCTGCGCAGCAGCGGGGCACCCACCGGCGTACCTCTTGCGGGTAAAAAGGGGGATCAAGGGGGATTTAACTCCCCTCCCCCACCTCTTTCTTCATCTGTTCCAGGCTGATATGGCGTACGTCTTTGCCCTTCACCTGATAAATAACGTATTCACAAATATTACGGGCGTGGTCACCAATACGCTCTAGCGCGCGTGCTGCCCACATCACATGCAGCGCGCGGGTAATGGTGCGCGGGTCTTCCATCATGAAAGTGATCATCTGGCGCATGACGCCTTCATATTCCTTGTCAATCTGACGATCATCACCGGCGACGCGCACCGCAGCTATGGTGTCCATCCGTGCATAAGCGTCCAGCGCATTATGCACCATGTGCCGCACATGCGTGCCCAGGGTCTGTATCTCCATATAGTTATTTTTGGGACGCTCTTCATTGGCAAGCTGCACTGCCATACGTGCAATCTTCTCTGCTTCATCGCCAATCCGTTCAAGATCAGTAATAGTCTTGATTACCATCAGCACCAGACGCAAATCACCGGCCGCCGGCTGGCGGCGCGCGATAATCTGATTACAGTCCTCATCTATGGTAACTTCCAGACTATTAACCTTATAATCGGTCACAATCACCGCATCGGCCAGAGTAACATTCCCCTGCACAAGGGCAGTAATGGCATGCTCGATCTGCTGCTCCACCAATCCACCCATTTGCAAAACAAGCGTGCGGATGTTTTCAAGGTCGACGTTATACTGGCGGGAAATATGTGTATCCAATGGTTCCATCAATGCTCTCCTTTAACCGTAACGTCCAGTAATGTAATCTTCAGTGCGCTTCTGCGCGGGATTAGTGAAAATGGTATTGGTATCTGAAAATTCCACCACTTCGCCCATGTGCATAAAAGCCGTGTAGTCTGAAACACGCGCCGCCTGCTGCATATTATGTGTGACAATCAAAATTGTAACCTGTTCTTTAAGTTGTGCGATCAGTTCTTCAATACTGGCCGTGGCGATCGGATCAAGGGCCGAAGTGGGTTCATCGAATAACATCATCTCCGGATCCGTTGCCAGCGCGCGCGCAATACATAAGCGTTGCTGCTGCCCCCCCGACAAATTAAACGCCAGACTGGTGAGCCGATCCTTCACTTCATTCCACAAAGCGGCGCCACGCAACGCCTTTTCCACTTTTTCATCGAGTTTTCTGCGGTTGGAAATACCCCGCACCCGCAAACCATAGGCGACATTCTCATAAACTGTTTTAGGAAACGGATTGGGTTTCTGAAATACCATGCCGATGCGCATGCGTACTTCAATAGGGTCAATCTTCGCATGCAGGATATTGACATCATCGGGGTACAGCATGATCTCGCCATCATAACGATTCCCCGGATATAAATCATGCATGCGATTAAAGCAACGCAAGAACGTCGATTTCCCACAGCCAGAGGGACCTATCAAGGCGGTAATGCGCTTTTCGGCAACCGCCAGGTTGATGTTTTTAAGCGCCTGATATTCCCCATAATAGAAATTCAGGCTTTTAGCTTCCGACTTCAGCAAACCCATTGCGTTCGCCGTTATATTTTCAGACATGCGGCCTGCTCCTACCACTTGATACGTTTACGGAAATGATAACGAATATAGATTGCCAGGGCATTCATTATTAAAGTCATGACAATCAGCACCAAACCCGCCGCTGCGGCATTGTAATGAAATGCTTCCTGGGGACGCGATACCCAGTTGAACATCTGGATCGGCATCACCGTAAAGGCCGATGACAACCAGTCAAAAGAGACATACGGAAATTCGCCCTTGAAGGGTGAATCCGGCAAAAAAGCAATGTAGGTCAGCGCACCGATAGTAATAAGCGGCGCCGTCTCGCCAATGGCGCGAGACAAGGCAATAATCACTCCCGTGAGTATCCCCGCCGTCGAATAAGGCAATACATGCTGCGACACTGTCTGCCATTTGGTGGCTCCCAGGGCAAACGCACCCTCACGAATGGTGCCGGGAATAGAACGGACTGCCTCGCGCGTCGCTACAATCACGATAGGTAAAATCAGTATCGCCAGGGTTAATCCCGCCGTCAAAACGCTCTGGCCAAAATCCAGTTGATAGACAAATAAACCCAATGCAAGAAGGCCATAGACAATGGAAGGCACACCGGCCAGATTGGTTACATTGATTTCTATCAGATCAGTCATCCAATTTTTGGATGCGTATTCTTCCAGATATATACCCGCCGCCACACCTAACGGCACCGCAGAAAGCACTGTCACCATCATCACCAGTGTGGTGCCTACCCACGCCGACAGTATGCCCGCCTTGTCCGCATGACGTGACGGAAATGAAGTAAAGAAATTCCAGGAAATACGCGGTAATCCATCAATCGCCATTCCCACAATGAGGGCCACCAGAGTAAGGAGCCCCCCCAGCATGGCAAATAATCCTACGATGGAAAAAATAATATCCCAGCGTTTATGGCGCACAATCATGGTGCGTATTGCCTGAACGGACTGGGTGGTGGATTGATTGGGCATGTCAGTAGACCTCACGGAAGCGCCTGCGCAGCCAATGGCCGGCAATATTAAATACCAACGTCATCAATATCAACGTCAGGCCAGCAACGAAAATGGTTTGGTAGCCGATACTGCCATGCGGCAAGTCACCCAGGCTGACTTGCACAATGTAGGCGGTGATGGTTGCGGCAGGCTCCATGGGATTCCACGTGAAGTTGGGCTGCATACCCGCCGCTACGGCGACTATCATGGTTTCACCAAGCGCACGTGAAATACCCAGAATGTAAGCGGCGGCAATGCCGGAAAAAGCTGCGGGGGCAATCACACGTAGCGCAGTTTGAAAACGCGTTGCGCCCATAGCGTAAGAACCTTCACGAATGTGCATTGGCACTGCACGCATCGCATCTTCACTGATCGAGCTTACATAAGGAATGATCATCACGCCCATTACCAGCCCAGCACTGAGCATATTAAAACCGGGCAATTCGGGAAAGAAGTATTGCAATAATGGCGTAACAAACAACAATGCAAAATAACCATATACGATAGTAGGAATACCATCCAGAAGTTCCAGCACGGGCTTCACCACCTCTCTAACCCGGTGCGGCGCGAATTCACTTAAATAAATGGCAATAATGGTGCCCAGCGGAATCGCCACCGCTAATGCCACCCCCGCCGTCACCAAGGTACCCGCCACCAGCGGTAGAATTCCATAATGGGCATCATCAAACAAAGGCGTCCACTGGGTGTCGGTAAGAAAATCAACTATCGAGACATGCTCAAAAAATCCCAGTGATTCGCGCACCAGAATCACCACAATGGTGATCATAATAGCCACTGAAGAGAATGCAGCTAAAAACAGTAATGACTCAATAATGCGTTCGCGCACATGGCGCATGCGACTATGGGCGAAACGGGAAGACTTCAGATTTTCAGACACAGGCCAGCCTTTGAAAAGACACAACTCGTAAAAAGTAGGCACCATAATATGACAGAATTATTACAGTGCGATGACAAACGTAAAAATATGTATTTTTCGGGGCTCGGTTTTATTTTTTATATAACTTATTGTTTTTATTTTAAAATAATATGCATTTTGAAGATGTATTACATTATGCCGAACTCTATTTACACATTTTTAATAGCGCTTTTTAGCGCTATGCCCGACAGTAATGGGTTGGGCGTTGTATAATTATGAACCGATGGGCGAACATAACTCGACCAACGTACCATCGGGACAACGAATATATGACACCACTTGCCCCCAGGGTTGTAATTCAGGTGCCTTTAATTCCACAGCGCCCACTGACACCGCCTTTGCGTGCGCCTCTTGAACCGAGGTTGTAACAAAGGCAACTTCCATGCCTAACGGTTTGCATGACGCACTCGCCTCGACATAACCATCATGAAAATGCATCGCACCCAGCGAATGCGCTGCAAACGCGAGGGTTGTTTCACCGGTATTCAGCTCTCCATACGCTCCAGATTCGTGGAGAAATCGCCGGGCAAAACCAAACGCTTTTTCAAAGAACGCAAGCGATGCGGCAACATCGGGGACATATATTATGGTATAGCCAAATTTCATGTTTGCCCTCCCCGTTCAAACGATCAAGTATCTGTTATGGCTTTATACCAATGCCGTATAGCACTTTCACATCCAGCCAAATACCCTTATCGGTGGCCAGATTTTGAATTTCAGCCAGATGTTCTTTCTTGAAGCGCTCCATTGCCTGAGGCGCAAGCTGGTTGACCAGACCGCGAAATCCCGCGTACCAGATCACATCCCACCATTCGCTGGCGTCCTGTAAATAATAGCCCAGATCTTTGCGCTCAACGCGGATATCTTTGAGACCTGCTGTGTGGCAAAGTGCCGCCACCTTATCTTCACTGGCAATGCGTTTCCAGGATAACGGTGGCTTTTCTACACCATAGCGCTGGATGCAATTAAAAAATAACTCAGCCATCGGCAGAAAAGCATCTTCATAAAACCCGCAGAAAGCAATCTTGCCACCAGTCTTCACTTTGTCTGCAATATGCTTGAGTTGTGACTCCATGTCTTCAACAAAGAAAATACCAAAGGCACACACCGCCGCATCAAAATGGTGTTGCGGGAAGTCCAGCGCCTGCATATCCATTTCCATGAAACTGGCGTTGTGAAGATTCGCTGCCAGCGCTTTTGCCCTGGCCTGCGCAAGCATACCTGCCGAAAAATCAATGCCCGTCACCTGGCCTTGGGTAACGTGCTTAGCCACGGCAAGCGCGGCATATCCAGTGCCGGTGGCCACATCGAGCACGTGTTCATGGCCTTTTAATTCAAGACACGCGGCAAAATGCTCTGCGCTCTGTGAGAAAAAGCGTGATGCATTGTTGTCGTAACCACTGGCAACGGTGTTGAAGGTCTCTTTTATCATTACTTTACGTTGCTGTTCATTCATAACGTGCATTTGATCCATGTTTTACCGAATAATGAGACCACTAAAATAATGCCAACTGATCACCGCTGCGCACAGGCACACGAAATTGGCGTGTATCGAGCAACGAACGCTGTTGATTTAATCCGAGTCGTTTGCACGCCAGGTGGAAACGGTTTTCTATCATATCGGCATAAATTCCCGTGCCTCTCATGCGTGCGCCAAAAGTCGCATCGTACTCTTTGCCATTATGGCTCTGGCGAATCAGGCTCATGACATGCTCAGCCTTAAGTGGATAATGTTCTATCAACCATTCCTGAAACAGATCCTTGATTTCCAGTGGCAACCGCATTAATACATAGCCTGCCGAGCGCGCCCCTGCCTCCACAGCCGCTTCGAGTATAGCTTCCATCTCCATGTCATTCAACGCCGGAATCATCGGCGCGGTTAATACACCTACGGGGATACCCGCCGTATGCAACGTACGCAAGGTTTCGAGGCGGCGCTGGGGTGATGCCGCGCGCGGCTCCATGCGCCGCGCCAGGGTTTTGTCGAGCGTTGTTATGGAGATATATACTCTCGCCAGATTTTTCTGCGCCATCTCGGCAATAACATCAATGTCGCGTTCGATCAACGCGGATTTTGTGACAATGGCTACAGGGTGGTTATGCTCTGCCAGCACTTCAAGCAAACCGCGCGTGATGCGCCGTTCACGCTCGATGGGCTGATAGGGATCGGTGTTTGAACCTAATGCCATGACCTCGCATGTGTAACCAGGTTTACGCAACTCTTGCGCGAGCAGTTTAGCGGCATTAGGTTTGGCAAACAAACGGCTCTCAAAATCCAGGCCCGGCGACAAACCTTGATAAGCATGGGTGGGACGCGCAAAGCAATAGACACAACCATGCTCGCAGCCCCGGTAAGGATTAATGGAACGGTCAAACGGGATATCAGGGGAATCATTACGTGAGATAATAGTGCGCGCGGCTTCATTCGTCACCGTGGTTTTGAGTGGTGGTGGCTCTACATCAAGCACACCCCATCCATCATCTTCGACAACATGAGTAGTGGGTTCATAGCGTCCGTCAGCATTACTGACGGCACCCCGGCCTTTGCATGGTTTCATGGACACGCACCTGAAAACTAACTCCTATATTATAATATATGCCGATATTTAAAGGTACAATATAACGTGGACAACCCGCATCTTCCTGTCGTTACCGTGATTGCTGCAACGCCTGAATTGCGCGTGATGGCGCGCTCGCTCGCTACCGAACTCGGCTTGCCTTATCAAGACGATGCCTCGCCGTCTTGTGCTTTTATATTGGCTGTGACATCCGATCACATAGAATTGCGCACAGCGGAATCAACAGGTGCCGTGCATGTGGATTTCACCGCAGGCGCGCTGGCGCACCGCCGACGCTTTGGTGGCGGGCGTGGGCAACCGCTGGCGCGCGCGGTGGGTCTCAAAAAAGGCGCTACGCCGCAAGTGCTGGACGCTACCGCAGGATTAGGCCGCGATGCCTTTGTGCTGGCCAGCCTGGGTTGTACTGTGCATATGATCGAGCGTTCACCTGTCAGCCTGGCGCTATTACGCGATGGTTTGCGGCGCGCCTGTAGCGATCCTGAAATTGGTGGGATGGTGCAACATCGCCTGAAGCTCACGTTTGGCAATGCATGCGTTATCATGCCACAACTTCACGACAGCGAGCGGCCCGATGTGGTGTATCTTGATCCCATGTATCCCCACCGTAACAAAAGTGCGCAGGTGAAAAAAGAAATGCGTGCTTTTCAGCTCGTGATCGGTGAGGATGCGGATAGCGCCGAACTGCTCGAAGCTGCATTGATTTGCGCGCGGCAACGTGTGGTGGTAAAGCGTCCACGTCTTGCGCCGCCTATTATGGGGATTAAGGCAAACATGGCTATTGAAAGCAAAAACACACGTTATGATGTATATTTAACGTCGTTGTTGGCCTCATAACAGGGTGTACATAAAATCATTCTCGCTCAGCCTGCGCCTCAAGCAAACTACGGTCATCTTGCACCAGTGTTTTTGATTTGAGGAACACCCACGTCATGGCAAAGCCTACGGCATGATATTGTTTGGTCTTGACCAGCGGCGATGTCTCAAACACCGCCCCCTGTAAAGTATCATAACGTCCAAACACACCAAACCACAGGTCGCCAAAGCGCCTTTGCACCCCCATACTCACACGACTGCCGCCATACCCACCCCTGGCCTGGTACGCAGGCCGGTCAGTAGTCACGTAAGCGGCGTCTACCGTATAAAAATAATCATGGTAACTTTCATCGGCATAAATCGGACCGGCGGCGATGTTGGCCTTCCACGATGCATGCCTTCGTTCATTGCGCCAGGTATATTCCACAAAAGGCGCGAGTATCCACCCTACATGGCCGACACCGGTATTCCCTACTGAAAACGCAGAGCGCAATGGCAAATGCAACCAGAGGTCATGATTAATTTCATGGCCTTTCCATAAACGCATTTCCAGTGACGGCCCCACTTCCAACGTAGTCTCAAGGCTGGGCATACCGGTACGCGCACCACCCGCTTCTTTGGGCACAGGCACACCACCCGCCAGACTGAAATCCAGTACCACACGATCCGAACTGAAAACATTACCCCGAATGCCGGACTTATCAATTTTTAAACGCTCACCGCGATAAATCACATAAGGCAGGGGCAACACATAACTTTTGTCCTGGTCTGCGCCTCGGTAAAATGGCACGTTGAATCCTGCGACACCTACCCCCACTTCCCAAAGTGGCAAACCATCTGCCCATGTTGCGTTTGACACAGGAAAAATCAATAATACAAATAATGCAACATGTCCAACATGTCGGGCGGTCATAATATAAACCTTTGAAGGGAATAGGCTGACGATCATGTTGCAATATTAAGCGATACCCCGAAAAATAACTACGCAGGAGCAGCAAAAGTATGGCCGATTGTCTGTTTTGTAAAATGCTGGCAGGAAAAATCAAGCCGGATGTCGTTTATGAAAATGACCGTATTATGGCATTTCGTGACATTAATCCCCAGGCACCCGTGCATGTGTTGATCATCCCTAAAAAACACATTGCGACCATTAACGACCTGCACGACACTGACACCCTGCTCGCTGGCGAAATTTTCATCGCCGCAAAAAAAGTCGCCGCACTGACCGGCATTGCTGAATCGGGATATCGCACAGTGATGAATTGCAATGCGGATGCAGGCCAGTCGGTATTTCATATTCATCTGCATGTGCTGGGTGGTCGCCATCTGGAATGGCCGCCAGGCTGACTCTGGATATTTTCTTACCTGAACAGGCTAAAATATTAGCTCGCCTACCGCAAGCAGGGAGTTATCTTCTGCTACGCTTGTCCGCACCCCAATGCGCCGCACACGCCCAACCAGGCACCCTTGTGCGCCTAACGAACAGCAGCGCACTAACACATACTGCTCCACTGCTACGCGCAGATGCGCGTGCTGGCTGGATCGAAATTCTTTCAGCAACATCAGCTCTCCCCGACCTTGGCATGGGCGAACTTATTACGCTTAACATCGTTCCAGGCGCTGTTTTTACCCTGCCCAGCCGACCCTGCCCATTGATAATCGGCGATGCTACCGGCACTGCGCCCACAGTATTTATGGCAGATAAAATCCGCCAGCAGAAAACTTTTCGGCCTTTGATATTACTCGGCTACGATGATGCCTCCCCGTTCATTGCCGCACCCTCGCGTATTCTGGTGCAGGACATGCCCAGCGGCGTGATTGCCGCCATGCCCTTGCTGGAAGACTGGGGCATACCGAGTCGCATCGCGCATACACAAGGGCGGCCCGGCTGCTTTGAGGGAACAGTGGAGGAATTAGCGCGCCTATGGCTAGACGCGCTACCCAGCGCACAGCGCGCTGAAACGGAGATTTTTGTCAGCGGATCAAGCGCCCTGACAAACGCTGTAGTAGAGTGCGCCCGCCAATATCAGATACCGTGTCAGGCTCTGGTTCTGACTCGTTGACTTCACTGGCAACCGGCTCGACATATTCCAGTGTCATCTCGTTTACAGAAGAGCCAAGGTTTTCCGTATACAGGGAGGTGCCACGCTTGATCATCAGCCGCAGTTCATTTGCCGAATCAGCATGCTGTAGCGCATCTTCAGCACGGATTTCGTTGGCACTATAAAGTTCATACAATGCCTGGTCAAAGGTTTTCATATGATACTGGGCTGATTTTTTCATAACGTCTTTAATCAAATAGTGCTTTCCGCGCAAAATCAAATCAGCGACCAAGGGCGTATTA
The DNA here is from genome assembly GCA_001464585.1 of Gammaproteobacteria bacterium Ga0077554. Taxonomy (GTDB): domain Bacteria; phylum Pseudomonadota; class Gammaproteobacteria; family Ga007554. The sequence goes on along the minus strand of LNFF01000008.1, from coordinate 12,744 downwards.
ATTAATAACTCAGCCGCCAGGCGGCGTCCCTGACGCTCCTTGTCAGGCACCAGGCGTTGCGCCAACACCGCCTTGAGATTCATGGATAAATCCATCAACACCTGATCGCGCCGATCTTTCGGGAAAAAATTGAGGATGCGATCCAGTGCCTGATTTGCATTGCTGGCATGCAAAGTTGCCAGGCAAAGATGCCCGGTTTCGGCAAATGCAAAAGCGTGCTCCATAACCTCGCGGCTGCGGATTTCACCCACGGCGATCACGTCGGGGGCTTGCCGCAATGAATTTTTCAAAGCCGCTTCAAATGTCTGCGTATCCAGCCCCACCTCGCGCTGCGTGACAATGCAGCCATCATGTTTATGGATAAATTCAACCGGATCTTCAATCGTAACAATATGCCCGTTGCCATGCCGGTTACGGTGTCCAATCATCGCCGCCAGCGAGGTCGATTTGCCTGACCCGGTGGCGCCCACCATAATGATCAGGCCACGCTTTGCCATCACCAGATCTTTTAATACCGGCGGCAAACGCAATTGATCCAGCGTGGGGATAGCCAACTCGATACGTCGCACCACCATGCCCACATGACCTTGCTGGCGAAAAACGTTAGCGCGAAAACGCCCCACACAGTCTAATTGAATGGCAAAATTGCACTCCGAACAGGCCGCAAATTCTTCGCGTTGTGCGGCACTCATGATGCCATATGCAATAGCGTGGGTTTGCGCGGGGGTCAGCGGAGCTTGCGGGAAGGGCACAACCCGGCCATGTACTTTAAAAGTGGGAGGAACACCGGCAGTAATGAAAAGATCGGACGCTTTTTCATGCACCATGCGCGTCAATAATGGGGTAAAGTCTATTGCTGACATCAGAATACTCTTGGACTGAGTTATGATAACTTGAGCCGGGCGTCAGGTTTGACGAAAAATGCTCCCCCTGTAATCATCGGCAGCAATGTCGTTTTTTATAGCATAAATCCCGGAAAATTTTCACAGAACAAGGTTTAGTATGATGTTTTAATTGAACATTAAATTATTTTAAATCAGAACATGGCCATTGATAAAATAACGCATCTTTCAATCATTATTCCGGTTCTGAACGAAGCGGCCACCCTCACGGCTGCGCTGCTGGCGCTACAGCCACTGCGCACGGCTGGGCATGAGATCATTGTGGTGGATGGCGGCAGTCATGACGCGAGCCTGTCTCTGGCTGAAGCGTGGACAGATCAGGTGATTCGCTCAGCGCGCGGCAGGGCGCGGCAAATGAATGCCGGCGCCGTCATTGCCCGCCACGAAGTGTTGCTGTTTTTACATGCTGACACACAATTACCTGCGCAGGCCGATCAGTTAATTATCGAAGGCCTGCAAAACAATGCTCACCCTTTCCCTCTATGGGGACGTTTTGATGTACAACTTTCTGGAAAATATTTTTTGTTACGCGTCATTGAACGCAGCATGAATTGGCGCTCGCGTCTCACCGGCATCGCCACCGGAGATCAGGCCATCTTTATCTGCCGCGACTTATTTCAGCGTGTCGGGGGCTTCCCTGATATTCCTCTAATGGAAGATATTACGCTATCCCGCACCCTCAAACGTCACAGTTCGCCGCTGTGTTTACAACAGCGTGTGGTTACGTCCAGCCGCCGCTGGGAACAACGGGGCATTGTACGCACGTTGCTGTTGATGTGGCGGCTGCGCCTGGCTTACGCCCTGGGCGCCGACCCGCAACGGTTAGCGCAACTGTATGAACATACCAAACCATAACGGCAGTTCTTGCGCATCCTTGCGCCCACCGCACTTGGGCATCCTGCCCGGCGCCTGCATCATTATATTCGCCAAGGCGCCTGAAGTCGGCAAGGTAAAAACCCGCCTGATTCCAGCGCTCGGTGCGCAAGGCGCCGCCAAGCTGCATGAACAATTGCTGCGCCACACGCTTGTGACTGCCACCGAAGCCCAACTGTGTCCGGTGCAATTATGGTATGCGTCATCGCTTCTATCACAGCCACACCCATTTTTTATAAGCTGCCAGAATGATTTTCCTGTCAGCCTGCATGAACAATGCGGCAATGATTTGGGTGAACGTATGCACCATGCGCTTACTGCTGCGTTAGAAAAATATGCCTATGCAATAGTAATCGGCGCCGATTGCCCCGCACTCACAACGGCGTATTTACAACAGGCGCTCGAAGCATTGCAACAAGGTTCAAACGTCGTGTTAGGCCCTGCCGAGGATGGCGGTTATGTGTTAATAGGCACACGCCAATCACACCCCGATCTGTTTTCCGGCGTAACCTGGGGAACCGCCTCGGTGCTGGATGAAACGCGCGCACGCCTGCGTGCGCTGGAGTGGCAATGGCAGGAATTAGCAGAATTGTGGGACGTTGACCGCCCTGAAGATTTATCACGCCTTGAAAGAGTTTTGACGAATAATTAACATTATCTATTAAATATACAGCCTTCCATGCTGCACCGTTACAAAACCTTTACAGATTAGTGAGTTGATAAATAACCATATCTGCCGATAAAGTTATATACACATATATTCCAACAGCGTGAGTAATAACGGTGCCAAACCTTTATATTGCCAGACAACCTATTTATGACCGCGCGCTGAATGTTATCGCCTACGAGCTTCTCTATCGGGACGATGACCATAATAGTGCGGATTTTGTTAATGGCAATACCGCTACAACACACGTTGTGATTAACGCATTCCTGGAAATTGGCCTTGAAAATCTGGTTGGGACACATCAAGCATTCATTAATTTAACACGCTCTTTTCTGTTAGAAACCTACCCGATGCCTTTCCCCAAGGAGCGGGTGATACTCGAATTACTGGAAGACATCGTTATTGATGATGAAGTCATCGCTGCCTGCCGCCGCCTCGTAACGGATGGCTACACGATCGCACTTGATGACTTTGTTTATAGTGAATCATCCAGGCCCCTGCTGGAAATCATACACATTATTAAAATAGATGTGCTGGCACTGGGCATGGAAGAAACCCAGCGCCATGCCGAGCTACTTAAACCCTACAAAATTAAATTGCTGGCAGAAAAAATTGAGACTCATGAGGTGCTTGAGCAATGCAAGGCGCTCAGCTTTGATTATTTTCAGGGATATTTTCTCGCCCGGCCTAATTTGATCAAGCAACAGCGCACCCCTACCATGCGCATCACTGCATTGCGCACATTAAGTATCTTGCAAAATCCACAGGCAGAAATAAAAGATATTGAAGCGACCATTGCCCAGGATGTTGCGCTCAGCTATAAATTATTGCGTTACATAAATTCAGCGGCAGTCTCTTTGCCGAAAAAAGTTGACTCCATACAGAAGGCTTTGATTATTGCCGGCACCCAGTGCATCCGCCTCTGGGCAACACTCATCGTGCTATCCAATGTTAGCGAAAAACCTCACGGGCTAATGAACATCGCTTTGGTGCGCGCAAAAATGTGTGAACTATTGGCCGAAAAAATGCAGCTTAAAAATAAGGATTCTTTTTTCACCGTGGGTCTTTTTTCCACGCTTGATGCATTGACGGACCAACCTCTACAGGACATTCTGGCGCACTTGCCTCTCTCCGACGCCGTCAATGATGCACTGCTGAAATACCAGGGGAAGCCAGGCGAATTGTTGCGGGCTGTACTGGCTTACGAAGAAGGCGGCATGGCGCTGGAAGAAATAAAACGGCTAGGCTTGCCCTTAAGCGTCATCAGCGATGCCTATCTGGAAGCCATACACTGGGCAGATCTCAACATACAGTCTTTTACATCATCATCCGCCTGATCCTGAAAATCCGCTTGACTTACCCACGCTATCGCCTTACTCTGCGCACGCAGATTATCCTCAGGTGCTCCTAAAGACTATCGTCCTCGGAGTGAAACGGGAAGCTGGTGCGTTATTCAATAACTATTCCAGCGCTGCCCCCGCAACGGTAAACGAGTAAAAACCCAGGCATTACGCCACTGTACGCAGTTCCGGTATGGGAAGGCGCCTGGAACCCCCATTTTTCATGTGATGGGAGACTCGCAAGCCCGGAGACCGGCCTGAGGGTTGCTAGACACGGCGTTACTACGCCCTACACCCACAAACCCACTGCGCGGGGACCCGCAGCCTCAGGAGAATTATCATGTATCCATCGATCCGGCCAATGGCCGCTGTTTTGCTTTTGTTAAATTTACCCCTCGCCGTTCAGGCAGAGGATAGCACCCTCGTCGCACCGGTGATTGTCACCGCCACCCGCACTGCACAAACCATCGATGAAACGCTGGCGTCTGTGGTGGTGATTGACCGCGCCACCATCGAGCAATCACAGGCACTGGACATCGCTGATCTACTGCGTCTGCATGCCGGGCTGGATGTCGCCCGCAACGGCGGCCCCGGCCAGACCACTTCCGTTTTTATTCGTGGCGCGGAGAGCAATCACACGCTGATCATGATTAATGGCGTGAAGATCAATTCCGGCACAATAGGCGCTGCCGCCGTGCAGAATATCAGCCCCGATCTCATCGAAAGAATCGAGATCGTTAAAGGCCCACGCTCCACATTGTATGGCTCCGAAGCCATCGGTGGCGTAATCAACATCATCACCCGTCGCGCCGTCAGCGGCACGGCATTTAATGCCAGCCTCGGCGCAGGCAATCAAGGCGCACGTAAAATCAAGGGCGGCATTCATCATGCCGGAACAATATTGCGTGGTGGCGTTGAAGTGCAGCGCAATACCAGCGATGGTTTCCCGGCACTGCGTGGCAGCACGCTTGATCGCGGCTATGAAAATAACAGCGTTAACGCCTATCTGGGCGCGAAATTATCCGGCGTCGATATTGAAGCCAGCCATTGGCAAACCCAGGGTACAAGCGAATATCAGGACGAGTTCACGTTCGATGCGCTTGATCAGGATTTCACAAACCGCGCCAGCGCGCTCACGCTCAAAGCCAACCCCAACGCTGCCTGGGCAACCCAGGTGAAGTTGAGCCAAATCGCCGATACCATCGACCAGAACCAGATCAATCCCTTTAGCGGCGCAAATGATTTCGCCCACACCAAGCGCAACGTGTTTGACTGGCAAAACGACATTCAGATCAGCAACGAACAATTGCTTACCGCAGGCATCACCTTATCGCGTGAAAATACCGAGGCTCTTTCCTATGGCACCGCCTTTAATGAAAGCACCGCCGTCAACTCCCTGTACGTGCAGGACGACCTGACACTGGGCGCGCACCAGCTTCTGGTAGCGGTGCGCAGCACTGACCATGAAACTGCGGGACTGCACACCACCTGGAACCTTGGTTATGGCTATCAAGCGGCGCCTGACACGCGCCTGATCGCCAACGCCGGCACCGCCTTCCGTTCACCGGATGCCTCTGACCGTTTCGGCTTTGGTGGCAATCCCAATCTCAAGCCCGAAACTTCGCGCACCCTTGAGCTGGGCATGCGCCATAACATCCGGGCGAATCACAGCGTTGCCATCACCGCCTTTCATAATCACATACAAGACCTGATCAACTACAACTTTAGCACCTTCCCCGGCGCCAACGAAAACATCGAAAGCGCCGCCATTCGCGGCATCGAAACCAGTTACCACTTAGCACTCGCACAGTGGCGCTTTCAGCTCGAAGGCGTGCTGCAAAGCGCCAAAAACCGCAGCACTGGCATACAACTGGCGCGTCGCGCCTCACGCAGCCTCACCGCATCTGCCGTGTATGATCTGGGACAACACCAGATCGGCCTGGATCTGCTCGCCAGCGGCCCGCGTAAAGACTCTGATTTCAGCAGCGACATCAACAACGGTTACAGCCTGCTGAACCTCACGGCGCAAACCCGGCTTGGCCAACACTGGACAGTGCGCGGCAAGATCGAAAACCTGCTCAACAAAGAGTACACTCTGGCAACAGGCTATAACACGCAAGGCCGGCTGGTGCTGGTGAGCGTTGAATATAACCTGGGGCAATAAGAACCCTTCATGCTTGTCATCTCGACCACAGGGACGACTGCATGGATGCAGGAGGTAGAGCAACGCATGGAGCAGTTGCCGAGAGATCTATGCCCAGGATCTCTCCCTGTGGTCGAGATGACAAATCAAGCAAAGAGGCTACACATGGGCAATCGGCTTTCGAAAATCTACACACGTACCGGGGATGACGGCACCACTGGCCTGGGCGATGGTTCGCGGATTGAAAAAAACCACGCCCGCGTCGAAGCCTACGGCACGGTTGACGAGCTTAACAGCAACCTCGGCATGCTGCTGTCATACCCCCTACCAGACAACATCCGCACCTGCCTCGTTGCCATCCAGCATGACCTCTTCGACCTCGGCGGCGAACTGTGCATACCCGGCCATCGCGCCATCACCGCTGACGCCACGCAACGTCTGGAGACGCAGCTCGACGCCTTCAACGCCCCGCTGCCCCCGCTCAAGGAGTTTATCCTGCCCGGCGGCAGCCCCGCCGCATCGGCCTGCCACATCGCCCGCACCGTATGCCGCCGCGCCGAACGCCGCGTCATCACCCTGGCGCGTAGCGAAAGCGTGGATCATGGCGAAAGCGTGAACCATGGCGAAAGCGTCAATCACGATGCGCTCACTTACCTCAATCGACTTTCTGATTTGCTGTTTGTCATCGCCCGCGTCATCGCAAGGCTTGAAGGGGGGCAAGAAGTATTGTGGAAAAGGTGAGTAATGTGTCATTTCGACCACCGGGAGAAATCCTGAAAGACCTCTCAAAGATCTCTCACCTTCGTTCGAGACTCGAGACAAGGATTTCTCGGCAACTGCTCCCTGCGTTGCTCTACCTCCTGCATCCCTGCAGTCGTCCCGGTGGTCGAAATGACATATGCTGATTTACATCTTTTTCTTCTGGCATTCCCCACACATGCCATAGATGTACAACGAATGATCTGTCATCACATAACCGGCTTTTTTGGCGATGGCGCGTTGCCGTTGTTCAATAATTTCATCAACAAACTCGTCCACTTTGCCGCAACCAACGCACAAAATATGGTCATGATGTTCACCTTGATTAATTTCAAACACCGACTGGCCACCTTCAAAATGGTGACGTGACACCAGCCCGCCCGTTTCAAATTGAGTAAGTACCCGATACACGGTGGCCAAACCAACATCTTCACCGGTGCCCAGCAACACTTTGTACACATCTTCAGCGCTCATATGGCGCAAGGGGTTTTCTTCAAGAATCTGCAAGATCTTGATGCGCGGCAAGGTAGCTTTTAAACCGGCCTTTTTGAGATTTGGGTTTTCCATAGGTTTAGTCTCTCACGTTACGCTCATGCTATAATTTTCAAACTCCCTTAAGCTATCCATTCCACCCATTATTGAGCAACATTAACACGAATGCAAAAGATTATCATTAGCATCGCATGCGCCACCCTCATAACATTGTCTGCGTGCAGTGTTCACAAAGTGGATATTCAGCAAGGTAACGTCATCACACCCGAAATGCGCTCACAACTCAAAGTCGGCATGAGCAAGCGCCAGGTCAGCTTTGTCCTGGGATCACCCCTGCTGATCGACCCCTTGCATCGTGACCGCTGGGATTATCTCTACAGCTTATCCAAAGGGCGCAAAGCGCCTGAGATACAGCGTATGACCCTGTTTTTCGAAGGCGACAAATTAGCGCGCGTGGATGATCATACCCTACCGGGCGGTACGCCATCGCCACCCCTGCCCATGCCAGCAACCCCTACAGAACCATCGACCCCTAAAGTAGTGGAGCCTGTCCCCTTACCTTGATTTTCTTACCCTGCATCGCACGCTGCCGACGCATTTCTTTCGGATCCGCCAGCAAAGGGCGATAAATCTCCACACGATCACCGGCACGCAAGGGCGCATTCAATTTCACCAGTTTGCTAAAAATCCCCACCTTGTTGACGTCCAGGTTAATCTCGGGGAAATTCTTCAGCACACCCGAACGGTGAATGGCTTCTTCCACGGTAGCGCCTGGCTCAACGGCAACGGCGATTAACATCTGTTTATCAGGCCGGGCATACACCACCTCTACCTGAATCAACCCATGGCTGTGCCCCAGCACTTCTATGGACAGCTTATCGCTGTCCATACACCGTCACCGCGCGCGTACAATAGGAATCCACTAGACTACTCACAATCTGACCAAATACCGGCCCGACTGTCATACTCAAAATACGGTTGGAGAACTCAAAATCCATGTCCAGCGACACCTTGCACGCCTGCTCTTTTAAGGCATCAAAGCGCCAGAAGCCATCCAGATGATGAAAGGGCCCTTCCACCAGGCGAATTTCAATCATTTTACCCGGTTGCAGCCGATTGCACGTAGTGAATGCACGCTGAATTCCCCCCCGTGCCACCTCAATGGAGGCACGCACCTCATCCTCATTGCGGCTCAAAACTTTGGCACTTTTGCACCACGGCAAAAACTGCGGATAACTTTCGATATCATCCACAAGGGCATACATTTCACTGGCAGAATACGGCACCAGCGCACTTCGACTTACTGTAGTCACATCAAATCCAATTTTGGGCTAAACCGCCACTTTATAAAAACAGCATAAAAATACCATACCTGCCATACCCTTTCACCCTTATAATGGCGCCATGTCAAAACAAAACGCAAAAGCCGAACCGGGCACCAGCACCATCGCACTCAACAAAGTTGCCCGGCATGATTATTTTATTGAAGAACGCTTCGAAGCAGGACTCGTGCTGCAAGGATGGGAAGTCAAAAGCCTGCGCGCCGGACGCCTGCAACTCAAAGAAGGCTATGTCATCATCAAAGATAATGCCGCCTGGTTGTTTGGCGCACACATCTCACCCCTGCTCACCGCCTCAACACACATCAACCCTGATCCGCTGCGGCTACGTAAGTTATTATTAAATAAAGAAGAATTAAACAAACTTATTGGCGCCGTAGAGCGCAAGGGCTACACCATCGTGCCGCTTGCCATGTATTGGAAACGCGGCCGCGCCAAACTTGAAATCGGCCTCGCCAAAGGCAAAAAAGAGCATGACAAGCGCGACACTGAAAAAGACCGCGACTGGCAGCGCGAAAAGCAACAACTGTTCAAAACCACCAAAAACCAGTAGCACTTTGTGATATACTTTAATTGTCTACTTGATTGAATCCGGGGGCGACCTGGCTTCGACGTGGGTTACAAAACCTGAGGGGCATGCCGAGGAGCAGAATACCTCGTAAATCCATCTGCAAAAAATATAGTTGCCAACGACGACAACTACGCCCTAGCCGCTTAATCCCGGCTAGCCTCTGACTGGAGCCGCGCTTGTGCGTCCAGCGCCCGCAAGGGCATTCGGGGGTCGACTCTCGCAAGATCGTGCAACGGTTTGTCCAGGGCCAATGCACTAAAACCTAACTGGACCCGCCGCTCATCTCGCTTGCCTGTCAGCGAGGGGGCGGTTAAATTAATGACCAGGCTAAGCATGTAGAACCAAGGGCAGCGGACTTGCGGACGCGGGTTCGATTCCCGCCGCCTCCACCATTTAAGCATCCAAGCACATCCAGCAACATCCTTCTAACCCGCCTAAGTGCGGGTTTTTTATTGCCTTAATTGTCCATTATGGGGTAACATCGTCCAATGGCAGCCAGCTTCTGGATGGGGTAACACTGGGGGTAACCCCACTATTCAGAAAACAGTTACCCCACCACCCAACGCGGAGTTACCCCCAAATGCCATTAACTGATACTGAAATACGCAACGCTAAACCCGGCGTAAAGCCTACCAAGATGTCTGATGGGGGTGGCCTATTCTTGCTTGTGACACCTGCCGGGGGTAAGTGGTGGCGGCTGAAATACCGCTTCGGCAATAAGGAGAAACTGCTATCCCTTGGCACCTACCCCGATATTCCGCTTGCCAGCTACTACAAAAAAGACGAAGACACAGGCAAAAAACGAGAGATCAAGGGGGCGCGGCAACTGCGAGCCGAAGCCCGTGAACTTCTCGCCCAAGGCATAGACCCTGGCGAAAACCGCAAGGCCATGAAAGCGGTAAAAGCCGACCGGGACGCAAACAGCTTTGAAGCGGTTGCGCGTGAGTGGTACACGAAAAATGCACCCAACTGGGTAGAGCATCACGGCGACCGCATTATTAGACGTTTTGAGCGCGATATTTTCCCATGGATGGGTGGCACCCCCATAGCCGATGTGACTGCTCCCCAATTGCTGGCCGTGGTGCGCCGCATTGAAGACCGTGGCGCACTGGAAACCGCCCACCGGGCGCTGGGCAACTGTGGGCAGGTATTCCGCTACGCCGTGGCAACTGGACGGGCAATGCGCGATCCATCCGGCGACTTGCGCGGCGCACTACCCCCGGCGAAAGGTGGACACTTTGCGGCCATTACAGAACCGAAGCAAGTGGCGGCATTATTGCGAAGTCTTGACGGCTATCAAGGCACCTTTGTGGTGGCGTGCGCCTTGAGACTTGCCCCTTTGGTGTTTGTCCGGCCTGGGGAGCTTCGTAAGGCGTTATGGGCTGACATTGATCTTGATGCGGCTGAATGGCGATATAGCGTAACCAAGACCGGCACGGCGCATATTGTGCCGCTGGCTACCCAAGCCGTGGCGATCCTGCGGGAGCTTCACGCACTGACTGGTAACTTACATTTTGTATTTCACGGCGCCCGCTACGGGCGACCAATGAGCGATAACGCGGTACTTTCCGCAATGCGGCGCTTAGAGATAGGTAAAGAAGAAATGTCAGGCCACGGCTTCCGAGCGATGGCGCGGACGATCCTTGATGAAGTGCTGGGGGTGCGCCCTGACCTGATAGAACACCAGTTAGCCCATGCCGTGAAAGACCCCAACGGACGTGCCTACAACCGCACGGCGCACCTGCCAGAACGCCGCAAGATGATGCAGCAGTGGGCCGATTATCTCGATAAGTTAAAGGCTGGTGCGGAAGTGATAACGCTCAAGACCGCATAACAAGTATGCCGTGCCTAGCCCGACAGGGCGGACACCGGGAAACCCTGCCCGGCTGGCACGGCTTCTAAATCGGGGAGTGTGTAAAGAGGGCAGTTATGAGAAAGCAAAGCTCCAAAGCAAAACTCGACAGCAGCAATATACTTAGATTAGTTCCCACAAAAATTACTCCACGAGCAGAAACGATAGCAGTGATTAAGGACTTATTAGCCCTTGCCGAGCAGGGCGAAATCACCGGCTTGGCATATGTAGCAGTCTGCAGGAGGAGCACGGCCAAGGGTGCTGTTGGAATCAGTGAACGCCGCCACACGATAAAAGGCGCTTTATTGACGCTGGCTATGGATATTTAAATAAACAACAAGCGAGGGGGTAAAAAAATGAGCGGCATATTTAATATGGCAAGCAAAGCCGAGACGATTTCTTTTGAATTGGAAGTCACCATCAATCTGATTCGAGAACGCTCAATGAGTAGCACTGACTTTGATGAGATATATGTGCTTACGAGGTTACTCGATATGATTCAGAGAGATGTGCTTGGTTTGAGCAACGAGCTGTATTCCCTTGATCGAAGCGCACGGCTGAAAGCGGCTTAACGTGTAACGCCAAGCCTAGGGTAGCTCCCGAAAGGCCGGAAACCTTCACCGGCTTGGCTTGGTTTTTTATTGAGGGGCGCACTTGAAGGATTGCGTAATGGTTGAAGAAAGAGGCGTCGACTTTTTTAATGAAAATCTACTTAGAACTGATTATCGGGATCATGTATGTGATGCCATGCTCCAATGGAATGGGCCGAATTATTTTAAAAAGGGAACCGACCTTTTTGCGGAAAGTACCGGGTTAAATCTGGCAAAGCTGGTCAAAACCGACCTGATCCTTCCAGCGAATACATGGTCTGATGAAGAATATAAAAAAATCAGGAAAGAATCCCCTGATGATGAAGCCGCGTGCAGGCGATTCACATCACGGAATGATGTAAGGGCGGTCAGTAAATTTCTTGAACGTGCGGAGGAAGTACGTTACCGGGTTTTGTACAGTCGCCGCTTGTGGCCTGAGTATGTCGAAATGCTGCGAGAAGCTTGGACTACCATGCTTGCTGAATTTTCTCATTCGCTGCAGTACGTCATACCACTTGCTAATCGAGCTACACCCTTCATTGCACAAAGTAAGAAAGGAAAAAGCATCGGTTCAACAAGAAAACATATTGAGAGATTGAACGATAATTTTTCAAAATTAAAAGCAAGGGAGCTATGGAAAAAATTGTTCCATTCGCTTGATGATGCGCCAGAAGATAGCCCCTTGTATGTCGTTGGCGATGTTCTATGGGTAGGAGACAAAGAGCGCCATTATGATAAAGAGGAAGATTTTACATGGTTTAAGAAGCTACTTTCTGAAATCAGAAACCCCAAACCAAAAAAATCACGAAAATCCACAAAGAAAAAATCCCGCTAATCCCTAAACCGGGATTTTCATTTGCAATACTAGGCTCCTCAATTAGACATATTAGGAGCCACCAACATGCAAGAAGACATCAAGCTATTACGCCTTCCCCAAGTTCTTGAAATAACCGGCCTTGGGCGCTCGACCGCCTATGCAAAAATCAAATCCGGCGAGTTTCCCGCCCCAATTAATCTTGGGCCGAGGTCAGTTGCCTGGCGATCTACCGACGTTACGGGCTGGATAGAATCGCTCATTCGTCACCCCCAAGTTTAATAAGGGGTGCGACCATATGACTGTAGTGGTCTAATTTACACGGACACCTCATTAGGTGCAATATTCACCTAAACGAGGGAAGTGAAGATGATAAAGGAACGAAGAAATTTCACAGCGGA
>LNFF01000007.1 GCA_001464585.1 Gammaproteobacteria bacterium Ga0077554 | reverse complement strand
TTCCCTCGTTTGTTTTCTCGCGTCTTCTTTTTCCATAGGCTATGGGACATGCCGCGCTCAGAAAAGTTCACGGATAATTCGTGCCGAGTCTATAGGTAGACACTCCAAGTAAAACGTATGCATAGAGTGTACGACAGCATAAAATATTAATTTTAGAAGACTTTAAAGTAACTTCAACTTTCTTGAAATGGTAAAAAAGCAATTCCTGATCAGTAGGTCGGAGGTTCGATTCCCCCTGTCGGCACCATCCTCCTCATCGAGGATATTGTGTACATTATGTTGGTTACCGTACATCCATCCCACCCCGTCGTGTCTATACTGGCAAAAAGGGGAGTTCATGAATCGTACGGCCTTTCTCAATTTCAAACCTCAGCATAATTTGGAAGCCACAGCCGATATGGTTGGCTCGGCTATACCCAAACAATTCCATCGGCTACACAAAATTGCACAGTGGTTAGCCCTGGGGCTGCTGGCGGCGCTTACCGGCTGTAGTTCATTGCCCACTATCGCGTCTGACATGCCCCCCGCAAAGGCACAGCCCATCCAGCTTGAAGGCGCGCGAGGTCCTCTTTCAGTCCAGCAAAGCAAAGCGATACTCGCACGGCTCCAGAGCCGAGGCAAAGAAACCAGCATCTTCGATCGGCATCTGGCGCTTGAAGAGGCGATCGTCGGCAGTCCATTAACCGTCGGTAACAAAGTAGTTCTGTTGCAGGATGGCCCGGCGACTTTTCAGGCGATGTTTACCGCCATCCGTAATGCTAAAGACCATATCAACATGGAAACCTACATCATCGAGGACGATGAAGTGGGGAAGCGTTTCGCGGACGCGCTCATCGAAAAACAAAGCCAGGGTGTGCCGGTTAATTTTATCTACGATAGCGTGGGTGCGATGAATACGCCGAAGGAATTCTTCAAGCGCCTTACCGATAGCGGTATTAAAGTATTAGAGTTCAATCCTATTAATCCGCTTACTGCCAGGAAAGGGTGGGAGCTGAATCAGCGCGATCACCGCAAGTTATTGATTGTCGATGGACAGGAGGTGTTTCTCGGGGGAATAAACATCAGTAGCGTGTATTCCAGCGGTTCCTTCAGTCCGCGCTCCAAGCGCCGCCCCGATGGTAGTCCCCCGTGGCGCGATACGCATGTGCATCTGCAAGGCCCCGTTGTCAGTGAATTTCAGAAATTGTTTCTCGCCACGTGGGAGAAACAAAAGGGCGCTCCCCTCGCCCCCAGTAACTTTTTCCCGCAACTGAGGAATCAGGGTAAAGAAGTAGTGCGCGCTATCGGCAGTTCGTCAGATGAGCCGTATAGCCTGATCTATGCCACGTTAATTTCAGCTATTAACAGCGCCGAAACCAGCATCTATTTAACCAACGCTTATTTCGTCCCGGACCCACAATTTCTTGCCGCGCTTAAAGATGCCACACAACGTGGGGTGGATGTGAAAATAATCCTGCCCGGCAATACTGATTCCGGGTTAGTTTTTCATGCAGGGCGTTCCTTCTATGACAAGCTTCTAAGCGCAGGCGTGAAAATTTATGAACGACGTGGCGCGCTTCTGCATTCCAAGACAGCGCTCATTGATGGGGTATGGTCAACCATCGGCTCAACCAACCTTGACTGGCGCAGCTTTCTGCACAATGATGAAGTGAATGCCGTAATCCTGGGCCAGGAATTTGGCGCACAAATGCAAGCAATGTTCGACAAGGATCTTGCCTCGTCCAACCCCATCACGCTTGAGCAATGGAGACAACGATCACTTGGCCTGCGCTTAAAAGAAATGGCTGCGCGTATATGGGAATATTGGCTTTAACAAATAATTTTTCTAAAAGTAAAAAAAGTTGAAAATGCTCTCGCATGTGATAGGGGTATACTGGATAGGCGTAATGTTTATTCTCGGTCTTGCGCAAACAAACATCGTGTACGCCGCTGCCGATTCAACGCAGGTCGCTTCGTTGCGCGACAAGTACAGCCTATTGCAAGATAAGCTTAAAGAGAACCAGTTTCAGAAACCCATTTATCTGGATTCCAGTGAAAAATCAGATAGCGTGGCCGGAGAAATCTACGCGATCATCAATCACCCCTTCACAAAAGTAAGCTCCGCACTTAATATTCCGGCTAATTGGTGCGATATCCTGATCCTGCATCTCAATATTAAATACTGCCGTGCTTTAACGACAAATAAAGGAACCATTCTTAATGTCAGTATCGGAAAAAAACACGACCAGCCATTAGACAAAGCCTATCGAGTAGTTTTTGATTACTACGTTATTGCCAAAACTTATAATTATCTACAAGTTAAACTAACTGCTGATAAGGGTCCAGTCAGCACCCGTAATTACAGTATTATGCTCGAAGCTATTGCACTTGAAAATGGACATACGTTCATCCATCTTGCATATTCTTATTCCTATGGATTTATAGGACGCCTTGCAATGCAGACGTATCTCAATACCGTTGGTAGAGATAAAGTAGGGTTCACTATCATAGATAAAAAATCCAATGGAGAGGTGGTCTATATTGACGGCATGCGAGGTGTAGTGGAGCGCAATACAATGCGCTATTACTTCGCCATCGAAGCTTTTCTTGACGCATTGTCCATGCCGCCCACCGCACAGCTTGAAAAGCGCCTGATGGACTGGTTTACTGCTACAGAGCGTTATCCAAATCAATTGTATGAAATGGAAAAAAGCATCTACCTGGCCATGAAGCGCAAGGAATATTTGCGCCAGCGCACAGGAGATCCCCTTATCGCCCCATCCGCTCCCAAAATTACGCGCTGAATAACGCTCTTTTCTTACAAATGGTTTTATCCCTGAAATTTATATTTTGATTTTATGTGCGGCACCGTACTGATCCGCCAGTAATTTATAGTTATTATTTACCCATGAGTAATTAAAATGCATCAGGCAGATTTTTTTGTAAATAAACTGTAATGGTTCCACATTTTAAGGTGGGATTATAAGGAGGATATATGGGCTGGGATACCGTTGACGTAAACCGCAGAAAATTCAAAGGTAAAATCAGAAAGCAGTGGGGAGATTTCGCTGCAGAACATCTGGATACCATTATGGGCAAGCGTAATCAGTTAGCGCGAAAGTTGCAACAAAAGCTGCAACAAATGAATCGGCTGGACAAGGAAGAATTAAGTGCTCGTTAGCCCAGCGGGAAGCCGTATGTTTAGGAAAATGGCTGCAAGCATGGTGCAAATTAAAGGTGGCTGATTTATATATATAAAGGAGAGTGTTATGGGATTTGATCAAAAAGGATCAACGGTTTTCTCGGTCAAGCAAAATAAGCAAGGTCAATGGGATGTTTGCGAAGAAGGTTTTGAAAACCCCCTCGCATCATTCAATAGCCCGGAAGATGCTAATAAATATGCCAGAAACCTTGCCAATGTCAAAGAAGGTTCAACTGTTAAAGTAATAAATTAATTTTTCACTAATCAAAGGAGTGATCATGAAGAAGATTCAATTTGCAGCACTTGTTGGCGCCATTCTTCTTACTTTTAATGTAGGCGCCATGGCGCAAACCATGTCAAAGGGCGATTATCAGGCCAGTAAAGATAATATTAAAGCGCAATATAAAGCCGCCAAAGAAAAATGTGATGCGCTGTCAGGCAACGCGAAGGATATCTGCGAAGTTGAAGCAAAAGGCCAGGAAGATATTGCTAGTGCAGAACTGGAGGCCAGGCATGAACCTAACGACAAAACACGTTATAAAGCTTTAAAGGCCCGAGCTGATGCTGAATACGATCTTGCCAAGGAAAAATGTGATGATTTATCAGGGAATGCCAAAGACGTTTGCAAGAAAGAAGCCAAAGCCGCGCATGTGAACGCAGAAGCAAATGCGAAGGTGCAGAAGAAAACTAATGAGGCGCATGATAAAGCCCACAGTGATTCGCATGATGCGAATATGAAAGCCAGGGAAAAGCAGGGTAATGTCCGTCAGGATGCTGCCGAAGATAAAAGCGATGCCGCTTATGCTGTGGCCAAAGAGAAGTGTGATGCTTTTTCCGGTGAGGCTAAAGATCAATGTATCAACCAGGCTAAAAGACAATTTGGCAAGTAATTGATTTGCTCTCTACTTAAGGTGTCAACCACAAATTTCAGGTTAGATTGTACATTTATTCAGGATTCAGGCGTTATTGATCAATGTTAGCGAATTACAGCTCGCATTGAATCATAAAGTACATGGACGTGCCACGGCCACAGGGAAAGTTATTAACGTATAGAAGTAATTTACACTGCTAGACCAAAGTGCTTTTAAAGATGAATTAAACGGAAATAATATTTACTTTATCAGCTATTTAACATAATTAATAATGAGAGGATTTATATATGCTTTATACAATCGCAGTGGTTTTGGTTATTCTCTGGTTGCTGGGTATGGTTACCTCTTATACGATAGGAGGGTTTATTCATATTCTCCTCGTTATTGCAATTGTAGTTGTTCTTCTTCGTGTTATTAATGGCAGGCCGCCCGTTTAAAAGAGTTAACATTCTGGGGCGGCATGGCTTTTATAAAGTGGGTATCCTTGGCGCTTTTATAAGGAAAAATTCTATGGCATGGAGGAAGGGTAAGCAGTGTCTTTCTGTGAGACCTCATTTGAATGGAATTATAAAGTTTCCAAAAAAATGGCGATCCAATCGTTTTCTCTATGTTCGTGCCATACGCGTTCTGGTGCGAATTCCCGAGAAGGGTACTGTAGGAAGGAGTATGTGCAATTAGCTTTTCCAGCCTCCCCAGAAGGTTATAATTAATCCATCAAATATCTGCCAGACTATAATGTTGTCCGTTATATATATTTTCAAAATAAATGACATGGCCTTCCATGAAGGCCGTATTCATACAATACTCCCCCTCTCGCTCTCCCCGCAGCTTGCTGCGTTTATTGTCATCCCGGGCGAATGTGAGGGATCTTGCAACATCCCTCAAAGTTTACTCACCGTCGTTCGAGACAAGGATTTCTCGCGGTTCTCGGAATGACAATTTTTATAGTGTTTTTACCTATCTGAGAGCAATCCGCGCGCGGTTTTTTTCAAGGGTTTTCCCACCAATGCCTTTGACCTGATCAAGCGCATCAATGGATTTGAACGGCCCATGTTTTTTGCGATGAGCCACAATGGCGCTGGCCTTCTGCTCCCCGACTCCTTCCAGGGTTTGCGCCAGGGTGGCGGCATCGGCGCTGTTGATGTTGACCTGCGATGGTGCTTTTGACACAGTGGCTGAGGCCGCAGTGGTGGGCGCCAGAGCGTGCTTTGCCATGACAGTTATAGGTCCATCTATGGATAAATTAACCGGGCGCGCCTTGGCGTGGTTGGGATGATCGGCGTAATGCACCTGGCCGTTGGCATCAACCCATCTGTAGACATTAGTGGTATGGACAACATTCGCTGCCCACAATGTTGGAGAACCCAGCCCCAGCATGAGTCCTAAGGCGGTTATTAATGTGTGTTTAAGCATGGTTTTAAATGCTGGCCCAAGAATTAGGGAATCAGGAATGTTAAACGCTACTATAAACCACAAGTGCTGTTCAAACAATAACCCTTTGCAGGATTTTCACAAAAAACTGCGGGGCCATCCCCAAGTTTATGAATCATTAGGGTTAGCTGATTTTCTGTTTGGAAATATTCATATAATGGAAGTTATTCTGGCTCTTGCCATAATCCATGCGCGACAGTGACGCGTAATCTATGGTGAGCTGGCGGTGCAGCTCCAGCGGCATTTTCAGGGCATCCGCCAGGCAGACGCGGATCGGGCCGACGTGGGAGACCACGGCAATGGTTTTGCCCGCGTGCGTGGTAATCAGGTCATTGATCACGGTTTTGACGCGCGCCAGCAGGTCATACATGGACTCGCCACCCTCGGGCGCAAACGCCGTGGGGTTTTGTTTCCATTGCTGATGTTCGGTGGGGTAGCCACTTTCAATTTCGTTAAAGTAAAGCCCTTCCCAGATACCGAAGCGGCGTTCTTTTAGCGCGGCATTTTCCTGCAGGGGCGCGCCGGTGCTGGCGGCGATGGCATCTGCGGTCATGCGGGTTCTGGCGCTGGGGCTGGTGCAGATCAAATCTATTTTGACATTGCGCAGCAGATCGGCGGCGTAGGCGGCCTGGCTGATGCCATCTGCATTCAATGCGGGATCTTCGCTGTTAATGCCAGCGCTATCACAATATATGCGATCCAGAGGAAAGTCGGTTTTGCCGTGGCGTACATAGATGATACGGGTGCTGGGTTCTTTGGAGCGCATCAAGAGTACCTATGTAATGGGATTGCTGTGCGTGTGCGGCACAGGTGATGTAGCGTGCTGCTGTTGCGTAATTTCCACCGGCACCATATGCAGTTTGCCATGCCGCACGCCGCGTGCCGCCATCACCAGATTGGCAAAGGTGCGCACGCTTTGGATTGAGCCGCGCAAAATCACCACTTCCAGGCAGTTGTCATGATCCATGTGTACATGCATGCTGGATAAAGTCAGATCATGATGATCGTGCTGCACTGACGTGATGCGGCTGGCCAGTTCGCTTTCATGATGATTGTAAATATAGCTGAGGGTCGCAACGCAATGGCCTTCGTCCCAGTTTTCAAGACGCTCGTTTTCCAGCCGCTCGCGTATCAGGTCGCGCATTGCTTCCGAGCGGTTGGAATAGCCGCGCGCGCGTATGAAGTCGTCAAACTGTTTGGCGAGCTGATCTTCTATGGATATGGTGAGGCGTTCCATGGCGCTTCCTGGCGTGGGCTTGAATCAGTAGTATAGCTTAAGCTGAATTGTCATTTCGACCAACGGGAGAAATCCTTGTCTCGAGTCTCGAACGAAGGTGAGAGATCTTTGAGCGATCTTGCAGGATTTCTCCCGTTGGTCGAAATGACATAGTAGTTTGAGTCTTAAAATTCCCCTTACAGCCCGATACCATACCCCAACAGCAAGCGGTATTTCCCATCATTCTGTATGCCCGGCAGCTCTTCCCACAGCGGATACGAGATCGCCCCATACACGGTCTGGTGTTTGCCGATGCGCACAAACACGCCGGGGGTCAATGACAATGAAGACAGGCCGCTGTTTTTCTTCACGGCGTTATTTTCAATGTCGCGGTCCATGTGCAGCAGGTTGAATTCGATAAACGGTACGATCATGGATCGGGGCAGAAAGCTTAACGCTAGATCCACTTGTAAAGAATTGCCCGCACGAAACTCCCCCGCGCCTTCGGTATTGATGCGGCCTATGACGTCCGCCGAGATGGCGGCGATGTCCTGATAAAAACCGGAATAGGCCACGCCCAACTGAAAGTCCACCGAGCCGCTGCCGGGCTGATTATGCGCGCCAAGAATGTCGCCCTGGTTGGTTTTCTGCCGAATGTCGCCGCTGGGTAGTTTAAGACCCATCAGGGCTGCGACTTGATGATCGCTTTGCTGCCAGAAGCGGTAACGCGCCTGTATGTTCAAGTCGCCCACGCCTTTGGCGGTGTCAGTGCGCGACAGGGTACCGGGGTTGGTCTGGGCGTAGGCATCGCCATTGTCAGCAAAGCCAGAGAAACGCACATAAGGAAGCGAAAAGCTCATATCCCAGTCTTGAGTCAGACCCACGGTGGCACTTAAGTACAGCGCCTCGCTGCGTTTATGCTGGTGTACATCTTCGACGCCTTGCAAGGCAAGTAATTGCGTTTCGTCCCTGAGTTTATAGTCGCGGCGCTCATATTGAACACTCAGCGATGTGCCTTGGCTGATCTGCGCGCCGCTGGTGATAATGCCGGAAGCCCCGCCCAACGCCCCGCCCGCAGCCCCGTGCGAGCCGTGGGCGGCGGCTTGAAGGGGGAGGATAGCGCTGCCAGCAATGAGTCCCAATACGATGAGACGGGCGTTTTTCATGGTGTCCTCCGCAGGAATTTTCAATATAAATATCAATTATTTGGCCACAGCTTGATTTGTTGTATGAAATATTATAAAATTTTCACACTTAAGAAGTCAAGCTGCGCCGTTGGGTAGCCGATACCATCCAGATGGGTAGCTGATGAAAACTTTGGAGCGCGGACATTGAAGAGAATTATTGGCGTTACGATTTCCTTGTTCACCACCCTGATTTTATCAGGGGGTGGCGCAGCCGTTGCGGCAGAAGGGGTCAGGATTAAAGTCGTTACCAGCGTCGCGCCCATTACCAATATTGTCAGGAACGTGGGTGGCGCGAATGTTGAGGTGACGGGCATTGTGCCGGACGGCATGGATTCCCATACGTTTGAGCCTGCGCCATCTGACGCCAAATTGCTGAACCACGCAGATATCATCATCATCAATGGCCTTGGCCTGGAAACTTCCACGGTGAAGCTCGCCGACAAGGTCAAGAAAAAATCGACGGCTATCGTCTCGCTGGGCGACACGGCGATTCCGCGCAGTGAGCGGGTTTTCGAGTTTGGCCATATTAACCCGCATGCCTGGCCGAATATTGCGCTGGCCATGCGTTATGCTGAAGTCGCACGCGATGCCTTGATCAAGCTTGATCCCGCCCGCCGCGATAGTTATATCGCCAACACTGCCACTTATCTGGAAAAATTACGCAAGCTTGATACGGCAACTTTTGAGTGCGTGAAAAGCATTCCCGAAAAAAATCGCAAGCTGGTGACGTATCACGATTCGTTCGCTTATTTTGCGCCACGCTATGGCATGAAAATTATTGCGGCAATTCAGCCGTCGGATTTTTCAGAACCCAGTCCACGTGAAATCATCCGTATCATTGAGCAACTTAAAAAAGAGAAGGTTCCCGCGATTTTTGGTTCGGAGGTATTCCCCAGCAAGATCTTGGAACAGATTGCGCGTGAAACTGGCGTGAAGTTTATTGATCAACTGTCTGACGATGAATTGCCCGCGCCGCCGAAAAATTCTTTTATAGGCATGATGGCGGTTAATATGGCGGTGATGACTGAGGCATTAGGCGGTCAGCCGACGTGTGTTGCCAATGTTGATGCGACTAATCTTCTACCTTAAACAATGATGCGTTGTCATTTCGAGCAGCCTTTAGCGCCCGCGAAAGCGGGGGGAGAAATCCTTGTCTCGAGTCTCGAACGAAAGTGAGAGAACTTTGAGAGATCTTAAAGATCCCTCTCTGCGTTCGGGATGACAGCTTTTCTTTATGTTCGGGATGACAGTTATTTTTACGCTCGAAATGACATATTGAGGCTTCCATCATGAATCATGCAGTTAGCCTGAGCGGCGTCACCGTCGGCTATGAACATAATGTGGTGTTTTCGCATTTGTCGCTGGAAATTCCTGTGGGCCAGTTTGCCGGTATTGTCGGGCCTACCGGCTGCGGTAAAACCACGCTGCTTAAAACCATACTCGGCACGCAGCCGGTATTTTCCGGTGATGTGCGATTAGTTGGTTATCCGGTTAATAAAGTACCGCCTGGCACGATTGGTTATGTGCCGCAACTTGAAAGTGTCGACTGGACGTTTCCGGTCACGGTAGAGCAAGTGATCTTAATGGGGCTCTACACCAACAACCGCATCTGGCCGTGGCCCACCAAAGAAGAGCGCGAGCGCGTGCATGATCTGGCTGACAAGCTGGGTATTCACGATTGTCTGCATCATCACATCATCAATATATCCGGCGGTCAGCGGCAGCGCGCATTCCTGGCGCGCGCCCTGATTAACAACCCCAAGCTGTTAGTGCTCGATGAGCCAACCTCAGGCGTGGACATTAAAACCCAGCATGATGTGCTGCACTTGCTGGGCGACATCAACAGCGAAGGCATTACCATTTTACTGACGACGCATGATCTCAATGCCGTGGCATCACATCTGCCGTGGGTCATTTGTTTCAATAACGGTGTGGTAGCCCAGGGCAAACCGCGCGACATCTTTACCAACGAGATTTTAACCAAAACCTATGGTGGCGATATCATCATTGTCGAATACCAGGGTCACTTCCTGATTGCCAACAGCACACCGCTGCATCTTCAGGAGCATAATTGATGCTGGACTTTTTAATGGAGCCACTGGCGTATGAGTTCTTTCGCCACAGTTTGCTGGCAGCGCTTATGGTGGGTTCTTTGTGCGGCTTGATCGGCGTATACATTGTATTGCGGGGCATGAGTTATATCGGCCACGGCCTGTCACACGCGGCTTTTGGTGGCGCGGTGGTGGGCTTTACGCTCAATCTTAATTTTTATGTGGGCGCGGGGGCGATGGGTTTGTTGGCGGCGCTTTTGATCAACATGCTCACCAAAGACGGAAAAATAAAATCCGACGCAGCGATTGGCATTGTCACCACCGCTTTTTTTGCCCTGGGTGTAGCCATCATCAGTCAGGTGCGTAGCTTCAGCCAGAGTTTTGAGGCCGCGCTGTTTGGTAATATTCTCGGTATTACCAATGAAGACCTCTGGGTCATCGGGCTGGTAACAGCCTTTACCATGATCACCATCTTTTTCATGTACAAGCCGCTGCTCTTTTCCACATTTGATAATGAAGCGGCGCGGGTATTTGGCATCAAGACCAGTATCGTGCAACTGATGTTTTCATTCATCCTGACGCTCTCGGTGATTGCCTCCATGAACATCGTGGGCGTCACCATGATCGCCGCGACGCTCATCATGCCGGCCATGACGGCGCGCATGATGACGGACAGCTTCAGCCGTATGTTGATTTATTCCACTATTATTGGCGCTATCACCGGCGTTGCCGGTATGTATATGAGTTACATTTTTAATGCAGCCTCAGGCGCTACGATTGTATTGTTTGGCGCTACCTTATTCTGTCTGGCATTATTGATCAAGTTCATACGGGAAAGATTTATTCTGCATTCACATCTGCACAGTCATGGCGATTTGGTGCATGCCCATCCACATGGGCCGAAGCACGGCGCAGAAGATCACAAACATGTTAATGAGATGGATAGGGTGGAAAAGAAAATGTAGGGTGGGTTGGCAAACCCACCAAGCGTTGCGTAGCAACACAACCCGCTGTGCCGGCGTACCGGCCGTAGCGAACGCTGTGCGCACAGCGTTCGCTACTTCTGTGTTGGAACAGCGCTTGAGCCCGAACCGAAAGGTGATTCCTTGATCCATTGCATAAACTGATCTGCTGAAATCGGCCGACTCATAAAATAACCTTGAGCGGAATCACAGCCCATTTCTTTAAGGCGATCCCAGGATTCCTGGCTCTCCACGCCTTCCGCAACCACCTTCAAACCCAGGTTATGGCCTAAATCAATAGTGCTGCGCACGATGACGTCATCACTCGGATTGTTATCCATCTCCATCACGAAGGATTTGTCGATTTTTATTTTTGCCACTAACAGTTTTTGCAAGTAGGCCATCGACGAATAGCCAGTACCGAAATCATCAATTGAAACCTGCAATCCCATCCCGTTTAATTTTTTAATATTCTCAATGGCACGTAGCGGATCCGTCATAATCGCGGTTTCCGTTATTTCAAGTTCAATATAACACGCGGGTACGCTAAATTTTCCCAATAACCCTGCTACCCTGTCTGGAAAGATCGGGTCTTGAAGGTTGATTGCGGAGATATTGACTGCCATGCTCAAGTTCAGGTTTTTTTGATGCCATAGATCACATTGTCGAAATGCCATTTCCAGCACTTTTAAGGTAAGCTGTTTCATCAAGCCATTTTTTTCTGCGAATGTAATAAAGGCATCCGGATAGATCAGCCCGTGTCCTGGATGTTGCCACCGTACCAGCGCTTCCACTCCACTAACACAGTGGGATGTAAGGTCGATTTTTGGTTGGTAATGTAAGATAAGCTCTTCATTCTCAATGGCGTGACGTAGGTCAAATTGTAATGCCATGCAGGAGCCGCTGTCTTTTTCGATCGCTGAATTATAGAAGGTGTATACATTCTGCGCGCGCTTCGCTGCATACATGGCTGAATCGGAGTGGCACATCAGTGTAGTGAGATCGTCACTATGGTCTGGAAACATGGCAATGCCTATGCTCACGCCTACCGCTAATGTTGTGTCGTTAATGGCGATGGGTTTAATAATGGTTCTGATAATTTTATTTACACTCACCATCACATCTTCCGTGGTAGTGACATTGAGTAGCAGGATTGAGAATTCGTCACCACCCATCCGCGCCAGGGTGTCCGATTGACGCAAGCAATGGGTCAGGCGCGTTGATATTTCCTGGAGCACAAAATCACCCGCGTGGTGACCCAATGTATCATTAATTGGCTTGAAACGATCCAGATCCAATGACATTAATGCGAAAGATTTCTTTTCGCGCCTGGCTGATAAAATAGCCTGCTCGACACGATCATGAAAAAGCGTGCGATTGGGAAGGTTGGTAAGGGCATCATGTAAGGCGAGATGCTCCAGTTCCTTGTTTATAACGGCAAGTTGATGCGTACGGAATGCCACGCGGGCTTCCAGGTTTGCATTCAAGTTTTTTATTTCATCTTCAGCGCGCTTGCGGTTAGTATCCAACTGATGTAGTTTAAGCGACATTTCATTGAAAGCGACGGCAGTTTGTGCCAGTTCGTCAGTGCCGTGTACAGCGATCTGGTGGCCAAATACACCCTCGGCAATGCGTTGTGATGCGGTCTTTAAAGTATCAAGCCGACGGGTGAGGTACATGGCAAATAGATAGGAAAATAAGCCCACCATTGCCATGACACTGATGGCTAAAATTGTGGTTTCGTGACGGGCGGTAATGATAGTGTCTTTAATTTTATCAATGCTGAAACCCACTTCAACGTGGCCGTATTGTTCATTTCCAACGGTTATATTGGCTGTGGAATCAAATACGCCATCGCTGGCGCTTTGGTAATCATGATCCGCCTTGAAAGGCCTTTTTAATATGCCACTATTGCCTCCCTCCGCCAATACTCCTTCTTTCCCCACCACTCTGGCGTATACAATGTCTGGATTAGTGAGCGCCTGGACAATAGCATTTTCCAGTGAGCCCACATCTGTGGCAAGCACTGCATCCCGGGTAGCTGATGCAAACACGTGAGTGGCCGTTGAGGCTTGTTTTAATAAGGCTTCTTCATGGGATGATATTAGGATTTGTGCCCCGTTCCAGATTAAGGTAAATAGAAGCAAGGCCTGAATGAGTGTAATTCCCAGTATAGCTTTAAGGCGGAATGACATGAGGATTAATATCTCTGTAAATTTTTGGTAAAGTGTTGGTGTAGAGCGCTAAAGCTACTGCATAGGCGTAGAGATGTTTTTAACTGAGCGTATTCCATCGGGTTCCTGATTCTGTGACGCGCCAATTCTTTTGAATTTAAGCCATTCGAGCAGGCTTTTTCTGTGGCGTTTGTGCCAAACCCCCATGCAGGTAATAAGAGGAAGCGCTGGCAATGGCGTCTCGCACCAGGATTTTTTTATCCTGCCTTCCAATTGCTTTTGTTAGGCGCTATCCCCTAGCCTGTTATCGGCAAGGTGAGTGGGTTCTAGAGGGGCAGGTTAAGAAATACGGAAAAGTGATACGTGTCAGGCGGGGGAATAATAAAAAATCCCCGCCGTAAGAGGCGGGGATAGGTTAGGCTGAGCGTTTAGTAAGTGCTGCTGCGCTGGCGGCTTCGGCCGCCGGGTCTTTGGTGTTGTGTTCAACCCAGCGTTCGCCTGCAGGAGTGGCTTCACGCTTCCAGAACGGTGCGCGTTCCTTAAGGTAATTAATCACAAAACGGCACGCGTCAAAGGCATTGGCGCGGTGCGCGGACCAAACCGCTACCAGCACAATCGCGTCGCTGGGCATAATTTTTCCGTAACGGTGCACCACCAGAATATCAATCACTTCCCATTTTTCGGCGGCTTCCTGGCAGACGCGTTCAATGTGTTTTTCGGTCATGCCTGGATAATGATCCAGATGCATGGTTGATACCGTGTGCCCGTCATTGTAGTCGCGCATGGTGCCGACAAACGTGACGATGCCACCACATTTGTTGGCATCAAATGTGGCTTGATGTTCGCCCGTGACCAGATAGGGATCAAAGGGTTCTTCCTGGACGATAACTTTTATAGCGGTAGCGTCGCTCATGACTAACCTCCCGTGACCGGGGGAAAGAAGGCCACTTCATCACCGTTTTTGAGTTTCTGTGAGGCGTCGGTGTATTCCATGTTCACGGCAATCAGGGTGCTGGTGGGTAAGGGCTGTCCGGGCGCCACTTTTTTCCATAAATCAGCAATGGTAAGGGTGTCGCCCTCAACCGTAACCGAGTCTTCGGCGCGACCCATGCGGTCACGCATGCTGGCAAAATAACGAATTTTGACGTTCATAACAAACTCCAGAATTAAACAGGACGTGTCCAGGTGCCGGACTTGCCGCCAGATTTTTCCAGCAAGCCAATATCCTGCATGACCATGCCGCGATCTACGGCTTTGCACATGTCGTAAATGGTGAGCAAGGCAATCTGCACCGCCGCCAGTGCTTCCATTTCAACGCCGGTCTGACCACCGCAGCGCACCTTGGCCAGGCAATACACCGAGTTCGTGGCCGGTTCAGGGGTCAGATCCAACTCGACGGCAGTCAGGTTAATGGGATGACACAGCGGAATCAGGTCAGAGGTTTTTTTTGCGCCCATGATGCCCGCTACGCGCGCGATACCCAGCACGTCGCCTTTTTTGTGGGTGCCTTCCATGATCATTTTCAGGGTTTTGGGATTCATGTAAATGCGGCCTTCAGTCACGGCCTCGCGTTGGGTGATGGCCTTGTTGCCGACATCGACCATGTGGGCTTCGCCCTTGGCGTTAAAGTGCGTAAATTCGTCTGACATCGCGTAGTTCCTGATGAAGTGGCTTGGGAGCCCCGAGAAGTTTTATTGTGGCGAAGCTCTTAATTATGGCGAAGCCCTTATTATAGCTGCGGATATGCGGCTGCAACAAGGGCTTCCTGCGCTGCGGTACTAGCCGCCGATCTGCGTCATGCTGCCACGGTGTTGCTGGGTGGTATCGAGGAGACCCTTGGCGTCGGAGAGTTTTTTGGACTCGTAACCGTCAATGGCTTTTTCCGCAAAGGCTTTGCGGAACAAGGCAATCATATCGGCATCGCTGCCGCCGGAGCGCATAATCTGGCGCAGGTTATACTGTTCGTCAGAGTACAGGCAGTTACGAATGCTGCCATCCGCCGTGACGCGAATCCGCGAGCAGTTACCGCACAGGCTGCGGGTGAAGGCCGGAATAACGGCGATCTTGCCTGCCCAGCCGGGGACTTTGAAAATATGGTGTTCAGTGCGGGTGCCTGGCGCTGGCCCAATATCAGGGTAGAGTGACTTGATCTTGTTGACGATGGTTTCTGCGCTGGCAAAATGGTCGCCGGTGCCCCAGATCTGGTCGGCATCAAACGGCATGAACTCAATAAAGCGTACCGTCACTGCATGATCTTTGGTGTAGCGCGTAAACTTTTCCAGCTCATCTTCATTGAAGCCGCGCATTAATACCACGTTTACCTTGACACGCGGATAGCCTACGTCAAGAGCCAGTTGAATGTTGTTAAGCACAGTTTCAACGCCCGGGCGACGCGTAATACGCATAAAGCGATCGGCGTCCATGCTGTCGAGGCTGATATTGATGCCGGTCAGTCCAGCGGCCAGTAGATCTTTGGCCATGCGATGCAGCAACAAACCGTTAGTGGTGAGGTGTACGCCCTTGATGCCAGGTGTTGCGGCGGCGCCTGCAATCAGTTGGGGCAAGTCTTTGCGGATAGTGGGTTCGCCGCCGGTGAACCGCACTTTTTTGATGCCGATTTTAGCCAGCACGGAAATGATGCGCAGGGTTTCTGCGGTGGTAATGATAGTGTCTTTATGCCCAAATTCCACACCTTCTTCTGGCATGCAGTACGTGCAGCGCAGGTTGCAACGATCCGTAATGGCGATACGTACGTAGTCAAAGGTGCGCCCGAACTTATCCTGCAGCGGCGGCAAAGAGAATCCGCTGGGAGCTGGAGCAGGAGGAACGGGAGTTATGCTGGGGCTAGTAGCTGGCGTATCATCAAGGAGAGCTTGGTTCTGAAGCATGGTGTGTTCCTCACTGTGTTAAGGTCGGTTTGCCACTGATTAACCCAGCAAACTAATCAACATATGATGCTAAAATACACTAAGGCGGCATCACATGGCAAGATTTAGCGCTAACTGCTGGTTATTGAAGCTCCTGACCCAGGTCCGGGCAAACTAATTAAAATACCGCACTTATACGTTATATAATATATCGGCTACATTATGATGAATATTTAGAGGTTTATCTACCCATAATCGAAAAATGTTTGTCAAGCGGTGTTCGAATGTTTCTTGGGTTAAATAGGGTGGGTGGGGCGGAAATTCTTCTGTTACAGCGCCTGATTTTTCGGACGATTGGAGTAATATTTTTATTTTTCAAAGGATTAATGTATGAAAAATGCCGCAGGCGCAGGCCAATGGATCAACAAAGGGCCGCTGGATATTCCGCGTTCACATCCCGCCACCGCTGTTTATAAGGACAAAATTTATACCTTTGGCGGCGGCGGGGTGAATTTCAAGAGCTTTAACTGCACCCGCATGTATGACCCGGCGACGGGCGAGTGGCAGGTGTGTGCCGACATGCCGTGCTATCGTTCCGGCGCGGTGGCCGCTACTGTGGGTGACCGTATATATGTAATGGGTGGCGGCTTCAAGCAGCCCAGCGGCACGTTCCGCTTTTTGACTACCGTGCAGATTTATTACCCCGACCGCGATGTCTGGGAAGACGGCCCGGATCTGCTGATGCCCCATGATTACCCGGCGGTGGCGTATACCGGCGGCTATATTTATGTGATGGGCGGTCATCACCCCAAAGCCACTGAAGGCGGCCCGCAGACTGACCCCGGCTTTGACTTCTGCGAACGCCTCAACCCGGAGCAGGGCGGATGGGAACAGATTGCGCCGTTGCCCACGCCGCGTTTTGCGCTTACTGCTGTAGTCGTGGACGGCAAGATCATGACCATGGGTGGCGTGGCATTCAGCAGCGCCGGATTTCATAACTTTGATTTTGTGGAGTCCTACGATCCTGCCACCAACGTATGGACGCGTGAAAAGAACTTCGGTTTGCCGTGGACGGCAGCGGGGCTGGGCGCCTGCATTCTCGACGGTGATATTTTTATTTTTGGCGGTTACAGCGGCGATGGCATTCACAACCGTGCGGCGTATTACGATGTCCAGGGATGGACAAGTGCTGCGGGAGGCAGGATGCCGGAAGCAGCCGATGCCAAGCAGGGCGTGTGGCACCAGATACCCATGATGCCCGGCACCCTCGCCGCGATGGGTGTGGCGGTAGTGGGCAAGTCAGCCTACCTGGTGAGCGGCTGGCCGGATAATGGCCGCGTGCCGACCGATGCGTTCTATATCTATACGCGCGCTTAACCCGCCGTGAATGACGCGCAACTCACCCGCTACAGCCGACACCTGCTGCTCAAGGAGGTGGATTTTGCCGGGCAGCAGCGGTTGCTGGCGTCTCGGGTGCTGGTGATCGGTCTGGGTGGCCTGGGTTCGCCGTTAACCATGTATCTGGCCAGTAGCGGGGTGGGGCATCTGGTGATCTGTGATGATGACCGGGTGGATCTGAGTAATCTGCAACGCCAGATCGTGCATCGCACCGCCGACGTGGGGCGTGACAAAGTCGCCTCGGCCAAAGAGACTCTGCTGGCGCTGAATCCCGATATAGAAATCACCGCCATCAAAGCGCGCCTGACGGGCGAGGCGCTGCGCGAACAAGTGCGGCTGGCCGATGTGGTGGTGGACGCCAGCGACAACTTCGCCACCCGTTTCGCCCTCAATAGCGCCTGTGTGGCAGAGCAGAAGCCGCTGGTATCCGGCGCGGTGATTCGTATGCAGGGCCAGGTCACGGTGTTTCAGCCGGGTCACGCGCATAGCCCCTGTTACCACTGTTTATACGCTGGCATGGACGGGGCAGAGGCCGCTAACGAAAACTGTAGCCAGCAAGGGGTGCTGGCGCCCGTGGCGGGTATCATTGCCTGCGTGCAAGCTACTGAAACCCTTAAATTATTAATGAACATTGGCGACGTTTTGACGGGGCAATTGCTGTTGTTGGACGCCTTGAGCATGGTGTGGCGCACCGTGCGGGTGTCTAAAGATCCAGCATGTGCGGTTTGTGGCGCCCTTCACATATAACGGTTCTTTGCATCGCCTTTGCATCGTAAGGCAAATTGTATTAGAATTGCGAGTTACGCCAACGCCCGATGCCTGTGGGGCGGGTGCTTAAAGTATACTTGATCATATTTATAGAAACATTTAACGAGGTTGTAGATGCCATTAGTTCGTGTAAGAGAAAACGAGCCTTTCGAGGTTGCCCTGCGTCGTTTCAAAAGAACCTGTGAAAAAGCAGGCACATTAGCTGATATTCGCGCCCGTGAATTTTATGAAAAACCCACCTCCGTGCGCAAGCGCAAGGCTGCGGCAGCCGTAAAGCGCCAGCTTAAGAAATCTTCGCGCGACATCACCAAACGCGCACGCATGTATTAAATATTCCTATGTCATCCCGAACAAAGTGAGGGATCTTGCTTAAGATCCCTCACTTTGTTCGGGATGACAATAAACGTGGCAAGTCGCGGATATAAAGGCCAGAAACATGTCGTCACAGACCCTGAAGCAGCGTATCGACGAAGATATGAAAGCGGCCATGCGCGCTAAAGACAAGCCGCGGCTGGGCACCATACGTCTCATTACGGCGGCGATGAAACAGCGTGAAGTTGACGAACGTGTCGTGCTTGATGACGCGCAAGTGCTGGTGATTCTCGACAAAATGCTCAAGCAGCGGCGCGACTCACTGAGTCAATATGAAGCCGCCGCGCGGGCTGACCTCGCCGCGCAGGAAGCTTATGAAATTGGCATCATTCAGGAATATTTACCGGTTCCTTTGAGTGAAGCCGAAGTGGGCGTCATGATTGATGATGCCATCACCACCCTCGGTGTGACGTCCATCAAAGAAATGGGCAAGGTCATGGCAGCGCTGAAACCGCAGATGCAAGGGCGTGCGGATATGAGCGCGGTAAGCGCTAAAATAAAAAACCGGCTTGGCGCATTATTTCCTGGCGCCTGACGCGTTCCCAGCTTCGCCGGATTGACTGCGGGGCGAACGGAAATAGCCTTCAGTAAGTTTCCGAGGCTGCAAATATGGCAGGCAGGATCCCCCAGCAATTTATTGATGAATTAATTACCCGCGTTGATATTGTCGAGCTGATCAACGCGCGTGTCCCACTGCGCAAAGTGGGGCGCAACTATACCGCGCGCTGCCCGTTTCACGACGAAAAAACCCCTTCTTTCAGCGTTAATCCTGATAAACAGTTTTATCATTGCTTTGGCTGCGGCGCATCCGGCACGGCGCTGGGTTTTTTGATGGATTATGACCATCTCGGATTTATAGACGCCGTGCGCGACCTGGCGTCGAGTGTCGGCATGCAGATGCCGCAGACGCCGGATGCCAAATCTGATGCTGGCGCGCCAGCAATAAATCACAGCAAGGATTTATACGAACTGCTGGAC
The DNA here is from genome assembly GCA_001464585.1 of Gammaproteobacteria bacterium Ga0077554. Classification (GTDB taxonomy): domain Bacteria; phylum Pseudomonadota; class Gammaproteobacteria; family Ga007554. The sequence goes on along the minus strand of LNFF01000007.1, from coordinate 5,172 downwards.
CAGGCTGCTGTTTTCTACAAACGGCAGTTGCGCGAACATACACAAGCGCCGCGTGCCATTGATTATTTAAAAGGCCGCGGATTAAGCGGCGATATCAGCCGTGATTTTGATATTGGTTACGCGCCGCCGGGTTGGGATAATCTTCTGCGCGCGTTTAACGCGCAGGCTAATCCCGCATTGCAGGCGCAACTGGCCGAAGCCGGTTTGGTCATAGAAAAAGGCGAAAAAGACAGCGGCGGTTACTACGACCGTTTTCGTGACCGCATCATGTTCCCCATCCGCGATGCGCGGGGTCGTGTGATGGGCTTTGGTGGTCGGGTGTTGGGCGCCGACGAACTGCCGAAATATCTCAACTCCCCCGAAACCCCGGTGTTTCATAAAGGCCGTGAATTATATGGCCTGTACGAAGCGCGCAAGGCCGTGCGCCAGCTTGAGCGGCTGCTGGTCGTTGAGGGCTATATGGATACCGTGGCGCTGGCGCAGTTTGGTATTCGCTATGGCGTAGCGACGCTGGGCACGGCCATTACGCGCGACCATCTGGAAAAAGTATTTCGCGTGGTGCCGGAAGTGGTGTTTTGTTTTGATGGCGATCGTGCCGGGCGTGAGGCGGCGTGGCGGGCGGTGCAAAACGCCTTGCCATTAATGCGCGAGGGTCGGCAGGCGCGCTTCATGTTTTTGCCGGACGGTGAAGACCCGGATACGCTGATACGCAAGGAAGGTCAAGCGGGTTTTGAGGCTAGAATTGAGAACGCTGTCCCACTTTCGACATTTTTTTATAACCAGCTCACCAAACAGGTCGATACATTAAGTATAGACGGTCGCGCGCGTCTGGTTGAACTTGCCAAGCCCTTATTGTCAAACGTGCCAGAAGGCGTGTTTCGTCACATGATGCTGGAGCGGTTAGCCGAAATTACGCGCAGGGATGTTGCGGTAGTGACGCAGGAAGTGACCGGTGTGGCGCCCGTGGCCGCGCGCCGGGTTGGGCGACGGCGGGTCGCGGCGGTGGCGCATGCGGCAGGCCGCTCGCCGGTGCGCATCGCCATTGAGATTCTGTTGTATCAGCCCGCGCTCGCGCAACAGGCGCGTGATTTTCAGGCGCTGGCGCAATTGGATGTTGCCGGCATTGGTTTATTGGTGCAGTTGCTTGAGTTATTGCAGGCGCGCCCACATCTTAATACAGCGGCGCTGCTCGAACATTGGCGGGATACGCAGGAAGGTAAATATTTAGCCAAGCTGGCGCAGTGGCAACCTGAGGTGCCAGAAGGCGTGGAAGCCGAGCTGCAGGGCGCATTGCGGCGGTTGGCAGAGCAGTATCAGCAGCAGCGGGTGGAGAATTTGCTGCATACGGAGCGCCTGGAAGGCCTGAACGACCTGGAAAAAGCGGAGTTACGACGATTGTTGTCGTCAAGTGCCGCTAAAAAAACCGTGGAATAGACTGCTTATTATGGGTCGATAGTGTAAAATGGAAAGTTATTTTGCGGGATGGGTTGGGTATTGGTTTTAAGTGGGTAGGATTTGGCATGATTTATAGGGCGCCCTGGAATCTAACGGGGCACCCTCGAATCTAACGTAATTATTGGCTGGTGACATGAATCAAGAACAACAACAGTCTCAATTGAAATTATTAATCGCTAAAGGTAAGGAGCAGGGTTACCTGACCTACCGCGAGGTGAACGATCATTTGCCGGATGAAATCGTCGATCCTGAACAGATTGACGATATTATCAGCATGATCAATGATATGGGCATTCCTGTGCATGAGGTGGCGCCGGATGTCGATGCCTTGTTGCTGGCGGATACCACGGTGGCTACTGATGATGATGCCGCTGAGGAAGCCGCTGCGGCGCTGGCCAGCGTAGATGGCGACTTTGGCCGCACCACCGATCCGGTGCGCATGTATATGCGTGAAATGGGCACGGTAGAGCTGCTGACCCGTGAAGGCGAAATCGTGATTGCCAAGCGCATTGAAGATGGCCTGGGGCAGGTATTGAACTCGCTTTCCATGTTCCCCCCCACCATTGCCGAGATATTAGGCCAGTATGCCCGAACCCAGACAGGCGAAATGCGCCTGACGGAAGTAATTCGCGGGTATAACGATCCCGATGCTGAAGAAGCCGCATTACCGTTGCCGGATCTTGATAAGGAGCTGGAGTTGGTTGCCGCCGCGCTTGAAGATGAGGATCCTGAGGCGGCAGGTGAGGTCGAGACCGAGTTGGAAGAAGTGGAGACGGGCCTTGATCCTGAAGAGGCTCGCACCCGCTTTGGCCGGCTGGAAGAGCTGTATACCAAGTTTATGGAGGTGGTGGCCAAGCAGGGTAAAGGTCACGCCAAAACCATCAAGCATCGTCAGGAGTTGGCCGAAGCCTTTCGTGAATTCAAGCTGACACCGCTGCAAATCGACCGGTTGGTGGTGCGGGTGCGTGGCGTGATGGACCGTATTCGTTCGCATGAGCGCGTGATTATGGATATTTGCGTCAATTCAGCGCACATGCCGCGCCGTGATTTCATTACCTCTTTTCCGGATAATGAAACCGATCTTGCCTGGTTGGATCAGCATATCAAAGGCAACCATGACTACTCGTCCGTGCTGGCGCAACACGCCGACAGCATCCGTGAGGCACAGCGTCTCTTGATTGCGTTGCAGACAGAATCGGGCCTGACGATTAATGAGATTAAAGATATCAATCGCAAAATCTCGATTGGTGAGGCTAAAGCACGCCGCGCCAAGAAAGAAATGGTGGAAGCCAACTTGCGTCTGGTAATTTCCATTGCAAAAAAATACACGAATCGTGGCCTGCAATTCCTCGATCTGATCCAGGAAGGTAATATTGGCTTGATGAAAGCCGTGGACAAATTTGAGTACCGTCGCGGTTACAAATTTTCTACCTACGCAACCTGGTGGATTCGTCAGGCGATTACACGTTCGATTGCCGATCAGGCGCGCACCATCCGCATACCGGTGCACATGATCGAAACCATCAACAAACTCAACCGTATCTCACGCCAGTTATTGCAGGAAATGGGGCGCGAACCTACGCCAGAAGAGTTGGCGGTGAAAATGGAAATGCCGGAAGATAAAGTCCGCAAAGTACTGAAAATTGCCAAAGAACCGATCTCCATGGAAACGCCGATTGGTGATGATGAAGATTCACACCTGGGTGATTTTATCGAAGACCCCAGCGTTATCTCGCCGCCGGATGCGGCCACCATTGAAGGGTTGCGCGAAGCCACGCAGATGGTGCTGGAAACCCTCACGGCGCGTGAAGCCAAAGTGTTGCGGATGCGTTTTGGCATCGACATGAACACCGATCACACCCTTGAGGAAGTCGGCAAACAGTTCGACGTGACGCGCGAGCGCATCCGTCAAATAGAAGCCAAGGCGCTGCGCAAATTACGGCATCCCAGCCGTTCGGAAAATTTGCGCAGTTTCCTGGATTAAGATAACCGGGGGTCGAATAGCCCCCGGTTTTTGATTTCCATTCCAGCGTGACGAAACCCCTGCCACACGGTATACTCCCACTTCCTTTCTTATCCCTTTACTTATCAAGGGGCCTGTAGCTCAGTTGGTTAGAGCAGGGGACTCATAATCCCTTGGTCCTCGGTTCGAGTCCGAGCGGGCCCACCAAATTAATGTCTCCAACCGCCAATAAAATCAAATAGCTACGTTACTGAGTCAGTCCTGCTGGGCTCACTACATATTGCGAAGATTGCATATTCGGTACAATTTCGGTACAGTGACGAAACGAGAGCACTGTACTGAAGCCCCATGGCAACCATCGTCAAGACGCCTTCGGGCACCTGGAAAGCAGTCATTCGGAAGACTGGCTTCCCCACCACCATCAAAACTTTTCGGCTCAAAAAGGATGCCGATGACTGGGCGCGTCGAGCGGAGGATGAAATGGTTCGCGGGTTGTTCATCCAGCGTGGGCCATCGGAACGGCTCATCTTCGAAAAGGCGATGCAGCGCTACCTGGCCGAAGTCACGCCGACAAAACGGCCATTGACGCAAAGCGGCGAGTTGAAGCGTTCAGTCCCCTTGAGCGAGTTTTTCGGCAAGTACTCACTGGCCGCCATGACGGCCGAGTTGGTTGCCCAATACCGAGACAAACGCCTTGCTGGCGAAGATCGCAAGGGCAAGGAAGGCGAACCTATCCCACGGGCTGCGAATACTGTTCGTCTTGAGTTGGCTCTGCTTGGCCATATCTTCACTGTTACGGTGAAGGAGTGGGGGCTTGGGCTTCCGTACAACCCCGTCTTGAATGTGCGACGGCCTGCCCCGGGGCCAGGCCGAAATCGCCGACTCGAAGCGGCCGAGGAAGCGAAGCTTTTTGCGGCGGTGGACAAGCACTCGAATCCGATGCTCAGATGGATTGTGCGGATAGCCATCGAAACCGGCATGCGCTCTTCGGAAATCACGACCCTTCGTCGCAGCCAGGTTGATCTATCGCGGCGCATTGTGCGTCTGCTGGAAACGAAGAACACATTGCCGCGCACCGTGCCATTGACCACAAACGCCACGGCACTTTTTCAAGAAGCGTTGGTGCATCCGATCCGCCCTATAGACACGGAACTGATTTTCTTTGGCGAACCAGGCAAAGACGGGAAGCGTCGGCCGTACAACTTCAACAAGGTATGGCTCGACATCAAGCACTCAGTTGGCTGTTCTGACTTCAGGTTCCACGACCTGCGGCATGAGGCCATCAGCCGCTTTGTGGAAGCCGGTCTGAGCGATCAGGAGGTGTCAGCCATCAGCGGGCACAAATCCATGCAGATGTTGAAGCGCTACACCCATCTTCGCGCCGAAGACTTGGTAGGCCGCCTGGACGACCTCACGAAGCGCCGAACCGGTACTCACTCGGGATCGACTTGAGCGTTTTGGAGAAATTCCGAGGTGTTGCACCGCCAGCTTAAGTCAGTTTCTGCTGTTTTTACGCCGTTTCCCTGCCAATCCTCATTTTGCGCTAGCAATTTTAGCCGCTAAATTTTGCGAATATTAGAAAGCCCCCTATTGTTTAGCCAAACAAAAACCCAAGTTTATCTAAACTTTTACGTTCACAAGCAATGACTTGTATTTAACCGAGATTTTCCATTAGAGATTTCTCAAGGCGAATAAACGGGTAAAAATTTGGCTGGCAAGTCGAAGGCTTTCGAAGCATCCCACAAGCCTTGCAT
>LNFF01000006.1 GCA_001464585.1 Gammaproteobacteria bacterium Ga0077554 | reverse complement strand
CATCCGCGTCCCTTGCCCTATACGGTGGCCGTGGTCGGCACCGCGATGAATGCCGGCAAGACCACCACGGCGGCCAATCTGATCCGTGGCCTGACGAGCGCCGGCCTCAAGGTGGGCGCGGCCAAGGTGACAGGCACGGGGTCGGGCAAGGACATCTGGTTCATGGGCGATGCCGGGGCCAGGCTCGCGCTCGATTTCACCGATGCCGGTTTTCCTTCCACGTTCCGTACCACAGCGGCGGAGGTGGAAGGCATTCTTGCCACGCTGACCGGCCATCTGGCAAAGGCCGGGATGGATGTGATTGTGCTGGAGGTGGCGGACGGTCTGTACCAGGCCGAGACGGCGGCGCTGCTGGATTCGCCGGTGTTTGCCAGGACAGTGAATGACGTGATTTTCGCTGCGGGTGATGCGATGGGCGCGGCGGCCGGGGTGGAGTGGCTGCGCCGCAAGGGCCTGCCTGTGAGTGCCGTGAGCGGCCTGTTGACGGCGTCGCCGCTGGCGATTACCGAGGCTGCCAACGCGACAGGTCTGCCGGTTTTTGACAAAAAGATGCTGCGCGATGCGGCTATCGCAACCGAGCTTGGGCTGTATTCCAGAATTGCGCTGTCCGCCTGATGAACATCCCGCGCGTACTTCAAGGACGTCGCCGGACGCTGCTTGCCCGCCTGGTCGCCAATGGTCTGGCCCAGGCGGGGGCGGCGGTGGGCACCGCCTGGCTGGTGAAGCGGGTGTTCGATCACATGCTGATGCCCCCTCTGTCAAAGCAGAGCCCGGCTATTGGCCTTGGCATTGACCCTGGGCTGATATGGGCGGGACTGGGGCTGGCGGCAGCGGCGGGCGTTATCGCCTGGTTGCGCATGATGGAGCGGGTTGATGCTGAGCGTATGGGGCAGGGCTACGCCTCGGATGTGCGCATGGTGCTGTATGACCGTCTCAGCTCGCTGGCGCCCCGTGCGCTGCAAAAACGCAGTCAGGGTGGCGTGGCGTTGCGCTTTGTGGGGGACATGACGGCATTGCGCCGCTGGGTCAGCCTGGGGTTGGCGCGCCTGGCGGTCGCCGCCGTGATGACGGTGGCCGCCTTGTCGGCCCTCGCGGTGATCAATTGGCCGCTGGCATTGATAGTCACTGTCGTGCTGTGTACCGGTGCCGCAGTCGCCTTCAGCCTGGGCGAGCGGTTGCGCACGGCGGCCCGCGAATCGCGGCGGCGTCTTTCGCATCTCGCCGCGAACGTCAACGAGAAGGTGGCGACTATCGCCGTGGTGCAGATGTTCGGTCAATCTGAACGCGAGCGCGAGCGTATTTCGCGCCAGGGGCAGCGGCTTCATGATGCGATGGTCGATCGGGCGCGGGTGGCGGGTCAGATTCTGGGCGTGACCGAGGCGACGGTGGCGCTCGCCTCGGCGGCGGCGCTGTTGATGGGAGTGTTTGTGGTGGCCGCCGGGCAGGCCAGTGTCGGCACGGTGGTGGCGGCCATGGCCCTCGTTGGCATACTGATGTCGCCGTTGCGCGATCTGGGCCGCGTCCAGGAATATTGGCACGGCGCGCGTGTCTCTCGGGAAAAGCTCCAGGAATTTCTTGACTCTCCATCCTTGGTAATGGATGCCCCTGACGCGCCGGACCTTTGTTTGGGCGCGGGCCGTCTGGAATTTGATGGCGTGAGCGTGGCGGGCGGCGTGGATCAGGTCATGATGACCGTTGAGCCGGGCACAGTGGTGGCGCTGGTCGGCGCCAATGGCGCAGGCAAGTCGACCCTGCTGTCACTGGCGGCGCGCCTGATCGACCCCGATCAAGGCGTAATGCGCCTGGATGGCCAGGATCTGGCCACACACAGCCTGACCTCGGTACGTCGTGCGATAGGCATGGCGGGTTCCGATCTGCCTCTGCTGCGTGGCACGGTGGGGAAGAATCTGCGTTACCGCTGGCCGGATGCCCCGGAGCAGGAAATTGCACGGGTACGGGCGTTATGTGGCGTCGATGAAGTGCTGGCTGAATTGCCGGAGGGCGAGAAAACCCGCGTGGCGGAAGGGGGCGTGGGCCTGTCGGCGGGGCAGCGCCAACGCATTGCCCTGGCGCGTGCGCTGCTTGGCGACCCACCGTTGCTGCTGCTTGATGAAATTGATTCTAATCTCGATCCCAAGGCGAGTGCGGTGGTGGATCGTGTGTTGACCGGGTATCAAGGCACCATCCTGCTGGTCACGCATCGGCTGGATCATCTGTCGAGCGCGGATGTCATCTGGTACATGGAGTCCGGGCGGGTGGTGGAGGCCGGTCCGCCCGCAAAGGTATTGTCTGGACATGGCCCAACGGCGCGAATGTTTCGTGCGGATACAGCGGCGGCAAGTTGAAACAGATTTTTTTGGGGATAGTGTTCATGTTTGCGTATGCTGCATCGGTTATGGCCGTGGAAACAGATAACAGCGGGGAAGGGTTGGATACCCGCCCCGCTGCCGGGGTGGTATTGAAACGGATTCTTGGCGATGCCACCCGCCAGCGATATTTTCTCTATGTGCCGCAGCGCGGCGGCGCCAATGCGCCGGTTTTCGTCACGGTGCATGGCATCTCGCGCAACGCGCGTGAGCATGCCGAGCGCTTCGCCTCCTTCGCCGAACGCTACGGCGTGGTCTTGATCGCTCCTTACTTTTCGAAGGACCGTTTTCCCGATTATCAGCGCCTGGGGCGGATGGGAAAAGGCGAGCGCGCGGATTTGGCGTTGGACAGGATCGTCGATGAAGTGGGCCGTTTGACGGGCGCCCAGACCGGCAAGTTATTCCTGTTTGGCTATTCCGGCGGGGCGCAGTTTGTGCATCGTTATACCTTGGCGCACCCGGAGCGGGTTGCGAAGGTCGTGCTGGGCGCGCCCGGCTGGTATACCTTTCCTGATCCCAGCGTAAAATATCCCAAGGGCATAGCACAGGCGAAAAGCTTGCCGGATGTCGCCTTTGATCCGACGGATTTCCTGACTATCCCCACCTGCGTACTCGTCGGCGAGCGGGACATGCGGCAGGATGTGGCGCTGAATAAATCCCCGAAGATTGCACGGCAGCAGGGAGTCACCCGCCTTGAGCGCGGCGAGCACTGGATTGCCGCAATGACGCGCGCCGCCGAGGCGCAGGGCCTAAAGACATCCTACACCTTCCACACGCTGCCGCGTTCCCGCCACTCTTTCACCCAGAGCATGAGGCGTGGAAAGATGGGTGAAATGGTTTTTGATTGCCTGTTCGGGGATGGAAAATGAAATGCATCCCGGTTGTTCTGATGGTGGCCGCACTGACTGCCAGCCCGGTTTTTGCCGGGCCAGCAAGCAAAATCCAAAAAGCCCCGCAATTCACTTTCAAGCCCGGCGGACTGCTTATGTACGATGCCGCCTGGTATCAGGGCCATGACGCGTTGCAGGGAAAGACCACCGGCTATACCGATGAAACAGGATTCCGCCGCGCGCGCCTTTCTGCCCAAGGGAGGCTATATGGGGACTGGAGTTACAATGTGACTCTGGGTTTCACTGGCGCCCTTAATAATGTCAGTAATGCTGATCCTGTCGATATTTGGCAGGCGTCCGTTTCCTATTCCGGTGTTAAAGCGGTGAAGATTAAAGCAGGGCAGTTCTTTGAACCCTTCAGCCTGGAAGCGGCTACCAGTTCCAGAGCGACCACCTTCATGGAGCGCGGTTTGCCCTACACATTTTCCCCTGTCAGAAGCGTAGGCATCGGTTTTTCCGCCGCTCCCGCAAAAGGACTATATCTGGAAGCGGGGGGATTCACGGAAGATCTGAATTCCGCCGGCAATCTCAAAAGGGCATTCACCGGACGCGTTGCCTATGCCCCCATCGATATAAAAGGCAGGCTGCTGCACTTTGGCGCGGGGGCCAGCTATCGTGTGCCGGGAGATAGCACGCTACGCTACCGTGCCCGCCCCGAATCCGATCTGGCGCCCGCCTGGTTCAGCACGGGGACAATAAGAAATATCGACAATATCGTGCTGACGGGTCTGGAAGCGGCCGCCGTTGCTGGACCCGTTTCCCTGCAGGCAGAATACATACGCTCCGATGTCAGTCGTAGGGATGGTCGGCGGGGTCGGAATATCGACAGTTATTACGCCTATGCCAGTTGGTTTCTGACCGGAGAATCACGCCCTTATCGAAATGGTAGGTTCGGCACCATCAAACCGGAAAACCGCTGGGGTGCCTGGGAAGTGGCGGTGCGCAACAGCGCCATCAGTGATGATAGCGGCGAACAACTGCATGATATTACTCTGGGGCTCAACTGGTACATCAACCGCCATGCCCGGTTGATGGCGAATTATGTAGTTGCCGACTACGAAAACGGCACAGCGCAAGGCAATGCCGATATCTTCCAGGTGCGTGGACAGGTGGATTTTTAATCCCTTCGGGTTCAGACCCCTCGTTTCACTCTCCCCGCCGCTTGCGGCGTTTACTGTCATCCCGAACGTAAGAATAACTGTCATCCCGAACGAAGTGAGGGATCTTCAGCAAGATCCCTCACTTCGTTCGGGATGACATAGAAATACCCCACAGCTTGCTGCGGGGGTTTTTATTTTCCTTACCGCTGACGTTATTCCGCCGCCGCATCTTCATGCCGAGCAGACCCACCCCCGCGAGCATCATGAGATAGATCTCGGGTTCTGGCACGGGCGACAACAGCAACGCGCCGCAGAGGCCTGTCATGCTGCAACCGTTGGCAGCGATCTGGCCTGAGTCGTTGATGTCCTAGGCATTGCTGATCTCCCAACCCGACAGCGGATCGATAAGGCTGTTAAAGTCAATCATCGCGCTGCCGCTGTAGAGGAAGGGACAGCGGCCGCCGCTGCGGGAGTCGGACTCACCTACGACCTGACCGCTGGCGTTGATGCCCCAGGCGTAACTTGTTTCGAATTCGTCACCCAAGGTGCCTAGATCAGTCATGCGGCCGTCAGTATAGAGGAAGGCACGCTGCTGGTGGTCGTCGTTGATGGACCAGCCCACGACTTGGCCGCTGGCGTTGATGCCGCTGGCGTTACTATTGGAGCCGCCCAAGGTGCCAAGGTCGGTCATGCGGTCGCCGCTGTAAAGGAAGGCATGCTGGAGAATGTCGGTAGTGTAGGAGTTACCTACGATCTGACCGCTAGCGTTGATGTTGGTGGAGGTACTAGAGCCGCCGCCCAAGGTACCGAGATCGGTCACGCGGCCGCCGCTGTAAAGGACGGCCTGGCTGGCAAAACCGCCACCAATGGCGATGCGACTTCGCCCACGACCTGACCTCTCGCATTAATGGCATTGGCGTAGGAATGCTCGGCACCGCCCAAGGTACCCAGATAGGTAACCGAATAGCGCGGCACGGCTTGGGCGGCGCCACTCAACAACACCCCTGCCACTGACAGGGTGACCACTGCTCGTTTCAGTTCCATTGACATTCTCCTAAGAAATCCTGTTCGTTAGAAAGATATTAATTGAATTCGCCTGAGAAATTCGACTATACCACCGTACCTGGAAAAATATAGTAGCCTGCAATAATAAAACGTTTTCCTCACCAGACCTTGTATCACCTGATGATTACACTCTCATGTCAAAACATGCCATAAGCATAGGCCGTTTGGCCTATGGGGTGTGGAGGGATAACGCAGAGTCAAGCGGCGGCGCAGCCGTCCGCTTGAGCGTAGGGTTAGGCTCTAGCCAGCCAAATGGCGGGATTTCTGCTGCCATGGAATACCGCCAAGACAACAATGCGATGCTTCTCCGCGCGAAAATAAACGCTGTACGGAAAGCGATTGGCCACAATGCGCCGAATATCCTCGCGAACAACCGCATACTGGAGATGGTGTTCAGATACAAGCGATACGCAACGGTCAATCTCAGCCATGAACTCAAGCCCAAGACCAAGTCGCTTACTTTCATACCAGGCACTTGCTTCAATGAACTCTGCACTGGCGGCTCGATGAAAAGTGATGGGTAGGTTCATTGCCTAATTTTGGCAAGAGCGGCTGCTTTGACTTCACTCCAGGAAACCACATCGTTTGGATTTGCCAGATGATCTGCGAGGCGGCGGTCAAGTTCCGTTTTCTGTGCTTCTGTCAAGGATGGGACGGCACCGCGGCTAACGATGCCGTCCCAGATGGCCTCAACTAACTCAATCTGCTCGTCAATGTCGAGCACACTTGCTTGCTGTAAGAGTTGTGTGTTCATGATATGGACTCCATTCAAATCTCACTGCGGTAATTCTAGCGCCCCTTGCCAGCAAATGTCCACTGTATGCCTAACCTGGCATGGAGATGCAATTTTTTCGAAACTCAGCACTCAGGGCCAATCACCCAGAACCGGTCGCTGCAGATCGCGGGTGAGTTCGCGAATCGCGTTCTCGTCCAGCGTTTCCTTCGCCAGCAGCTCGCGGGCGCAGCGTTCCAGGATGGGACGGTTGTCATCCAGAATGCGATGGGCGCGATCGAATACGCCTTTGATAATGTCACGGATGGCCTCGTCGATGCGCGTCTGCGTGGACTCTGCCACCCGCCCACCGCCGCTCACCATATTCGGCACGTCGAGGAAGCGCGGCCGCTGGGCTTCATAGGCGATGTAGCCCAGATCCTCGTCCATGCCGTAGCGGGTGATCATGTCGCGCGCGATGTCGGTGGCTTTAGCCAGATCGTCCGCCGCGCCGGTGGAGAGCTTGCCATAGACCAGCTTCTCGGCCGCGCGCCCGCCGAGCAGCACTGCAATTTTGTTCTCCAACTCTTCGCGGGTCATTAGATAGCGATCCTCGGTCGGTCGCTGGATGGTGTAGCCGAGCGCGCCGATGCCGCGCGGGATAATGGACACCTTGTGTACCGGGTCGGTGCCGGGCAGGGCCAGCGCCACCAGGGCATGCCCCATCTCGTGGTAGGCGACGGTCTCGCGTTCCTTGTCGTTGAGCACGCGGTTTTTCTTTTCCAGGCCGGCAATGATACGCTCGATGGCGGCAGTGAAGTCGGAGAGCGTCACCGCGTCCGCGCGACGGCGCGTAGCCATCAGCGCCGCCTCATTCGCCAGATTGGCGAGATCCGCGCCCGAGAAGCCGGTGGTGAGTGCGGCGATTTGTTCCAGATCCACGTCCGGCGCGAGTTTGATTTTCTTCACATGCACCTTGAGGATGTCGAGCCGGCCCTTCTTGTCCGGCCGGTCCACCAGCACCTGGCGGTCGAAGCGGCCGGCCCTGAGCAGCGCCGGGTCGAGGATCTCTGGCCGGTTGGTGGCGGCAAGGATGATGAGGCCTACTGAGGAATCGAAGCCGTCCATCTCGGTGAGCAGTTGATTCAAAGTCTGCTCGCGCTCGTCGTGGCCACCGATGGGGCCTCCCGTGCCGCGCGCCCGGCCAAGGGCGTCCAACTCGTCGATGAAGATGATGGCAGGCGCCTTCGCGCGCGCCTGCTCGAACAGGTCACGCACGCGCGCCGCGCCTACGCCCACGAACATTTCCACGAACTCGGAGCCGGAGATGGAGAAGAAGGGCACACCCGCTTCCCCCGCCACCGCCTTGGCCAGCAGCGTCTTGCCGGTACCGGGCGGACCCACCAGCAGTACGCCCTTGGGGATGCGCGCGCCGAGCCGGCCATACTCCTGCGGGGTTTTCAGGAATTCCACCACCTCCTTCAATTCTTCCTTGGCCTCATCCACCCCGGCCACATCCGCGAAGGTCACCCCGGTATTCTTTTCCACATAGACCTTGGCGCGGTTTTTGCCGAGGGTCATGAAGCCGCCAATGCCCTCCTGCTTGTCGGCGAACTTGCGGAACAAGAAGAACCAGACAGCGAAGAAGGCCACCGCTGGCAGGATCCACGACAGCAAAGTGCTAAGGAAAGTACTTTCGATCACCCGCGCATAAGGCACATTGTACTGCGACAGGCGCGCAGCGACGTCCGGCTCAATGCGGGTGGCCACGATCACGGTCTTGCCCTTCGCATCCGGCGACTTGAGCTTGCCGGTGATGGTCTTGTCCGAAACCAGCACCTCCGCCACCCGGCCGTCCTTCAGCGCCTGCTCGAACTCGCTGTAGGGCACGGGCTCCATCGTGCGCGCGGTTTCCCACCAGTTTTGCAGCACCAGCAGCAAGAGGCCAGCGACCATCCAGTACGTGAAATTCCACTGCGTTTTCTGTTCCATGATAATTTCCTCTCATCCACCCAGACAGCGCAGCCGCGCGCGCATGGCATCCATCTCCTCCAGCATATCCGCCACCAGGGCGGCGAGTTCCGGCACGGCATCGAAATCCCGTTCCAGTTGCCGCATGCGCCGGGCACGGACGAGCGCCACACCAGAAAACCGCCATACCCCGGCCATGTTCTGCGCATGGGGAAACAATAAGCCTTCCTCCAGATGCCGGATGAGCCACCCGGGCTCCACGCCGCAGGCGGCGGCCACCTGCTCCAGGGTGAGCCAGGTATCTTCCATCAGGCTACCGATCAGGATGTCTTCATCACGCATGGCTCATCCTCCCTGTCGTGGATCGAAGGCGAATTCCTTCGCCATTTGCTCATAGAATGCCCGCGCCTTGGGTGTGTCCGCTGGCGGCAGCATGACCTCAATGGTGAGCAGGAGGTCGCCCGGCGGCTGGCCAGGTATGCCCTTGCCGCGCACCCGCAACTGCCGGCCGCTTTGCGCCCCTTCCGGGATACGCACCTTCACCGTACCGCCGGGCAGGTTCACGCTGACCACCGCGCCCAGGGCCGCCTCCCAGGGCACCACCGGCAGGGTCAGATACAGATCGCGTCCCTCCACCCGCAAGTGTGGATGGGGCTTGAAATGCACTTCCAGCAACAAGTCGCCCGCCGGCCCGCCACCCAACCCCGGCGCGCCCTGGTCGGCCAGACGGATGACCTGGCCTTCCTTGATCCCCTTGGGGATTTTTACGTTGAGGGTGCGGGATTCCAGCGTCACCCGGCCCTGGGCATCCACCTTCGGTGCGCGCAGGGAAATCTGACGAGTGGCACCGGTGAAGGCATCCTCCACATCCAGAACCACCTTGGCGTGATGATCCTCGCCTTGGGCGCGGAAGTTGCCGTGGCTGCTGGAAGTCTGACCGAACCCGCCTCTACCCATACCGGCGCGGCCAAAGATTTGCTCGAAGAAATCGGAAAAACCGGCCGCTTCCCCGGGCGAATAACCGGAGCCAGAGAACTCAAAGCCAGCGTCCCAGTCGGGCGGCGGGCGGAATTCTTCACCGGGGTGATGACCCTTGCCCAACTGGTCATACGCGGCGCGTTTTTCCGGATCGGAGAGCACCGCGTAGGCTTCGTTCACGTCCTTCATGCGCGCTTCGGCGTCCTTTTCCTTGGACACGTCCGGGTGATACTTGCGCGCGAGCTTGCGGAAGGACTTCTTGATATCCTCTGCCGTAGTATCACGCGGCACGCCGAGCACTTCGTAATAGTCCTTGAATTGCATGGTACTCCTTCATGTCGGGCGAGTCGGTTAATATAATGTAGGAATCAGCAACCCGATTTTCAAGATATTGAAATCAATTTTGCAGGGCTGTCCCATTAAAATTTAATGGTAAATTTTAATGGGACTATGCAGTTGGCACTACTAGACATAGTGTTTGGGGGTAGGGGGCGTTATCCTGCCGATATGATCGATTTGATGGAGTATTTGGGCAGGGTGCGCTGGATTGAGTGATAGAGATGCCAACAATGCGCCACCATAAAAACTGCCGTTCGCTAAAACCACACCATACACCCCGTCTCAAATGGATGTGAAAGCAATTTATGACATGGATAAATACGCAGTTTGTAATGTTGCAGCCCTGAAAGCGCCGGGCATAAATCCAGTTCGAAATGGATCTCGCCGCCACTGCCGCGCTGCGTGGCCAATAGAGGGTGACGTTCATGCACCGTGAATTCACCCGTGTCTGAGGTGGTTCCCAACAGACATTCTACACACACATCATCGGGCGTAAGCCCTCCCAGGAGAGCTGCGGCGCGAATGGACAGGCAGTCACCCGTTTTAATTTCCTGTATTACATTGTCAATGCGGCTTATGCGCACTTCGGGCCAGGCCCGCGCCACTTTTTTCTTCCATTCAGAAAGTTGTATAGCGGCCACGCCGTTATTGGCAGATAGGATTTTGCAACGCTGATTGGCCGGTGCATAGTAACGGCTTACGTAATCCATGACCATGCGCTGCGAGTTAAAACGCGGCATGATGGATTTCATGGAGGCTTTGGAGAGCTTTACCCAACCTTCCGAATAGCCGTGCCCATTGCGCTGGTAATATAAAGGCACCACTTCTTTTTCCAGCAGGTCAAGCAACTCCTGGGCTTCTTCGCGGTCGCGGTGTGCAGCGTCGTAACTGGCGCCGTAAGGAGCGTTATAATTAGGGCCGTGCGGTGTAATGGCCCAGCCATTTTCGCCGTTGTAACCTTCTCCCCACCAGCCATCCAGCACGCTTAAATTGATCACGCCATTGAGTCCGGCTTTTTGTCCCGATGTGCCGCTGGCCTCCAGCGGATATTCAGGTGTATTAAGCCAGACATCCACACCCGACACCAGCTTGCGGGCGAGGGCGAGATCGTATCCTTCCAGCATCAGGATGCGCCCCTCAAATTCCGGGCGGCGTGACAGGCTATGGATAGTTTGAATTAATTGTTGGCCAGGCAGGTCACGCGGGTGAGCCTTGCCGGCAAAGATGAGCATCACCGGGCGCTGCGGATTATTCAGTATGCGCGCCAGGCGCTCCGGGTCGGCAAATAACAATGTGGCACGTTTATACGTAGCAAAACGGCGCGCAAAACCCAGCACCAGCGTATCAATATTGTCTGGCTTCAGATAACGTGTCAAACGTTCAATTTGCATGGCGCTGCAACTATTACGCCGATATTGCACCAAGGCGCGGCGCCGCACATTGCCCATCAGTTGTGATTTAAGCGATTGGCGCAGGCTCCAGTAACTGTGATTGGGAATGTCGTCAATGCGCTGCCAGAAATCAGCATTACGCAATTCGCCGCGCCACTTTCCGCCGAGGTGCATATCGAATAAATTGCTCCATTCACGCGCCAGAAACGTTGGCACATGCACGCCATTGGTCACATAGCCAATGGGATTTTCATCACGCGGCACCTGCGGCCAGATGTAACCTTCCATGAGCGAGGCCATGTCGCCATGAATGCGGCTCACGCCGTTATGAAAACGCGAACCACGCAACGCCAGGGCTGTCATGTTAAAGCCGCCCTGGCTGCCGGGGCTTGAACCCAGTTGCAGAAAATCATCGAGCGGAACTTTAATATGTTCCACATATTCCTTGAAATAGTTGATAACCATGTGATGATCAAAAATATCATGTCCGGCGGGTACGGGCGTATGCGTAGTGAATACCGTACCCGCCGCAATACATTCCAGCGCGCTGTCAAAATCCCAGCCGCGTTGCACGCGTTCGCGGCAGCGTTCCAGAATCTGAAATGCCGAATGGCCTTCATTAATGTGCCACACCGTCGGGCGTAGCTCCAGGGCACGCAGCGCGCGTACACCGCCGATGCCCAGCACGATTTCCTGCTGAATGCGGGTTTCGGTATTGCCACCGTAAAGGTGATAAGTAATGGTGCGGTCATGTTCGGTATTTTCAGGCAAATCACAGTCAAGCAGATACAGCGTGATATGCCCGGCCTTGGCTTGCCATACCTTGAGCTTGACGCTGCGCCCGGGCAACTCTACATGCACATGAACAGCGTTGCCCTGTTTGTCCTGGGCAGGCAAAATCGGCAGATTGGCAAAATTAGTGGGCGTATAGTGCGCGATCTGCGCGCCCTGATGGTCAATGGTCTGGGTAAAATACCCTTGGCGGTAGAGTAACCCTACCGCAATAAACGGCACGCCCAGATCACTGGCGGCTTTACAATGATCACCCGCCAGAATGCCCAACCCACCCGAATAAATCGGCAGGCTTTCATGAAAGCCAAACTCCGCGCAAAAATAAGCGACCAGATCGGTTTTGGCATCCAGAAACTGGCTGAGGTTGGTATTGTGTTCGTCGCGGTGATAACTGTTATACGACGACATCGCACGGTGGTAGTTTTCCATGAAGATGCGGTCTTGCACCGCCTCTTCCAGCCGCTGTTGCGAAACGCGGCGCAGAAACAGCTTGGGATTATGCCCGGATGCTTCCCACAGGGTGTTGTCCAGTTGAGCAAACAGCGCGCGTACTTCGCGATCCCAGCTATAGAGCAGATCATCGGAAAGTTCGATCAGGCCATTCAGGCGTTGGGGGATATGCGGTTGGATTTCCAGCGTATAACGTGTGCCCGGCATAGTGACTCCAGTAAGATTGCAGGATGAATTTATATTAGCGTACGGACACTATAACTTAAAAAAGTGGAGTTCAGAAGTAACCACGCGGGTACAAAATTGAATACGCCGATGGGTACTTACTGCGAATGGCAGCAAAAATAGTGCCAGGAGAGGGGTGCTGATTGTGTGATGTGGTGCCGGGAGGGAGAATCGAACTCCCACAACCTCACAGTTACCAGATTTTGAGTCTGGCGCGTCTACCAGTTCCGCCATCCCGGCCAGCATCACATATGAAGTCGCACAGTATAAAGCATTTTACTGAATCAGCAAGGGCAACGTGAGGTTGTCACTCGAATCAATGGCTTGAAACTGGTACTATAGCGGCGCTATGCAACGCCGTGATTTTTATTACGATCTTCCCCCTGACCTGATCGCCCAGCACCCGCCTGCGGTGCGCGGTGCCAGCCGTCTATTACACCTCAATTCGCCTGCCAGTATCGTCCATGACCTGCAATTCAATGATTTAACAACGCTTTTAATGCCTGGCGATTTGCTGGTATTCAACGACACCCGGGTAATACCCGCGCGACTTTTGGGGGTAAAATCCACTGGCGGCAAGGTGGAGGTATTGGTGGAGCGGATTCTGGACCAGCGCCGGGTATTAGCGCAAGTGCGTGCCAGCAAAGCGCCACGCGCCGGGGGGCGGCTGATTTTTAATGGCGTTGAGGCAGAGGTGCTGGGGCGGCATGATGATTTATTTGAGCTGTGCTTTTCTGCGGGCGAGCGTTCTCTCCTGGAGGTTTTAGAACAGATCGGCCATGTACCCTTGCCCCCTTATGTTAATCGAGCGCCGCAGCAGGACGATAAGGAACGCTATCAAACCGTCTATGCGCGGCACCCAGGCGCCGTCGCCGCCCCCACGGCGGGGTTGCATTTCGATCAGCCGCTGCTCGAACAAATCAGCGCCATGGGGGTGCAGAGCGCCTTTGTTACGCTGCATGTTGGGGCAGGCACCTTTCAACCGGTGCGTGTAGAATGCATTGAAGATCATGCCATGCATGCTGAATATGTGCACGTCAGCGCTGCCGTATGCGAGCAGGTGCGCGCTACCCGCGCCCGGGGTGGGCGTGTCATTGCGGTGGGCACCACGGCGGTACGCAGTCTGGAAAGCGCTTCACTCAGCGGCGTGATTGAGCCCTTTGAAGGGGATACCCGTATTTTTATTTACCCTGGCTACCGTTTTGTGAGCGTCGACGCCTTGATTACCAATTTTCACTTGCCGGAGTCGACTTTATTGATGCTGGTGTGCGCTCTGGGAGGATATACGCAGGTGATGAATGCTTATCAGCATGCGATCACTCAGCACTACCGCTTTTTCAGTTATGGCGATGCGATGTTTATAACGCCTGACCCAAGACTGTTCGCTTAATAAATTTGGGACAGGTTATATAAACTGTGTCATTCCGAGCGCAGCGAGGAATCTTAAGATTTCTCCCTTCGGTCGAAATGACAGTATGGCGTGGATTAATGTAAATAACATGATCCACTCCCAAGGCGAATAGTGTTGACGCCTGACCACAGAGCCACTTGACAGGAAATGATAGTATGGCGTACCTGATTACAATTACAATGCTATGGTGCTCTGATGAAAGTTGATCAAACCACTGGCTGGCTGCAAGGCGTGCGCCGGGTAGTATCGCCCAATTGCGATGAGCGGCCAGCGGGGGCGGTGATTGATTTACTGGTGGTGCATGGCATCAGTTTGCCGCCGGGTGAGTTTGGCGGGCCGTGGATCGAGGCTTTGTTTACCAATACGCTGGACGCTACCGCGCATCCTTATTTTGAAGAAATTAAAGACCTGCGCGTGTCGGCGCATGCCGTAATTCGGCGTACCGGTGAAATCGTGCAATATGTGCCGTTTCAGCAGCGTGCCTGGCACGCTGGTCAATCGTGTTTTGACGGACGCGAACGCTGCAACGATTTTTCGATTGGCATTGAACTGGAAGGATGTGACGACCAGCCATATACAGATGCGCAATATGTCACGCTTGCCGAAACGGCACGCGCCATTATGGCGGCTTACCCTGCCATTACCGTGTCGCGTATTGTCGGGCATAGCGATATTGCCCCCGGTCGCAAGACTGATCCGGGATCGGCCTTTGTCTGGCAGCATTTGCATGCGGTGTTATTGGATGTGGAGGACAGGATTGATCATGGTATTTCTTGAAGTATTGCTGGCGCTGACTATCGAACGACTCTGGTTATCAGTGGCAAAATGGCGCCGCTTCACCTGGTTTATGCGTTTTGCAGCCTGGAGTGAAACGCGGGGGAGCCATGCCAGCGTCAGCATCACCCATCCCACCAGTGACGATGCACCAGTGATCCCCTCCACTAGTACAGCAGGAGATACAGGAGGACGAGCACGCGTCTTGCTGTTAACCCTGGTGCCCGCCGCAGCGGTTGGACTGATACATTACCTGCTCAGTGAATCGCTGTTGATATTGGCCTTTATTTTTGATGTTGCCGTGCTGCTATATTGCCTGGGGCCAAAAGATCTCGACACCCAGGTGCGCGCATTCATACATGCTTATACGCACACGGGTAAAGAGGCAGCGTGTCATCATCTGGCCGACATTATTAATAACGAGGGGGCCGACATTGAGTCGAAAACGCCGTTAACCACGACGCAGATGTTGCATGCAGTTATCGAGGCTATTTTAATAGAGGCGAATGAGCGCTGGTTTGCGGTGATTTTCTGGTTTGTTGTATTGGGGCCGCTGGGCGCAGTTTTTTATCGTTTGTCTTCGCTCTTGCAAAATAATGCAGATGAGTTGAGGCCAGATAACTTTGCGGTGGCTGCATCCGGCACGCCCGATAATTTTGCCGCAGCCGCGCAGCATCTGCATGCTATCCTGGGTTGGCTGCCGGCGCGTATTACCGCATTAAGTTATGCAATAATGGGTAGTTTTGTTGATGCCATTGATGGCTGGAGCCAAGGCATTCCCAATCAACTTGTGGGTCAACTTGTCACTCGCTCATCAGGTAATGCAGATGTGGTGAGGAACAGTGGCCTGGGTGCCCTGCGCATGAATGACGTAGTGCAGGGCACCGCAAAAAAAACCATGAGCATTTCGCACGTCAGAAATGCTTTAGCACTGGTGTGGCGCACCCTCATTTTTTGCCTGGGGGTGTTGCTGGTGGTGAGCCTTATGAGCTGGCTGGTTTGATTGGGTCGCTGCGGGGGTCGTCGCCTGCGTATCGGTAGCCTGGCGGCGTATCTGCAAATGTTGTTTAAGCTGCATCCATTGCTGGGCGTGTTCGGGATTATCCGCGCGACGGCTGATGGCTTCACGTATAAACGCCACAAATATCCCCACGATTCCCCCCAGCGCCACTATTAGCAGGCGTGAGGGTTTGCTTTTTACTGTGGGGGGAAAGGCAGCGTCAAGTATCAGAGCTTGCTGGCGCTCAACCACTTGGCTGCATCCATGATGGCGTTTAGGAAGATCAAATAGGCCGTAAACATTATTTACGCTACATACAAGGGCGTCATCATCTTAAAAAACATGATCACGACGTTTTAAAATGGTGCCGGCGGAGGGAATCGAACCCCCGACCTACTGATTACAAATCATAACATGGTACAAGAAACATACTGATTTTACCGCCACTAGCGTGTAGCCACTCAACAAGGAGGCTGCATGGCTGTCAAAGTTACCGTGGTATCCACCAAAGGCGGGGTCGGCAAGACTACGCTGAGCGCCAATCTCGGCGCATTGCTCGCCGATCTGGGTCAAAAAGTGTTGCTCATCGATGGCGATGTGCAGCCCTCACTGTCCAGTTACTACCCCATCACCGTACGTGTGCCGTATGGCCTCTCCACGCTGATCACGCGCTCTGTCATCGCGGGGACGATCTGCTCCACTAATATCGACCGCCTTGATTTGGTGGTGTCAGACGATCCTGAAGGTGATCTGCAGAACTGGATTCTGCGTACCCCCGATGGCCGGGTGCGCCTCAAGCACATCCTCAAGGCACTGGACGATCATTACGACTTCATTTTGATTGATACTCAAGGTGCCGTGGGGCCCCTGCAGGATGCGGCGGTGCTCGCCGCCGACCTGTTGCTGTCGCCCATCCCCTCCGAGATACTCCCCGCACGCGAATTTACCCGTGGCACACTGGAAATGCTGGATCGGCTGCGCCCGATGGCTCACTGGGGTTGCCCGACGGCACCCTTGCGCGGCCTGATTTACCGCCAGGGCCGCACTGCCGATGCCCGGCGTATCGTTCAGGAGCTGCGCAGCCTGACCTTCGCACCTTCACGGGGCACCATCACCATCCTCGATACCGCCGTGCCGGACACCGTGGCCTACCGCGAAGCAGCCACGAATCACCAACCGGTACACCGCTGGGAACCGCGCCGCGTGGGCGCGACCCCCAGCGCGCGCGACACCATGTTGACTCTTGTCCATGAACTGTTTCCCCATCTGACCCATCTCACGTTGCCTTTCAAGCAAGCCATCAGCGTGATTAAACCGGCCCAAGCGACCCAAGAAGGAGTGATGTGATGAGCAAAAAACCCCTGTCAGACGCCGAATTCCGTTCCAGCTTAGTGGTCGGGCATTTTGGCCGCAGCACTGAACTACCCCCGCCCGGTGACCCGATCACGGTGATGGTGATGCGCGTCGAGATCGACCAGATCAAACCATATGATAATAATACCCGGCTGGCGCGCAATCCCAAATACAACGACCTTGCGCACCGCATCTTGACCCTCGGGCAGGAAGGCGAACTCCCTATCACGCGCCGACCGGGTGAATCCCATTACATGATCGCCAAGGGCGGCAACACCCGGTTAGAGATCATGCGGGAGCAATGGAAGGCGGGTGATGCGCGCTTCCAGGCGCTCAACTGCCGGTATTACCCCTGGACCCGCGAAAGCGACGTGCTGGCGGCGCATATTGCCGAAAATGAAGTGCGCGGTGACAACACCTTTATCGAGAAGGCCCTGGCGCTACAGACCTTGCGCCAGCGTCTGGAAGAGGAAACCGGAGAAACCCTGGGATTACGCGAGTTCGTGCGACGCCTCAGTGACCCGGAATTTGGAATTGGGTTGAAGGTATCCAAATCGCAAATGCACCGCCTGCAGTACGCCGCACAATTGCTCTACCCCCTGATTCCCGAGGCATTGCGTACTGGGATGGGTTCCAGCCATGTCGAGATAATTCAGAAGACAGAAGCCTTGTATCGATCTTATTGGGTGCAGCGTGGGCCGACCGGGGATTCTCCCGAAATGCAATCCGCTGGGTTCGATGCCCTGTTTGGCGAGGTGCTGTCGGCGCAGGACAGCCCGTATTTCGTGATGGACGCATTACGGCCCGCACTGGAGGATCATCTGGCTACGGTGCTGGATCGTCCCGTACGCAGCATTCAGGCCGAGATTGCGGCACTGGGCGCCGGGATTGAGCTAGGCGCGGATACTCCGCCCGACGCCGAGGATGAAATGCCCGCACCTGCGTCGCCGCCGGGGACATCTGGAGTGCCAGGCGCGTCGAAGATGGCCTCTCACCCATCGGCGACGCCGCCCGCGCCCGAGAAGGGTTCCGCACAGGACCAGTACACCGGCCCCTCGGACGTGCGTTCGTTGCGCAGCCGCAGCTATGTGTTGGCACTCCGCCTAGCCCAGCGGCATGGCCTGGCCGAGTGTGTCATCAGCCAGCCACGGTCGGGTCTGGGCTACCTGATGGATTTGCCCCAGGGAGCGCTGACGGATGAGCAGGCACATTGGGTGTGGTGGTGGCTGCTCAGTGTCTCGGAGCAGATGGTCAACTCCGACCGCGTTCCCCCGGAAAACCGCTTTGGGGTTCTGGCCCTGGGGAATCGCTGGGACGACATCTATGCCTTGGTGGGGGGGCGCCCGAAATGGGTGATCATGCCCTCCGTTTTTTTGTGCAGCCCGCACACGCGGGACACCGATTTTGACGACGTGATGTTGTTAATCCAGAACACGCGCCGACTCAGAAGCCAGCAGGACGATTCATCTTTATGGGATTAGTTTTTTAAACTAACGCAAGGGAGAACGTATTATGAACACGGATAGCTACACACCTTTGATCATCGCCAAGCTTTTAAAGCTCTACGCCAGTGGCGGATTCAATGCAGTAAAAGAATCCGGCATACGGGGGTTAACCCAGGTACATCTTGATCGCCTGGCCAGTATGACGGTCACGCAACTCGACCAATTTTGCGAGATTGACATTGACATCCTCATGCGTCTTGTTTTCTCTGAGGAGCGTGTGGATATTGTATTAAAGCTGTGGGACGCGCGGCAGCAGGATCAAGCCGATCAGGAGAACCTGATTCGATGGGGCGCCTCGTTGCCGCTCATGGAAGAAGAGTTTGGCATGAGCGGCGCGGACTATGCAGCGCTGCGACGAAAATTGGTTATCGATACCAATGGCCGCCCGCCGAAACTCTCGGAAGAGGATGAGCTGCGTGTACTGCGCCTGTGGCAGGAACATAAGGCACTGCCAAGCCGGCAACGCTGGCTGGTGCTGGGTCAAGCGGGTATTCCCCTTAATTCGGCGTGGACCGTCATTCAGCAAGCGCGTTCCGAGGATGAATTCGGCAACGAGAGGGATGTACGTCCTGCCGGATCCGGGTCAGCCAAGAAATGACGTTGGTCACCGACGCAAGCGATACCATTACGCCCAAAACGCGGGCGCTGGCCGCGTACATAGAGGAGGCTGTAAAGCACCTCAGCACCCGTCCTGATATCAGCGACGCGCAGGACGGCTTGCTGTTTCTCGGTAATCGCCAGGACGCCATCCCCCGGCTGTTGATCTTCGATCCAATCCTCGATGCAGCGGCGGTGCGGATTTGCATGATCCTGCGCACCTTGAGTCAAGGGACGGCGGCCAGCAGCTTCCCGACCTATGATCAGCTGGCCCGGCATGCCAATTTGACACGACCCACGGTGGCGCGGGTGATGATCATGCTGCGCGCCACCCGCTGGCTGACGATGCTGGGGCGCAAGATAAGAAACAGCCGGGGCCAGATCAAAGGCAATCTCTACACCCTGCACGATGATCCTCTGCCCCTGGCGGATACCCTTTACCTCGATCCCGGCTATATCGACTTTCTATACACCTTGCAGGCCCACCCGCACAATCACGCCCGTCGCATCGCGGGGCTGATACTGGCATCCATCCAGGATGACATCACGGAACAGCGTGACGTGACCTCCATTCAAACCCTGGCACATACCGGCGCCCGGTGCATGGCGCAAAGGATGATCGAGGCACCGGAACACGCAGATCATGATGAAAGCCAGTTTTTCGCGGTCGGCGATCGCCATTTGAAGGAACTGCAACAGCCCATTCACTTAGTTAAAATTTTTAACCAAGTGGAAAAAATTTCTGATCCTGACTTAGTAAAGAATTTTAACTATGTCGACCCTGTGGATAACTCTGACATAGTTAAAAATTTTAACTATGTTGATGAAAAAGATGATGGTGATAATAATCAAGATCTTAGCGAAGAAGTAAAAAATTTTTATGCCGATGCTCCTGTGGATAACTCACGTAGTAGTTATATATATAAAAAAACTACTACAACTACTACTGATTCAACCCGTGCGCGCGAGACGCACGGCACGCTGCCGGGATTGGTTTTCCCCGCCCAGTTGACCGAGGCAGAACAGACACTGGCTCGCATCCCGCTTGCCAAGCTTGAAACACCCCATCAGCAAGCCGTGTTGGATGAACTTGCAGGACAGATTCAGGCGAAGAAAAGAAAAGGCGATGCGATTCGCAATCCACTGAGCTACCTGGCCCATTTATGCAAACACGTTCAGGACGGCACGTTTGTGCCCTGTATCGGCGTGAAGGTTGCCCAGGAGCGTGAAATGCGTCAAGAAGCAACGGCTCGCAGCAAAGACAGTGTTACCGCCGAAGCGGGTCAAGCGGGTGGAAACAAGCGCGTATCCACTCAACCGCAGAAGCCGGGGTCGGGAGCCACTGCCTGGCGGGAACAGATGCAGCAGGCCGGACTGTTGAAGCGAACGACATGATGTGGCCCAACTTGATGTGGCCCAACTTGTGTTCCCAGTGGGAACACTTGGAGTGGTGGGCCAATGAGCAGGGCGCTGTCCCAGCCTGGGACACTTGGAGTGGTGGGCCAATGGCTTTGTGAGAGTTTTTTTAATGAACCAGGAGAAAAATAATGACTGAACCAGTGATTTACCGAACTCTGACCGATGGCCCTGGAACATTGCACGGCGGGGCCTCATTGATTTTGCATACCCGCCAAGCGCTCGATTTGGTCAAAGGGTCAAGTGAAAACGTGGCGCGCGGCATTCCGCGAGTGACGGGATTGATAGCGTTTTCCCGCAGGCTCAGGGTCGTGTTGCAAGCAGCGGCAGCGGATGATCCAACCGCCGATTGGATGTTGATACGGATCGAGGAGGCGGTGGGGGTGGCGCGTGAGCACATTATCAAGGCGCTGGAGCAGGTGGAGCAATTGCTGACATCCAAGCGCAATGTGGTGGTGACCCTGCGGCAATCGTCAGCGCCGGTGAAGGTAGATTTTTCGTTCGGCATGGGCTCGCCCTACATCTACCAAATAGTCTATTTGCTGGAGGATTACGACAGATTAACTGCGGCACTGTTGACGGCAAAACATGTGGCGCTCATGGCGGCGGACGCCGCATCACACAGTATCAGAGACGGTAAGCATTATATCCGACGCGTATTGGAACTGCCCTCGCAATGGTCGTATCAGTCGGTCAGCCGCGAGGATATACGGCAAAACAACCAGCGCGCCATCCGGGCGATGAAATGGTTGGCAGAGGTACCGCAAGAAGTGTTGGAAGGCACGCGGCGTGCTGAGTTTGCGCCAAGGATTATTACTGCGGCAACCGCTGAAACCAGCAAACAGGACACTGCCGCAACAACAATGGATGAACCGGATGAGGAAATGTTCCCAGTGGGAACAGAAGAACGGGACATGAAAAGTGTAAAAGTAGATAAACCGACCCACCGGGAAAGTAGATAAACGCACTCTTCCTGTAAAGGGCCTTTAAGGGTAAGGGGAAGTACTGTATTTGAACCGAGCTGGAAATCACCACGCAAATTGGTGTAGCGGAGGAATGAAGCGATGAAGATAAAAACGGATACGGAGTTGGTGCAGGTCGCATTTCATGGCGACCCGCTGTACCTGGTGACGCACGACGGTGAACCTTACGTGCCGATGCGGCCAGTGGTGGAGGGGATGGGGCTGGCTTGGCAGTCGCAGCATGTCAAGTTGACAGAGGACAAAGAGAGGTTCTCCGTCACGGAAATCGTGACGGTTGCTGGAGACGGGAAGAACCGCGAGATGCTGTGTATGCCGCTACGCCGCCTGTTCGGCTGGCTGATGACGATTTCGCCCAACAAGGTCAAGCCGGCGTTGCGGGAGCGGATCATCCGTTATCAGCGGGAGTGTGATGATGTTTTGTGGCGGCACTGGACACGGAAGGCAGAAGCTACTGCCGGACAGGGGATCGGGCCGTACTTGAATCTTGCCCGCGCCCATCTGGGTCAGAGCGTCGCCAGCCTCAATGCCGCGATCCTGTTGGAGTGGCTGGCGATACACTGCGCCGATGGCAGGTCGTATGCATTCACGGTGCGAGAACTGTCCAGCGAGACGCAGGTGTCAAGAACCGGTGTTTTTCGGGCGCTGAATTCACTGGAGGCCTGGGGGATCGTGCGGTGGGAGAAAGATCACCCTGGGTTGACTGGACGGATCCGGCTGCTGGTGGGGCGGCTGAGGCAGGCGCTGGACAAGCCACCGCGTCAAGCGGTCATCCACTAATGTCCAGGAAGGTGTGGTCATGATCACCACACCTTAGCGATCGTTGGGGGAACCCTGCCTGTCGGCGAGGGTGATTACCACGGTCGTACTGAAACAGGGTTTTCGCTGGACAGCGACGTTACAAATGCGGTTACTTTGTCGGGCACTGATGAGCAGCCTGGGAGGGATGTATGCATAACGAATCAATTATTAAAAAAATCAGGAAATGCCTGGCGCTCTCAAAAAGCGCTAACGTCCATGAGGCTGCTACCGCCCTCAGACAGGCGCGGAAGCTTATGGAATGCCATGCCATTGATGCCGCCGAAATAGCGTTGGCAGACATCGGCGAGGATAGCGTTAAAGCGCGCGGCGTGGCGCTGAGTGTCTGGGAGGGCGCGCTGGCGGGGTTGATCGCCGATACCTTTGGGTGTGCCCATTTAACGAGTACCGGTTACACCTTGACACCACGGTTCACCTACGTGAAACAGCGCGTGTTTATTTTTATTGGCGCGGGAGCGTCCGCCACGGTGGCTAAATATGCCTATGACGTGTTGTCGCGGCAATGCGCCACCGCGCGTGCCAAGTACATTAAGCAACAGCCGCGCCGTCGCAAAGCATCGGCTAAAACCGCCAGTGGGGACGCTTTCTCAATCGGCTGGGTCAGCGGGGCGCGCAAGTTGGTTGAGCAGTTTGCCGCGAATGATCATAACCGGGTTCTGATCGATCGCTATATGCAGCAATATTACCCGAATTTGACCGAAGCAACGCCCAGGAATACCGGGGGCAGCCCGCGCATCAATAACAGCGACCTATTGCAGGGTTTCGATGCGGGATGTTTGGCACGGCTTGATCGTGGACTCGACGGCGCCGCGCAGCAGACGTTGTTGCCTGACCAGAGGGATCAAGGCGACGCCCGCTGAGTGGGGAAGTGAAATCGGTATTTAGACGTGAACCGACAGCAGCGATGAGGAGATGGAGGTACAGATGAACATGCAAGCGGCAAAGGAAGAATACGAACGGCTATGTGGTTGGCGTGAACGCTGGTTGAAGCTCGCTAACAACACAGAGCGAATGCGCAATATGGGGGGGCTACAAAGCCAGATGGAGTATGTCTGCTATCGAAGCTGGCTCGCAAACCTGAAAATAGGAACTTTGCTACGCGAGTATTGGGCTGAACAAGACAAAAAAATTGCACTGGTGAAAGAGCGGGCTGAGTATGAACGCTTAAAGGCTAAATTTGAAGTGTCGAACGCCCCGCTTAACTGGCGGGCCGATCAGCCCCGTCCGAGTTGAAGCGGTTGTTAGATTGTGAGGTGCACGTGAGCAAATATTTGGCAATAATTAGCATGGGAACGCTTGAGATCCATGCCCAGCACCCCACGGGCCTCAGCGCCACTCTTTGCGGACTGGACGGAGACGACCCGCATCAATCAGTCCGGCAGGAATCGGCTGATACGCCGCCTGGAGCAAAAATAAATTGCAAAGAATGTCAGAAAATAATCCTGTCTACACGGAAATACTCAAAGCGTGATTTTGCAATCTAACATGGAATATGGAACGGAAGGCGTGCGTGACTGATATCCTGCGGAGTCGTGGGCGGGTGCGTCAGCGCGTCCGTGACCTGGAAGCGGAGAAGGTGGGGCTTGTGAAGCGTATGGAAGTGCTGGCACAGGAATTCCAACAGGCCTTCCGCCGTCCCTGGCCGGCACATCCGGTGGTGCAGCGCATCGCGGGTGGCCATGTGTACGTGAGGTGGCGGTGTCAGGGGCGCAACGGTAAACAGAATTACGTGGATCTGGCCGGTGAGGCCGGTCAGGCGCTGCTGTCGGCGCTGGAGCCGCCGGTACAGCGTATTTATGTACGCTATGGGCAGGAGATGTTGAACTTGAATGTGGCTCACGCCTTGCGTCAAAGTGAGTGGACGCGATTGCGGCAGTATTTGGGCGACTGTGTTGTTCTGGAGGGTTACGCACACGCGCTGAAAAACACAGTGGGAACCAAAGTAGGGTTTTCGCTGGATTTGGGTTGAGAAATGCGGTTATCTGTACACGTCGGAATGAGTTTATCTACCACCAACAATCGAGGAGATTTCAACTATGGCATCCATCAATAAAACAATTCTAGTAGGTAATCTGGGCGCTGACCCGCTAATGCGTTATATGCCGAACGGTAACGCGGTATGCACATTCAGCTTGGCAACCACTGACAAGTGGAAAGACAAACAATCGGGTGAACCCAAGGAAAAGACCGAGTGGCACCGCATCGTATTATTCAACCGACTGGCTGAGGTGGCGGGTGAATTTCTGAAGAAGGGATCGCAGGTGGGCATCGAAGGAAAATTGCGGACACGCAAATGGACAGACAAAAAAGACGGTATCGACCGTTACACCACTGAGATTGTTGGCAGTGAGCTACAGATGCTCGGCAAGAAACCTGCCAGTGAAGTGCCGTCTGCGCCGCAGGATGATGATATCCCTCATCAGGATTTTGGGGGTCTTGACGATGGCCCCAGGGGCGACGATATTCCATATTAGCGGTTAGCAGGGCATTGCAGTAGCAACCATGAGCCATGTCAATCAAATGCTGCACGCGATGCGTGATAATTGCATCTATCGTGCTTGTGACATCGCAGCCATCACGCGCATTAGTCATCGTGACGTGAATAGAGTTATGAGGGCGCTCGCACGGGGCGGTCTGGTCGAGTTTCTGCCGGGCGATGGTTATCGACGTAAACACCTGTATAAGACCAAGCAACGCGAGATGAAATTTCCTGCCTGGCTAGAGGAGAAACGATGAACCACGTTATCGAAACCTGTCCCACAGGACTGTTTGTTGATCTGATGGATCCGCAGCCTGAGCAGATCTGCATTGAGGATATCGCCTGGTCGCTGTCGCGCACGGCGCGCTTCAACGGCGCCACGGGCGGAGAGTTCACCTATTCAGTGGCGCAGCACTGCGTGTGGGTGTCCATGGCCGTACAGCGATTCTGGAATAAGGACGCGGCGGTGGCATTGAGGGCGCTATTACATGATGCCCATGAAGCCTATACCGGCGATATCGTAACACCCATGAAACAGATGGACAGTCTTCGCGCGGCGATCACGGCTATTGAAGAACGGCTGCAGAGGGTGATTCATGTCGCACTGGATGTGTCCTGTCCTGTTGAGGCAGAAATGTTCATTATCAAGCAGGCCGATACACTGGCCTCGATTGTTGAGGCGTACCACCTTCAGCCTTCGCGCGGCGCGCATTGGGAACTGCCCCCGGCAGACGTGCCGCGTTTCATGCTTGACACGTTTAGCCAGCCCTTGCCGCCGATGCATGCTTATGAACAATTCATGGAGGCATACTGCGAGCTGGTGTCGGGCAGGTCGCTTACGGCTTTGTGTGCGTGAGATTCCAGATGTTGTGATGGGCGTGATCCGTTGTTATTCTGGGAAGCTGAATCACAGGTCATGCGAATTGTAAAACGGCGATAGGACTATGTTCGGAGCCGCAAAATGAGCACATTACCCAACGATATAAAGCGCGTCCTGGAATCCATGCTCGGTGCATTCGCCGAGGAGAGCCAGGAAGCTTATCAGTCGGTGTCGTCGAACGAAATAGTGGCGAAAGCCGTGGCGAGCGCCAAGAAAGGTGATTACGAGCAGTTCTACTTCAGTCTTCACTGCCCGCTCGACCAGGTGATGGACGGCCTCCTTGCGGACGTAACGCACAGCCCTAAGGCCCGCTTTCTGCTCAAGAATTCACGGTTTGTCGAGTCGCATTTCCAGCGCCTTATCGAGGAGCGTGAAGGTGCCGCGTGTTCAGCAGACAAGTCGCGCACGATTATGCACGCACTTCTGCGATTCTATATGACAGGCGAAGAGATACGCTTCAGTTACGACCAGGAATTCACCTACCACCTTCCTAAAACGGTGTTCACGACTCACGATGACATCGTGGGCTACTTTATGGGCCTTTATCAGCTCTATTACGGGCGGCCCGCCGCGTACATCGGCATGTTGGCGAAGATCCTGCAAAATGAAGCGGGTTGCTGATGCCTCACCAGACCTAATAAACAGGATCAAGGAACACGCTATGAATAATCCATTTGAAGCACGCATTCCTAACATCGTTTTCGATCTGCAGTCACCCGCAGTAACGGAGGCAGAGATCTCGCAATGGCGCATTGCACTGAAAAAAGAGCAAGTGCGCCTATCTATTATGATGCCTATTTTTATAAATGTTTTCGCGTTCGTGGTGCTGGGGATAACTGTATGGGCGATGCGCACAACAGATACTATTACCCAGTCGCTTCTTATCTTTGGTGCGGGTTTCACTACTTTTGTTCTTATATATTGGTTTTATCCTGATCGAGAAGAAAGCGTGTGGGTGACCATGTATATGGGGCGTTTACGCCCGCTGGACGCGAAGGCGCAACCGGAGAAATATATTGCGCTGGCACAGTGGTGTGCACAGGATCCCGTGCTGGCAGCGTATCAGATGGGATGGGTCGAGCAGAAACGCCAGCCCGTGTCCGGAGAATATGATTCGATGGAACGGTGGGTGAACGGGGCTGAGGCGCGGAGGGAAAAAGCGCAGAGGGTAGTGCAGGCTTATGCCGCGCGTGACGCCTTAACCGGTATGTCGGTTCAAACATAGAGGAAAG
The DNA here is from genome assembly GCA_001464585.1 of Gammaproteobacteria bacterium Ga0077554. Lineage (GTDB taxonomy): Bacteria > Pseudomonadota > Gammaproteobacteria > Ga007554. The sequence continues at coordinate 234,451 of LNFF01000006.1, read as the reverse complement.
TATACGAACGGCTGTCTAAAGTCACCGTGCAATCATGGAATCTAAAAAGGAAAGGAAGAATCGAAATGAAAATTGTACTTTGGGTTTATGCGATTGTCGGTAGCCTCTATGCCGTGATGTATTTAACCGGCACTGAGGTTGTTGTGAGATATGCAGTAGGTCCGATGTGGCTGATGATGATGGCCGCACCTGTTACGCTGTTTCTCCTCGTGGCGCTACCGGTGACGCGGCGTATTAGCCAGTTCCTGCCGTAAGCCAGCAAGTGGCATGGTCATTACCCGCTGGCACAAGGATCTGGTTTAATGCGAAATCTTCCCTGGCTATAATAAAAAGGATACTTGTGTGGCGATAAACCCCCGCGACTTGATTAACATCGTTCCCGCCTCACCGCCCCGGGTGTATATGCGACTGTGTGAATTAATCCATGATCCCAGCACAACAGCAGATGATCTTGCGCGGGTTATTGCCATCGACCCTGCATTAACCGGACGCCTGCTGAAATTGGTCAACAGCTCTTTTTACGGGCTTTCGGTGCCTATTGACACCGTGTCACGCGCCATCACCGTGGTGGGAACACAGCAGCTTGCGCATTTGGTGCTGGTGACCGAGGCGGTAAGCGCGTTCAGTGGCCTCACGACGACATTGATGGATATGGATCGCTTTTGGCGACACAGCGTTTACGTGGGGGTGGTTGCGAGAATTTTGGCTCAGCAGGTAAGAGCGGATAACCCAGAGATGTATTTCACGGCAGGACTGCTTCACGATATCGGTAGTTTGATGATTTATCACGGCGTACCCGACCTGGCACAGGAAGCGCTGTATCGCAGCCGGAAATCGAATCTCCCGCTGCAGGTGGCTGAGCAGCAGGTGATGGGATTCGATCATGCCGCTGTCGGCGGGGAGTTGATGCGGGCATGGCATCTGCCCACCCCCCTGGAATGTGCTGTCGAGTATCATCACGCGGCGGATAGCAAGTATGCCACCCGGGAATTCAGGGCGGTGGGTATCGTACATTTAGCAGATGTGTTGTCCAGCATTTCCGGGGCAACCCGTGCGTCCGAAACGGGAACAGGGCTGGTATCGCAGCCCTACCCCGGTGCGTGGGCGATGGCGGGTTTGTCTATGGATGCGGCGTTGAACGCTATTGTAGAAAGTGCAGATATTCAATTTGCAGAGGCACTTGGCTTTCTTGATTTTACACGTTAAGGAGAATGGCATGAAGATCATGAAGCGGGTAGCACTACTTGGTTTGAGTGTCTTGCTTGTGTCATGTGGTGGCGGGGGAGGGTCGGTGCCGACGCCCCCCACTCCAGGCGGCAGCAACCCGCCGCCCGCACTCAACATCGTCAAGATCGGCGCGGTCGGCGCAAACAATTTCCTGCGAACGGCGGCTAATGCCCAAGGCGATGTGATCGCCGTATGGCGCACCTTTACCGACGATCCCATTCGAGTGACCGAATCGGAAATCTGGGCGAATGTCTACCACCCCGTGACGGGATGGGGGGCCGCCCAGAAGGTGCAATCGCTTGCTGTCCCCTATGTTGTGGAAGTGGCCATGGACAATCATGGCGATGCGGTGGTCGTCTGGATGGAAAATCTTGCCAATCCGATCACCACCGCGCTGAAGACAGCGGCGTATGTCGCGGGTGTCTGGCAGTCGCCCCAAGTGCTTGATCACGATCCGGTGTGTGTTCCGCAAGTAAGCGCCGATCCTTCCGGGGCGACGGTGGCTCAGGTGATGTGGTGTGTGGCTGACGAGGTGCGCAGCAGCGGTTATCGGGTTACCGGTGGCTCGAGTGTACCGACGGTGGTGCCGCTGGCGTTACCGGGGACTCCCTCGGGCTCACTCGGGCAAATCACGTTCGGTATCGACGCGGGCGGTGCAGTACAGGTGGTTGCCGAGACCTCCTTTGATCTGCGCGCGGTGCGGGGCGTGGCGGGTGTGTGGGGGCCGGTGAGCGTGGTGCAGTCATTCGGCAGGGTCGCAGGCATCCGGAACCCTTATCTGGCAGTGGGTGTGAACGGCCATGCGGTCGCGGCTTGGCAGGAGCAGGTGGCGACGGGCGTTCAAGTCTGGGTAGCGTACTATGACGGCGTGATGTGGCAGCCGCCGGTGTTACTGGAAGACTCAGCGGTAGTGTTCCAGAACGAGTTACAGGTAGAAGTAGGCAGTGATGGTGCAGCGGTACTGGTGTGGGGAAGCACGCATGCGGGACGTTACCGGGGCGGGGTGTGGGACACCGCCGTCCTCGCGGCCAGCGCCCCGCCGCATCTGGCGATGAATGCCAACAATGATGTGCGGGTGGTGTGGGCGGCGGGTGCGGGGGAAATCTGGTCCAGGCACTTTAGCGGCGCGCAACCCTGGAGCGCCCCGGTGCAATTAACTGACCCACGCACCAGCAATCCCCTGGTCGAACTTGCCCCGGATGGCAAACCCCTGCTGGTGTGGGCGGATGAAACCGGCGTGTGGTCCCTCATCACCCCTTGAGGTGCTGATTTTGTTGCAAAGGCATTGACAGTAAGTATCGTCAATGGTATAAGAGGCTCGTTATTCTGCGCAATTGTTTTTACCCGTGACGACTTCGGTAAAGTCGTGCCCAGTGCCTATACCCGCTCATCATGAGCGCGTTGGATCGTGAAAACGGCACACCAGCGGTAACGCTGTCGGTCTGTCTCTTCAAATCTGCCGATCTTTCTAAGATTCGGTTTTTTCAAACCACCCATCCGGGGAATCACATTCCCGGTCGGGATCTGTGCTTTCTCCCCGGTTTTTAAACCCTCAAGGAGAAAGTATCATGACCAATAGCAATCCAGCCAACAATCAAACCACACAGGATCAGAAGTATTTTGATCTGCATGTCGCAGGCATCGGTTATCTCTACCGTGCCCGCGAAGTCCAGGTAAAACGCGGTCAGCCGTTTCTTGCAGTTGAAGTGTCAGCATTACACGGTAAGGCGGGTGATGATGTTAACTACACCCGTTTTGATTGCCGTGTTTCTGGTGAAGAGGCGCAAGAGGTTATTCGCCTGCTGATGCCGGAAATTCAGGCCAAGAAAAAGGTGTTGGTGTCCTTCAAGCTCGGTGATCTGTATACCGAAACCTTTGTCTATGACAAAGGTGAAAAAGCCGGTCAAACAGGCGTCAGTCTCAAAGCCCGGTTACTGAAAATCCATTGGGCGAAAGTTGACGGCATGCATGTGTTGCCGGTTTCAAGTGACACGTCCAATGAGGATGTCCCTGCCAGCCATCAACAGCACATTCCTGCTGATGATGAAAGTGGAAGGGACTACACCTTCAATGACAGTGATCCTCTCTAAATTTTTCATTTCCAATCGTGCCGGGGATAGTGATATCCCCGGTGTTTTTTTATGAGGAGTAACCATCATGACGATGCAATGGGTTAGTACGAAAGATAGCTCGCCAACAACAGAGGTGGGCGCCCAAGTGAAAGTGTTGTTTTATTCACATGGATGGGCGGCACCCATGTATGGACTCTACACGCATTGGCAAGAAGGTGGAGAGTGGGCAGAGTACGATCAACAGAATGATAGGTATCATGACATTAGAGATTCGTGGCCACTTGTACCTGAATTCTGGACAGAGGTCACAAGTCCCAACTAACACTTAGATTAAAAAATAGTTACGTTTGTTTTTTTAACATTTAAAACGAGGAAGCGGACACTAGCCGCTTCCTCATTAACAACCCCAACGGGAGTATTTTTCCCGTTGGGGGAGAAGTGCGCCCCGTTGGTTTTCTTTTATCAAGGAGACGAACGATGAGCGTACTTGAATTTACTGTGGTCAAAGCCGTGGTGCATTGGCATGACCGCCGTCATGGCGCCGATACACCGATTGAATTTCTGAAAAAGAGTCAATACAGCGGTGCATGGCAGGCCGTTATTATTGTGCCCAGCGCCAAGCGAGTCGGGTGGTGGCAATTGTCATTTTTCGATGACCATGGCTTCTACGGTGACTCACAGCATCCGTCAAAGCTGGATGCCGTCGAGGAAGCGATGTCTGAGAAATATTTTATTTTGAGTCACGGTCAACTGGAACGTGCGATGAAAAACCCCTTGTGGCATGCGGATGTTATCCCGCCGCACACTGCCCGAGCATCAAAAATACACACCCAGGCTTTGTGAGATGGGTTATTTGTAAAGGGAAGGTCGTGGGGTTGGGGTGATGCAACCCCAAGGCCTTCCCTCATTGCTTCCAGGATTAACGGGGGTGCTGAGGGAAGGCCTTGGGGTCTTCACTTTCACTCTGCCGGCCGCCTGCCGTCGGGAAATGGCAGCGCCCCTTTGTGCGGCACATCGATTGCGTGTCGCGCCCTTATGTGTAGTTGGCCCAAGATCCCCAAAGGCGGGCCAGGCAAGGAAGAATGCAGCGGCTCACGGCAAGCCAAGCATACGTTCCTTGCAATGGGATTAGTCGGCCAGGATTTAGGCTGATAGAATAACGCCAGGTCGTCTGTGAAGAGGCAGACGTGGCTATAATCATGCATTGCTGTACTATTCAGACGATGGGAAGCCTCCTTATTTTGAGGGGGTTTCTCCGAGCGATTTGGGGCCGCCCAGACCGCTGGGAGAAACCGATTGACAGCAAAAACAGTAAAGGTTAGATTTAAAGCGTTGTAACCGTGACGACTTCGGTAAAGTCGTGCCCAGTGCCTAAACCCGCTCATCACGAGCGCGTTGGACCGTGAAAACGGCACAACAGCGGTAACGCTGTCGGTCTTGCAATAGATGATGGATCATGACGCCCTGCAAAGCTAGGTCCACTCCTCTATTGTCCATTCTGCTACGGATACACACGCCGTGGTTGCAACATTGCGCTGATCTGTACAACGCCCTGCAAAGCTGTTCCAGCGAAGCGTAATGTTGTTCAAGCGCGGGAACCTGATTTTTCAGGTTCCCGTCTTTATTTTTTGCCCACTGGGGAGCGTGCTCCCCTCCAGGGCGCACCTCCTCGACTTTATTAATCCAACGAAGGAGGTGCTTATGATCAAACTCAGTGGTCTGCTGACCATCAAATCCATCACCGGCCGTAACGGCCCATTCAGTATCGGCCGACTCGTCACCGAGCTGGGCGAATTTACCGTCAAAGACACGTTGCTGGAACAGTACGACCCCGGCAAGTACGAAGGGGACTTTGGGATCTCCCGAATATATCCTTTTTCGTATGCGGCTGCCGGAGGTGTCCGCGTTGAAATCCGGGCATGTGTCGAAACGATCGCCCTGGCAGGTATTGGAAAACTCACAGCAGAGGAAGAGCACGCTGTCGCCGTTGAATCCGATCCACTGGATGAAACACCGGTGGTTGCGGAGCTGCGCGCTGTCACCACCCTTGGAAAGACGGAAGTCGATCTGCCTCAAGCGCTCAAGCCATCAGACGGTGATGATATCCACACCTCAGACCTTGAATTGTTTGGCGCGTCGTGGCCATTAGGCAGCGAGGTCAAGCTCGATCCTACGGTGGACCGGGCACGGTTCCGTTCACAGCGGGATCGGTTAAAGTCTTCAGGCTACCGTTTCCAGGCGGTCGGACAGGTGTGGATCAAGGAGGTGGCCAAGGGCATGCCCCGTGAAGTAAATGGCGAAGTGCATTCTGCTGCGGCTTAGATTTTTTTAACGAGGGTTTTGTAACACGTTTTATCAACCTGCCCGGGGCGCACTGCCCCGTGGGGGGGTGGCGTGCTCCGGGTTTAATTTCAACGTAAGGAGTATGCCATGAGTTTAATGTCGATTACCGAGGCGCCTGGGCTGTTTGCCGACGCCATTGTTACAGATCAATCCACATTGGTGTTTCTCTCCCTGTGGGGACGTGACACCGCCATCCAGGAGTTTTTGGCGCGCCTGAGTCTGCCGACGCAGGAAGGTGGGCTGGCTGCCTTCCGGCTTGAAGCGGACTTTGAAGCAGACGGTTCCACCTATGTGCAAGTCGGTGGCGCTGACCGGCTCCAAAAAGACACGGGACGGATGCCGAAGACCAACCTCTTCGGTGATGTTGTTCATCTTTGGTTATATGACCGCCTGGCATTGTCACCGGACTACGCTAATCGCCGTGCCTTGTTGTTTTATCGGCCCGGCGAAGAGCAGTCCGCAAAGTTGACGGAACGGCTGTGGGCCTTGGTTAAAGACACCTGCCATCTACCCCTGCTGGATCATTGGCGTGAAACGGTGCTGGCGGGGATGGAGACGGTCGGTTGGATCAAGCGGCTGGAGGGTATTGGATTAAATGCCATCCAGGTCAGCTTGCCCGAAGCGCAAGTGGAAGAGACGGTACAGCACTGGATCCGCCAGGGTCATCTCACGGTGGACAAGATGCCGCCCGTCCTTGTTCAGGGCGCGAGTGGTTTAGCTGATCCGTTTGCGGATGCGCAGATCATCAGCGTCTACACGCGCGCACAGGCCATCACGGACGGTGTGCTGGTCGATGTCAGCGAGACGGCGGTCGAGGCCGGATTCCGTTGTGCCGTGGCTCTCACACAAGGCGTTTACGCCGACTGTGTGGCCTGGGGCGAGGAAGACCGTCGGCGACAGACATACCAGGATGAGCCGGGGCGGCTGTGGGATGTCGTGTGGATGGCAGCCAACGCCGCGCGTACCGCCAAGTTGGGCGAGACGCGCACGCCGTTTCAACTGTACCGCGTCCCCTGTGATGGGAAAAGCCACAAACCCAAGTTGACTACCCTGCATCTGCACGCAGGGGCAGGCGATGAGGGTGAAATGGTGATGACGATCATGTTGCCAGGGGAGGATTGATCATGAGCAAGGTGTTGAAAGACACGGAACTGCTGGAGATCGTTCGCATCATCATTGATGGTAAAGACATCATTTCGGAGCGCCCATGCTATGTCAGGTTCGTGTCCGATCTGGGGCAGATCATTGCCGATTATTGCGGTGGTGAGGTGGTTACAGTCTCGGACGATTTTCAAGGGGAAGCATTAGGTGTATGCGCCCATTTTATCTGGAATGAGTCTGTTCCAGGTGATGGCGGTGTCTATGCCCGGTTCGATACCGATGTATCAGTGGATGAGTGGGCCTTGGAAATGCAGGATCCCATACCTTAAGAGTAATTTTTTAAACCCACCCTTGTCGGGGAGAGTTCTCCCGGCAAGGGGGAGGCTTTCCCCGGCTTTTTTATTGTCAGGAGGAAGCCATGAAGATGCAATTGCCGGAAGGCAAGAAAATTACGGTCTATCTCAGCGCCTTTACCTTGAATGATTATGAAGAAGGCCCACGTTACACCTGGTTTTATCTCGATCAGGCGTGGCTGGAGAGGGCGCAATCGTTGCTGGACATCGTGAAGAAGCATAGTCTTGCTCACGTTACGGTGGAAGTAAATTTATGTTGGCATAATAACGAAGAGTATCGAATGGGCTGTGAAGACCTTTCCATTGGTGGTGAGAGTGGTGATGAGAGGTTTTGGTTCATTGGTTATCCCAAGCACGCGAATCATAGCGTGGGAACCTACAGAATTAGTTTTAGAAAACTTGCAAAAGCGATAACGGAGGCTATCCAGGAAGGTAAAGATGAAGTTTTCATTGATGTTGATGAAAAGCTCATCGAAGTCATTAGGGGCTGCAATGTGAAATGTGATGAAGAACAGGAGTGCATTTCATGAAATACGCAGCCACTTTGGGAATTACCCTCCCGGCCTATGCCGATGTTGAAATCGAAGCCGCCTCGGATGAAGAGGCGATTGAAAAAGCCAAGGATCTGGCAGGGAAAGACATCGACATTATCTACGATCCGTGTTTCGAGTGGTTCGAAGAAAACAGGGTCGTCAATGTAACGCGGCCTGGAGAAGATGGAACACGGCTAACGGTTGCAGAAGATACTATCGTGTGTTCAAGCTACTATCTGTGGCGCATTGCCGAGCTGGAAAAGCAGCGCGACATACTGCTTGAGCAAGCCAGGGCGCTGCTTCAGCCAGGTGATGGGATGAAAGTTGTTTAATTAGAGTGCCCCCGGCTTTCGGGGGCCTTTTTCCCAAGCCCCCGCATAGATGGAGGTTTTGGAAAAAGCAGTGGAACGTAATTGTTTTTACCCGTGACGACTTCGGTAAAGTCGCGGTGCCTATACCCGCTCATCACGAGCGCGTTGGATCGTGAAAACGGCACAACAGCAGTCATGCTGTCGATCTGTCTCTTCACCCTGCTGAACCTGTCATAAGGTTCGGTTTTTTCAATCTACCTACCTCCGGGGAATCACATTCCCGATGGGGGTCTGTGTTTTCTCCCCGGTTTTTTAACCCCCAGGAGAAAACACTATGACTGCAATATGGTTCGTGTTGTTATTAATAACGAGTGCATTAGTATGGCGTCGCTGCCGAAAGATGTACACCCATTGGCAGTGTCGTCGAGATTGTATTAATGCAATTGAAGCTGAGGTAAGACGGCACGCCCAAGCCCGCCAAATGGCATGGATTGAAGCGTGGGAGGCTGCAGAGCAACAGGCTGGTGCCTCCCACGCGGTCTACGAGATTTTTCGTAGGCCGCGTTTGTTTCGTCCCAGGCTGTTTGGATCAATCTGATGGAACTTTGGAAGATTCATAAATACTGTGAACGAGCGGATCTGGATGAGCTGCTGGAACGCGAGGCCAAGCTGATTGTATTGCTCCAGCAAGGCCGACTTAAAGATACCAATGCATTAAAAGCATTGGAACTCATGCAGGAATACATTGAGTTAAAAAAGGTGTTTCAGGATTAATCCCAGCCGGGCAATCCCGCAAGGGCATTGTCCAGTTCGGGGTTGGTGCCCCGCGCCGTGGATGCCAAGTGCTGCATTTCCAATGCAAAGCTGGCATCCACGGCGGCCTGAAATTGCTGACCAGTGGTTATCTGCCGGGCATTATAACCGGCGCGCGCAAACCGCTCGCCGTACCGTTCGATAGCGGTCTGGGTCAAGCGGATTTTCCCCGTCGCAGGATCCTGGATAATCAAGTGCATGGAATAGTATCGTTCATAGAAATACAACGGGTAATTTGACATAAATCTTTATTACTCGCAAGTGAATGGCTTGCGAAATGCTGCCTGACGGTGTAACGCAGCTTAAACAACAACCAACCTCAACGGGGAGCCATCCCCGCTGGGGGTGTGTCTCCCTGTTGGTTTCATATCTCAACCACAAGGAGACCAATTCATGCAACGTATCAAGATACCGGTAGTCATCGGAAAGAACCGCCTTCGCGGCAACTCTATCGGCGCCATGGTCGATTGTGATTTCGGCGACAACCTCCAAACGCTCCGTCGTATTTTGCGTGACGAGGCGTTGGCGGCGGATGTTGATCCGACCCAGGCTTGGATGGTGGATGCCGTCAGAGTGATTCTTCGTTTGTACGAAGAATCCTTGGTGGCCTGGCAGGAGAATCGTGACGGAACTGTTGGCCATCTATTCGAAGCCGCATTTCCGTCCGGTCAATCACTGTTGGTGGGTGACGCGCGCACCTTGGCGCTCATCCGCGCCTAGCCGTTCAACCGTCATAGAAATATAACGGGTAATTTTACATAAATCTTATCTCTCGCAAGCAATGGCTTGTGAGCCACCCCGCCGGGGAAAGCATCCCCGGTCAGGGGCATCCGCTTTCTCCGGCTTTTTTATTTCGGAGGAAATGTTATGCCTACTTATACCCCTTGGGGCGCTTCTCAATCGTCCGACTGCATTGCGCCGGGCATCATGGAATACAGTACCGCCGGTCACGGCGGTATTCATCTTTCTCCTGGACGCAGTCGGGAGATGCCAGAGTGTCTGCGCATCAAGAATGGATGGTACGAGGAAGACACAAATTGGGCGCGGGTGGTCGTGGTTTTCAGTGTGCATTTCCCCCAGGAACGTATAAAACACGCCTGGGGGACATTGAAGCAATGGCTACCCGATGCTTACGAGACCCTGACAGGCACTGTCATCCTTCCGGGTGAGTCCCGCGTTAAGGACGAGCGTCAGTTCCAGGAGGATCATCGTGACGATTATGTCGTGATCGCTGCCTGGGGTGACTGGCTGTCGGGTGTGCCGAAAGGATTCGTCTATGTATCGGCCAGTCTCGGCGGTAGTCGATCGGAACTGGATCATAACGTGAGTTTTCTTGTTCCAGATGATGAATATAAACAGCGCCAATGTTTTGGGTTCGTGATTGATGTCAATCGACACCCACGCATCGACGCGCTGAATTAAGATTTATATTTTAACTTTATTACTCGCAAGGTTATGACTCCTTGCGAACCACCCCGCCGGGGAAAGCATCCCCGGCCAGGGGCATCCGCTTTCTCCGGCTTCACTTGAAATGAAAAAGGAGAAAGCATCATGGCTTTAATGTTTGGGCGCCTTGCGCGCAATTTTATTAAAAATGGGTATTATCCGACCGACTCGGACACCACCCAGCGTATCTTAAACGCCCTGGCGCCGGCCAAGGCGGACGGTCGCTTCCGGCATCCTGCCTCTGGCGACACTTGTGCATCCATGCACGGCGGGATGCGTCTCATTGATCCGTGCTGTGGTGAGGGTGTCGCACTGGCTGAGTGTAAACACCACTTGGGCGCCGCGTGCGAGGCCTTCGGCGTGGAGTACGACACCGAGCGGGCCTGGCATGCTAAAGAGATCCTGGATCGCTGCATTCACGGCGATGTCCAGGACTGCATCATCGGTAAGCGGCAGTTCGGCTTGCTGTGGCTCAATCCGCCCTATGGCGATTTAGTGGCCGACAAGGCCGCCACGGGTGACATAGGGGGCAAGGGCCGCAAGCGGCTGGAGAAGTTGTTTTATCAGCTTGCTGTGCCGCTGGTGCAGTTGGGTGGGGTCATGGTGCTTATCATCCCCCACTACAGTTTGGACCGGGAACTCTGCGGCTGGATTGCCCGTCACTTTGACAAGGTGCGGGTGTTTCTGGCTCCCGAGCAACAGTTCAAGCAGGTGGTGGTGTTCGGGGTGCGACGGCGGGCTAATGACCGCCGCCCGCACACCGAGGGGGATATCAGTGAAGGAAGTCCGCTTACGGTATTGCCGGAGGTGTGGTGTGAAGCGCCTTACACCGTACCGGCCGCACCGCCGGGGGATCCGACCTTCGTGTACACCCGCGTCGAACCACGGCAGTTGGCTCAGGAAATAGCGCGTCATGCGTGCCTGTGGAGTCAGTTCGATCTGCGTTTCGGGCGTACGGCCACCGTACCACGACGACCGCTTCGGGCACCTTCAGACTGGCATCTGGCCTTGCTGCTGGCGGCGGGCCAAGTCTCTGGTGTAGTGACCGCGCGTGATGGCAGGGTATTCGTCATCAAGGGCGATACGTTCAAGGAGAAGGCCATTAAAACCGAGCTCCAGGCGCGGGATAATGGCCGATTTTCAGAAATACGCATCCACACGGATAAATTTGTGCCCGTCATTCGGGCATTGGACTTCACACCTCACAGTCCCACGTTCGGGCAGGTGCGGGTGATTCGTTAATAGTGTTTGTTGTGTGTAGCCCACTTACGGGGAGAACCTCTCCCTGTCAGGGGCGGTCTCCCCGTTTTACTTTTAGGAGGAGACCCCCATGAAAAAAAATGTTGTTGTTCAATTTGATCAAAATGAAAAACACAATCGCTTCGCCGGATGGTCGTTGAACGATCTTAACCCGGTGGAGCAGCAGATGCTGGTGGCGATGGCGCTCACGGTCATGGAATACAGATACCAACCGGGCGCATTCATGGGCTCGCCCGTGGAGGCCAAGGCGTACCTGCGGCTGCGTTTAGCGGAACGTCAGGCGGAAGTATTCGCCTGCCTGTTCCTCGATACCCGCCATCGGGTGATCTGTTTTGAAGAGATGTTCCACGGCACGATTGACGGTGCGTCAGTGTATCCACGCGTGGTGGTGCAGCGGGCATTGGCGGTTAATGCCTCGGGAGTAGTGCTCACGCACAACCATCCCAGCGGCGATCCCGAGCCCAGTCCAGCAGATATCACGCTCACCCAGCGCCTCAAAGAGGCGTTAGGGTTGGTGGATATCCGCATCCTGGATCACATTGTGATAGGTGCGACAAGCACCGTGTCGTTTGCGGAGCGGGGCATGTTATAGCCCGGTAACACAGGCATTAATGGACACAACTATTATTTAAACGACCCTGCCGGGAAAGAAACGCCCGGTGGGGCTTTCTTTCCCGGTGGTTTTTAAGTGAAACCAACGAGGAGGAAATAATCATGGGCTGGACATATACATATAAACCCAAGGGCATGACAGTGGCAGAATTTTTTGAAGAACGATGGGCCGGTGACGGTGAGTTATACACACGTAAATTATTGGATTGTGCCGTGGTCAAGTTACGCACGGCCTACATCGCTATGGAATGTGTGAGCAAGGAAACGGGTATTCATGAAGTGTGTGCCGTCGTCTGTTTGCTGGGTTATGCACCTCACGACACTTATAACTTCGGCTATAAAGATATGGATGAAACCATGTTTCCCTATGCTTGTGACGCGCCGGTGAGGATATTGGATCGGTTAACACCGACAAGTAATCACGATGCGTTAGCCTGGCGTGCGGCCTGCCGTGCCAATCTGTTGCAGAGAAAACGTATTGTAAAAGGAGCAACATTGTTGCATCCCGGCGGGATACGTTTCACTGACGGTGTGACACGCACACGCTTCACGGTGATCCAGCGCGGTCGGTACCGTTCGATACCGGATGGCGCTGTGGTTAAGATACGTGACCGGGTGCTGCAGGAGATGACGATTGTCGGTGATACGGGAGGGCAGTGCGATGCCCCTGCTGCTTGAATGGCTAGGCTGTGTGACCGGTTTGCTGGGCGCTACGTTGTTGGCGCTCAACAACCGGTATTCAGGCTACGGTTTCATGGCGTTCCTGGCCTCTAACGTCTGCTGGATGGGCTATGGCATTGCGATGGAGTCGTGGGGGTTGGTAACGATGCAATTAGGATTTACGGCTACCAGCCTACTTGGACTTTACCGCTGGTTCCCTAAGGGTGCGACGGTCTAACACATGAAAATTTTTTAACAACGCTCGTCCCCGCGTAAGCGGGGGCCTTTTTCCCAAGCTCCCGCATCAGCGGAGGTTTTGGAAAAAGCAGTAGTGGAATGTAATCGTTTTTACGTGACGACTTCGTAAGTCGTGCCTAGAGGCACCTACTTCTGGTGCCCAGTGCCTAAACCCGCTCATCACGAGCGCGTTGGACCGTGAAAACGGCACAACAGCGGTAACGCTGTCGGTCTGTCTCTTCAACCCTGCTGAACCTGTCATAAGGTTCGGTTTTTTCAATCCACCTACCTCCGGGGAATCACATTCCCCATGGTGGAGTCTGTGCTTTCTCCCCGGTTTTTTATCTTTAAGGAGAAAACATGAAAAGTATGATGAGCAAAACCTATCGCGTCGTATGGGAAATAGATATCGACGCGGACACCCCGCTAGAGGCCGCGAAAGAGGCCGTAAGCATTCAACACGACAAAGGCAGTGCAGCCACCTGTTTCTATGTGGTGTATTCACCCGAGGGACATGTCAGTGCCTATTCAGATAGGGTATTGGGTCATTGCACCGACCCTACGCGGCTGTATAGCGTCGACACCGCTGAAGAGGATGATGATGCAGTAACCATCCTGAAGTAGGAACTTTTTCATTACTTTCTAATGACCCGCAGGGGCAGATCCATGCTCCCCTCCGGGGTCGTGGATTGCCCCTTGTTTTTTCAATCACAAAAAAAGGAGCACACCATGAATGCTGTTGCAGAAACCGTATTAGATGACTTCAATAATCTTGATGTTACCACTGAGGGCGAGCTTATCGCCCCCTGTGACAACATTATTCCGCTGTCACAGTTCGTCGCCGACTTCGGCGAGAGTCTGCTGGCGGCCGTTAGCCGTCAAAATCCGCCCGTCTACGACGGGTGCCCCAATTCCCGCCGTGAGGCGGTGATGCTGGGGATTAAACGCACGCCGTTCCCGGCTCAAGCGGATGTTGTGCAGGCCGTGACGCGGTTGTTGATCGACCACGGTGCGCCTGCCGCCGTCATCAACGCCGAGATGGGCACCGGCAAAACCATGATGGCGATCTGTGCCGCCGCCGTCATGCATGCCGAAGGCTACAAACGCACGCTGGTGATCTCTCCGCCCCACCTGGTCTACAAGTGGCGGCGCGAGATCCTGGAAACCGTGCCGGGGGCAAGGGTGTGGGTGCTTAACGGCCCCGACACGCTACGCAAGCTGTTGCAGTTGCGGGCCATGCTTAATGTCTCTACTCAATGCGAAGGACAGGAGTTCTTCGTCATGGGGCGGGTACGGATGCGCATGGGCTTCCACTGGCGTCCGGCGGTGACGGTACGCAAGTGCCATCGCCGCCGGTATACCGAGGAGGGCAACGAGGCTTCGCCGACATTTGTGCAGACCGTGGATCTGGCGGCCTGCCCACGTTGCGGTGCGGTGCAGACCGATGCGGAGGGTCATCCGCTGACGACCGAAGGCTATCACGCCCATGTGGGAGATAGCCGCAAGGCCTGCCAGCCATGCGGCGAGCGGTTGTGGACCCTGATGCGTCCGGGCGAGGTCAAGGATCGCACGGTGCAAGTGGTAGAGGCGCTGTGCCAGATCCCGACCATTGGTCCCAAGACGGCGCAACGGCTGGTGCAGCGCTTCGGCGCTCCTCTGCTGTCGGGGATGCTCGTCGACAACATCCATGAGTTCGTCAATCTCATGGATGAAGACGGTGAGCTGGTGTTCTCCGACCGCCAGGCCCAGCGCATCGAGCGCGCACTGGGTACCACGGAGTTCGCCTTCGGTCAGGGCGGCTATCAACCCACGGAGTTCATCAAACGCTACCTGCCGGATGGCTATTTTGATCTGCTGGTAGTGGATGAAGGGCATGAGTATAAAAACGAGGGATCGGCCCAGGGCCAGGCGATGGGCGTGCTGGCCGCCAAGAGCCGCAAGGTGCTGTTGCTGACGGGCACCTTGATGGGTGGTTATGCCGACGATCTCTTTTATCTCCTGTGGCGCATCATGCCACGGGAAATGATTGAGGACGGCTACACCCGCACCCGCAACAACAGCCTGGGCACGGCGGCGATGGGGTTCATGCGCGATCATGGCATCCTCATCGACATCTACAAGGAAGTGGAGGAGGGCAGCCACAAAACGGCGCGTGGCACCCGCATGACAGTGCATACCAAAAAGGGGCCGGGTTTCGGCCCCAAGGGAATTGCCCGTCATGTGCTGCCGTATACCGCGTTCCTCAAGCTCAAGCAGATCGGCGGCAACGTCCTGCCGTCCTATGAGGAACATTTCGTGGAGGTGGGCATGGCACCCGACCAGGCCAGTCGTTACGAGGGACTGGAGCGGAGCTTGAAAGAGGAGTTGCGGATGGCGCTGCGCAAGGGCGACAGGAGCTTGCTGGGCGTGGTGCTCAACGTGCTGCTGGCGTGGCCCGACTGTTGTTTCCGCGAGGAAGTCGTCAAGCATCCGCGCTCCAGGGCGTTGCTCGCCTTTGTCCCCACGGTGTTCGGGGAAGGCGAGACCAGCCCGAAAGAGGAGCGGCTGCTGGCAATCTGCCGAAAGGAGAAGGCAAGAGGGCGGCGCGTGTTGGTATACACCACCTACACCGGCACCCGTGATACTACCACTCGTCTCAAGGCGATACTGGCGGCGGCGGGCTTCAAGGCGGCGGTGCTGCGGGCGTCGGTGGATACGAGCAAGCGGGAGGACTGGATCATGGATCAGGTGGATCTAGGGGTGGAGGTGTTGATTACCAACCCCGAACTCGTGAAGACCGGCCTTGATCTGCTGGAATTCCCGACCATCGTGTTCATGCAGAGCGGTTACAACGTCTACACGCTGCAACAGGCGTCCCGGCGGAGCTGGCGCATCGGCCAGAAACAGCCGGTGGACGTGTACTTTCTGGGCTATGCGGGGACAGCGCAGATTGCCTGTCTGACCCTGATGGCCAGAAAGATCGCGGTAAGCCAGTCCACGTCGGGCGACATGCCCGACACCGGCCTTGATGTCCTGAACCAGGACGGTGACAGCATCGAGGTGGCGCTGGCCAAGCAGTTGGTGGCATAAAGTAGAGCAGTATTCCCCGGTTCCGCGTTTGCGGGCCGGGGGTTTTTTAATGATGTCCGGCAATGGACACAACTACCATCCCTCGCGGCTAAGATCAAAATTGTGATAGTTTCGACTTGATCTGTGTCATTATTGAACGGCAAGTGTCGACCCTTTGTAAACGTTCACCGCAAACTTCAGACTGGCCGGAAGGGAGTCAACAGCAGTCAGTCAGTGTCCCCAAAGACCAGGTATTCCCACAGGTGGCTACAATTCCCGATCTTCAGCTACCGTGTCAGCCCCTTTATTTTTGCTTTTGCCGTCTCCTTGCGTGGCGATTTCCGTCTTAGCTGCGGCGACGGGTCGACAATCCATAGTCTTTGAAAGACAATGCTACAAGGCCCTTAAACGCTCGTAGTACTCAGATCTGAAGAACGGCAAACACGAAGGTAACCACCCTTGACCCACGTAAATATCTTTCTATCTGCAGTCAGCGCAGAGTTCCGCTGCTACCGTGTCTCCCTCCGTCACGACTTGAGCCGCCCTAATCTCACGGTCAAGGTGCAGGAGGACTTCATCGAAACAGGTGAGGAAACTCTTGACAAGCTGGATGACTATATCTTGCGGTGTAATGCGGTAGTCCACCTTGTAGGCGACATGATCGGCACCTTTGCCCAAGCGCCCTCGGTGGACGTGATTCGGCAACGTTATCCAGATTTTGTTGCGCGTTTTCCGGTGCTTGAACCCTTCCTCAAGCCCGGCGGACCCGCCTTATCCTACACCCAGTGGGAAGCCTGGCTAGCCCTGTACCACCGCAAGCCGCTGTTCATTGCCGCGCCCAAGGATGGAGCCCCCCGGCACGAGGACTACCGGTTGGTGGACAGCCAGCGGGCAAACCAACAGGCCCATCTGGCGCTTCTGGCACTGAACGAGCGATACCCGGGGATTCACTTCGCCAATGCTGACCGTCTGGCGGTGGAGCTATTGCGATCGAGGCTGCAAGACATACTCCCTCCGCTTCAGATCGCGAGTGCGGTGTTGGAGCGGTTGCGGGAAGTAGCCGCATCACTGCTGGAAGTAGGACGAGTCACCTGGAAAACGCCACCATTTGTTGCTCTGCTAAATCTCGATGTTCAAGAAGAGAAGGCCGACGAAGAGAAGGCTGGCAATGAGCATCGCCCAACGAACATCGCAGCCCTGACTGAAGCGGTAAGCATGGGTACAAATCTCGTGCTCTTCGGCGAAGGCGGCATCGGAAAGACGACCTTTCTCTTAGAGCTATCAGGCACCCTTCTTGTCGCGAAATGCCCGCGAATCCCCCTCTACATCGATGCTGCCTACTGGGCACGTACCAACACCGGGGTTCTTGAATACATCGCAGCGAGTCCAGCGGCCCAGCGGCATGGAGTGACGGTTAGTGAATTGGTGAAGCTGGCTGACACAGGTCGTCTGACCCTCGCAGTCAACGGATGGAACGAGATACCAGCCAATCAGAAATTGGGCTGCTTCGAGCGCTTCAGCCAGTTGACCGCGACGATACCAGAACTGAACGTTGTCTTGGTTACCCGAACAGTGAAGGACGCCACAAATCTGCAAGCTGCAAAGCATGTTCAGGTTCGTGGTTTGACTTGGCAAAGCCAGTCGAAGGTGATTCGCGCCGAGCTGGACGAGGTTTCGGCCAAAGCGCTGATTGAGCTACTCGCCCGAGATACGCCGTTGCGCCACGCGGCAAGAAGCCCACTCATGCTTAAAGGCTTGCTGGCTCAGGCGAAGAAGGGCGCGGTTGCATCATCCAGCGTGTTCGACTTACTCGGTGCCGTCATCGATGCGTTCGAGGAAGACGATCAACGTCGACTTTCACTTAAGGAACCGCCTTTAGACAGCCAGCATCGCCATTTCCTGGAGGCATTGGCTTCTCACCTAACATCAAAGCAAGAAACGACCACTTCATGCCGCGAAATATTGCCTGTCATTTCAGCAACAGCAAAGCAGCTTGTAGATGATGGGCAATTTGGTAGCACGCGACCGAGCGATGTTCTCGATGCCTTGAGCAATCGCCACCTCCTCCATGCAGATGGGCAGACCATTCGCTTCGCGCATCAAAGATTCCAGGAGTACTTCGCCGCGACGTGTCTGTTTCGTGCCTGTGTCGATGGTGGTGAGCACGACCTTGAATTGCTCAGTAAAGCCGTCAACCAGCCATTTTGGGAAGACGCCCTGCGGTTGGTTGCTGGCAAGCTAAAGGGGACAGATGGCTATACCCAGGCCAGGAGTCGATTGGTAAGAGCAGCACTGAGAGTCGACCTTGGCTTCGCTTGCGACTTGGCGGGAGCCTGTGCGCATTCTGAAACTGATGACAGCGACCTGTGCCGTGACTTAGTTGCTCAGGTCAATTTGCTCTGCGATTCACCGCTGCAGGAGGTGGCCAACTACGGGGTAGGTTGCCTAATCGCCTCCGGCTTCACTGTCTTTGCTAACCGACTATGGCCACTCATAGAGAGCGATGACGAACAAATTCGATTCAACACGTATCCAATGAACGGGGGAATCACGTTGAAGCAACTCGGCGCGGATGCTGAGACGCGAATAGCAGCATGGTCGCCAGAGCGGCGAACCGAGCTGCTACACGAGCTGGCTAATAACCCAGACAACTATGATTTCTTGGTACAAACAGCCAACGAGGCCGCCGAAAGAGAGATTCGTGCCGCAGCCATCGCTGCCCTGACATGGAATTTCCCTGCTTCAGAAGCCGCTTTGCAGGCTTGGTTGAAAGCCCCCGTCGGGGTCCAGTTGGAACACAATGTCATTAGTGTTGTCGAGTACGCGCTGGAACAAGGGGTAGGCAGCGACGAGGTGCGCGAAAAACTAAGGAGCTTGGCGCGTGAACACTCAACCGACGAGTCACTACTGAAGCTTGCCCTGGCTTTTCCTGATGAGGTTGGTCCGAACGCTATTGAGGTAATCTTGACTCGACTGCGTGAAATTAAGCACCCTGGCGACGATGCGCCTCTGGTGGCGCTTGCACGGGAACATGCGCCCGACCGACTGAATGCCTTGGCTCGGGAATTGGTGTTGTCTGAACGTGTGGTTCCTGACTGGGCATGTAAGATTGTCCAGCAGGAGTCAACCGAGACTCGCGCCGAAGTCTTTGAGGCAGTGTGGGGCAACCTCCATAGTGATGGTGCGCAACATCTAAGTGCGCAAGCTGTGGGCGCTCTGGCCAACCGTGAGCAAACACTTCGTAGCGTGCGCAAATGGCTCAATCACTGCCAGGATCGCCGCAGGGATTTGCCTGAAGCCGAAAGAGAGCGGGAGCGGCATCTGGGCTACTTGCTTGCCAACGCTCCTGGTGACGACCTGCTGAGCATAGTCATGGAGCTCGGCGAGAGTGCCTCGTATCACGAGGCGTCTGAGTTGCTTGATCTGGTGCGGGGTCGCATTGGTCGAGATGGCAGCAGGTCGTCGGAAACAACGCAATGGCTACCTTCGTCGGAGGCTGTCCGTACTCTCATTGCCACCTTCGGAGAGAAGTCGGACGATGAGAAAGCTCCACAGCATAAAGTGCATGTCTTTCTCTGCTGCATTGCTAGTCACGTCGCGCCGGCCGAGTTCGGTGACTTACTCCTTGATGGATGCCGCCTACACCTTGACGCCTGGAAGATGTTTGATACGGTGTGCGACGAATGGCTCAAGCACCGGATAGGAGATCGGCCGAGCAACCCAAGCTTGGGCAACTATCTCGTCTCCGCCATGGAAAACTGGGGTTTTGGAGCCCTACCCGGCCTCTTGGAGTTGCTCGATCATCCTCAGGCGAATCAGCTTATCCCCAAAAGCGTTGAACGCATTGTTCGTCGGCCTTGGGTAAGCAAGGAGGAGGTGCATTTCCGAACTATTGAGATTGATTTCAAAGACGGGGAGGAGCGTCGATTGGCTGGACGAGTCCTTCGCCAGCCCGACGACACTCACCAAGAAATGACTGACGTTGCAGCCAGAGCATTGGGTAAGAAACTGACGGAGCTGGTTCATCAATTGCGGGCCGAGCAGGCTGCGGGTAGTGCCAATTGGGGTGACAAACATGCGGCCTATCGTATGCGTGGATTACTGAGTGCAGTTGCCAATACACCGAGCCCAGAGATAATTGCTTCAGTCTTTCACGCACTGACAAATGGATTCATAGATGTCTTTAGTGCCGTTGGTGCACTGAAAGGGCTGATACGCCAAGGGGCGTTTATCGAGGATCCTGCGGTAATTGCACGCATTGAGGCCCTGTACGCTGAGGAGGCCAAAACGCAGTGGCTAGATGACTCGATGCGGTACGCGTTGGCAGAACTCTGCCAACTTATGTTCTTCGTCAGGCCAGCATCCCTTCTGAGCAAACCGCTAAGCGATTACCTCGTCGAGTGGCAGCGTTTCGCACACATTAACGAGATCATTCGGCGTTTGGGGATAATTCCATCTAATAAAGCCTGGAGATGTCTTCTGGAGCTTGGCAGGACATCAGCAGCGAAAGGGAGGCCTCCTGAAGAACTGACCTCCGCACTGGCCGCAGCTCTCAGCCCCGACCATTTCACCGAATTCCTCGATATCGTCTCCGACGGAACCTGGTTCGTTTGGTGTCAGAGCGCCTGGAATCTGGAACGCATCGCTCCGAGTGTAATACGCGTCATTGGCAAGGATCTGGCAAGTCTGGACGCCTTCTTGATGGCATGTGAACGCTCCGGTTCACCACTTGCCGATGGATTCGCGTGCGCCGTACTCACTTTGATACCTGATGGTGACACTATTCGGCTGCGTTACGGTTTAGCTGCCTTGGATGCCGGAAAGGCGGGAGATTCACGCAGATCGGTATACTCGATGCTGAAGGGGATGTTCACACGCCACGTATCGCTTGGTGCTGAGGGGCATTACGAAGTACACCCCAAAGCCTGCAACGATTTACGACGTCAGCTCTATATCCGCGCAAGAGGGAACGGGCTTACAGCAACCATCTGTAAGAGATTGCTGGCTGAAGTGGAATGCCAGAGACGGGAAGGTGGTCGCCCCACCGATGAACCTAGGCATCCTGCTGAAGGAGATGGTATTGCCTGGACAGAGGCACTGACAATCGCTGGCTGAAGTGAGTCGTGGAATAGTGTTAATTTTGCACCACTGGCGGCAGTGTACAGTAAGAAACCACGATAAAGAATTCAAGTTAAACGCCGTAAAGATTTGTTTAGAATGTTTGCAAGATCATAAGGGATCGATCCACTCACTTGAACAGATTAAGGGGTCAAAGCCCTTTAAGCAACATCAAAACTTGAATGGCGGCTATCAGTATTGCAACGGACATACGATCATGGGTGGTCGACGGTCCGGAGTTGGCACGTTGCAGGCGTTCAGTGATGCAAAAAGCGGATACGCAGAACGCATCTACAACAGCTGGAGCAATTCATAGGTTGAAATACCTTCAACTCTAAAATTTAGCCATATCGATCACAAAGCGATACTTAACATCGCTCTTGAGCATCCGCTCATAGGCGGTGTTGATGTAATCCATTGGAATAACCTCGATATCTGAGACAATTTTATGTTGAGCACAAAAGTCGAGCATCTCCTGCGTTTCACGTATCCCACCAATAAGCGAACCTGCCAATTGGCGGCGCTTGAAGATGAGGTTAAATACGCCAGGTGAAGGATGAGGTTCTGCCGGAGCACCCACCAGGGTCATGGTGCCATCTAGTTTGAGCAGTTGCAGGAATGGATCAAGGTTGTGGGGCGCGGCGACCGTATTCAGGATAAAGTCGAGCTGGTTGGCATGGGCCGCCATTTGTTTGGGGTCTGTGGAAATACATACTTCGTCGGCACCCAACCTTTTGCCATCTTCAATCTTGCTTGGAGAGGTGGTAAACAGCACCACATAAGCCCCCATAGCATGAGCGATTTTTACTCCCATGTGCCCAAGACCGCCGAGACCGACAATCCCCACCTTCTTGCCCGGGCCCGCTTGCCAATGACGCAAAGGCGAGTAAGTGGTGATGCCTGCACACAGCAGCGGAGCGGCGCTCGCCAATTCCTTCTCGTCATGCAGAATGTGCAGTACAAAGGACTCTTTGACAACTATGCTCTGAGAATAACCACCGAAGGTATTCTCACCGCCAAATACTGGCCCATTGTAGGTGCCAGTAAAACCGCTTTCGCAGTATTGTTCTTCGCCCTCATGGCAAGAATGGCAATGCCCGCAACTATCGACCATACAACCCACACCTGCAAGATCACCCAGCTTAAAACCCCGCACCTTCTCCCCCACGGCGACCACGCGACCGACAATTTCGTGGCCCGGCACGGAAGGGTAGATCGTGTTTTTCCACTCGTTGCGGGCCGTATGCAGGTCAGAATGACAAACGCCGCAATAAAGAATTTCAATCTGTACATCTTCGGGTCCGGGGGCGCGGCGATGAATTTCAAAGGGCGCCAGTGGACTGGATGAACTTTTTGCAGCATACGATTTGGTTTTAATCACAATGCTTTCCTCCATGGTAAGTTGTGGATGCAGCGACACAATTGCATTGTGCCACAAAATGGAGTCCGTCATCGACTGACCGCTTCATGGCACATTTGAGGGTTGCCCCATGTGCCGGGAGCACGTAGGGCAACGAAACGGACTCCTCCCTAGACCAGTTGCGCCATCAGGAACGATGTGCCAGGCATCACGCCCCGCCTGTGCTCGCCGCGTCATTGGCTACGGGTGGGGAGGGTGTTTTAACATGCCAGTGTCACGGGTCTTCCAGTAGGCCTCTTCCAGCAATACGACGGTATCGGAGAACGTCTTGCCCAGATCTTCAGCCAAGGAGGCGAGGCGCAGGTGAGCATAATGATCGAGATCAACGCTCACTTTGGTCCGGGGAGTGTTGTAGTCTCGGGACTGCTTTCGCGCTGACGGCGGAAGGCCATATATCTCCGCGCTCCGTAGCGTTTTCGATATGCCTTCGCGCGGCAGCGAAGTCGTTCTTTCGAGCGGTTAAACGTTACCCGGTAATGCGGCTTTATATTAACCTTTTCAGATTAATACAAAGACTGGGGCGCATCCGCCATCACTCACTGATACGTCGCTTTCTTTGGCTCAGCCAAAAAGAGTGCTTGACTGTACTCCATTTGTACTCTTATACTCCCTCCCTCGCAACCATCCGTAGAGGGCTTCCGATGCTGACCCGATTAGAACGCCGCATGCTGGCCTTTATAGGCGACTACCTGACACACCATGACCACAGCCCAAGCCTGAGCGAAATCGGCGCCGCCCTGGAGATCAGCTCACGTGGCACGGTAAATCGTTATATACATGCATTGATTGCCAAAGGTGTCTTGTGCGCCACGACGGACAAGCATCGCCACCTCTACCTGCCGGCACCGATAGCCAGCGCTACCACCTTGCCGTTACTGGGGCGCATTGCGGCGGGCCGACCCATCGAGGCTATTGCGGGTGAAGATACGCTCGATCTCGCCGAATGGGTGAGCCCTCATCGGTTTGTACTGAAGGTGTGTGGTGACTCCATGATAGACGACGGTATTTTCGATGGTGATTACGCGATCATCGAACGGGGTGATACCGCTGTGGAGGGCGACACCGTTGTGGCGCTCATCGACAACACAGAAGCCACCCTCAAACACCTCCACTACCTCCCTAATGACCGCATAAAATTGGCACCCGCCAACGCGGCCTATGCGGCCATGATCTACCCCGCCAAGCGGGTGACAATCCAGGGGGTTTTGGCCACCCTGCTGCGTCGATACAGGAGGTAATGGCCATGACCTCACCAATAACCCCGTGGCCGCGCATGATTGCGCTCGTCGACATGAGCGCTTTTTTTGCCAGCATCGAACAACGTGACAACCCCGAATGGCGGGGCCGACCGGTGGCCATCACCAACGGTGCTCAAGGCACCTGCATCATCACCTGCTCGTACGAAGCGCGCGCCTACGGCATCAAAACCGGCATGCGCCTGCGCCAGGCGCGCCAGCTGTGTCCGGACCTTATTCAGTGCCCGGCCCATCCAGAACGGTATGCCGAAGCCTCTACCCGCATCATGGAAGCCTTGACCGTGGTTACCCCGGTAATAGAAGTGTTTTCAGTGGACGAGGCCTTTCTCGATATCACCCCGGTGCAGCACCTGTATGGTTCCGTCGAAGACATCGGGCGCATGATCAAGCGCATCGTGTTCCAAGCCTCGGGCTTATTGTGCTCGGTCGGCATGTCCGGGGATAAAACTACCGCCAAGTACGCCGCGAAACTGGAAAAACCCGACGGCCTCACCGTCATATTGCCTTGGGAATCAGAAACCAGACTGAGCAATGTGCCCGTCACCGCCTTGTGCGGTATTGGTGAGGGCGTGGGACGTTATCTGGCGGCACGCGGTGTACACGTCTGTGGTGACATGAAAAACCTGCCGATCAGCGCGCTTAGCCAGCGCTTTGGCAATGTCGGTAGACGCATGTGGCTAATGGCGCAGGGTCTGGATCCCGCCCCGTTGGAGACGGTCGTGCCTGACCCCAAATCCATTGGCCACGGTAAAGTCATGCCGCCTAACACGCGGGATCCCGAGGTGGTGCGTATCTATCTGCATCACATGGGGCATAAGGTTGGTGCACGCCTGCGCCGTCACGGCTTCAAGGCACAGCGGTTTTTTATTGGATTGCGCACTGATCAAGGCTGGTTGGGCGGCGCCTATGCCGCCGCACTGCCGACACAAGACAGTCGCGACATCGCGGCGCTGTGCCAGCGCATGCTCATCGAATGCTGGAGAGGAGAAGGCATACACCAAGTGCAACTCACCGCCACGGATCCCCAGTCTGACAAACAAAGCTTATTATTTCAGGACGCCCATCAGCAAAAGCGTGAAGCACTCAATTGCACCATGGATCGCATCAACGCACGCTACGGCGAATTCACCCTCGCCCCCGCGCCGTTGCTGCACCGTTCCACCATGCCAAATGTCATTGCCCCCGCATGGAAACCGTTTGGCCACCGGCAAACGATATAGTCATGTGTGGCGGCGTGTATTATGCACACAACGGCCAGGACGTGCGCGTGTACTTCCCGAATCCCCAGGCCACCTTGCCGGTGCGCGCTAAATCCGGCCGTGTTGACGTGCTGCCCTGGGGGCGACGCAAGGAACAGGCCGGTGCCTTGCCGCTGGGCGGTTGGGCGCGACTGGAGGCTATCTACGCGGGACGCTGGGACAAATGGTTTCCACGCCCGGTCAAAGTCATCGTGAAATCCTTTATGGAAAAAGACATCACCGGGCAATCGCATTGGTACGATGTTACGAAAGGCCAGTGGCTTCAAGGGCTGATCGCCCGGAATGGCCATGAACAACGCCTCTATATTGTGACGGTGACACCCGAGCATGAGGATGCGGTGCATGATCGCTGGCCGCGTATTATGAGTGGTTAAATGGCAGGAAAATTTATCGCCTTTTTTTGTCTTCCAGCGAGGGGTGGGTTCTATGCGCCAAACCCGCCGCATTAATTACTCAAATCCAATGGAGGTGATTGTCTGGTATCAGGCAGGAAGCAGTCGTAGAATTTGTATCCAAGCTATTGGCCTGGCAGGCAGCAGTGTGCCAGTTTCAGTCAGTCATGGTGATTGCTACGAATGACCGGATGTCGGCCAAAGCGGCCATTGGCCAGTAAAATTATCATCATGCAATACATGTCGGCTTTTGACAAACCGGAAATTAGGCAACAGCCAGTTTTTTCTATGTCTGGCTCACCTATTACAGGCAAGATCATTGTGGATGTCTGTAATACACAGCAACCAGCGAATACGGGTAGTGCATCTTGTCGATGTTGATTCCAATTACCAAGCAGCGCTCCGTATGCGATTTCTCGAAAACCTCTGCCGCCACATTCTGCATGCGGGTATGGCGATCATCCTTATCGCGCTCTTTAAACGCGACAACTGCGAGCGTATCGGATCGTTCTTTCGGCGGAATCAGGATGATCGCGCAGTTGTGATTGGGTTTACGCCAGTTCTTGTGTACATTCTTGGCGATTTTCTTGAATTTCTTGGTAATCGTTTCCTGATCCTCGAACGACACGCCAAGCAGCACATTCGCAATATCCGACCATTGATGAAAATCCCGTGCCTCGATCTTGGCACACATGTCTTTCCACCAGCGAGTCATCTTCGGTGCTGGTTTGGTAGTGACGATTCCTTCCTCAAGGGCAGTGTAATACCGGTCAATCGACTTCGACATGGAAACCAACGCGAAGTGATGCCCGGAATACTCGGCATCGCCAACATTGAAGCCTGATTGCAGATAGAAGCCCAACAGGTCTAATTCGTCGCCCTTGTAGTCGAAATGGGCCTCAAGATCGGCACGGCGTTTCAGGTAGTGGATCTTGTGCGGCGTCGATTCGAGGATATCGAACACGACCTCCAGATCGGCCAACAAAATGCACGGTGCGATTGGGTGATCGGAAGGAATCCAGTTCGCCTTCTTGGCATGATGAAGTGTTGTCTGAAGGGTGGCGAAATCCTCAAGAGTGACGGACAACCGCAGCACAGTGCGCACTTGATCCAAGGACGCCGGGAAGTGAGGCAGCAACGATTCCCTGTTGTTTTTGTCGGCAAGTGCTTGCGTGACGCGAGTAGCCAGGCGCAATGATTGAATTGAAGGATCAAGGAGTATCTCCTTGACGTGCCGACGCGCACGGTCTGGCGCTCCACGCAGTGCCGGCCACGAAATTGAATGGGACTTGGCTTCGACCAGGATGAGATGGGAATCGACACGAACCATCAGATCGTTCTCATACTCGTCAGTGTCTTCTCGCCAACGGTAGCCCGTGCTGATCTCGCAACCGGGAAATGCCTTCTCGAACAATTCACGGATGTCAGATTCAAGAAATTCTGCTCTGCGCTTCTCGTACTTTTTCATCGAGGAACCATTGCTGCCCAGCAATTCCGCGAGGATTGGGAACACGAAGGAGAAGAATACTTGCGGCATCGCGCAGAAGTACTGACCGCCCGCAAGTTTCACTACAGGCTTTGTCCAAACCGGATTCGTAAGAAAGAAGTGTTCTGGATTCTTGTCAGTCAGGTCGCCAAAGCCAACGCTCAAGCGATCCAACGCAGACGTAATCGACGGTACTTCGAGACCGGTTTCCTTTGCCAGTGTTTCAGCATCGAATGTATAGGTGTCACTAAGGGATAAGTCCGAATGGGACAGGAGCATAAACTTCATGTGTTCCAACGTAATTCCCTGTTCGCCTGCGAAGGAGACCATCTTGGCAGTCGAGTTCTCCAGATGCGGATTGGCCTTGTGGTAGGCGTCAAGCATCCCGGCAATCGTGTTTTCAATGAATGCCGGTCTCAGCCTTCCAAGTCGCCTATTGACCAGCCGATCATGTCGTTGGATCAAATGGGTAAAAATTTCAATCATGCTGGTTGCGCGCATGCCGACCGCTACCCGAAACACATCGTCGATTGGTGCGCAGAGGCGCTTCGCAATTCCCACCACGCGACTGAGATAGCCCCAATTGCGAACGATCTGAGTATGAAGACGCAATTCCTCCTGGATCAGCATGACGGCTCTGTTTTCGTCGGAACGCTCATCTTGAAGTTGAGAAAAACGTCTCTGGTAGTAGGCTTCACCCAAATCTGGTAGCAGATCGAACAATTGCTGAATGGTGTCGGGCCTGGGGAATTCTCGCGAGCACTCGGCGGGTGGAATGCGAAGGCAAAGTGCCTGTACTAGCTCGACATGCGACTGATTGAACTCTTCTCCCTTGTAACTGGCACTGACATGACCGTTGTCATCAACGCCTCCCAAGAGACCGTAGGTCGCGAGCATCGAGATCGTTAGCAACGGATCGGTAGACCGCAGAACAGCTTCGACTGCAGCAAGCCGATTGGGAAACTCATCCTGATGAGTCTTTCCGATCTCAATCAGCCCTTTAAGAACGGCTTCTTGGGGCAAAGTAGAAAAGGGATGCTTCATGAAAACCATACCGCCCGGCTTGGCTTGTTGATTCACCTTCCGTTTGTGCGATTTGTTTTTCGACTTGTGTTTGCTAACAGGCATTTGCAAAACCTTGAACGCAGATAGTGTTATTGGCCGGCGAGCTCATTCGCATTGTAGAGCGCTGGGGGGTAGGAAGCGAGCGTTTCTGCCGCAAACTCAATTCCTGCAAGTGCAGGGCCAGTCTACCCGTAGCATGATACGGACATTCGATGCGACCAGCCTGACTGGCTGTAACGGGTCGATTGCTGCACGTCATACGGCATCGAGATCAACGGCTGCCGTGTGATCAGAAGCGACCACTCACAAAGCCACGGACAGCAGGTGGCGCTTTCACACAATTTTCAGTGGTGCCTTTGGTGCATCTCGGCTGGCGGGTTTCATTCAGAATATGTAGAGTGGGCGTAATTCTAGGCGAAGCCCTACGTCTGTGCCTCTGCGCGCCGACGAAGCGCCCATACTCTCTTGACTTGGTTTTCACGGTATCGCGGTCAGCTTCGCCGTGGCCGTGATACCGTGTCCACTCAAGCGTAATGCAATGATGCGGTCGATCTTCTCGGCAATGACAGCAATGACAACTTCGCATAACCTTGATGTCAGTGGAGTTCGTTTTCGGCGTGGTGGCTAGGCTTACATCGGGCGGTTTCTTCTTCGTCATGGAGGTCACTTTGGATATACACCACCTATACGCTGGACGGAGCTGCCCTGCGTGCCAGGCACGCTAACCACGTACCCTCCTGACGGGGATATGTGATTTGCTGGTGCGCGCGTACACTGTGCAGCATAACGTGAGGCATCATGAACCTGCGGAGATGCGGTGTGGCGGACTTGAACAGCTTCAAACGATATTGCCAGATCCTCAATCAGGCCGTGGCCGAGGCTCGCAAGGAGGACATCGCCGAATGCGCCCGCGTTTAGCACTAAGAAAATGTGGCGTCCACACAGGCCATGAGCGGGATTTATGAAGGTTTAGAGAAGGAAGGGAGATCATCACATGAGACTTGCCAGCTATAACGTAGAAAACCTGTTTGAACGCGCTAAAGTAATGAATCTCGACAGTTGGTCGGAGGGGAAACCGATATTGTCCGACTATGCCAAGTTTAATACCTTGATTGCCAAAGACGTTTATAGCACTGCCGATAAGGCAGCCATGCTGAGTGTCTTAGAAAAATATAAGATGCTCAAAGCCCCTGGATCCACGTATTTTGTCTTGCGCGAAAATCGCGGGCGCTTAATGAAAAAAGAAACGGCCTCTGTCGATGCGGAGATCGTGGCGACCGGACGCGCGGAGTGGATTGGCTGGTTGGAGCTTAAGCAAGAACCTGTCAAAGCAGTAGCGATTACCAACACTGCGCGTGTCATCAAGGACATTAACGCGGACGTACTGGGAGTCGTAGAGGCTGAAGACCGCCTTGGATTAAAGCATTTCAACGAACTCGTATTGGCATCGACTGAGATAGGCGCAGAAGAATACAGGCATGTGATGCTCATTGATGGTAATGACGAACGGGGGCATTGATGTAGCAATTATGACTAAAGAGGGATTCCCGATCGAATCTATCCAATCTCATGCGGATGAGCGCGCCAAAAATGGCAAGCCCCTGTTTTCGCGCGATTGCGCAACATACCAAATCAAAACACCGAAGGGCAACACCCTTTGGGTGCTGGTGAATCACCTTAAGAGTAAAGGCTATGGCTCGGCTGCGGAATCTAATGCAAAGCGGCAAGCGCAAGCCAAACGCATTCGTGAAATTTATGACGCAATTGTTGAAACACATCCACTTGTTGCAGTTATCGGTGATCTGAATGACACACCCGATAGCGTTCCGTTAGCACCTCTCTGCGGTAGTGGCTCACCTCTGAAAGATATCAGTGAAAATTTCAATTTTGATGATGGTGGAAGACCTGGCACATACGCCAACGGCACCAAAAGCAACAAGATCGACTATATTTTATGCTCACCGGCACTCATGACTACGATGACAGGGGGCGGCATCTGGCGTATGGGAGTGTGGGGTGGAATCAATGGAACGCTATTTCCACACTACGACACCATCAAAGATAAAAGCGACGCCGCCTCGGATCATGCCGCCATCTGGGCCGATTTCGACATATAGAAAAAAAACGGTTGTAGTGGCAATAACACCTCATAAGAAGCCAGCATGAGCCATGATGCCACAGAGATGCCACAGTGTAGCCTGCGTGGCTATCACCAGCACCAGCAATCTCACGGGAATGTTGTAAAAGGCTATTCAAGATGGACAGCCGCAAAGGGTCGAAACGGCCTGGAAGGGAAGGGGGCTGTTAATGGAAAGGCCCTACCCCAAAGGGCTGTCGCAAAGGGCCAAGGGGTCAAAGGAAAAAGGTTGCTTGGTGCAGTATTTTCACCGCCATAGCCCGGCAATCCGTTTGGCGTTGGTCTCAGTTATAACGGACGTTAGAGCGCTCATCAGATTTCGGCTCGGTCGGCGGGGTTGTTAGTAAACGTCATGGCTTCGATGAGGCACTGAGGTGGCGCAAAAATGGGGGAAGATCACATTCGGGGCTTATCCAACCACAGGATAGATCGTGAGAGCGAAGCGATCCACGATCTTATCTTTATTCGTTAGGCCGCTGAGCCAACAAACTGATTCTCCCGATGATACGAGAGATACTTTGCGTGTTCCGGCTTAAGCGCAATCTTCATCTTCGAATTGCAGCCGAGGGCCTTGAGCGCGGCTTCAGATAGTTGAGATGAAATTAAGATTTCGCCCGTGTCTTCAAATGAAATCAGACCCTTGTCAAATAGAGCATCCACGTTTGGGGAGAGCAGTAGACCGTTGTACACGTCAAGGCGTTCGGAGTTGGAACAATCTCGCCACGGCTTTATATGTGACGCGCGCAGCACGCCTTGAAGCTCACAGCCAGTGAGACAACACTTGCCCCAGTACGAAAGTGACATCTCTCTAAACAGGCCTTGCCCGATGCGTGCTTTAACTAGTTGCTGCTTCTCAGTTGCCGTGATTCCAGGATCGCTGGTAATTTCTGTCGTGGCATCCGCTTCCAGAATATCTATGGACTCCAACGTAACCCAGTACTTCCGAGCAACACCGAAAGCCCCAGATTGAGACGGCTGAACTCCAACTTGGGCGCAGAATGCCAAATACCGACGCTCCAAAGATGCATCTGCATGTGGCTGTGACCCAAAGATTTTGTTTAGCGCCGCATTGGTTATGCGCCCATCACGGTCTGGATTATTCGCGTGTGTGGTTAGTTTGTTCCCGATATACCCCAAGAATCTGGACGGAGCAAAAGCCATCCCCTCGTTGGACACATACGGAACAAAGCACGTCCCACGCTTGATGAGTGCGCGATATTCCTCAGCACTTGCGCCAGATGATGATGCGGATCTTCCGCGCTCAAGTTCCGCGATATTCACTGCAACTTGATCAAGTTCTGTTACGATGCCCACTGAAACCTCCTCCCGCACCACCGTGCATACGGGTCACGTACACGGCGGTTCGATGAATATATTCCTACCGTGCCACTAAGGCGGGTAGCCCAATGCTACTTCTGATTTATCGGTAGGCAAATCTTTTTCTTTATCCCGCGCAGCAAGCGTGCGCATCTATAGGCCCCTGTTTTACAATAGGAAAATCATGAAAATAGGAAAATCTGTGCTTTAATTATATTAGAGCGTGTCGGGTATAATTAGCCGATTCACAAGCGATATCAAGAAGGATATGTGCCCCAGCTAGAAAATGGCGCGAACAGCTAAAATCATTAATAAACAAGCTTGCCCCTTTTTCTCAGTAGCTAAGAGCCGGTTCGCGCACCAGCCTTTCAAAGGATGGCGATCATTGTTATACAATTGATGACGTTTCGGTTATTATCGAAACCCACACCGATCCAGACTGTCAGCGACTTCAATGGCTTTGCCGAAGCTGCTGGGACGCTCATGGGGTTATTGCCGGATTCCAAGGTGTGTGTCCCGCACTACTGAAAGTTATCGTAATATGCATAAGCAAGCACCAGAGATTTTTCAACGCACCCTCACATCCCTCGATTTGACCGGTCTGCCACCAATCACCGATTCGGGGTTTGAAGAAGCGGTCATTTTTCAGTTCACCATGCAATACGCTGCGAAGGACTGGACTGCGGCGGTGGTCGTTAACGACGGGATGGTGCGCGTTGTCGCGGTGCCGCAGCAGGGAGTTGAGCCAAAGACTTATCTGTTTGGCCTGCTCAGCCACGGTTATATTGAGGACGCGCTGCCGGGACTGGAGGCCATGTATGGGATGGTCGATGACCCCGACATTTGCTTTAGCCCTGTCGGAGCTTGGCCGCGTCGAGGAATCACTGGTGCCGTTAAACAAGTGCCTCAACCTCGATCCGAGCTACGACAACGCCGCCATCGCCATCGGAGTTTCGCTCTCCAAACTTCAGCGCTACGACGAAGCTGCATTTGTGCTCAAGACGGCAGCGAAAATCCAGCCGGACAATGCCCTCATCAAGCAGAACCTCGCTGCGACCTTGGCTCGGGCTGGAAAGTATGTTGAGGCGTTGCCGTATTTCCGCCAAGCCGCTTCGCTTGCACCAGATAACCCAGCGGTGCTGATGGGGTTGGCGCACTGTCTGGACTCGATGGATGCGCACCGAAAGGAAGCGCTAAAGGTCTACAAAGACGTGCTGAAGCGGTTTCCAGATTCGCAGTTTGCGGAAACGGCCAAGCAGATTTTGAATCGGGCAGGACAGGCCGATCTCCGCAAAGTTGTAGCAGACGGATATCGCCCGGATGCGGTTGAGTACATGATGGGCGCCATGAAGCGGTTCGCCGAAATTCCGCGTGAACAAGTCGGGCGTGTGGCCATGGAGATCGCGCGGCTGGGTGAGACTGGATTAGAAATCAACAATCCATTGAAGCGTTATTCACTCACAAACCTCGACGGGGATTTTTCTGGCCTGCAACTCCTTTGCTATATGCACGTTGGCATGGCGCTATTCGACCCGAAAGTGGATTGCGGCTCCGGGTTGCAACGTGAATACGAGATTGCCAAGGGTATGACCGGCAAGTGACCCAGTCCGCCATCCTTGCCGAGCTTGAAGCTGCTGAACAGGCAGGGGCATTGCTTCCCGGCTTGCCTGCTGCTTCATATTTTTCTGCCGACCTGTTGGACGATCCAGAACAATTCGATGTGCTCTACCACCAACGCAAGCGCTACAACCGGGAGTTCGGCTTCTGCCTATTTACGGCAGAATGCATTTCTTCTCTGGCGGCGCTGTGCAAAGGTAAAAAAGTGCTCGAAGCCGGTAGTGGTTCTGGCTGGCTTGCCGACCAGCTTGCGCAACAGGGAATTGAAGTTACTGCCGCCGACTGGACGGACTATAGTCAACCTCGTGACATGAAGCGCGGTTATCCAATGCGATCCGTGTTTCGCCTTGATCACCACGGCGACGCGGTTGCATTGCTCCCCGGCGGTTTTGACGTGGTGCTGCTGGTCTGGCCGAACCTCGGCACGCCGTTCGGCGAACAGGTCGCTCACGCTATGCAGTCAGGACAGGTTATGTTTCTCGAAGGCGAAGAAAAAGGCGGCAACACGGCAACCGAGGAGTTTTTCGACGTGCTCAGCACCGATTTTGAAGACCTCGACGCTGAGACGCTGGCGCTCAACGAACATCACCGCACCTTCCCCGGGTTGCACGATCGGTGGCAGATAGTGAGGAAAAAATGATTGAGCCACCCATTAGCACGCCACCACAAGCATACATGGACATCATTGATATGCTGATCAGCAAAGCGCGGGGCTTTCTGGAGGCCGGAGAAAATCTTCAGGCAATGGCGTTCGTTGGCAACCTGACCACCAAGGAAGTCATCCCCGTGATGATTCAACCGGGGAGCGGCGAGGACAAAGATCAGTCAGCGCAGACGATCCAGTCAACGGCGTCAGCATTGGATGCTGATTTCGTGTTCTCAATCATGGAAGCCTGGTCGCTTCGGCCCAACAAAATACCGCAGATGGACGCAATTCTCGACAAGTATGGCAGCATAGGTGCATCACCCTACGCAATCGATGTGTGCTCCCTTGCGCTGGAAACGAGGCGTGGCGTGTGGGTCGCACAGCCACAGATCAAGCCCAAGGGAATTTCCAAGAAGAAACGAACCATTGGGACTATCGAGTTTCGTTATTTCACGGAAGTTGGAGGCCGATTTATGCACCTGCTGCCCAAGAAGGAAGGCGACGAGCCACTGACAATTTTGCATTGATGGATGAAGTTAGATTCACCAAAAGGCACGGCTATCGTTTTACGCCTTCCGCTTCCAGCGGATCTTGATGATGCAAGTGTGCAGTCTCGTTTTATAGCCGGTCAAAGCCTTGGCGGTTTCAGTCCCCCGTAAATCAACGTTTTATCTGTTATTCCATTTCTAATTCAAAAATGCATTATTACTCCCTCTCCAGCAGGGCGGGAGAGGGTTGGGGAGAGGGTGGGCGGTAAGTTCAATAAACATGAAAATAATCATGTTATTTAACCAATCCCTCTCCCTAACCCGACCCCTCGCTTCGCTCTCCCCGCAAGCGGGGCGAGGGGATAAAATTATTCGCTGATTGAATTAGAAATGGAATTACAGTGTTACAACCCAATAACGGCGCGGGTTCCCGTGTACCAGTTTTTGGTAGTGATCTATGTAATCCGCTCAAACATTTTCTGCAAATAAACTTGCCCACCGTCAGGCATAAACAACACATTCCGCTCTTCCAGGTCTGCTTGCTTGCAGGAGACATTCAGCAGACTTGCAAACTGCGTCCCGGAAACGATAAAGGCATTCAACGTCAGCTTCGGGTCGCCCAGTTTTTCCTGGAGCACTTTCACCTCCTTGTATAGCCCAAGTTTGGGATCGTTCAGGCTCATCTGGCGCAACCCTTTTGGGTCAACAAAATTCAGCCACTGCTCGCCGGTTTCATCGTCCACCAACCACAGCAAAAAATCCGGGTAGAAATTACCTGCCAAGGCAAAGCCCAGCCCTTTGGCTTTGGTATCGGCATTGCGCAGCAGGTAAAGGCTACGCTTGCCAATAATTTTCTGCCCAAGTGGCGACTTATAAAACGCTTCAAGGTCACGCACAAACTGCACTTCGCTGGGTGCATCAAATGCCAGCGGGCGCATCTTTAAAGGCACTGCACCTTCAATAGCGAACAAGGGATAATACAGATGGTGATCAAAACAAATGGCAACCATCTGGCCAGCACTCCACTGGCTGGCTTCGCCCAGCTTACCAGCCGTCACAAGCAACTGAAGAGCTCTGATTTTCTTCTCGTAAGCCTCCCCGTCTTCGTTGTTGTCGATCTCGAAGTGATATACCTTGAGCAGGGTGTCATCGTTTTCCTTCACGTTTACGATGTCATAAAACTGTCCCTCATAAGCCGTTTTCAGCGCCTTATAAAAACGGTCGGTATAGTCCTGCAGTAAACGGATGAGAATATCTTCCTGTTTGCCGATATCGGCGATGTTGCGAATATTCAGCTCGGCTTGCGGAATATAGAGCGTGTACCAGTCATTACGCGTCAAGCAAAAATCCATCAAACGCAAACCCTCCAGCCGCAAGTTGCTCCAACTGCGCAGTTGCTTGAACTCCTGCACTGCTAGGTAAATCCGGTCGAAATCGAACAGCGCCATGGTATCGCTTGCAATCTTGCCCTTATTGCGGATGTTGGCATCTGCTGTGGTGCTGGTTTTATCCTGCGTGCTCATGGCTTCTATTTTTGGATATAAATCGAGATCAATATGCACATTGTTGATCTTGCCTTTAAACTCGGCGGGCACTTCGTATAGCCATGGAAAGTGCGTGCGCTTGAATCCTTTGATCTGGTTGTCCTTGTAGCCGTCTTTCAGCGCCAGCGTCTTGAGCGTGCTCTTGGGTAGATTGGGACGGGTTTCAAAATCCAACTGAATCATTTCATCGGGCGGTGTGACACCTTCTTCTTTCAGATATTCCTTAAAGGTGGCCATATAACCCGCATTCACACCAAAAATATTCAGCGTTTCCAGCCGCTCCAGATGCGCCCCTTTTGGTCGTTGGCCAGGCGTGCTGCGTTTGAGTGAATACTCCTTGCCCTTCAAGCGCACGCCGCGCCCGAATAACTGGATGATTTGCGAACCTTCGCCTTGGCCCATGTTGAGCAAACCCATGGTGGAGACACGCCAACTGCTCCAGCCTTCGGTAAATTTGCGCGAACCAATCAGTACATGCAACTTGCTATCTTTGCTGTTTAGCGTGCCAAACATCGAACCGCCAAAGTCATCCGCTTCGGTATCGAACAACGCTAAATTATCGGTCTTCTCTGCCTCTTTGAAAAAACCGGCATCATCACCGATATTAATCAGCCCAAACGGTTCCGCATCGCCTACACGCAGCGCCAGCTCGCCTTTACTGCTCTTCAGATTAACCACCTTCAGCCGTTGCCGTGCCTCGGCATTGAATAGCTTCTTGAGAATGCCGGAATAAACATCATCGGCACTGAATTGCATCAACGGGGTAAAACGGTCATGAAAAATATTGCGACCTTGGGCATCCAGCAAGCGCGCGGTATTTGCCAGCAAGTCTTTTAGCCACCGCTTGGTTTTTGTCTCGTCATTCAAAAATCCCGCCAGGAATTTCAGCACGTCCAGAATATCCGAATCTTCACCAGCCACGGTATTGCCGACAAATACCCATAGTGGCTTTTCAATGTTAAAGTCGGCCAGCTTGCTACGGTTTGTGCTCCACAGATATTGCTGCTGATAAAAGCTCAGCAAGCAAGCGGTGAAGTACAGGCGTTTAATATCCTCTTGTGCGTAATCCTCGTCCTTCAGATTGAGGATCAGCGATTCCTTGCCGTAGCCGTCCTCGTAGAAAAACTTGTAGGAGTAGTCGAACAGAATACTTTTGGCGTAAATTTCCCGCGTCGCCATCGTGCGCGCTCTACGCTTGTCTTCGCCAGTCAGCGTCAACTGCTGCTTTTGAGCCTCATCAAGTCTTCTCAGGTTTCTGGTATCAAACAGCACTTTCGCTTTATTCTTAATTAACTCCTCTTCAGCTTTAAGCACCGTCAAGCCCCTCGCCACTGCTTGCCCAAAGGTGGCGGAATACTCAAAAGCAAAGCCGCCGCGCACCAGAGACTCACGGCGTCTCATCCAGGCTCCGGCTGCCGTACCCGTGCCACGATGCCCTTCATCCACCAGCACCAGATTATTGCCCTCGAAGGCTTCTACCGCGACTGTCTTGTCGCCCATCTCATCGCCCAGCTTGTTGATGTCGATGATCTCAATCGTGCCCTTGAAAACGCCACTGCGGTTTTTATCGAACAGGCGGCAGAAGCCAAGACCCGAGAGCTGCAATTCCGCTAAATGCTGGCGCGACAAACCCTCGTTGGGCGTGAGCAGAATAATTTTATCGGGATAAGCGTTTTTATTGCCGTGTTGAAAGTAATGCAGATACTGGCGGATGTTGACGTGCAACAGCAGCGTCTTGCCGCTGCCGGTGGCGTTCCAGAATGCCAGCTTGTTCAGTCCGTCCGCATCAAAGGGCTGGAAGCAATGCTCAGCCTCATTGTTAGCCACCAAACCGGCGTTGTAAGCCTGCATTGCCTCATTCAAGCCATCCAGCAATTGCTGTCGCTGGTTGAAATACCAGTCCAGGTAAATCTCGGTGAACAGCAGCGAGAGATACTGGAAGTACTTCATATTGAGCACGGTGCCTTCGACCTTGTTGCGCTGTTCGGTGATGGCATTCCAGTGCTGCACGATGTTCAGGTCGTAACGGCGCAGATTTTGTTCACTGATGCGATCCACCTCAAACAGATTTTGGTGCAACTCGTGGAAAAACCCGCTTTGACCATCCTCGTCTATGCCCTCGTGCCGGTCTTCACCCAGACGGTTTTTCAGGGCATGCAAGGTGCCGCCCTTGAAAAAACCCATCATCCACTGGTTAAGCACCAGTTGTTTGTGGAAGCTGCTACTCATAACTTCCCCGCCAACTGCTGTTCAATTTCGGCCACCGTGGGCAACTGTGCCTGTACATCCAGCGGTATTTCCTTGGTAATAAATGAACTCACGCCTATCGGTTTATTGACATCGCGCAAGGCGTACTCCACATCCAGTCGGTCTTTGTCTTTGCACAAGATCATGCCAATGCTGGGCTGATCTCCTTCCGCACGCAGCAGGTCATCAACAGCCGACAAATAAAAATTCATTTTACCCACATACTCAGGTTTGAATTCACCGCTTTTCAGCTCGATCACCACATAACATTTCAAGCGTGTGTGATAGAACAGCAGATCCAGAAAGTAGCTGCGGCTATTAACTTCCAGCGGGTACTGCCGACCCAAAAAGGCAAAGCCTTTGCCCAACTCCAGCAAGAATCGGGTGATGTTGGCGACCAACTGATTTTCAATATCCCGCTCTATGGCTTGCCGACTCAAGGAAAGGAAATCAAATATGTATGGGTCTTTCAGTGTTTGCTGAGCCAGCTCAGACTGCGGTGCTGGCAACACTGCTTGGAAGTTGCTGGGTGCAATGCCCTGTCGCAGGTGCAATTCTTGCTCAATTTGCAGTTCCAGAATCGGACGGCTCCAGCCATTTTCTGTACATGCCGCCGCGTAAAACAGGGCAGCATCTACCTCCTTAATCTTGCCCAGAATTGTGCGGATATGCCCCCAGGGCAATTGTCCCACGGACTGTGGGACAACTTCAAAACGAGGCGAGAAAAACAGGTAAAACTGGCGCATGGCAAACAAACTGGTACGGGAAAAGCCCTGAATGCCAGGGTGCTCTGCCTGCAAATCCGCCGCCATTTGTTCCACCACGGCGCCACCCCAGCCCTGCGCCTGCTGCAAGGTCGTAATCGTCTGACCAATGTGCCAATACAGGCCCAGCAATTCACGGTTAACTGCCAACACTGCTCGCAGTTGCGTCGTTTGAATCCGCTGTTTGATCTCACCCAGTGCTTGCCGATAATCGGAATGAATACTAATTTCGCCCGCCATTACACGCCCTCCACCGCAAACATGCGGCTAAGGAACTCCGGCTCGATCTGGCGGATTTTGAGTGTCTTGGTAATGCCCCCTTCGGCTTCGGTGCTGGTGAATACAGACAGGATGTTGTGGTCGCCGTTGATATAGACGATCTCGAATTCACTGTCCGCCGGATTGATGGCGAGCTTGTCGCACAGGCGGTTCAAGGTTTCGTAATCCACCTGCTCCACGTCGCGCCACAACACCAGTGTTTTTTCACCCGTTGGCAGCCAGCCTGAAACCCACACATAGCCTTTATCCCGCTGCATGTCGATATGCTTCACACGCAGGCCGATCAGGTAGTTGAAGGTTTCCACCAGGTCAATGGTGCGCTCTTGATATGCGCCCGCCGAATCCACCGCCACTTTCAGCTTGCAATCAAACGGTTTGTTGAACTGTTCCACCGACAGCAGCGAGCCACGGCTTTCGATGTCCAGCAGATAGCGCAGCAGGTAATCTTCTTTGACGGATTGCGGTAGGGTGTCGAGTAGGCTTTGCTGCGCTTGGTTACGGCGTAGTTGCAGATTGTTTAGGGTGTCTTCGTAGCTTTCGATTTTGACGACTTTGAAGGCGTGAGATATGCCCGTCTGCGGTGCGGTCGCACGGCCATCTTTCCAATCGGCAGAATAAACAACCTTCTGTATTCTGGGCTTGGTCACTGTGTCAAAGTATTGACCCTGTTCAACCAGGATGCTCTTTCTTTTTCCCCCATCACCCCGATTAAGCTTTATAACTGCGTGCGCAGTAGTACCAGAGCCAGCAAAGAAATCCAGAACCAAACCGTCCTTATTTAAATTGGATGCTCTGAGAGAATCAACAACAAGCTGTAGCGCTTTCGGAAACGAAAAGTCTGCTATTTTTCCAAATAACTTGGTAAGAAGATTCGTACCATACTCTGTCGCTGAATATAGTTTGCTATCCCACCATGTAACAGGAAGCATCCCATCGGAAGACATTCTGGACTTCATGTAGACACCAGCTTTCCCCGATTGATCAGGCCGAGAAATAAAATGCGCTATATCGTCCAAAAATGACTCAGCTCCCCATTTCCACCGTAGCT
Organism: Gammaproteobacteria bacterium Ga0077554; assembly: GCA_001464585.1. Taxonomy (GTDB): domain Bacteria; phylum Pseudomonadota; class Gammaproteobacteria; family Ga007554. Next base: position 194,352 of record LNFF01000006.1, on the reverse strand, counting down.
CGTTACCTGAATCAGCCACAGGCCAAATAACTTCTTCACCGTCTAATGGTGACTCCAGAAGTATCCAAGAGTTTGTTGTCGTGTCCCATTCAATCTTGGGTAAACGAACCTTTCCATCTTTCGCAAAGATTGGGTAAAACATTTTCGGGCGTGCGGCTCTTGTTGCTTCAACACCACCGTGTTTGCGAAAATTCACCCACTCAAATTGGCCGATACTATCTTCTTCGGAATACCTTGCAATCTGGCGCTCGTTTCGTGGAAGTCGCCCGACTGAAGATTGCTCGTCATTGGCCACAAATATTGCGTATTCATGCGCCTCAGCAAACCCCTTAGGTGTTGATCTTCCTGCAGGGTTACTTCTAACTGTAGCAACACCTAGAACAGCCCCAAGTATCTCTTCTAACAGCATCTTTAATTTTGGAAATTCAGTGTCATCAATCGCGACACAAGTAACTGCATTTGATACAAGTAGCGATCTAGCTCTTGCTAGACGATTCTCAATCAACGAGAGCCAAGAAGAGTCCTTGAAGCCATTCTTATACAAAATGGCTGATGCATTTGTGTTGTACGGAGGGTCAATGTAAATCACATCAATTGCTTCCCGATAGCGTTCCTGTATCAGATTCAGCGCCTGAAAATTGTCCCCATGTATCAGCAGCCCATCGAGGCTTTCATCCAGATTGTCCACCGCTGCCAGCAGGGCGTATTTGAATTCCGCATCAAACAGCGCAGTGTCCGCCATCAGGAAAGGATGCGCCTTCAGGTATTCGACACTGCCCACTTTAGCTTGGTTGAACAAGTCGGATTTGTTGCCATCCAGCATCCCCAGTTTGTCCCACTGTTCCCATTGCTGTGGATTGGCGGCAATGGCGGGATAAAGGCTTTCCGGCACACGGTCGAGGGTGATGCAGTAGTGTGTTGCGACAACAAATTTCTTTTTCAGCCAGAGTTTTTTCTGGAAGTCTTCCAGTTGCGCCAGGAAGGTAATCAAATCCAGCGCGATGGCACGCAGGGTTTGAATCAGGCGCAAGTTTTTTTCGATGTCGGCAAATTTTTCGGCATTCTGCACATCATCGAGGTGCATGACTTCGTTCTTGATGTAGAAGTCCAGTTCACGGCGTAAAAAGCCGCCCAAGTTTTTGTGGATGAAGTAGTCCTCCGTGTTCTCGGTAGTGTAGCTGGTCAGGCATTTTTCCAGCAGCGTGCGTTGCGGGTTTTTCTCGGTGGGTTCGCGCTTGCTCAAGTCCAGCCAGCGGGCTTTGACGTTGGCATCATCAAGCACCCTCTTTACCGCATCGAGTACCAGCGCCTCCTTCTTGCTGCCTTTGGGCATGGCTTTGTATTCAAAGCGCAGCACGAGTTCGCTCCCATTTGTACCCGGTTCTTCCGCCACGGGTAGCAGTGTTTCTTCGTATTCGTCACCTTCATCATCGGTGAGGGTGCGGGTGTGCGGCTCGATCAGGACAAAACGGCGTTCCTTGTCGTTGTCCTTGCGGTTGTCCTTGGCCGTGTCTGCGGTGACCAAACGGAAACGCACACTGCGCCCATCATCCAGCTTGAATCCGTAGTTGGAAAAGTTTTCGCCGCTTTTGGTGTAATACTGGTCTTTGTTCGCCCAGTGCAGCACCACCTCTTCACCGGCATAGGGGATGGCATAGGTGTCGCCCTTGTAGCGCCGCTGGCTGATGAAGTCGCCGCTGTCGTAGTAGCGCGAAAAGAAAGTAAGCAGATGCGTGAACACGGCGTTTTCTTGCTCGGATGTGCCAACGCCATATTCAGCCAGTTTTTGCCTTAGCTCACGCACCTTGGGCACGGTATCGGGATCAATGCCATCGGCGCGGTAGTGCGCTTCTTTCTCTTTCAGTTCCTTGTGCACACCTTCCACATTGGCCGCGCCGAAAGCTGCCAGGCTTTCACCTACTTTGGCTTTGAGGCGATTTTCCAGATAGTCATTGATTTCGCCGGAGCGGACATTGAGGATGCGATAGACACCAAAATCCAGTTCGGGTCGGTCAATCTGGAATATTTCTTTTAGTTTTTTAACGAGGTCGTCGTATTTGCTCATGGGGTATCTCGGATAAGTGTTATTGGGTTCATTAAATAACCGCCCACTCAATGGTGAATAGCCGTTCTGATTCAGTTTTCTGGGTGAGGCGACGTTCCAGCGCATCGATCAGGGTGTCGCGCTTTTCGATGATGCTGTCTTCGACCTGAAAAATCTCTTGCCGCTGGCGTCGCTGCTGTTTTTCCAGCTTTTGTATCTTTTGCTGAATTTCATGCTGTTCGTCGAGATTGGTGGCGAGCCTGGCTTGGCGCTGAAAGATTTTGATTTGTTCCTTGGTGTCTTTCAGTGCCTTTTCGGCAGCCAGCACCAGGTCATCCGCCCACTTTTCCAGCTTTTCGCGTGCTTCATTGAAGTGCTGGTTGTTGGCTTCCAAAGATTGGCTGATGGTCGCTTTGGTGTGTCGTTGTGCCTCAGCAGCGAGCCTTTGGGTAATCGTATCGGGTATGTTGGCCGAACCTGCATTTTCTGCGATGCAGTTAAACAGCTTTTCACAGGTTTCTTGCTCCAAGGGTTGCCCTTGGTCATCAATGGCGGAGAAAAGCAGGTGCTCTTCGCGTTCGTAGCTTTCAATCGCAAGCGCGTTCAGGGTTAGATACCCGTGCTTGCCGCGCAGTGCCTCTATCAGATGCAGGCGTGTGGGGTGTTGACTGACATTGAATACGATGCGTGCGGGTGGCGTGTCCAGCGATTTGGCATGATTGATGACAAATTCGCCTAGCGGGTGTGAGAGGCGATAGAGAAATGCGCCGTATTCTGCCCGCGCCTCTTGAGCTGTATCTCCGGCTTCGGCGTTTTTTGTTGTGTGTGGTCTATTTGAGCTTGGTGTTGATTTGGATATGAGGTGATAGCGCCCTACGGCAATTTCCGGTGTAGGCGGCTTGGCGAGATCAAAGGCCAGTGCGGCATCGTCGAATTGCGCTCGTTCATGCAGCATGTAGTGAGTGAGCGACCAGAAGCGTTTACTGAAGCGATCAAGCTGGGCTTTTGCGTCGCTCAACTGGATGCGCAGTCGCTCATGCACATCTTCGTCAAAGTTTTCGAGCAGCATTTTGCGGGTGTCGGTCATGCGTGCTTGGATGCGTTCGTCCATTTCCGCTTGCAGTGTTTTGAAGGCAACATCAATTTCTGTGGGGGTGCGGCATTGCTGGTAAATGGACAGGATGCGCTTTTCAAAATCCACGCCAGATTCAATACTACCCAACACGTCATCGGATGCGCCAAAAACACCGTTGAACAAGTTGAATTTTTCGGTCAGCAGTTCCAGTACGCGACGGTCGGCTTCGTTGCGTTCATTGAGGAAGTTTATTACCACCACGTCATGCTGTTGCCCATAGCGGTGGCAGCGACCTATTCGTTGTTCTACACGTTGGGGATTCCAAGGCAGGTCGTAGTTGATGACCAGCGAACAGAATTGGATATTGACGCCTTCAGCAGCCGCTTCGGTGGCAATCATGATGCTGGCTTGGTCGCGGAAGTGCTCAATCAGTGCGGTGCGTATGTCAATGTCTCTGGAGCCTGCAATACGGCCTGTGCTTTGGTTAGCAGTTAGCCAGCTTTCATAAATGGCAGTGGCTTCCGGGCTGTTGTTGGTGCCGCTAAATTGAACCACCTGACCCGCATAGCCGTTGGCTTGCAGATACTCATTAAGGTAAGCCTGGGTGCGGCGTGATTCGGTGAAGATAAGCGCCTTGCGTTGCGCGCCTGTTGTGGCCATTTGCTGAAAACCGATTTCCAGGGCGCTCAACAGGCTGCGGGTTTTAGTGTCGGTGCCGATGTTGCGCGCCCATTTGGCCAAATGCGCCAACAATTCAATTTCTTCTTTTAGCTGCTTGCGGTCAATAGTAGTCTGGAGTGCCTTTTCATCCTCATCGGGTGGATCAATCTCCAGTATTTCATCGAGCAAGTCTTCCTCGATGTCTTCCTCGGCAATCAGTTGTTCAGCGAACTCAGGGTCGTCTTGTATTTTTTCATCGCGCAAGGCTTCCAGCCTAACCTTCATGGTCTCAAGCGTCCCGGCAATCGCCAGCGAAGAGGACGCCAGTAGTTTGCGCAGAATCAGTTCTGTGAGATGCCGCTGGCGATGCGGAATGGCATAGCTATTCGGGCGCAGCAAAAATGCGCTCACGGCCTCATAGAGTTGGTGCTCATCATCGGTAGGGCGAAAAGGTCGGGTAATGGCACGCCGTTCGGTATAGCGGATATATTCCGTGACCTGATTGCGCAAGGTGCGCCGACAAAATCCTGATAAACGTTGCCGCAAACCCTCCAAGTCACCCCCCGCTGAGACATACTGACTGCGGAAGGCATTTACGTCACCAAACAGATGTTCGTCGATCAGCGTGGAAAGGCCATACAACTCCAGCAGTGAGTTTTGCAGCGGTGTCGCTGTCAGCAACAGCTTACGGCAGTCTTCAGTTGCCCAGCGTATTCCTTGGCCTATCTTGTTACTTTCCCGGTAGGCGTTGCGAAGTTTGTGCGCCTCGTCGATGACCACCAAATCCCAGGAAATGGCTTTCAGTTCATCACGCATCTTGTTAGCGTAGTTATACGACAAGATAACGATGGCTTTTTGACCGAGAGGTGATTGGCTTTTTTTGAGAGCATCTCGCCAGATTTTGGCGTCCAGTACGACAGCAGGTAGATTGAATTTTTCTTCCATCTCCAATGCCCATTGCTTGCGCAATGAAGCGGGGCAGATAACCAACAGCCGACGCCTGCGTTCTGACCAGTATTGACACAGGACAATTCCGGCCTCAATCGTCTTTCCCAAGCCCACCTCATCGGCAAGCAAGACGCCCTTCGATAAGGGTGACTTCAATGCAAATAAAGCAGCCTCAATCTGGTGAGGATTTAAATCAACACTGGCATCAAATAGGGATTGTGATAGGCGACCTACATCATTGGCTCCATGCCGTCGCGTAAGGTCATGCGCGAAGTACTTCGCATGGAAGGATGTGATCATTTGCTGAAATCCACAGCCAATTATTCTAATTCATAGCAGCCAAAATTGGCTCAACGGAGGATTCAATACTACTGAAAATGTACTGTAATGTACTATAAAGTCCAGCATAATCCAAATGAATTGAAGCCATCGCTCTCATCGGGGGTTTGCGCAAAAATTAGGCATAATTCATCATTGATGGTGGGCGGCACCATCCCTGGCGAAACGCGGATCGCTGGATTGCCGGCGAACTTCATGCCCTTATTCGCAGGGACGCGAACAGCCTTTGTGCCGCAGGAAGAGCAGCTTGTCGTTCACGGGAGGATAGGAAGTATAAACCGCCTTTTTCCAAGAATCCACATCCATTTTCCGTAAACTCAACGCCAAAAAACGCCGAGAATGGTCGGCCAAGTAGGTTGCTCGACGTGCTTTTTAGCTTCGTTGGACAGAAACGGGGCGCGAAGAGCTGCTTTTGTCTGCAGCCAACAGCCGTTTTCGTTGAGGAGGCCGAGCGAGGCCGTTGATCATCGCGCGGAAGGCGGTAATCAAGGTCGGTGGTGGCTTACGCGAACTCGGTGAATTCGTAGAAAGCGGGATTCTTGGCCGGTGCCCGAGGCGGGAATTGAAAGGGGTCAGAGCCTGAGGTTTCCCCACGAATCATCCCCCCTGCATGGCCTGACTGATTGCCGAGGTAGCCTGTCGTCGCAGGGTCTGCAGGTGTGCCCATGCATCCGTGATGTTACGTAGTAGTTCCGGTCTCTCAATCACACGTGTTGCCAGCGTCATCACCGACAGCGTGTTGCGGTGCTTCACGTTGTTGCTCATCAATTGCAGCGTCAGTTGTTGCGCCTTGGCCGCCTCGCCGATCAGCCGCTTGGCCAATTGTGCGATATGCGCGATCAACAGCAGGGCTTGTAGCCGGTGTTGACCGCGACTCCGGGATTGCGACAGACCCATGCCCAGCGCGAGATTCTTGGTGTCGCGAAATTGCTGCTCGCTGCGCATGCGCTGGGCATAGAGCTTCACGATGGTGGCAGCGCCCAGATAGGCCAGCGCGGGTGAATAACTCAGCAGCCAGGGTTCGCGGCCGCAGCGGGCGACCTTCTTGGCCGTGGAGTTGCTCTTCACCTTACCACTCGGGTACGTGTGCTTTCGACCGGTTGCCCTGGTCTTGATCAGCGCGAAGCGGCAGGTCAAGGGATGATTTCGCACCGCTTCGTACTCTCCCAAATCGTTTGCCACGTCGGTCGCCTGCGCATAGAGCTGCTTGGCAGCAAACCATTCGCCGTCTTGTCGGCGCACCAGGTCGCGATTACGTGTGCGGCCAATCCAGTACCACCCCTGTTCGGCCATCAGGCGAAACCACGTCGTACGAAAGCCTGCATCGGTGATGACGATGGGCGGGCGTTGCGTTGTTGGCAGCAAGGCTTTGATCCGCTGTACGAAGTGCCGATGCACGTGCCTGGCGGTCAGGTGCTGGCGCGCATGCACTTCCTCAAAGAGCGTGATACTGCGACCGTCTACCACCACGGAGGCACGCAACCAATGCCATTCCATGTCAGCCGTGAGGCTCGACCAGTCCACCACGATCAACAGCTGCGGCAATCCGCTGAGCCACTCATGCGCCAGCGCGCCATAGACCTCCTTACGTTCGCTGTCCAGGTGCCGGTTGGCCAGTAGCCGATCAACGCATTTCACCCGGTGCCGCACACTAGTGGCTCGCACGGTGCCCAAGGCGAGTGCCGTGAGTGTCAGCGGCCGACCACACACCGCCGATAACGCCACATCACGTAACGCTTGCCAGCGCGCCGCATGCATTAATGGTTCACAACACTGCAACAAACGCGATACTATCTTTTGAGTCTGCATGATCGGTTCTCCTTGTGTGCTGGGTGGCTAACAAGGAAAAAGATCAGGTCATGCAGACTATGCAGCTTTCGTTTTTGCGTAAAGAGTACTCGTCAACTTTATGATTTGCAAATACTATTCGTGGGGAAACCTCAGGCTCCGACCCCTTAAAATGTGCCAGTAGACTAATGTCGCTATGTATAAAATCTCTTCCACGTAATGAAGATCGGACTTAAAAAAATGGACTCTTCCTCCTCACTCTCCTTCACAGCTTTTCTCCAGCGCGCAGACTATTCGCTGCTGCAGTCCCTCACGGCAGATCCTGAGCAGGCACGCCACGCCCCCAACAAAACGCTACGGCAAGTCAAGTCTGGTCACTATGTCGAGGTGCTCCCGACACCGCTGCCGAGTCCTTGCTACGTCATTCACAGCCGCAGTTTTTTCCATGAGCTGGGCTTGCCTGAAAGTATCGCGAGAGAAGAATCTTTCATGCAATTTTTCACCGGCGACCTCGCGCTTGCCGTGAATAGCGCCAACACCGATGCCGAGCCACCCCGCGTTCGTGCCGGCGGCTGGGCGAGCGGATATGCCCTGAGCATCTACGGGCAAGAAATGGTTCAAAACTGCCCCTTCAAAAACGGCAATGGTTATGGGGACGGGCGCGCCATTTCTGTGCTTGAGGTATTGCTGTCTGACGATCAACGCTGGGAGTTTCAGCTCAAGGGCGGCGGCACCACCCCTTATTGTCGCGGTGGTGATGGCCGTGCCGTGCTGCGCTCCAGCATCCGTGAACTCCTTGCGTCGGAAGCGATGGCCGCATTGGGTGTGCCTACCACCCGCGCCCTCTGCCTGTTTGTCTCCCGCAGCGAAACCATCTCGCGTCCCTGGTATTCGCCTAACGCCAAAACCCAGGACCCGGACCGCATGGTGAACGAACCGTCCGCCATCACCACGCGCGTCGCGCCCTCTTTCCTGCGAGTCGGGCAGCTTGAGTTGTTTGGCCGGCGCGCCAGAAAAAAAGAGCACGCACTAGCCCTTGCCGAGCTCGAAGCTATTTTCTTGCATACGCTCGCACGCGAATACCCTGATCTCGCCGCTCAACACTGCCATCCCGAGGCAACGCTTACCGACAAAGTATTAGCAGTTGCGCAAGAGTTTGGTGTGCGGCTGTCTAGCCTGGTTGCCCATTGGATACGGGTGGGATATTGCCAGGGAAACTTCAACAGCGACAATTGCGCATTAGGCGGGCGCACGCTGGACTACGGACCTTTCGGCTTCATGGAAGCGTATGACCCGAAGTTTCAAATGTGGACAGGCGGCGGAGAGCACTTTTCTTTTATGAACCAGCCTATGGCCGCCATGGAAAATTTCAGAATGTTCTGCATTGCCCTGCTGCCGTTGCTGCAGCAAGAGGATAGCGAGATACAGGCGCTGCAAAAAATTGTGGAAGCGCTGCCAGAAACCATGAACCGCGAGATGAACCGCATGTGGGCAGAAAAAATGGGACTTGCCGCATTTGATCCAGCGCTTTTCAAGGAGCTACACGCACTGATGGCGGAAACACCGGTGGACTACACAATCTTTTGGCGAGAACTCTCAAACCTGCCAAAACAGGTGGAGGCACTGCGAGCCAGCTTCTACGAAACACGTGGCGGCTATGCCCAGAACAGTGTAGCGATAGAAGCACACTGGGCGGCATGGCTGCAAAAGTGGCACACGACTTTGGCACAAGCGGGCCGCAACCCGGCAGACGTATCGGCGGCAATGAAGCGAGTCAACCCCAAATACATCCCGAGGGAGTGGATGCTGGTAGACGCATATCGCAGCGCAACCGACGCGGGTGATTACAGCCTGGTGCAAAATTTGCACAATGTGCTGCAAGACCCGTACGGCGAACAATCCGAGGCAGTGGCCGCCCTGTATTATAAAAAGAAGGAAGATAAATTCTTTAACCTGGGCGGTACCTCACACTGCAGTTGCTCGTCGTAGGAAGAGCAGGTTTCGCCGTCGCGTTGCGGAGGAGGTTGAAAGGGTTTGAAGTTGCTTCCCGCTGAATCAGCAGAGCCATAAAATCGCAGCCAATATATGAGTGAATCAATTCCAGTTATACGTGTAGTGCAAGCCGACATCACCACTCTCGCCGTGGATGCAATTGTCAATGCCGCAAACACCTCTTTCGGTTGAGCATTGGCCAGCGAGGTGCCTTGCAGCCCCAGCTTGCGCAATTGTTGGTGCAAGACGTAGGCTGCCGCTGTCAGCAGCAGGCGGGCGAAGTTGGCAAGGTATGATGAAGGCGAGGTGCGGTCGGATTTCAGGTCACACTTCACCTGCTTGATATAATTCTCCACCTGCCCGCGTGCACAATAGTCCTGCTGGTAGAGCGTGCGGGGCAAGAGGCAGTGCCTGAAATCCAGAGACGTTACGTGAAGTTTCAAAAGCCCATCGAAAATCAGTCGCCTTGCCTCTGGATGCGTACCGGATACGCCACCCGGATAAAGGTGAGGCGATGGCTCAGGCTTACCTGTCAGGTGCCTACACGATGGCAGAGATCGGGCAACACTTCGCAGTGCACTATATGACGGTAAGCCGAGCAGTGTGGAAGTTTGAGGGGCTCCGAAAGAAAATGCTGTTACTGCGAACGGTCACGTCTCAATACTGTTAGTTTAACTAGTTTCATGCCAGAATCTGCTTATCTCAATAGCGGAGAACGACATGGCAAGAACCAAGGCGGTTTTGGGTAGTGGAGCACGACTTACGGACTATTTGAGTACGAGTTTGTTAGCGCGCATTTATCCAGGATCGGTCGTCAATGAACTCCTGGATGTGCATCAATGCAACAGTCGGCGCGAACGCCGCTTTCCGGCCTCAGCAGTGGTCTACTACTGCATGGCACTGAGCTTGTATCCCGAGGCGGCTTATGCCGACGTATTTGATGCTGTCGCCCAAGGGCTTGCATGGCGAAACCATGGGGCTGTACCACAGAGCATCAAACCATCATCCATCAGCGTGGCGCGTTCACGGCTGTCATGGCCGGTATTAAAACAGCTGCAGGAGGTCAGTTGCCAACCCTTGGCGGCTGAGGCTGCCTGCCCCCACGCGTTTTATCGCGGACTGCGCTTGATGGCGATAGACGGCAGCAACTTCGAGGTACCCGATGAGCCTGACAACATCGCCGCCTTTGGTTATCCGGGCAGTCGCACAGGGGTTGCAGGCTACCCGCAGGCGCAATGCGCCGTGCTCGTGGAATGCGCCACGCACGCCATTGTGGCCGCCAATATAGGGGCTTATCGTGATTCGGAGTGGTCAGTGTGCAAACCGCTACTCTCCCGTTTGAACGCATCTACGCTGTGTTTGGCCGATAGAGGATTTAATGGCTACGAATATTGGTGTAGTGCTAAAGCCACTGGCTCTCAGTTGGTGTGGCGCTGCACGTCCAACCGACAGCTGCCGGTGATCCAGTCGCTCGGCGATGGCTCATTTCTGAGCGAGATACGCCCCAGCAAGGGGCCACGACGCAAGGATGAAAGCGCCGCCGTCACCGTACGCGTCATCGAGTACACCCTGCCTGGCACGCAGGGCGCCGAGACAAGATATCGACTGCTGACTACGCTGCTCGACGAGCAACACGCCCCCGCCCTTGAGTTGGCGGCGCTGTATCATGAGCGATGGGAAGTTGAAAGCGTATTTGACGAGCTTAAGACGCACCTGCATCAGCGCCGTCGGACACTGCGCAGCAAGACCGCCAATTTGGTGCGTCAAGAGTTTTACGGTTGGGTGTTGGCGCACTATGCCGTGCGTTGGCTCATGTACACGGCAGCCGCAGAACATGGGGTGGTACCACGAGCATTATCTTTCGTGGCGAATGTTCAGTTGCTGCGCAGATCACAGCCCCAGTCTGGGGCATTCCCCCCCAGTGCGTCCACGTCTACGTAAACGTTGGTTTGTTCAATTGTTGGCGCATGCCGCTGTGTTGTTGTGCGTCAGCAGTCGAGGCAAGACAAACCCACGAATGGTCAAGCGACGAAATACGCCCTTCGCCCACCACAATCGAACCCTGTCGATCAATCAATCGCAGACTTTTCTACCGACGCTCGTGCCACCGCTGCCCTTAACAAAAAGGAAGTGGTATTCACAGGCAAAAAACAGTTAAACTAACAGTATTGAGGCACGTCTTGAATTTTAACATTTTTGGGGTGTTTTAGCATGCCCGTCACCGGCGCTGGGCCAAGGATAAGTTATGCCTATGATACCGCCGGGCGCCTGCAAATCCTCACCGTACCCGGCGGCGCGGCGCTAAACTATCTACGATGGCGCACTACCGTTCAGCGAAAGCCTCACCGGTGCCATTAATGGTACCGTTCTCTGCCAACCCTCAAACTCGTAATTTGTGCGATACAGTCAAGGCATATACCTTGACATATCCCATCAATAGGCATATACTTTGGTATATATCTCCACAAGAGGATGCCGCCATGAGTCAAATAGCCAAACTGTTCATTAACGGCCGCAGCCAGGCCGTACGCCTGCCCGCCGCCTATCGGTTCGACACCAAGGAAGTCTTCATCCGCCAGGATCCGGAAACCGGCGACGTTATCTTGTCGCGCAAGCCGGCGACGTGGGATGGCTTCTTCGCCGCGCTCAAGGATGCCAATGTGCCGACCGATTTCCTGGACGAGAAAGAGCGCAACCAGGGCAGACAAGATCGTGACCCCTTCGCGGGATGAAACGAATGACGCGATACATGCTCGACACCAACACGGTAAGTTATTTAATCAAGGGGCATCCAGCCGTTTCCAGGCGCGTGGTGAACGTCCCGATGGCATCTCTTTGCATTTCATCCATCACCGAGAGCGAGCTGCTGTTCGGGCTGGCGAAGCGACCGGAGGCAAAACGGCTCCATACGGTCGTGAGGGAATTTCTACTGCGTGTCGACGTACTGCCCTGGGACAGCGCTATCGCAGAGTGTTATGGCGCCGTGCGAGCCGAGTTGGAGCGCCAGGGCAAGCTACTCGGGCCACTCGATCTGCTGATCGCCACCCATGCCCTGGGCGCAGGCGCAGTATTGGTAACGAACGATCAAGCGTTTTGCAAAGTGGCCGACTTGCATGTCGAGGACTGGGTTTAATCAAAATGAGGTGATAGGGCGAGACGTTCCGTCCATTCTGTCATCATTCTGTAAAAAAGCTACCCTGTCGCGGGAGTTGCGGGAATGCGCACAACGTTGTCCACAGATTTTGGGGATAACTTTTAATGTTTGTGTTTTTCATTGCCAGGAAAGTGATCTCTGAACCAGACATTAATCAGCGCTTTGATTTCCGAAGTGGGGGTGCCTGTTTCGATCTTGTCCAGGATCTGGGTGATCAGTGCCTCGTCAAATTCCAGTGTGATCAGGTCAGGATGGGTTTGTAGCAGGGTGATGAGGTCTGTGTCAGACATGTATCGAATGGTCTCACGGATCAGATCGGGAATTTGCATCCGAATTAATAAAGCGTCGTTACCTGATTGAGCTTCACTCCGAATAAATTGCAGCATTTCATACATTAGCATGTTCATGGCGAGGGCTTCCTTGCTTATTGGGTAAGGAAAACGGACAAGTATACTGGGAAGGTTATAGTGAATCCAGATTGATGCAGCGCAAACGTCAGGGGCGCTACAAATTAAAATATCTTGACATACGATTGCATTTATGACAACGATTAACCTTTAATAAAGGCAGGGACGTGCGATGCTCACGACATGGAAAAAAATCGTTCTCATATTTGGGTTAATTTTTATTGCCTGCAATACTTCCACGGCTGCTGATAAAGATGTCTCAAAGGCGCAAAATCATCCATCCGGCCAATGGGAATATAAAATTATCGCTCCAAACCTTTTGAATAATTACCAAGTTTGGCTTGCAAAAGATATTAACAGATTGGCGCGCGAGGAGGGATGGGAAATAGATTCTATCATTCCAAATGCAGGCGGCGCGGACGCCGTAATCTTTTTAAGACGACCTTTACGGGAGTAAGGGATGAAAATTTTGGTAAACCAAAAAGTTTTTGTAATCGGTGTGTTGTGCGGGCTACCGGTTATTACCTGGGCGCTGCTGGCGTGGGAGCCGTTCGATCGCCTGCTGGCTCATTTCTTTCCTGAGATGTTCACGGATGAGGTCGGGCGTTTCTTGCCTTACACACCTTTTGACGCGCTGGCAGCTACGATTGTCTTGACGGTTTACGCGGCTGCACCTGTTGCGCTGATCCTTTTGGTATTGGGTATGGTGCGGTCGGTGCGACAAAAGGGATTCGAAAAAACTGCCAAGACTGTTGAAAAAGGCGTCGAGACGGCGGCGGTAGGCATCGTGACTGTTCTGTCAGCGCTGGTGACGGCAGTGCTGGGGGTCGCGGGGTTTGCGACGCGCAATCTGCCGGATACTGCTGAGCAAGAAGAGAATGGACTGTTTGGTGGTGCCACTATAGGAGGGGATGAATTCGATCAAGGAGATTGCCGCCACCATTCCACCCAGGTATCTGATAGGTTTACTTTACCTGGCTCTGCAGAGTATCTGCAGGATCACTACCATCCTACCCACTGATAGATTTACGTCTCTCAACTAAGTGATGGTTTAGCGGCTGACGAATGCCATGCAACGAGCAGCAAAATTTCTACTGGCAGTGATTCAGTGGTGGTAACAATTACTGTTCATCTGAATAAGCGACCTTTTGGGCGAATTTCCTTATCATTGAGTGAAGCCGAGAGGCTAGTGACTGCTGAGCTGACTGCCCCCATCATTTGATACCCCGCCCACATCATCATCGCCGTCCACAAGACGGGTAACCCCAAGTAAAGCGCCGTAGTAATCAAATCCAGAATCATGCGTTTATCAATGGCATCCATGGTCCACGCGCCGGTAGTTCCCTGCGCCCATCCCAGAAAGGATTGCCCGTTTGGGTAGAGCGCGGCAATCATATTTTGGTCCACCCAGCGGGCGATCTCCCACAGAAAAGTCCAGAATTTCACTGTAAAGATCGCCAGGGTACCCGTGAGCATCATTTCCAGCGAGTACCCTGAAATCACCACAATCAGCGGCAGTAACGCGTACATACCTAACAGGATAATGGCCTGTATCATGGGCAGACCCTTGAGCACTACAGCCATCATGAGGGCTTGTACGATGGAGGCTAATGCAAGCCCGATACTGCTGACAACATCCTTTGCTACGGTTTCAAAAAATCGCCCAGCGCCGCCACTGGAAACGGTGTTGGCAGTGGCATAGCCGCTCTCCACAAACGTCGGTGGCGAACCGCTGAGTACCATTTTTACCACGGCATCGTTGCGTTTAATGGCGCTAAATCCTGCAGTGAAGAGCGCTGCGACACTGTCCAGTGCCCCACCTTCGTTGAGAAGTGTTTGTTTCAGCCCTATCCCTGTGCTCCCCAAACCCGTCCACCATTCGCTACAATACGGGCGACCCCACGCAGGTGGCGGCACTACAGTCGCATATTCGGTGTCCCGCAGTGGCGCATAGGGCCAACCCTTTATCGGTTGGCTTGCACGCAAGGTGTCGTAATAGCCGGGTGTGGCGAGATAGACATGTGAGCCGACCCACTTTGGGTCATCATTGCCGTACGTGGATAACAACCCCGTAATGAGCGCCGATGTCGGTTTATCGGCAAGGTATTTGGATTGCGCCGGGATATAGCATTGCGTATAAAAATCGTTAGTGTCCTGCCGTAATGACGGGTTTTGTATACTGGCGGTGCGCGCCATCTGCTCGAAACCGCGAAAATCCGCAACCGAGGGTAGGGTGCTTCTGGCAGCACTATTGAATCCGCTGCTCACTGACATTACTCCATACCACCAGATAGGTACGCCTGCGGTGCCGGGGGCGCCCGTAAAGCCAGAACTGCCGTAGGTAGTGCCGCAAGGACTGGACACGGTGGCAGTGCAGGGGGTCGGGCTGGCCACCGTCGTTGGGGGTGTATAACTCAAGGATGCCGCACTCAGTGTCACGGTCGGTTGACCCGCCAACACGACTACCGTGAGCGCCACGGCGAGTTCGATATCCATGCGTCGCAGTGAGGTTACCGGGCCGTCGGTGGCACCGTACACATGGGTTTCCAGGACGTTGTTGAGAATGATGCCGAGGAATGGCAAAAATGCCAGGCCTGTTCCAGTGAGAATGTCCCACAGGCGGTCGTAAAACTGCCAGCCGAACAGGGTGGTGAAAAGTTCCAGATAGCTGCCGACGTGCATAGATTTCTCCTTTGCCTTAATACCCGAGTGCTCGGCCAATCAAGTTTTGTGCGAGCACCAGTTCCAAAATGACCCACCATGCCGCGACTCGCCAGCGCAATCCCAGCAGGTCCTGGCGACGCGCGGATGGCCAGTTTCGCTGGGTTGCCAGCCAGCCGACCCAGCGTGGCCAGAAGCCAATGACCAATCCAAAAAGTAACCCTCGCCATAACATGAACCAAGGTTTTATGGCTTCCAGGTGAGCGTCAACAGTATTCAGCCCGGATGCACCGATCCATGTCCACAGGGTTGCACCGATGAGAGAACTGATGACTAAAAACAGAATCCCCAGAAGCGCCAGGCGCAGCAGGCCGCGCAGACGGTTCCGCTTTGATGGGGTGCCGTTGGTTGCTGTGTCAGCGGGTTCGGTGTCCGGGTGATTCATTATTTACATTTCCTTGCTGAAGCAAGCTTAAAGATGTTGCGGAACAGACGTTTCGCCACCATAATTGGGTCACGCTCTGAGTGTTTCGGAAAGATGATGTGATTTTGTATGTCGGACTTGGCCTGTACCCTGCCGATAACCTGCAGTGTGTTTGCACCCCCCGAATGACGGGGGTATACTGAAAAATGGTTTTTTGCGGTTGGCCGTTGGACAGTGATGTCCCTCCACTCTGCAGTGGCTGTAATTTACGGCAAAGATTCGAAAAGGTGATGTGATGAAAAAAACGATGGTTGTCTCGGATCCTAATGTAATGATGGGCAAGCCCGTGATCGCGGGAACGCGCATCACGGTGGAAGCCATCTTGGAACGGCTGGCTGCGGGTGAGAGTGTAGAGCAGATTCTGGAGGCCCACCCGCGCCTGACGCACGAGGCGGTGCGGGCGGCGCTGGGTTTTGCTGCGGCAGTTTTGCATGCGGACGTGGTATATCCGGTGCCTGAAAAGGCGGCATGATTCTTATCGCGGATGAAAATATTGACCGGCCAATCGTTGACAAACTCAGGCACTGCGGTCATAGCGTCGAGTATGTAGCGGAACTTGCACCAGGTATCACGGACAATGAAGTCCTGGAACTTTGTTCTTCGCCGGATGCTCTTTTGATCACAGCCGACAAGGACTTTGGAGATCTGGTTTATCGTGACGGACGACTGCACAGCGGGGTTCTGCTGTTGCGCTTCGCGGGCTTGCCAACGCATCTCAAGGCGGAACGGGTGGCATGGGCCGTGCAGGAGCATGGCTCGGAGATGGTGGGAGGTTTTTCCGTCCTTGCCCCATCGACCCTCAGGATACGCCCTCGCCCCGCGTTCAATTGAACGCGGGGCCGTTACGCCCGGCAATGCCGGGAAGATGATGGATCCAGTCGCTCCGCGACGATACCGGTCGAGTTCCTGGCATGTCTTTACGCACTCGCCTTTGTTGGAATACGGGGGCTTCCATGGGGGCCTCCTCATGTTTATCACATTCATTTCACAGCCCCGCCGACCAGCGGATGAGTTTCCGTAGGCGAAATACCCCCCGCCTGCAGGGCACGTTTTTTTCGGGCGTTGTCGTAATGCAGCACTTCGCGCACCGTGCCCGAAACGATCTCCTGACGCACGCGGGTCTCGAACAGTAAGTCTTCGATGGCACGATCCAGTTCAGTGACGGCACGGTTAATGTCCTCCTGAGCCCTATTTACAGAAGCAATATTAGGTTCCATGCGTCCGGTTAATAGTAGTCGGCGTGCCATGAGCGCTTTTTCCATGGTCTTGGCTATAGCGATTTCCCCCGCCAGACGAGAGACAGCGATGCCCCGGTCGGACGGCGGCAGGGCGCGAATCGCTTCGATGACCTGGCGCGTGATCGCCATGCCCGGCGCACTGATATCTTCCAGGTTGACCAGGGTAGGTGCGGTGGCGCCCGAGACGAGATTGATCAGGTCAGACCGCACCGTCGCCGTGGTCGCTTCCATTTCCGGCGCGAGCCCCTGGCCGGGGATGCCCTTGCGCGGACCGCCCGTATAGGTCGTGGTCTCGATGTCACCGATCACCTTGGTCAGCCAATCACGTGCTTGAGTGGGTGAACTCCATAGTTGAGCCAGGGGTGTTGCCGCTGCCGCGCCCGTTGCCGATGCGGTGGAAGTCACCGATCGGTTCAGGGTAAGGTTGTAACCGGCCTGCGTGGCATCGCCGATCGGGCGGATCGGCGGTTGACTCACACCTCCCGCAGATACCCCGCCGAGCCAATCAACGCCGTTCTTGCCATCTTCGTTGTTGACGGCCTCCTGTGCCGTAGCGACATCCGTGGTACTGCTGCTAAAGCCGCCCGTGCCCATTTTCTTTTTCCAGGACTCGCCCACTGCCAATGTGACCCAGTCGTCATAGGGGTTTTTACCCGCGCGCACCTGTGCCTCCATTTGCTCGCAGGATTTGGTCGCCAGGCTGATCACACCTTTGGCGCCGAGCAGGGCGTTCTGGAGCAGGTCATAGAGATCGGGATTGGCGCGTTTCAGGATATATAAAGGCAGTCCTGCCACCGCACCATTGATCGCCGCGAGAACGGTATCGCCCAGCGTATCTTTCAGCTTTGCCACATTGTTCAGCATATTGGCAATGCCTAGCGTCGGGTCGAACTTTCCGCAACTGTAATTCAGCCCGCCACTCAGCGCCAGGGAGAGCGGGGCGGTCAGCACGGAGGGATTGGGGGCAGACGTAATCGGCTCCCCGCCACCAATCTGATAGTAAAACATGGAATCTTCGGTGGGTGCGGCGGTGAGGGCGCAGGCGCCCGATCCCCACAGCAGGCAGAGTGCCGCGACACATCCTGTCAGGGGTTTTTTCGCCACGCGATGATGTGTGGGTGTGAATTGTTTAAGTGGCATCTGAAACCATCCTCAAGTTAAGCAGACTTTAGGGGTGCTAATAGCACCGATGAAAACGCCGAGCTTCGCCATACAGCAACCGTATTTACGCCACAATATCCATGAGTAATTGCCCTTGGTTTCTGTCCATTCGGGCGTGGGCCAGCCGAGGGTCGAGCCAAAGCGCGTGCAGATTGTGGAGGCGGCGGGATGCAGCATTTGCCATTTATGGTTGTCGGTATTTTCCAGAACCCCACCGGGCGACCACACGCCGTTGCCGGTGGGTCCCGTAAGCGGCAGGTAGACATGTGGCTGGTTGCGGCGCGTAATAAAATCAGCGGCGCGTTGCGCGGCGACCGCCGCCGCCTTGCGGTCATCCCCTTGCGCCACCGTGCCACTGCGCGGGTAGATGTGGCCCCAGCTATAGCCGGGCGGCAGCAGGAACGGCGCTTTGCCAATTTCCCGCAAGCCCGGTATCAGGGCGGCGGGATACAGCATCTCAGGGATATCGAAACGCCAGGCGATGGGATCCACCGCCGACAGATAATAGGGCATGAAGGGCGTGGCTTCGGAGGTGCAGAAAAAACTGATACCGGCGCCGGAGAACAAGCCGCTGGCGATGCCCGCCGCACTGCCAAGTGATGCGAGTGCCGAGGCGCTGCTGGCCAGGCTGCTGAGCGTGGAGGCGGTGCTGAATACCGCACTGGCGGCCGAGGCGATGTCGCCCGCCACGGGACTGACAATGGATGCCCAATTGGCCGCCGTGGACACGTTGCTGGCGGCGGACGATACAGAGCTGAGACCGCTGTTGATATTGGTGAGCGACTGCGAACCCAGCGAGCCTGGGCTGCCGGAGGGCGCCCCGGTAGGGGTAGCGCCACTGCCACTCGTGGTGGCCAGGCTGCCCAGTTTCGCAAGCGGATGGCCAATGGCATCGACCTCCTTATGGCGCAAGGCGACAAACTTCCCCGGATGGGAGCTGTGGCTGCCACTGCCGGGTGTGACGCCCGTGAGGGTCGCCAGGAGTCTGGTGGCGATGGTCTGGGTGGCTAATCCGATGCTGGCGCGCACTTCGTCCCAGGGGTTCCCTGATCCGCCGTCGATTTCCAGATTATAGGCGCTGACCACCAGGTCGGGGTTGTAGTGTTCGACCTTGGGTGAGGTTCTAATAGTGCAACCGAGCGGCGTGCAGTGTACAAAGACACACAGCCCGGTAAAACAGTATTCGAGGCAGTTGGGGCTGGCAACGGCTTTTCCCACGTCCAGTATCGTAATGGCGTGTGTTTGTGGGGCGCCGAGTAAGCCAGCGATTAGCGTCAATGCTGCAAGAGATAACCGAGGGTTCATGGTGCGTTTCCCCGTTGTGCTTTCCAGGCGTGATACAGGCCCAGCGCCACGGCCAGATCAGTTTCGCCGTAAACCACACTGTGTCCACCGTCGAACACCACCGCCGGGAACATCGTCAGCCCATAGCGTTTGGCCTGTATCACGCCCTGATACGCACGCGCGAAATGCAGTATCCGGTCGGGGGTCAGGGTACTCATCCGTTGGGCGGCAATACGTTTAGCCTCGGCGGGATCGGCAGGCAACCCCACACTGATGTCGTGTTCCAGCGCCGCCACCGCATCCAGATCAAAAATCTTCAACCGTTCGCCAGGGAAGCGGCGTACGGTCTGTTCCAGGCCGGTGACGGGAAGGGCGCGGTTCGTGAACACCTCGATTTTTTGCGGCAGCACAGCGCTGTCCGCCAGGCTTGAAGCAGGGTGTGCCAGCATCCCCAGCAAAAATAGCAAGATGTGTTTCATGACCGGCTCCTGGCAATGCGTTCGGCAACGACATAAACGGCTTCCAGTTCGGTGCAGCGGCGTTCTTTCATGATGGCCCAGCGCTCTGCTTTTTCCTCGCCCTCGGTCATCGCCAGCGCCAGGCACAGCGGCGGCGGCACCACCCGGAACAGCGCCGTCAACTGGTCAGACAGCACCACACCCTCGGTATATTTTCCCGGTTCCTTGCGTGCCGCCAGCAGCAATGAGCGCTGCTCCTCTGTCAGGCTCTTGAATCGCGCGATCTGTTCCACCTCTTCCTTGGGCATGGTCAGGCACAGCCACCATTCGGCCATGTTGAGCATCTTCTTCGCGGCGTCGGGAAAATCTTCGAGATTCTGTGTCGCGAGCCACAGCCAGAGTTTGTATTTACGCCCCGACATCTTGGAAATCTTGACGACGTAGGGCGCGAGTAGGGGATTGGTGGTGACGATATGGGCCTCATCGGTCAGCGCGATGAGGGGTCGGCCATCGTACTGGCAACGTTCCGCCAGGCTGACGATGTTGTTCATGAGGCCGATATAAGCCACCGTCAGCATGTCCTGGTAGCCCTCGCGGGCGAAGATACCCATGTTGACGATGGTGACATCGACTTCCGGCCACGGCACACCGGGACGGTTGAAAAAATGCCCTGCCAGGCCATCGCAGAACAATTCCAATCCGTCCGCCAGCTCATTGCCGCGTTCCCGTCGCCCACCCTCTTCGTCGGCAGCTAGGGTGCGTAGCGCCGTGGACACATCCATGGTGATGACCTGTTTGCGGCCTGCCTCACGCACCGCGCGCGCCGCGCCCAAAATCGCCTTGCGGATCAGCAGGCGGTCGGCGCGCGTCATGCGCGCATCCTCGCGTTCCTCGCCCCCCGTGATCATGATCCGGGCGGCGATTTCCATCTCGCCCAGCATGTCTCGCTTGTCCGACTCATTGGATTTATCGCCTCTGGCCGGCGGTTCAGGATCTGCCCCCTCGTCATCCAGCCCTGACGCCGGGTCGGCATCCTGGTCATCCAGGAGACTCAACGCGGCGGCGAAGGGTGGCAGGCTGACATCGGTTCCCGGCATGAGGTCAAGGTGGTTGACCGTCAAGCCCAGCGAGGCAAAATGCTGCCCCAGCAGGCCGAAACAATTGCCCGCATCGATGAGGAACAGCCGGGGACGGTGTACCGCCATCATCTGCTGCAGCACATAGACCAGGGTGGCCGTTTTGCCGGAGCCGGTAGGCCCCAGCAGCAGGAGGTGGGCATTTTTCTTGCGGTCGACCCGGTTGAGCGGGTCGAAAGTCAGTGGTTCGGCGCTGCGTGAGAAGAATAAAAATCCGGGGTTTCCGGTGCCGGTGGAGCGCCCATACACCGGCAGCAGGTTGGTGATA
This sequence comes from Gammaproteobacteria bacterium Ga0077554, assembly GCA_001464585.1. Lineage (GTDB taxonomy): Bacteria > Pseudomonadota > Gammaproteobacteria > Ga007554. The sequence goes on along the minus strand of LNFF01000006.1, from coordinate 173,255 downwards.
TGGCGGGCGTACATGAGGCGCGAGCGGCGCCGCGCCGTCCACGCGGATTTTTCCAGCGCGGGATCATAGGCCATCGGCAGGTTGCGCACGTAGCTGTCGAGGTTCAGCAGGTCACCGCGTTCATCGACAATTTGCAGATCGTTATTGGAGAGTTTGGATTTCATCATGCTGGCCTGGTAGCGCAGGCTGTCTTCGTCGGCCGCGCGCAGATACCAGGTCATCTCCACGGGGTAGAGGGCGTTGCCCATGGCGTTTTCACGTAATGCGATCTCGGCTTCTGTAAGTGCGAGTTGGGCCTCCGCAGAATCTCCGACGGCCGATTTCTTGATGCGCTCCAGGTGCGCGACCATTTCATCCTGCGGGGTGATGACGATGGTCATGGCCATGATGGTGTTTTCGGGGGCGCGGTCAAAGAGGGCGAAGGTGTGATCGCCCACGGTGCGCTCGGCCGTGATATGTCCGATCAAGGGAACACGACGCAGTCCCTGCACGGTCAGCGCCTGATGCGGCAGACCGTCTAACCACCAGGTACCGGTGGTCGCGTCTGAACGCGGCCGGTTGAACAGCATACGCTCGGCAAAATCCGCGCCATAGGGCGCGGGCCCGTCGCCGTCATCGACCTGATCGCCTGTATACGGCGCCTGTGCCAGCAGGGTTTTCAGGGGGGTGCCGGGATTAAACCAACCCACCATCCAATTGTAAAATTCCTCCCCGCCGCGTCGTTGTATTTTGATCCCGCCCGCCTGCAGGGCATGCGTCAGGCGCGCGGCGGCTTCGTTGAGTTCTGATACGGCGCCGCCCTCGTTGCGCCCCTCGCGGCGGCTGCGACGCCGGTACAGCACGGCACGCACGCGCCGTACCTGGCCACGCCACGCGGTGCCGGTAATGGCCGCATCCATAAAGAGACCGCCAGGGCGGGAAATGGATTGAAGATGTTCATCCAGCGCGTGCAGGTAATGTTCAGTAAATTGGGTGCCGCGCGCGGTGGGGACCGCGTAATCACGCAGCAAGGGGATCAGAAATCCCAGATCGGGCTCATCCTGCAGGTAAAGCTGTAACACCCAGGGTGATCCCGAGACTTCGGGAATCGCCCTCAGGGCGTTTTGCAAATTGTCGCGTAAGGCGCGCATCCAACTGTCGGGACGGGCTTCCGTACCGGCCGGTTGCAATTCAAAATAGGCGCCGACGCTGATGCCATCCTCCAGCACGAATACTTTCGTTTCACTGTCATATTCTCGCCACGGCAGTAAATCGGTAAACGAGTCCGGGCGCTGGTAAAGTGCGCTGACTTCGCTTTCGGTCACCGCACGCCGTGGGGCGCGCGGCGGGGCGCGGGTCACCGCTGTTTGCTGAAGCGCAGCGGGACTTTTCAAAAACCCAAACAGCCCGGACAGCAGGTGAGTTGTCATGGCGTGGCTCCTGCTGCGAATTCCGCTTCCAGGGTTTCACTGTCGGCAGGATGGATCGGGGCGGCAGGATGAACCGGGGTGATGAATTCCCCGGGCTGGGCATACTCAGTCTGCTCGTACAGGGTAAAGTAGGTGGCATAGCCCGGCACCGGCGCGCCGGAGGAGCCGGCCAGATGGGGGTAGATGGTCATCACCAGCGTCGGGTTAGCGAGACGCGGAAAGGTGTGGTCAAGCGCACTGGCCGCGATGCGCAACGTGCCGTACAGTTGAGTATCGTGGCGCTTCGGCAGTGTCATGTCGTGCGGCGCAGGCGCGCGTTCAGACGGCGCTTTGCCGCGCGCAAAATGCTCTTTGTAAATTTGGCTCATCGGTTTGAGATCCGTGGGCAGAATACTGTCCTTGGTGCCGGTGGTGCCGCACGCGGCCAGCAGGCTGCTAATCAAGATGGGCGCGGCGGTGGGTAGACTTGGGTTGGTCATATCGCAATTTCCTCCCGTGGGGGTCGTAGTCGATGGCAAGTTCCTGGTCAATGTGCAAGACCAGCTCAATACCGGGTTTGATAAAGATGGCGTCAAAGCTTTGCTGCTGACGCTCGTCCAGCCATTTGCGGATTTCCGAAGCGCCTCCCGCCACGGTTTGGCCCGCGACAAAGCGGCTCAGGCTGCCGGTGACCGCCGTGGTGGTGCCCGCCAGGCCATTGTTGGTCGTGGTGGTCTGAGCGGCGGCTGCGGCGGCGGCGGCGGTTTCCAGTGACATGACGCCGATGCGTTGGGTCAGGAACGTGGGTGCATTGGTAATCAGTTCGCCGCTCACGCAGGGAATGCCCTGCGCATCCGAGAGCGTGCCCAGTGAGGGCATATTCGACAGACTGCCGCCCGCGTTGCTGCCGCTGCTATTCACGCTGACGGTGCGGATGGTGCCATCCTGAAACACAAAAGTGGCGGAGGTTAATCGTCCCGTGGAGCAGCGCATGGTCAGGTCACCCACGGCAATCCCCGAGAAGACCATGCCATCCACTTCGGGCGGCACCATCAGTCCGCTCGCCGCCAGATTCTCCCGGCCTACCAAAATTTTGAACGGCATGGGATCCGTCACCGCCCCTTTGACCGGGATACGCCCGACCAGGGCGGTGAAGGCGGTGGCGCCCAGCAACGTGGCGTTGCGCGGGATCGTGAAATAAGGTTTTAATGGCGTTTGCGGGTGGCTACCCGTAGTACCGCCTGCGAGCTGCGACACGCCCTCTGTGAGTTGTCCTGCGCCCTCACGTGCGCCCGCCCATGTGCCTGTTAGCGCATGTGTGGCGGTCTCACCCACCTGCTCTGCACCCGTTGCCAGCAGTTGACCTCCACTGCTTGCATACGACGCCACCTGTTGCAGCGTGCCTCCACCTTTGACGCCATCGGCGGGCCAGATCCAGACCAGCGTTTTTGAACTCGGTGTGTTGAATCCAGTGTTTCCGGTTTCTTGACCCTCTAAACCTAAGCCCACAGGAATGTCTCCTTGGCCGGCACCGTTGTCTGGATTCTTTGGTGCGCCCGACACTGCCAATCGACCCGAGAGATCGTCGATGCGCTGCATGATGCCGGAGAGCAGCCCCTGATCTTCCTCACTCTTTTTCTTGAGGGCGTCCTGCGTCGCCTGTTGTTGTGCGGCCATCTGATTACGTTGTTCTTCATCCTGCTTGCGGCGCGCGTCGAGTTCGGTTTTTACCTCCCCCAATTGGGCGGTGAGGGTGCGCACCGTCTCGGTCGGGCTGTCGGCATCCGGTGCAGGTGCTTTGGGTAACTCGTGCAGTTGGGTCGTGGTGGTTTGCGGTGACTCGCTGAACCACGCTTTGTAGCCCGCAAAACCCACCATAATCAACGCAAACACGCCGAGGATCGGCAGCAGCTTGTTAGAGCGATTGACCATTACGGAGCCTCCCCGATGAGTTCGTTAAAGGGACGTTCCGAGATCAGGTACAGCGCCGTGGTGTCGGCTTCATCGCCGTGCGGCAGCAGGCGGGTGTGGTGCGGGGTGGCGCCCAACCAGGCGCCCCGCAGATCATGGCGTGGATCCAGGATGACCGGGCGATCGGAGAGATTGCGCAGGCGCACGGCGGTGAGGTAATAGTCGCGGCTGCGCCAGGCGGCCACCGGGATGGCTTCAACCGCGCCGCCGCGCACCAAGGGCACGGGTGTGCGGCGCGGCGGTTGGGCGGGCCAGATACCTGGTACGTCACGGATCAACCGCGCCGGCGCATACAGTTGTTGGGCGGCATAGCGCGTCAGGGTGACGTAGTCTATGGGGTCGGTCGTAGCCGACTCTTGAGAGGGGGAATGTGAGGCGCCTTGGCCGTTGCTATCTGCCGTGCGCTTGGCGGGGGCACTGATATGCAGCGGGCTATTCTCGCCCCCTTGCTTGTCGGCGCTGACATCAAGCAGATAGAGACGGCCACTGTCGATCTCTTGCACCTGAACGCGGGTCGGTGAAATCGGTGAAAAAGGCGCTTTCACCTGCCAATACACCGTGCCGTCCACGCTCAGGATACTCAGCACTGCGTCCAGCGTGGACGGGATGCCAATCTTGACCGGCGCAGGAAAATGCACCAGCCGTTCCTGGTTCAAGGTCAGGCGCAGCGGGATGGGGGTTTTGTTCCAGACCACACGGTTTACAGGTTGGGGAGAGCGAAGCGAGGGGTCATCTATCGCCAGTGTTGCCCAGGTGGGCGTGAATCCTGCCACCCATAACAGGAAAAAGCAGAGACGTAATAACCCATGCCTGTTCATTATTTTACTCCCCTCTTGAGTTCATCGATCGTCAGCCGCCGTGGGCCTTCATCCGAATACCCGTCCAACGCCAGGCCATACGGATTGGTCTCGCGTGACACGTCGTACCGCACCACATGAAGGGGATAGCGCAACGCCGCTTGTTTGACGGGGACGCCATTGACGGTTTCAGTCATCTGTAGATCCAGCCACACGATCCATGATCCGTTGCCCAGGATATCCACGCGGTTTTCGGCGTAGCCATGGCCGGGAATCTCGGCCATGGTGCGGGTGCGTTGCAGTTCGCCCGCCTTGCCGCGTTCTTTCAGGTCCTCCAACAGTTGCTGGCGGTACTGCGGGGTGAGGTACGCGGCAAAACGGAACACCGCTTTGCCATAATCCTGTGTGCCGTCTTCGGGCCAGTAATTGATTTGCTGGAAAATGTAGTGTGCAAACGCGTAAACATTAGCCGGGGGGACTTCGCCCAATTTCTGCGTCGCACCATTGCGCAGGTCCGGCGGATAATGGAGGTCAATATCGGTAGGCGCGGCGCGCCATCCCATGTATAAGCCGGATGCAACGATCACCAGCCCGGCGATCACCCAGCGGAGGATTTTATTTTCTCGTTGCAGGTTTGCATTTTCGGATCGGTATGCCATCAGTGGGATCTCCCGGTTGCCCATAAACCGCTACGGGTGATGAATATGCTGGGCCGCACTCCCAGCCGTGCCAGTGCCAGGATGCCCTGCTGCTGGTAATAGCCGTCCGGGCGGCCGCGTTTGATTTCCTGGAAGCGCTTGGGTGCAAAGTACATCGTGGCCGAAACGCCCAGGATGGTGCCGCCCATTACCACGGTGAGCCAATAGCCCACCACCATGGCAACAAGAAACGATAGCGGCAGCCAGAAAAGCACGGCCGCTATCAACAGGATGACAATCTCCGAAGAGGTGCAGCCCTGAAATACCACGGGCTCGGAATTAAGGCGTCCGGCCAGTGTTTCGTGTTGTGGGGTTTCCATCTACAGATTAGATGACCGCAATGGCGGCGGTGGTGAGCACCACACCGAACAGCAGGATGGTGGCGCCACCCACCGCCGCACCACCGATGTCACCCCACGTGACCCGACCGCTCGACAGCTCGCCGTACATCGCCATGACTTTCCCGACTACCTGGATCAGGCCGTACGCCATGACGACCAGCGCGAGCACCAAAAACGCGTCCTTGGCGTAGAACTTGATGAAGTCCAGCCAGTTGGTGGCTGAGGACGGTGCCGTGGTGGGTGGCGATGCGGCGGGCAGCGCGGCATAGGCGTGGGTGAATCCCAGCATGGCCAGCGTGCCCAAGGTGTAGGTGACACGTTGTGTGCGGCTACGGATGTGACGTAATACTTTTTTCAATGGCATAGCTTCAATCTCCTTCTTCATCAATTAAAAATAAAAAGATCCGGTGGTAATGGATCCCGTTGTTGTCATGGAAAGGATGAGTTCCTTTCCATGTTTACTGCGCCGTGTTACGGACGGATAAAGACTGTCAATAACATCAGCCAGATACATGCGCGCAATATCGACCAGAACAGCTCATGCTGATCGAGGCGCCGCTCGCACCATGCCCGCCAGTGCCCAAAGGCGATCCATGCCACCCACAGCGTCATGGCGGCCAACACCAGCGACGCGATGACCAGGGACAAGGTGGGTGCAGCAACACCCGATCCAGCGCTGAACGCGGCGCTCTGCGCGGCGGTGATGGCCATTAATCGTGCCCTCTACCCTTAACGCCGGTAATCGCCACGCAACGGTGTCACCGTGCGCGGTTCGGCACGCGGGCTGTCGATATGTTCCTGGATGCCGCTGCGCACCCGGGTCAGATCCGCCTGCAGCCAGTCGTAGCGGAAGTGAATGCGCGCGTCCGGGTCGGCCTGGGCCTGCGCCTCACGCAGCAAGGGTTCCAGGACAGTGAGTTCGTGTACCAGTCGCGTCAAGGCGGCGCGCTCGGCATCACTGTCCGCGTGCGCGGTGGCGACCAGCAGCATCGATCCCATCGCAATTACTGTAAACAAGTGCTTGATGTTCATTTTTTCCTCCCACATAACCTTATAAATATTTTTTAAATGTCGCTGCCGTGATCGCCAGGCTCAACCCGAACAGCGCCGCAAACGGCACGATGATCCAGCTCGGATTAACGCTGACCGGCATGCCCAGATACACAATCCACACGCCGATGAACATCGGCATCACAATTTTTTTTGCATGGTGATAGATAAAGCTCGATTCACGCCCGCCGCCCCAGCGCCGTAGATCGCGCTGTACCAGGCCATCACTCAGCCCCACCAGGGCAAACAGCATAAAGGCTGGCAGCGCCATCACCAGTATCGCCAGCCGTACGGCAAACACCTGAGTGATGGTCATCGCGGCGATCAGATGATCCGCGAAATGTTTGAGGTTTTGCCGCCAGCTTTCTTTGATGCGTGCCCCGATTTCTGTTGGCGGTGTGGCGGGTGGCGGTTGCTTCAACCACTGCGCGACCTCATCAAGGCGCGCCCACGCGAATACACTAAAAAACCGCTCTGACATCCGTGCTGCAAAATGTGCGGATCCCGTGACGATGCCACTGTCGCGGAACTGCTCGTTCAGATACGTCACCTCATTCTCCAGCATCGCCCGGCTATGGTCGGTGCCTTGATCTTTCCACCACCACGCCATCCCTGCCCATTCCAGCATCACGGCGAGCACCAGGGTAAAGATCAATGCAATGATGCCTTTGATCAGCGTGATAACACTCCCGCCGATCACGCCGTGTTCGACCGGCTGCCGGGGCGGCTTCGCGCGCGCGGCCATTAGCCGTCCATCCCCGCCGCATCGGCACCCATCGTGGCAGGGGTCATGACCAAGGGGCTGTGCTGTGATGATTCCGTAGTACGCTGGTTTTTTTCTACGGCCAGTGTGCCCCACGCCGGTTTCCACCAGTCTTCGGAACTGGCGTAACGCTGTTCCATTTCATTCGCCATGGCTTGGATGTTGGCGGGAAGCTCCGTATCACTGTCTGACGCTGCCAGCGGGATGCGCAATTTATAGAGGTGTCCTTCCATCAAGGCGAAGGCCTGGCCTTTGGGCAATTGCACAATATCGGCCGGCGCCAACGTGGGGACGCGCTCCACGCCGAGACGGTCTTCGTTGCGCGAGGTGAAATCCACAGAGGATCCCGGATCGGAGGAATCGTTGGCACCCGAGACTTCCACCAGGGTGGACAACCGCACGTCACGGAGTTGTGAGGTGAGGATTTTCGCGGTGGCCTCTTCTTTCACGCGCAGCATCACCAGCGTGTTGAAGTTACCGATCACCTGTCCCGCCTGGGCGCGATTACCCAGCCGCGCTTCGATGTCCGAAATCGTCTGGGTGTAGCCCGTCACCTCAAATCCTGCGCCACCCGCCTTGTTCCCCATCGGGATGAACTCATCGCCGATGAGTTCGTTAAATTCGTCGGCATGTAAACACAGCGCAACACGTTGATCTGATTTTGGCTGGAAAATTGCTCCTGCATTTCCAGCACTTCCGCCATCCCGAGCGGTCGGGTTGGCGCGGGTGCTGCTATGGGTGTGGGCAATATCGGGCAAGCCTTGCTCTGAACCCCCTTTGTAAATCTCGCCCGCCACGGAGGTCAGGTCGGAGAACATGGCGTTGCCCACCGCTGCCGCCACTACGGGATCGGTCATGGCATCCAGGCCCACATAGACAATGCCCCGGCGCCGGATCACCTCTCGCCAGTCGAGAATCGGGCGCGGGTCAGCGCTGTCGCCGTAATCCGGCGCCAGAATCCCGGCAATTTTTCCGGTGGTGAGTTTTTCCAGCAGAGGCAGTAGCGAGGCCACCAGCTTGTCGAAGAATTGCCGGTCATAGGTGATGGCGCCGCGCAAGCTGTCCGCGACCGCATCGTAGAGTTCGACGTGGGCCTGCATGTATTGAATCAGCGCGATGGCGCGGTAGCCTCGGCCCTTGTAGGCGAACAGCAGATTCTTGTCATTGGCGACGCGTCCCTCCAGGGATTGCACCTCGGAGCGCCAGCCCGACACGCTCTCGCGCTCCAGCCAGTGTTCGGTGTATTCCACGAACAGCGGTTCGATGTTGGTGACGTATCGCTGGATGGTGGGTAGATCGGGACGCCGTCCGAGCGCCACCACGGCGCGTGCCACGCCATTACCGAAGCGCCAGGCGAACTGTTTGAAGGCGGCCGAGTTGCCCGCATCCGGCAACGGGTTGGTGAGCCGCGACGCCACTTCGGTAATGCGGGTAAAACTCCCGATGGGATTGTAGCGCGAGGAAATATCGGGAAATCCCAGATGGAAAATGGAGAGCTGATCCAGGCGACCGGCACGTTTGGCTTCGGCATACACGCGCCGTAACAGTTCGGCGTCCCCTTTGGGATCAAACACGATGACGACCGCCCCCCGGCGAATGTCCTGGGCGATCAGGATCTCGGCCAGGCGGGTTTTACCGACCCGCGTGGTGCCGAGCACCAGCATATGCCCGACGCGTTCGCGCAGGTCCATCCACACATCCTGTTCCTGGTTCATCCCCACGCCGTGCAACGCGGGCGTGCCCCCCAGCATCGGCAAGGGACGCACGGGATTCCACCACGCAGTTTTCGCAAATACGCTGGCGAGGTGCCGCAACCCCACCACATGCTCCCAGTCGCGTTCCTTGCGCCGTGCCCACTGGTAGAGCGGGCCAGGATCCAGATAGTCGTCGGCATGGAGGATGGCATCGTGCAGCCGCTGCGTGTGGATGGCTTCCCAGCGAAAACCCCGTCCCAGAAATAATTTGCTGACACTGAAGGGGATGCGATCCGCCGTTAATGAATACGAGGGCAGACGCCGTAAATTACGCTGATATCGGCGTATGCCGCGCACCTGGCGGAAACGGTAGACCGCCAACAGGCCAAACACGGCGGCGCTCGCATATGCTACGCCAGGTGTCATCATGAAGGCCGCCGGGGCCGCCGCCGATAATGCCGCCGCCGATAGCGCGGTCAGCGCCGACCACTGTTCTACCGGGGGACGGAGCAGCACTTCGATGGCGTGTTTCTGCGTCATTGCTCAATCCCGGTGCGTGCAATCAGCACGGGGTAGTGCATCAGCCCCAGTAAACGCGCGATATCCGAGGCGCTGGCCGGCATGATGCGCAGTCCTTTGGAAATAGCCGCAACAGCGTGCAGATCGTGGGTCGTATTGGCCTCGACCAGCATGCCGATCGCGTTGATCTGGATCAGCCGCTCACGGTGACGGCGCAACCACGCCAGCGACAACGCGTCAGGGCCGATCAGAAACAGGGGCTGGGTCAATTCGGGTTTATTGAGCGGACGTTTTGCGACGGTGCCCGGTGACATTTCCGGGGTATGTATGGGCAGCAAACCGTCGGCGACCGAATCCGGCACCCGGACGGCGGGTGCGGCCTCCGCGTCCGTGCCCTTGAGGGGTTCAAAATACGTGGCGAGGGGAAGACCCCGGCCCGTGTCATGAATGATGATGGGGGAGGCCAGCGCCACGCTGGTAGCCGTTATTGCCGCCACGAGCGATGTGATGGCGAGGGCGGCACGCCAGGCGCGCATTGCCGCGTAACCTAATCCGAGCGTACCCGATTTAAATGACGCCCCACGCGCACCCGGTAGCGTTGCGCGCGTTCGCGTGCTTCGGGGGTGGGCGCTGAAGCATGGTAATGACCTATTGCTGTCCACCAGTCGCCCGACGCGTCGTAATGCTCGCGCAAAATCTGCGCGCCGACACGCAGATTTAAATACGGCTCCAAGGCCTGCCAGGGATTGATCAAACGCTTTTTGTGCCACTTCCAGTTGACCTGTGCCAGTCCGATGTCTACGACCTTTCCCTGTTCCAGAAATCCCGTCAGGGCCTGCCACGCCGCGCGGCGCGTGGGATAGTAATAAGATTTTTTCTCCACATTGAGCGTCCAGGGCCAGGGTCTGAACGCTTTGGCGGTTCTTGCGCATCCCTGCGCGCACCGCACTTGGGCATCCTGCCCGGCGCGTGAAATGGTTCTGCCACTTTCTGTGAGACTGAGTGCATACAGGATGTGGGGAGGGACGCCCTGCTCGCGCGCGATATCCCGATAGCCTTGCGGGACTATTTGCTTCAAGGTTGGTGAGTCGGTCTTGGCCCACGCGACCGGCATCATCAGCCCTGCCGTCAGCGGTAACCATTTCAACCATCGTATCCATGACCGCCGTCTCCACAAGTTATAGCCCCAGTTCGGTGAGTGACACGGTACTGGCCGTGCCGCCGCTGAGCCGCAATACCTGCGGCAATGAACCGGCGCTACGCCCCAGCTTCGCCAGCGTGGCGTTGTCATGATTGAGCGTGATACGGCGTTTTTTTACCAGATCAGGCGCAATCCCGCGCTGGGCGGCCCACGCCTGAATCGCGGCATTATCGGACGGGCGGGTGCCGAGAAAATAAATGTCTGCCGCAAGATCGGTTTTGGCAGGCACGCGGCGCACCACGGCGTCTACCGTGGCGTTGCATGGCGTGCAGTCCAGGCGCGTGAACAACAGCACGCGTGCCCCAGTTGAAATGTTAGTGCTGACGGGCCGTTGCGTCGCCGAGGCCTTGCGCGCCGCTGCCCGCAAGGCTTCAAAACGCGCCATGTTGATCAGCGGTTCATTGGGATACAGCCGATCCCAGGCTTCATCATAAGCACGATCAAATGCCAGTTCGCCCTCCACGCGGGCACGCTCCTGGCGCGCCGCTATTTCTGCATAACGGCGGCGCTCTGCATCATTGCGCGCGGTGATGCCCAGCTCCATGATCGGATCAAGCGTGGGACGACCCAGGCCGCGCGGGCCGCTCAATAAGGTTTGATACCGCCGCCACTCTTCTTCGTTGAGACCGTACATGCGCATCCGTTCTTGATCGGTCACAGTCACAGCAGCGCGTTGCCCGAGGGTTGTCACCTCCTGGGTGCCGACCGCTTCGGCGGACCACGCGATCTGGGCCGGCATCACGGTCAGGCACCCGAGCATCACACCCCACTGGAAAAGCCCTGCTGTAAAACCTTGTGAATTCATGCGCCGCCGTCCTGAGCGGTACGCTTAACAGTCGTGCCATCTTTGTTGTTTACAAAAGTGGCCTGTCCAGTGCTCCGGTTGATATCTAGTACCGCCCATCCGGCACGGTGATCACCGACGGCCAACAATTCAGTCACCCCCGCCACCGACACCGCAACATAGGGGCGATCATTCCACAGGTCGATGGACAGCACCTGGAAGGGCAGGGTAGGTAAGATCACTGCCGGAGCGGCGGCCTGTCGGGCGGCAGCCTTGATGCGCTGACGCTGGTCGTGCTCAATTTTAGATAAACGCGTGTCCAGATCGGCGTGGCCGCTGTCCAGTTGCGTTTCCAGCACGGCAATTTGTTCCGGTGTCACACCGTCCTGGAGCGCGTGTTGTAACGTGGTCATGTCATTCTGGAGTACAGTGTCGCGTGACGCTGCCGCTGTTTGCGCGGCTTCAATTTGTGTTACGCGTTGGGCCAGCAAGGTCATGGCGTCAGGTTTTGCAGGAGAAGATGAAGTGCTGGTGGGCCATAGGTCCGTCAGGCTTTCTCCCATGCTTTTTCCGGGTTGTGCAGTGTAAACCGTATAGCCAGCCCAACCCAAAATGCCAACCATAACCACCGTACTCACAAGCAATGCCTTCTTCGATGTTCCCCGTTTTTTGGGACGCGCTTCCTGGTCGACTATCCTGCGCTGTGGATTCAGATCATCAGCGTGGCCGTCTCCGAGGGGTGGCAGTGATTGCCCCTCATGGCCTTCGGCGGTATTTGCATTAGCATTGGTGAATGCAACAACAGTGTCTCGATTCATTGCCATTACCTCGCAGAGTTCGGGGTAGACTGTGCTTTCCCGGCGTGGGAAAGTTGTGGGGCAGCCTCTGCCCCCTGTGCCTGATCAGAAGGCGGAGGCTGCCCGGCATTAAAACTGAGCGTACGGTGCAGCGGGTCGATGGACAGCCGATACGCGGATCCCGCTAATGTCATTAACGCGTTATGCAGCGTCAGCGGCCCCAGTTGGCGATGTACGGCGGGTAACGGCAAACTTTGTAAAATAGTCATCGCGGGACTGTCGGTATCCACCAAGCGATAGCCGCTACGCCGCAGCAAGAAGTCCAGCGCTTCGCCGACGGTTGCGATCTGCTGGGGGAATTTGATATTCACAATGACGGCCATCAGATCCGCCTGCGCCGGTGTGGCGGTGGGTGGCATCACCGAATAGCGCGCGACTTGCACGGCTGAGACAGCGGGTTCGGGCAATGTGTCAGCCAGAACAGTCGCGCTGCCACTGCAGCACATAACCAGGCACAGGTGCTTCGTAATCGTTGGATGCGGATTCATTGACCCTCCTCATTGCTTTCCGTAGTTTCTGCCAGCCATTTACGCAGCTGCTCCAGGGTCAGGTAGCCCACCCACATTTCACCATCGCCGCGTATCAACGTGGGGGTGTCCTGGATGCCGCGCGCTTGCCCGAAAGTCACCGCCTGCTCCAAGGCGGAAATATCACACGTTGCATCATCGGGGGCGGTCAACGCGCCCCCTTGCATCGCCGTCACCAGGGCGTGATGGCGATCCGCGTTACACCAGATGGCGCGCGCTTTGGCGGGAGACTCTGGACGCAGCGGATATAAGAATTCGTGGATGTCCACGTCCTTGAGCTGTTCCAGCTCACTTTGGAGCTTGCGGCACCAGGGGCAATCCGGGTCGGTGAATACCGCCAATTTCTGGCCGGTGGGTTTGCCCAGGCGAATCGCGGCATGGGCAGGCCACTGTCTTGGGTTCATCAAGCGCGCCAGCGTCAAATTGCGGCGTGCCTTAGTATCGTAGATATGCCCGACCAGCAAATAACGTTCTTGGGTGGCATACAGAATGTCTTTACCTACGTGCAATTCGTACAGTCCTGGTATCTCTGAAGCCCACACGCTGTCAATTTGGATGTCAGGGTACGCAGTCACCATCTGCCGCAGCACATCATCAGACGCCTGGCGTGGCGCCTTATTCACGGGTGCGGCCGATACGCCTAGCGCCGATATACTCAGCAGGGCTGCAATCAAAGTGTTTAGTGAGCGGTTTAGAAATTTCATGGGACGAGACTAACCAGCCGCACAAGACAGTGTCCAGCGTAAACCCTGTTTTGGTTTTAACAGGGTTTACGCTGGACACGCGGCAAATATTACTCACACACTCTCACCAATGGATCCTATCCCCCCTTTAGAATCAGACGATGCGTTGTTAGTGTCGCAGTTTTATATCGCGCTCGCGCGCATGCGACTTACCGCCTGGATGCCTGTGGTTGCCATGCTGGTAACGCAGGTTCAGGGACTGGAGAAACACATATCGCCGGATGAACCATCGCTGCTTCGTCATTTGGCGAATATCATCGACGATGCCGAGCTATGCGATTCGCGGTTGCGGGAATTATTGTTATGCAGGCGGCTGGCACGTCTGCCGGTATTTTATTATCGCGCTTCCCATCAAGGCGGTGTGTGGTATCCGCTCCAAGAATCGTTCAGCAATTTCAGTGCGCGCGGCAAACCGACGGTCTGGCAGCATTGGGATCCTGATCCGGTGCCTGACAAGGTGGAAGTCTGGCTGCGGAAACAGCTTCGCAGCAATGCCGGATCTACACATGAGTAAGGGGTTGCTCCGCGCGCTGTTTGGCCGTGCCAAGACTAAACTACTCCTGGCACCGGAACATGCGTTACCGGTACTGGACGCTGTTAAGCTGCTCTCGAATCCCGTCATTCAGCACCGGGTCAGGGAGATCGAGCAGTTGGTGGCCGTACCCAAACATCACTTTGAGGCCTTGTATCTCGCACCATTGAGCACCTTTGCCCGTTTCGTGCAACAACTTCCGGCCTCGGAAGCGCACCATCATGCCGGCCCCGGCGGCATGCTCGATCACACCCTGGATGTGGTGGTCAGAGCCATGAAATCACGCCGCGCTCATTTGTTGCCACCGGGGGCGGAACCGGAAGATATCAACCAGAAACAACACCTGTGGACCTACGCGGTATTTTGTGCGGCGCTCTTGCACGATATTGGAAAACCGGTCGTTGACCAGCGCGTCACTTTGCTGGGCGCTGATCGACGCCCCGTGGGGTGTTGGGATCCGTGGGCAGGCCCCATGCCCACGGGGCGGTGGTATCAAATGCAGTTTGTACGGGGTCGGCGTTATGCTTTGCATCAGGCGATTACACCGCTGCTGGTGCGCAGCATTTTGCCCGAGGTGGGACTGACGTGGCTGGCAAGCGACCCGGCAGTATTGGCTGCGTGGTTGGCAACCCTCACGGGGCAGGCGGACACGGCAGGCATTCTCGGCGTCATCGTCGGTAAAGCGGATGGCGTGTCGGTGGCCCACAACCTGGGGGGCAGCGGTAATGTTCTCTACACCAACACCATACCGTTACACCAGAAATTGATAACCACATTACGTCATCTCATCACGCGCGGTCATTTAACTCTCAATCGTGATGGCGCGGTGGGCTGGCTGGCAGGTGACGATGTCTGGCTGGTCTCAAAGCGCATCGTGGATGCGTTACGTGATCACTTGATACAGGAGGGACATACCGGCATCCCGACGCGTAATGATCGGATTTTTGATGTGTTGCAGGAACATGGCATCCTCATTCCCAACGGTGAACGCGCGATATGGGTGGCGGAGGTTAAAGGCGAAGGGTGGGCACACACACTGACGGTATTGCGGATTCATGCCTCGCGGATCTGGCCTGATCCGGTGGCACGCCCGGAACCGTTCAAGGGCACGGTAATGCCACAACTCATTGCCATCCCGCCTGCCGATAACGAAGTCGAGATCCCCGATGCCATCGCGCCCGCGTTGGAAAAAATTGGCACGGCCTCGGCCAATGATCAGTCTCACACTTCTCAGGCACTGAATGAATCATCTGGGGTTGACTATCACAGTGGAAAAGAAAAAGAAGAGGGAGCCGTCAGTAACGATAATCTTGCCACCAGCTTCCTTGCCTGGGTACGGCAGGGTGTAGCTAAAGGAAGTCTGCGCGTCAATCAAGCCGATGCGCGTGTTCATACCGTGCCCGAAGGGGTGCTATTGATCAGCCCTGCGATTTTCAAGGATTACGCGCGTAGCCTGGGCACCCCAGAAGTGTGGAACCGTGTCCAAAAAGCGTTTTGCCAGCGCAAGATTCACCTGCGTGCGTTGGATGACACCAACGTCCATAGTTATCAGGTGCGTCTTCCCGAAGGCAATCACAACGGTAAAACCCATTTGCTGAAAGGCATTGTCGTCACTGACGTTAGTCTTGTTTTAGAACATGCCCCATCAATAAATACTGTCTTGCATAAAACCTGAATTTCCATGATGATAGAAATAGATAAACACATACTCATGGAAGTACAAGCCTTCAAATGGATTGCCACGCTTCAATCACGCTTGATACCTTGCTTGACATGTATATGCAAGACAGCGTGCTTAGGCCTGCAACGGTTATTCATTTTCGGTTTGTGGTGGGAATTTTCAATCGCACTGTGGGTGTTTACCCATTCACAGAAATCTCCCGAGACATGATTCTAATATTTCGTGATCAAGTATTGGCGAGAGCCAAGTCAACCACCTGGAATAATTATCTCAGGCACTTGCGGGTACTTGGGAATTTTGCCGTACGCATGGGTTATGCCACGAAAAATCCTTTTAAGGAGATAAAGCTTGCACCCGTACCTCGCAAGCGTAAGAAGACCCTTGACGATAAGCTAATAAAACACGCTCTCGATCTTCTAGGTAACGCAGTAGACGAGAGTGGCACTGATCATCTCCAGCCGAGATGGTTTTGGGTTATCGTAATTAAAGTACTTTTTAGCACGGGAATACGGCGACACCAACTTATAGAAATGTGCTGGAGACATGTTGATTTGGAGCAAGGTGTGCTGCTCCTAGTTGTCGAAGGCAGCAAGACTCGACGTGAATGGGAGATTCCATTGTTGCCAGCAGTGGTATCTGAGCTTATTTTTCTGCGAAATCGTACGCTGGAACGGCTGGCTATTGATGATATCTCTGCCTTGCAGGTATTCAATGTCACATTATTTAATGATCGATACATGCATGATGTAATGACCGAAGAACAACTTTCTGGATTCTTCAGACGCTTGTCTCGCACATTAGGAAAAACCATTTCGCCGCATCGCTTCAGACATACTTTGGCAACAAAACTCCTGCGTGGACCGTTCCCAGATATCAAGACCGTGCAGGATCTGTTAGGCCACACGGACATGCGGATGACTCTGGAATATGTGGAGGTGGATATGGATAATTTACGTTCGCTGCTGAATGCACGGTTGGGTGATTTCATTTGATGTTATTGCCGAATTGCTGCTTTTTTTGAGAATCAAGCAGCAAGCAACTATTGCAAATAATTAAAAATAATTGTATACAACAAATCGTAAATACAAAAAACGCTACACGCAGGGCGTACGGATTTAAATAAAGAAATCAGGAAGTTTAAGAGAAACCTTGTAACCTATTGATTTTAAATGGTGCCGGCGGAGGGAATCGAACCCCCGACCTACTGATTACAAATCAGTTGCTCTACCAACTGTGCTACGCCGGCGGTGCGTAGGGTGAAAATGTGTGGCGTACTTGTGATGGAGGTAAGGCAGTCGGCTATTTTAAGGCAAGGCGCGGCTTAAGGCAATTTGAATTTGCTTTTAATATATTATTGGCAGGCGTGAGGTTGCTGTTGAATATCGGTAAACAGGCTGAGTAAGGTTTGCCACAGTGCTTCGGATACGGGAGTGGGCGCCGCCGCGTTGTTGCCTATGTCTAGCCAGTGTTCGGGGTTGTCGAGTGATCCGCCAGTGCGCGGGTGGGCGGCGAGTCCTTCCGTTTCGAGCATGACGCTGGCGCGCTGGGCTTCTGGTGCGGTGATGAAAGGGCCGATGGTATAGCAGGATGTGATTGTCGGCGCAGGTGGTTGCGCGGGGCTTTCGGTGGCAGCGGTGTCTTTCGGTGTCGGGGTGCCAGCTTCTCGCAATAATACCAGGGGTTTAATGCTGCTGTCGGGCGGCAATGCCAGGGGGGTGGGGGGGCGTGCTTCACTGGATTCTTGCATGCTGTATTGCCAGATAAAAAATCCCGCATTCAGCATGATCAATAGCGCAAACAACACTCTCATTGTGTATCTTCCGCCGCACACGGATGTGGCGGTTCTTGCGTATCCTGCGCGATCATGGACAGGCCCTGGAGTACCAGCAATGGCTCATGGCGATAAGAACCAGCCAATAAGGGGAGCAGGGCGGGGGCGTCGCCGCCGGTGATGACGCGCGTCATGCCTTTACCCAGCTCGGCAGCAAGGTCGGCGGTGACGCGATCAATAACGGAGATGACGGTATACAAGGTGCCGCCATTGACGCCCCCTTGTGTGTCGCGCGCCAGAATGGCGGTTTGGCTGCTTTCATCATCCATTCCGTCGCCCATTTTATTGAAGATGTCCTGGGTGTTTTCCAGTAATGCACGGCGCATCAGGGTCAGGCCGGGCACAATTAATCCGCCCTGGTGTTCGCCGCTGGCGGTTAACACGTCAAAGGTGATCGCCGTGCCGCAGCCAATCACGCACACAGCGCCTTTGATGTTACGGTGTGCGGCAATCATGCTGGCCCAACGGTCTACGCCTAATTTTTGCGGGTCAAGATAGGCGTTGTTTATGCCGCAGGCGTTGCGTTGTGGCACGACAAATTCGGCTTCAATATCCCAGGTCTGTTTAACCCACGCTGCCAGTGTTGCGCCAAAATCCGCCCCGGCGACGTTGGCGACGACGACGCGCGCAGGCCGCACCAGGGGTGTCCAATGCTGCGCGGCAAAGGTTTGAAAGTGGTCTGCAGAATGCGGTGGTCGCTCGGCTTGTGCGGCATTATCCAGCACGCCTTGGTCGCTTCCGGCATCCTGCCTCTGGCGACACTTGTGCATCCCTGCACGGCGGGTGAATATCGCCCATTTAATGCGGGTGTTTCCGGCGTCTACTACTAAAATGGTCATTAATATTCCTGATTTGAAGCTTGTCATACAGTGGCAGGGGTGAAGTTTAGCATTACCCGAAATCATTAAGGCATCAAGCGCAAGCTCACTTCCCCATAAGGATAATGATGCACCCCGTTGTGATCTTCCAGCAGCAGCGCACCGGAGGCGTCGACGCCACGACCGATGCCATTGACGGTGGCCTGATTGGGCAGGTGCAATGCTACGGATTTACCATTTGCCAGGTCATGCTGCGCCCATTCCTGAGCGAAGCCATTAAATCCATGCAATTCAAATTCTTGAATTGCATGGATAATGTGCTGGATTAAACTTGCTGCCAACTGATTGCGTGATACGGGGCGGTTCAGGGCAGTTTCCAGATCCGCCCACGGCTGGTCTATCGCCTGCGTAGCGGGCATGCGCACGTTCAGACCCACACCAATCACCACCGCGCAGGGGCCAGATATTTCACCCGTCATTTCGAGGAGAATACCCGCCAATTTGCGGTTTTGCCACAAAATATCATTAGGCCATTTCAGACCTGCGTCGATTAAGCCTGCTTCGTGCAGCGCACGGTTCACCGCTACGCCTACCACCAGCCCCAGCCCCGTCAATGATTCCGCATTGAGCGTGAAGCGCCACAGCAGCGAAAGATAAATGTTCGCACCAAACGGTGACACCCAGTCCCGCCCCCGCCGACCGCGTCCGGCCTGCTGGCGTTCAGCGAGACACACCTGCGCCGACGGCGCACCAAGCCGCGCCTTGTTCATTAAATAGCGATTCGTGGAGTCGATGTCTTGATGAATCTCAAGCCCTGACAATGTAGCGGCAGCCGTGGGTGGCAAGGTATTGAGGATGAGATCATGGCCCAATAATTCCACGGGCCGCGCCAGGCGATAACCCTTGCCGGGCACGGCGTGCAGATCTATATCCCATTCAGCCAGCGCGTGCAGATGTTTCCATACGGCGCTGCGCCCCATGCCTAATGCGGCACCGAGCGCTACACCGGAATGAAACTGGCCGTCGGCAAGAATACGAAGAAGTGGATAGCGTTGTTGCATCCTGCAATTTTAACAGATTTTTAGAGACACTTTTATCCCATTAATTCATGGTTGTTGCCAAAAAATACATACCTTGTTTTAATGTCCAGTACCCCCGAGTAGCCGACAAGTACGCGATGCAGTTAATAGCCCAAATAGATGAAGAAAGGAAGAGCAAGGCGCTGATTCAGGTCTCATTGGGCTTGTCGATTATTTTGCACCTGTTGATCCTTGGTGCCGTTGTCTCAGAATCAACCGATACTGTCGATGTGGGTGATGACCCACGCACCCAGCCACTTATAGTAAAACTCCAGGAACCGACCCACACGCAGACACCGTCCCGCTCGCAAACGACTAATGCCAAGGAGCTTCCTCTGCAACGTGAGGGGCATCCCGAACCCGATCACTTGCTGCGCCAAGTACGGAAGTCGATGCCACCCCGAGGGAAAAAAATGCTGTTGAGGGATCTATTGTTATCCAGGCTAAGCCATCGGAGATTCGGCAGGCAGAGGCTCATGAATCGGTAGCGCCAGAGATAAACCAAAAGCAGATCGTTATACCCGATATTGAAGGCGCACCAAACAGCGATTTATATGGCCTTGCGCGTGATTTCATTCAACAAGAGGCAAGGGAAGACGCGTTACATAAAAGGCGAAAAAGTGAACTTTGGCACCAAGCACCTTCTGTTATGCATACGCCACCGTCTCCGATCACGGATAAACCTGGCGAATCGGACGAGCCAAAAAACGCTTTTTCTGACGCCTTAAAGGCTGCCATGAAGGAGCCACAAGAATATGTAATAATCTTACCTCTTTCCAGGAAATGTGGTTTGGGGGGAAAGCGATTCAACAGGGAACAAGCTGAGCGTCAGGCACGAGAATCTGCAGCGTCAGGGGTTGCTCCGGGTGCTAATATCCTGCTGGGCCTACATTGCAAAAAATAGCAGGCTACATGCTTTAACCCACCAATTCATACACAACTTTTCCACCCATCACGGTGTGCGTTACTCGACCCTTGAATTCCCAGCCCATAAATGGGGTGTTGCGGCCACGGCTCAGCAGGGTTTTTTCGGTGATTGTCCAGTAGTGGTTGGGGTCAAAGATACACATGTCGGCGGGTGCGCCGATGCTCAGGGTGCCGGCATTAATGCCGAGGATTTTAGCGGGTTGATGCGTCAGGCAGGCGATGGCATCGCTCAGGCTTAGCAGGTCTTCATCGGCGAGGCGCAAGGTGAGCGGCAGCAAGGTTTCGAGCGCTGAAATGCCGGGTGCTGTGGCGCTGAACGGCGCCAGCTTGGCGTCAGGTTCATGCGGTTGGTGATCGGAACAGATCGCCGTGACTATGCCGCGCGCAAGGCTGGCGCGCAGGCCGTCGCGGTCGCGTTGCGTGCGCAGGGGAGGCTCAATGTGGCACTGGCTGTTGAAGTCACCCACATCCATTTCCGTGAGATATAAATGATGCGCGCTGACATCGGCGCTGATGGGCAGGCCTTCATAACGCGCGCGCGCCACCATGCGTGCCGCGCGCGCAGTGGACAAGCGGCAGAAATGGGCGCGCACGCCGGTTTGTTCGATTAACACCAGATCACGCGCCACGGAGGCGACTTCGGCAGACTCAGGAATGCCGGGCAGGCCGAGGCGGGTGCTGACCATGCCTTCGTGCATGCAGCCTTGATTGCGCAGCCAATAATCTTCGGCGTTTAAAAACACCGTGAGATTCTGCGTGGCGGCGTATTCCATGGCACAGCGCAACACATGTGCATTGGTGATGTGGCGCGAAGCATTATTTACGCCTATGCAACCGGCTTCTTTGAGCGCAGCCATTTCACTGAGGCGCTCACCCTTCAGGCCTTGGGTCAGTGCACCGAGCGGTACGATGCGCGCATAGCCTGCGGCTTCGGCACGGCTGCGAATCAGTGCGGCGACGGCGGGCGTGTCGATGATGGGGTCGGTATCGGGCGGGCAACACAAGGTTGTAATGCCACCGCTGGCCGCCGCGCGTGTTTCGCTGGCGATGGTGGCCTTGTGTTCATAGCCTGGTTCACGCAGGCGTGCGCTGAGATCGACGAGACCGGGGCAGATGATTAAATTGGTCGCGTCTATTTCACGGTCTGCGGTAAAGTCGCGTGATGCGGCACCTATTGACTGAATGTGACCATCGGCGATACAGATCTCTTGCACACTATCAATTGAATTGGCAGGGTCGATGATGCGACCGTTGATAATACGCAGGCGCATCAGATAATTTCTCCTTCAGAGTTGGCCTTGCCGGAAAGCTGCTCCTGCGTTTTCGGCACTTCCGCCATCCCTGGCGGGCGGATTGATAATGGGATTGATGCTGATCCAGACAGCACCATCGACATGATCGCCATACGTACCGCAATGCCATGCGTGACTTGTTCGAGAATGACGGAGCGTGGCCCATCAGCTACTGACGAATCAATTTCCACGCCGCGATTTATCGGCCCCGGATGCATCACGATGACATCCGGTTTGGCATACGCCAGCTTTTCTTCGGTTAATCCGTAGAGACGGAAATATTCATGTTCACTGGGCAATAACGCACCCTTCATGCGTTCATGTTGCAAACGCAGCATGATAATCACATCCACATCACGCAGGCCTTCGCGCAAGTCATGGTACACATGTACGCCCAGGGTTTCTACTTCGCAGGGAATAAGTGTTTCCGGGCCGATAACCCGCACTTCGTTCACGCCCAATGTGGTGAGCGCATGAATCTGCGAGCGTGCCACGCGTGAATGCAGGATGTCGCCGACAATCGCTACATTGAGTTTTGCAAATTCTTTTTTGTGGCGGCGAATGGTAAACATGTCCAGCATCGCCTGGGTGGGGTGCGCATGGCGGCCATCACCCGCGTTAATGACGCTGATATGCGGCGCCACATGCTGGGCAATGAAGTGCGCGGCACCGCCACGGTCATGACGCACCACGAACATGTCGCAGTGCATGGCTTGCAGGTTGTGCAGGGTATCAAGCAGGGTTTCGCCCTTGGTGGTGGCGGAGGCCGTGACGTTGATATTGAGCACATCGGCGGAGAGGCGCTTGGCCGCCAGCTCGAAGGTAGTGCGGGTGCGGGTGCTGGGTTCAAAGAATAAATTGACGACAGTTTTGCCGCGTAATAATGGCACTTTTTTAATGCTCTGTGCGGTGACGCCGGAGAATGATTCAGCGGTATCGAGTATGTCTACCAGTAGCTGGCGCTTTAATCCTTCGATAGTGAGAAAGTGCCGCAGGCGGCCATTTTTATCAAATTGTATATTATAATTTTTCATATTTTATTGGGTTGATAGAGTTCTTTAATCGTAGCGCCAAAGGTGCCGGGCCGGTTAATTTAATATGGGTGTCGGGTGGTAAATCCACATGTTGTCCGACGATATCTGCCTGAATGGGTAATTCACGCCCGTTGCGGTCAATCAGTGCGACGAGTGTAATGGCGGCAGGGCGGCCATAGTCAAAAATTTCATTGAATGCCGCGCGGATGGTGCGACCCGTGTAGAGCACATCGTCAACCAGGATGATGTGGTGGTCATCAACATTGAAGGGCAGGTGAGAGGGTTTCACCTGCGGATTGATGCCGATGCGCACGAAGTCGTCGCGGTAAAATGAAATATCCAGGCTGCCCAAAGGTTGCTGCAAGCCGAGCAAGGCATGCAGGCGTTGTGCAATCCACACGCCGCCGCTGTGTATGCCCACCATGGCCGGATCCTTGACGTGATGCGCATCCAGCCGCGCTTTCAAATTCTGCGCCATGGTGACGATGAGTTGGTCTATATCAGTAGCGAGTAGTCGCTCTATATTGGCAGTGAGCGGTCGCTCGGCATCAGAAGGTTGGGTCATTGCGTTACCTGTGTGTGATACGTTGTTCAGCGAACCATGTTTCCAGAATGACTTGTGCAGCCACGCTGTCAATCTGCTGCTTACTGGCCTGGGTATGCGATTTTGGCCGTTTTTTGCCGCTTGCCGCTAAAATTTGCTCCGCTGCCAGTGATGATAATCGCTCGTCGATCATGTGTACGGGCACGCCATAACGCTGTTGCAGCCCTACACTAAAATCGCGCGCGGCGTGCGTCATGTCGTGTTCCGTACCATCCAGATTAAACGGCACACCCACCACCAGCGCATCCGGCTTCCAGCTATTCACCAGACGTGTGATGCCGACCCAATCGGGTATTGCGTCGGTTACGCGCACGGCTTCGAGTGCGGTGGTGGTTGCTGTCAAATCCTGACCAGCAGCGATGCCGATGCGCTTCATGCCAAAGTCAAAACCAAGAAATGTGCGGGGACGTGCGGCAGTCATTGCCTGCCAATCGTTGTGATGTTGCTCACGCATATGCTTATATAAGTGGTCATGCATGAGCTTATATACGTGGTCATGCGTGACCAACATCGTTTGACAGCCTGTTTAAATCCACGCCGCTTAATGCCGCTGCGGCATGCCAGCGTTGTTCGCGTAATAGATTAAAGGATAGATCAAAGGGTAAATCAAACAATACACTGGCACTGGCTGGCCCATTCAGCCAATCGTTGCTGGCTAACTCTTTTTCAAGTTGCCCCGGCCCCCATGCGGCATAGCCCAAGGCGATCAAAGTGTGTTTTGGCCCAGTGCCCCGCGCGATAGCTTCCAGAATGTCACGCGAACTGGCAACGCCAATGTCCGCTATTTTCAGCACGCTGTCCCACGCGCCGATGGGTGAATGAATGACAAAACCCCGCTCACGTTGCAGCGGCCCGCCGAGAAACACCGGTCGATTGAGGATGGCAGGGGTTTGTGCCTCGATATTCATGTGTTGCAATACTTCACTGAGCTGAATATCCAGAGGATGATTGATGACGATACCCAACGCGCCTTCCTGGTTGTGTTCGCAGATATAAGTGACGCTTTGGGAAAAATTGGGGTCTGCCAGCGAGGGCATGGCAATGAGAAATTGATTGGTCAGCGAGAGGGTTGCGCTCATGGTGATAGTATCATGCACAAGGGTGTCCAGTGGCAAGGGGGTGTAGTTAACTATTGTCCAGTTACCAGCCCATCCTTATCAAGAAATTGCCAGGTACGGATAATATGCAGGATATCGGTTTCCTTGCGCATTTCCAGCGGCATTTGGCCAAAAGGTGCGGCCAGGCGCACAATGCGTATTGCGGCATCGTCGAGCAACTTGTGCCCGGACGAGCGGAGCACGCTGATGTTGTTAACGCTGCCATCGGGATTAATCGCCACATCCAGGCGTAAATTACCGGATATGTTGCGGCGGCGCGCCTCTTCAGGATAGTTGAGATTGCCGATCATTTCAATCTTGGCCTGCCAGGCGGCCATATAGGCGGCATCGCGGAATTCCGCTGTGCGCGCCGCGATGTAACGGTGTTTTGGCCGACGCGCATACGCTTGCATTGAGCTGCTCAACTCAGCACTGAGCTTGGCAATTTCGCGGCTGCGCATCATCATGTCAGCGGCGGATGGTGCTTCTGTTGGTATTGACGGGGGCGCGATCTCGGGCGTAGCTTGTTGCTGTGAATGGCGCGTAGTGGTTATTTGCGTGGGCGCAGGAGCGGCGGCTGGTTTAGCGGCGCCCGTGGATGTGTTGGTCGGCCCATTACCCGCCAGCGGGCTAGGGGTTGTTGATACGGTCGGTGGCGCGGTGGGTCTGTGGCGGGTTTCCTGGGTGCCGCCGCCTTCCTGATGTGCCTGCGCCAGAAAATCGGGATTAGTGATTTTCTGGGTGGCAGGGCGAGTGGCCAAGATAATTTCAAGCGTGGGCTGGTTGTCTGCTGGCTTTTCATCGGGCGCGATAAAGGTAATGCCAAGAATGATCAAGGCATGCACCACAACCGCAAAAAACAGCGTCAGACCCAAACGGTCGGTCGAGGTAATGGGAGAGGCGGTGGCAGTGGTCATGCGGTCAGTGCGCCAAAGGTCTTGAGCCGTACCCTAAAATCAGGTGCGCAATATACCCGCTAATTATACCAAAAATCACGGCGGCGGTCATTAGCACGGGCAGCAAGTGAAACAGTGCGGCATGTGGAATAAACAGCAGATAGGCAGTGTAAAATTGCCCGGCCATATGCGCCAGGGCTGCCAGCACGCTATATCCGATAGGGCCAAAGCCGCGACCCGGTAACCAGCTTGCCAGACGCAGTACCAGAATGCTGGATAACGCTCCGGCCAGGCTCAAGATAAACGTGGGTGACAGAAAGCTGCCGATCAATACACTGCCCACCAGTACCCGCAGCAGATTGACCCAGGCCGCTGTCGACCAGCCAAATTGAATCAGCGCGATGATCGTAATAATATTTGCCAGGCCAGGTTTAACGCCGGGGATGGGGCTGGGCAAGGCGCTTTCCACAATATGCAGCGTAATCGCCAATGCCGCAAGCCATGCAATGCGGTGATCTTCGCGGGTGGTGTTAAAATACAATGCTGTCATAACGCTGTTCTTCCGCGATCACTGCAATGCTCACCCGGTTCGGCAGGCACGCCGCAAATTCACCGCCTTGACCCAGCCAGCCAGTGTGCACACACTGTTTGCCACGGCACGGTGAACTGATAAAACGCGCCTTGCCCTGATCAACGTCAATCACACTGTCTCCCAAGGATCCGTGAACCGTAATGTGTTTATCTGCGTGCAGCGATACTGTCATGGTTTCTTTGCCATTCACCATCACCCGTAACGCGTCGCCCTGTTGTGACGGCCCCCAATAGGTCATATAAAGAAACGGCAGTAATGCTACCGCGAGGATCACCACAACCCTATCGGCGCGTGTCATGGCAATGCAACGATACTAAAGTTGGGCGCCGGATTTAATTCAAAGCGCACCCGTTCTGCCATGGCAGGTGTCATGGTGACATGTCCTTTATCGTCCACGATCATAATGTATTGAAGTCCCATTTTTTTCGCAATGTCACGCCAGTGCTGCGGCCCCGCGACAAACAGTGCGGTGGATGCGGCATCGGCTGTGGCAGCATCAGGGTAGATCACTGTGACTGAGGTAAACCCTCTGGCCGGATAGCCAGTGCGCGGGTCAATAATGTGATGGTAGCGTTTGCCCTGATATTCAAAAAAGCGTTCATAATCACCCGACGTCAACATGCTTTCATCGCCGCGTGCTTCAATAGAAGCCAGCACTCCCGGTCCGCGTGGATTACGTATGCCAATGCGCCACGGACGATCACCGTGTTTGCCGATAGCGCGTAAATTACCGCCAGCATTGATAATCGCGTTGTGAATGCCCAGCGCGCGCAACTTTTCAATGGCCAGATCCACAGCATAGCCCTTGGCAATCGCACCGAAATCAAGTTGTACATTGGGGTTGCGGCTTGTTAGTTGGTCGTGAGCAAGAACCAAGTCTTGCATCTTTGGTTGTGCAGTGGTGAGATCCTGAATTCTGGCGGCGTCAGGCGGTGTGTTGCTGGGCGCATCGTCCTGCTGGAATCCCCATAAGTTTATCAGTCGGCCAATCGCCGGATTAAACAAGCCGTCACTGGCATTCGACAGGGCTATGGATTTTTGCAGAAGCGGGATCATGGATGGTGGTACAGTGCCCGGTTGTCCTGCGGCCAGCGCTTTGTTGAGACGTGTCAGTGGACTGTCATGCCAGGCATGCCATTCGTTGTGCATTTTTTCCAGGTCAGTAGTGATCTGGGCAATGGCGTTTTCTGTTTTCTGTTTATCATCACTCCATAGGCTGATGTCCACCAGGGTGCCAAACAGCAAAAATTGTTGCTGGTGCAATTGCGCTTGCTGTATGTCGCAGGCATTGAGAAACAGTAGCATCAACAGCAGAATCCATCCGCGCGGTGTTTTATCGGGGAAAGTCACTCTACACCTTATGTGGCTGCACCTAACTTTGTTTCAATACAATCCATCAGCCATCCACTGATATTCAAATCATAAATGGCATCAAGTTCGCGTATGCAGGTGGGACTGGTGACATTTATTTCGGTAAGATAATCACCAATCACGTCCAACCCGACAAACATCAAACCTTTGGTGCGTAATGTTGGCCCCACCTGCTCGCATATCCATAAATCACGTTCGCTCAAGGGCACGCCTTCACCGTGGGCGCCCGCCGCCAGATTGGCGCGTGTTTCTCCGGGTGCGGCAATGCGCGCCAGTGCGAAGGGAATAGGGCGGCCGTCAATCAGCAGAATGCGCTTATCGCCTTCGCCGATTTCAGGTATAAAGCGCTGAGCCATCACAAAGCGTGTTTCACGCTGGGTAATGGTTTCGATGATTACATTTATGTTTGGATCATTTTCGCGGAGGCGAAACACCGAGGCGCCGCCCATGGCATCCAATGGCTTCAAAATAATATCGCCATGCTCATAGAGAAATTCACGCAATTGATCAGCATTACGGCTGATTAACGTCGGGGCGCAACATTCTGGAAACCAGGTGATGTAGGCTTTTTCATTAACATCACGCAGACTTTGCGGTTTATTTACCACTAACACGCCATCCTCTTCTGCGTGTTCGAGAAAATAGGTGGTGTAAATATACTCCATGTCAAAGGGCGGATCTTTGCGCATCAGGATTACATCAAGCTCAGCCAATGGTTTGATGTAGGGCTGTCCTAGTTCAAACCATTCATGCAGGTTATTGCTGACGGTGAGCTGCTGCATTTTGGCGTAGGCCTTGCCATCGCGCAGGAATATATCCCCTTGCTCCATGTAATAAAGCACCCAATCGCGCGACTGGGCTTCCAGTAACATGGCCAGGGTGCTGTCTTTTTTTGGATTGATGGAGGTGATGGGATCCATGATCACGCCCAGGTTTATCGTGCTCATGCTTTTGTACCAGCAATTTCACGGGCAGCGGCAAGCATGGCCAGGCGCGCGATAACGCCATACGCATAAAAGCGGTTGGGATGGGCATCTGGGTCTTTGTTGGGGTCGGGGTTGTTACACGGTTCAGCAAAGGCCAGAGGCTCAAACTGCATGCCAGGAGAGTTAAGGTTTTCATTCACGCCACGCGTGGTGTGTACGCGATAAAAGCCGCCTACGACAAAACGATCAACCATATATACAACCGGTTCCGCGACCTTTTGCGCTTCACCCCAGGTTTCAAAGGTGTACACACCTTCCTGAATAATCACCTGGGTTACGTCCTGCCCGCCTTTGGTGGCGGCCATGTGGGTGCGTTGCTTGCGGTTCAGCTCATAAATCTCTGCGGCGGAGTGTACGGTCATAATCCCCATGCCATAGGTGCCGGCATCGGCTTTCACAATCACAAAAGGTTTTTTATCCAGTCCATACTCATCGTATTTGCGCTGGATTGAACTCAGCAAGCCATCTACATTAGTCGCCAAACATTCTTCGCCTTCACGTTTCATGAAGTTAATCTCACCGCATTGGCGAAACAGCGGATCAATCAACCACGGATCAATGTCGATGATCTCAGAAAATTCCTGCGCGACACGCCGATAATGGGTGAAATGATCTGACTTTAAACGGTTAAACCAGCCCAGATCCAGGGGCGGCATGACAGGTTGCTCCAGGCCTTCAAGAAGTGCAGGACGACCCGCTGAAAAATCATTATTCAGCAATATCATGCAGGGAAAGAAATCTTTAACGCCGACGCGGTTACCGACTCGCAGAAGTGGTTCTAACTGGATTTTGCGACCTGAAGGCAGATCGAGGGTGCGTGGTTCCGCCAGGTCATCAATCAATGAACCCAGGCGCACTTCAAATCCTGCTTTGTTAAGCATGGTAACCAGCGTGGCGAGGTTTTCAAGATAAAATAAATTGCGTGTATGGCTTTCGGGAATTACCAGCACTTTTGCGGCGCGCGGACAAACCCGTTCCACGGCGGACTGCATCGCCTGAATACACAGCGGCATAAATGCTGGATTCAAATTGTTGAAGCCAGCGGGAAACAGGTTGGTGTCTACGGGCGCCAGCTTAAACCCGGCGTTGCGTAAATCTACGGAGGCATAGAAAGGGGGCGGTGTGTCCAGCCATTGGCCGCGTAACCACCATTCAATGGCCGCCTGATGATCCAGTAAATGGCGCTCAAGTTTTAATAGCGGGCCGGTCAGCACGGTTGTCAGGTGCGGAACTCCGTACAAGTGCTCAATGCTCATGCAGGCTATTGTCCTTATAAAATGGCTCTGGGGTGGGTACGGTAATGTATTTTAGCATTGGGTGATCTTGCGTGCGCCATTAATTTTATTGATATATATTAAGTAGATTCGGGGTATATTGAAAGAGACGCCTTGGCATATTTATTACCTGTAAAGTGAGCGGATGAAGAAAATTATCATTATCGTGTTGTTTGTAATCGGCATCGCGCTGTTCTTTAGCTTTGATTTTGGCCAATACCTTACCCTTGATGCACTTAAGGCAAGCCACACCCGATTTGCATCCCTGCAAGCGCAATCACCGTGGCTTGTTGCTGCTGGATTTTTTGTGATGTATGTCGTTGTTACGGCATTGTCGTTGCCGGGCGCCACGATCATGACGTTGGCGGGTGGCGCGCTGTTCGGCCTCTGGACGGGGATTATTTTAATATCCTTCGCGTCGAGTATTGGTGCGACTGCCGCGTTTCTGGCTTCGCGCTATGTGCTGCGTGAAGGTGTGCAGCGCCGTTTCGGCGACAGGCTCAGCGCCATCAACGATGGTATGGAAAAAGAGGGCGCGCTTTATCTTTTTACGTTGCGCCTGGTGCCGGCGTTTCCGTTTTTCCTGATCAATCTGTTGATGGGCCTGACATCCATCCGCACCGTTACTTTCTATTGGGTGAGTCAAGTCGGTATGCTGGCGGGTACGCTGGTGTATGTTAATGCAGGCACACAACTCGCGCAAATTGATAGCCTGTCTGGCATTGTTTCGCCGGGGTTGTTGTTGTCTTTCGCTTTGTTGGGCGTGTTTCCCTTGATCGCTAAACGGGTGATTCAATGGACGCAAAAGCGCCGCGTTTATAGCCGTGAAAATCACTGGAAACGTCCCTCGTCATTTGACCGCAATCTGATTGTGATTGGCGGTGGCGCCGCGGGATTGGTTACGTCGTATATTGCGGCGGCGGTCAAAGCTAAAGTCACGCTGATTGAAGCGCACAAGATGGGCGGTGATTGCCTTAATTACGGTTGTGTGCCAAGTAAGGCGCTCATTAAAAGTGCCAAGCTTGCACACCAGATGGCGACGGCTGATCGTTATGGATTGACGCGTGTATCACCACACTTCAGCTTCAAAGCAGTGATGACGCGCATACACGAAGTTATTCGCGCTGTAGAGCCGCATGACAGCATTGAGCGTTATACAAAGCTGGGGGTTGAGGTTTTGCAAGGATATGCAAAAGTCATTGATCCCTGGACGGTAGAAATTGCTCTGAACGAGGGTGGAACGCGTCGATTAACCACGCGTAGCATCGTCATCGCCACCGGTGCACAGCCACTGATTCCCCCGTTGCCGGGCATTGAAGAAGTGGGTTACGTCACCAGCGACACGCTATGGGATGAATTTTCAAAGCTGGATGCCGCTCCGCAGCGTTTGCTGGTGCTGGGCGGTGGGCCGATTGGCTGCGAGTTGGCGCAAAGTTTTGCTCGACTGGGATCGCAGGTCGTGCTGGTGGAGTCAGGTGAGCGCATCCTGATCCGCGAAGATGAAGAGGTATCAGCTTTAGCGCGCGTAGCACTTGAAACCGATGGCGTAACCGTGTTGATCAACCATAAGGGTCTGCGTTGCGAGAAGACCAATAACAGCAAGATTCTTGTGGTTGAACATAATAGGGTAGAGCAGCGTCTTGAGTTTGATGTATTGCTCTGTGCTGTTGGTCGGGTGCCTAGGCTTACGGGGTATGGTTTGGAGGAGCTAGGTATTCAGACCCAGCGCACCGTCATCACGAATGAATTTCTGGAAACACTCTACCCTAATATTTTCGCCGCCGGTGATGTGGTAGGGCCTTATCAGCTAACGCATATCGCCGCTCATCAGGCATGGTACGCCGCAGTGAATGCGCTGTTTGGGGAGTTCAAAAAATTCAAGGTAGATTATTCTGTGGTGCCCTGGGCTACTTTCATTGACCCTGAAGTAGCGCGCGTGGGGTTGAATGAACAGGAAGCCAAGGCCAAAAAAATTCCTTACGAGATCACTCGTTATGAATTGAATGATCTTGATCGCGCCATTGCTGACAGTGTTGCGCATGGCTTTGTCAAAGTGCTTACCGTCCCGGGTAAAGATCGGATTCTCGGTGTCACCATCGTTGGCGAGCATGCCGGTGATTTATTGGCGGAATTTGTGCTGGCGATGCGGCATGGGTTGGGGTTGAATAAAATCCTCGGCACTATTCATACGTATCCCACACTTGCCGAAGCCAATAAATACGCGGCAGGCGAATGGAAGCGCGCGCATGCGCCGCAGCGTTTACTCGTGTGGATTGAGCGTTACCATGCCTGGAAACGCGGTTAAATCATGAAGAGAATGACAGAATCCTGCACTGTGTCAGCCTAGTCTCACACAATCACGTCCTTCAGATTTTGCGCGATAAAGCGCCTGGTCTGCCCGTGAAAAAAGCGAGTGAATATTTTCGCCTTTTCCTAGGCAGGCAACGCCCAGGCTGGCTGTAGCGGCAATCATTGCCTCATTGCAGATGTATTTTGCCGCTTGTATGCGTTGGCGAATGCGTTCTGCAAGGCACAAAGCACCTTCTTCAGCGGTGTTGCTTAACAGGATAATAAATTCTTCCCCACCAAAGCGGAAAATAATATCGGTGCTGCGAATGCTGGAGACGGCCGCCGCCGCGACTGCCTTCAAAACACAATCACCCGTAGCATGGCCGTATGTATCATTAATCCGCTTGAAATAATCCACATCCAGTGCAATCAGCGATAGCGGCGTGCCATAGCGGTTTGCCAGCTCCACTTCACGCTGCAAGGTAGAGTCCATTGCAACGCGGTTATTTACGCCGGTGAGAGGATCTTTCAAGGCCATTTGCAAGGCATGCTTATACATTAAGGCATTGCGCAGCGGATAAACCAGGCTGCACATCAGGTATTCAATGATCATGGTTTCCTGATCGGTAAATTTCTTGCGGCGGGTAAAGCTCAGCTCGCCAAGAGATTCACCCGCAATCACCAGGTGATAAGTGCAGGCATGGGGCGCAATCTTGCCGACGGTATATTCGATTCCTTGCGGAATATTGCTGTAGGAAAGTCCGGTATATGAGATAAGTTTTTTGATTTCTTTATAAAACGTTTCAAGAAGTTCTTCCGTGTCCAGCGTGGTTTGAAGAGCCCGCGTGATACGCAAACTTTCATCTGAAATCGGCTGTTTGGTCGCAATGGCAATGGCTTCAGTCGGCCATGCCTTCGTCCCGTGCGTCAAATCCGGATAAGTAAAATTGCGCGTTGCAGACTGTTGTACGGTTCTCATGGAATACCTCCTTGGCAACACAGCTATATGCGATAACTGTGCCAACTCATTTTTTCGTGAAAAATGCCGACATAGAGGATAAGGTGGTGTTTTTCAGGCGTGCTTTAGCCTTGTGTTTAGTAATACAGCCCGGCTTATATAAAGAATTTTACGCCATGATGTCAAACTATTGACTAAAAATGATCCAAAAAATGCTGGGTATCGCGTCAAAAACACCAAAGTAATAATCCCGCTAAATATTAAGGTGTGATGAAAATGCAACGTGTAACAGTTAAAAATCCCCAGGATGTCCAAGCCGTTTTGCAGGCACACAAAAATCTGCCAGACCAGCGTCTGGGGCAGATTCTGCTTGAAGATGGCCTGCTTAGCCAGGCACAACTGGATGACGCGTTAGCCAAGCAGCGCACTCTGCCGGGAAAACATCTGGGACAACTATTGATTGAAAAAGGTGTGGTAACACCAGAGCAAGTGGATATTGCCATGGCCAGGAAACTGGGTATTCCCTTTGTGAAATTAGAGGATTTTCAGGCGCCAGCGAATACCTTAAGTAAATTATCTGCCGATCTCGCTTTGCAGCTTAACGCTTTCCCTTTAGCCGAAATCGGGGGCAAGCTAATTGTTGCGCTGCAAGATCCCCTGGATCAGAAAGTGTTGGACGCATTACGCTTTAACACCAAGATGAATGTTGAATCCGTGAAAGCGTCAGCACAGGATATCAGCATGACGGTGCATAAGCATTACGGCACCTTTGATGAAAACGAAGCGCTTGAAGATATGCAGATGGATCCGATTCGCGCCAATGCAAAAGCGAATGAATCCACTCATGTTATTGAGCAGGAGGCACATAAAAAACCCATTGTCCGCTTGCTTAATGCCATCGTCTTACAAGGAATAATTCGCGGCGCGTCTGATATCAATATCCGCCCTGAGACAGATCGTGTGAATGTGTATTACCGCGTCGATGGTAAAATGCATTACTCACAGACGATCAGCAAATCATTATTGGCGCCTCTCGTAAGTCGTATTAAAATCACTGGTGAGATGGATATTTCTGAACGGCGCTTACCGCAAGACGGACATGCGCGTATGGTGCGCGCCGGAAAAAGCATTGATTTGCGCATCTCTGTTATTCCCACTATATGCGGTGAAAGCGTCGTTATCCGTATTCTTGATAAAGAGGCGGGGTTGAAATCACTGGAAAAGCTGGGAATACAGGATAAAGAAGTCGCTATCCTTAAAGATCTGGTATCCAAGCCACACGGTTTGTTTTTAGTGACAGGTCCGACAGGATCAGGAAAATCAACGACCCTGTATGCTTTGCTTAATGAGGTTAAGAAAAGAGATCCACATATTCTCACCGTAGAAGATCCAGTGGAATATGACATGGAAGGTATTGAGCAAGTGCAAGTCGCTTCCGATCGTGGTTATACGTTTGCTGCGGTATTAAGGAATTTTTTACGCCATGATCCCGATGTGATCATGGTGGGTGAAATCCGCGATGAAGAAACGGCACGTATTGCCAACAAAGCTGCACTAACCGGACACCTGGTCTTTAGCACCTTGCATACCAATACAGCCGCAGGCACGATTACGCGGCTCACTGAAATGGGCATAGAGCCTTATTTGTTGGGATCTACCTTGCTGGGGGTGATTTCACAGCGTCTGGTGCGGCTGAATTGTCCGAAGTGCCTGCGCGAAGAAGAGGTCAGTCCGGCGGTACGCAGCTTGTTTAAGCTTGCCGCTTCCGACATATTCTATCGTGGGAAAGGATGCCAGGCCTGCAACCAGATTGGTTATCATGGCCGTACCACAGTATGTGAGCTGTTACCTGTAACGCCTGAAATCGCGTTAATGATCAGCCAGGGAAAATCTGCGGCAGAGATCACCCAGAAAGCCATTGAGCAGGGTATGACACGCATTACCGAGCAGGCATTGATGCTGGCGTGGCAGAGAAAAACTTCGATAGAAGAGGTTTTGACGGGGCGGGTGGATTAACATGCGTCTTTCAGATAAGCTCGCCATCCACCTTTTAACGAAATGTCCCTGGAATCTTTCAATGCCAAGGGTTCGCAAAGAAAACCACTGACTGCCTCCCCGGTTTCCAGGTACACCGTTCCAATGCATAAAGGTGCAGGTACCTTTCGCATGAAGTAACCAAATTTCTCTATTGGTAATTCCCATACCTCAATATCTAAAGACACACCATTTTCAGCGCGTATCATGCCGGGTCGAGGTGGCTGCATATCTTCCATTGCATATAATTTATAATGGGGGGCGGTGCGTGTTTTTGCCCATAAACGGCCGCCACATTCCAGTAATTGATAATTCAAAGGCAGCCCCGACATGTGGGCGCCACAGACGCACAGGCGGATATACTTTTCATCTTTGATGGCGAGGGCTTTTGGAGATGCCATGGGTAGCGGTTGTTGAGTTGCTCCAGTGGACAATCCGCCAGTGCGATGAAAGGCCTCTGCCACCGAAAACAACATATTTTCCTGATACGGTAGCGCTACGATGCTAATGCCAAAGGGTAAACCATTCGGCAACATTCCGGCAGGTATCGCCATGGCGCATAAATCGAGCAGGTTCATGAAATTGGTATAATAACCCAAATTTTGATTAGTTATTTTTGGCTGGGCAAGCACGTCATTAATCGGGTAAGTGGTACCCACGGTAGGCGTCACCAGATAATCAATCGTGCGCATAATGAGATCTGCTTCTTGTTGTAACGTCTTTAATTGATATAAGCCCGCATAAACATCGGCAGCATCATAGCGGTAAGCAGTTTCAATAGCCTGGCGTACATCAGTGTGCAGTTCGTGGGGTGTTTTTTCCATAAGCTCACCCACGGTCAGATAGCGCTCAGCGACCCATGGGCCTTGATATAACAAGTCGGCGGTGCGGCGGAACGGTGAAAAATCTATTTCTATGGCTTCTCCACCCAACGCCTGAAGTTGAGCGATGGCTTGATAAAAGCATTGCTCTGAATCAGCATCTCCAAAAAACGTGAGGCTCGCCGCATCAGGCACGCCAAACTTGAAATTACGGCATACGGGCAGCAACGCAGGGTGTTGTCGATCCGCTTCAGATTTTGAAAATGGATCATCAGGGTCATATCCGGCTGTAACGGCCATTATTTTCGTGGCGTCATCAACCGTCAGGGAAAATATTGATACGCAATCCAGGCTGCGGCAGGCCGGTACTATTCCGTGGGTACTGAGCAAGCCCCGGGTGGGTTTTAGTCCGATGATATTGTTAAGTGCCGCAGGCACTCTGCCTGATCCAGCAGTGTCTGTGCCCAAGGAAAAACTGACGCATCCTGTAGCGACAGCCACCGCAGAGCCAGAACTGGATCCACCGGGAATGTAGGCCGGATCAAAAGGGTTAACTGGTATGCCATACGGCGAACGCGTGCCCACCAGCCCGGTGGCAAATTGATCCATATTGGTTTTGCCGATCAATACCGCGCCCGCGTTCAAAAGCCTGTGAACCACTGTGGCATTTTTCTGCGCGAGATAAGCATAGGCTGGACACGCCGCCGTGGTGTACATGTCAGCAACATCTATATTGTCTTTTACTGCGAACGGAATGCCATACAATGGGTATCGTTCAAATAAATCGGGGGTATGATGCAGGTTATCCAGTTGACGTGCGCGTTGATACATTTCTGCGGCAGTGACCCTACTGATCCAGACATGGTCTTTTCCACGGTGTCGAATACGTTCCAGCACCGCAGTGATGACATCGGTAACTGATAAGGTTCCCGTGAGGTAGTGCCGGTGCAAAGTAGAAATATCCAGACTACTGTGTAGCATATCCCACGTCATGAATTTTCTTCCTGGATAAAGCTAACCGGTTTATTCCAGATCGCCAGCACAATACATCCCTGGGTGCTGGTGACTTGATGATGGGAGCCAGGAAAGTTGATTAGAAGATTTCCTGCGGGATACTCACCGTGGTCGTCAGATTGTGCGCCTGATAACACTAATATATGTTCTATACCTTCATGCAGGTGCCTGGGGACGCACGCGCCTGCTTGATAGCGGAGCAATGCCGCTGCGGGCTGATGTTCATCACCCCCATATAAATTATAAATCTCAATACCCTGCCGGAAGGGTTTCCAGGCATACTGATCCTGATTTTCAGCTATCTTGAATAAATCCTCGAGTAAAATAGAATTTTTAAGGGTTGCCATATGCACTCTCCAGACTTTTTATAACGTGCATACTCGAAGCCGACCAGCCCACAATGCCGCCTTGAGCGGTTATCATTTCCAGGGTGGCGCGCTTAAATTCAGGGAAATAACTTTCCGTGGCATCTTCAATGAGAAGGCACTCATAGCCACGATCATTGGCTTCACGCATAGTGGTTTGCACGCAAACCTCGGTCGTAACACCAGCAAACAGCAAATGAGTTATGCCGCGTGCCTGCAGTAACGAATGCAATGGCGTGGCATAAAATGCGCCTTTACCGGGTTTCGTCAATTCTATTTCTCCCGGTAGAGGTTTTAGCGCATCGATGATCGCATTACCCGGTTCACCGTCGACAAGCACCCGCCCCATGGGGCCTGCATCGCCAATACGAAGCATGGCATTGCCACGATTGATTTTAGAGGGTGGGCAGTTGAGTAAATCAGGACTATGCGCCTCCCGCGTATGAATTACCGGCAAGTGCAGGCGTCGATAAAGATCCAGTAGGCGTTTTATTGTGGGCACAATTTTCATTAAAGGTCGCACGTCATTGCCTAAGCTCGAGCCGAACCCACCGGGTTCGATGAAGTCACGCTGCATGTCGATAATAATCAGTGCAGGGGGAGTGTCAGTGAGAGAGTAAGCATAAGGATGTGCCTCTATCATTTTTTTATTCATATTATTGCCCTGCCATATAACGGCCGATGGTGGCCAGATCGGCTTGGGCGGGGATGGTTTCGTAAACAAGTTTTCCCCCGGACATCACCATGAGTCGGTCGCTCAATTCCAGGATTTCATCCAGATCTTCACTGACCAGCAGCACCGCCCCGCCCCGGTTACGCACTTGCATGATCTTATCGTGTATCTCTGCAACAGCGCTGAAATCCAGGCCAAAGCATGGGTTTGCGACCACTAATATATCAACTTCATTTTCCAGTTCGCGGGCTAATACAGCGCGTTGTACGTTGCCGCCAGAGAGTGTTGCAATCGGTACGTGAGGCCCCGGGGTGCGAATTTTGTATTGGCTGATCAGCTCCCTGGCATGATGTAGCATGGCGCGGCGATCCAATAACCAGCGGTAACGTGTGAAGGGCAGGTGATCAAAATTACGAAACACCATGTTTTCAGCAATACTCATGGCCGGTACGCACGCATTCCGTAACGGCTCTTCCGGCAGGCAATAGAAATGGCTTTTGCGCATATCTTCGCGTCGGCCCTGGTAGGGTTGTTTGTGTGCACGTATTTCGCCGCCACTCGTACAGCGCTGGCCGCTGAGGGCTTCTACCAGTTCACGCTGACCATTGCCTGATACCCCAGCGATGCCCACGATTTCGCCGCTATGTACGGTTAATGAAAGATTATTAACCGCCTGGGCTTGGGTGTCATCGTTGACCTTGAGATTATGAATCTCCAGGCGCGCCTCCTGAGCGAGTGACGGTTGCCGGTGCAAGGTTTTTTTAACAAACTCTGTGCCCACCATCATTTTTGCGAGTTGTTGTGTGTCCACATTTTTAACAGTGGCGGTGCCAACGCAATTTCCTTTGCGTAATACTGTCACTTCATCGGCAAAGGTCATCACTTCCCTGAATTTATGGGTAATAATGAGCACACTTAATGCACCTTCTTGCGTTAATGCGTGTAGCTTACCTAAGACTTCATCGGCTTCCACAGGAGTGAGTACCGAAGTAGGTTCATCCAGGATCAATATTTTGCTGTTCAGCAGCAGTTGCTTGGTGATTTCCAGTTTTTGTTTTTCACCTGCCGCCATACGGCTTACCGGAATATCCAGTTGAAACTGGAAGGGCAGTTGCGCGATACGTTCCTGTAGGGATTTTCGCTCTGCACGCCAGTCAATTTTTATGGGCAGATGAGGGCGGGATAAAACCAGGTTTTCCATGACTGTCATATTGGGAATCAGTGTGAAATGCTGATATACCATGCCCAGCCCCAATTGATGGGCATGACGCGGGTTGGAAATATCATGTTGCTTCCCTTCTATCATCAGCTCTCCGCTGTCAGGGGCGTAATATCCCATAATACACTTCACCAGCGTGCTTTTTCCTGCGCCGTTTTCACCGAGTAACGCATGAAATGTGCTTTTCTCAAGATGCAGTGATACGTCGTTGAGCGCAATCAATGCGCCAAAGCGCTTGTTGATATGGAGTGCTTCAAGGGCGTATTTGTCAGGGATGGTCATGCAATGGTCGCAATAAGTTGTTTGGCATTTGATACGGCGCCGAATACACCGCCCTGCATTTTCACCATTTTTATCGCTGCCACATGGTTTCCATAGTCAGTGGCCCCACAGCAATCTTCGAGTAACAGGCATTCATAACCACGGTCGTTGGCCTCGCGCATCGTGGTATGCACACATACATCGGTAGTAATGCCAGTGAGAATGATGTTGACGATGCCACGTTGTCTCAACATCATGTCTAAGTCGGTGGCGTAGAATGAGCCTTTGCCGGGTTTGTCGATGACGGGTTCACCAGGCAAAGGCGTCAACTCAGCAATAATCTCCCAGCCCGGTTCACCACGCACCAGAATCCTTCCGCAGGGTCCAGCATCGCCAATACCTACTCCGATGCGTTGGCTGCGCCAGCGTTTATTGGCTGGTAAATCTGACAAATCAGGGCGGTGGCCTTCGCGCGTGTGAAAAACGGTGAATCCTTGTTTGCGTACCACAGCCAGCACCTTTTTAATCGGTTCGATGGGGGATCGGGTGAGTGACAGGTCATATCCCATTTTGTCCACATAGCCGCCTTTTCCGCAAAAATCAGTTTGCATGTCAATAACAATAATCGCGGTATTGCTGGGTCTGAGATCGCCGTTGTAGGGCCATGGGTAGGGATCAGACGGTACGTATAAGCTCATAACTCACCTGTTTAGTTCGTATAGTGACAGTCAATATCAGTACTATTTAACATTGCTAAGCTGGCCCGGCATGCCCGATAGCAGGCGTGTGCTCGACGATGTGGTTATCATGATGATCAGGGTCAGCACATAAGGTGCGGCATGAAACAGATAATAGCCCCACGTCATGCCGATGGATTGCAAGGTGGGACCCAGGGTTGCGGCAGCGCCAAATAACAGAGACGCATACAGGCAATACACCGGATTCCAGCGCGCAAAAATCACCAACGCCACAGCCATTAATCCCTGGCCGCTGGATAAGCCTTCACTCCATCCGCCGGGATAGTAAAGCGACAAAAATGATCCGCCGACACCGGCAAGAAAACCGCCCGCCATAGTGCTGTACATGCGCACACGATTTACATTCAAGCCCATGGCGCGTGCCGCATCGGCGCTTTCACCCACAGTGCGCACATACAATCCCCAGCGTGAATAGCGGAAAAACCACGCCATGGCAGGTGCGAGCAGGGCGCCCATCACAAACAGTACATTGATATCCAGTGCGGCCTGAATCACCGGTGAATCGCTCCAACTACCGAGATGAAGTGCGGGCAAGTGCGCAGCGGTGGGCTGGATCAGTGGCTTGCCTAAAAAGAACGCCAGGCCGGTGCCCAGCAACATCAGTGCGATGCCCACGGCAATATCATTAACTTTTTGTTGCTGGCACAATAACGCATGCACGCCCCCGAGTATCACACCTGTCATGCCCGCTGCCATCACGCCTAACCACGGTGAGCCGCTGAGATAGGAAGCCCCATAGCCCGTCATGGCGCCCATCATCAAAGTGCCTTCCAGGCCCAGATTGATACGTCCGCTGCGTTCTGTCAGACATTCGCCAAGGCTCACAAACAGAAACGGCGTACCGACACGAATTGCGCCGCCGATCACGGCAATCAGGATATTCAACAGGCTAAACTCGGTTTCGTTCACACTGTTTTCTCCTTGGCTCGCAGCCAGGAAAACCGTCCGTACAAGGTTTCACTGGCGAGAATCACGATAAAAATAATGCCTTGCAGCACCAGGCTGCTGGCATCGGGCAGATCATGATCGCGTTGCAGCAGACCGCTGCTGGCGCGAATCCCGCCAAACAGAATGGCGACCGGGATAATGGCGAGGGGATTGTGACGTGCGATGAAGGCGACGAGGATACCTTCGTAACCGTAATTGGCATTCAGTGAGCTATTGGCACGGCCATGCACCGCAGCGACTTCAATCATGCCGGCTAGGCCGGCAGCGGCGCCCGCCAGCAATGAGGTGATAATCATCAAGCGCGCCACCGGCAAGCCGGATAATTTTGCGGCCCGCATGTTGCCCCCGGTAATATCAACGGCGAAACCAAACGGTGTATGGCGCATCAGCACCCACAATGCTACGCAGGCTATCACTCCCAGGCCAAAACCCCAGTGTATGGAGGTGCTGCCCATTTCAGTAAGCATATTAGCTTCGCCAATATGATAGGTGGAGGGTTTGTTGAGCGTCTCTGGATCGCGCAACGGGCCGAAAACCAGAAAGTTCATTATTGCAATGGCGATATAGTTGAGGAGTAATGAGCTGATGGTTTCATTCACGCCCCGGTAGTGGCGCAACGCGCTGATAGCGGCGATCCACAAGCCGCCGGTGGTCATCCCCATAAAAGCCATGGCAGTGAGCACGATAATCGGTGATGCGTGGGTCAGCACAATACCGGTTAATGCCGCCGTCATGCCGCCCACCACCACGGCGCCTTCGCCACCAATAATAATCAAACCAATCCGCGCCGGTAATGCAGTACACAAGGCAGTAAGCATTAACGGCGCGGCACGCACCAGC
Source organism: Gammaproteobacteria bacterium Ga0077554 (assembly GCA_001464585.1). Lineage (GTDB taxonomy): Bacteria > Pseudomonadota > Gammaproteobacteria > Ga007554. The sequence continues at coordinate 131,728 of LNFF01000006.1, read as the reverse complement.
GTGTTTTGCCAGGAAAACCAGGTGCCGAATGCACCCCGGTACATGGACTCGAAGACACCTAGCGCATCGGCTCCCGCTGCCGTGATAAATATTCCGAACAGTAGCAACGCTACCAGTAAGGCCGCAAACGGGATAACTATCGGTTCAAACAAACGTCCCATCATAGAGAGACCCAATTGTGCGGCGTTGACAGCGTTACATTAGCCTTTTGTGCTGCCAATGACACCCTCGGCTAGCCAGTCCATGCCCTCTAACCATATATCGGTTTGCTTGTATTCCTTGCCTGCCGCAATCACAACGCGCCCGGTATTATCTTTGATGGGACCTTTGTATACCACCATTGAACCATTCATGAATGAAGCACGCATTTTGTCCGCCTGTTCTTTGGCCTTTGCACTCACTACTTTGCCATAGGGTGAGCTGGTCACGAGGCCTTCCTTGAATCCACCGCGCACCAGGTTAGGAATTTTTGTGCCTTTGGAAATCATTTCAGCATAGTCTTGATAGACCTTGCTCCAGTTCCATTGCGCGCCGGTCAAAAATCCTTTCGGGGCAAGCACGGCTTGATTGGTGTGATAACCACAGGAATAAATGCCACGCTTTTCGGCGGTTTCAATCACTACTTTGGGGCTGTCAACATGACAGGTCAGTACGTCGATACCCTGGTCGATCAAGCTATTGGCCGCTTCAGCCTCTTTTACTGGCAATGACCAGCCACCCGTGAATACTACCGTGGTGGTGATCTTGGGATTAACGCTGCGCGCAGCCAGTGTGAAGTTGTTGATGTTGCGCAACACTTGCGGGATAGGCATGGCGGCAATAAAGCCGAGTTTGCCGGTTTTGCTCATATGGCCTGCTACAATGCCAGCGACATACACCGCTTCGTCGATGTAGCCGAAATAACTGCCGACATTTTTCGGGTGCTTTTTGGCATCCCACAATCCACCGCAATGCAGGAACATAACGTCCGGATACTTGGGCGCAATCTTGAGAATATGCGGGTCGAAATAACCGAAGGAAGTAGGGAATACAATCTGTATGCCATCAAGGTTAATCATGCTCTCCATGGCCTTTTGCACTTCAATGGTTTCCGGTACATTTTCCTGATCAACGGCTTTTACCCAATCAAGCTTTGCAAGCGATGATTTTCCTTCATAGTGCGACTGGTTGTAGCCATAATCGTCGCGCGGCCCCACATAAATGAACCCCATACCGACTTTCTTTTTTGCCCATGCTTTGCTGGGTAACAATCCACCCAATGCCGTTGCCATGCCAACTGCTAGTGCGCCTTTCAGCAAGGTGCGACGTTTGTTATCAACTTCATTTTTTTTCATTGGTTAATTCTCCCGTTGCTGATTTGCAATTACATGGTCCATTTCACCATCAACTGAGCCACATCCTCATCTACACCTTTAATGCCAAATTTGTTGCTCCAGATCTGGTATTCAACGCCCATCTGTAGTTGGCCCGGCGTGCCCCACATATCACCTACGTCTACCAGCAGGCGTGGCCCGGCAATCAGGTTATCTTCCTTGGGGGCGTTGCCGCCATCCTCGCCGAAAGCGTAATCGACAAAGCCTTCAAATGCGAGTTTCATTGCGCCGACTTTAAACGGCACTAGCCAGTCGATGGTAATTTGCGCGCCAGCATTAGTATCGGTTGCTATAAAGTCACGCTCACTCTGACGCCAGTACAAATTGAAGTCGGCGAACGCGAAGTGCGGCAGATCCAGTGCCAGCCCCACGCCCAGCAGATAGGCGCGCAGGCCTTGTCCCATTTCCCAGGTGCCGGATAACAGCACATCCTTGACAATGCCAAACGCCATGCTGTTGCCAGAGATCTTGCCGAAGCTCAGGCGTGGCGAAAATTCTGCGTAATAAGTGGTGCCCTTATCGCCGGGGTTGGAAACATCCAGGAAGAAGAAGTTGTCACCGTATTTCCATCCGTTGGCATGCTCAAAAGTGAACACGACTTTATCCTTGTCATCAATGCCAAATGTGTCTGCGTAATTGGTGCCATAGAGGTATTGAACATTGGTGCTGCTCCAGTCGGCGGCCTGAACCGAGATGTTCGCGCTTAGCGCTGCGGCTGCAAGCACAGTGCTTACGGCGAGGCGTCGAGAGGGGCGAGTGCCGAGGAATGATAAGGGTGTTTTAATTTTCATACGCCTTCTCCGTATTGGATAGTTATAGTGGGTTTCAGTCGAGCGGTGCCGCATAAACATTTTAGAGTACAATGTTGTATACAACGAGATATTGACTAGCCAGATTTGTGCCAAGAGGGGAGGGTAAGAGGATATATTATTTAATATTCAATATATTATTGTTTTATTGTGAAGTTAAGTGTAATGAAAATAAGGGGATGTTGTTGATCTAAAGATGAAGTTTTTGCATCATTAAAGCGCAGGGCGCTCCAAAGTAGGGCGTGAAAGTGGCTACTGACGGGTAGGGGAAGTCGGCTTACGTCTGGCGAGTTGGGTTAATGTAAGGGTTTTAGCGAATTGTTCGCTGCGTGTGATGTGCGACCGCATCAAGGCTTGCGCTGCGGCGAGATCGCGGCGTAACAGGTGTTGGCAGATGAGATAATGCTCGTCGTAGGTTTTGTCGACACGGTGTGGATCAGTGAAGTCGAGGCGGCGAATCACGCGGATGTGGTGATTGATGTCGTTCAGATACTCGGCGAGCGCAAAATTGCCGCCCGCTTCGGCCAGCGTCATGTGAAAGGCTTCGTCCCACGCTTCCATTTCGTCGGCGTTGTCGGTACGTCCTTTCTGATGTTGTGGATCCCATGTCTCGGCAAGGTTTTTAAGTTCTTTTTCCGGCATATGGATGCACGCGTTTTCCAGAGACAACATCTCTAAGGTGATACGCACCTGGTAATAACTGGTGAGGGAGTCGATGTCGATATTGCGGACAAAGCAGCCCTGTTTGGACAGGATGGTGATGTAGCCTTCGGCCTCAAGGCGTTGCAACGCACCACGCACCGGGGTTCTGCTTACGCCAAACTTATCGGCAAGTTCAGTTTCAGTAATGCGGCTGCCGGGATATAGCTCAAAACTGAGAATCATTTCCCGCAGGGCGTCATATACATCGCGTGATGAGCATTTTTCAACAGACATTTTTACACTATATCATAGTTGAGTTTGATTGATTGGCGTCCGCATATTGCCCCGCTCGTTCTTGTTCCATTTTAAGCACCACTTCTGTCATGTGTAACACGCTGTCAGGATTAAGCGATATGGAGTCAATACCCTGCTGTACCAGCCAACGGGTAATTTCCGGATAATCCGAAGGCGCCTGGCCACAGATGCCTATATATTTTCCCAGCCTGCGGCAGGTATGGATAGCCATTTCCATAAGCTTGAGTACTGCCAGATTGCGTTCGTCAAAGCCGGCGACGATGCCGGAGTCGCGATCCACGCCCAGCGTCAGTTGGGTGAGGTCATTCGAGCCGATGGAGAAGCCGTCGAAGTATACGAGAAATTGATCGGCGAGCAGTGCGTTGGCGGGAATTTCACACATCATATAAATCTTTAAACCTTGCACGCCGCGTTTCAGGCCATGTTCGGCCATTAAATCGAGCACTTTATGCGCTTCTTCAACGCTACGCACAAAGGGTATCATCAGCGCCACATTGTCTAATCCCATCACCTCGCGTACCTGGCGCATGGCGGCGCATTCCAGCGCGAAACATTCGGCAAATTGCGCTGAAGGGTAACGCGATGCGCCGCGAAAACCGATCATCGGATTTTCTTCTTCCGGTTCAAATTCATTGCCACCCACCAGTGCCGCATATTCATTGGATTTAAAGTCACTCATGCGCACGATGACGCGTTTGGGATAAAAGGCAGCGGCGATGGTGCCCACGCCTTCGGCGAGCCGGTTGATGTAAAAAGTTTTTGGATCAGTGTAGCCAGCGCAGATCGCAGCAATCTGCTCTTGCAGTGCGGGGGCAAGGGTGGGGTATTCAAGCACCGCGCGTGGATGAATGCGGATGCTGGTGTTGATGATGAATTCGAGGCGCGCCAATCCTACGCCATCGTTGGGTAGACGTGACACTTCGAAAGCTTGCTCTGGGTTGCCCAGGTTGATCATGATGTGGGTGTTGGGACGCGGCAGGGCGCTTAAATCTCTATGTTCCACCGTAAACGGCAATAAACCTTCATAGATATAACCAGTATCGCCTTCAGCACATGAGATGGTGACGGGTGTGCCGGTGGTAATAACGTGCGTGGCGTTGTCGCATCCCACTACGGCGGGAATGCCCAACTCGCGGGCGACAATGGCGGCATGGCAGGTGCGTCCACCGCGATTGGTAATGATGCCCGCCGCGATTTTCATGATAGGCTCCCAATCCGGATCGGTGATGTCGGTCACCAACACTTCGCCCGGTTGCAGGTCATGCATGTGCGCGGCTTCAAGAATGACGCGCGCACGGCCGGTAGCGATTTTTTGCCCGACACTCTTGCCGATGGTTAACACCGAGCCGCGTTTCTTGAGGCGATAACTTTCTTGTACAAGACGGTCGCTTACGCCATGCACGGTCTCAGGACGCGCCTGCAGGATAAACAGTTCATTGCTGATGCCATCTTTGGCCCACTCGATGTCCATGGGCATATCGCGCCCGCTTTGCCGGGAGTAATGGCGTTCGATAATCACGGCATAACGCGCCAGTGTCAGCACTTCATCATCCGTCAAGGCAAAGCGCTGCTGATCTTCGCGCCGTACCCCGACATTGCGCGTTGAAGTCCCCGCCATGGCATCGTTGCTGTAGATCATCTTGATGGCTTTGTCACCCAACTGGCGCTTGATGATGGGGCGAAAGCCTTTCTCAAGAGTGGTCTTGAAGACATAGAATTCATCGGGATTCACTGCGCCTTGCACAATGTTTTCGCCAAGGCCGTAGGCGGCGTTGATGAAGACTACATCCCGAAAACCGGTTTCTGTGTCGAGAGTGAACATGACTCCTGATGTGCCCTGATCAGCGCGCACCATTTTTTGCACGCCGATAGACAAGGCGATGTCCATATGTTCAAAACCCTTGTCTGCACGATATGAAATGGCGCGGTCGGTGAACAGTGAGGCAAACACGTGCTTGCAGGTGTTGAGAAGATTGTCTGTGCCACGGATGTTCAGATAGGTTTCCTGTTGGCCGGCGAAGGAGGCGGTGGGCAAGTCTTCAGCGGTTGCAGAGCTGCGTACGGCTACGTCGGGGCTGGGGCCGTACGTTGTGGCGAGTTCCTGATAAGCCGCACGAATTTCATCGGCAAGATCATCGGGCATTTCGCCACGTATAATCCACTGGCGGATCTTCGCGCTGGTGGTGGCCAATGCCAGTACATCTTTAATATCTAAATCGGCCAGCGCAGTGGCGATGCGCTGGTGTAAGTGATTATGTTCAATATAATGCTGATAGGCTTGTGCCGTGGTGGCAAAGCCGTCAGGCACCTTCACGCCTTGTGCCGACAATGCGCTGATCATTTCACCCAGCGAGGCGTTTTTGCCGCCTACCAGAGCCACATCCTTGATGCCCAATTCAGAAAAATAGCGTATGTAGTGCATGTGTTTCTCCATACTGTAGTGACAAGCCGTTAGGTGATCACTGTAGGTTCCGTCCGCCCGGTTTTTTCACGAATGCCTGAAAGCTGATTGGCAATGCCGATTAAATCCGCCAGCGCATGCTGCGTGTCCTGTGTGTGTTTTGCAATATCAGCTTCATAGGCTTCAACATAGATGCGTAACGTAGCGCCTTCAGTGCCAGTGCCGGAAAGCCGGAATACGATGCGCGCACCATCTTCAAAACCAATACGCATACCTTGGCCTGTGCTGACGCTGCCATCAATCGGGTCGGTGTAGCTGAAGTCGTCGCTGTAGGCAACGCGACGCGTGCCAAAGGGCTTGCCTGCCAGTGTCGCCATGTGGGTGTGCAGTTGCGCCATGATGTCTTTGGCGATGCTGCTATCTACATTTTCGTAGTCGTGACGGGTATAGAAATTACGCCCATACTTGCCCCAGTGTTCGAGCAGAATCTCTTCTACGGATTGCTGACGTACTGCCAAAATATTTAACCAGAATAACACCGCCCACAGACCGTCTTTTTCGCGTATGTGGCTGGAGCCGGTGCCAAAACTTTCTTCGCCGCACAGCGTTACCCGCCCGGCGTCCATCAAGTTGCCGAAAAATTTCCAGCCAGTGGGCGTTTCGTAACAGTCAATATTCAACGCCTGCGCCACGCGGTCTACTGCCATGCTGGTCGGCATGGAACGCGCTACGCCCGCCAGTCCGCGATGATAACCGGGGGCGAGGCGGGCATTGGCGGCGATTACCGCCAGACTGTCACTGGGAGTGACGAAAAAGCGTTTGCCGAGAATCATGTTGCGGTCGCCATCGCCATCCGAGGCGGCGCCAAAATCGGGAGCCTGTGCGCTGAACATGGTCTCAACCAGGTCATGAGCGTATGTCAGGTTCGGGTCGGGATGGCCGCCACCAAAATCTTCAAGAGGGGTGCCGTTCATCACCGTGCCCACGGGCGCGCCCAGGCGTTTTTCCAGAATTTCGTGGGCATAAGGGCCAGTGACGGCGTGCATGGCGTCAAAGCGCATGTTGAAGGTGTTGCCGCTGCAAAGCTGCCGAATCGCCGCGAAGTTGAATAACGACTCCATCATCTCAGCATAATCGTAAACCGAATCAATTATCTCTATGCGCATTTCGCCGAGCCGGGTCTGCCCCAGCGTGTCCAGCGGCACATCGTCGGCTTCCAGAATATAATAGCGTTGCAGATAACGGGTGCGGGCGTAAATGGCGTCGGTGATTTTTTCCGCTGCCGGACCGCCGTTGGTAGTATTATACTTGATGCCGAAGTCGCCATCGGTACCAGCGGGATTGTGGCTGGCCGAGAGAATAATGCCGCCAAAGGCCGAATGTTTGCGGATCACGCAGGACGCGGCAGGCGTAGAAAGGATGCCGTTGTGTCCAACCAGCACCCTGCCAAAACCTGCGGCGGCAGCCATTTTGAGAATGGTCTGAATGGCCTGCCGGTTGTAGAAACGGCCATCGCCGCCCAACACCAGCGTTTTGCCCTTGCAGTTTTCCAGTGCGTTGAAAATGGCTTGAACAAAGTTTTCCAGGTAATGCGGTTGCTGAAAAACGCTGACTTTTTTGCGCAAGCCCGAGGTGCCGGGCTTCTGGTCATCGAAGGGTTTGGTGGGTACGGTGCGTAGGGTCATCTTTACATCCTTTGTGTCATGTGTGTCCCCATTCAAGCACAGATACGTATGGAAATCGAGGGCTTGATTTGCGTAGTTTATATCCCCATATACTATACTAGCTTGTTTTGAACAAAATTTAACCCAAGGAGTTGATTCACCCATGAGCGTAGACACACAAAAAGAAACATTGGGATTTCAGGCCGAAATCCAGCAGTTGCTGAAGTTGATGATCCATTCGCTATACAGTAACAAAGAGATTTTTTTACGTGAACTGATCTCCAATGCTTCTGATGCGGCCGACAAGCTGCGCTTTGAGGCACTCACCGATAATGCGCTGTATGAAGGCAATAGCGATTTAAACATCCGCATCTCATTTGATAAAGATCAGCGTACCGTTACTGTATCGGACAACGGCATCGGCATGAGCCGTGAAGAAGTCATAGACCATATTGGCACGATCGCCAAATCCGGTACACGCCAGTTTTTTGAATCATTGACGGGAGATCAGGCCAAAGACACGCGGTTGATCGGTCAATTCGGTGTAGGGTTTTATTCCGCGTTCATAGTCGCGGACAAAGTAACGCTGACTACGCGCCGCGCGGGCAGTGGACAGGGTGTGCGTTGGGAATCAAACGGCGAAGGCACCTATACGCTGGAAGCTGTGGACAAGCCCACGCGCGGCACTGAAGTGACGCTGCACTTGCGCCCGGATGAAGATGAATTTCTGGATAACTATCGCCTGCGTAATATAATCAGCAAATATTCCGATCATATCTCGCTGCCCATCATCATGAAAGCGTCGGGTAAAGATGCCGATATAGATAAAGGCGAAACCGTGAACCGTGCTTCTGCCCTGTGGGTACGGCCAAAAAAAGACATTACCGAACAGGAGTATGCTGAGTTTTACAAGCACGTTTCCCACGATTTTGAAGAACCACTGGCACATATACACACCCGTGTAGAGGGAAATCAATCGTACACCACACTATTTTATGTACCCAAGCGCGCGCCGTTTGACTTGTGGGATCGCGACGGTCGCCATGGCATCAAGCTGTACGTGCGACGCGTGTTTATCATGGATGACGCCGAACAATTGATGCCTAACTATCTGCGTTTTGTGCGCGGCGTGGTTGATTCCGATGATCTGCCACTTAACGTCTCGCGTGAAATTCTGCAACGCAACAAGAGTATCGACACTATCCGCGCCGCTTCGGTGAAAAAAGTGCTGGGCGTGCTGGAAGATCTGGCGAGCAACGAACCGGAGAAATACGCCGCTTTCTGGAAAGAGTTCGGCCGCGTTATGAAGGAAGGCCCGGTGGAAGATTTAGCCAACCGTGAACGCATCGCCAAGCTGTTACGGTTTGCCTCAACTCACACCGACACTGAAGCTCAAGATGTGGCGCTGGAACATTATGTGGCGCGCATGAAAACCGGGCAGGATAAAATCTATTACGTTACCGCAGACAGCTTTGCTGCTGCCAAAAACAGCCCACACCTGGAAATTTTCCGCAAAAAAGGGATCGAGGTATTGTTGCTGTCAGACCGTGTTGATGAATGGCTAACATCCCACCTCAACGACTTTGCAGGCAAGCCGCTGCAATCCATCGCCAAAGGCGATCTTGATCTGGGCGAGTTGGAAGACCAGGCGCAAAAAGATGAGCTGGAAAAAGCCGCAGGTGAATTGAAAGACCTTACCACCCGAATGAAAGAAACATTGGGCGACAAGGTTAAAGAAGTGCGCATCAGCCAGCGATTGACGCGTTCACCATCGTGCCTGGTGGTAGAAGAGCATGACATGGCAGTGAATTTCCAGAAAATGCTCAAAGCGGCCGGGCATGCCGTGCCATCCACCGCGCCGATTCTGGAAATCAATCCACAGCATCCGCTGGTAGTGCGTCTGAATAATGAAACGGATGCGCAACGTATTGCCGATTGGACGCACATCCTGTTTGATCAGGCGTTACTGAATGAGGGTGGGCAGTTGGATGATCCAACGGCCTTTGTGCAGCGCCTGAATGACATGCTGATGTTATTGACCAAGTAGACCACGCCACACGTAAAGTAAATTTGCATAAACGGGGATCTGGCTTCCAGGTTCCCGTTTTTACATTGACAACATCCTTTAGTAATATTAAAGTCCTTCGTTAAGTTATAATTTTAATTTATTGGAAATGAGGATGCCTGTGTGGCCGTTATAGATCTCACCAAAGAAAGTTTTTCTGACATCGTTGCCGCGCATAACATCGTCATGGTAGATTTCTGGGCGCCGTGGTGTGGCCCCTGCCGCTCCTTTGCGCCCATTTACGAACAGGTAGCAGAGCAGTATCCGGATATTGCCTTTGGCAAGGTTAATACTGAAGTTGAGCAGGAGTTGGCAGAACACTTTCAGATCCGTTCCATCCCCACGCTGATGGCGGTGCGTGAAAGTGTCGTTATTTTTATGCAGGCAGGCGCGTTGCCTGCGGCTGCGTTGCATGATGTGATTGAAAAAGTGCGGGCGGTCAATATGGCCGAAGTACATAAAGAAATACAAGAACAGTCTGACAAAGTTTAAAGGGCTGTCGCTAATGGGCATGGATCAAAGTGGAAAAAATTATGCGCATGGCACTGCGCCTAAGGTCGGTATTTTAGTTACGAATCTTGGCACGCCAGATGCGCCAACCCCGGCGGCATTGCGCCGTTATCTTGCTGAATTTTTGTGGGATCCCCGCATTGTTGAAATACCCCGGCCCGTGTGGTGGATGATTTTGCACGGCGTGATTCTGCGCACACGCCCGAAACGCTCCGCACATGCCTATCAAAGCATCTGGACGAATGAAGGTTCGCCCTTGCTGGTGATTGCGCGGCAGCAAGCGGCTGCATTGCAAAGTGTGCTGGCGCAGCAAATTGGTGGCTCGGTTAAAGTGGCGCTCGGCATGCGTTACGGCAACCCCTCGATAGCGGATGCTCTGAATGAATTACGGCAGGCCAATGTGCAGCGCATCCTGGTATTTCCGCTTTATCCCCAATATGCCGCCGCCACTGCAGCATCCACATTTGATGCGGTCGCCGCCGCCTTCAAGACCTGGCGCTGGATACCCGAATTGCGCATGATTACGCATTATCATGACGACCCTGCGTATATCAAAGCCATCGCCACCAGCGTGCGCGAGCATTGGGCGAAGCACGGCCAGGCCGAAAAATTATTGCTCTCATTTCATGGCATTCCCAAGCGTTGTTTACTGGCAGGTGATCCATATCATTGCGAATGCCATGTCACGGCGCGTTTGGTTGCGGAGCAATTGGAGCTGCCACAAGAACGCTGGCAAGTGGCATTTCAGTCACTCTTTGGCCGTGAAGAATGGTTGAAACCGTATACAAACGAAACCCTTGAGTCCTGGGGTAAGTCCGGCGTAAAAAGCGTAGATATTGTATGCCCCGGTTTTTCCGCAGATTGCCTGGAAACCCTCGAAGAAATGGCGATGCTGAATCGTGGCGTGTTTCTCAAGGCGGGGGGCGAGCGTTACAGCTATATTCCTGCGCTCAATGACCGGCCTGACCATATCCAGGCATTGGCTGCATTAGTGGCGAAGCATACCCAAGGCTGGCATGACGAAAACACCACATGGGATGCCGCCGCCAGCCGTCGCCGCGCCGTGGAAATGGGCGCCGCGAAATAGTGCTGTATAAACTCCTAAAGCCTGCTGCGTTTTGTCTTGATTCAGAATACGCCCATGACCTCGCCATCAGCGCACTGGAAAAAACCGGCCAGTGCCGCATCAGCCGTGCGGCGGCGGCTTCTATTTATGGCTGGGAGGATTCCCGCCTTGCACAAACCCTGTGGGGATTGCACTTTCCCAATCCGCTGGGCATGGCCGCCGGGTTTGATAAAAACGCGCGCGTTATACCGGCGCTGGCGGCTCTGGGTTTTGGTTTTATAGAGATTGGCACTGTCACACCGCGCCCGCAGCAGGGCAACCCGCGTCCCCGTATTTTTCGCTTGCCTGACGATCAGGCCATTATTAACCGCATGGGTTTTCCCAATGAAGGCGCGGATGCGGTTGCCGCACGTCTGGCACGTCTGAATAAACCGGCCATACCGCTGGGCATCAATCTTGGCAAAAACAAAGACACACTATTAGAAGATGCAGCACAAGACTATATCGCCGCATTTGAAAAGCTGTTCCCTTACGGCGATTACTGCGTTATTAATGTAAGTTCGCCCAACACGCCGGGGCTGCGTTTGTTGCAAGGAGCCGATTACCTTGGCGCGCTAATGACACAGATCCAGGCCGCTAATCAGCGCCTCGCCGCACTTCACCAGCGTGCGCCCATGCCGTGCCTGCTCAAAATAGCGCCTGATCTTGCAGTCGAAGACCTTGAGGCGATCGGCGCATTGGCGCGGGTGTCAGGTGCCGGCATAGATGGGCTGATTGCCACCAACACCACCTTAAGCCGTGATGGGCTTATTTCTAGTGTCAATGAAACCGGCGGGCTCAGCGGCATGCCTTTGCGTGCCCGCAGCACACAGGTGATCCGCACCTTGTATCGTGTTGTCGGCAAGCACGTCCCCATCATTGGCGTGGGCGGTGTCAGCAACGGGCAGGATGCCTATGAAAAACTGCGTGCCGGGGCGAGTTTAGTCCAAGTCTATACCGCGTTTATCTACCAGGGTCCGGTCATTGCCCGTTCTATCAAAACTCAGTTACTGACACTATTGCGCCGCGACGGGTTTAACAGCGTGGGCGAGGCGGTGGGGGTGGATGCATAATTGATGTGTGATAATATTTTAATTATATATCAATATTTTATAGATAGATAAATTTGGCGGAAAGTCCCGTAGTGCTACTTCTCAGGGGCTGTTAAAACGCTGTTAAATTTTGTCCTTGCAGTTTCTGCTCCCATCCTCCCGTTGCATGTCCTCTGGCTCAGGAATTCCGCCCTATCCCCCTATCCCCCTTGCACATTGCCGCATCTATATGCTAGTGTTTCGGTAGGGTTTTATCGCAAGGGTGTCATTAATTTTATAACCAAAATAACGGAGAAGTTCATTATGCGCAGTAAGTTCATTCGTACCTCGTGTACCCTGCTCACGCTTGGTGTGGCGCTGTGGGGCGCCAACGCACTGGCCGATGCCAACGTAAAAATCTCATCCCCTACTGACGGCAGCAAAATCAAAGCGGGCGCGCCACTCAATGTCGTTTATGAAATTATACCCAATGCCGGCGGCGATCACTCGCACATTTATGTCAATGGCAAGGAAGCGGGTATTTTGCGTAAATTGAAAAGCACGTTCACGCTTGACCCTTTGCCTCCCGGCACCCATGCGCTGTGCATAAAAGTGGTTAACAAAGGCCATGCCTCGATCGGACAGGACACCTGCCTCAAAGTAACTGCGCACTAGTTCATGCAGCTCGAAAACCTGTCTTATGCGCTAACCCAGATCATCCATAATTTCGGCGCAGTTGCAGTGGTAGGCGGTGCCTTTTTTGCCTTGAAAGCCAAGCCGGATCAGCTTCAACTCAAAAAGTGCGTGGCGTGGCTGGTGTTAATCGCGTGGGGCGCGCAGGCTGCCAGCGGCGTGATTTTTGGCGGTGTCAGTTTCTATTTTTACGGTGAATTTCCTGATTTGCATGCGGTTGCCATTGGCGCGCTGGTTATCAAGGTACTTTGTGCTGTTTTCGGATTTGTGCTCGCGGCGCTTTATCTGCGCGGCGCAGCACAATGGAGCGAGAAAGGTCGTCATCGTGCCTGGCATGCCTTGACGGGCCTGGGAGCCACGGCATTGACGGCAGCCGCTTTTCTGCGTTGGTTTTCCTAGCTTGAGCTTGACAGGTTATAAGAGTTTAAACTTTAATTTTCTGAAACTTTCTGATCACACGGAGTCGGTTATGTTCCAAACACTGCATCGTTCATTGCGCCGCCTGTTCTTGCTGGTTAGCCCATGTGTTGCTGCGCTGCTGTTAGGCCTGTTCGGCGGAGGGGCGCAGGCAGGCGAATTCACTAATTTTATGGGCATCACGCTTGTTGACATCCCCGCTGGTAATTTCCAAATGGGTTCGTGTAAAGTGACCGCCGATATTAATAAACAAAATAAAAAGCGTGCCTTCCTTGGTCAACCTTTGCTCGCGGCAACCTGCCCAGAGGGTAATGTCAAGGTGAATGACAACGAAACCCCCCAGCATACCGTCCACGTATCTGCTTTTCAAATGGGTAAAACCTTAATTACCCTTGGGCAGTTCAAGCGCTACGCTACCGCTTCAGGAGCTACACGAGGTTCATCCGGATGGAATCTTATCAACGACGATTTCAGAAAATACAACGCTTTTGGCGATAACGCACCCGTGGTGCAGGTGTCGTGGCAGGAAGCTAAGGAATTTGTCGAATGGCTCAACAAGAACAAGCCGGCAAGTGATCGCGGTACGTACCGCCTGCCTTCTGAAGCTGAATGGGAATACGCCTGCCGCGCAGGGGGCAATCACACGTATTGCGGTAGCAATAACCCGGACGCAGTAGCCTGGTACGATGGTAATAACAATGGCCATCAGCAACCCGTCGGGCTCAAAGCGCCTAATGCGTGGGGGCTCTACGGCATGAGCGGTAACGTATGGCAATGGGTCGAGGATGCCTATCATGACAGTTATCGTGGCGCACCAACTGACGGCAGCGCCTGGATAGATAACAGTACACAAGTTTTTAGTGGCGAACCGGAAGGTAGCCACAACAAACGGGAGCGTCCTGGTGCTTCTCATGTGATGCGCGTCAATATGGCATCCAAACAGGAGCAGAGCATGGAAGAGACCAAACGGGAGCTACAGGAACAGCAGGAATACGACGCGGCTACACGGGCGCTCAGCGGATCCTCCTGGCGACGGGATACCACTACGGCACGCGTGTTGCGGGGAGGCTCTTGGAAATTTACCGCAGAGTTTGCACGTGCGACCGCCCGCTTGGGCGCCTCTCCGGGAAACTGGTATTACGGCAATGGCTTCCGCATCGTTCGCTCATTGCCACGATGAAATGGCAATATTATTCCATCCAATCCACATAAGTCAGGGAGTTATTCATGTTCCAGGCACGTCATCCCCCCTTGTTTTCCTGCTTATCACGCCCGAGGTTTCTGATTGCGGCGCTGTCACTCGGCCTGAGCCTCGGCGCGGGCTTGGTGCAGGCGGGTGAGTTCACTAACTTTATCGGCATGAAATTTGCCGATATCGCCGCAGGCAGTTTTGAGATGGGCTCGTGTCAGGTGGCAAGTGTAGTGGCGGAAGATAACAAGAAACGTGTGGCTCTTGGAAAAACACCCCTCACCGCAGATTGCACGAAGCCTGATTTAGACGCGTTGACCAATGAGGTGCCGCAACACCGCGTCACTGTGCCGCGTTTCCAGATGGGCGCCACCGAAGTCACACTCGGCCAGTTCAAGAAATATATCATCGCCACAGATGGCACCGATACCGATTTGGTCACTGACGACTTCATGAAATACAACCCTTATAAAGATGACGCGCCCGTGGTTCACGTGTCATGGAATGAGGCTAAAAACTTCGTCGCATGGCTCAACAAACATAAACCCGCCACTGACCGTGGCACTTACCGCCTGGCTTCCGAAGCAGAGTGGGAATATACCTGTCGTGCGGGGGAAAACCATCCCTATTGCGGCAGTCGTAGCGTCAACGCAGTAGCCTGGTTCAAAGCTAACAGCGGAAATCACCAGCAACCCGTCGCAAAGAAACAGGCTAATGGCTTTGGTGTATATGACCTGAGCGGCAACGTATGGGAGTGGGTAGAAGACTGCTACCATGACGATTATGTGGGCGCGCCGACTAACGGTATCGCTTGGACAGATGCCTGTTCTAACGCCGGGCGCGTGCTGCGCGGTGGTTCCTGGAAGGGCGATGCCAAAAACGTACGCGTGGCTAATCGCATTGGGTCTGCCGCCGTGAGCCGCAGCAACTACATCGGCTTCCGCCTCGCCAGAACACTGCCGTAAAATAACCCGCAAAGGTGTAATGTAGGGTGTCAATAAGCGCAGCGCATTGCACCGAATAGCATGAAACTACATTAGCCAGGTTTTGCGGTTAGCATGTCAAGTATTTTCCCTACTGCATCAATACGCGCGGTATTGTCTGGCATCGGCACCGTGAAGCGCAACTTATCCTGACCATCCAGTTTATAGATGCGCGCTTGCGTCTGGATCAGTTGAATAATGGTGCGCGGATCTACATTAGGTTCTTTGCCAAACATAATGCGCCCACCCGTGGGGCCTGCTTCAATTTTGCGTATTCCCAACGGGCGCGCCTTGAGTTTTAGCGCGGTGATCTGGAACAGATTTTTGGTTGATTCAGATAACAGGCCAAAACGATCTATCATTTCCACTTGCAGTTCGCGCAGTTCTTCCTCATTGGCGGCATTCGCAATACGCTTATACATCACCAGGCGGGTGTGTACGTCCGGCAGGTAATCGGCGGGTATTAATGCCGGAATATGCAAATCAATTTCCGCGTTGTTATCGAGTGGTTGTTCGAGATTCGGTTGTTTGCCGGATTTTAATGCCTTGACCGCGCGCTCCAGCAATTCAGTGTAGAGTGTAAAACCGATCTCGTGCATCTGGCCACTTTGTTCATCACCCAGCAACTCACCCGCGCCACGGATTTCCAGGTCGTGCGTAGCCAGCGTAAAACCGGCTCCCAATTCTTCCAGTGACTCAATCGCCTCAAGACGTTTCGCCGCATCGGCGGTGATAAGGCTGCGCTGCGGAATAATCAGATACGCATAGGCACGGTGATGTGACCGTCCCACGCGGCCACGCAATTGGTGCAGTTGCGCCAGGCCAAATTTGTCAGCACGGTTCATGATGATGGTGTTGGCGCTCGGCACGTCAATGCCGGTTTCAATAATGGTGGTGCATACCAGCACATTAAAACGCTGATGATAAAAATCAAACATGACGTTTTCCAGGTCCCGTTCGCGCATTTGGCCATGCGCGACACGCACCCGCGCTTCGGGCACCAGCTCTTCGATCTGCTGCGCCATTTTTTCGATGGTATCCACGTCATTGTGCAGAAAATACACCTGGCCACCGCGTTTGATTTCACGCAAGCAGGCTTCCTGGATCAACCCCTTGTTCCACTCCCGAACAAATGTTTTTACCGCGAGACGACGCGAGGGTGGCGTGGCGATAATTGATAAATCACGCAGGCCTGCAACGGCCATATTGAGGGTGCGTGGAATCGGGGTTGCGGTGAGCGTCAACACGTCTACCTCAGCGCGCAATGCCTTGAAGCGTTCTTTTTGCCGCACACCAAAACGATGCTCTTCATCAATCACCACCAGGCCCAGATTTTTGAAAGTAATATCACCCTGTAACAGTTTGTGCGTGCCAATCACAATATCCACTGTGCCGTTGTTAATGCCGAGCAGGGCAACATCCTGTTCTTTTTTGGAACGGAAGCGCGACAGCATTTCAATGCGCACCGGCCAGTCGGCAAAACGATCCTTGAAATTCTGGTAGTGTTGTTGTGCCAGCAGGGTAGTGGGCACCAGCACCGCCACCTGCTTGCCACCCTGCACGGCCATGAAGACCGCGCGCATGGCGACTTCAGTTTTGCCAAAGCCAACATCACCACACACCAGGCGATCCATGGGTTTGCCGGATACCATGTCTTGCAATACATCGTGAATGGCGGTGTGTTGATCCGGTGTTTCTTCAAAGGGAAAGCCTGCGGCAAAGGCTCTATATTGTTCGTCAGGTGCAGCAAAAGCGTGGCCCGTGCGTGCGGCGCGGCGCGCGTATATATCGAGTAATTCAGCGGCGACATCGCGTACGCGTTCGGCGGCTTTACGCCGTGCCTTTTGCCATTGCTCGCCGCCCAAACGATGCAGCGGTGCGTTTTCCGGCGCGGCGCCGGTGTAGCGGCTGATCAGATGCAACGATGATACGGGCACATAGAGCTTGTCGCCCCCCGCATATTCCAGTGCGAGAAACTCGGTTTCGCCCCGTTGTATATTGGGCCGTAAAACTGCTCCTGCGTTTCCAGCACTTCCGCCATCCCTGGCGGTCGGATCGTGGCTGTTCAACACGCCCAGCTTCAGGGTTTGCAGGCCAAGATAACGGCCTACGCCGTGTTCTTCATGCACCACTGGCGCACCAATATGCAGCTCGGCGAGATTGTGTACCAGTGCGTCCGCATCACGGCTGCCGCGTGCTTTGCGTCGCCGCCGTTGCATGACCTGATCACCGAAGATTTGCGCTTCGGCGATCACTGCAATACGTGGCTCGTCAATGAGCAGTCCCTGTTCCAGTGGCATGACTGTGACGCCCAATGTGCCACTGCTGTTTAAAAATGCCTGCCAATTATCAAATGTGGCGGGGTAAAAATCGCACCCCTTCAGCAGCTCAATAATGGTTTCACGACGCCCTGCCGTTTCGGCGGCGAACAGGATGCGGCCTTGGGATTGTTTCTGGAAGTGATTGATGAATTCAATCAATGGCGCGGAGGGATGCGGTGCGCGCGGCATGAGTGTGAGGGTGGGCGTGGTGTGTGTGCCATAGTTGTAAACCCCCGTACGTTCAGCGCCGATATCTCCTTTGCGCCCGTGCTGTAAGGTTACTCGCGGAAAATGCTGGTTTACTGCGGCAAAAACTTCATTGGCCTGGAGAAAAATTTTAGCGGGCGGCAACAGTGGCCGCTCAAGATCATGGCGGCGTTGCTCATGGCGTTCAGAAATTTCATTCCAGAAGTCGGTGGCTGCCTGTTCTACGCCCTCTGCAATCATCACCAGACAGGTCGATGGTAAAAAATCATATAAGGTCTGCGTGTCATTAAAAAACAATGGCAGATAATATTCGATGCCCGCCGGGGTAATGCCACTGCTGACATCACGATAGATCATGCTTTTTTGTGGATCACCCTCGAAGCAGGTGCGGTAGGCCTGGCGGAAGCGCGTAATCGCATCTTTATCGAGCGGAAACTCACGTGCTGGCATCAGCCGGATGCGTTCGATGCTTTCTACGGAGCGTTGGGTTTCTGGATCAAAGGTGCGGATACTGTCGATTTCATTGTCGAGCAGGTCAATGCGATAGGGCAGGTTGCTGCCCATGGGATACAGATCCAGCAAGCTGCCACGCACCGCAAACTCACCGTGTTCCATAACTTGCGCCACGCACTGGTAGCCTGCGGATTCGAGGCGTTTGCGCAATTGATCAATATCAAGTTGCTGCCCTTTGTCCAGCAGCAGGCTGTTGCCTTCCAGATAGCTGCGCGGCGGCAAGCGGTGCATTAAGGTCGAAATCGGCACAATCACAATGCCGCGTTGCAGCATCGGCAATTGATACAAGGTGGCGAGGCGTTGCGAAATGATGTCCTGATGCGGAGAAAAGTTGTCGTAAGGCAAGGTTTCCCAATCCGGGAAGGTGAGTACCGGCAAATCATTTTGAACGGTATTATCTTGCGCGCCTGCGTAAAAACGCAGCTCATATTCCAGGCGCTGGGCGCTGGACACGTCGGCTGCTATAACCATGAGCGGTCCCGCGTGGGTACGCGCGGCGGCGCTGATCACCAGACCCATGCTACTGCCGTGCAAGTTCCCCCAAAATACCCGCTCCCCCGGCTTTAGGGGTAAAACCGGGCGAAAAGGGCTGAGATCAGGGGATTCTGTTTCTAATGTTATGAAACTTGGGGGCGATACTGTCATGAGGGCTGCACATCTTCAAAATTAAACCGCATTTTCCCATAGTATAGGGGTGAACCGCACCTGATCGTTAAAGATAGTCACCATTTTCAGATTGGAATGTTCAATATTGACAATCCCCGAAGAGACATACATACTAGTTGGTATGAAAACCAAGAATCCCGATCAAACCCGTAAAAGCCTACTTGAGGCGGCTTACCTCGAAATTCAGCGTCACGGATTTCAGGCTGCCAGTCTGGCAGATATTTTATCGCATACCGGTCTCACCAAAGGGGCGTTATACCATCATTTTCCCAATAAACTTGCGCTGGGATATGCTGTTGTTGATGAAGTTATTCGTGAAGAAATAGCCAGCTATTGGATAACGCCGTTAGCCGCACATGAAAATCCGATTGATGGCTTGCGGCGGATTCTGCAGCAAGTTGCGCAGGACATGGGGCAACAGTGTACGCAAAGTGGTTGCCTGCTTAATAATTTAGCACAGGAAATGTCTCTTGTTGATGAAGGGTTCCGGCAGCGTATTAATAATATTTATATTGATTGGCGTGCAGCGATGGGCCAAGCGCTGGTGAAGGGACAATTTAATCATTCAGTGCGTCCCGAAATTAACCCGCATGCGGCGGCAACATTCATTATCGCGGCAATTGAAGGGTGTGTCAGTATGGCGAAAAATGCCAACGATGTTAATCTGTTGTTCGAGTGTGGAGAAGGGTTGATGCATTATCTTGAGACATTACGCGCTCCGCGCATTAAAAGGGGTCGATAATATGGCGCTGACTTTTTCCCGCTGGGTGATTCGGTGGCGTTGGCTGATTGTAATTGCGACGGTGTTGATGGTGGCGATAGCGGCGAGCGGCGCGCGGTTTATCGAGTTTTCCGGCAGTTATCGGGTGTTTTTCAGTGCGGAAAATCCCCAACTCCAGGCCTTTGACGAATTACAAAATACCTATAGCAAAAATGACACAGTGATGTTCGTGTTGGCGCCCAAGAATGGCAAGGTGTTTACGCGAGAAACCCTGGCTACCGTCGAATGGCTTACGGAGCAGGGCTGGCAGATGCCTTATTCAAGGCGCGTCGATTCCATTACCAATTTTCAGCACACGCGCGCTGAAAACGATGATCTGGTAGTGAAAAATCTGGCAGAGAATGCCGCATCACTTACGGATGCTGATCTGGAGCGGATTAAAAATATCGCCTTGACGGAACCTTTATTGCTCAATCGCCTTATCCCGGCGCGCGCTCATGTGACGGGTGTGAATGTTACCTTCGTGCTTCCCGAAAAAAGTTTGAATGAAATACCGGAAGTGATGGCGTTTGCACGCAAGCTTGTAACGCAGGTCAAGGAAAAAAATCCTGACCTTGACGTTTACTTAACCGGTGTGGCGCCTTTTAATAGTGCTTTCCAGGAGTCTTCTGAGAAAGACCTGAAGACGCTCGTACCACTCATGTATCTTGTGATTGCGCTGATTACATTTTTTTCATTACGTTCGGTAACGGGAACCGTCGCAACGCTGCTGGTGATTATTTTTTCGGTAATTACCGCAATGGGCATGATGGGTTGGCTAGGTATCAAGCTCACCGCCCCCTCGGCATCGGCACCCACAGTTATATTGACGCTGGCGATCGCCGACAGTATCCATTTTCTATCGACCATGTTTTTTAACATGCGTCACGGCATGGATAAACATACGGCGATCATAGAAAGTCTGCGCATCAATATGTCGGCAATATTTCTTACCAGCCTTACTACCGTCATTGGTTTTATGAGCATGAATTTCAGCGAGGTGCCGCCGTTTCGTGACTTGGGCAATGTTGTGGCGATAGGTGTAATTGCAGCATGGTTATTTTCCATCTTGTTTTTGCCGGCATTCATGGCAATTTTACCAGTCAAGGTCAAGCCAGCCAGAAAACATTCCAATGTAGCGATGGAGCGTTTCGCCAACTTTGTGGTACGGCGGCGCACGGCGCTGCTATGGGGAATGGTCGTGCTGACAATAGGCCTGATCGCATTTATCCCACGCAATGAGCTGAACGACAATTTTGTTGAATACTTTGATGAAAGCGTGGATTTTCGTCAAGCCACGGATTTTATGATTGATAATTTGACTGGCGTGGATAATATCGAATATTCCCTGGGGGCGGGAGAGAGCGGTGGTGTAAATAACCCCGGGTATCTGAAAAAACTCGATGAGTTTGCGCAGTGGTACCGCCAGCAACCGGGCGTAGTGCATGTCAATACTATGGCCGATGTGATGCGGCGGCTGAATAAAAACATGCATGGTGATGATCCTGCGTGGTATCGCATCCCCGAGTCACGCGAGTTGAGCGCGCAGTATTTGCTGCTCTATGAAATGTCACTGCCGTTTGGCCTGGATCTTAACGACCAGATCAACGTAGACAAATCGGCGACCCGCCTGAGCGTTACGCTGGGGCACTCTACCACCAAGGATATACTGGCGCTGGAAGAGCGGGCGCAGCAATGGCTCACAGCCAATGCGCCTGCCACGATGATCAACCACGGCACGGGTCAAACAGTCATGTTCGCCTATATTGGTGATCGCAATATCCGCAGTATGATTGGCGGTAACCTGATGGCGCTGGTGCTGGTATCCGCTATCATCATGATTGCTGTTCGCAGCGTCAAGATTGGCCTAATTAGCCTGATCCCTAACCTGATCCCGATAGCCATGGCGTTTGGCCTGTGGGGGTTGATGGTGGGGCAAGTGGGTTTATCGCTGTCCGTGGTCACGGCGCTGACATTTGGTATTGTGGTCGACGACACCATCCATTTTCTGACAAAATATCTACACGCCCGGCGTGAAAAAGGGCTTGGGTCAGAGGATGCAGTACGTTATGCTTTCGCTACCGTGGGTACTGCCATGTGGGTAACATCATTGATTCTGGTGGCGGGTTTTAGTGTGCTGACGTTTTCGTCATTTGAATTAAATGCGGGTATGGGTCAATTGGCGGCCATCACCATTGCCTTTGCCTTGCTTGCGGATTACTTGTTGCTGCCGCCTTTGTTGATGAAACTGAGAGGAAAAAACCCATGAAAAAACAGCTTTCCTTGTTCATGCCAATGCTGTTGGCGCTATCTTCATTATCGTTTGATGCATACGCCGAATCCGCCGAAGAAAAAGGCCTTGCCATTGCAACCGAGGCCGATCGACGTGACCTGGGTTTTGATGATTTCACTGCGGATACGCTCATGATTTTAAAAAACAGGCAAGGTGATGAAAGCACCCGGGTGGTGCGCATTCAAAACCTTGAAGTGAAAGGCGATGGTGACAAGAGCCTGTCCATCTTTGATGAGCCTGCCGATGTGCAAGGCACTACCATGCTGACTTTTTCCCACAAGGTCGATGAGGATGATCAATGGATGTATTTGCCGGCGCTCAAGCGCGTCAAACGGATTGCCTCGGATAACAAATCAGGCTCCTATATGGGCAGTGAGTTCGCCTATGAAGATATTGGTTCACAAGAAGTAGAAAAATACACATATAAATATTTGCGTGATGAAGTATGCCCCGATGAGGCGTATAAGGGGCAACCATGTTTTGTCATGGAGCGTTACCCGGTAAATAAATATTCTGGCTATAAACGCCAGATCACCTGGATTGACAAAGCCGAATACCGTCCATTAAAAATAGATTATTATGACCGCAAGGATAGTCTTCTGAAAACTCTGACCCTTAAAGGGTATAGGCAATATCTGAAAAAATACTGGCGCCCTGATGAAATGTTGATGATTAATCACCAGACCGGTAAGAGCACGTTGCTGAAATGGAATAATTATAAATTCCGTACCGGTTTGACCGAAGCTGATTTCACGAAGGACAGCCTTAAGCGCGCACGATGATAAAAACTTCTGAAAAATTGTTATTACTTGCACTCACAACCGTTACTGTGCTGCAACCGGCGTATGCCGCCTTTGAGTCAGAGAATCGCAAGCCGCTCTCATTGCCCAGCACATTAGAGCGTGCCCCGATACCTTTACCTGATCTGCGTGGCCGTGACCGCTTTTTGCCCTCGGATACTCGCGAACGAGAAAGGGCGCGGGCCGCAACGCAGCAAGGCAAATGGTCAGGGTATGTTGCGGCAGAAGGCCGGTTGTTTGTGAACGATGCATTATTTCCTGAGCAAGAAAGCTCACAGCTTTCACTAAGCGTACAACCGGAGTATTACCAGAAATGGGATAATGGTAAACAAAGCTTTACCTTTGTGCCCTTTTACCGTTATGACGCCACCGACAGCAAGCGCACCCACTTTGATATTCGGGAGATGACCTGGTTAAAAGTCGGGAAAGGACACGAGTGGCGCGCCGGTATCCGTAAAGTATTCTGGGGCGTCACAGAGTCTCAACACCTGGTGGACATTATCAATCAAACCGATCTGGTCGAAAATCCTGACGGGGAAGAAAAGCTTGGACAACCCATGCTGAATCTGGCCTTGATGCGTGACTGGGGTACCGTTGATCTGTTTGTGTTACCCAGTTTTCGTGAACGCACTTTTCCTGGACTCCAGGGTCGTTTGCGGTTGCCCATACGTATAGACACGGGTGAAGCGTTGTATGAATCCAGTAGCAAGTGGCGACATATTGATTTTTCCGCGCGCTGGTCACATACACTCGGTGATTGGGATATTGGTTTGTCACATTTCTCTGGAACCAATCGTGAGCCGTTATATCAGTTTGGCATTGATGCCGCCGGGCAACCGGTATTAACCCCTTATTATGGGTTAATCAATCAAACCGGACTGGATGTGCTGGTCGCCAAGGGAAGCTGGCTATGGAAGCTGGAAACCATTTATCGTTCAGGCCAGCAGCCCGCCGATTACGTTGCCGCAACGGCGGGTTTTGAATATACCTTTTCCGGCGTGTTTGGTTCAGGCATGGATGTAAGCATGCTGACGGAATATCTTTATGATGAACGTGGCGTGCAGGCCACCACACCATTTCAGAACGACATCATGCTGGGCATGCGTCTGGCAGCGAATGATGTTCAAAGCACCGAGTTATTAATGGGCGTTATTTTTGACGCTGAAACCGATACGCATTTTATCAATGTAGAAGGTAGCCGTCGTCTCGGCGATAACTGGAAATTAAATATGGAAGCCAGGGCATACAATGGCCTGAAACCTGCCGACCTGCTGTATAGCATCCGCAACGACAATTATGTGCAGATTGAACTTGCGCGATATTTTTAGGGATTTCCATAAAAAAGTAGACCACATGCCACATGTTTTGATTATCCATGAAGTCGCTGCCTATCCGGCATGGAAAGCCATTTTCGACCAGGCGTTAGGCATAAGAAAAAATGCGGGCGAGATCAGCTACCAATTGCTACGATACGATAACGATGCAAACACCATCGTCCATTTCTCAGTGTGGCCTTCGCTGGAGTGTGCCCGCCGTTTCTTCGAGTCGCCGGAATTGGTAGACATCAGGAAAAAAGCTGGGGTAAAAGCGCCTGAGTTTATTTATCTGCAAGAGATAGAGCGAGCTGTACTATGACTGGTCAGGAACCCAGATAACAAAAAAATCTAGGGATATGGGCTTGGGATTTTCATAAAACTGCATGGCTGCTGACACAATGGTGTCAGGAGGACATTGTTATCCTGTTGTACATAGTCCGATAAATCCTTACAGGAGATCGCCATGCAGGCCGTTAAGTCAACAAGTTTCTTCCCGGTTCTAATAACGACAAAACTGACCGAGTGTCAGAATTTCTACACGCAATACTTCGGGTTCACTGTCGTCTTTGAAGCAGACTGGTACGTTCACCTTGTCTCGGAGACTGGCATTCAGTTAGGTTTTTTGCAACCGAACCATCCCACGCAACCCGATTTCTTGCAAGCGGCCTACGGGGGTAGTGGACTCATCTATTCCTTTGAGGTCAACGACGTCGACCAAGAATACGAGAAGTTCAAGAAGAGCGAAATTCCCATTCTCCTTCAAGTAAGAACCGAGGAATGGGGGCAAAGGCATTTCATGATCAAAGACCCCAGCGGAATGGTGATTGATGTCGTACAACCCGCAGAACCAATGGACGAATACAAAGACAAGTACGTCGGATAATATAAGCGAGGATGGGTGATGCGGCGCGCAGACCGGCTATTTCAGATCATTCAGATTCTTCGCGGCGCGCGAAAGCCCATCACGGCGCAGAAACTTGCTGATGAGTTTGAAACATCACTGCGTACTATCTATCGGGATATTGACGAGTTAATGGCGCAGCACATACCGATCCGTGGTGAAGCGGGTATTGGATATGTGTTAGAGCCAGGCTACGATATGCCGCCATTGATGTTAACCCCGGATGAAGTCGAGGCGGCGGTTCTGGGTGCTCAATGGGTAGCGGCGCGTGGTGACCCGGCGTTGATGCGCGGTGCACGTGACCTGATCGCAAAAATTGATACTGTCATACCCGAGCATTTGCGTCCTATCATTCTGCATTCGGCACTGATAGCGCCCAATCTAACTCCTTGCGAGCCGGATGCTTTGGATATGGGGCGTGTAAGGGCATGGATACGCATACAAGGTAAGCTGAAAATCCAGTACAACGACAATGACGGCCGCGACAGCCACCGTGTCATCTGGCCGATTGCCGTGGCTTACTTTGAAACCGTGCGTCTTATTGTTGCCTGGTGTGAACTACGCCAGGCGTTCCGGCATTTTCGGACGGATCGCATCAAGTCTGCTGATTTTCTCGAAGAAACCTTTCCAACGCGCACAGAAACCCTACGTGCAGCCTGGTTGCAAGAAGAGAAGTCGAAAAACTCCAAACCTGCCGCACGTTAAATGAAAAAACCTACTGACATCACGCTGTCAGTAGATGGTGTGTAGCATTGAGCATGCCTGTCAACCATGGAGAAAAAAATATGAAACTTCTTGCTCTTAATAACATTCCCAACTTTTCCGGTATGGAGTTCTCTACTTTTAAACTTAAAAACGGTGTTTCAGAAGATGAGCTTTTCCAGGCCGCTGATGATGCGGTAAAAGGATTCATGGCAAAGGAAGATGGTTTTCTCGGTCATGTTGTTTTGCGTGGGGAAAACAAAACGTATGTTGATGTTCTTTTTGCCACCAGCCAAGAGCGTGCCTCTCAAATTTGTGCCAAGTGGATCGGCAATTCATTTTGCCAGACCTACTTGGAAAAAATTGAAGAAGGTTCTGTAAATCTTGCTTTTTACCAACGTGTCAAATAGCCATCTGATATTCTTTTCAAGAGGTGCGCGCCAAAAGCGGTGCGCCCCAACTTTGCATGATTATGTTCCGCGCCGGAGCAGCACGTACACCGCGCCCGTTCCCCCATCGGCTGGTTGGGCCGAGCAAAAGGCTAATACTTCGGTGTGTTGTTGCAGCCAGCTATTGACCTTATTTTTCAGGATGGGTTGTTTGTGCTGTGAGCCATAGCCTTTGCCGTGAATAATGACCACACATTGCGCGCCGCGTACCTGGCTTGCGTGTAAAAAGCCTGCTAGAGCCTGGCGCGCTTCGGGTATGGTCAATCCGTGTAAGTCGAGTTGGCAGCCAGTGCTGAATTGGCCGCGACGTAGTTTGCGCAGCAAGCCATGCTGCATACCGGGGCGTACAAACAGCATTTCATCGCTGGTTTCAAGCGTGCCCACGTCCATGTCATCAGATAACATATCGTGGGTCAGGGCGTGTTGTTCAAGCGTGCGTTGATGAGAAATGGATTTGACGGGTTTGGTGGGCAGGCGGCGTAGCGTGATTTTATCATGGCGTAGTGGCCGCACGTTTCCTGTCTCACGGCGGAATAGTTCGCTGTCTTCTTCGCTGATTTTGAATTTTAATTTTTTTGCCATTAGCCGAACCGACAAAATACCGCTATTTTTTATGGGGCTGTAGCCACTGCGCCTTTATGGAATTGGAGCCACTGCTCCAGCATCATGATAACCCATATCATCGCGCCATAATACGACGCATGTCCGGCACGGTGTTGTTCGATTAATTGATCGAGACACGCGGGCTTTATGTAGCCCCGTTGCCGGAATGAGTGCAGGCTGTCATACGCGAGTTCACGCAAGGGGGCGTGGGTGTGCATCCATAGCCCAAAGGGCAGGCCAAAGCCATGTTTGCTTTTGGTGAGCGTTTCTGCGGGCAGGAAATCACGTAACGCTTCTTTGAAGAAATAACGCAAATTGACGCCTTTTACCTGCATTTCTGGTGGGATCGTGGCGGCGAAGGCGACGATGTCTTCGTCCAGCAATGGATAACGCACATCCACGCCCGCCAGCGCGCACATGCGGTTGACTTTGCGCAAGTCATTGTCGGCGAGGGTTTGTTTCAAATCAAAATACATCATGCGATTGATGGATGAGCTGGCGTGCGCACGTTGATATACTGCGCGCATTTGTTCAACGGGGTCTGTGGGGTTGATGTGTTTAAGGAAATCGGTTTCAAATACCTCGCTTAATGGGGTGCGATGCAAAAAGTTATAGGATTCCAGACGATCGGGCAAGGGCACTTGCGCCTGGCGAATATAACTTTGCAGTTTCTGTAAAGGCCCCATTTCTGGCAAAGCAAATGCTACAGGTTCAATCAGCGTCTGGCGCAGCGCGCGGGGGATGCAAGCGTAAATTTCAAATATTTTTTGTTTTGCGTAACGCGCATTGCCACCAAAAATTTCATCGCCGCCATCCCCTGCCAACAGCATACGTATTCCATCCTGATGAGCCAGTTTGGCGCAATAGTAGGTGGGCACGGCGGATGCGTTGCCAAACGGTTCGTCATAGGCCTGTGCAACCAGAGGAATGGCATCGACTACATCCTGGGGAGTCACATAATATTCATGGGTGTGGCTGCCAAAGTGTTTGGCGGTGATGCGTGCGTATTCCATTTCATCAAAGCCATCCGCCTCAAAGCCTATTGAATAGGTGTTGGCAGGCGTGCCGCACACCTGGGTCAACACGCCAGTGATGGTCGAGCTGTCTGTGCCGCCGCTTAAAAACGCACCGGTTTTATGGTCGCTGAGGGTGCGTTGCACGGCATTATTTAATAAATCTTTGAGTCGGGATGAGCGTACCGTGAGAGTATCCTGGTTGTGTTCCTGATATTCAAGCGCCCAGTAAAATGCTTCGCTAACGCGATTTTCCTGAAATAAAATATATTGGCCGGGCAAAAGTTTTCGCACGCCCGCATAGATGCTGCCGGGGCTGGGCACCATGTGACAGAACAGATAATTAAAAATTGCCTGCGGGTCAATCGTGGCGTTAACGGCGGGGTGGGCGATGACGCTGTCTGTGGTTGAGCCGAACACCAGTTGATTAGCTGTTTGCACATAACAGAGGGGGCGAATGCCCAAGCGGTCTACGGCCAGGAGTGCTTGGTGTTTTTTCTGGTCAATGATGGCCAGCGCAAACGCACCGTGTATTTCTTGCAGTGCCTTGATGCCGTGACGCTGGTAAGCGTTAGCGATGGCGGCGGCTGCGCCTTGGGTGTTGGCGAGTTTGGTTAAGGTGTCGCTGTGCCAATAGGGATGCCCTTCGAATGCGATAAGCAGGCCATCTTCCATGCTTTTATAGATACTGGCGTTGCCGTGGGGCGACCAGGCGCTGAGCGCTGATCCACCGCTGACACATAGCGATGGGGGATCAATGGCCTTGCCCGCCAAACCCTGCGCCATCGCCGCAATAAGTGCAGGTGCAGCCGAGGTTTCAGCATTATTTATCCAACCACAAATTCCACTCATGTCACGTCACTTTAATGTAATAATTCAGGAAACTAATATTCAGGTTAACGGGTGTATGTGCGACCGCTCTCTTCCAAGTTTGCTCATGGATGCTGGAGGGGGGCGTAACTTCCAGGGTTAAGTAATAACGCGCTAAATTTTAGCGTAGAATTAATATTTTAGCGACAAAAGATGCCGGAAGTTGAATGCGCTAATCCACCCATAGGGTATTATGTTATGGTGAAAAGACAATCTTTGCCTGCGCAAAGGCGCGAATACTGACAGGTTTAACGATATTAAGTTAAGGGGCTTATGCTATTGAATAAGCCACATACACACACAGTCGCCGTGATCGGTGCTGGCCCGGCGGGGCTGATGGCCGCCGAGATTTTAAGCGGTGGCGGCGTGCAGGTTGATGTGTATGACGCAATGCCATCCGTCGGACGCAAATTTTTGCTGGCAGGCAAGGGCGGTTTGAATATCACGCATTCTGAACCGCTGGAACTTTTTCTGTCGCGTTACGGTGCGCGGCGTGTGCAGATTAAAGCATTGCTGGATGCGTTCGGGCCGGATGCCTTGCGCAGCTGGATTCATGACCTGGGTATTGATACGTTTGTCGGCACTTCTGGACGTGTTTTCCCCGTCGAAATGAAAGCGGTGCCGCTATTGCGTGCATGGTTGCATCGCTTGCGTGCGGCAGGCGTGCGTTTTCATGTGCGGCACCACTGGTGCGGTTGGGATGATGTGACAAAGCCTAGTACACAGCACGCGCTACGTTTTGCCACCCCGTCAGGCGAACAAGTGGCACGCGCCGATGCGGTGGTGTTGGCGCTGGGCGGTGGCAGTTGGGCACGGCTTGGCTCCGATGGCGCGTGGGTGCCGCTGCTGGAAAAGCGTGGCGTGTCGATCGCCACGCTGCAACCGTCCAACTGCGGTTTTGACGTGGGCTGGAGCGAGCATTTCAGTACGCGATTCGCGGGTCATTATTTAAAGCCGGTAGCTGTGGCTTTTACTGAATCAGGCGGCGCTGCATATCGCAAACAGGGCGAATTCGTGGTGACGGCAAGCGGTGTTGAGGGCGGCTTGATCTACGCGCTGTCGGCCAGCTTGCGCGACGAAATTACCGCCACTGGCGCGGCGCTGATACATCTTGATCTATTGCCCGACTGGACATTACAGCGCGTCATCGCCGCTCTGTCACAGCCGCGTGGTTCGCGTTCATTCGCAACGCATCTCAAAAACCGTGTGGGCATTCACGGCGTCAAAGCCGGGTTACTGCGTGAATGCGTGCCACCGCAGGATTTCACCGATCCGGTGCGGCTCGGCGCAGCCATCAAGGCGTTGCCGTTGCGGCTGATTGCGCCGCGTCCCATCGACGAAGCAATCAGCAGCGCCGGGGGCGTGCGTTTCGAGGCGCTCAATAAACACCAGATGCTGAACACCTTGCCGGGTGTGTTCTGTGCAGGCGAAATGCTGGACTGGGAAGCGCCCACTGGTGGCTATCTGCTCACGGCTTGCCTGGCCAGTGGGCGTGCAGCAGGTCGGGGCGCGTTGGCCTGGCTGAGGCAGTGCAACGATGGTTCGCAAAATGTGTGACAACCTGGATTTAAAGGAGATACCGTGTATGAAAGCAGTCGCTCTTTATAAATATTTGCCGATTGATAACGAGGAAAGTTTTGTTAATGTTGTCGTTGCCACTCCTGTGCCCACAGGCAGAGATCTGCTGGTGCGCGTTAAAGCAGTGTCAGTTAATCCTGTGGATACCAAGGTGCGCGCACCGAAAGACACTATAGAAACCCAACCGAAAATTCTTGGATGGGATGCTGCCGGCATTGTCGAGGCAGTCGGCAATGATACATCGCTGTTCTCGGTGGGAGACGAAGTGTATTACGCCGGTGTGATTACACGCCCTGGGTGTAATAGCGAATCCCATTTAGTGGATGAGCGTATTGTGGGACGAAAACCACGTACACTGTCTTTTGAGGAAGCAGCAGCCATGCCGCTAACCACCATCACCGCATGGGAAGCACTGTTTGATCGTCTCGGCATCGCACCGCAAAAAACTGCCACGAACCAGGCAAGCACGGTGTTGATTATCGGTGGTAGTGGCGGGGTTGGCTCCATTACGATTCAACTGGCGAAACAGGTTGCGGGTCTGCGTGTCATTGCAACAGCATCGCGCGAGACGTCAGCGCAGTGGTGTCATGACATGGGGGCTGATGAAGTCATCAATCATCACCGCCCGTTCCGTGAGGAACTTAAAAATATCGGCGTTGATGAAGTGGATTTCATTCTTTGTTATAACAGCACCGAGCAACATATCCAGAGCATGGCTGACGTGATCAAGCCGCAAGGGAAAATCTGCGCTATCGTGTCAACGAAAAACAATCAGCCCATCAACATGAATCTGTTTCAAGCCAAGAGTGTGGCATTTTGCTGGGAGTTTATGTTTACCCGGCCAATGTTCAAGACGCCAGACATGCAGGCGCAACATGATTTATTAAACAGGGCGGCGCAGTTGCTGGAGGAGGGCGTGCTCCGCACAACCATGACGGAACAATATGGTGTACTGACCGCAGATAATCTGCGGCGTGCGCATGCACGCATTGAAGCCGGCACGATGATAGGCAAGGCGGTGCTGAGTGGTATAGAATAAAATCCCAGGTTCATTCGGCGACATGTGCACGCACGCCACAAAAAAACAGCCCCGTCTCGATGAGAAGGGGCTGTTTTTTTATTCCAGGTCGCGGGGGGATTGGTCCCGCTGCTGATTAGAGCTTAATCGTCGCCGCTGGTCGCACCAAAGATATGCAGCAAGCTGGCAAACAAATTGTAGATGCTGACATACAGTGAAACCGTTGCAATAATGTAATTGGTTTCGCCGCCGTGAATGAGTTGGCTGGTTTCAAACAGAATTAAACCCGAGGCCAGCAGCACAAACATTCCAGACACCGCCAGCGCCAGCATCGGCATCTCAAAAAATATGGCGCCCAGTCCGGCCAGAAATGCCACCATCACACCCACAAACAGGAAGCCACCCATAAAACTGAAATCTTTGCGGGTAGTCAACGCGTAGGCCGACAGACCCAAAAACAGCGCGCCAGTAGCGCCCATGGCGCTCATCACCACCTGACCACCATTGGGCAGACTCAGATAATGGCTGATAATCGGGCCAAGGGTAATGCCCATGAAGCCAGTAAGGCCAAACACCGACAGCAGACCCCAAGCGCTGTTTTTCAGCTTATAAGTCAGGAACAGCAGCCCCAGGTAGCCCACCAGCGTAATGATAATGCCGGGGTGGGGCAGGTTGAGGGCAATCGACACGCCCGCCATCGCCGCGCTGAACAACAGCGTCATGGATAGCAGCATATATGTGTTTTTAATCAGTTTGTTAGTGGATGTTGTAGAACCAATCGTCTGGACAGTCGGTTGCTGATAGGTGTTCATGTGTGCGCTATCTCCTTGAGGTGAGTATGAGGCTAATTTCAGATTGTACCTAAAAACTTAGAGCGTCTAAACCTCGTCTAGTTCCCTTATGTTATCGACAATAAGTATAGATTGCTACACTGAAAACATGGCATTTTATGATTCCGGCCATGGAATTCAGCAAATTCCGGTGGAATTTCAGAGTACTTTTAGGGTATGCTTCCACGGATAAGCTGGTTGATTATTTCTGGAGAGGTGGCTGAGCGGTCTAAAGCGACGGTCTTGAAAACCGTTGAAGGGAGACCTTCCGTGGGTTCGAATCCCACCCTCTCCGCCATATGGCGTTATCCGCTAGACTATTCCCATGAATTCCCTTCCTCCCGCGATTTTCCTGATGGGGCCGACGGCTGCGGGCAAGACTGATCTGGCGCTGGAGCTGGTGCAGCATTTTCCGTGCGACATCATAAGCGTCGACTCAGCCATGATCTACCGTGGCATGGATATCGGCACCGCCAAACCCAGTCCCGCCCAATTGGCGGCGGCGCCGCATCGCCTCATTGATATTCTTGACCCTGCCGAGGCTTATTCCGCCGCCCAGTTTCGGCGTGACGCCTTGCGCGAAATGGCGCAGATCACCCAGGCCGGACGTATTCCCTTGCTGGTCGGCGGCACCATGTTGTATTTCCGCGCCTTGCAATATGGCCTCACTGATTTGCCTGCCGCAGATGAAACCGTGCGCGCACAACTCGAAGATGAGCTGCAACGTAACGGCCTGGCGAGCCTGCATGCGCGTTTGGCGCAGGTCGATCCACGCGCCGCCGCGCGCATTCACCCCCACGACACCCAGCGTATTCAGCGTGCGCTTGAGGTCTATGATGTGAGCGGCGTGTCTTTAAGTGATCTGATCGACGCGCCCCAAACCAGCGATGGGCTCACTATGGAACCCGGTGCATTTCCCTACCATGCCGTAAAAATCGCAGTAGTGCCCGATGACCGTGCCGAGCTGCATCGCCGCATCGAAGCGCGCTTTAAAGCCATGCTCACACAAGGGTTTATTGGCGAGGTTGAGCGGTTGCACCACCGTGGTGACTTGCATATCGGTCTGCCCGCATTGCGCGCTGTAGGTTACCGGCAGGTATGGTGTCATCTGCAAGGAGAAATGAGTTATGATCAGATGGTAGAGCGCGGTATTTTTGCCACCCGTCAGTTCGCCAAGCGGCAGTTGACCTGGTTACGTTCTGCTCACGACACGATAAAGTTTGATATTTCTGGAAATATTTTTGGGAAGGTCTTGAAACATCTGACTACTACCCTGATCTAACCCAGAGTTATACAACAACTGTGTTATGATTATTAATGTGTAATGTTATGAACAACAGCATCTTGATGTAAAGTATTACTGGAAAGTTGTGTGGGCTATAATTCTGGCGTAGCATTTAAAATGTGAAGATGGTTGCGGCATATGATATATAAAGGGAACTTATTTACGTGTGAATTCCGTAATCATTGCGGTATCGTGTAGAAAGTTGACATGTGATAAGGTTGAAATGGACAACATAACCAAAAATAAAGGAGATACAACTATGACTAAAGGGCAAAGCATACAAGACCCTTTTTTAAATGCCCTGCGCAAGGAGCGCGTGCCCGTGTCTATTTATCTCGTCAATGGCATAAAACTCCAAGGTCAAATTGAGTCGTTTGATCAGTTTGCTGTATTATTAAAGAACACTATCAGCCAGATGGTATATAAGCATGCCATTTCAACGATTGTACCGGCCCGCAATGTGAAATTGCCGGGAGCTAATGACGCGTCAGCCGATGCCAATGTCCATACACATGCCCACGCCAATGAAGGCGAAGATGAATAATCCCCGTTGGTAAATTTGGTAGAGCACTCTCCTCACGGGGAGCGTCACAGAGAGCGTGCAATTCTTGTCAGCGTAAATTTTCAGGCGGCAGGAATGTGTGAAGAACTGGATGAGTTTCGTGAGTTGGCATCGTCGGCAGGGGCTGAGGCTGTAACGGTTATTACCGCCGCACGCAAAACCCCTGACGCGCGTTATTTCATAGGTAGCGGCAAGGCCGAAGAAATTCGTGCCTGTGTCGAGAGCATGAAAGCCGATGTGGTGTTGTTCAATCATGAATTATCGCCGGGTCAGGAACGTAATCTCGAACAATTATTACAATGCCGGGTGTTGGATCGTGTAGGTTTGATTCTTGACATTTTCGCGCAGCGCGCCCAGTCGTTTGAGGGTAAATTGCAGGTTGAGTTGGCTCAATTGCAGCATCTTTCCACGCGCTTGGTGCGTGGCTGGACGCATCTGGAGCGGCAGCGTGGTGGTATCGGTTTGCGCGGCCCGGGTGAAACCCAGCTTGAAACTGACCGCCGACTGATTGGCGCGCGCATCAAACAGCTTAACAAGCGTTTACGCAAGGTCGGTGGTCAGCGCAATGAGCGTCGTAAAGCGCGGCACAAGGCGGCGGTACACACTGTCTCATTGGTGGGCTATACCAATGCGGGCAAATCCACCTTGTTTAATCGCCTGACTGGGGCTACAGTGTACGCCGCCGACCAGTTGTTCGCGACTCTTGATCCTACCCTTCGTCGGGTAGAATTACCGGGCGCCGAGGCTATCGTGTTGGCAGATACCGTAGGGTTTATCCGCCATTTACCGCATGACCTGGTCGCCGCGTTTCGTTCGACACTTGAAGAAACCTGTGAAGCGGCCTTGTTATTGCATGTGATTGATGCGGGCAATGAAAACCGTCACGGGTGCATACAACAGGTGAATGAGGTGCTGAAAGAAATTGGTGCCGATGAAATACCCCGGATTGAAGTCTACAATAAAATAGACATGCTGAATGATTGTGCGCCGCATATTGACCGTGATGCAGACGGGCGCGTGCAACGGGTCTGGGTATCTGCCGCGACGGGCGCGGGTATGGATTTACTGCGGCAGGCTCTGGCGGAGTATGCCTGGGCAGAAAGCTTAACCCAGCATGATCAACCTTACCCGGCCGTCGAGGAAGAAATGCTGTACGCCGCATCTTAAAGAAGTATAGTTATGGGTGCCTCTATAAATTCGATCAAGCCGCGAGGGCAAGGCGGAAATGGGCGAAAAAGCGGAGTGTACACGGAGTACATGAGCATTTTGAGCCAATTTCCAACGCCGCCATCGAGGCTTCAGCGGATTTATAGAGGTGCCCTTATGAAATATATTCAACAATATGGAGTCACTCATGGCCTGGAATGAACCGGGAGGCCCGCAGGATAAAGATCCGTGGGGTAACCGCAGCAACAAGAACAAAAACTCACCTCCTGACCTGGATGAAATGATCCGCAAGATGCAGAAAAAGCTCGGTGGCTTATTCGGCGGCAAAAGCGGTGGTGGCAGCGGCAATGGTGGCGGTGAGCGCGCAGCGGGGTGGACACCCTCCAACCCGCTAAAGCCCATCGGCATTCTGGCCGCGATTGGTGTGCTGGTGTGGCTGGCGACTGGCATCTACATTGTTGACGAAGGTACGCGTGGCGTAGTGACGCGTTTTGGCCAATATGTTGACACTACTTTGCCCGGCCCGCACTGGCATATTCCCGCGCCCATTGAAGCCGTGCAAAACGTCAATGTCGAGCAGATTCGTACCGCTGAAATTGGCTACCGTTCCGGTGGGGGTGGTGCGCAGGCCGGCGCCATCGCCAGCGAAGCCTTGATGCTCACCAAAGATGAAAACATCATCAGCGTCAAATTTGCCGTGCAATATAAAGTGAAAGATGCGCGTGATTACCTGTTCAACACACGCGATCCGGATGAGTCCCTGCGTCAAGCAACGGAAAGTGCAGTGCGTGACGCCGTAGGCAAAAACAATATGGACTTCGTGCTCAAGGAAGGCCGCACCGAAATCGCAGCGCGTGCCAGTGAATTGATCCAGAAAACGCTGGACCGTTACGATGCCGGATTACAGGTCACCAGCGTGAACATGCAGGATGCGCAGCCACCCGAAGAAGTGCAGGGCGCCTTTCTTGATGCCGTTAAATCGCGCGAAGATGAGCAGCGCCTGATTAACGAAGCAGAAGCGTATGCCAATGACGTTATCCCCAAGGCACGCGGTGGCGCGGCTCGCCAGCTTGAAGAAGCCAATGGCTACAAAGCCCAGGTGATCGCACAAGCTAAAGGTGAAGCCAGCCGCTTTACGCAGGTGTTGGCAGAATATGAAAAGTCACCTAAAGTCATGCGTGATCGTCTCTACATCGAAGCGATGGAGTCCGTCATGTCCAAGAGCAGCAAGGTTATGGTAGATGTCAAGGGCGGTAATAACCTGTTGTACTTACCCCTGGATCGCATGACCCAACGTCAGGCGACCGCAGGTAACCCGGCGGCAGGTGCCATACAACAAGATCAGATGCTGGACAAGCCAATCACCCTGCCGCAGACAGACAGTCGCGCGCGTGCGCGGGAGCAACGTTAATGGAACAGAAAAAAGTAATGGGTTTGGTGATTGCGCTGGTCGGCTTTGTGCTGGTGGCCGCATCGTCCGTGTTCACCGTAGCCGAACAACAGAAAGCCGTCTTGTTCCGCCTCGGAGAAGTCGTGCGCTCCGATTTTGAACCGGGCTTACACCTTAAAGTACCCATCATCAATAATGTGCGTAAATTTGATGGGCGTATCTTGACCCTGGAAGCCGCTCCCGAGCGGTACCTCACAGCGGAAAAGAAAAACGTCGTCGTTGATTCTTTCGTGAAATGGAAAATCAAAGACGTGTCGCGTTATTACACCACCATGGGCGGTGACGAAGAACGTGCCAATGTGCGTCTGGCGCAGATCATCAAAAACGGTTTGCGTGATGAGTTCGGCAAGCGCACCATTCAGGAAGTGGTGTCTGGCGAGCGCGAGCAGATCATGGCGATTCTTACCACCAACGCCAACAAACAGGCTCATGAGTTCGGCATAGACGTGATTGATGTCCGCATCAAACGCATTGACCTGCCCGAAGAAGTAAGCACCTCGGTATACCAGCGCATGGAAGCCGAGCGTTCACGTGTTGCCAAAGACCTGCGTTCACGCGGTGCGGAAGCCGCAGAACGTATTCGTGCTGATGCCGATCGCCAACGCTCCGTCACCATCGCCGAAGCTTACCGTGAAGCCGAGCGCATTCGTGGTGAAGGCGATGCCCAGGCCGCTGACACCTACGCCCAGGCCTACAAGAAAAACCCGGAGTTTTATGCTTTTTACCGCAGCATTAACGCCTACCGGTCTTCTTTCAAAGATCAAAGCGACATCGTCGTAGTCGACCCCGGCTCCGACTTCTTCAAATACTTCAAGAGCCCAAACGCGAGGTAACAGTCGTCTTACAGGTGCGGTAACTTTGTCGGATCGCAGCAATGGAAGGGGTGGTGGAGCGCAGGCTTGCCACCCCTTCCGCATTTCACAAACAGCTTTTGGGGAGTATTAGAAAATTATGTGGCAAGATCTGTTCGCAGCCCTGGCGCTGGTGCTGGTCATAGAGGGCATCATGCCCTTTCTCAACCCACACGGTTGGCGCCAAACCATGTCTACCATTGCGCAAATGGATGACAAGGCGTTACGCATTGCCGGGTTGGTAAGCATGATAGTCGGGGTAGGGTTGCTGTACCTGGTGCATTAACCCCTTGATGAGTTATTTATTGATATATATCAATAAATGGTTACTTTTATTAGTGGAGGCAGTATCGGAGAGTGGCGAAGAACATTTCACCTTAACGCTGCGTCAGCAGTATCAGGCCTTGTCTGGGAATATAGTGTGTCAAAGGAATTTTTGCTATACTTGTAGGCTGTTACGCAAACCATTCTTTTATTTTTTTGACATACACATGCCCTGTACCGAATGTTCTGTTTTGCTCACTTGCGCCACTGTGTTCAATATTCCCACATCCCTTTATAGTGCTGTTGCCCAATGACTGATCGCACATTTTCCGGTAAAGACCGCTGGCTGTTGCCTGAAGGCATTCAGGAGGTTTTGCCGCAACAGGCAGAATACCTGGAAAGATTGCGCCGTGATTTGCTCGACCTGTTTCACACCTGGGGTTATGAGCTGGTTATTCCGCCGATTATCGAATACCTGGAGTCGTTATTGATTGGCACCAGCGATGACCTGGATGTGCAGACGTTCAAGCTGATTGATCAACTGACGGGCCGTTTGATGGGCGTGCGCGCTGATATGACGCCGCAGGTGGCGCGCATTGACGCGCACCGTCTCAAGCGCGAGGTGCCGACGCGTTTGTGTTATATGGGCACCGTGTTGCGCACCTATCCCGATGGCTTTGCGCGCACGCGCAGCCCGATGCAGATTGGTGCGGAGCTGTATGGTCATGCCGGTATTGAAAGCGATGTTGAAGTGTTGCACCTGCTGGTGGAAACGCTGGCGCTGACGGGTATTAAGCAAGTGCATATTGATCTGGGGCATGTGGGTATTTTCCGTGCCCTGGCGCAAAACGCTGGCCTGGATGCCGAGCAGGAGATGACGCTGTTCAACGCGCTGCAACGCAAAGCGCGTCCGGAGATCGAAGATTTATTGGCGCAGGTTAAAACCAGTGCCGAGCATCGTCATTGGCTTACCCGTCTGGTGGATTTAAACGGCGGCGAAGAGGTGTTGGACGAGGCGCGCAGCCTGTTCAAAAAAGCCGGTGCGCCGGTGCTGGCAGCGCTGGATAATTTGCAGCAGATTGCCGCGTTGGCGCATCGCCGCATGCCGTCTATTCCGTTGCACTTTGATCTTGCCGAGTTACGTGGCTATCACTATCAAACCGGTGTAGTATACGCGGCGTTTGTGCCCGGCCATGGCCAGGAAATCGCGCGCGGTGGCCGCTATGATGACATTGGCCGCGTGTTCGGGCGGGCGCGTCCCGCCACCGGATTCAGCGCCGATTTGATAACTTTGATTTCTTTGAGCGCAGTGCAGACGCCGTACCAGGTGCATGCGATTTTAGCTCCTGTAGATGATGATGTTGAGTTGCTGGATGCGGTACGTGATTTGCGCACGGCCGGTGAGCGGGTGATTTATGCGTTGCCCGGCGCGCGCGGTGATGCGGCGGAGATGGGTTGTGACCGTGTGCTGGAACGCCGTAATGGTCAGTGGGTTGTGGTTAAATTGACGGATGTGAGATAAAAAAACATGGGCAAAAATGTCGTTGTAATTGGCACGCAGTGGGGCGATGAAGGCAAGGGCAAGATCGTTGATCTGCTCACCGACCGTGTCAGTGCCGTGGTGCGCTTCCAGGGCGGGCATAATGCCGGCCACACCTTGGTGATTGACGGCAAAAAGACCGTGCTGCATCTGATTCCTTCCGGCATTTTGCGCGACAACGTATTGTGCCTGATTGGTAATGGCGTGGTGCTGTCACCGCAGGCGCTGCGTGAAGAAATTGAAATGCTCGAAAGCAATGGCGTACCGGCGCGTGAGCGTTTGCGTATCAGTGAAGCTTGCCCGTTAATTCTGCCGTACCACGTAGCGCTGGATCGTGCGCGTGAAGTGGCGCGCGGTGATGCGCCGATTGGCACCACGGGCCGTGGTATTGGCCCGGCGTATGAAGACAAAGTGGCGCGCCGTGCATTGCG
The DNA here is from genome assembly GCA_001464585.1 of Gammaproteobacteria bacterium Ga0077554. Classification (GTDB taxonomy): domain Bacteria; phylum Pseudomonadota; class Gammaproteobacteria; family Ga007554. The sequence continues at coordinate 92,141 of LNFF01000006.1, read as the reverse complement.
CCTGGGCGATCTGTTTTACCGCGAGCGTTTCGCCGCTAAACTGGGCGAAGTGCTGGATTACCACAACTTTGTATTGCAGCACTATTACAAGGTTGCACCGATTGATTTTCAGCGGACGCTCGATGAGTCATTGGCGATGGCGTCTTATCTCAAGCCCTTGGTGGCTGATGTACCCGAGTTGCTGCATCAATATCGCAACAAGGGTGAGGGCATGCTGTTTGAAGGCGCGCAGGGCACTTTGCTGGACGTTGACCATGGCACCTATCCGTATGTCACATCATCCAACACCACCGCCGGTGGCGCGGCTACCGGCAGCGGTATGGGGCCGTGCGCCTTTGATTACATCCTGGGTATCACCAAGGCGTACACCACGCGCGTGGGTTCAGGGCCGTTTCCGACGGAGTTGTTTGATGAAATGGGCGAGCATTTGTCGGCGCGTGGCCGGGAGTTTGGTTCCACTACGGGACGTCGCCGTCGCTGCGGCTGGTTTGATGCCGTCGCATTGCGCCGCGCGATTCAGATCAACAGTGTTTCCGGGCTGTGTATTACCAAGCTGGATGTGCTGGATGGCCTCGATACGATTCGCCTGTGCGTAGGTTATCGTTACAACGGCGAAGAGCGGCTCACACCGCCCGTGGGCGCGGAAGCGTTTGCCAATTGTGAGCCGGTTTATCTAGATATGCCGGGATGGAAGGATTCTACTGTCGGCGTTCGGTATTACGATGAATTGCCCGCCAATGCCCGTGCTTATCTGGCGCGCATCGAAGCCATCGTTGAAGTGCCGATTGACATTATTTCCACCGGCGCGGATCGTGCGGATACGATTATTTTGAGAAATCCGGCGGATTAATTCCGTATTGTCATTTCGACCCTCGCGAAAGCGGGGGGGATCTTTAGGTTGGGAGTGATTCCGGGGCAATCAAGAATCAATGTAGCAGAGGGAAAGGAATGGTGCCGAGGAGAGGACTTGAACCTCCACGGGGTTTCCCCCGCTAGCACCTGAAGCTAGTGCGTCTACCAATTTCGCCACCTCGGCAAGGTGTTTTCCGGTTCGATCCGGTTGAGCCGGGGTCGAGTTAAGCGGTAATAAACATATTGTAACATGAAATGTTATAGAGATATTTCTCTATATTTTTCATTAATTTATTGGGCAGATTTGGCGTCCTGCCGAATATTTTCACCCACGCCGCCGGGGATTCTGGGGTCAGCGGTTTGTTATACATAAAACACAGAAGGTGCGCACTTTAACCGGGGCGTGTTTTATTGTCAATATTTTACTGATATTTTAAGGATTACATAGTTGAATAATTTTTCTTTTGGCCTGCTGCAACAGCGGCTTCATACGGCGCAGGAATATCCTTGCGCCTTCACACCCCCTACAGGGAAGTAAACACTGATGGCAAAGCATCGTAACACGGATCCCCACGCTGACCGTGAGGCGCAGAAATATGAGAACCCCATTCCCAGCCGCGAATTTATCCTGGAATATCTGCAAGAGCGCGGTGAGCTGCTCACCTATGAAGAGCTGGTTACTTCATTGGGATTGCACGGCGAAGAAGACCTGGAGGCATTGCGCCGCCGCTTGAACGCCATGGAACGCGATGGCCAGGTGATGCGTAATCGCCGCAATGGCTATGGCCTGGTGGACAAGATGGATCTGGTGCCAGGCAAGGTGATTGGCCACCCCGATGGCTTTGGTTTTCTGGTGCCGGATGAAGGCGGTGAAGACCTGTTTCTGTCGCCGCGTCAAATGACGTTTTGCATGCACGGCGATCGTGCCGTGGCGCGTGTATCCGGTGTGGATCGCCGTGGCCGCCGCGAAGGTGTGCTGGTGGAAATTCTGGAGCGCAACACGACCCAGGTGGTGGGTCGTTTCCGCACGCAGGAAGGCAATGTTGGGTTCGTGACTCCCGACAACAAGCGCATTACCCACGACATCATGATTCCCGCTAATTATCAGGCCGGTGCGACGCACAACCAGATTGTAGTGGCCGAGCTGATTGAGCAGCCCAGCAAATACGCCAAACCGCTGGGGCGTATTGTTGAAATTCTCGGTGATCACATGGCACCGGGCCTGGAAATTGAAGTGGCGATCCGCGCCCACGAAATTCCGCTGGCGTGGCCGCAACAAGTTCAGCAGGAAATCGCTACGTTGTCGCATGAAGTGCCGGAGGCCGCCAAACTGGGCCGCGAAGATGTGCGCGGCTTGCCGCTGGTGACGATTGATGGTGTGGATGCGCGTGACTTTGACGATGCCGTGTATTGTGAGCGCCAGAAGCGCGGCGGCTGGCGTTTGCTGGTGGCGATCGCCGATGTGTCAAGTTACGTTAAATCTAACACAGCGCTGGATGTTGAGGCACGTTCACGCGGCAATTCCGTATATTTTCCACAACGTGTGATCCCCATGCTGCCGGAAATTTTATCGAATGGCTTGTGTTCGCTGAATCCGCATGTTGACCGTTTGTGCATGGTGTGCGACATGACCATTAATGCCGAAGGTGACATTACGCATTATCGTTTTTATGATGCAGTAATGCGCTCGGCAGCACGCCTGACGTACGACGAAATGGCCGCCATGGTGGTAGATAAAGAGCCGCAGGTGCGCAGCAAATACCAGCCGTTATTGCCGCATCTTGAAGAGCTGCACGCGCTATACCACACCATGATTGGCGCACGTCAACGGCGTGGCGCAATTGATTTTGAAACTACTGAAACGCGTATTGTGTTTGGTGAAGACCGTAAAATAGAACGCATTGTTCCGGTAGTGCGCAACGATGCGCATCGTATTATCGAGGAATGCATGATCGCTGCGAATGTCGCGGCGGCATGGTTTTTAAGTAGCCGAAAAATACCGGTGGTATACCGTGTGCATGAAGGCCCCAATGAAACCAAGTTGAACGATTTGCGCGAATTCCTGCGTGAATTAGGCCTTAATCTGCGCGGCGGGGATAAACCCCAAGCCCGGGATTATGCCGAGTTATTAAATAAAATCCGGCTGCGCCCCGACTTTGGTTTGATACAAACGGTGATGTTACGTTCCTTGAGCCAGGCGACTTATACTCCGGTGAACGTCGGTCACTTCGGTCTGGCGCATGAGGCCTATACGCACTTTACCTCACCGATCCGCCGTTACCCTGATCTGTTGGTACATCGCGCGATCCGTCATGCCCTTAGCGAGGGTACTGCGAAAAATTTTGCGTATGATGTGGCGGCGATGGAAAGCATGGGCTTGCATTGCTCGGCCACCGAGCGGCGTGCTGATGAGGCGACACGCGATGCGGTGGACTGGCTGAAATGTGAATTCATGATGGATAAGGTGGGCGAAGAGTTTGACGGCATTATTACTGGCGTGACAACCTTCGGCATCTTTGTCGAGTTGCGTGAAATCTTTGTCGAAGGTCTGGTGCATGTCACGGCTCTGAAAAATGATTATTACCATTTTGACAGCGCGCGCCACCGCTTGCAGGGTGAACGCACCGGCAAAAATTATCGTCTCGCTGACCAGGTGCGCATCAAGGTGATGCGTGTTGACCTTGACAGCAAGAAAATAGATTTTGAACTGGCGGGTGTTGAATTGAAGGGCGAATTGGCCAGGGAAGAAAAGCCCGCCCATGCCGTGTCCGCACGCGACGCCGAGGAAAGTATGCCAGCGGCACCCAAGGGCAAAGCCAAACCCAAAAGAAGATCCAGCGCTAAAAAAACCACCAAAAAGAAAGCCGCGCGCCAATGAAAACAGCGCAGCACATCATATACGGCATACATGCTGTGCAAGCCGCGTTACAACGTGATGCGTCGAATATCATTGAGGTGATGATTGAGTCAGGCCGTAAAGACGCGCGTGTTCAGGCGCTGCTGGATCATGTCGCAGCGCAACATACCGAAGTGCGGCGTGTCACTGGCAAAGAGTTGGATGCGCTGGTGCCGGATGCGCGTCACCAGGGTGTGGTGGCGCGTTGCCGTGCCGTCACCGTGTGGCAGGAAGATGATCTCGATCAATTGCTGGACGGGCTGTTGGTGCCCCCCTTATTGCTGGTGCTGGACGGCGTGCAGGATCCACATAATCTTGGCGCCTGTCTGCGCAGTGCTGACGCAGCGGGCGTGCATGCTGTGATTGCACCGCGTGACCGCGCCGTGGGTCTCACACCGGTAGTGCGCAAAGTCGCCAGCGGTGCCGCAGAAACGGTGCCGTTTATCCAGGTTACGAATCTTGCGCGCACCTTGCGCGCCCTCAAAGATAAAGGGCTCTGGACAGTGGGTGCGGATGCCGAAGGTGATGGCGATGTGTTCAGCGCCGATTTGCGCGGCCCGACAGTGTTGGTGATGGGTGCCGAAGGGCAGGGCATGCGGCGTCTTACCAGGGAGCATTGCGATCTACTGGTGCGCATCCCCATGCAAGGCACCGTGGAAAGCCTGAATGTGTCCGTCGCCACGGGTATTTGCCTGTTTGAGGCGGTGCGGCAGCGTGTAGCACGTCTTAAATAAAAAATCTACATAAAACCTCTTGACAGGGCCGCAAAGACGCCGTAGAAATAACTACTATCTCCACCGCTTTTATAAGTGCGTGTAATTTGCGCTCATCGTTGCCGGTAATTTTAGCAAGCCTGTGCTATGACTAAAAAACTGCGTCTCTATGGTTTATTGTTATCAGTTCTTGCCTGCGCGAGTGCGGGTGCGTATGGTGGTGATTTCAAGCCTTTTGTGGGCATGGAACTGGTTTCATCCCAGCCTGATACCCCGATTGATCAACGGGATACCTTATTAAATCTTGGCATTGACTATAAAATAGGCCTTGGTTTGTCGGGTGGTCTTGATGTGGGGTTACGGGAAGATAACCCACAGGAGGTGAGCAATAGCGCGGTTTCGCTCAAGACTAATCTGTATGCAAAATATAACTGGTTCAATGAGTCCTCACTAAGCCCATTTATTATGGCAGGGTACACTACCGCCAGACTTAATCAAAAAAGCTGCACCCACAACAACGCCCAGGGGAATGAAAATTTTTCTTTTGATGATTGTGGATCAGGACATTTAAATACCTTTGGCGCAACTTACGGCCTTGGCATGACATTTAAAGGAAGCCGCCGAAACAGTTCTGGGATCATGATCAAATACCTTAAAACCACGGGCATGGCTGACATTGAAATGGACACGCTTGGCGTGAGTTTCATTTATTAACGGGTCTACTCAGCATATTGAATGACGCGAAAATCGCTGTTACCCCGCGAGCATATTTATCACAAACCACTATGGTCGCCCGTAAACCTTCTTTTTACCGCAATATACTTCCATCCCATTTTTATGATAATGAAACCACTACCGTTGCCCAGGCGTTGCTGGGAAAACTGTTGATACATGAAACACCGGCTGGCATATTAGCCGGCAGGATTGTGGAAACGGAGGCTTATCTGGCGGATGATCCCGCATGCCATGCGCATGGCGGGAAGAATACACCGCGCACGGCGGTGATGTTTGGCCCACCGGGCACCGCCTATATTTATCTGATTTATGGCATGCACAATTGCTTTAACGTGGTTACGGGGGCTGAGGGCACAGGGGAAGCGGTGTTAATACGGGCGCTGGAACCAATTTATGGCATTGAGGTAATGCAAGCCAATCGTAATCAGCTGGCGCCGCACAATCTGTGTAGTGGGCCGGGTAAGTTGGTATATGCGATGGGAATAAACCGTGCCTTGAATGCACAGAGCCTGATGGAGCCACCGTTATACCTTGCGGAGCCTTTGGTGGAGCCAGAAAAATTTAAAATTGTCACGACTACTCGCATCGGAATTTCCAAAGGTGCAGCATTACCATTACGGTTTTATATCAAGGGTAACGCGTTTATTTCAAGAAAGTAGCTATATATCTCCATAAATATAAGCGGGGCTATCAACCTGGCTGGTATTTGTGCGGGGGGCGCAGAAATGAAGCAAGATTTCTCCCGGCAACTGCTCCTGCGTTGCTCTACCTTCCGCCATCCATGGCGGTCGCCTTTGGTCGAAATGACAAAGGGATTGTCATCCCGAACGCGAGTGAGGGATCCTGGTTTTGAGCGAATTGATTTTTAATGAGGGAGCCTTAAGTTGCGCTGAACAGTCTGAATTTTTTGGGTTTTTTTAGTGTATAATGATGGGCTCCTCTCTGCAGCTATAGTGATCCACCATCCCCATGAAACCCGTTATCGTCCTTGTCGGACGTCCCAATGTAGGAAAGTCCACGCTGTTTAATCGCTTGACGCAGTCGCGCGCGGCGTTGGTGGCGGATCAGCCGGGGCTGACCCGTGACCGTATTTATGGCACCGGCAGAGTAGGGGATCGGCCTTATATTGCAGTCGATACCGGTGGTTTAAGCGGCGAGCGTGACGGCATTGATTCGTTGATGGCTGAGCAGGCGATGCTGGCGGTGCAGGAGTCTGACGTGATCCTGTTTCTGGTGGACGGGCGTGCTGGCATGACCAGCGGTGATCAGGATATTGCGCGGCATCTGCGGCAATTTGGTAAGCCGGTATACCTGATACTGAACAAGGCAGAAGGGCTGAACGCCGCCATCGTCAGCGCGGAATTCCAGGCGCTGGGTTTGGGGATGCCGTATCCGGTATCTGCTACCCACGGCGATGGTATAGGCCACATGATGGAGGCGGTGTTAACGCCCTTGCCGATCGAGTCTGAAGGCAGTGAAACGGATCTTGCGTCTGGCATTAAGGTGGCCATAGTCGGGCGGCCCAATGTTGGCAAATCCACGCTGGTAAATCGCATTATCGGCGAGGAGCGCGTGCTGGCGTTTGATGAACCGGGCACGACTCGCGATAGCATTTCCATTCCCTTTGAACGCGATCAACGCCACTATACCTTGATTGATACGGCGGGCGTGCGGCGTCGCCACAAAGTCACCGACATGGTGGAAAAATTCAGCGTTGTAAAAACCCTGCAATCGGTAGAAGAAGCCCATGTAGTTGTGCTGGTGCTGGATGCCGATAGCGGCGTGACGGATCAAGATGCGACGCTGGCGGGCATTGTGCTGGAAAGTGGCCGGGCGCTGGTGATTGCCGTGAATAAATGGGACAAGCTGGATACCGAGCAGCGCACGTATCTGAAGCGTGAGGTGGAGCGCAAGTTACCCTTCCTGGAATTTGCGACGGTTTATTTTATTTCTGCACTGCAGGGCACTGGCGTTGACAAAGCGATGGCGGGCGTTGATCGCGCTTATCAGTCCGCGACGCAAAAACTTTCTACGCCACAACTCACGCGCTATCTTATGGATCTGGTAAAGCAGCATCAGCCGCCGTTAGTGCATGGCCGCCGCATCAAGCTGCGTTATGCGCATCAAGGCGGCCAGAATCCGCCGACGATTATTATTCATGGCAATCAGGTTGACGCTGTTCCTGGCGCGTACCGGCGTTACCTTTCCAATGCGTTTCGTGAGATTTTGAAGCTGGAAGGCACGCCGTTGGTGGTTGAATTCAAGGGCAGCGAGAATCCCTACCGCGATAAAAAGAACATACTCACCCCACGCCAGATACAAAAACGCCAGCGCATGCGGCGCCATTACGGCAAATCCTGAAAATTTCTTTCGCCATCAGAGTCAAAACAAGCGTACTAATTTAACATAATATACATTATGCGAAGTTACGTTTTCGATACCATATAAGGGGGACTATCTATTCTCTTTAATTTTTCTGAGGAGTTCGCGAGCGGCATTTATTTCAGAAAAATTTTCATTGCCCTTCAGAACACGTTCCAGTTCTTTACGGGCGTCGTCACGACGCCCGGCTTTTTCCAACCCAGCGGCCAGATGATAACGAATATCCAGCGAAGTGGGCGCTTTGGTGGCAGCGGCCTGTAATAATTCCACACCGCGTTTTACCTGGCCTTTCTGTACCAGAATCCAGCCTAGCGTATCAATAATGGGCGCCTGGTCTGGCATGAGGTTATAGGCTTTTTCTGCATACTCGAGCGCGCGTGCATCCCCCTGCTCGTAATAAACCCAGGCCAGATTATTTAATACCGCCGCATTTTTGGGTTGGATCGCCAGGGTCTTCTGGTAATAGTCGATGGCTTCTTTGCGCTTTCCATCGGTTTGATACGCGGCAGCCAGAGCAATGAGTACGCCGACATCCTGCGGATGTTCGGCCGACCATTGTGTCAGCACCTGATAAGCACCCGCAGCATCACCGGCCTGCTTGCGGGCTTGCGATAGGCGAATTGCAAGCGCACCACTTTTATTGCGTTGCCAGGCATTATCATACGCCTTGGCGGCATTTGCATAGGCGCGTCCCGCCATGTGAATATTGCCTTCGAGCTCATAACCTGCCGCAATTTTTGGTTGCTGCTGCTGAATCTGCTGGGCGATACGTAACGCTTCTTTGGGGCGGTTATCACGCATTTCCAGATCAGCCAGCGCGGCGGCGGCGGGTACATAATTAGGGTCAAGCTTGAGCGCTTTGTTTAGGCTGGTTGCCGCAGCCTTGGAATCTTTTGCCGCAAGTTGCGCTGTAGCAAGCATATGCTGTGCCTGGGGAGACTGCGGAAGTTTATCGGTCAGTTTACGGAAGGTAGACAATGCGCTACTGGTCTCCCCCGCCGCTAACTGAGCTTGCGCCAACGCTTGCAGTGCAATGGGATTGTTTTCATGCTCTTCAGCAATGCCCTGCGCGGCACTCAAGGCCTTGAGCGGCTCATTCTGGCGCAGATGTATATTAATCAGCAGCAATACCGGCTCAAGCGCTTTAGGATTTCTTTCGCGTGCTTTTTCCAGCCACGTCATGGCTTCTTTTTCTTTATTCGCGGCGGCTGACAAGCTTGCCAGGCCGATCATGGCAGCCACATGTTTATCATCATATTTGAGTACAGCATTATAGTGCTGCTCGGCCTGCTGCGGTTTTTTCTGCTCCGTGTCAATGCGCGCCAGATTCATGTGTGCGGGTGTAAATTCGGCCTGTACCTGCAATGCACGCTCAAATTGCTTGCGTGCGGAAGCCAGGTCTTTTTTACCCAGGTAAGAGACACCCATAAAATTATAGGCCACAGGATTTTTCGGTTCTTTTTTTGACATTTGCTGGGCCGCTTGCAACGCCTTGTCGAAATTGCGTTTTTGCAAATGGCTTAATACCAGCAAAATATTGGCCTGCGTCGGTTCCTGACCCAGCTCAACAATGGATTCCAGTTCTTTTACCGCCACTTCCGTTTCACCCGCAGCAAGACGACCCATTGCCAGTTGAGTGCGTATATCAGTCGCGTTAGGCGCCAAAACAGCCGCCTGCTCCAGGTATTCCGTGCCTTTATCGAGCTTGCCACTTTGCATGTAGGCACTGCCCAGCAATGCCAATAACTGTGGATCCTTGTCATTATTTTTTAAGGCAGGCTCGAGTATTTTAATGGCTTCCTGGGGTCGCTTGAGCTTCATTAAGGTAGCGGCTAATAACCGCCGGGCGGCCACTTGCTCTGGCACGGCATCGACATAGCGGGACAGCTCACTTTCTGCCTGTGAAAACTGACCCTGCAAGTAATGTATATTCCCCAGTAATAACAGGCTGGGCATGTGACCCGGTATTACTTTTAATACTTGTTGCAAGGAATCCTGCGCGGCATTCAGGTTTTTTTCCTGAAACGATGCATGCGCGCTCAAATAATTCGCAAGCGGGTGGCCGGGTACACGGCTGCGTATCGCCTCAATATCTTTTTTAGCTTCAGCAACTTTACCCAGGGCGAGATGTTCTGCGGCACGCCCTAAATACGCAGGAACATTGTCCGCATCAAGTTGCAGGATTTTCTGAAATGTCTGTAATGACTCTGCATGACGCCCAGCAGCACGTTGCAGATCACCTTTCATTATCCAGGATTCAATGCTTTTTGGATCAGCTTTAAGGGCCTGCTCAGTCAATGACAACGCTTGATCAGGCTTTTTTTCCATAAAGGCAATACGCGCCTGGCCAATCAGTGCATCGGGAAAGTTCGGGCGTATTGTCAGCGCTTCCTGGTATTTTTCTTTTGCCTGGTCAGGTTTGCGTAATGCCAAATTGGCATGTCCATGCAGGGTTAAAATACCTGCCTTGAGATCTGCGGAGGCATTGGCAGGCTGCTGAATTTCCTGCAATACGGATTCATTACGGCCTTGCAGCAAATAGGCTTTACCCAGCGGGAAAAGCACTCTATCACTGGCTATACCTAAATCCTGCGCGCGTTTCAGTTCTTTGGCGGCAGACGGGCCATCGCCCATTTTCAGATAAATTTGGCCCAGCATCAACCGCGCTTCTTTATCATCGGGATTTTCTTGAAGCGCATTTTTAAGCTGGATAATGGCAGCCTTAATATTGCCTTGCTGCAAGTAATTTTTAGCTTCACCCATCAATTTTTGGTTATCTTCGGCATAGGCCAGCGTAATATCCAGCGCTGTCAGGTTTAATGCTGTACACAATGCTAATGCCAGCACAGAAAGTCGTGGTGTGCCTTTATTTGTATCAGCGTTTATGCCATTACTATTTTTCATTGGTTATCTCCCGAAGTATAATTTTTCAGAGCTTTTCTTTAAGGCCAAATTTATTGATTAAATCGTACAGCGTAGGCCGGCTGATACCGAGCGCATCGGCGGCTTGAACTATGTTGCCATTAAACCAGTTCAACGCCCTGATAATGGCCTGACGCTCCGCTTCATCACGTACCTGCCGTAAATTAAGGGGTGTCGGTTTGGCCTGGCCTTTATCGCCCACATTATTTTCCGCAACAAACTCCAGATCTTCCATTTCGATGTGATCGCCCTCGCTCATGATGACTGCGCGACTAATGCGATTTTCCAGTTCACGGACATTCCCCGGCCATTCATACGCTTCAATCGCCGCCATGGCGGTTTGGCTGAAATCACGCCGGGGTTTATGGTGCTGCATACAATATTTATCCAGCAACGCGCGCGCCACCAGGGGTATATCACCTTCGCGCTCCCGCAATGGGGGAATATTGATGGTCAACTCATTGACACGATAATACAGATCTTCACGAAAGTGGCCAGCACGCACCTGTTTAAGGATATCCTGATGCGTCGCACAAATGACGCGTACATCAACGGCGATCTCTTCACGTCCGCCGATACGTTCGATGACACGTTCCTGTAAAAAACGTAATAATTTGGCTTGTAACGCCATCGGTAAATCACCTACCTCATCAAGAAAAAGTGTTCCACCCTCCGCATGCTCTATTTTGCCCCTGACTTTTTTGTTGGCTCCGGTAAACGCACCTTTTTCATAACCAAACAATTCGCTTTCGAGGAGTGTTTCAGGAATTGCCGCGCAGTTGAGTGCGACAAAACGCCGCTCAGCACGGTTGCTCAGATCATGTAGGGCGTGGGCAAACAGTTCCTTGCCGGTACCGCTTTCGCCCAATAACAGCACTGTCACATTGGTGGGCGCTACTTTTTCGACGGTACGGCATACTTTGAGCATTTGCGGACTGGAAGCAATGATGCCCGACAACGGTGATGTGACGCGTTGCGCTGCGGCCAGCGCGAGATTTTCAGTTTCCAGTTGATGCAGATGAAAGGCACGATTTACAATCAGTGATAAAATCTCCGGATCAACCGGCTTTTGATAAAAATCATAGGCGCCTAGCGCAATGGCACGCACTGCATTTTCGCGGTCATCATTGCCTGTTACTACGATCACCTTGGTGCGCGGGGCAATGGTAATAATCTGTGCCAAGGTTGCCAGTCCTTCGCTTGCGCCACTGGCATCGGGGGGCAAACCAAGATCAAGGGTAACCACCAGCGGTTCGTAGAGGCGTAGCTGCGCTAAAGCGGCTTCACGGTCACCGGCCACCACCACATCCAGGCCTTCAAAGCACCACTTCAACTGACTTTGCAGCCCGGGATCATCTTCAACGATTAACAATGTATTTTTTGTTACCGTATTCACTTCGGTCTACTCCTGATCTGTCCGCATCTTTTACCCGTGGATTTATTTATAGAGGCACCCTTAATTCAAGCGCCCGCTGGCGCGGTCAAATCCAGCGGGATTCGTACACGAAAAAGTGTACCTTTGCCCGGTTCACTGACCACCTCAACATCCCCGCCCAATTCACGCACCACTTCACGGCTCTGATACACACCAATACCCATGCCGGCGTTACCTTTGGTAGTTTGAAATGGCTGAAATAAGCGTTCGCGGATAAACCTGGCATCCATTCCGTGACCACTGTCTTCCACTTCCAGCACCGCCTGCCCTGCCCCACTATTATTATCAGTACTGTTGTACAGGCGCACTTTTACATAACCCTCGGGCGGCGTGGCATCCTGGGCATTTTGTATAATATGCCCAAACACGGCGGCAAGCCGATCGCGATCTGCCTGTATGCGCAGGCGGTTCTCGGCGCATTGCAGTTCGGGCACTGGCTTCACATGCGCGCGCGTTGCAATGACTTCACGCAACAGCGTATCAAGATCCAGCAACTGCCTGACAGTATGCGGCCGCACGCTGCCAGCACGCAACTGAATGAGCAGACGATTCATCTTCAGCGTGGCATTTTCCACGGTATTAATGGCATCTTCCATGAACGCTGGATTGTTTTTATGCTTTGCTGCGTTCGACACCACAAGGGCCAGTTGCGCTACCAGATTTTTCAGGTCATGCACTACAAAAGCTGACAACCGGTTAAATGCTTCGAACTGGCGTGCATGTACTAATGCTTTGGTGGCTTCGAGTTGCGCAATATAACTGGCCGCCTGGCAGCCTGCGGTTTTTAACAAATCACGGTCTTCCCAATTAACCGCCCGCGCTGCGCGGGGCTGCATTAATACCATGAATCCCAATACGCGCTGATGCAGGATCAATGGAATCACCAACCAGGCGCCATTGGGCATCCCGCTCAGTTCGCGCAACCATTGCGGGAGATCCAGGCCAACATAAAAATCCGGTGCTTTAGCATATTGTCCCAGGTCAATAATCCATTGGGTCGTGTCGAGAAAACGCATCAAGGAACCACTTTCCATATTGCTAACCGCCACGTTTTGCCCGGCATTCCAGCGTGCCAGCAGCACAAAGGGTGATCCACCATCATCGCCTGATGACGCCATCATATCCTGCCGCCACCATACTAACCCTGCTGGGCTATCCACAATCTGCGCAAGCGCTTGGATGGCACGCTCGCGTCCGGGAATGGATGACAGGGGCTGCCCGGCTTCGCCGCCCGCCAGGGTACGTATAAAGTGCAGCCATTCTTCCCGGTAATCATATTTATGGCTGAAAAAATGTTTATTAAAAAAAACTTTAACACGCGCCCGTACCTGTCCAGAGGCGATTGCAATGAGCAATATGACAGCAGAACCAAACAGGAAGATCACCTGCACTGCCGTGCCCCAGGTGCCGCCATAGAGGCGAATGTAATATCCGGCGGCGGCCATCACCAGCAGATACAGACCCGCTCCCATCAAGGCGGCCGTATGGAAAACGATGCCCCGTGAAACAAAGACATCCAGTGACCACTGCGGATTACGTGCGGCAGAAAAAGCAATCAGCGGCACGGCCAGCGCAGTGATCATGCCACGGGCATTCCACAAATCCATATCAACGCGTTGTATCAGCAAGGCGTCCGAATATAAAAATAAATCATACGCAAACATGCCACCAATGCCCAGGCACAGAAATTTAAGCGCCCACCGCCGTTCCGGCACGGTGTTACGATAAACCTGCTCGACTAACCCCAGCCCGATGATGGACAAAAACACCTGCCCGAAAATATTGACGTAAATACTGCCGCCCACATACAGCAGCACCAGCAACACCAGGCACATACCCAACACCAGCGCCGTGAGTATCTTTAGCCGGGTAGACATGGGCGCCGCTATTTCGACCGGATGTAATAACCGGATCAGAAACGCAAACCATACTGCGTTGCGTATGATTTCCAGTAGCGGCACCAGCAGCGATGCCGGATAATCACGTGCGGCATGGTAGGCCACCACCGTAGCCCACAGGACAGTGACCACGCATGCGCCGACCAATAACGCCCCTTGCAACCGTCCGCGCCAACTGGTCATTAATAACAGCGACAGCACTAAAAACAGCAGGGCAGCGGCCAAATAACTGATGACACCGATATCGAGCATATTAGTCATTGATGTGATGCACGTACCCATCCACGAAAGACACGAAAAAATTTCATAGCACAATCTGCTCTACGGCTCGATCGCCGTTTTCAGAGTCAACGCGCGCCTCTGCCCCATAAAATTACTTCGGCGGTCTGAAACAGAATCAGCAGGTCAAGAAACAGGCTGTAATTTTTTACGTAATATAAGTCGTACTGCAATTTCTCCACAGCATCTTTCTCCGTAGAGCCATACGGATAACGGATTTGTGCCCACCCGGTGATGCCGGGTTTAACGCGATGACGCTCGGCATAATAGGGAATAGTTTGAGAAAGCTGCTCAACAAACATCGGGCGCTCCGGCCGTGGCCCGACAAAACTCATTTCACCTTTTAATACGTTCCATAATTGCGGCAACTCATCAATGCGCGCCTTGCGGATAAAGGCGCCGACCCGCGTTACCCGGCTGTCATTTTTGCCTGCCCACTGCGGGCCATCTTTTTCAGCATCACTGCACATGCTACGGAATTTCAGCACCTGAATGAGTCGCCAATTCTGGCCTACCCGTATTTGTCGATATAGAATGGATCCTGGACTTTCGAGTTTGATTGCAATGGCAGCGATGATCATGAACGGCCATGCAACTGACAACAATACCAGGCTGGCTACAATATCAAACATCCGTTTAGTATATGACTGAAAAAATCCGCTTAAAAATCCATCTGAATAAATTAACCAGCTCGGGTGTAATAAATCCAGCCGGATTTTTCCGCCCTGCCGTTCAAAAAATGTCAGCATATCCACCACTTCAATGCCACTCATCTTACAATCGAGAAGCTGGTGTACCGGTAAACCCTTGCGGCGATCTTCAACGGCGACGACAATTTCATCCACCTGCTGCTGGTCAGCGTATTCCAGCAACGGAACATCAAGGTGTACAATGTGTTGGGGTGGGATAGCGTCCTGTTCTCCGATTACATGTGCATACGCCACAATAACAAAACCACGTCTATCTACTTTGCGGCGCAGTTGCTGGGCAAGTGCGGCAGCGCGTTTGCCCGTGCCCAGCACCAGGATGCGCCGTTTCATGGCTTCCTGATTCACGACTTTAAAGAATATAATCCGTGTTAACACAATGCTGGTGAGCGCCGCAGCAAAAGCCAAACCAAAGGCGCCGCGCCCTAAAAACAGGGAGGGGAAGAGATAGAACACAAAGCTCATGGCCGCCAGGCCAAACAAAATGCTGATGCCGATGCGCAACAGCATGCCGGCGACACCCTCGCGCAGATTGCTCTTGTATAAACCCACGGCTGTCATCACGCTGATCATCACCAACGCAAAGATCAATGCTTTGGGTAACAGGGGTCCCACGGCTTTCAGGGGTTGATCTTCACCGGCAAATCGCAATGACGCACCCAAATAGATGGATGACACTAAAATTACGACCTCAACTACTCCCAGCATCAGGAATGAATGCGGTACATAATGTTTAAATAAGCGAACCATGGAATACGTGTCTCTTTTTGAAGTAAGGCAAAAAACCCACTGATCTGTGTGGGTGTGTAGAATTCAAACGTTCATAAATTACCTATTGCCGCGCTGATTTTTTGATGATGGCGGACAATATTCAGGAGGTGCACACGAACGACTAAAGCCTGATGATTAAATTTTTTCTTGGTTATCGGTGCAGGATTAAAAGTTTGTATAATCATCGCACGAATTTGTGACATTCTGAGTAAGGCAAAAACACCCCATTCCCCTTGCTTTGCCGCTTCTTGTACCAGTGTCTTTTGCCTTAATCCTGTATTTTTGATATTGTTACATTTTAGCCGTCTAAAATCCTGGGAATAATACCATGAAAATCACTATCTTCGGCTCCGGCTATGTCGGATTGGTTACTGGCGCCTGCCTGGCGGAGGTCGGTAACGAGGTGTTGTGCGTCGATATTGACGCCCGCAAGGTCGACATGCTCAAACGCGGCGAAATTCCCATCTATGAACCCGGCCTGGAAGCGCTGGTTCTGAGCAATAGCCAATCTGGGCGGCTGGCCTTCACTACGGACATTGCGGCGGGTGTGGCGCATGGCCTGTTCCAGTTCATTGCCGTGGGCACTCCGCCGGACGAAGACGGTTCGGCCGACCTGCAATATGTGACTGCCGTTGCCAAAAGTATCGGTGAGCATATGGACAGTTACCGTATCATCGTCAACAAGTCCACCGTGCCGGTCGGCACCGCCGACAAGGTGCGTAGTACCGTAGAAAATACTTTAAAAGTACGCGGTAAGAGCATTGAATTTGATGTAGTTTCAAATCCTGAATTCCTCAAGGAAGGTGCCGCCATTGATGATTTCATGAAACCTGACCGTGTGGTTATCGGCACCGACAACCCACGCACCACAGAATTATTGCGCGCCCTGTACGCCCCTTTTAACCGCAACCATGAGCGCCTGGTGGTGATGGACATTCGCTCGGCAGAGCTGACCAAATACGCCGCCAACGCCATGCTGGCCACCAAAATCAGCTTTATGAACGAGCTGGCCAACCTCGCCGAGCGGCTCGGCGCAGATATTGCGCAGGTGCGTCTAGGTATCGGCTCAGACCCGCGAATTGGTTACCATTTTATTTATCCGGGCTGTGGTTATGGCGGCTCGTGCTTTCCTAAAGACGTGCAGGCGCTGGAGCGCACTGCTCAACAGGTGGGCTATAAGGCCGAGTTACTCAGCGCCGTAGAGGCGGTGAATAACCGGCAGAAGCACATATTATTCAACAAAATAGATAAACATTTTAAAGGAAAGCTGGAAGGGTTGACTTTTGCCCTGTGGGGCTTGGCTTTCAAGCCGAATACCGACGATATGCGCGCCGCCCCCAGCCGTAGCCTGATGGAAGCCCTGTGGGAGCGTGGCGCGCGCGTTCAGGCCTATGACCCGGCCGCCATGCACGAGACGCAGCGGATTTATGAAGACCAGCCCAGCCTTACGCTCTGCGACTCCCCCGCCGATACATTGACAGGCGCCGATGCCTTGGTAATCGCTACAGAATGGAACGAATTCCGCAGCCCGGATTTTGGCAAGCTCAAAGCCACGCTCAAACAACCGTTGATTTTCGATGGCCGCAATCTGTATGACCCACGTCTAATGACCAAAGAAGGGTTTACCTATTACGCGATTGGACGAGGCGCGTCTGTTGTATAAAAACATAAGGATAAAACACAATGTTAACCTTGGATAAAACAAAAATCGGCATGATCGGCCTAGGTTATGTCGGCCTGCCACTGGCGGTTGAATTCGGCAAGCACTTCCCGACCGTGGGCCTAGACATCAGCGCGCCGCGTATTGCCGAGCTGCGGCAGGGCAAAGACAGCTCGCTGGAGGTCGATGCCGACGAACTGGTTCAAGCCCGGCACCTGACCTACACCACTAACCCGGATGACTTGGTAGGATGTAATGTTTTCATCGTTACGGTACCTACGCCGGTAGACGAACACAAACGCCCCGACCTCACCCCCTTGGTCAAGGCCAGTCAGACCTTGGGCAAGGTTATGAAAAAAGGCGATATCGCTATTTTTGAGTCGACTGTCTATCCGGGTGCGACAGAAGAAGTCTGCATACCGATTATCGAATCACTCTCGGGCATGAAATACAATCAGGATTTCTTCGCCGGCTACAGCCCGGAGCGCATCAATCCTGGCGACAAGGAACATCGCGTCATCAATATTCTTAAAGTGACTTCCGGCTCCACGCCGGAAGTCGCAGAGTTTGTTGATCAACTTTACAAAAGCATTATCATCGCCGGCACCCACAAGGCCAGCAGCATCCGTGTTGCCGAGGCCGCAAAAGTCATTGAAAATACCCAGCGCGATGTCAACATCGCGCTCATCAATGAGCTGGCGCTGATTTTCAACCGGCTTGGCATTGATACGCTGGAAGTGCTGGAAGCGGCAGGCACCAAATGGAACTTCCTGCCGTTTCGTCCTGGTTTGGTGGGCGGGCATTGCATTGGCGTTGATCCATATTATCTCACCCATAAAGCACAGGAAATCGGTTATCTGCCCGAAGTAATTCTCGCCGGACGCCGCATCAACGACGGCATGGGGCCGTATGTCGCGCAGCGCGTTATCAAAATGATGATCCAGCGCCGCGTCCACGTCGCTAACGCCAACGTGCTGGTGATGGGCCTCACCTTCAAGGAAAACTGCCCGGATTTGCGCAACACCAAAGTGATCGACATTATCAGCGAGTTGCAGAGTTACAATGCGCATGTCGACGTGTATGACCCGTGGATCAACCCCAAAGAAGCTGAACATGAATACGGCATCACACCCGTATCCACGCTGGAACCAGGCAAGTATGACGCCATTATCCTGGCCGTCGCGCATCGCCAGTTTCATGAAATGGGCGTAGAGAAAATCCGCGCTTTGGGCAAACCACAAGCCGTGCTGTTTGATGTGAAATATATCCTGCCTGTTGATCAGGTTGATGGCAGGTTGTAGGGGCGAGCCATGTCATTCCGAGCCGCGAACAATGTCATTCTGAATCTCAAAAAATGTCATTTTTAAGATCCCTCACTGCGTTCGGGATGACAACTTTACTATGTTCGGGATGACAGCCCGATCTTAACGGAGAACTCATGAAAATTTTAATTACCGGCGCTGCCGGATTTATCGGTTCTGCCCTGTCACTGCGATTACTTGCGCGTGGTGATGAAGTTATCGGCGTAGACAACCTCAATGACTATTACGATGTCAATCTGAAAAAAGCGCGGCTGGCACGCACTGCGGATCACGCCAACTTCACCGATGTGCGCGTCAGCATTGAAGACCGTGCGGCCATGGAAGCGGTATTTGCCAAACATAAACCACAGCGCGTCGTAAATCTCGCCGCGCAAGCGGGCGTCAGATATTCCATCACTAACCCCCATGCCTATGTCGACAGCAACCTGGTGGGCTTCATCAACATTCTCGAAGGCTGCCGCCACAATGGCGTCGAACATCTGGTATACGCTTCCAGCAGCTCCGTGTACGGCGCCAACACCAGGATGCCGTTTTCCGTACACGACAACGTCGATCATCCCGTGAGCCTGTACGCGGCCAGTAAAAAAGCCAACGAACTGATGGCTCATACCTACAGCCATCTCTACAAAATGCCCACCACCGGCTTGCGCTTCTTCACCGTGTACGGCCCGTGGGGACGCCCCGACATGGCGCTGTTCATGTTTACCAAAAGCATCCTGGCGGGCAAACCGATAGACGTATTCAATTACGGCAACCATCGCCGCGACTTCACTTACATCGACGACATCGTTGAAGGCGTGATACGCGTCCTCGACAACGTCGCCACACCCAACCCGCAATGGAGCAGCGCCGAACCCGACTCAGCCACCAGCTACGCGCCCTACCGCCTCTATAACATCGGCAATCACAACCCGGTGGAATTATTGCGCTTCATCGAAGTTCTGGAAGACTGCCTAGGCAAAAAAGCGCAGAAAAACATGCTACCGCTGCAAAACGGCGACGTGCCTGCCACCTACGCCGACGTAGCCGACCTGATCCGCGACGTCGGTTTCAAACCCGACACCGCCATAGAAACTGGTATTGCGCGTTTTGTGGAATGGTATAGAGCGTATTACAAGATATGATGCCTGAATTAGGAATCATCTGAGAATATGCCAATCCCGGATTATCAGACACTAATGCTTCCTGTGCTGCAGATGGCATCCGACCAACAAGAACATAAGTTCAGCGATTCCGTACAGTCGCTTGCCACAGAATTTTCTCTTTCCGACGAAGAAAAGAACGAGGTTCTACCTAGTGGAAGTCAGGCAGTATTCAATAATCGTGTTGGCTGGGCGCGCTCCTATCTAAAGCAAGCAGGGCTGCTGACATCACCAAAACGGGGTTACTTCAAAATTACCGAACAGGGACTCAAACTGTTAGCGGATAATCCGGAAAAAATTAATGTCGCGCTATTGGGGCGTTACCCAGAATTCCAAGAATTCAGAAACCGTAAAAAAGATCCATCAAAAACAAATGACGCAAATTATTCCATCGAAATGGTCGCCAGCGAAACACCAGAAGATGCATTAGCTTCGGCATACCGTTCATTAAGAAAAAATTTAGAAGTTGAAATTCTTTCTTCCGTAAAAGATTCATCGCCATCATTTTTCGAACGACTTGTGGTGGATCTCCTCGTCAAAATGGGCTATGGCGGAAATAGACAAGATGCAGGCCGTGCGCTCGGAAAGAGCGGCGATGGCGGAATTGATGGAATAATAAATGAAGATCGACTGGGGTTGGATGTTATCTACATCCAAGCCAAACGATGGGACGGAACTGTTGTAGGGCGTCCCGAAATTCAGAAATTTGCGGGAGCATTGCAGGGCCAGAGGGCTAGAAAAGGCGTTTTCATTACCACTTCAAATTTTTCTAAAGAAGCACTTGAGTATGTGTCAATGATTGAGTCAAAAATTATTCTGATTAGTGGCGGGAAACTAGCCTCACTCATGGCGGAACACAATGTTGGCGTGTCAGTCGTTGGCCAATATGAAGTCAAGAAAATTGACTCCGATTATTTTGACGAAGAATGACGCATTCCAACGGACGATCGAAGTCACAGCGCGGTAGGTTAGGCTGAATCCAATGAAGCCCAACAATAGAAACCGGCACTGCGCGTTTTGTGGAATGATATAAGGCGTACCATGAAGCTTCAGATCTCCAGTGGACAAGGGATCCAACATAACCGGGTTGCCCTGATATTTATCGCTGACAACATGCCGCATAAAAAAGCCCCGCCATCACTGACGGGGCTTTTTTATGCGTGATATTTTTTCTTATTCCAAAGTCAAGGACAATCCACCTTTGGCGCCCGCTACAGTTCCATCAGATTCTTCCGCAATACTTAAGGAAGTCTCATCCGCTTGTTTGCCGCCCTGTTTTTCTTCCAGGCTGATGCGCAGACGCAAGTTGTTTTGTGAGTCGGCATTACGCAATGCTTCTTCAAGTGTAATATGGCCCGCCTTATAAATATGGTACAGCGCCGCATCGAATGTTTGCATGCCAATATTTTCAGATTTCTGCATGACTTCTTTGATCTTGTTCATTTCGCCTTTGAGAATCAGATCACATATCAGCGGTGTTCCGAGCAATATTTCAACTGCGACGATACGCTTACCGTCTTTAGTTGGAATCAGGCGTTGGGATATAATGGCGCGGACGTTTAATGATAAATCCATGAGCAATTGGGTGCGGCGTTCTTCAGGGAAAAAGTTGATAATGCGATCCAGCGCCTGGTTGGCATTGTTGGCGTGCAATGTGGATATCGCCAGATGGCCGGTTTCGGCAAATGCGACGGCATGTTCCATGGTTTCACGCTCACGAACCTCACCAATCAGGATCACGTCGGGTGCCTGACGCAGGGTATTCTTCAAGGCGTCTTCATAGCTGTCGGTGTCCACGCCCACTTCGCGCTGGTTGATGATGGATTTTTTGTGTTTGTGTACAAATTCGATGGGGTCTTCGATGGTAATGATGTGTCCGGCACTATTGGTATTGCGGTAGTCAATCAGCGATGCCAATGAGGTTGATTTGCCCGATCCGGTACCGCCGACAAACAGGATCAAGCCGCGTTTCTGCATGATGATTTTGGCCAGGATCGGCGGCAGGTTCAACGTGTTCATATCAGGAATTTGCATCTTGATGTTACGCACTACCATGGCAACCTGATTACGCTGCTTGAAAATGTTGACACGGAAACGGCCTACGCCCGGCTCGGAAATCGCCAGGTTCATTTCGGGTTTGGCCTCGAAAGCGGCAATCTGCTCCTTGTCCATAACCTTGTAAGCAATTTCCTTGACCATGCCGGAGGCCATCGCAACGGGTTCCAGTTGTGTCAGTTCGCCATGCACTTTTAACGTAGGCGGCGCGCCCGTGGTAAGGTAGAGATCTGACCCGTCTTTCATGACCATGATCTTCAAGAAATCTTTAAAATCCATTCTTCATGTCTCCTGCATGACCATCTTTAGAAAAGCCCGTTATAGAGGTGCCCTGCAATCAATAGCGGCAAAAACACCATACACCTTGAGGTAGAGCCACAAAGAATGCGAGAATGATCGATATGATCCAAACCATACCATTCACCACGCTTATAACATTCAAAACAAAAATGCAGGATTACCGGGCAACCCTGGCAGCAGCCGCACTCACATATGGCATTCAACTGCCTGAACTACCTGACAAAACTGACATGGTATGGGCGTGCAGCGATTGGCTTGCCGAGCAGTGCGTCCGCTATCCACAGATGCTGGATGATTTACTGTGCAGCGGTGATTTACGGCGCGCTTATCTGCCCGGCGAATACCACAATAAGTGCCTGGCGACCGTCAATGGCGCAAACAACGAGCAAACCCTGGGGGCGGCACTGCGCCACACCGCGCGCCGCGAGAAAGTGCGTATTGCCTGGCGCGACCTGGCGGGCTGGGCCGATCTCGATGAAACCCTGCGTGAATTATCGTGGCTGGCCGATGCGTGCCTGGATGCGGCATTACAGCGCCTGCATGAGTGGCTGCGCGAAGAGCAAGGCACTGCTCATAACAGCGATGGCGTGCCGCAACACCTGATGGTGCTGGGGATGGGTAAACTGGGTGGAAGTGAGTTAAATTTTTCATCTGACATTGACCTGATTTTCACTTACCCTGAAGACGGCCAGGCCGACGGCCCGCGTCATCTGAGTAATCAGGAATATTTCACGCGTCTGGGCCAGCGTCTGATCAATGCCATGAGCGATATCACGGCCGAAGGTTATGTATTTCGCGTGGATATGCGCTTGCGGCCGTATGGTGAGAGTGGCCCGCTGGCGGTGAGTTTTGATGCGCTTGAGGAGTATTATCAAACCCACGGCCGCGAGTGGGAACGCTACGCGCTCATTAAGGCGCGCGCGGTGGCGGGCGATGTGGCGGCGGGCGAACAAGCGTTGCAGCGATTACGCCCGTTTGTGTATCGCCGCTATCTGGATTACGGTACGTTTGAAGCGTTGCGTGAGATGAAAGACATGATACGCCGTGAGGTGGAGCGCAAAGGATTACACGGCAATATCAAGCTCGGTCCCGGCGGTATCCGCGAAATTGAATTCATTGGCCAGGCGTTTCAATTGATTCGCGGTGGGCGGGAACCGGCATTGCAATCGCGGCAGATTCTACGCACGCTGGAGCAACTTGCGGAACGTGGCCACCTGCCACATTATGTCAGCCACGATTTGCGTGAGGCCTATATTTTCTTGCGGCGTGCTGAAAATCGCTTGCAGGAACTGGCAGATCAACAAACGCATACTTTACCGGTAGAGCCAATACCGCGCGCACAATTGGCTGTGGCGATGAATTATGCCGACTGGGAAAGTTTTTCACACGCGCTCGACCAGCACACGAAGCGGGTGCAAGAATATTTTGATCAGGTGTTCGTGGCGCCACAGACGCATGAACACTCCACCGTCTCCGACACGCCTGATCTGAATGCACTCTGGCAAGGCAATCTCAATGAAATCCAGGCGCACAGCGTGCTTGCCACAGCGGGCTTTGATGACCCTGCTGAAGCCTCGCGGTTGTGCGCACGTCTGCGTGAAGGGCACACGTATCGCGCGCTGAGCAATCAAGGCCGCGCGCGCATGGATCGCCTGATGCCACTGCTGCTCGGCGCCATCAGCGCAACACCGCACCCCACCACCACCTTGCTGCGCCTGATTCAAATACTGGAAGCGATTGCGCGTCGCACCGCCTATCTGGCGCTGCTTGCGGAAAATCCGCTGGCCTTGTCGCAACTGGTAAAGCTGTGCGCCGCCAGCCCGTGGATTACCCGTCTGCTGGCGCGTCAGCCCGTCTTACTCGATGAACTGCTTGATCCGCGCACGCTCTATGCCCCGCTGAATCGCCATGCACTGGAGCGCGATCTGGCTGAGAGGCTAAGCGCCATCGCCGATGACGATCTGGAACAGCAGATGGAAACCTTGCGCCAATTCAAACAGGCGGCGGTGCTGCATGTGGCGGCGGCCGATGTGGCAGGCGCTATGCCGCTGATGGTCGTCAGCGACCATCTCACCGACATCGCCGAAGTGGTGCTAACTCAAGCCCTGTGGTTGGCCTGGAATCATCTCACCGCCCGGCATGGTGTGCCGCAATACACGCTCGACGGCGTAACGCATAACGCCGGCTTTGCCATCATCGGCTATGGCAAGCTGGGCGGCATTGAACTGGGTTATGGCTCTGATCTTGATCTGGTGTTTCTTCATGACAGCGCGGGTGACCAGCAACATTCCAGCGGGCAACAATCCAGCGGCCAGAAAGCCATCGACAACGCGGTATTTTTTGCGCGGCTCGGCCAGCGCATCATCCATATTTTGAGCGCGCAAACCCCGTCGGGCACGCTGTATGAAGTGGATATGCGTTTGCGTCCCAGTGGCACATCCGGCCTGCTGGTCAGCAACCTGGCAGCGTATGCCGATTACCAGTGCAACGAAGCCTGGACCTGGGAACATCAAGCTCTGGTGCGCGCACGGGTAGTGGCGGGTAGCGCGACATGTGCCACCACTTTCAATGAATTGCGCCATGAAATCCTCGCACGCCACCGCGATACGGCAGTTTTGCGCAAAGAGGTGGCTGAGATGCGTAAGCGTATGCGCGCCGAGCTTGGTTTGCACCAGGCAGGGTATTTTGACCTGAAACAGCAGCAAGGTGGTATCGCCGACATCGAATTTATGGTTCAATATGGGGTTTTGGCGTGGACTTCTGATCATCCGGCGCTGGCCGATTTTACGGATAATATCCGGCAGTTACAGGGCTTTGCCGCCGCCGGATTAATGCCGGAGCACGATGTACAGCAGCTCAGTAACGCCTACCGTGCCTACCGCGCCGCACTGCACCGCCTCACCTTGCAGGAAGAGCCAGCACAGGTCAGCGACACCGAATTCCGTGACGAGCGCGCGGCGGTAACGCGCCTGTGGCACGCAGTGATGGGCGTATAAAAACAACACCTGTCATTCCGAACGCATGTGCGGAATCTTAAGGGTTTCTCCCCCCGCTTTCGCGGGGGCTAATAAGGCTGCTCGAAATGACAGTTAAATAATATCTGCGAAAGATATAGACACTTCTAACGAAAATTGGAATAACTACTCTAAAGGAAACACTTAGCATGACAATGGCTGATCGCGATGGCGTGATCTGGATGGATGGGCAACTCGTGCCGTGGCGCGATGCGAAAGTCCACGTACTCACCCATACCCTGCACTATGGCATGGGCGTGTTCGAAGGCGTGCGCGCCTATCCCACCGATAAAGGCACCGCAATTTTCCGCCTGCAGGCGCACACCGACCGCCTGTTCCGCTCCGCGCATATCATGGGCATGCCCATGCCCTACAGCAAAGACGTTATCAACGAAGCGACGCGCGCCGCCGTACGCGAAAATCACATGGATGCCGGTTACATTCGCCCGATGTGCTTTTATGGTGCCGAAGGCATGGGCTTGCGCGCCGATAATCTCAAGGTGCATATGATGATCGCTGCGTGGCCGTGGGGCTCATACCTCGGCGCGGAAAATATGGAAAAAGGGTTGCGCGTCAAAACCTCATCCTACACGCGCCACCATCCTAATATCACCATGTGCAAGGCCAAGGCGAACGGCAATTACATCAACTCGATGCTGGCGCTACGTGAAGCATTGGCGTGTGGCTGCGACGAAGCACTGCTGCTAGATGTTGACGGTTTCGTGGCCGAAGGCAGCAGTGAGAATATTTTTATAGTGCGTGACAATGTGCTGTATACGCCCGAATTAACTTCAGCGCTGGATGGCATTACGCGCAACACCATTTTTACACTTGCCGCAGAACTGGGAATTAGCGTGCATGAAAAACGCATTACGCGTGACGAACTCTACGTGGCCGATGAAGCCTTCTTCACCGGCACTGCCGCCGAAGTCACGCCGATCCGCGAAGTCGATGGCCGCGCTATTGGCACAGGCCAGCGTGGTATCCTCACCGAACGTCTGCAAACGCTTTACTTTGATCAGGTGCATGGCCGGCGTGCCGAACATCCTGAATGGCTCACGTTAGTAAAATAAGCATCTTACGGAGAATCTATGTCTGTACAAAACCGCCCATCCACCAAACCCGCAGACGCCAATACGCACCACATCTATGAGGTCGCGCGTGCCGACTTGCCGCTGCATTGCCCAACTGACAGCATGACACTATGGAACTCTCATCCGCGCGTTTATCTGGCGATTGAAGCCACTGGTAAAGCCAAATGTCCGTATTGCGGCACCGATTATATTTTGCGTGGCTGAGTTTATTAACCAGGAAAATCCAATAGGCGTTTTATCATGAATTGTCGCTCAAAACCAAGATCCCTCACTTCATTCGGGATGACAACACCCCTGTCATTTCGACCAAAGGGAGAAATCTGGTTTCGTTTCTGTACTTGCTCGGCGGGAGATGATTTGGGATTAATTCTTCCCACCCTGCGCAGTACGCGCGTACCACACACGCCTTGTGCGTAAACTAACGGTCGTTCAAGTTCTGCCTGCCATGGAAGGTGGCGGCGTTGAACGCGGCACACTGGAGATAGCCACGGCATTGGTACAGCGTGGCCATCGCTCCATTGTCATCTCGGGTGGCGGCCGCATGGTATCCGCGCTGGAAGCCATCGGCAGTGAACACATCACCTGGCCTATCGGCAAAAAATCCTTATTGAGCTTGCGTCTGGCGCTACGCTTACGGCATTTCCTCAAACAGCAGCAGGTTGATATTCTGCATGCCCGCTCACGCATGCCAGCATGGATTGCCTGGCTGGCCTGGCGAGGCATGAATAAAACCCAGCGGCCCCATTTCATTACCACAGTACATGGGCAATATTCAGTTAACTTTTATAGTTCTGTCATGACACGCGGTGAGCGCGTCATCGCAGTTTCCAATACCATCAAACACTATCTTCTAAATCATTACCCGCGCCTCGACGCGCATAAAATCCAGGTGATTTACCGTGGCATCGACAGCCATGCATTTCCCTATGACTACAAAGCTGGCAGCCAATGGCTGCACCAATGGTATGAACAATATCCGCAACTGCTCGACAGCACCATCATCACCCTGCCGGGGCGGTTGTCACGACTAAAAGGGCATGAAGACTTTATCGAATTAATGTCGCGTCTTAAGCTGCAAGGCGCGAATGTTTATGGTTTGGTAGTAGGTGATGCAGGTTCGCAACACGGTGATTACGCTAACGGGATTATGCAACTCGCGCAGCAAAAAGGTTTGGACAATATTATTTTTACCGGTTATCGCAATGATGTACGCGAAATCTATACGGTTTCAGATATTGTGTTATCGCTTTCATCAAAACCCGAGTCTTTTGGCCGCACAGTACTGGAAGCCTTGAGCCTGGGTATTCCCGTGATAGGTTACGATCACGGCGGCGTGGGTGAGGTGTTAAACGCCGTGTTCCCTGAAGGCCAGGTTGCAGTTGGCGATCTGGATGCGCTCACGCAGAAAGTGCAACAATTTATCGCAACAAAACCAGCAGTTACTGCGATGACACGGGGCACACATCCTTTCCCGCTAAAAAAAATGCTCGATGATACGCTTGATGCCTATGAGGCGATAGCGCGCTCCGATTAATCTCCAGCAGCACGGGAAATCATGCGCTGATACAAATCAATAAACTGCGGGATTACCGCCTGCCTGGAATAGTGGCTACGGTAACTGGCCAGCGCAGCCGCCGCTTTATCTAATCTTAACTGTTCATCACCCAGCGCTAACGCCATGGTGCGCGCAAGCGATGCTGCATCACCCACTTCCGCAAAATACGCCATGTGTTCATTGAGCACTTCGACGGGGCCTTGCGTTCGGGTAGATATAATGGTTTTGCCGCGCGCCATGGCTTCCAGCACCACAATGCCGAAGGGTTCATCGAGCGATGGCAACACAAAAATATCACCGCTATCGAGAAACGCCGCAACATCTTCTACCCAACCATGAAATTCCACGCGCGAAGCAAGATCCAAATGCTCAACCAGTGCCAGCAACGCCGAACGTTCTGCTCCATCGCCACCGATAATCAGGCGCGCCTGCAATCCTTGGTCAAGCACCATTTTGAAGGCCTGTAGCAGCACATCAAATCCCTTTTTCTTTACCATGCGGCCATAGCTGACAAACACCGGACAGGCATTATCACCGCTAGGCAATTGATCGGCTGGATTTAACAGGGAAAAATGCGGGATCACTTGTATGCGTTGTGCGGCGATGCCGTGCTGCATCAGGTACTGTTTTTGATCTTCGGTGCCGGGCACAAACATGGCGGCATCGCGGTAATATTTGAGTTTAACGTAATTATGCAGATTAACTGCCAGCGGTATACCCAGTGTACGTGCGGCCCGACCCGCAAACCATGCGCCGCGCGCCAGATGCGAATGAATCACTGCGGGTTGAAATTCATGGATGGCATGAGTAATTTTCCGTGCTGACCAGACGCCCCATACGCCGCGCACATTGACAGCGCATATATCAATATTGGGATGATGCAGCGCGGATTTTTTTACGAAATCCTTGTGACAGATTGCCTGTACCTTCACCCCCGTTTCCGCAAGCGCCAATGACATGTCGATAAACAGCCGTTCTGCGCCGCCAAAGCCTTTTGAGATCATTAACTGGGTAATTTTGAGAGTCATAATCCCCCCTGCCCCCCTTTTTCAAAGGGGGGAGGCTCTAGCACGCTGCCTCCATCACCCCCCTTTGAAAAAGGGGGGTTAGGGGGGATTATAATTCTAACAGGCACGCTATTACGCACACTCTCTTGTTGCTGTCCCACCCGCGCCGCCGCCAGCGCCCAACCTATCGCCAGCCACATCAGCGCACCGCTCCAGTTAGAGAAAAAACTGGCAGTAGTTGCTATTGGCCACAGCTGGATAATCACCGCAATCACCGGGCCGGCCATCCACGCACGGCTGTACTCTATTTGCCAACCTTGCCACAGATGTTTGGCCAAAGCGGCAAGCATTAATAAAAATAGCATCAATCCCGGCACGCCCGATTCAGAGAACCATTCCAGATAAAGATTGTGCGGATGAGTACCGCAACGACCCTCTACTTCTTCAGGCAAACCAATCTGCGGGTCTTTGCATGCCACGCGGAAATTCTTCATGCCGACACCCGTCCCAGGCCGTTCACTACCCAATTGCAGTGCGCTACGCCACAGTTCGCCATACGGAGTATCACGAAATATGGAGAGAGTGGTAACCACCGACGTGAACTGCCGCTCCAGCATGGCGCGATCTGCCATCGCCACCACACCAACCCCTACTGCACCCGTGACCAGCACGCCTGCCACGGCAGCGCGCAACGCACCTTTTTGCAACACCGCCGCCAGAACCAAACCCAACACCAGCAGTAAAAACGCCATGCGCTCGCCACTGACAAACACCGCGCCGATCACCACCAACGCGGCAATACCCAAGAACAGCTTAAACCCGATATTTGCCTTTTCCCCGATGCGCCACAGCGCAAACCCGAGCAAGGCGGGAAACATCAACTTGAGCAGGTAAGTTCCTACCCGCAAATCATCGAAAGGGCCGGTAAGCCGCGTTCCGGAGGGACGTGGATGCCCTAAAAAATCAAAGCCGGTAAAATATTGCCACCAGGCATCCACGGCAACCAATACCAGCATCACTGTGGCGCTGATCACCAGGCGGCGTATCCATACCGTATTCAGTACCCACGCCTCCAGCGCCACCGCAAACAATAAAAATCGCAGCCACGGCACGGCCTGGATATAAGACAAGCCCACATCAAAGGCAAAATTACTGATCAGCAGCATCCATACCCACAGTGCCAGGCCGAAACGCACCCAAGTGGCACGCAGCCATGACCCATCCCGTGTAACAATACTGCGCACTATGAACAGCAAGGCGATCAGCAAAATTGCTACATCGGCCGCCGCACGCCCGGTAACCAGAAATAATGGAATAGCTACGGTCAGCACGCGCGCTGTCAACAGCGAATATTTTTCGAAATTAGTTTGCATAGGGCAGGCAGTGTGGGTTCGAGCCAATGGCATGCAGCATAACAAAACCCGGAAAACAATTCAGTATCACGCGACCCTTATCCAACATATTTCTCCCGCACTGCATCCAACCCCGCACTGGCATGACGAATATCCAGGCCTTGCAACGCTCGCGTCCGGGCGCGCTGTTGCCAATCTTCCAGCACCGGCGCATTCAATGCCAATTGCACCATACGCTCGGCGAATTGCGCCGGATCATCCTGATTAACCAGCACGCCTGCATCCCCTATCAATTCCGGTGACCCGCCCCGGCGCGCGGCAATCACTGCGCAACCCGCTGCCATCGCCTCAATCACTGCCAGCGAGCAGGGCTCTTCCCATAACGACGGAATCACCGACATGGCAGCGCTGGACAAACGCTCCAACGCCTGCCGACGCGGCAAATAGCCGGTCATTTCGCCTTGATCACCCAGTTTCTGCATTTCGGCCATCACCTGTTTTTCATATTCTTTAGGCGACTCACTATTGGTAAACCCCCATGCACCAATCATGACAAAACGCCAATCCGGTATCTGCTCGCACGCCAGCACTGCCGCCTGCGCGAACAGCAAGCTGCCTTTCTCTGGAATCAAGCGCCCCACAAACAAAATTTCCTTGCGGCGCGGCTGATCGCTGCATGGAGTAATGACGGCGGTATCCACACCATTCAGCACCACATGCGCCTTGCTTTCCAATTCGGAAGTAGACACACCGTCCAGCAACCGCCCGCGAATATAACCACTCACACACACCACTGCCGCCACCTGTTGCAACACGCGCGTGCGTTCCGCCGGGGTTTTGAAGCCGCGCATACTTTGGGGATCATTATGCAGATAAAGCACCAAGGGCGTGTGCGGTACTGCCTTTTTGAGACGCTCTATATAGGAAGGCCGATTATGCACTTCCACCAGCGCCGGATTGAGATCCCTGATTGCGTTGGCCGCCCCTTGCGCATAGCGGGCGGTGCGCCGCCCATAAAACCACGACGCCTTGGTGACAGGCAAAAATCGGGTTTCAGCGAACGGTGCTGATACCGCATCACCCAGCACCACAATGCGCTCGCGGTAACGGCTGCATGCCGCCATGTCGCGCACGCACGACGTCACCGCCCCCGCCCCTTCAGCCTGATATATTTCACGGTGCGACAGCAAAATTGCAATCGGGCGTTCATCCGCGTTCATTGATAGCATCGCTCATTCATTGTGTTTTCTCTATACCGCACCGGGCAACTACCCTTGCCGCCTGATTTGACTTATCATAGCCAAAGTTCGATGTTTTTCACCCCAGTCAAATTACCAGGATGTCCCCTCACTTTGGAAAAACTTTCTGTTTTCATTACCACGTACAACAATGAGCGTACCTTGCCGGTGTGCCTGGAAAGCGTTAAGTGGGCTGATGAAATCATCGTGCTGGACTCATTCAGCAATGACGCCACTGTAGAGATCGCTCAACGCTACGGTTGCCGTATCTTCCGGCATCCGTTCATGGGTTACAGCAAACAAAAACAAATGGCGCTGGACCACACCACTCATCGCTGGGTGCTGTTGCTCGATTCCGACGAAGCTCTCTCACCCGCCCTGCAAGACGAAATCAAGCGTTTACTCACCGCTGGGCTTGGCAGTGCAAATAACGGCGCTGATGGCTATGAGTTCCCGCGCCTGGAACAACTCTTCTGGCGCATGAACAACCCCAACGTGCGCCTGAATTATTTTCTGCGCCTGTTCGACAAAACCAAGGGCAGGATTAGCACCGCCCCAATCCACGAAAGCCCCGAAGTCGATGGCGCCATCAAACGTATCGACCTGCCATTTTATCATTACGGCGAAACCAGCATCCACCTGAAAGTGGACAAGACCAACAAATATTCCACGGGCATGGCCCAGCAAAAAATTGCCAAAGGCGCGCGCGCCAATCCCTGGATCATGGTGTTTTATCCGCCGCTGTATTTTCTGCGCACTTATGTTTTCAAGCGCAACTTTCTCAACGGCTGGGCAGGATTTATTACCGCTGTGATCGGCGCATTTTATGTTTTTTTAAAATATGCCAAGCTCTATGAACATCATCAGACACAACAGCACGGCGACCCATTGCCACCACAAAAGTCCAGCGTTGAAAAAATCAATGGTGATGACTAAGGAAGTCCTGGTATGTGTCATTTCGAGCAAAGCGAGAAATCCTGAAGGCTCAAACATTGAAAGAGTTCAACAATATTAAAGATCTCCCACATTCGTTCGAGACAAGGATTTCTCCCGGCAACTGCTCCTGCGTTGCTCTACCTTCCGCCATCCATGGCGGTCGCCTTCGGTCGAAATGACAACATACTCCACATCACAAATTGCCTAAAAACTATAAAAAATGTTATTTATGATAGACTGACCCCTCACCCGCTGGCCGCGTTTTAAAACGCCGATGCACCCACAAATATTGCTCTGGCACACGCCGCACGTGGCTTTCAAACAACGCATTAATACATGCCGCATCGCGCTCGGCATCCCCGGCGGGAAACCCTTCCAGCGCAGGTTGCAGGGTAATGCGGTAACCGCTGTCATCAGGCAAACGCTCAGGAAATAACGGGATAATCGGTGCGCCGCTGATACGTGCCATTTCGGCAGTGCCAGTCATGGTGGCGGCAGGTATGCCAAAAAACGGCGCAAACGTGCTGTGCTTGCCCGCATAGTTTTGATCAGGCGCATACCATAATGCGTTATTATTTTTCAAAGTGCGCAGCATGACGCGAATATTATCGTGTTCGATAAGCACAGCACCTTGATGCGACAGCCGTGCCCGCCGCATCACCTCATCAAACAGCGCATTCTTGTGCTGGCGATAAGTCACATGCAGCGCGACCCGCGTATGCAGCAGTGTGCCAATCATTTCCATGGTGGTGAAATGACCGATCAGCACTATCGCGCCCCGACCCCCTCCATCACCTTGCGCCAAGGCTTTTTCCAGATGTTCCAACCCCTGAACCTGCACCAGCAATGAATGCAACCGCGCGGGTGACGCCCACCAGCACAGCGCCGTTTCCATTAAAGCCATCCCCAGCGATTCGAAATGCTTGCGCAGCACCTCCTGACGCCGGGCAGCGCTAAACTCCGGGAAACACAGCGACAGGTTCACCGTTGCGACATGCCGCCGCGCACCCGGCAATGCGCCCATCACCCGACCCAAGCCACGCCCCAAACGCATCAGCCAGCGATACGGTAATTGTGCCAGCGCCCACGTGATGCCCAACCCTATCCAGGTAAGCCAATAACGGGGGGCGAGAAAACGGGCAACAGGAAAAGGCGCGCCAGTCACACTGCGCGCCACGATAGATGGGTTAACACAAAAGGCAACCGCTCACCATCGCTCACCACCCAGGGGGGAGCTTGTCGTTAATGGTGATATTTTTTCCTTCCACCTTGAGGTAGCCACCCGTGGTCAAATCGCGCAGGATACGCCCCACCATTTCGCGTGACGCACCCACCCGGTTGGCGATGTCCTGCTGGGTGGGTGCATCAGTAATCACCATTTTTCCTGCGTGGGGTTTTGCTAATCCCGACAACAGTTTGACTACTCGCCCATACACATCGGTGAGCGCAAGATCCTTGACGTTTTCAGTCAAGAGGCGCAAACGCAGCACCAGGCCTTTAATCAACGCAAATGCAATCTCAGGGTGATCGATCAAGCATTGCTTGAATTCCTGCTTGGAAATCACCAGAAATGTGGATTTCTCGACCGTCATCACCGATGCGGAACGCGGCTCATCATCAAGCAGCGCCAGCTCGCCAAAATATTCCCCCGGCTCCTGATAATTAAGCACCACTTCTTTGCCTTCGTCATCCTGTAAAAATACCTTTACTTTGCCGCTCAGGATCACATATAAAGATGCGGATTGATCACCTTCGCTAATAATAATGGTATTTTTGGCGACAACCTTTTTTGTGGCGTGGTTTAATACAGGCTGAATTTCGGCGTCACTCAAGCCGGAAAATAATGGAACGTGTGTCAGCATCGTGTTGTGTAGGCTATCGTTAGGTATCATAGGAATAATTTTCAGGATTATGAAGGATCCAGGATGAACCGCCTTGCCAAGGCATTAATATTAGGCTTGCTTACCAGCCTGTTAGGGCTGTTAGTAAGTTTAACTCCTTTTGGCGCGTTACTGGAAGAAAATCTGGGGCTGGATCGCCTGTTCACCCTGCGTGGCGCGCAAACAGCGCCGCCCGATGTTGTGCTCGTCACCCTCAACAAAGAATCCTCTGATGTCTTTGGCTTGCCCAACCAGCCCGCCAAATGGCCGCGCAGCTACCATGCGCGTCTGATCGACAATCTAGCCCAACAGGGCGCGCGCGTCATTGTTTTTGATTTACTGTTTGAAGAGCCGCGCAACGCCGCAGACGATCAACGCCTTGCTCAAGCCATGCGCAATGCACGCAACGTAGTGCTGGTGGAAGCGCTGAAACGCGAAACCGTGTCACAGGGCACGGGGCCGGCCATGACACTGGAACGGCTCGCGCCACCCTTGCCGTTGTTTTCCGCAAACGCGCTGGCCACGGTGCCGTTTCCGCTGCCCAAAGTGCCGGTTAAAGTCAACCGTTTCTGGACATTCAAACCCGGCGCGCACGATGTGCCAACCCTGCCTACCACAGTATTACAGGCCTATGCGCTACCGGCTTACGACGAATTCCGCGCCCTGCTGATCCAGGCAAACCCGGCTTATGCGGCGCGCCTGCCCGCCGCGCAGGGATGCGCAAGTGCCGCGGGCGGAGGATGCGCAGGAGCGGCCACCACTCCGCTCCAGGATCACAGCTTGCAACCCCTGATAGAAACCGTGCGTGATTTATTTAATCAGGATCCCTCCCTGCAAGAAACGATGCTGGACAAGCTCGCCACATCTACCAGTTCTAATCGGCACCTGCTATGCGCCCTGGTAAAAATGTACTCCGGCAACAATCACCCCTACCTGAATCTGTATGGCCCACCGCACACCATTACCAACATCCCCTATCATCAGGCGCTGTCATCGTCGCAAGGCTTCAAAGATAAAGTCGTGTTCGTGGGTTTTTCCGAACAGCGCCAACCCGAACAGAAAGATGGTTTTTACACGGTATTTTCACAAGATGACAGCGGCCTGGACATCAGCGGCGTAGAAATTGCCGCAACCGCATTTGCTAATTTACTGGAAGACTCTACGGTACGTCCCGCCAGCCCCGCAGCACATCTCGCGCTTATTCTGGCGTGGGGATTGCTCATGGGCATGGTATGCCGATGGATGCCCATCGCCATCGCATTGCTCACCAGTACAACGCTGATGAGCAGCTATTTTGCTTTTGCCCTATATGAATTCAGCACTACTGCAGTGTGGTTGCCGATAGCTGTTCCTTTGCTGATACAAGCACCCGCTGCGCTGTTTAGCGCCCTGCTATGGCGCTATATCGACGCCATCAAAGAACGCCGTCGCCTGCGTGAAACATTCGGCTATTACGTGCCCACTAACATCGTCGATAAAATGTCTGCTGACAACGCCACACCGGGCGCCACCGGCGAACTGGTGCATGGCGTATGCCTGTGTACCGATGCTGAAAAATATACGTCACTCTCGGAAACACTGCCTCCTGAGCAATTACGTATTCTGATGAACGCCTATTACCATGCACTGTTCACGCCAGTGCGCCAACACGGCGGCATAATTTCTGATGTGGTGGGAGACTGCATGCTGGCCTTATGGACGAGCCCTTTACCCACCGCATCCTTACATCAACAGGCATGCGATGCCGCATTGGATATCGAAACTTCTGTGGCCCATTTCAATAAAAATATTAATAAGAATTCTACAGGCGCCACGCTACCAACACGCATTGGCCTGCATAGCGGCAACGTGATGCTTGGTAATGTCGGCGCCGTAGATCACTTTGAATATCGCGCCGTGGGCGATATCGTTAATACCGCTACACGCATCCAGACCTTGAACAAACAACTGGGCACGAAAGTATTAGCATCACATGATGTACTCATGAATGCCGACGGCTTTTTGACATGCGGTTTTCTCACCCGCGAACTCGGCCCCTTTGCACTGGCAGGCAAAACCCAGCCTATCACTGTTTATGAACTGATGTGCCACGAACACCATGCCACCGTATTGCAACATCAAATCTGCCAACGCTTCGCAGAAGCACTCGCCGCATTCAAAGATCAAAAGTGGACGGAAGCAATGCACGGTTTTTCAGGCGTATTACAGATTCACGCCAGCGACGGCCCCGCGCAATTTTACCTGAACTTATGTGACAGCAAAAAGAATCGGCGCCGCTCCGACAGACTGCATGGCATTATTCCTGAATAAAACATATCAACCTCTTGCAAAAATCCCCTTTTGTATCATTCCGAACGAAGTGGGGAATCTTTCACTGTAATAAAAACCAGGATCCCTCGGCAACTGCTCCCGGGCGGTTCTTGCGCATCCCTGCGCTCACCGCACTTGGGCGTCCTGCCCGGCGCGTTGCTCTACCTCCTGCATCCTTGCAGTCGTCACTATCGTTCGGGATGACAAACCCCCGGTCATTTCGAGCGACCCCCTATCATTTCGACCGAAGGCGACCGCCATGGATGGCGGAAGGTAGAGCAACGCAGGAGCAGTTGCCGGGAGAAATCCTGGAAGATCTCTCACATTCATTCGAGTCAAGGATTTCTCCCTTCGGTCGAAATAACGTTAAGGATAAAAAACCATTGCAAAAAATTATAATCTGCGGTAAGTTTCTTTTAAATATATATAAGCATGTTTAAACAACATCATGACAACAACACCATGCTGCGCTTAAACCAACGTAATTTCGGTGGCGTAGGGAAAAATGGGAACGCATCCACAGCATTGGTAATATTACCCTGCATCTGTAACTTATTTGTAACGCCTGGGGTGGTATTCTGTTCCCTACATTTTAAAACCGTTCCCGTTCAGGAAGGGGATATAGACACGAAGATCTGTAAGAAGGGGTATCACCAACCCTGGAGTTTTTCTGGGGGTCACCTATAACTTTGACGATTCTCTTGGTATCTCACGGAAAGCGCTGCCACCAATAAAGAAGCGGAAGAAAGTAAGAATGATAGGGCTAGATTTGATCTCTTTCCTCCCCAACAAAGAATGTGAGTTCTTATGATCACTGTGGGGATCACTGTGGGTAGAATCAAAAACCGGGGGCGGTTAATTACAGTGGGCATACTCCTTATTGCACCAGTAATGAGCGCGGCCGCGCCAAATGAGTGCGCCGACTGGGTCGCCAAAGTCGTCTCCACCGAAGGCCGCGTAGAAACCCGGCTCACCCCAGAAACGGCTTGGCAATCTGTAGCACTCAATCAAACCCTGTGCCCCGGCAGCGTGGTTCACACCCAAGCCCATAGCCGCGCCGCGTTGTTACTGCGCAACAACACCGTACTGCGTCTCAGCCAGAAATCCACTTTAACGCTCCCCGCAGCGCAGCCTGACAAACCCTTCTGGCTGGAATTACTTGATGGCGCAATCAATGTCATCACCCGCACCCCGAAAAAATTCCAGGTCGACACCCCGTTTGTGAATGCCGCTGTGGATGGCACCGAATTTTTTGTCAAGGTTGCAGAAAATAAAACGACAGTTTCGGTATTTGAAGGGCGCGTCATCGCCGAAAACCCCAGCGGGCGCGTCACCCTGCGCCGTGGCGAAGCCGCCACCGCTGGTGCCGACCAGGCGCCCGTAACAAGCATCCCCATTAATCCGCGTGAAGCCGTACACTGGGCGTTGCATTACCCACCGATATTGAGCTACCGCCTCGATGACTTCAAAGGTGGCGATGATGCCTCATGGCAAGCGCAGGTACGCAAATCCATTGAATACGCCCAATCCGGCGACATGCAAAATGCACTTGCCAGCGTCATTGACACACCAGCAGACACACCAGCCGCCGCGTTTTTTGGCTACCGCGCCTCGCTCTTGCTCAACATCGGCCGCGTCAATGAAGCCAGTGCAGACATCAAAACTGCGCTGGACATCTCACCCAATGACGGCATAGCACTGGCGCTGCAATCTGTCATCGCGGTGGCACAGAATCAGCATGAAACCGCGCTTACTCTGGCAAAGCAGTCCGTTGCACAAGCTCCGCAAGTGGCAGGTTCCTGGATGGCGCTGTCTTACGCGCAACAGGCCAACTTCAACCTGCCAGCAGCAATCAATGCCGCGCAGCGCGGCGCAGATAGCGAGCCTGACAACGCCCTCGCCTGGGCGCGCATTGCCGAACTGCACCTGATGACCGGCAATCTTGACGCCGCGCTTGCGGCTGCCAGCAAAGCCGCCGCGCTCAATCCCAATCTGGCACGCACCCAAAGCGTCTTGGGCTTTGTCTACCTCACCCAAATCAAAACCAAACACGCCCGGCAGGCCTTTGAGCAAGCCATTACGCTCGACCAGGCCGACCCGCTGCCACGTCTAGGCCTTGGATTAGCAAAAATCCGTGACGGCGACCTGGCCGCCGGGCGCGAAGAAATAGAAATCGCCACCGCGCTTGATCCCAGCAACGCGCTGGTGCGCAGCTACATGGGCAAAGCCTACTACGAAGAAAAGCGCGACTCCCTCGCCGCCAGCCAATTCGACATCGCCAAAACCCTCGACCCCAAAGACCCTACTCCGTGGTTTTATGATGCGATACTAAAACAAAGCACCAACCGCCCGGTGGAAGCGCTGCAAGACCTGCAAAAATCCATAGAACTGAATGATAACCGTGCGGTGTATCGCTCGCGGCTATTGCTCGACCAGGATCAGGCGGCGCGTAGCGCCAGTCAGGCGCGCATCTACAGTGACTTGGGATTCCAACAATTAGCGTTGGTCGAAGGCTGGAAATCCCTTAATGCCGACCCCACCAACCATTCCGCGCATCGCTTTCTGTCGGACTCTTATGCCGCATTACCCCGCCATGAAATTGCCCGTGTCAGCGAGCTACTCCAGGCACAGTTGCTTCAACCAATCAACATCAACCCTATTCAACCTCAATTGGGGGAAAGTAATTTGGGAATATTAGATGGGGCGGGGCCATCAAGAGCAGGATTTAATGAGTTCAACCCACTTTTTACGCGCGACCGAATCGCATTCCAAGCCAATGGAATTATGGGCAACAATAATACCACCGGAAATGATATTGCTGTCTCAGGCATACAAGGAAAGCTGTCCTATAGTCTGGGGCAATTTCACTATGAAACCGATGGGTTCCGCCCAAACAACGATCTTACGCAAGATATTTATAATCTTTTTATTCAAACTACCTTATCACCAAGTACCAGTGCACAAGCTGAATACAGATATGCAAACAAGGAAAGTGGGGATTTGCCGTTTCGCTTTTACCCGAATAACTTTTCGAAAACACTTAGAAAAAGCAGGGAGTCAGAAACCTTTCGGATGGGATTACGACATGCCTTCTCACCCTCGTCGGATGTCATCACATCGCTTATATATCAAAATGCTGAGGATAGATTTTACGATAGTATACCTATCGTAAGGGATATTACAGATCAAGATAATGGGTACATCGCTGAAGTGCAGCATTTATTCCGATCCAATAAATTTACCCTTACTAGCGGAATAGGCCATTATGGCCTAGATAGGGAGACCACAAGAACCATCAGATTTTCTCCGTTCATACCATCATCAACTACTCTTGCAAATAGTGATATTCAGAACGACAATGCGTATAGCTACATTCGTTTTAATAACCCAACATTTATAATAATAGCTGGCGCTAGCGCGGATAAATACAAAGGTGATTTTGAGAAAAGTCAGATTAATCCAAAGTTTGGTGCTATATGGAATTTATCCCCTTCCACAGCTTTACGCATAGCAGCTTTTAGGGTTCTAAAAAAGGAACTTACCACTAACCAAACCTTGGAACCTACCCAAGTAGCCGGATTTAATCAATTCTTTGACGATAGAAGCGCAACTGACTCGCGTCACTATGGGGCTGCTATAGATAAGGTACTTTATAACTCTCTATATGGGGGGGCAGAGTTCTCAAAAAGAGATATGGATATACCAATCTATGTATCAAGCGCGGCATCGCAGACCACAGAAGTTGTCCACACCAATTGGAAAGAAACGATGGGTCGTGCGTATTTATATTCATCACGCTCTAATTGGATCTCAGTAAATGTTGAATATCAATACGAAGGCTATAAACGAGAAGTAAGCAATAATCTACTGGGAGTTATCAATCTAGCCACCCATAAGGTACCGATTTCTCTTAATTTATTTCATCTTTCAAGCTTTTCACTACAAACGAGAGCAACCTATACCGATCAAAAGGGAACATTCATTGACAACACGACTAATCGCCAACAGGAGGGAAATGATCAATTTTTAATTCTTGACATAAGCGCAGTTTACAGGTTATCTAAGCGTAGAGGAATTACTTCAATAGAAGTGAGAAACTTGGAAGATAAAAATGATTATAATTTTTTCGAAATGGATAGTGCAAATCCAAAGATGCCTATAGGCAGATTGATTGCCGCCAAACTTACGCTGAATTTCTAATAAAAGTATTAATATTTTTATGTTTGCATTTAGTATTTATTAAAAAAACCATTGTTATTACCACAAGGAGAAGAGTCATGGACAAACCATATTGCGACGATCATCCATCAAAGAATGAACCACTTCCATTCACTATTGGATTTGATGAAAAAGGCATACCATTTATTGCAGATAAAGCAGGAAATCGAATCCGTGGAAAAGAAGTCTCTTTTCCCGTAAAAGACGTAAAAGCTATAACAATGATCACTAATATTTCTATTGTCGGAGTTATAGGTTCACACTATTGCATAGCGGATATCAATGGTAGATATGAACGTTTTGACTTACCTGCCCCTCACCCGGATCCATCTTGAAAAATTACGGTAACAAGCAACTAGCCCGGATTTCATTTTATGCCATCCGGGCCATGTTTGCCAAAATTTGCTATCAAATCTGATCCAGCTCGGTAGGTTGGGCTGAATGCAATGCAATGGAATTCGGGGAACTGTGGCTCCATGCACATTTCTCCCGGATTTCATTTTATTCCATCCGGTTACTCATTACCAACGAACCGTGCTTATCGGGTTAGCTCCCAAACCCACTAGATGTAGTGTTTGGAACAGTCCAGTAGGGTGGGCACGTCTTCTGTGCCCACGCGGACATGCTCTACTTCATCCGGCTACGTTTGCTTTGCGGGTGATTCATGCCAGGCCAAGCACCTATTCCTGGTACGCACAGCGTACACTACACTTGCTAAGGAGGATTGAACATGCATCCGCAGGTACAACACGTGCTGGAAAAGATAGAACATCTCTCACCCGACCGATTGGCGGAGGTGGAAGACTTCATCGACTTTTTACAACAACGCGATCAGGACAAACGTTTGCGGCGGGATTTCTCTGGCG
The DNA here is from genome assembly GCA_001464585.1 of Gammaproteobacteria bacterium Ga0077554. GTDB lineage: Bacteria > Pseudomonadota > Gammaproteobacteria > Ga007554. Next base: position 50,602 of record LNFF01000006.1, on the reverse strand, counting down.
CTTCCGAAACCGCTTTCGCCAAAATCTGGGACAATGACGACGATGCCATCTATGACACCCTATAGTTTCGGTGATGTGGTGTTGGTGGCCTTTCCATTCACTAACCTGCAAGCGACCAAGAAACGCCCCGCCGTGATCATCAGTAGCTCCGCCTACCAACAGGCGCGGCCTGACGTGATATTGATGGCCATTACCAGCCAGATCAAAACCGAACTTGCCACTGGCGAAGCCCTTCTGCAAGACTGGCAGACCGCGGGTTTGGTCAAACCCTCCATGCTCAAGCCCTTGATTGCCACACTGGAGAAAAGCCAGATCGTCAGGGGTATGGGACAGTTGTCAACCGCCGACCGCGATCACCTGGGTAGCGTGCTTCAGAAAATTCTGGGTGCGCACGCGTAGCCGTTGGGCTGAACGTTTTTTGTGAAGTCTGGTAGGGTAGGCACGTTTTTGTGCCCACGCGGCCATACTCTACTTCATCCGGCTACGTTTGCTTTGCGGGTGACTCATGCCAGGCCAAACAAGTAGCCTGGATGAAGCGCATGTCTCCCGGATTTCATTTTATTCCATCCGGGTTACCCATTTGCCAATGCGCTTCTGACTGCACTGTCATCTCGACTGCAGGGAGAGATCTTTGGTGAGGTAAGATCTCTCCCTGCAGTCGAGATGACAGCCCTTTGTTAAGCCGCTTCCAATGTAACATGCACACGTCGGCCGAGGGCGATGTTCACCGCTGCACCAACTCGGCTCGCGCCTGAAGAAGCTAGGGCCGTGTAGATCACCCGATAGACATAGCCAGCCGAGACGCGCTAAAATTGCCCCATGAAATTTGAATGGAATCTCGAAAAGGCTGAAGCAAATCTGCGAAAGCACGGCGTCTCCTTTGAGGCAGCAGCGCGAGCCTTCGAGGACGATCTGTCAGCGACGTTTCCTGACCCCGATCATTCCCGAGGAGAGGCTCGACTAATCACTTACGGACTGGGGGTTGATGGAAAATTACTGGTGGTCTCCCACACTGAACGAGGCGGTACAATCCGAATTATTAGTGCCCGGGTAGCAACCAACAAAGAGAGAAAACGCTATGAAACCTAAAACACCAAATGAACCAGGCGATGACTTGCGCCCTGAATATGATTTTGATTTCTCCAAGGCAAAACGCGGACGTTATGCCCATCGCTTGAAGGTTGAGGGATCAAATCTGGTACTTGTTGATCCTGAATTGGCCAAGTCCTTTCCTGATTCAGCATCAGTCAATGCCGCCCTACGCTCAGTAGTCGAGTTTGCAAAATTGTCGGCTGGTCTAACGCGGCGTTCAAGCGGACGCGCCGTAAAACGGCGTGCCCCTTAACTCTACGATAGGCTCCTGAGTCACTCCACACACGAACCTCTTCAACACACTTGAGTTCGGCAGGGTGGGTTGAATGCAATGAAGCCCAACATGGATAGGGGTGAATGCACCGATGCGTTACCGGCGTGCCGAGGCGGCAAGCGTAGCCCAGATGCAATCCGGTCGAGATGACAAATTGTTTTTAGCCGGATGTCCGCTTGCGGGTGGTACGCGTTGAGCGCGATGCCAAGGGTTTATCATAGGTGTCCACATAGACATCAATAAGCCTGCGGATCATGCGCTGATACTGGGTATGGCGCTTGGTTGCTTCAGACTTGAAAAACTCGATGCTCTTCTTGCTAAGGGCAATGGTAATTTTTACCCCTTCCTCCCGGAAAGTCCGGTAGGGTGGGCACGTCTTCTGTGCCCACGCGGACATGCTCTACTTCATCCGGCTACGTTTGCTTTGCGGGTGATTCATGCCAGACCAAGTACCTATTACAACAACGCGATCAGGACAAACGTTTGCGGCGGGATTTCTCTGGCGCTTCAGAAACCGCTTTCGCCAAAATCTGGGACAAGGACGACGATGCCATCTATGACACCCTATAGTTTCGGTGTTAGCGCTGAATGAAGAATGGACGACAATACTATCAGAACCGATGCTTATCTACGTCCTCAGCGAGCCATGCTTTAATCAGCGATTGATAAGGCACGTCCCGCTTGTTCGCCTCGATCTTGATGCGTTCCAGGAGCGCCATAGGCAAACGTAACGAGATGGTTTTCGTAGATGGCTTTAGATTAGGGAGGCGCGTTGCCTTGGCTTGGCTCCAGTCCACATAGCCACTGGAATCATGGCTCTCCCAAAAGGTACGTTCCTCAGCTTCGGTCTTAAATTCAGGTGGCGTCTTTTTTGGCTTGGTCATAGAAGCTCCTCTCGTTGTGGTGCATGTCGCGGGCAGAAATTACACGGATCAAGGTGTCGGCGGCACGCAACGTGAAGGTAATATGCAGAAATCTGCCATCGTCGGTCTTGCCAAGCGCGTGGCAACGCAACTCCTGCTGGCTATGCTTCAAGTCGGGCGCCAGCAACAGCGGTTCATTGAAAAAAGCTTGTTCGGCTTCTGCCTGGCTAACGTTATGCTTGTCCGCACTCTTGCGGGCGTTGCCTTCGTCCCAGTCGAAACCGATTACTCGTGCAAAGTCGATCATGTTAACGTATGTTATCATCATATACAAAAATGGCAAGCTTGATAGCCCAACATTAACAGGGGTGAATGCACCGATGTGTTACCGACGTGCCGGGGCAGAAGTGTCCCCCGGATTTCATTTTATTCCATCCGGCCACTCACTTGCCAATGAACTTCTGGCTGCACTGTCATCTCGACCGCAGGGAGAGATCCTTGGTCATTAAGATCTCTCCCTGCGGTCGAGATGACACCCTCTCTATGATGTCCGCTTGCGGGTAGTACGCGTTGAGCGCGGTGTTAGAGGTTTATCGTAGGTGTCCACATAGGCATCAATAAGCCTGCGGATCATGCGCTGATATTGGGTATGGTGTTTGGTTGCCTCAGACTTGAAAAACTCAATGCTCTTCTTGCTAAGGGCGATGGTAACTTTTACCCCTTCCTCCCGGAAAGCAAGCTCTTCAGGTGGAGGAAGAATGTCTTGAATGATTCTGGCCTCAATCGGTTCATCGGTGTACTTGATTTTTGCGCTCATAAATTGCCTTCCCCTTTCGCCAGTAACCAGCGCCAAATATGCGACGGTGGTAATGCCACCCTCGACCTCGCCAAAACAGAAATAGCGTTTTTCAGTGTTGTATACACTTATAATTTAGCATTTTTAGTCCGGTAGGTGGTGATGAAGGATTGATGGCTTGGATTAACAAGAAGCATAGCAGCGGAATAAAAAAATGCCCACCCGCAGAGGGGTGGGCAAATAAGCCCATCAAAGCCAGAGAGGCGGGCTCTGGCGCACCGTTGGTCCGCGGCTCAATGCGTTCAGCCGTCAACTTACGTTTGTTTTTTGTACTATTTGATGGCACAAATTCATTTTCGCTACGTTTCAATCGCCGTTTTTAGAGTTAGTATTTGTCCATCAGCCACCGCTTCGCATATCATAGCGGCACAAAAACCATTTAAGCCATTTAAGCCATGCCAAATATCATCGTTATCGCCCTATACAAGTTTGTCAGATTACCCGATTACCGGGAGTTGCAAATCCGCTTGCGCGATTTTTGTGTTGCGCAGGAACTCAAGGGCACACTGCTGCTGGCGCCCGAGGGCATTAACGGCACCATTGCGGGCACGCGCGCCGGGGTGGATGCGCTGTTGTCGTTATTACGCACGGATCCGCGCTTCGCTGACCTTGAGCATAAAGAGTCCTTCGCCCACGCCATGCCGTTTGGCAAGATGAAAGTGCGCATCAAAAAGGAAATCGTCACCCTGGGTGTGCCGGGGATCGATCCCGGCGCACAGGTGGGCACGTACGTGGCGCCGGAAGACTGGAATGCGTTGCTTGCGGATCCTGAGGTGTTGTTGATCGACACGCGTAATGGTTACGAATATCAGATGGGCACATTCCGGGGCGCGACTGACCCGCAGACGACTACCTTCCGCGAATTTCCGGAGTATGTGAGCAAACATCTCGATCCGGCGCAGCATAAAAAAGTGGCGCTGTTTTGCACCGGCGGCATCCGTTGTGAAAAGGCAACGTCATTCATGCTAGGGCAGGGTTTCGAAACGGTGTATCACCTGCAAGGCGGCATCCTCAAATATCTGGAAAAAATCCCGGCTGAAAATAGCCTGTGGCAAGGTGAATGTTTTGTCTTCGACGAGCGGATGGCGCTGGGGCAAGGGCTGGAATTGAGCCAGCCTAATGAATAAAACTCCAGGCGCCCTGCTCGTCATGCTGGCACTGTTGACAGCCAGCCCAATGGGTCTTGCGCAAGCACCTGAAGCAGAGGATGACACCGCAGATTCGTCTTATACTCGCGGTAAAAAAGCGCTGGGTGCGCGTGACGGCGAAACTGCGATTACGGCATTTACACAATGCCTGGTTACGCAGCCAAAGAATGTTGAGTGCCACTGGGAACTCGGCTGGGCTTTTTTTCTGACGCATGATTATGAAAAAGCCCAGTCTGCCTGGCGCACCGTGAAACGCATGACGCCGAAAAGATCGGGCCTGACCAAAGCACTGAACACCATCAGCGAACACGTCGCCATTATCACACCCGCGCATGCGTTACGCGCCGCAAGCCCAGCCAGTTTTGCAGAGATCGATGAACACCCGTCCGCCCTCATTAAAATTCGCGCCGTCGGCGATACCATGCTCGGCACTGATTTCCCGCGTAACATGCTACCGGCTAACAACACCTCACCTCTGGAACAAATAACACCTTTACTCAAGGGCGCTGACATTACCTTTGCCAATTACGAAGGCACACTCTGCGACGGCGGCGAATCCCAAAAATGCGCCGTACAGGGAAGTACAAGTGTTGCGAGAGGCAGGATGCCGGAAGCGACTGCCGCACAGGGACGTGCAAATGTTGTGGGAGGCAGGATGCCGGGAACGACCGCCGTACAGGGAAAAGCGCAAGTGAAGGATTCTGCAAATAAAGAGACCGGCGCTCAGAATAACTGCTTCGCCTTTCGTTCGCCGCGAAAATTTGCTGGATTTGTTAAAGACGCGGGTTTTGATGTGATTTCGCTGGCAAACAATCACATTGTCGATTTCGGCGAGGAATGCCGCGATCAAACTGAAAAAACGCTCGACGACCTCGGCATTGCATGGTCGGGCAGACAAGGTACCGTCGCGCGCTTCGAGCGCAATGGCCTCCCCTTCTCATTCATCGCATTTCATTCGGCGCGTCATACCAACACCACGCTCGACATTGAAACCGCGCAACAGATGATCGCCGCAGAAAAAGCCTTGGGCAATCGGGTGATTGTTTCGTTTCATGGCGGCGCTGAAGGGCTGCAGGCATTACATACACCCAGCAAAGCCGAACTTTTCATGGGTGAAAACCGGGGCGATGTGCGACGCTTTGCCCATGCGGTGGTAGATGCAGGCGCGGACATTGTGCTGGGTTCTGGCCCGCATGTGGTGCGTGGCATGGAGGTTTACAAAGACCGGCTCATCGCCTATTCACTCGGTAACTTCGCCACTTATCGCGCCTTTAATATCTGGGGCTTTAATGGCGTCGGCCTGATACTGGAAGCCGACATGGACGAGACCGGCCGCTTCGTTTCCGGCAAGATCATCCCCACCCGCCAAACAGGATTTGGCGTGCCGGTGCCGGATGAAAAAATGATTGCGGTTGATGTGATACGCCTGTTATCAAAACAGGATTTTCCACACACTGGCGTTATCATTGCGCAGGATGGCGCATTTCAAAAAAGCCGTAAATGACTCAATGCAGTCTTTCATCTTCTCCATCATGCCCATCTTCCTCCCAATCCTCCATCAGGATCGGCGCATCAACCAGATCCCACACCATTGAACGGTACTCAATATCAAACCACTCACGAAACATTTTCAGGGTGAGTTTTTGCGGCCACATTGATTCATCTGTAAGCCATTCCCCAAGGGTATATTCGAAAAACATCCGCCAGCGTTTTTCCACCCATTTCTCGGCATCCTCCACGCCGTCCACTATATCACCCCCCGGAATCATAAACGCATCGCCGTCATTACCCAGATCAGCAAGCGTAATATTTTCCAATGGATGCGGGTCTGCGCTCTGCAGCCAGTCAAGAAACGGCTGCTTGTGGTGCAGAATGATAATACAGCGATTAACAGTGTAACGGGGGAAGGCCATTGGCATCGTCATTTCCTATATGCTAAAAAGTTTCAGTAAGTCATAACCTCAAAACGATGATTCACCACGGAGAACACAGGGAGAAAACAAGACCCTGGTGTCATCATTTACATCAGCAGCCAAAATCCCACTTCAAGTCTCACACATCTTCAGGCACAGGTTTATTACCCAACACGCGCTTTTCAAAAAACGCATGAGCAACAATGCCTGCCACCATGCCCACGGTAAAAATAATACCTTGCAGGTTGCCGCTTCCCACCAACACCACGGCAGGGCCGGGACAAATGCCGCTGAGTCCCCAGCCGATGCCAAAAATGGCGCTGCCGATGAGCAGTGGACGTGTGATGGTGCGTGTCTCCGGCAGCGGGAGCGTGTTGCCGCTCAATAGCATGCCACGGCGTTTGTAATAGCTGTAGGCAGGCAGCGCAACGGCAATCGCAGAGGCCATGACCAGCGCCAGGAGGGGGTTCCAATCACCTGCGACATCCAAAAAGGCCAGCACGCGGCTCGGGTCAGTCATGCCGGAGATCATTAATCCCAAGCCAAATAGCAAACCCACTATGACGCATATCACAGGTTGCACTCAAGCCATCCCATGACGCATGATATATACCGTCAGCGCGCCTGCGCCCATGAAGGTGAGCGTGGCCACCAGCGAGCGCCATGACAGGTTTGAAATGCCACACACGCCATGCCCGCTGGTACAGCCCGACGCCAGGCGTGTGCCAAAACCCACCAGCACACCAGCCAGCAGAAGCATGGGACTATTGACTGTCATATCGACGTGCGGCGCAGGGATGCCCAGCAGCCAGTAAACCAGCGGCGCGGCTAACAACCCAATTAAAAAGTATACGCGCCACACCCGGGCGCCAAATGCGCCGACCACGACATTACCCAGAATACCGCTGACACCCGCCACTCGGCCAGAAAACAGTAATAACAACGCGGCAGAGAGACCGATCAAGCCACCGCCAACAATGGCCTGCATGTATGGATTCATAATATTCGGAACAATAAGGAAAAATTATCGGGTCTCGAAGAGCCGAACCTGGATATTAGATGGTGGGCGATGCTGGGATCGAACCAGCGACCCCTGCCGTGTGAAGGCAGTGCTCTCCCGCTGAGCTAATCGCCCCATGTAACTGATAAATTTTACGGGTATCATCCCTCAGCGTCAAATTTTTCGGTTTTTACGGCGGGCAAGAGAATGCCTGAACCGGCTGGAGCCGGGAGATTCATTTGGTATCACGAAATGGAAGTAAATTACTACCTATCGAAGCAATTGCATTTCGTCCAGCCACCCATAATTCACATTGAAGTAACAATCATATGATATTAAGGGTAGTTGGAACGCATAATAACCTCAGGTAATATCGCAATGTCCCGTGCAGCCAAGGCAAAACCCCCGCATCACAATCGACCTGACAAAACACACGGCGAACTAACAGCGCTAATCGACGAGTTAAATACTCTGCGCGAAGACATGGCCAGGTTGGAATCTGCCTTCTTTGCGGAGCCACGTGACATTCACCCCGATCACGTCGCCAGCGCACGAAATCTGGTGCATTATCTCGCGCTGCGCCGCCATGATATCCGCGACCTGCAAAAGAAGCTGGCGCGCTTCGGCCTATCGTCGCTGGGCCGTGCCGAATCGCATGCGCTGGCCGCCATCGACACCCTCCTCACGGTGCTGCGCCGATTACTGGATCCCACATCACCCCTGGATTTTGATGAACATCAGCCCGGCGGCCCGGCTTTCGGTGAGCTTTTGTTGCATACGCACACCGACACGCTGCTTGGCACACCCCCGAAAAGCAGGAAGGTGCGCATCATGGTCACCTTGCCAGGCGACGCCGCAGACGACTACTCGATGGTACTGGGATGGCTGAAAAACGGTATGGACTGCGCACGCATCAATTGTGCGCATGACGATGCGGCCACATGGAAACGGATGATCTCAAAAATACGCAAAGCCGTACGTGAATCCGGAAAACAATGCCCTATCCTGATGGATCTTGCCGGTCCCAAGCTACGCACCGGAGCGATCGAGGCCGGCTCCCAATGCGTAAAATGGCATCCCCCGCACGACAGTCTGGGCCGCGTAACGAGCCCCGCACGTATCGGCCTGATCCCCTCGGACTCGAAGGCAGTACCTGGCCAATTTACGTGGGCTGATGCAATATTACCCGTCCCCCAGGAGTGGCTGGAACGCCTTCAGGAAGGGGATACCGTAGAATTCACTGACGCGCGCGGCAAGAAGAGGCGGCTCAATATCATCAAAGGTGGAGCAGATTTTTGCTGCGCCGAATGCGAAAAATCCGCCTATGTTCAAACGGGAACTACACTCACGCTGCGGCGCTTGACGGAAAAAGGCCATAAATCCTATCTCTCATCCAAATGTATTGTTGGGGAATTGCCCCACACAGACGCCTATATCACCCTGAAAAAAGATGATCCGCTTATCCTGACGAAATCCGCCACCCCTGGGCGTCCTGCCCAGCATGACGACAAAGACAGGCTGATAAAACCAGCCACAATTCCCTGCACCCTGCCAGAAGTATTCTCCGACGTACGGTCGGGCGAACGAATCTGGTTTGATGATGGAAAGATCGGCGGCGTGATCAAATCAGTCACCACAGAGCAGATAGAAGTCACTATCGCCCATGCCCGGGAAAATGGCGATAAACTGCGTGCCGGAAAAGGCATTAATCTTCCTGACAGCAAATTGAAGTTAGCGGCGCTCTCCACCGCAGATATCGAAGCTTTGCAGTTCGTTGCGAAACATGCGGACCTGGTGGGATTATCGTTCACGCAGCAGGCCTCCGATGTAATTGACCTGCAAGAATGGCTGCACAAACTTGATGCGCCACAAATGGGGATCATCTTGAAAATTGAAACCTCCCGTGGCTTCCAGCAACTCCCGGAAATTCTGCTCGCGGCGATGCGTACAAACAGTGCTGGAATCATGATTGCACGCGGTGATCTGGCTGTCGAATACGGCTATGAACGACTGGCGGAAGTGCAAGAGGAAATGCTTTGGTTATGTGAGGCGGCACATATACCCGTGATCTGGGCAACCCAAGTGCTAGAAAACCTGGCAAAAACCGGGTTGCCTTCACGCGCAGAGATCACGGATGCGGCGCAAGGCGTTCAAGCGGAATGCGTCATGCTCAATAAGGGATCCCACATTCTGGAGGCAATACGTACGCTTGACGACATTCTCACCCGCATGCAGGCCCATCAAGACAAGAAGATAACCTTGTTACGAAAACTGCACTGGTGGTCGCAAACAGGAAAAGAGCAAGGCCAATAAGGCGTATTACCCATCGAAATCTTGCTGCATGTATTGTTATCCCGAACGCAAAGAATAACTGTCATCCCGAACATAAAGAAAAACTGTCATCCCGAACGCAGTGGGGGATCTTAAGGATTCCTCGCGGTGCTCGGAATGACATAGCAAATTGCTGCGGTGATTTTTATTTAAAGGATGAAGAATGAATACACGCAAAACGGTTTTGATTCTCTGCACCGGCAATTCCTGCCGCAGCCAGATGGCTGAGGCACTCATCAATCATGACCTGGGGTCGCATATCCGCGCCATCTCTGCCGGAACTCACCCCGGCCCCAAGGTGGCGGATGGCGCCATCACTGCGCTACAACAGCTCGATATCGACACCATTGGGCTGCACCCCAAGACAGTGGATACCGTGATGGATGAATCCATTGACCTGGTGGTGACCGTCTGCGACAACGCCAGGGAGACCTGCCCGATTTTCCCTAAAAAGATCGTAACAATCCACATGCCGTTTCACGACCCGCACGGCGAGCCGCTGGAAAGTTTCATCCGGGTGCGTGACCAAATCAGGAGCCAACTGCTGTCGGAAATCAAGCGCCGTTTATGCTGATTGCGGTGCTGATTTTCATCGCTACGCTGACACTGGTCATCTGGCAACCGAAAAAACTCGGCATCGGCTGGAGCGCACTGGGCGGGGCGCTGGTAGCGTTATTCAGCGGTGTCATCACACTTGCGGATGTGCCCACTGTATGGAACATCGTGTGGGACGCCACCTTCACTTTCATCGCGCTGATCCTCATTTCCCTGATACTGGACGCCGCTGGATTTTTTGAATGGGCGGCGCTGCATGTGGCGCGCTGGGGCAATGGTCGGGGACACTGGCTGTTCCTGCTGATCATCCTGCTCGGCGCCACAGTGGCCGCATTGTTCGCCAATGATGGCGGGGTGCTGATACTTACTCCCATCGTCTTTGAGATGCTGCGCGCCTTGCGTTTTACACCAGCGGCCTCGCTGGCGTTCATCATGGCGACCGGATTTGTGGTGGACACCACCAGCTTGCCGCTGATGATTTCCAATCTGGTCAACATCGTCACTGCTAATTATTTCGATATCTCATTTGCCAGCTATGCCTTAGTGATGTTTCCGGTAAACCTGGTTTCACTGGCGATGACCATGCTGGTGCTGTGGCTGTTTTTCCGCAAAGATATACCGCCGCGTTTCGATGTTTCAGCGTTGAACGATCCGGCAAAAGCGATCCGCGATCCCTTTGTGTTCAAGACGGGTTGGCTTGTTTTGATACTGCTATTGGTTGGATATTTTTCCGCGCACCCGCTGCACTTGCCGGTCTCCGCAGTTGCCGGATCAGCCGCGTTGATCCTGCTATTGGCGGCGGGGCACGAACATTTCTTGAAACAACAGCCAAAGGCCGTCATTCCAATATTCACCCTGTTGCGCGAAGCGCCGTGGCAGGTAGTGTTATTTTCACTGGGGATGTATCTGGTGGTGTTTGGCTTGCGCAATCAGGGATTGACCGCCGAACTGAGCCACACGCTTGAATGGCTGGATGGACAAGGTATTTGGCTCGCCACGCTCGGTGCGGGGTTTCTGTTTGCCGGGTTATCGGCGGTGATGAACAACATGCCAACGGTATTGATCGGCAGCCTCGCTATCGACGGCGCAACGCTCTCACCCGTGGTACGCGAAGCCATGATCTACGCTAACGTCATCGGCTGCAACCTCGGGCCCAAGATTACTCCCATCGGCAGCCTGGCCACCCTGTTGTGGCTGCATGTATTGGCGCAGCGCGGCATGAAGATCGGCTGGGGCTATTATTTCCGCGTCGGCATCGTGTTGACCGTGCCGGTGTTGTTCGTCACCCTGCTGGGGCTAACGGCATGGTTGCAACTGTTGCGTTAATCCGTCCTCACGCTCTGAGATCACACCCCCAATGGTCTTCCCGAGTAATTGTACTTTCAAAAAACAAGCAGCACAGGCGCTCCAAGTTGTGTGCCTTTTCGTTCAAAGAATGACACTGTTACTGTATCTGATGAAACATCCAAACGAACAAAATTATCCGTCGTATGTATGGGTGATGAAAGCTTTGCCTTGTATGGTGCCTGCGCCCCCGTGATGAGTTTGTCCTCAATAACATCACCTTTTTCCATGTGCGGATAGGGCCAAAAGAAGGAAGACGACACCACTTGATGAATCAGAAAATCAGCATTGAAGTCTATTCGCAGTTCTGCGGTAAACGAGCAATGCATATCACCTGAAATGAAGATTACTTTCTGAATATTCTTAATTCTGATGTGATCCAGAATTTGCTCACGCTGTTCGGGGTATGCGCCCCAACTGTCGTCTCTGTTTGATGAAACATCCGGAAACAATATTACCGAGGTAACTATGAACTTTACTTTTCCGGAGTCTTCGTCAAGCCATTTGAATAGGGCTTGTAACTGTTCGTCCTTGAGCATGCGCTTTCTATCACCCACTACGATTCGTTCCGTCCTGGAATCCGTTACGAACCAATCGGCGCAACCATCGGTGAAGGAATACCAAAAATGCGATGGCGTCCCCTCAATTCGCCCAGTTGCTGAAACATTAAATAACGGGGAATGGCTACTTTGGTATATCTGATAGGAATGGATCGCGTGTGGATAAAGCGTGAAGCGATCCGCCGGCGATGCGTTGGCTGGCCAGTTATTTTCTATCTCGTGATCATCAAGGATCATATACGTAGGAGTACAAGCCATTAACTCTCGTATGTATGGCTGCGAAAATACATTCTGGTAGCGCTTAACGAACTGCGAAAACCGCGTATCGGATGACAGAAAATACAAGTCGTCCGCATATATCTGATCACCAATCATTAGCAGCGCATCAACGCGTCGCCCATTGTTTATTTGCCCAAGGATGCTGCGAAAGACTTTATCCCCCCGATCATCAAAAATATCCAGGCCGAACAGGCGAAGCAGATAGCGGCACGATCCTACGACATACGATCGGGAGGCTGAGGGATTACTGGATCCGGAGCGGAATACCCATGAATCCTTGTGCCACTTAAATAAATCTGACGGAATTTTAGAAAGGTTTTCATAGTCAGCGTCAGCAAAAAACCATCCGGTTTTGTACTCATAATCAGTTTCAGGCTCTAAGCCACTAAGTACAAATACCGCAGTCATGTCAAAATTGGGCGACATTTTATTGATGATTGGATTCAACCACCCTTTTGTTCCTTTCTTTCGAAAAATAACGGCCCCAAAACAGCGCTGGCATGCTGTATTGTCCTTCACATCCATGTCGCCGCGAAACCAAATTCTGGAACTTATCCCATTCGTGTAGCCAACAATCGGACCAACAGTGGGAAACTTAAGATTAATTTTCATTCTGTCGTAGCCTATTTCATCGGTAAAGGAGGCTTCTTTATTCGAAAGTTTTAAATCCTTACGGTGGCAACGTCAATGTGTAAACCGGCTCGCCCAGGACATTGTTGATTGATAATATAAGTTCGCCTTTTGCATTGATGCGTGCAAGACCAAAATTCATCCATGGTTTGGCCTCGGCATAACTGACAACGGGTGCCTCCGGCCCGTAAAAAAAGAGTTGTTCCGCACCCAGCGTAGTATCAAAAATGCGATTAGGAAACAGCCCGGCATTGAGCGGCCCCGTCACCACTTCATGAATCCTGAAAGAAGGATGCTCTGCAAACGGTGTATAACGAAATACCTCGGCAAAATGCACATCGGTAGTAAGCCAGACTACATTACGCATATTTTCACTGCGCATGAATTGCAAAATATCCATCAGCTCTTGTTCAAAGCCCGTATCTTGCTTATGATTGGCCCAACCATCACGGCCAAGTTCTGCGGGAAAGCCTGTCGGTATCGACATCGGTACGCTTGAGACAACGAATTTCCATGTCGCAGCCGACGCCTTGAGTTTTTCTTTGAACCATACCAATTGCTCGCGTCCCAGCATGGTTTTGGGTTGTTGCGCGCTGTCTTTGGCGGAATTGGCGTCGCGGTACTGACGCGTATCGAGAATAAACATTTCTACATGCTTACCCCAACGCACATTACGGTACAGGCGTTTTGGTGTAGAAGCGTTTTCTTCCACCGGGTTGTAATCAAGAAATGCTTGGAGACCGAGGGGCAATAAATGTGTATCCGGCGTATACGGGGGGTTATTGCGGGTATCGTGTAACGGGCCAAAATCATTGACCACCTCATGATCATCCCAAATACTGTAATAAGGTGTGTTGCGCAACAAGGTCTGATAATGGGTTTCTTCGCGGTTGTATTTCCAGTGCGCCCAAAAATCCTGTAACGTAGCGGCCTGTTGAAAATCCCCCGGCACTTGCGTGTTGCCATAACGCCCTATTGCGGAACAGGTGTTGTCAGCGTAGATCATGTCACCCAAGCCAATGAAAAAATCCAATTTCATGCGGTTAATCGCGGCAAAGATCGGGAAACCCTCCTGGGCATCACGGCACACATTCTGACCCGCGACATCGCCGCCCCATGCAAATGTGACTGCCTTGGACGTTACGGGTGTCGGCGCGGTGCGAAAAATACCTTCCATTTTCTCGGAACGAAATTGTTTTTTGTTTTTATCATCATCAAACCAGACTTTATAGCGATAGGGCGTATCGGGCTCCAGGCCATCAACTCTAATCTTGCCGGTAAAATCACGCTCAGAGGTGACACCCACTTGTCGATGTTGATTGCCACCACCTCTCTTGCCGATGATTCGCACATGCATCACGGCCTTACGGTCGGTACGCGACCAAATGAGCGCGCTATCGGCACCAATCTCACCTGTCGCCACGCCATGGGTGACTGGGACGATGGACAAGGCATAACTTGGAGCAGCATAAAACCCGGCTCCAACCACTGCCAAAACCAGTGATGCCGCCCATTGATTGTTACGATGCATGGGATACCTCGCTAAATACATCCGCTTGATATCCCGAACATAACAAAAAATTGTTACGTGTTGTTGACGATAACCGTGGTTACGCAATAGGGGAAATGTCACATGCTGGGCCTCACTGGCATCCTCGGTGCCAGCTTCCCTGAAAACATCGGCTTGATCACGAAAAAATGTTAAGGAACCTCTAATTTATCCGGAGATTCCTTAACTATTTTCCTTCTTTAACAACCCACGCGCCTGCTCAAACACGGTTTTGAACCTCGCTTCTGTCAAACGCCGCGTCTGGGTGTTGTAGCGGCTGCAATGGTAGGAGTCGAGCAACCAGTATCCGACAGGTAGTGGGTGCTGATGGCCGTGACCAAAGGGATAGGCGCTGAGCTTTAAGCCTTGGGTACGCAGCACCGCAGTATGTGCGATGGTGCCCAGCGCCAGGATGACTGCGCCTTTTTTCAAGCTCGCGATTTCGTTTTTGAGGTAAGGGTTACAGGTGGTAATTTCCACTGGCAGGGGTTTGTTTTGGGGGGGCAGGCATTTCACGGCATTGGTGATGCGGCAATGGTGCAATTGCAGGCCATCGGCGCGTGAGATGGATGCGGGTTTGTTACTGAATCCCATTTCAAATAATGTTTTATACAATAATATTCCAGCAAAATCTCCGGTAAAGGGACGGCCACTCGCATTGGCTCCGTGCATGCCTGGCGCCAGGCCAACAATCAACAGATCAGGATCATCTACGCCAAAGGATGCGACAGGGCGAGCGTGGTAGTCGGGGTGGTCGCGGCGCACGCCATCCAAAAAATCGGCCAGGCGCGGACAGCGTCGGCAGTTTACATCGAAGGTGGTGTGGGTCATGGGGGGCTCTACCGGGCTATGTCATTTCGAGCGTAGCGAGAAATCTTAAGATTCCTCACTGTGTTCGGAATGACAGCTATTTTTTATGTTCGAGATGACAGTGAATCAGATCAACAAGCTGCCCCCACTGCTTTCCGTGCGGCCTCATCCAGGCTGTCTGCGGTGATGATGCTCAAGCCGCTGTTGCGCAGCAGCTCTTTGCCTTGCACTGCGTGGGTGCCTTCCAGCCGCACTATGACGGGAATCGTAACGCCGACTTCGCGCACAGCGTTGATGATGCCTTCGGCAATTAAATCACAGCGCACAATGCCGCCGAAGATATTCACCAGTACCGCCTTCACTTTTTGATCGGACAAAATCAATTTGAAAGCTTCGGCGACCTTGGCCGCCGTGGTGCCGCCGCCGACATCCAGGAAGTTGGCAGGCTCGCCGCCATGCAGTTTGATCAAATCCATCGTCGCCATCGCCAGGCCCGCGCCATTTACCATGCAAGCAATATTGCCGTCGAGCGTGATGTAATTCAGCCCAAATTGCCGTGCGGTAGTTTCTTTCTCATCTTCTTGTGACGTGTCACGCAACGCTTCGAATGCGGGGTGGCGATACAGCGCGTTTTCGTCAAGAGTGAACTTGGCGTCAATGGCCAGCAGATCGCCTTGCGCCGTCACTACCAGCGGATTAATCTCCAGCAGGCTGGCGTCTTTTTCAGTGAACAAACGATAGAGATTGAGCATGATTTTAGTGAGATTGTTGACTTGCACAGCGGTAAGATCCAACGCAAAACCGATTTGACGGCATTGATAAGCTTGCAGACCCACCACCGGATCAACCACTACCGTCAGCAATTGTTCCGGGTGATGCGCGGCGACTTCTTCAATATCCATGCCGCCAGCGCTCGACGCCATCATGACGATACGCTCACGGGCACGGTCAATCACCGCGCCCAGATATAATTCGCGGGCGATGGTGCATAGGGGTTCGATCAACACCGAGGTCACCGGCAAACCTGCCGGGCCAGTCTGTGGCGTGATCAGGCACATGCCTAACAGGCGGCTTGCCAGGTCTTCCAGTTCCGCCGGGGTGTACGCGCGCAATATCCCCCCCGCCTTGCCGCGCCCGCCCGCATGCACCTGCGACTTCACCACCCAGCCTCCCGTGCCGCCCAGCGTCTGCGCCGCCGCGCGCGCCTCTTGTGCCGAGTGCGCCACCACACCATTGGGAATGGGAATGCCATAATTGGTAAAGAGTTGCTTGGTCTGATATTCGTGAAGATTCATGGGGTACGCCTGTTGAGCTTAAAGAACCTAACAATAGCAAACCCAGCCCCCAAGGTGAAGCAGTCATGTTAAAATTAGCTCCAATCCGGCAAAAATTCCAAATCCGTTAGCACGATATCAGATCCACCCCACTCTCGCTGATCTATCCATTTTTCAGGTTATATCGCCACCTGGCAGATCATCAACGCTGATCAGCCCACGTTCGATCCATAGCTTGGTCAATTCAGCCGTGCTGTTGACATTTAGCTTACGCCGCAGATTCAACCGATGGGTCTCGACCGCACGTACACCGATACCTAACCGATGGGATATCTTCTTGTTACAGAAACCCAATACAATCAGAGTTCCTGTTTCCCGCTCTCTCTTCGTCAGTTTATCGAGGGGTGACAGATCGAGCAGTAAACGTGTGATAGACGGGCTACAATAAGTACCCCCGGCAATAACCACATCAATGGCGGCGATGATGTCTTTCAGGCCCGCCTCTTTCAACACATAGCCGCTCGCACCCGCGTGCAATGCGCTGGTGACGTACTCCCGCTGATCGTGCATGCTAAGAATCAGCACGCGAATTGCAGGATGACGGCGGCCTAGCTCTTCTGTAAGCCGGATGCCATTCATGCCCTTCATTGTGATATCAATCAACATCAAATCGGGATTCACCTGGCCAGCTAATGCCAAAGCCTCGGCAGCGTTTCCCGCCTCACCCACAATCTCGATCTGCGATACCGCTTCATGTTGCATTTCTTTCAATCCCGCTCGCAGCCCTTCACGGACTGAGCGGTGATCATCAACCAGTACGAGACGGCAACCAGGTTTTGAAGAATAGCTTTTAAACATACTATTTCCTAAATCTTGACAGGTAAACTGATTGTCAGGGTGGTACACCCCGGATCGGAAGACAGGTTTAAATATCCCCCCAGATGTTCAATTCGCTCTCGAATATTGCGAAGGCCTATACCGGATGCTTGGTCAAGCTTGTTGACGCTGAAACCGCAGCCATTGTCACTAATCACCAGACGTACGCGCGCGTTCTCGAACGAAAGGGTCATTGTCACGATCGTCGCTGCGGCGTGGCGTTCAACATTGGATAGCGCTTCCTGCGTAATGCGAAACAATGCCCGTGTCTCGCGATCAGGCAAAGTGAGGTTATCTGCTGTGTTGTTGGCCTTAACACTAATGCCAGTACGCTGTTCGAATTCCGTTATCATTTGGGCAATGGCAACGGACAAACCCAGTGTATCCAATAGCGCAGGATGCAAGTCATGCGAGATACGACGTACCTCGCCAATTACATCCGTCAGACTGGCTATACCCTTGATTAAGTCAGCCCGTGGCTCGGCGACCCCACTTGCCAATTTGTGTTCTACCAGCTCGAACTTGAACTTGACAGAAACCAGAAGCTGGCTGATCCCGTCATGTAATTCTCGTGATACACGGGCACGCTCCTCATCCTGGAGACTGACAATACGCTGGGTCATCGCTTTGAGTTTGCCCTCGGCCAACCGGTGTTCGCGCACACTGAGCGCCAGGCCACACGCGAATACTGCCATTACCGCCGCCAACGATATGTAGACAAGTTTCTGTAAAGTAGCTGTTGCATGTTCACGTACCGCGCTTGTCGTATGCTCAATATCGTCCAGATAGATACCCGTGCCTATCATCCATCCCCACTGCTCCAACAGGACGACATACGCCAGTTTCTCAGTCATTATGCGGGTAGAAGGCTTTTCCCAGGCATAACGCTGGTAGCCATCCCCGCTCTTTGCCGCATCCAGCAGGGAACGGATTACATGACGACCCTGTGGATCGGTCAGGTTCCACAGATTTCGGCCCACCAGTTCTGGTTGGCGTGGATGAACGAGATTATTGCCTGCAAGATCATACACAAAAAAATAACCATCCCTACCGTAATTAAGCGACTGCAGGATCGCCTTGGCCTGATTTTTTGCGGCAACATCATTACGGTTGGAATCGTACAGTGGATCAATCGAGCTTCGCGCCAAATCGACATAATGCTTGAGCTCCGCGCGCTTGGCGGCAAGAAAACTCTCTTCAATCAGCAGTGCCTGTTGCTCCGCCAATAGCTGGGCACGATATTGAACCAACGCACCAATGATGATCACCGTCAGCAGCAGCGGTAAAACGATGAACTTGAAGATGCTGTGTGTGACTTGCATGGGAAAGCTCAATCCAATCATTTGTACGTAGCAAAGATAGCATATGGTTTTGTAATCGGTTCTATCGGTGGAGTCTACTGTAGAAATGACGAATTTGTCCATTTTTCAATTAAAGGTGCGTTACACACCATTTTCGGCGCATGGAATGCACTCTGCCTGACTACGTAGTTTTACGTAGACAAATCCCAGTAGTATTGCGAATTTTAAAAAATGAGAAAGTGAGTATTATGGTAATCAATGAGTCATGGATTGCACGGAGAAAACAAAGAACAGCCATTTGACTTGAGTGCCTCTTTGTCTTACGTGGCTCGGGATGGTGGCAAGTCAAGAATTCTACAACAACAGGAAGGAACATGAGATGAGAAAATATTACGCTACAGGCGCAGGTTTTTTGATGTTCATATTCACCGTACTTTCGGGATGTGCCAGTTTACCATCGCCCGAAAAAATGAAAGCAGAGGTTTTAGAATACCAGTTACCAAAATTACCAGAAGAAGGAAAAGCCATTGTGTATGTAGTGCGCCCCTCATCGCTTGGCGGATTGATACGTTTTAATGTATTTGTGGATAATCAGGAGCCAGAATCTGAAATGGGTTACACAAGATCGAGTCAGTACATATATTTTAACTTGATGCCTAGCGACCACCAGATTCTTTCCAAGGCGGAAAACTGGGCAGAAACAAACATATCGGCAAAAGCAGGCGATATCATATTCATTCAACAGGAACCCTCGATGGGGATAATCATGGCGAGAAATAGCATCTCCAAGATTCAGGATTATGAGGGAAAGTATCATGTGAAGACTTTATCGCTGGGCACCATCATAAAAACTGACAACTAGCTTGATACTTTATATTGATTCGGCAGGCCACCTGAACCGACAAATACCAAGCGAATGGACTGACTATTCATGATATTTCTGGCAAGGATTGCAGCGCCTTAATTTAATGAGTCAATTATATGAAGATAATCATAATAGTCGTCATTATTGCCATTATTTTTATGGTAATAATGACAGATATAGAAAAAGAAAGAAGACTATTTATTAAAGCATATGCTTTCCCTGATAGCCTGCATGAAAAAGTAAAATACCACTACCCTCATCTGAATGATGAGCAATTATCCAGGGTCATGGAAGGACTGCGCGCAACGCTTTCAACACCGTCTCTGATGACGCTTTCAATACCATCTCAAGTAGTCTATGTGGTATTGCAAGAATTTATGTTAAACGCCACAGATGATGAATTGCGAAAACTACGCTTGCGCCTTGGAAGGTCTATGCCATCGAAATTAACGTCACCTTCTGCACAGACGGAAGATGGAATGAACCATGCTTGGGAGCTATGTTGCCAACTAGAAACTATAGACGCAACAAATCCTGCGCGATTACCTTTACTGTTTGCTCTTGACGCGGAATTGGACATACCTGACGGATTTCGATATTCGCTCGATGACTGTGTCAAGCGATATAGAGAATATCTGGACAGTAGGACAGAAATCTGAGGGAGAAACCATCTGTAACCAGGGAGATTTATCTGGGTCGCACACATGATACAATTCGAGGCTTTATTTTATTATTTCAGGGGAACAGCATGAAAAATATAACTACACCTGCCAAAAAAATGAGCCTGCTGGGCATATTAATCTGGATCGGCATAGCGATCCTCGGCGCCAGCGCCGTAGGCGCCATTGCGCTGCACCGGGGTGAGTCGATTAATAGCGTGTGGTTTATCGTCGCGGCGGTGTGCGTGTATGCCATTGGCTACCGTTTCTACAGCGCCTTTATCGCTGCTAAAGTGTTAATGCTGGACGCCAGCCGCGCCACGCCTGCCGAGCGTCTCAACGATGGTCGTGACTTTGTGCCCACCAACAAGTGGGTGGTGTTCGGTCATCACTTTGCTGCGATTGCTGGGCCGGGGCCGCTGATCGGCCCTACCCTTGCGGCACAGTTCGGTTATTTACCCGGTACGTTGTGGATTTTAATCGGCGCGGTGTTGGGCGGCTGTGTGCAGGATTTTGTTACCCTGTTTTTTTCTACCCGCCGCAATGGTCGCTCACTGGGGCAGATGGCGCGTGATGAGCTTGGCCCCATCGGCGGTGTGGCGGCATTAGTGGGTGTGATGATGATTATGATCATACTCATCGCGGTGCTCGGCCTGGTGGTGGTGAACGCCATGAAGCACAGTCCGTGGGCGACTTCCACAGTGGCGGCGACGATTCCCATCGCGGTGTTGATTGGCTTGTACATGCGCAACATCCGTCCTGGCCGGGTACTGGAAGGCACCTTGATCGGTGTGGCGTTGCTGTTGCTGGCAGTAGCAGGCGGCGGTTGGCTGGATCAGCAGCCCGAGTTGCGCCAGTGGTTTGATTATGACGGCCCGACACTGGCGTTGATGATCATCGCCTATGGTTTTGCCGCCGCCGTGGTGCCTGTATGGCTGCTGTTGGCGCCGCGTGATTATCTGTCGACGTTTATGAAAATCGGCACCATGCTGCTGCTCGCAATCGCCATTATCATTCTGCGGCCCGATGTAAAAATGCCTGCGTTCACGCAATTTATTGATGGCACAGGGCCGATCTTCGGCGGCGCGCTGTTTCCGTTTGTATTCATCACGATTGCCTGCGGCGCCATCTCTGGCTTTCACTCGTTGATCTCATCCGGCACTACACCCAAGCTGCTTGCCAACGAAGCCGATGCACGCTTCATCGGCTATGGTGCAATGATGGTAGAATCGTTCGTCGCCATCATGGCGATGGTCGCCGCCACGGTGCTTGACCCCGGCGTATACTTCGCCATTAACAGTCCGGCGGGCATCGTTGGCAAAGAAGCGGCAGATGCAGTAGCCACAATCAATAGTTGGGGTTTCCCCGTCACTGTCGCGCAAATGCAGCAACTCGCAACCGAGATGGGCGAAACCACCTTATTTGCGCGCACTGGCGGTGCGCCTTCCTTCGCCGTCGGCATGGCGAGCATTTTCTCTGACGCCTTTGGCCGGGGCATGCTCTCCATGTGGTATCACTTTGCCATCATGTTCGAAGCGCTGTTCATCCTCACCACGCTTGATGCGGGCACGCGCGTTGGCCGCTTCATGTTGCAAGACCTGCTCGGCAACATCTACAAGCCACTCGGACGCACCAGTTGGTATCCCAGCGTATTTCTCACCAGCGGCATCGTCGTGAGCGCCTGGGGATATTTCCTCTATATGGGCACGCTGGATCCGCTGGGCGGCATCAACAGCCTGTGGCCACTGTTTGGCATCGCCAACCAGATGCTTGCCGCGATTGCGTTGTGCGTCGCCACCACCATCATCATCAAATCCGGCAAACTGCGTTATGCGTGGGTGACTGCCGTGCCGCTCACCTGGCTGATCATCATCACCAGCACCGCCGCATGGGAAAAACTTTTCAGCCCCGAACTGCGTATTGGTTTTCTCTCGCACGCGCAAGACTTGGCTGCCAAACTTGCTGCAGGCACATTGCCGCCTGACAAAGCAGCCACTGCCCCGCAACTGATTTTCAATGATTACATTGCCGCAACACTCACCGCCTTCTTTCTGGTGACCACCTGGATATTAGTGCTGGACACATTGCGCGTTGCATACCGTATTATCACTGGCAAACCCCACTTACCGCTTTCCGAAGCGCCCCATGAACCCAGCCGCGCAGTCGAAAACTGGGTGCGTGATTAATCTCTGAGGTGTGGAGTGGTGTGCTATCATTTCGACCGCAGGAAGAAATCCTTGTTTCGAATCTCGAACGAAGGTGAGAGAACTTTGAGAAATCTTTGATGATTGTTGGACTGTTTCAATTTTTGAGATCCGGGATTTCTCGCCACGCTCGAAATGACACATTAATCAAAGGTTCGTTAATATGATTGCACTAAAAAAAATCGCATGCCATAGCTGGCAACTGCTACGCACTATCAGTGGTGATGACGCCTATGAACGCTATCTTGAACACTGGCATACACACCACGCCAACGCAGGCGATCAACCGCTAGAACGCAAAGCATTTTTCAAAGCGGAGCAGAACAGAAAATGGAATGGCGTGAGACGATGTTGTTAAGTACATTCCACATGGAAGTTTAGTTGTAGCAATCTATGCCGGGCGCTTGGCAACCCGACCGTCTTACGTGTTCAATGAGCTACGCTCTCGGCTGGGCTACTGGAAAAAAGAAAATCCTTTGGCGTTGCTACGCCAGTTTAAAATAGAGGAACGCGAGCTTTCCTATCTGAGGCTTGGGCAGATCAATACGCTTCTGGCTGAATTGGGGAAAGGATACAATAGAGATGCCGGGTTGATCGCCAGGATTTGGCTGGCAACAGGGACTTGATGGAGTGAAGCTGAAGGATTACGCGCTCCACAAGTACGCAATGGACAAATTCATTTTTCTGGCACCAAGTCCGGCAAAAACAGGTCTGTGCTGGTCAATCCTGAACACCTGCAGGAAGCCAAAAATCTCAACCCGCTCGCGCGTTGACACTTGGTTGACACTGCAAAAACGAAAAAGGCAGCCCCGTACCGTAAGTCTTTGATTTTTGGTGCCCGGAGCCGGAATCGAACCGGCACGGAAGTCTCCCTCCGAGGGATTTTAAGTCCCTTGCGTCTACCAATTTCGCCACCCGGGCCAGATCAGGCAAGCTTAGCTGAACCCAGCCAAGCGGAGGGTAAGTTGCTGATGTTGGAGGCTGGGGTCGGAATCGAACCGGCGTCCACGGCTTTGCAGGCCGCTGCATAACCACTCTGCCACCCAGCCTGCGTCAGGGCGCCTCTGTAAATTCGCTAAAAGCCGCGCTACAACTTAATCAAACTTACAGAGACACCCTTCAGTTCAATTTTGGTGAAATTTTGGAGCGGGAAACGAGATTCGAACTCGCGACCTCAACCTTGGCAAGGTTGCGCTCTACCAACTGAGCTATTCCCGCTTTTGTACACGGCGTTTGAAGGTTGCATATTGTTAGGGAATGACGCTTCACTGTCAAGCACTAATGCTGATTCACCTTCATTATTTCTTGTGCTACTTTTTTGGATTAATGTTGTCTTTGGAAGTGAGAATCGGCCAGGCAGCATGGATATATAATAACATAGACCATAGCGTAAGTCCTACTGCTATATATAATAATATAAAGCCGATAGCGCGGATTGGCAGACCCATGAGCGGTGTATGGTATAGCAAAAAGATGATAGAAAACATCTGGGCGGTGGTTTTAAATTTGCCGATCTCGGACACTGCGACCTGGGCACGCTCGCCAATTTCGGCCATCCACTCACGTAGCGCTGACACGGCAATTTCACGGCAAACAATGATCGCGGCAGGAATCGCCAGCCACGGCGTAGGCTCAGCCTGCACCAGCAATACCAGCGCCATGGCTACCATCAGTTTATCCGCCACCGGGTCGAGAAAGGCGCCCAACGCCGAGGCCTGATCAAGCCGCCGCGCCAGATAGCCATCCAGCCAGTCAGTAATGGCGGCAATGCTGAAGATCAGGGCGGCGGCGGCACGCATGCCTTCATAGGGCAGATAAAAAACCACAACAAAAACGGGGATAAGTGCGATGCGCAGCAGGGTTAACAGCGTGGGGATATTCACAGGCCGCCCACTGCGCCCAAAGAAAACTGCGGCTGCAGACCACCCTTGCGGCGCAATGCACTCCTAGACTTTATCGGCATGAAATGCATCATAAATACGCTGCGCCAGTTGTTTGCTGATACCCGGTATGGTGGCTAAATCTTCGACTGCGGCACGCGCCACTTCCTGCATGCCTCCCAATTGATTCAGCAATAAACGGCGTCGCTTCGGCCCCATTCCGGGGATTTTTTCCAGCGCCGAGTGGCTGCGGTCTTTGGCGCGGCGCTGGCGATGGCCGGTAATGGCAAAGCGGTGCGCCTCATCGCGGATCTGCTGAATCAGATGTAACGCGGGAGAATCGTGCGGAAGTATAATCGGTGCATCGCTGCCGGACAAGAACAATGACTCCATGCCGGGGCGACGGTCGGCTCCTTTGGCCACTCCCACCAGCATGACCCCTACCACTTGCAGCTCTTCCAGCACCTGTTGCGCTATGCTGACCTGCCCCTTGCCGCCATCGACAAACAGAATATCCGGTAGCTTGCCCTCGCCTTCCTGAATGCGTGTATAGCGGCGCAGCAAGGCTTGGCGCAACGCGGCGTAATCGTCACCAGGGGTGATGTCCTGAATGTTGAAGCGCCGGTAATCTGATTTAAGCGGACCATTGGCGTCCCCTCTGAGATCAAAGACTACACATGATGCAACCGGCGACTCACCCTGGGTGTGGCTGGTGTCGAAGCACTCCAGGCGCTGCGGCAGGCTATCCAGCCCCAGCGCCTCCTGCAAGGCCTCGTAGCGCTGGCGCATACTCGCCTTGCCGAGCATGTGCTGCGTCAGCGCCATTTCGGCATTGGTGACCGCCAGCGCCAGCCATTGGGCGCGGTCGCCGCGCACCCGGTGACTAATGGTGACTTTATGCTGAGTCTGCGCCTGAAGCACCTCCTCCAGCAAGGGGACATCACTCAGGGCGTGATTAATGATAATTTCCGCAGGCGTTTCCCTGCCCAGATAATATTGCGGCAAAAACGCCGCGAGAATTTCAGCAGTGTCGGCATTTTCAACATGGCGCGGGAAAAAAGTTTTGTTGCCGAGGTTGCGCCCACCACGGATGAAAAAGACCTGCACGCAGCCCGCGCCACCCCGCGCCACACTCACCGCCACATCCACATCACCTCCATCACCGCTCACAAACTGTTTTTCCTGTACCTTGCGCAGGGTGGAAATCTGATCGCGCAGTTGCGCGGCCTGCTCAAAGTGGAGCTGCGCAGCGGCGGTTTCCATGCGCACTACCAGCTCATTAATCACCTCGGCATTCTTACCTTCGAGAAACATCACTGCATGACGCACGTCTTCCTGATAGGCTTCCTTGCTGATTAAACCCACGCACGGCGCCGTACAACGCTTGATTTGATATTGCAGGCAAGGCCTGGAACGGTTGCGGTAAAAACTGTCTTCGCATTGGCGCACCGGAAATATTTTTTGCAGCAGATGCACGCTGTCGCGCACTGCACCAGCAGAAGGATACGGCCCAAAATAACGCCCTTTTTCGCGCTTGGCGCCGCGATGCACACTGAGTCGTGGAAAGTCATGCTGATCAGAAAGGAAAATATAGGGGTAGCTTTTGTCATCGCGCAGCACGATGTTGTAGCGCGGCTTGAATTCCTTGATGAGATTATTTTCAAGCAGCAGCGCCTCACCTTCGGTGCGCGTCACAGTAATCTCAATGGCATGAATATGCGCGACCATCATCCGTGTCTTGGAAGAGGTGCCCGTCGCCCGAAAATAGCTCGATACCCGATTTTTAAGGCTGCCCGCCTTGCCCACATAGAGCACTTCACCGTTGCTGTTCAGCATGCGGTACACCCCAGGTTGATGGGGTAAGGTTTTAAGAAAATCTTTGGGATCGAAGCCAGACCCGATGGGAGGCTCTATTGGAGTTAATTCTGACATTCCAACATTTTCTTCTGGCATGCCTGGATATTACGTGCGGTTCAACTTACCATTATTGAGCGTGCCGACGGCTGAAACAGTGGCAAATTCCCCGAGAATCCAAGCTATTTATAACCTTTTTGACAGCCTTAAAAGTATACCATAAATTTTTGTTACGGTGGATTTAACGGTGCTTATGTAGCCAGCGGCTAATCCCTCAGCCGACAGGCTACCAGCAAATTTGATTAAGAAATCCCCAGGCGACGATCTTGCATGCAAGTCATTGTTTTGTTATTGACAAGGCTTGATCCTTAAATACTCAATTGGAACTTTGCAGACATTTCCACCGCAATTTCCCCTCCCTGGATCCGGGCGATCTCTTTCATAAGGAACTGGCATGTGCTGGGTTATGCGCCGTATTTTATGAGAAATAGTGCCAGGCTGGGCGCGGTTCGGGCAGCGGCGAGTTGCGACTGTTTGGTCAGTGTCCCCAGGTCTGCCATGTACTCCTGAATTTTGTTGCGCAACCGTTGTTTTTGCTGCGGGGTCAATATTGTGTAGACATTTGCAATCATTCCGTTGGCGGCATCCTGAAGTTCCTTTATGAGCCTTTGTTCGTCCGGTGTGCGGGTATTTTCCGGCGTGGAAATCCATAGGCCGATGAAGGATGCGATTTTTTCGGCGCCCTCATTGTTGTTTAGGAGTTTGATGAGGATCCTTTGATTGCTTTCCCGGTTTTGCATGAATGCCGGGGTGGTGAAGGGGAGTTGGCGGCTCATCAGGGTGATTTTTTCTTCCTGTTCACCGGATAGATTTCCCGTGAAATCTTCGATGAAGTCGATGGTTTTTTCGGCGCGTCTGTTCAGTTGCTCGTCGCGGCTTCCATCCAGCGCGCTCTTTTTCAGTTTTTCATTTTCCTCTTTCAGGGTTTGCTCGAATTCCTGAATCTGCGGTTTGTTCAGATTTGCCAGTATATGGGCCGCAGGCTGGACGCTAGGCGTCAGCGTCATGCGGTAGAGACCGCGCAACTCATTGCTGAATGCGGAAATCTGTTCTTTTTCTACGCTGCCATTCTGGAGTGTTTGATCGACTTTTTTGAGAAAATTTATGTATTCAGGAAGCATGTCGCGGCGGTGCCAATCCATAAAAACATCGACTTCACGCTGGATTGTTTCTTTTTGCGCGGTATTGAAAGAGGCGTAGTTGTTGATCTTGTAGCGCAGATACCAATCGGCGTTGTTGTAGCCTATCGCCATCATGCTGCATCCAGTGAGAGAAAGCGCCAGTAGCAGGAAGATGCTGGTCAGTAGCAATTTCAACATATGGGTGCCTCTATAAATTCGATCAAACCACGAGGGCAAGGCGGAAATGGGCGAAAAAGCGGAGTGTACACGGAGTACATGAGCATTTTGAGCCCATTTCCAACGCCGCCATCGTGGCTTCAGCGGATTTATAGAGGTGCCCATTAAGGATACCTCACCCCTATCACACCCTACCGTACATCTCCACCATGCGCCGCAAACGCGCCGCCAGGTCGGCGGGTACTTGATCCCAGGTGTAGCGCCAGCGCCAATTACCCTGCGCGGTGCCGGGCAGGTTCATGCGATGTGTGGCGTCGAGCCGTAATGCATCCTGCATGGGAATAATTGCCAGGCACGCCACCGAAGCAAGCGCGCTACGTATCAATGGCAAGGGCATGGATTCCAGCGGTTTGGCCAGATATTCCATAATGTAATTTTGCGCGGGATAAGATAATTCCTGGAACCAGCCGAGGGTGGACGCTGTCTTTTTTATGGTTGTGCGGAAGGTAAGGATTGGTTGGGCCACCCTCAAAAGCAAACTGTAAAATCTTCATGCCCGGTAAATGATATTTTTCACGTAAGGCATCCACCTCGGGCGTAATAATACCCAAGTCTTCTGCGACCAGCGGCAAGGCACTGAACTTTTTGCATAATGCATCAAACAAGGCATCACCGGGCACTTTAATCCACTGGCCACCTTCTGCAGTGGGATTTTGCTCTGGAATTTCCCAGCACGATTCAAACCCACGGAAATGATCAATTCGCACCACATCAAACAATGCAAACTGGGTGGCCATCCGGTTTATCCACCACTGAAACCCGTCAGCCTGCATGCTTTCCCATTGATAATGTGGATTACCCCAACGCTGTCCCGTCACTGAAAAATAATCGGGTGGCACACCCGTAACTACCAGGGGGTGCCCGGTTTGATCCAATTTGAAGTAGTGGCAAGGGCATACCTGGCCAACCGTTAGGCAACCTCCTGCTCACCATTGAGGTCATACTACCGCCGACAGACACACCCGAGGCACGGGCATTCTATGAGCAAATGGCGAAGGAATTCGCCTTCGATCAGGCCCTGAGCCTGCTGGCACCCATCGCTATCTGACCAGCGCCGACCTTCGTGCCCGACCCAACGATGGGTGTACGCTGGACAGGTCGCATTAAACCCAATCCAAATGACACATGAAAGTTGATTCTGTTTGGTTAGGGAGTAACATTAACGATAGCCGCCCTCATCGCCGCTGCCAGTTCATTGAATTTTAGAAAGGAAAAATATGCACGCAACACTCCCTCTCCTGCAAGACACTGACTTTCCGCCCATCAAACGTGGCAAGCTCACCACCTTGCAGGTCAACATGGGCTATGTGTGTAATCAATCCTGTCTGCATTGCCATGTCAACGCCGGCCCCGCACGCACCGAAATAATGACGCGCGACAACATTGGCCATATCATTGCGTTTCTCGGAAATTCAGGCGTTACCACCTTAGACATCACCGGCGGCGCGCCGGAATTAAATCCCCATTTTCGTGACCTGGTATGCGCTGCCCGCGCATTAAATATTGACGTTATTGACCGCTGTAACCTCACTATCTTCGAACAACCTGGCCACGCCGGCACCGCAGAGTTTCTGGCTACGCAAGGCGTGCATGTCACCGCTTCGCTGCCATGTTATCTTGAAGAAAATGTAGAACAACAACGCGGCAAAGGTGTATTTGCCGCCAGCATCCGTGGCCTGCAAAAACTCAATGCGCTGGGCTATGCCAAACCGGGATCCGGGTTGATGCTTAATCTCGTCTATAACCCGCAAGGTCCTTCGCTACCGCCTCCGCAACAAGCACTGGAAGCAGATTACCGCAAACATTTAAGCGAACATTATAACGTGATATTCAACCACCTTTACACCATCACCAACATGCCCATACAGCGCTTTGGCAGCACCTTGATTTCAAAAAACCAATTTCATAGCTACATGGATTTATTGCGTGGCGCTTACCAGGAATCGAATCTTAACGCCGTCATGTGCCGCTCACTCATCAGTGTCGACTGGCAAGGTTATGTGTATGATTGCGACTTTAATCAAATGCTCAACCTGCCGCTACGCATCAGCGCCAAACCACGTACCCACATCACCGATCTCATGAACCGAAACATCACAGGCCGCCCCATTGTCGTAAAAGATCATTGCTATGGCTGCACCGCCGGCCAAGGCAGCAGTTGCGGTGGCGCGCTGACTGATTAATGGAAACCTTGATTATTTTAGCCATGTCATTTCGACCACCGGGAGAAATCCTCTGCGCAAGAACTTTAAAGACAAGATTTCTCCCGGTGGTTCGATGTGCAGGGACGCACAAGTGCCGTGGGGGCATGGATGCACAGGAACGGCGAAATGACAATACATAAGGCTTTGTAATCACTGTAAGCGTATGCCACTATCACCATTCCGACATCAAAGGAACCAAACATGAACATCACACACGCTGTCATTGATCGTTATTCACAAGGCGCCAAAGAAGTGCAGCCTGCCTTGTGCTGCCCCGTGGATTACGACACCTCATTGCTGGCACTGTTGCCGCAGGAAATTATCGAAAAAGATTACGGCTGCGGCGACCCATCGCGTTATGTGCATATCGGCGACACCGTGCTTGATCTGGGCAGCGGTGCGGGAAAAATCTGTTATATGGCGGCACAACTGGTAGGTGATCACGGCCACGTTATCGGCGTGGACATGAACAATG
Source organism: Gammaproteobacteria bacterium Ga0077554 (assembly GCA_001464585.1). Taxonomy (GTDB): domain Bacteria; phylum Pseudomonadota; class Gammaproteobacteria; family Ga007554. The sequence continues at coordinate 20,388 of LNFF01000006.1, read as the reverse complement.
ACATGCTGGCGCTGGCACGTAAATATCAATCAGAAATGGCAAATAAACTCGGCGGGCAACGCGTGCGTTTCGTCAAAGGCCACATCGAAGACCTCGCGCTGGATGTCGCCGCGCTGGAGCATTATCTGCAAGAATATCCCGTGCGCAATGCCGCCGATCTCGTCGCACTCAACACCTGGCAAGACCAGCAACGCCACACACAACCCATGATCGCGGATGCTTCAGTAGATCTGGTGATTTCCAACTGCGTATTAAACCTGGTGCGTGATAGCGACAAGCAACGCCTGGTCAACGAAATATTTCGTGTTCTCAAACCCGGTGGACGCGTCGCCATTTCCGACATCATCAGCGATGAAACCGTGCCCGCCCATCTCAAGGCTGACGCCCACTTGTGGAGTGGTTGCATTTCCGGTGCTTTCCAGGAACAGGAATTTATCAAGGCATTTACCGATGCCGGATTCATCGCTGTCTGCTACGATAAATGGGATGCGCAGCCATGGCGAGTCATCAACGGCATTGAGTTCCGCTCCGCCACACTCACCGCCACCAAAGGCGCAGGCACTGCGTGCATGGATGTCGGCCACGCTGTCATTTATCGCGGCCCCTATGCCAGTGTCAATGATGATGAAGGGCACGTTTACCTGCGCGGCGAACGCATGGCCGTGTGCGAACGCACCTTCCACCTGCTCACAGAAGGCCCCTACAAAAATGACTTCATCGGCATCACCCCCGCCCTACCCCGCGCACCCGTCGCCTGGTGCGCCCCCGCCGGCACCCTGCGCCCTGCACAGGAAACCAAAGGCGGTAACTACAGCGGCGGCGGATGTGATGCGCCAGCGTGTTGCTAAATTTGATTGCATGAATAAATGAAATGGATGGGTAAATTACATCGCTTTGCGCACACCACTCAAGCGCATCCACTCGTCACGCTCTGTCGCGGGCACCATGTCAAACCAGGGCTGGTAGCGTTGCATGACAGCATCGGCCTGGGTGTTGAGAATGCCGGACAAGACAATGGCGCCGCCGGGACGCACCAGATCGGCAAACAAAGGCGCAAGCTCGATTAACGGGCCAGCCAGAATATTGGCCAGCATAATATCTGTGGGTTGGTGTGGTAAATCGTTGGGTAATACCGTATGAATGAGCGTGCTGACGGCATTTTTTTCGGCGTTAAGTGTCGTTGCGTGCAGCGCTTGCGGATCATAATCCACCGCCCACACCTGCTGCGCACCGAGTTTGGCGGCGGCCACGGCAAGAATGCCGGAGCCACAACCGTAGTCGATGACATGCTTGCCAACAACATCATGCGCATCCAACCACTCCAGGCATAATGCAGTGGTAGGATGCGTGCCCGTACCAAACGCCAAGCCGGGGTCGAGCATGACGGTGATGGCATCAGCATCCGGGGGCTGATGCCAGCTCGGGCAGATCCATAAGCGCGCGCCAAAACGCATCGGATGGTAGTTATCCATCCATTCACGCTCCCAGTCTTTATCTTCGAGTGGGCTGATAATATGCGGCAAATCATGCTCGCCCAACGTACTCCGCAGACAGGCAAGCACAGCTTGCAGATCTGTATCAGCATCAAACAATCCGGTAACCCAGGTCTGGCTCCACAACGGCGTCGCGCCGGGCGGTGGCTCATAAAGCGGTTGATCAGCGGCATCTTGCAGGGTCACGGCAAGCGCACCTGCATCGCTCAGCAAATCACTCAGGCGCTGGGCAGCATCAGGGGTGGAGGCAAGTTTAAGTTGTAGCCAGGGCATGTATAATGGGTTACAACCCCAGCTTCTTTTCCAGATAATGAATGTTAGTGCCACCCGCGACAAAAGCCGCATCACTCAAAATATTCCTATGCAATAAAATGTTGGTGTTAATTCCTTCCACAATAATTTCACTGAGCGCGGTGCGCATGCGCGCCAGTGCCGATTCGCGCGTGTCGCCGTGCGTGATGAGCTTGCCGATCATGGAATCATAATGGGGCGGCACTTTATAGCCCGTATAAATATGCGAATCCACGCGCACACCCGGCCCGCCGGGGGCATGGTAGCGCGTAATCAACCCCGGTGAAGGGATGAACTTTACCGAATCTTCAGCATTGATACGGCACTCCACAGCATGACCACGCATTACAATATCTTTTTGGCGATGCGATAATTCTTCACCTGCGGCGATACGTAATTGTTCTTTGACAATATCCACACCCGTAACCATCTCAGTGACAGGATGCTCGACCTGCACGCGCGTGTTCATTTCAATGAAATAAAATTCTTCATTTTCGTAGAGAAACTCGAAGGTGCCAGCACCGCGATAACCGATGGTGCGGCATGCTTTGGCGCAGATCTCGCCCATGCTTTTACGCAATTTATCAGACAGCCCTGGCGCCGGTGATTCTTCAAGAACTTTTTGATGGCGGCGTTGCATGGAGCAATCGCGCTCGCCCAGATGAATGGCATTACCGTGCTGATCAGCCAACACCTGAAACTCAATGTGCCGTGGATTTTCCAGAAACTTTTCCATATACACGGTAGCATTACCAAACGCACTGCCTGCTTCGGCACGTGTCAGTGACACTGCCTGCAATACGGCAGCATCGCTATGCACCACACGCATACCGCGCCCGCCTCCACCTCCGGCCGCTTTAATAATGATGGGATAACCAATCTCGCGTGCCAGCGCGCGGATTTCATCTTCATCTTCTGGCAACGGGCCATCAGAACCCGGCACACACGGCACACCGGCTTTTTTCATGGCGGCAATCGCTGAAATTTTGTCACCCATCAAACGGATCGTTTCAGGGCGCGGGCCAATAAAAATAAAACCACTTTGTTCAACGCGCTCGGCAAAATCAGCGTTTTCAGATAAAAAACCATAACCAGGATGTATCGCCACGGCATCAGTCACTTCGGCAGCACTGATCAATGCGGGAATATTCAAATAACTTAATGCAGATGACGCGGGGCCAATGCACACTGACTCGTCCGCCAGCAGCACATGTTTCAGGTCACGGTCGGCGGCAGAATGCACTGCGACGGTTTTAATACCCAATTCGCGGCACGCACGCAAAATACGCAATGCGATTTCACCACGATTGGCAATAACAACTTTTTCAAGCATTCATCAGGCTCACTGTGGAATCATCGGAATCATCAGGAAGGGAATAACACACCCACGCGGTACTGGTTTACTCAATAACAAACAGCGGCTCACCGTACTCTACCGGCTCGCCATTTTCTACCAGAATCGCAGTTATGACCCCGGCCTTGTCCGATTCAATCTGATTGAGCATTTTCATGGCCTCAATAATACACACCACATCGCCGACGTTAACGCGCTGGCCAACCTCAACGAAAGGCTTGCTGCCCGGCGCAGCGGCGCGGTAGAAAGAACCCACCATAGGTGACATCACGGTATGCCCCACAGGAGGGGGTGTCGCAACAGCAGGCGCCGCAGGGGTCGCCACAGAGGCGGCGATGGCCGACATGGAGATCGGCGCCTGGCTATACACCATCGGCGTAGCGCCCTGGCTATGGCGGCTAATGCGTACCGTTTCCTCGCCTTCACGGATTTCAATTTCTGAAATTCCGGACTCTTCCAGCAATTCAATTAACTTTTTGACTTTACGTATATCCATAATCCATCCATATCAATAAAATTCTATGTCATTCCGAGCGCTGCGAGGAATCTTAAGCAAGATCCCTCACTTTGTTCGGGATGACAATAAACGCAGCAAGCTGCGGGGAAAGCGCAGCGAGGGGCTCCAACCTGAACCGAATAAACTGTTTTTCAGTTCGCAGGCAATCTGGCCAACGCCGCCTGCAAAGCCAGCTCATAACCCTGTGGACCCAAGCCGCTGATCACCCCCACCGCAAGATCAGAAAAATAGGAGTGATGGCGAAACGCTTCGCGCGCATGTACGTTGGAGAGATGCACTTCGATAAACGGGATTTTTACTGCGCTCAGCGCATCGCGTAACGCCACACTGGTGTGTGTAAAGGCCGCCGGGTTGATAATGATAAATGCCACGGCTTCCTGCTGCGCAGCGGTCGCTCCCGGCATCGTGCCTCCCGCGACACTAGCAGAACCCTTCGCTTCCGCTCTTCCCTGTGCGGCGTGAATGCGTTCAACCAGATCATGCTCGGCATTACTTTGAAAGCACACCAGCGCGTGCCCCGCCGCCTGGGCCTGGGATTCCAGACGCGCATTGATTACCGCCAGGGAGGTGTGACCATAATGCTGAGGTTCGCGGCCACCCAATAAATTAAGATTGGGGCCATGCAGCACCAATACTGTCGCCATTTTTTATTCTCTGAGTAATTTATAGATGTAAAATTTACAGAAGTTCAATGCAGATAGCAACAAGATTCATGAAGAATCACGGACTACAGAAGCGGTTTGATGATATCTTCAGCGGATCGGTGCGATATTTCACCAATCTGGCCATGCACAATTTTACCCTTGCGATCAATAATCACTGTGTAGGGCAGCGCGCCAATGGTGTTGCCATAGATGGCCGCGATGGTCATGGCTTCATCTTCCCCGACCAGGATCGGATAATTAAACTGGATTTTAGAAGTTTTAGCGAACCCCTGAATCGCCTCCAGGTCATCAAACGCGACCCCCACAAATTGCAAACCCTTATCGCCGTACTTTTTTTGCAGCTCAATAAAAGCGGGGATTTCCCGCAGACACGGCCCACACCACGTCGCCCAGAAATTTATGACCAGTACTTTGCCGTCCCAGGTTTTGATATGACGCGACACACCCGCCGTGTCCGGCAAGGCAAACGGTGGACGCTGAGGATTAGTAGATGCTACCTTGGTGCCCCCAACACGTTCGACGCGCTCCTGAGTGGCGCTTGCTTCCCGCATCCCCTGCAACCATTGGGTGCCTCCCACGCTAACGCCGTAGAACAGTAATGCACCCATTATCAGACTCGTTTTTTTCATAAAATCCTGTCAGGGTTAGAAGCCAGCACACCCATCACATGCGCCTTAAACGCGGCAGGCCCTACAAAACCCACCAGGCGACGGGTGCGCCGCTCGGTGCCGTCTACGCCAAAAAACATAATAGAGGGCGGACCAAAAATACCGAAGTGTTTGAGCAACGCCTGATCCTGCGCATCGTTGACCGTTACATCGGCCTGCAATAATATCATTCCTGCCAACGCTTGTCGTACACCGGGGTCGGCGAACGTGAGCTTTTCCATTTCCTTGCACGACACACACCAGTCCGCATAAAAATCCAGCATCACGGGCTTACCCTGAGCCTGGGCGGCATCCAACTCACGATTAAGATCAGCCACACTTTTAATCGTTTTGAATGGCAGGTGTTGCTCCGCCAGGGCTGACGCTCCGCCCATGAATGATGAGCCATGCAACGGCCGCAGCACATCTTTGCCACCACTCGCGGCGCCCAGCAATACCAGACCGCCATAAATCAACAGCACTACGCCTGCGCCTTTCCACAGCTTGCGCCAGCCGTTCGCTTCAGGCGCCAGCTTTTCGAGCGCGCCCATGTAAACCGCTGAAATAATCAGTAACACGGCCCATAACACCATAATAATCTGCGGTGGCACAATGCGTTCCAGCATCCACACGCCCACCGCCAGCAGCAACACGCCAAACACCGCTTTGACGGCGTTCATCCAGCCCCCGGCACGCGGTAACAGTTTGCCCGCCGACGTGCCAATCGCCAGCAGCGGCAAACCCATGCCCATACTCAATGCAAACAGCGCCGCGCCGCCCAGCACCGCGTCACCGCTTTGGCCAATATAAATCAGCGCGCCCGCCAGCGGTGCGGCCAGGCATGGGCCGACGATCAACGCGGAAAACAGGCCCATCACCGCCACCCCCGCATGGCTGCCGCCGCGCTGCTTATTGCTCATATCAGCGAGCTTACTCTGCCAACGGCTGGGGAGTTGCAACTCATAAAACCCAAACATGGATAATGCCAGCAGCACGAACACTGCGACAAAACTGCCCAGTATCCACGGATTTTGAAACACGGCCTGTAAATTATTGCCAAATAGTCCGGCCAATACGCCCGCTACCGTGTAAGCAAGCGCCATTGCCAGCACATACATGAACGACAGGGAAAACGCGCGGCGCGTGCTTAGTCCGGCGCCTTGGCCAACAATAATGCTGGAAAGAATCGGAATCATCGGGAACATGCATGGCGTGAATGCGAGCAACACGCCCAGGCCAAAGAACGTCAACAAGGTGAGTGCCGTGTTGCCGCTGGCCAGCGAGCGGGCATAGCGATCCTGCTCGGGAAGTTCCGCATCGGTTGCGATGCCCGCTGCTGCTTCTGCCCCTGTTTCACCTGTTAAGGGCGTCGCAGCAAAAGTGGCATTACCCGCTGGTAATGTCAGCGTTACCTGCTTGGCAATCGGTGGATAGCAAAAACCCGCGTCGGCGCAACCCTGATAGCGCACCTCCAGCGTAATTTCTTCGGCAGCAGTTGCAGTGGCGCGGGTGACAGGCACGTGAAGAGTAACCGGCTGATGATAAACTTCGACGTTGCCGAAGTTGGGGTCAGCCTTCACTTCACCGCGCGGCGCGGTAAATTCCCCCACTACAATACCGGGCGCAGTAACAGCCACGCCGCCCGTAGCAGCAGCAGCGGTAATACCGAATTTGTTACGATAAAGATAATATCCTGGGGCGATGTCCCAACGCGCGCGCACCGTGGAAGCATTAACGGCATCCACCGTCAAAACAAACGCCTGCTCGGGGTCGAGGAACTCTGTGGAGGGGGGGGCTGAAGACAGACCAAAGCGCTGTGCCAGGGTGCCCAGTATGCCATTCCCAGGCGCATCCGTGGCGGAGGCGGTGAGCGGCATTACGGCGCCCGCAACCGCCAGCCACATCATCAAAACTAGCTGCATCATTTTAAAATACCATCAAAACCAAACTATTGCAGCCAAACATCGCCACGCTCAATCTTCCGCGTCTTCCACGCCCAGCCAGTCCAGATAATCGGGCAGACCCGCGCTTATGGAGACAGCAATAATTTCAGGAAGTTCATAGGGGTGGAGTTCAAGGATGGTTTCTTCGATGGCCTCGTAATCGGAAGCCATGGCTTTAATCAGCAGCAGGTGCTCCTGGCTGGTGGTCCGCTGGCCTTCCCATATATACACCGAACGCACGCCGGGAATGATATTCACGCACGCCGCCAACTCCTCGTCCACCAAGGTGTTGGCAATCGCCTCCGCCGTCTCAAGGTCGGGGCAGGTATTCAGAATAACGTAGTATTCCTGGCTCATACTGCTAAAGATACCGCATTAAACGGCTGGTGGCAAAAGCTTAAAATGGTATTTTTTACGAAATATCTTGACGTAGAAATTCAAGAGGCTATCATTATTAGCACTCGTATCTGGTGAGTGCTAATCGTCCGCCAGCGATACTATGGGTAAGTTGCTGTAAAACTATTCAACCATTGTTTATGCCATTATTTAGGATAGGGAGATAACATATGAAAATCAGTCCTTTACATGACCGCGTCATTATCCGCCGCATTGAGGAAGAGCGTAAATCCGCTGGTGGAATCGTGATTCCGGACGCCGCCGCCGAAAAGCCGAGCCGTGGCGAAGTGGTTGCCGTGGGCAAAGGCAAGCCATTGGACAATGGCGACGTGCGCGCGCTGGGCGTCAAAGTGGGCGACAAAGTGTTGTTCGGCAAGTATTCCGGCAGTGAAGTCAAAGTAGACGGCCAGGATCTGCTGGTAATGCGCGAAGAAGACATCATCGGCATTATCGAAGGCTAAATCGTGCCAGCGATGCCAAACGCGCATCTCCACACAACACAACATATTTTTCTCAACGAACTTAGAGGAATAAAAACATGGCAGCTAAAGACGTAAAATTTGGTGATGATGCCCGCGTACGCATGGTACGTGGCGTAAACATCCTGGCTAACGCCGTTAAAGTAACCTTGGGTCCCAAGGGCCGTAACGTAGTTCTGGAAAAGAGCTACGGCGCCCCTACCATCACCAAAGACGGTGTATCGGTGGCCAAGGAAATTGAACTGGAAGACCGGTTTGAAAACATGGGCGCGCAAATGGTGAAGGAAGTTGCTTCACAGACCTCCGATATCGCTGGCGATGGCACCACCACCGCTACCGTACTGGCTCAGGCCATTCTGCGTGAAGGCATGAAGGCCGTTGCTTCCGGCATGAATCCGATGGACTTGAAGCGCGGTATCGACAAGGCCGTGATTGCCGCCGTTGAAGAACTGAAGAAGATTTCCAAGCCCTGCACCGATGACAAGTCGATTGCGCAGGTAGGCACGATTTCTGCCAATGCCGACGAAGCTATTGGCCGCATCATTGCCGATGCCATGGCTAAAGTGGGCAAAGAAGGCGTGATCACCGTGGAAGAAGGCTCCGGCCTGGAAAACGAGCTGGATGTCGTGGAAGGCATGCAGTTTGACCGTGGTTACCTGTCCCCGTACTTCATCAACAATCAGCAGAACATGAGCGCCGAAATCGAAGACGCGCTGATTCTGGTGTACGACAAGAAAATCTCCAACATCCGTGAAATGCTGCCTATTCTGGAAAGCGTTGCCAAAGCCGGCAAGCAATTGTTTATCATTGCTGAAGATGTGGAAGGCGAAGCGTTGGCGACCCTGGTGGTCAACAATATCCGTGGCATCGTCAAGGTCTGCGCCGTTAAGGCTCCGGGCTTCGGCGACCGTCGCAAGGCAATGTTGCAGGATATCGCAATTCTCACCGGCGCAACCTTGATTGCCGAAGAACTGGGTTTGACCCTGGAAAAAGCGACCGTGAAAGATTTGGGTCGTGCCAAGCGCATTATCGTTACCAAAGACAACTCCACTATTATTGATGGCCATGGCAAACGTGAAGACATCGAAGCGCGCGTTAAACAGGTTCGCGCCCAGATCGAAGACACCAGCTCTGATTATGACCGCGAGAAGCTGCAGGAACGCGTTGCCAAGCTGGCAGGCGGTGTTGCCGTTATCAAAGTCGGTGCTGCTACCGAAATGGAAATGAAAGAGAAGAAAGCACGCGTTGAAGACGCGCTGCACGCGACCCGCGCTGCCGTTGAAGAAGGCGTGGTGCCGGGCGGTGGTGTTGCCTTGATTCGTGCCATTGTTGCCATCAAAAATCTCAAGGGCGACAATCATGACCAGGACGTGGGCATTGCGATTGCGCGTCGCTCCATGGAAGAGCCATTACGCCAGATCGTTGCGAATGCCGGTGGCGAAGGCTCTGTGGTGCTCGATAAAGTAGCCGCAGGCAAAACCAATTATGGTTACAATGCCGCGACTGGCGAGTACGGCGACATGATCGACATGGGTATTCTCGACCCGACCAAGGTAACGCGTTCCGCATTGCAGAACGCCGCCTCCGTGGCCGGCTTGATGATCACCACTGAAGCCATGATTGCCGAAATGCCGAAGGACGATAAAGCGCCTGCTGGCGGCGGCGGTGGTATGGGCGGCATGGGTGACATGGGCATGATGTAAGCCTGACCCTGCTGCGTAGTAACACGCTGCAAACAAAAGCCCCGCCAGTATGGCGGGGCTTTTTTTATGGGCGGCTGTACGCCATGCTAATGCCAAGACAACCACACGGATATGAAACATGCGGGCAATCCCGCCTACGTACCCTTCGTACGGCGAATCCTGAACTGGTCAATCTGTACTGGACGACTGGCAGCTAGGCAGCTACCCGCAACTAACCAAGTTAGTGACTTCTGATATACGCTATGTTGTCATTTCGACCGCGAGGAGAAATCTGTATATTATTGGATTCTTTAAAATGCCTCCAGGATTTCTCCCGGCAACTGCTCCTGCGTTGCTCTACCTTCCTCCATCCATGGCGGTCGCCTACGGTCGAAATGACACACATCAGAGCCTCATTAAATTAAATGACAGAGCCCACAGTCCAACGCTTGTTTATCGCCTTGTGGCCGGATCCAATGGTGCGGCATCACCTTGTTGAGTTACAAAATGACTTGCCGCCGAACAACGGTCAGCGCGTCAAGGGCGACAATTTGCACATGACCTTATTATTTCTCGGCGCCACCACGGCTACACAACGGGAGTGTCTGGAGCAGCGGCTAGACCACATTGCGGCAGCACCTTTCACCCTCGTTCTCACTGAACTGGGCTATTGGCGTAAACCTCAGGTCGTGTGGGTTGGCGGCGAAAACCCACCGACCTTGCTGAGCTTGGCAGGACAAATGCGGGACGCTGCAACACAGTGCAAATTTACCATTGACCGCCGCCCTTTCCAGAACCACCTCACCTTGTACCGGAAGATGAAGCCGAAGCAGCCAATACTTCCAGCAATGATAGCGCCGATTGTTTGGAATGTGCGAGACTATGCTTTGGTGGAATCACTTACCGAAGTGATGGGCGTGCATTACCGCGTGCTGCGGACGTGGCCTCTGCAGGAAACACGAGTCACATGAAGGTGGAATTGCACCCAGATACCTCGCATGAACAAATTCAATTTCAGAGGGCAGTATGGTAATATTTTAGATATTTTATGGGCAGTCAAGTTTAAAAATTCTATTCTCATTAACATGCCGACCAAGGATTGTATGCAGCCAAATCAGCGGGTCAAAACCGTGTGATGGTGGCGACACCATTCTAGTTATCTACGCTAGAGGATATTGATTTTCCTGTTGCACACTAAGCCAAGGCATTAGTATGCAACAGGTTGCGCAAGCGTATATAGGCGTTGCAATTCGCCCTTAATGATCTGACTTAACTACCAGGTTGTTTACTACACTTGTTACGCCAGCCACAGCGCCTGCTATTTCTTTAGCTCTATCACTGTTTTGCTGTGAGTCAACCGAGCCGGTGAGCGTCACCACATTTTGGACGGTATCCACGTTAATCTGTAAAGCGCTAAGCCCCGGTTCTGCAAATATAGCGGCTTTGACTTTAGCGGTAATCGTAGCGTCATCGACTTTCTCGCCAACTTGATCCATTTTATTATCAATTTTGTTGGCTGCTTCGTCCATATCCCGCTCGATATGAGTATCATTTGCAGACGAGCCTATCTTATCCTCTTCGTTTTTTTTGTCGCATGCGGCTAGCCCCACAGCAAGGATCATTGAGACTCCTGTCAATAACAACTTTTTTGAAATGCTCATCGTAGTCTCCTTAGTTTAAAGTAAAATTGAGTACTATTTATCAGATAGAATACGGCGCAAGATGAACGCAGTCTGTTCGGTACCACACAGAGGGGTCACCAGCGGTTGCCTAACCCTCTCCCGTGCGCGGGAGAGGGGAGATCAAGGTTCTGTCTTTGGCCAATGCCAATACTGCCTCGGCCGCTTGCTGATCTGCATCTTGGCGCAATGAAGTATGGATGTCCGAAAATATTTTTTGCAACGCCTGCGCAGACTGGGGCTGCTCAAGAAACTGTACCACAGCCTTGCCCAAATTTTCTGGCGTAGCGGCATCCTGAATATATTCTTCGACAATGCTTTTGCCTGCAAGCAGGTTGGGCAAGGACACATACGGCACTTTCACCAGCCATTTGGCAAGCCAATACGTTAGCCGCGCGAGCCTGTACGCTACGACCATGGGTCGCTTTAATAACAGCGCCTCCAGCGTGGCAGTGCCGGATGCCAGCAACACCACATCGGCAGCGGCCATTACTTCGCGCGAGCGCCCGGCGATAATTGTTATCGACAGAGTGGGGGCATGGGTTTTCACAAGTTGCTCAAACAGTTCACGCGTTGCTGGCGTCGCCAGCGGCGCTACAAAATGCACATCGGGGCGGTGCTGGGCGCACCACTGTGCGGCTTGAATAAAAGTTAATCCCAGCGCATTCACTTCACTCATGCGGCTGCCGGGCAACAGCGCGACAATTTCACTTTTCAGGGGTAATCCCAATGCCACACGCGCGGCCTGCGGGTCTGCAACATCGGGGATCATTTCTGCCAGTGGATGGCCGACAAACCGCACCGGCACATGATGCGCCTCATAAAACACCGCCTCGAAGGGAAACAGCGTCAGCATCAAATCCGTGGATCGCGCAATCTTGCGCAGCCGCCATTGCCGCCACGCCCATACCGAGGGGCTGACATAATGCACGGTGGGAATGCCTGCCTCTTTGAGTGCGTGTTCCAAGCCCAAATTGAAATCGGGCGCGTCAATGCCAATAAATACATCGGGCGGATTGTCGAGAAAGTGGCGGATAAGTTCCGTGCGTATGCCATGCAGCTCACGATAGCGTCCCAATACTTCAACAAAACCCATCACGGCGAGCTTTTCTGCGGGAAACAGTGCAGTGCACCCCTGCGCGATCATGGCAGGCCCAGCGATGCCTTCAATCACTGCATCAGGTAGGCGTTGCTTGATGGCGCGAATCATCCCCGCACCCAGCAAATCGCCGGAGGCCTCGCCTGCTACAATACCGATACGCATGATATTAAACACAACCCTGATATGTTGTCATTTCGAACAAAGGTATTTACTGTCATCCCGAGTGTAAGAATAACTGTCATCCCGACCCCTGCGAAAGCGGGGGGAGGGATCTTACATCTCTCAAAGTTTTCTCACCTTCGTTCGAGACTCGAGACAAGGATTTCTCCCGTTGGTCGAAATGACATTACGAAATTAAAACGACTAGCTCGTGTGCTCTATCACGCACAAATCATACCTTACCCATCAGGTTACCACCACCCACACGCGCAGCCACTTGACGCGCATTCAAATGAAGCCTATATTTTTTGTGGTAACATGAAAGCCCACCCTAACACCACAAGGAGAGTACCGTTTATGAAAACATCACAATTATTTAGTGCGCTTGCTTTAACCAGCGCCCTTTTTATGGGCAATGCCTATGCCGATGATAAAGGTGCGATGGGGCATGACAGAGGGAAGATGATGCAGGAGCATCATCAAACCATGAAAGAAGTCAAAGGCATGTTGAAAGACGTGATGATGATTCTGAAAGATATTAATCATCAACCCAGCGCGGCTGAAAAAGAAAAGCTGGGAAAAATGATTACGCGTCTTGATGAGATCATGAAAAAAGACGATGACATGGCCGCAAAATGGAAAGAAATGAAGGAAAAACACAAAGGCATGCCCGGCCATGAGATGCCGGGGCACGAGATGAAAAAAGACAAGATGTAAGATGACAAAATAAGCTGCTGAAATAGATATTTTTCAGCAGCTTATAATTGTTAATTAATCTCGATTATTAGATTTTAAACTTCCCACCAAGTCTATACTTTTGTAAAATATTTCACATCCTTACCGCATAGATATGGGATGATGGGCGGATGACCTCTTTTTGCTCGCATTGCGCCCCATGAACATCTATTCTCCCGCACCATCCCACGCTCATGGAGTAACGGCGTGACACGCTTATGAGCAACACCAAAAATACGACTCGCTGGCTTGACGCCTTCAAGGTCTACACCCACCCGCGCGTCATTGGCATGCTGTTCCTCGGTTTCGCTGCCGGGCTGCCGCTGCTGCTCGTACTCGGCACGCTTTCGTTCTGGCTGTCAGAAGCGGGAATTACGCGTGCGACCATCGGCCATTTGAGCTGGGTGGGATTGGCCTATGGCTTTAAATTTTTGTGGTCGCCGCTGGTGGATCGGCTGAATCTGCCGATCCTGACGGCGCGGCTGGGGCGACGGCGTGCGTGGCTATTGGTGTCGCAAATATGTATCGCGGCAGCCTTGCTGGGCATGGCGAATACCGACCCTGCGTTGAATCTGACGCATATGGTGTGGTTTGCGTTGGCGGTAGCGTTTGCGTCGGCGACCCAGGATATCGCGCTCGACGCCTACCGCATCGAAGCCGTGGAAGTTGAGAAACAGGGCGCGATGGCTGCGACTTATCAGACAGGTTATCGTCTTGCGATGATCACAGCAGGCGCGGGCGTACTGTGGATTGCGGCGAGCCTCGATCCGTCTGAAACCACCTACGACTTCCGTCCCTGGCAGGTGGCATACACCGTAATGGCAGGGTTAATGCTCATTGGCATCCTCACCACATTGATCATCCGCGAGCCTTCGATACAAGTATCTACAACCATCAACGAGCACGAAGCACAGGCACGCGAACGCTTCGCGGCGGCAGGGTTGTCGGGCGGCGCGTTGAATGCCACGGCATGGTTTTATGGTGCGGTGCTGTCACCCTTCATCGACTTCATCCAGCGCTTTAAATGGCAAGCCGCGTTGATTCTCGCCATGATCGCCGTGTACCGCATTTCCGATATAGTCATGGGTGTAATGAGCAATCCGTTCTACCAGGAGATGGGATTCACCAAGGATGAAGTTGCCACCGTGTCCAAAGTGTATGGCGTGATCATGACTGTCGTCGGCGCGGTGCTGGGGGGCGTTTTGACAATGCGCATGGGGGTGATGCGCACGCTGATGCTGGGCGCGGTTCTCTCAGCGGCCACTAACTTGCTGTTTGTCTGGCTGGCGGGGCGCGGACACGATGTCGGCGCATTGGTGTTCACCATCTCGGCGGACAACCTCTCTGCCGGGATCGCGTCCAGCGCGTTTGTCGCTTACCTCTCCAGCCTCACCAACCAGGCCTACTCCGCAACCCAATACGCGCTGTTCACCTCGGTGATGCTGTTGCTGCCAAAATTCATCGCCGGATTTTCCGGCGAGTTTGTCGATGCCTATGGCTGGGCAAGCTTTTTCACTGGCACTGCGCTGGCTGGTGTGCCAGTGCTGGCGCTGGTGTGGCTGGTGGCGCGGACTGCGGATAATCCCAAAATCTAAAGCGTCCTTCAAGTTCGCGCGGTAAAATAAAGATCCCCGCCCCAAGGGGCGGCGTATTTCTCTGTCATTTCGAGCACAGCGAGAAATCCTTGTCTCGAGTCTCGAACGAAGGTGAGACAACTTTGAGAGATCTTGCAAGATCCCCCACTTCGCCTGCAATGATAATGGCGATGACAATAAACGCAGCAAGCTGCGGGGAGAGCATAGCGAGGAGCCCAAACCAGAAGAGATTGATGTCGCCTGAGAAGAAAAAATGTTGACAACAACACTCAACTTATGAGCATACTAACAAACCCTATCTTGCTTTGATGGTCAAGTCGGTCAGTATACGCCGAGGCAAAAATACATTCCTATTCATCCTGCGGGGTTGGACGAATATGCTGATACTTTTGCGGTTATCCGAAGCACACCGCCCATCAATAATGTTCGCCAAACCTGCATGGCACGTCTTTCACTGCGCGCTTGTTCTGTTCATCATTCATTTTCTGATGTTGTTCTGGAATACGGCTGCGGCACAGGCAAGAAGTTCTACAATGCCGG
Source organism: Gammaproteobacteria bacterium Ga0077554 (assembly GCA_001464585.1). Lineage (GTDB taxonomy): Bacteria > Pseudomonadota > Gammaproteobacteria > Ga007554. The sequence goes on along the minus strand of LNFF01000006.1, from coordinate 5,111 downwards.
GAGCCACCTTGGACCAAGCAACGGAACCGCTGCAATTCGGTATTCTTCCATCGCAATCAGCAGTCACGTTGATGCGCAATTATACCCCGCTGAAGTCCTATCTGGAGCGGGTTCTAAAGCGCGAGGTTATTATCAGCACCGCACCGGATTTTCCTGAATTCCTCCGGCGTACGGGCGCAAACGAATACGACTTTGTCGTGACCGCGCCACATTTCGCAAAACTCGCCGAAGACCAGCACGGGTTTGTCCATCTGGCTAAAATACAAGATCCGCTAAGAGGCGTTTTTTTAGTAGCGAAAACCAGTCCCTACCAAAAAATAGCGCACCTGCGCGGCAAGACCCTTGCCATCCTCAATAATCTCGCCATGGTCACCCTGCTCGGCGAACAACAGCTTCTCGGAGGGGGATTGCAACTTGGGCGCGATATCAACGTCAGTAACAGCCCCTCACACACCAGCGCGGCGTTGGCGATCGCCTCCGGCGCATCTGACGCGGCATTGATTTCTGAATGGGCTCTCAAGACATTACCCACTGCAGATAAAAATCATTTACGCGTTTTGGCCTATACGCAACCGGCGCCTAATATCCTGTTCATGGCAAACCCGCAAATGGGCACACATGAAATCATACGCCTGCATAATGCGCTGCTGCATTTCAATGAAGACAGGATTAACAGTGCCGTGTTTTCACAGAATACTGGTTATAGCGGCATAGGCCCAATTACCGAACAAGATATGCAATTCCTTAAGCCCTTCGTCACACTTCTACAGCAGCGCCTGTCACGAAAATGACCATGAAATCGCCCTATGGAACACACTCTCTGCGCTTTAGGCTCGTCGTCGCTTGCGTGCTAATCCAGACAGTGCTGCTCACCGGATCAATTGCCAACCATGTAGCTCTAATGAGCGATTCGTTGACGGAACAGATGGAAAGCCGCCTTGAAGAATTAAAACCCCTGCTGAATGCCGCGCTGGCGCCCCTGGTGATGCAGCGCGACTACGCCGCCCTGCAAGATGTCCTGAATGAAGTCGTTCATTCGAAAGGGCTGAAATATATCCAGGTTATTGACCATCATTCAAAACACATGACAGGGGCTGGTGTAATACCTGCCTCTTTTTCTGTGGATCGGGATTTGAGCGGAACTCAACAAGATCATATGTATGATCGGCAACAACCACTCCAGATCACGGGGCAAACCGTGGGGCATGTACGTTTCGGCATCTCGACCCGAGCCATGGAACAAGCCAAGGCTGACGCCCTGGCACAAGGCATCGGCATCTCATTGCTGGTGATCACCGCTACGGTTACTCTATTGATCATCGTCAGCGGATTCCTCACCCGTCACCTGCTGGCGCTGGCACAGGGGGCGCAAAAAATCGCTGCGGGCGATCTCAATGTCATAATTAGCGCTGACCAACGGGATGAGGTTGGCGATACGGCGCGGGCCTTTAACACTATGACCGTTTCCCTGAAAGAAACCCGGGAAGAAATGCGCAGGCTCAATGGGCAGCTTGAACAACGCGTCACCGAACGCACTGCGCAACTGCTCATCGTCAATCAGGAGTTGGAAGCTTTCAGCTACTCCGTCTCACATGACCTGCGCGCGCCACTACGGGGAATTGATGGCTTCAGCCAGGCGCTGCTGGAGGACTATGACGACAAGCTCGACGAAAGCGGCAAAAACATGCTGCGCCGCGTGCGGGCAGCCAGCCAGCGCATGGCGCAACTCATCGACGATCTGCTTAACCTGTCGCGCGTCACCCGCTACGAGATGCGCGCGGAATCTGTTGATCTGAGCCTGCTGGCGCGCAGTATCGCCAACGACTTGCAAAGGACTCAACCGCAACGACAGGTGATCTTCAATATCACAGAAGGACTAACCGCTTATGGCGACCCACGTCTAATGCGCATCATGCTGGAGAACTTACTCAGCAATGCCTGGAAATTTACGTCAAAATGCGAACATGCAGACATACAATTCGGCGTGAGTCATGACCATGGACAACCTGGATTTTTTGTACGCGACAACGGCGCTGGATTCGACATGGCCTATGCAGGCAAACTCTTCGGCCCTTTCCAGCGATTGCACGCGACCACCGAATTCGAGGGTACCGGTATCGGGCTGGCTACAGTGCAGCGCATTATTCACCGGCACGGCGGGCACATCTGGGCGCATGCAGCGGTTGGGCAGGGAGCCACTTTTTATTTCACGCTTGCGCCGTGCAGGGATGCACAAGTGCCGCGAGCGCAGGACGCGCAGGAGCGGCCGTTTTTGCAACACGTTTCAATGGCAAATGTGACACCCGTCACGCCAGCATCCCATACAGAGCTGTTACACTCTAACTGAGGAAAACGTTATGCCTCCTAAAATTATTTTGCTGGTGGAAGATAATCCTGATGACGAGGCATTAACCCTGCGTGCCCTGAAAAAGAATAATATCCTCAATGAAGTCGTAGTGGCGCGCGATGGTGTTGAGGCGTTGGATTTCCTTTTCGCGACCGGAACTTACACTGGCCGGGACATCAGCATCATGCCGCAGGTTATCCTGCTCGATTTAAAGCTACCCAAAGTTGATGGACTGGAAGTACTGCGCCGCCTACGGGCCGATGCCAGAACGAAGCTGCTGCCGGTAGTGATTCTGACTTCCTCAAGCGAAGAGGCCGATATTGTCAACAGCTACCAGCTTGGCGCCAACAGCTATGTGCGCAAACCCGTGGATTTTGCACAATTCATGGAGGCGGTGCGGCAACTGGGTTTGTATTGGCTGCTTTTAAACGAGTCTCCACCTGTTATGTAAGGGCATGTCATATGGGTACTCCATTGCGTGTATTGATAGTTGAAGATTCTGAAGATGACGCGTTATTGATACTGCGCGAGTTGCGGCGTTGCGGTTATGCTCCGGTGTTTGAACGCGTTGACACTGCCGCCGCCATGAAAGCCGCGTTGCAAACACAACACTGGGACATCGTCCTGGCCGATTACTCCATGCCGGATTTTGGCGCTCCCGCCGCGCTCGCCCTGCTCAAGGAAAGCGGCATAGACCTGCCCTTTATCATTATCTCCGGCAGCATCGGTGAGGAAATCGCCGTGGCCATGATGAAGGCTGGTGCGCACGATTACCTGATGAAAGACAATCTGACACGGCTTGCGCCCGCGATTGACCGTGAATTGATTGAGGCGGGAGATAGGCGCAAGCGCCGCCAGGCCGAGGCAATGCTACGGGAAAGCGAAGAACGCTACCGGAACCTGTTTGAAAGCGCCCACGACATGATTCAAAGCGTGGCTCCTGATGGACGCTTCCAGTTCGTCAACCGCGCCTGGCTGGAGACAATGGGATACACACTGGATGAAGTAAAAGCACTTACCGTGTTCGATATTATTCTTCCCGAATTGGTGGATCACTGCATAGCCCTGCTTCACAAAGTGATGAGCGGGGGACACTACGACAATCTGGAAACCACCTTCATTGCCAAGAATGGTCAATACGTGGAAGTCGAAGGCAACATAAGCTGCCGTTTTGTGAACGGCGTGCCAGTTGCATCGCAGGGTGTCTTCCGCAACATCACCCAACGCAAGGTACATACCACTGCCCTGGAATACCAGGCCACGCACGATTCACTGACTGGTCTCCCCAACCGCTTCCAACTCAGCAAGGATCTGAACCAGGTTGTCGAGGCAAGCCGGCTATCGGGCAAGCGCATGGCATTCATGCTCATCGATCTGGACCGCTTCAAGGAAATCAATGATGCTCTGGGCCATGAAGCCGGCGATATTCTGTTAAAGCAGATCGCGCCGCGTTTATGTACTGCGGTGGATATCCCGGCAAACGTGGCGCGGTTGGGCGGCGATGAATTTGGATTAGTGCTGCCGCACATTAACGACATAGAGGATGCGCTTCATGCCGCAGAGAAGGTGCTGGCTGTTATCGGCCAGCCCTTTGACCTGGAAGGGCTGAAAGTGCAGATCGGCGCCAGCATTGGCATCGCATTATATCCCGATCACAGCGATGATCCGCACTCCATGATGCGTTGCGCGGATATCGCCATGTATCTTGCCAAGAAAAACGGTGGCGGCTACGCCGTCTACAATCCCACGCTCGACATCTACAGCCCACGCCGCCTGTCCCTCATCACCAGTCTCAGGATCGCTATCCAGGAAAATCAACTCGTATTATATTACCAGCCGAAAATCAGCCTCAAAGAGCATGATGTTATCGGCATGGAGGCGTTAGTCCGCTGGCAGCACCCGCAGCATGGCCTGGTCGCGCCCAATGAATTCATTCCTCTCGCGGAGGTTAGCGACCTCATCATGCCGCTCACGCAATGGGTGATAGACAATGTACTGTGGCAGATGCGGGAATGGCATGACATGGGCATCAAGGCCCACGTTGCGGCGAACATCTCCGCCCGTAACTTGCAGGATAACGATCTGCCGGACAAAATTGCGGCCTTGCTGGAGAAATATCAGATCGCCCCCCACTATCTGGAACTGGAAATCACCGAGAGCGCAATTATCATTGATCCTCTGCGCGCCACGGAAACCCTGTGCCGTATTCATGAGCTGGGGGTAATCCTGTCCATCGACGATTTTGGCACAGGTTATACCTCCCTCTCCCACCTGAGGAAGTTACCCATCACAACCCTCAAGATCGACCTATCCTTCATCAACAATATGCTAAACAGCAAGGATGATGCCGCCCTCGTGCAATCCATCATCCACCTGGGCCACAATCTGGGCATGGGTATCATCGCCGAGGGCGTGGAAAATCAGGCGACCCTGGACCTGTTGAATATGTTTGAATGCGATGTAGCACAAGGCAATTTTATCTGCCCGCCGATGATCGTCGGAGAGACAACACAGTGGCTGCAGAAGCAGGTCATCTCATCAACAACCAAAGAAGAAATGTATTAACGCGCGATGGTTGACGATATGGTAATAAAAATCCCCGCAGCAAGCTGCGGGGTATTTCCATGTCATTCCGACCCTCGCGAAAGCGGGGGGGAGGAATCCTTCTATTGATCCGGCATCATTTATCCGTGAGTCATGCAGCATATTTTACTCGCGCATCCTGAAAATATTTTTTGACACGCTCAGGGGATCTCTCCAATGT
>LNFF01000005.1 GCA_001464585.1 Gammaproteobacteria bacterium Ga0077554 | reverse complement strand
TGGCTTGCTTTAGATAAAGAATACCCTAAAAACCATCAAAATCAATAACTCACTCTAATGGCTTCCATTAGAAATTGGGGGCTAATGGGAAATCTCGGATGAAATCCTGACGATCCTCAATGCTATTATGAAATCGGCGAAACCCTGGAATGAAAATCATTTTTCAGCTAAAACCGCTTGACTTGGAACACAGTTGCTCACTGAATGTAAGTTGGCTGAAATAAAAGGATCGCTCAGGCCAAAGAAACCAAGCTTGATTTGAATGACTGCAATGGGTCGTGAGCTGCCCGTCACCACCGCATCGAGATCAACGGCTGCTGTGCAATCAAATCAGAATGCAATCAGAAACCGCCATTCGTAAAACCTCGGACAGCCGGTGGCGCTTTTGGATAATTTCAGGTGGCGGATTTACGCGGATTATTAGAACCTATTCAATATCTTTTTCCCCTCTTCTGAGCAACAGAACGAGGAAGGCTAAATTGACAAACTGGAGGCTGGTATTGAGCTGACGCTCGCAGTTTTTCCATAACCTCCGGCATTTTTCAAGCCAGGCAAACGAACGTTCGACGACCCAGCGCTGCGGTATCACCGCAAAGGTGTGTAATTCATTGCGCTTGGCAATCTGCACGGAGGCACCCAATAGTTCGCGTACACCGTCTGCAAACGGTTGTCCGGTATAGCCGCCATCCGCGAGGACATTGACGACGCCCGACAGCGACGTTTTGTGTAAAGAGAATGCCTCCAGCGCGCCTTTTCTATCCGTGACCTCGGCGGTCGTTACCGCTATCGCATGTGGTAGGCCTTGTGTGTCTACTGCAATATGGCGCTTGATGCCCGATACTTTTTTACCCGCGTCATAACCTTTGTGTTCTGCAGTGTCCGTATTTTTCACGCTGAAGCGCTCAACGATCACGAAGGTGGTGTGCTCGCTCCGTCCACTGCTGACGCGGGCCGCGCCAACCACATTTTTTTATGCCTGCTCCAGCAGGCTGAGACCCTCTTCATTCGGCCGGGTTTTCCATAGCTTGAAGTAGTAGTACACCGTGCTTTTCTTCGGAAAATCCCTCGGTATCATGTCCCACTGGCAGCCACTCTTCAGCACATACAGGATCGCGCAAAATACTTCATATAAATCATTCGTCCTTGGCCGTGTCCTTTTCCGGGCGCTGGCCAGTAACGGCTCTATCTTTTCAAACGCCTCTCGGCTTATGTCGCTTAGGTATTTCTGTCTCATCCGAGCAATTTAACCAATTCTCCCCTTTATTGCAAAAAGATATTGAATAGGTTCTTAGTGATTGAAGGGCTATTTGACCCGGAGGGGCGCAGGAGTATGATATCCAGATGGTTAATCTTGGGGAGCCCACGCCATCCGCCCAGTTCCACGCAGGAACAACGTTTGTGCAAATTGACAACCTCCCACCCTCGCGATTGTGCCGAAGTGCTCGTCCTGACTAATCGCCCGGGAACATGCGGTATGGGGTCAGCCACGTCAAAGGCGTAGTGCACAAGCTGGCGGGCAGGTGTGCGGTGTTGAATGCATTGGAAATAGAGAGAGCGAATCATGAGTAACGTGTTCAATTGGCCTGTTGATTTACCCGATACGTGTGTAGTCGCACGTCTTTCGTTTTCCTACGATGCGAAGGCCGGGCGGTTTAAACACGTGACCTATGAGCTACGCCCCAGACACGGTGCGGTATCCCTGCAGCGCTTCTTCCAAGAGCGCATCGAACCAGCCATCCTGGACATCTGCCCCAGCGGGACGCGCCGGAAAGAGAGTGGGTGCAAGATACAAACCCGCGCGATTTCGAGATCGTTCCGGTATGTCACGACCCCCTGGCGGGAGCGCATCCACTGGCTGAGGTCGCTTCTGCCTCCCTTTGTCGAGGTTACGTTCGAGGAAGAATTGGACGATCCCAAGCTTCCCTCCATTGGCATTTGGCATCACGACCCAAACTTCAAACGTATTGTCTCGCTCTACCGGGCCATATCTGGCATGGAAGGCATCTCAATAGACGCAGTCGAGGACGTGGCCGCCCGGATCGAAATGATCATGTCGCACAGGGACACCAATACCGACGCGCTCATCAAAACGATCCGGGCGGGCTTACGTACTTTCGGATCGCATCCGGTACAGATTGAGGTGTTGGATACCCGCCGGTCAGGTTTCGCCGAGTAAACCGCCGTCAGCGGCGCTTGGTGCACGACGACTCGCACGATCAGAAAACCCTTGAGCGGAGGGCTGAACATGGCTCAGTTAGTGGTAAACAATCTGGATGAAGATCTCGTACAAGCACTGAAACAGCGTGCGGCGGCACGGAACCGGAGCGTTGAAGAAGAGCATCGCGCGATTCTGCAAGCGGCGCTACTCGGGTCTAAGCACCGTGGGTTTGCTGCCGCGTTGGGCGAGATGCCTTACGTGGGCGAAGATGCGGATTTTGCGCGTGATCAAGAAAGCAACCCGCGCACGTAGCGTGCGTAGGCTGTTAATTCCACCTTAAAACACGACCCTACAAATATTAACGCTACTGGGTTACAGCATCGCTATCTCTTCCCTGAGATCACTATAATGTCCGGTAACCAAGAAAAAATCCACGAATTTCCGGAAGATGACGCTTTATGGTTTATAAAGTGGATCGACGAATTCAGGCTGCCGTTTCTCCGGGGATTATCAACCCAAGCCCTCAATCGGGGGAAAATACCCTACCTGTATCCGAATGGACGTACCACGGACTGGAACAAGGGCAGTTCGTGGCGTTATGATAAGATATATGACAAGGCTTACGACTTAGCCAACCGGAAAAAGCTTAAACGACTCAAGACCGATGAAGAGCGCGAATATTACAAACGTTTGATTGATTACTGTAACGAAACGGGCATTGCCAGAGAAGAGCACACCTTCAAACAAAAATTTCTGAGCTGGGATAATTTTTGTTTCTATGGAATGGTGCGTGAAAGTGACTTTGATCCCTACTTAAATGAGATAGATACCGCCATGAAAAGACTTGAGATAGCTACGTTTGACTATGTATCGATTGCCGATCAATTATTGGAACGCGGCATTGTAAAATCCCGTCACGCCGCGAATTCTACTGAAGGCTATGCATTGAAGTGGATGAGTGGCCACGCCTTCCAGCATAACAGGCAGTACTATGTGCACCGTGCGCGCCTGCTACAGCTAGCAATCGACATTTCCATTCAGTTCGACGGCACAAAAACCATGCCTCAACTTAAACGTGGTAGAGAAATTCATGTGTGTACCGTCTTGCCGCCGCCTTGGTTTGGTACGCTATGCCGGAAGTGCCGCGTTTGAAGTTGGTGGCTTAGGTGTTTGTTGAATTTACAACACCAGTCGCTTTAGGTTGAGGTGGAATCATGCCGACTATCAGCACCTTCTATGGCATCTTGATTCAAATGTTCTGGAACGATCATGCACCACCGCATTTCCATGCACTCTATGCAGAACATGAAGTATTAATCGACATTCGCACGCTCGAAGTGCTGGAAGGCCATATGCCCAGACGTGCATTGGCTCTTGTGCTCGAATGGGCGCAGGAACACCGAGCTGAACTTATGGAGGATTGGGAACTATGCGCACACAATCAGTCGCCCAAAAAGATTCGCCCATTACCGTAACCCCGGCGATCCAGCCACGGATGCCGTGGCGTGTGGTCGAGGTGCAACCCCTTGATGGATTCCGGCTGCGGGTTCGCTTTGTCGATGGTCTGGAAGGCGAGGTAATGATGACCGCACTGGTGCATTCGCCTGCCGCTGGCGTCTTTTCACGGCTTTCTGATCCATCCCTGTTCGCTCAAGCCTTTGTGGAACATGGCGCTGTGACGTGGCCTGGTGAAATAGATCTTGCTCCTGATGCGATGTATGCCAAGATCAAGACATCTGGGACATGGGTATTGTAACCAGTGAACCTTTGTCCCACGGTGGGAATATATTGAGGATTGCAATGTTCTGAAAACTGCCTGGGTACGTAAGGAACCAAGAGACTAAGCATGAAACACACTGATTTTGCAGTTGGCACCCTCTTTTACACTTGTACGGGTCAGCAGTGGCGCTGCACTGATCTAGGCCTGCGGACAATCCTCGCTATCGAGCTTAAACCCGGCCTCGACGAAAGCTGGTTCAATGGTCCGCCGTATGTGGCGGTCGAAGTCACGTTCGACGAATACGGTATCACTCGTTGTTATCGCAACGAGGATGAAGCTATTGAGTATGCAATTCACGAAGCCCATACGTCTGGCCATCCCGGCTATCCCGGTGAAGATGTTTCCCGCATGTTTAAAGAAAAATGGGCGCACGAAACCGCAGCAAAGTATCCAAACGAGGGGTTGTTGCGATTTGATCGGGTACAACAAGAGAACGGCGAGTTGCTTCACCCGTATGCAGCAAGGCAGTCTGGTGATAGTTGGGTCATTTGCCTGTATCTGCCATTCCTTCATGAATATGCCGAAATACCCGAAATCGATTTTCTTAGATTGCCTATTGCGACCAAGATTGCGATTAAGGAAAGAGCAAAACGGATTTGACAAAACAATAACGCATTCAAGCCAATTTTTCGATAGGGAACACCCAGCTGATGCAGAGACGCTACACCCTGGCCAAGTTGGTGGCGCAATATGATTTTTCGCAGGTTATTGGTTTATCTAATGATGTCAAATCTGCCAAGGCTGGCGGAAGAAGAACAGCGATACACTATTCCTCTAACCATTGGTTGGAGATTTGGCTTGCCGCTGTACTCGGCATATTCCCCCCCTGCCAACCCTCCGCAAGGCTGGTCGCAGTCAGGTACAGCGTCTCTGCCACCTGCTGATCAAGCCACGCCACCACGGCAGGATGGGCATGGGGCTTCATCGGCTCCGAGACGACGTTCGTATCCAGGATGATCATTCGAAGTCGGCGGGTTCAGTTGGCGCCTGATCGCGCACGATATCGAGATCGAACCCCCCGCAGCGCTGACCACCAGAATTTCCCGGATTTCGCCCTCAAGCTACGCCCGTGCTGTGCCGCGCGCAGCTTGAGGGCGCGATGGGTTTCTTCGGGTAGATTGCGAACTGTGACAACAGGCATGTGCTTTCACTCCGACTTTGTTGGAGTCAATCACATCATAATTATACGTTATGATGTCATACCTAAAGAAACTAAATATCATTACATTAGACCTCTTTCGAAACCGATAATTTTTTGTCATTCTATGGTCTTCCGTTTTCAAAAAAAGGCACGGCAATGACGAAATGGATTCGGGTAAAGGGA
>LNFF01000004.1 GCA_001464585.1 Gammaproteobacteria bacterium Ga0077554 | reverse complement strand
AAGCGGCCCTGCGAACCTTCGAGGGGAATGCACCCATGGTCAAGTCCATTGTCGCTTGGGAATGGATTGTTAGTGCCTTATTGAATTAGAAATGGAATGAGTTATACCCAAGTGGCAACGGCAATAGGTCGCCCTCGCTCGGCACGAGCCGTGGGTCTTGCAGTAGGCGCAAATCCCGTTGCTTTCATTATCCCCTGTCATCGTGTCATTCAACAAAGCGGTAAACTTGGCGGGTATCACTGGGGTGAAACACGCAAACATGCCATACATGCATGGGAAGCGGCGCGGCATGAAGAATGGCCACTATAATAAATCGCTCCACGTAACATGATGAGGTTACATGGTGAAATTAGCGCTTGCTCTTGGCTTTTGAGAAAACCGCTGTCGGCATACGCACCGACAATTGCATGTCCGGCGCATCCGCCGTGAGACCGGCACCGATAGAAACATTGACGCTGACATCCGGTGTCAGACGATACGCATAGCCCAGCATCAGTAATCCGACTTTGATCGTCTGCGAGCGGGGAATGGTCTCACCATTCTGCTTCGATTTTCCGATGACGTTGAGATCATAAGCAAGACTGAACGAGGCCTTTTCGTTAAGCGCTAGACCCATGCCGAAATTGATGCCGACGGCATCACCCGGATCAATGCGTCCGTACCTCTCATCAAGTTTGCGCTCGATATTCCACAAATAACTCACGTTGGTAAAAATCACCGCCGGATCGCTGGGAACAATCATCGTTATACTCGGCTGCACTCCCCAGAACCCCGAACCAGTGGGCAATTCCGTTTGCAGGCCAAGGTTGTCGACCAGCACATCGAAAGGGGATTTGCCAGTATGGCTTTTCACCCGCAGGTTGCCGACCAGGAAAGGCCAACCACCTTGTCCCTGATTCATCTGGTAACGCAAGGCAAGCTCAACATCGCCCAAGCCCTCGCCCTTTATGCTCTTGATGATGTCTTCTTCCGATTCCGTGTGCAGTGGGCGTGCCTGCGTGGTATCGGCGCGAGATACATAGGGAATCTTCGTTTCTATCTCAAAACGTGGCGTGATGCCGTAGCGTACCGCAAGGGCATTCCCATAGGTATCGCGGTTAACCTTCTCAATTTCAATTCTACCGATAGTCAATGCAGGCACAATGGTAAAACCCTCCAGCGCCACACGATGAACCGACGAATTCGTATATTGCAGGGAAGGCTCAACGATGAGGGTACCGGACGGTGTCAGGACGCCGCGTTGTTCCGAAGCGAGCGCGGCATCAGGCGGACGGCGCGGCCGTTCCGGCGCTTGACCTACGGGTTGCGCTGGTACCGCCGCTTTCCTGGGCGCAGCAACGGACTCCCTCGGCGCCGTCGATGGAGCAACGGGCTTTAACACAGCCTCGGGTTTGGACTGCAACCGGTCCTGTAACCGATCAAAGCGAAGCCGCATGGCGTCCAACTCTTTTTTTTGCATCTCCAATTGGCCGCTTTGTTTTTCCAGCAACTTCTTCAGTTGAACGAGTTCGGATTGCTGCTCCGGTGCGGCTTCTTCGCCCAGAGACGGCAGAGGCAAAAAAAGCACAGCCGTCAAAACGCCGTAAGGGATGATTTTTTTATTTTTCATTAATGACAAAACGACCCCCATCGGATTCAACGACTCGGGTCTCACCTCACTGAGTTTACAATTTGATCGGTCAACATCGCACCGAAAGATGCCACCGCGATGGAGCGAAGATTTGAAACCTCCAAGTCGATGATGGTCAGATTCTCGATTGTCTTGAAGTCCACGGCGTTCTGGATCAAGGTCATAAAACCAGAGAGTGGCATGGTAACCGCCGGACTGCTGGCTGCGGCATCGGAGCGCGGAACAGCGATCACCGTCCTGGACACCAGTTCGCCATCAATCATTACCGCACGCTCAATGCTGAAACTTAGTTCCAACCCACCCGCCACCAGAAATCCGCCACGCATGTCATCCAGAGTATAGTCATCCACCGGCGGATAGTTTTCAGAAACTCCTGCTCCATCAATGTCAGAAGCAATCCCCGAAATTGCCTGGAACGGCGCTACAAGAGCAGCAAAAAACGCAACCGCACCCAACATGCGACGTGCAGGGATGCACAAGTGTCGCCAGAGGCAGGATGCCGGAAGCGACCTCCTGAGGAAGCACGTTCGAAAATGCAACATGCGTTGGCGGTTTTTCATCGGGATGATTGGCATTTATTGTCTGTCACTAACCGTCAAAAATCATAGCCATTGGGCAATAATACTGTCGTGGCGAACAGACTGTCACGACTCACTGCCACCTCCAATGGCGCCTTTTCACGCACCTTCCATTCCTTCTCGTCGCCAAATTCCACGCGCTCTTCCTTGTCGCGTATGACGAACAGGATTTTGTTCCACATTTCCTCAAACTTATCACGCGGGATAATTCTCACACCGGCGGAAGGATCGCCCAATAATACCTGGGTACGGCTGACACCCTTGACAACCACAAAATGCTTGTAGCCGTGATCGTTGATGAGCACGATGGCCGGGATACCCTTTTTGTCCAGCGTATCCAGAGGGGCGACAAATCCATCGGCGCGATAGCCATTCGCCGCCAGATAGCGCTTGATGTCAAGCAACGAAAAACCTTCCTTGCGAATCTTCGCCTTGTTGCCAGTTTTGTACATGGCCGCGAACACCGTCTGCTCATCGACGGGATCCTGGTAGTGATAGGTCAACAGCGTCGCCAATGCTGCGGAGCCGCAACTGAAGTCATAATTCTGTTTGATAACCGTCCGAAAACGGGCTTCCTTCAAGCTCACCACTGGAACCGAAAAACCCCCACCCGCTACGGCAATATCCATTGCACTGACCTTGACCGGTGTACAGAAGACCAGGAAGACGACAACAAATGCGGCAAGCCTGTCCGTGGATACAAACATCTTCATACCGTGGTCTCGACAGATTTCTACTGCTGCAACGTTACATTCAGTATGGTGTTGTTCTGAATGATCACATTGTTTCCTGAGTTCTGGATGACCGTGGGAAATCCCATGGTGTCCGCAAACGCCCCCTTTCCAATACTGTTGTTCCCATTGATACTTGAATAAACAATGTTATCGTTCAGTCGCGCATTCAAATCCGCATCGCTGATCTGTTCAGGCGCCCCTGCCATTCCGCTCTGCTCATTGAGCATCACATTGACAACGGCCTCGCCGAAGTCAGCCTCATTAACTACCGAATCGTGCTGATCCTCCCACTGATCCGCCAGCGCAGGCGTTACACAGCACAAAGTGGCGCCAAACAACAACACTGCCTTTGTGGCTGAAAAGAATAAATAGCGCATACCTTGCCTCCTCGTTTATAAAAGGGCGGCGGACGACAAGCGTCCGCCGCTGATGTGAGGCAATTACGGGCTGACGTTACCCTGAATCGTGAAGTTCTGCTGAACCAGGCTGTTGTGCCCATTGTTCTGCGCCACTTGCGAGATGCCGGTAGCACCAGTGAACGAGCCGTTGTCGATGACGTTAGAAATAGGGTAGGCGCTTTCTCCCTCAGAACCGCTTCCGTCCGCTATCCCTAAACCCACGGAATTTCCACTCACAGTACCCTCCAGCACGGCAGAGGCAACGGTGTTGTTCGAGTCGTTGACACTGCTGTCATTGTTGGAGTCATTGACGCTGCTGTTATTGTGAGAGTCGTTGACGCTGTTGTCACTATGGTCAATGGTTGATCCACGGGTAGCGAGGTCGCCGCTGTTGCCAGAGTTGTCATCACTGTCCGTGACGCTGTTATCACTCTGATCAACACTTCCACCGCGCGTCGCGAGAATACCGCTGTTACCCGAGTTGTCATCGCTGTCTGTAGTCGTGACATTATTCGAGTCGTTGGTGCTATTGTCACTGTTGTCGCTATTGTCACTATTATCGCTGTTGTCGATGGAGGCTGTTGAACCACGGGTAGCAACAATACTGCCATTGTCCGCAGCGTTGGTATCAGCGCTCAGATCAGAGTCGTTGGTGCTGTTGTCTGAACTGTCATTATTGGAATCAGCCGTATTGGTACTGTTATCGGAGTTGTCGTTGTTGGAGTCCGCCGTATTGGTGCTGTTATCTGAACTGTCGTTGTTCGAGTCAGCGGTGCTGGTGTTAGTGCTATTGTCGCTGTTGTCGCTGTTGTCAGAGTTGTCGTTGTTGGAATCCGCCGTGTTAGTGCTATTGTCGGAACTATCATTGTTTGAATCAGCAGTATTGGTACTGTTGTCACTGTTGTCGGAACTGTCATTGTTCGAGTCAGCGGTGTTGGTGCTGTTGTCACTGCTGTCGGAACTGTCATTGTTCGAATCGGCGGTGTTGGTGCTGTTGTCCGAGCTATCATTGTTTGAATCAGCGGTATTGGTACTGTTGTCACTATTGTCGGAACTGTCATTGTTCGAATCAGCGGTGTCGGTGCTGTTGTCACTACTATCGGAACTATCGTTGTTTGAATCTGCCGTGTCGGTACTGTTGTCACTGTTATCGGAACTGTCATTGTTCGAATCAGCGGTGTCGGTGCTGTTGTCACTACTATCGGAATTGTCGTTATTAGAATCGCTGGTATTGTTTGCGGTCGAGTTTTCATTCGCCGAAGTACCTTTGTTGTCGGCAGAAGATGACGCCGTGGCAGTTTGCGTCTGAGCCGAATCCGTTGCAGTGTTGGTGGGGTTCGCCCAAGCCTGGGTTGTAATTCCCAACGCAAGTGCAATCGCAGTAGCTAGTAGTGTCTTGTTCATAGATGTAGTCTCCGTATTACATTGTAGTATGATTAAACGTCTTACCCTTGAAACACAATTATTGAGAAAGCGCAAGTCTTTACAATCTCAGGTTGTTTTTAAGCGAAACTCATACCAACCATATCAAAAATATCGATAACATAATGATAAATAAAGGGAAAATATGGATTTTAACCATTTTTCACAATGTGTTGTTTGTAAAGAATCCCGACATTTATTGTGGTTTTTATGAACATAAAGCGGTTGCTTTTTCTCATGTTATTTTATTAAGTTATTGATAGTAAAATTTTTAACTCTAAATCGATCCATGTAAAGAAATCCGACACTCCCATTTTATGAGCTTTTTTTATTTACAATCAATCTGTTAGCGAGTCTCTGGATAATAATCCAAGATTTTCCATTAGAGCATGCAAGGGTGGTAGTCACATGGCAAGGCAGCCAAGAAAATATAGGAAAGGGTTCAAATCGGAAGCAATCACCCACCATCACGCAGGAGTGCCAAACAAGATAGGCCGACCAGGAATGCACACACCGGGCGCACCAAAAATAAAGGGGTAGAGCAGTTACCCGCTCTACCCCTTGTGGGGATGATGCTTACGCCGAGTTAAGGCTTATGCCCCTACTGGCGTCTTAAATGCCTGCTCTGCGGTAGCAGCATGGGCGGCTTTCGCCTGCGATGATTCCGCCCTGTCAAGGCTACGCACACGACGCCGTTCGTTGTGATACGCGAGGCCGGTACCGGCCGGAATCAAACGGCCGACAATGACGTTTTCTTTCAGGCCGCGCAAATCGTCGCATTTACCGCTGACAGACGCTTCGGTAAGTACACGCGTGGTTTCCTGGAAGGATGCCGCCGAGATGAACGACTCGGTTGCCAGGGAGGCCTTGGTGATACCGAGCAATAAAGTCTCACACGTAGCCGGCATTTTACCTTCAGCCAGCACCCGCTCATTTTCTTCAAGAACACGTGCGCGATCCATCTGCTCACCACGGATAAACTTGGTTTCGCCGGGATTGCGGATTTCCACCTTGCGCAGCATCTGACGCACAATCACTTCGATATGTTTGTCATTGATTTTTACGCCCTGCAAACGATACACGTCCTGCACTTCGTTAACGATATAGTTAGCCAGCGGAGGTATGCCCAGGAGACGCAGGATGTCATGCGGATCAGGCGCGCCATCCACAATAACTTCGCCACGTTCGACGCTTTCGCCTTCAAACACCGTCACATGGCGCCACTTCGGAATCAGCTCTTCATGCACCTCACCGTCTTTCGGTGTGATGACCAGACGACGCTTGCCCTTGGTTTCCTTGCCAAAGCTCACGGTACCAGAAATTTCGGCAAGTGCTGCCGGATCTTTCGGCTTGCGTGCCTCAAACAAATCCGCTACGCGTGGCAGACCGCCGGTGATGTCACGGGTTTTGGTGGTTTCCTGCGGAATACGCGCAATAACGTCACCCACACCCACGCCCGCACCATCGTCCAGACTGATAATTGCACCGGCGGGCAAGAAGTAAATTGCCGGAATATCTGTGCCAGCAAGACGCAGGTCATGGCCCTGTGCATCCACCAGTTTAAGCATGGGGCGCAGGTCTTTGGAAGCACCACCGCGCTGCTTCGGATCAATAACGACCTGACTGGTCAAGCCCGTCATTTCGTCGGTTTGACGCTGCACGGTAACACCTTCAATTACATCACTGAACTTGATGCGCCCCGCCACTTCGGTAACCACGGGATGCGTATGCGGATCCCAGTTAGCGACGTTCTGGCCGGCTTGCACCATGTCACCATCACTCACGGTTAATACCGCGCCGTAAGGAATCTTGTAACGCTCGCGTTCACGGCCAAAGTCATCGACCATAGTCAGTTCGCCCGAGCGCGACACGGCGACGTTGTTACCGCTGGCATGCTGCACCAGTTTGATATTGTGCAAGCGCACCTTACCTTTGGTTTTCAGCTCAACGCAATTGACTGCCGCAGAACGCGATGCCGCACCACCGATATGGAAGGTACGCATGGTGAGCTGTGTACCCGGCTCACCAATCGACTGCGCTGCAATCACACCCACGGCTTCGCCGATGTTGATGCGATGGCCGCGCGCCAGATCACGTCCGTAACATGCTGCGCAAATGCCATAGCGGGTTTCGCAGGTAATCGGCGAACGCACCTTCACCTGGTCAATGCTCATCTCTTCAAGCTTGTCTACCCACGCCTCATCAAGCAGCGTACCGGCAGCCACCGCCACTTCAGTAGCGGAACCCGGCTGCATGACATCTGTCACCAGCACACGACCCAACACACGTTCACGCAACGGCTCAACCACGTCACCGCCTTCAATCAGGGGCGCCATCAGCAAGCCGTGGATGGTGCCGCAATCTGGCTCGGAAATCACCATATCCTGCGCCACATCCACCAGACGACGCGTCAGATAACCCGAGTTTGCGGTCTTCAATGCCGTATCGGCCAAACCTTTACGCGCGCCGTGCGTTGAAATAAAGTACTGCAACACGTCTAGGCCTTCACGGAAGTTGGCGGTAATCGGCGTTTCGATAATCGAGCCGTCGGGCTTGGCCATCAATCCGCGCATACCGGCCAACTGACGAATCTGTGCTGCGCTACCGCGTGCTCCAGAATCCGCCATCATGTAAATGGAATTAAAGGACGGCTGTTTTACCTGATTGCCCTTGGCATCGGTCACCACGTCCGAACCCAGCTTGTCCATCATCGCCTTGGCCACCTGGTCATTAGTGTGCGACCAGATATCGACGACTTTGTTGTAGCGTTCGCCATTGGTCACCAGACCCGAGGTGTATTGATTTTCGATTTCCTTCACTTCCTGTTCGGCAGCGTTAATGATGCCTTCTTTTTCATCCGGCACCACCATGTCATCAACGCCAATCGACACACCGGAGCGCGTTGCATAGGCAAAGCCGGTATACATCAATTGATCAGCGAAAATCACTGCTTCTTTCAAGCCCAGCAAACGGTAGCAGGAGTTAATCAACCGCGAGATGGCCTTTTTGGTCATGTTCTGGTTAATCAATTCGAACGGCATGCCCGCTGGCAAAATATCCGACAGCAAAGCACGCCCTACTGTGGTCTCGACACGGCGTACCACCGGGTGTTTTACGCCCTGCGCGTCGATGCTCGCTTCACGGATCCGCACTGTAACCTTGGCCTGCAATTCAACTGTACGGGTTTCGTAAGCGCGATGCACTTCTGCGGTATCCGAGAAAATCATGCCTTCACCACGCGCATTGATTTTCTCGCGTGACATGTAATAAAGACCCAACACCACGTCTTGTGACGGCACAATAATCGGCTCACCGTTGGCGGGTGACAGCACGTTATTGGTCGACATCATCAAGGTACGCGCTTCAAGTTGCGCTTCCAGCGATAACGGTACGTGCACAGCCATCTGGTCACCGTCAAAGTCGGCGTTAAACGCGGTACACACCAGCGGATGCAACTGAATGGCTTTACCTTCAATCAACACCGGCTCGAACGCCTGAATACCCAAGCGGTGCAAGGTCGGTGCGCGGTTAAGCAGCACGGGATGTTCGCGGATCACCTCTTCAAGAATATCCCACACCTCAGGACCTTCGCGTTCCACCAGCTTCTTGGCGGCCTTGATGGTGGTCGCCAGACCACGGCGCTCCAGCTTGCTGAAAATAAATGGCTTGAACAATTCCAGCGCCATTTTCTTCGGCAAACCACACTGATGCAACCGCAACGTCGGCCCCACCACAATCACGGAACGGCCAGAGTAATCAACGCGCTTGCCGAGCAGATTCTGACGGAAACGACCCTGCTTACCCTTGATCATGTCTGCCAGCGATTTCAGCGGACGCTTGTTGGAACCGGTGATCGCCTTGCCGCGACGGCCATTATCCAGCAGCGCATCCACCGACTCTTGCAGCATGCGTTTTTCGTTACGCACGATAATATCCGGCGCGCTCAAATCAAGCAGGCGCTTCAAACGGTTGTTACGGTTAATCACGCGGCGATACAAGTCATTCAGGTCAGACGTTGCAAAACGTCCACCATCCAGTGGCACCAGAGGACGCAACTCCGGCGGCAATACTGGCAACACCGTCATCACCATCCATTCAGGGTTATTGCCCGACTCGAGGAACGCTTCCATAAGCTTAAGGCGCTTGGTGAGCTTTTTGGATTTGGTTTCAGAGGTGGTGCCCGGGATGTCTTCGCGCAGCTTCACCACTTCCGTTTTCAGGTTCATGGTATGGAGCAACTGAAAAATAGCTTCGGCGCCCATGCGCGCATCGAACTCGTCACCATATTCTTCAATGGCTTCCAGATAGGTTTCGTCAGACAACAACTGACCACGCTCAAGACGCGTCATGCCCGGATCAATCACCACAAACGCTTCAAAATAAAGTACGCGCTCGATGTCGCGCAACGTCATGTCCAGCAACAAACCCATGCGCGAAGGCAAGGAGCGCAAGAACCAGATATGCGCGACCGGGCTAGCCAGCTCAATATGCCCCATGCGATCACGGCGCACTTTGGCAAGCGTGACTTCCACGCCGCATTTTTCACAGATCACGCCACGGTGCTTCAAGCGTTTGTACTTGCCGCACAAGCATTCATAATCCTTGATCGGACCAAAAATCTTGGCGCAGAACAAACCATCACGCTCCGGCTTGAAGGTACGGTAATTGATGGTTTCCGGCTTTTTAACCTCACCAAATGACCACGAGCGGATTTTGGCCGGTGAGGCCAACCCGATGCGGATCGCATCAAACTCTTCGACCTGACCTTGCTGCTTCAATAAATTGATTAGATCTTTCAATGCCGTTTCTCCTGCTTCTATAATGCTGTATGGAAGAAGCGGGACGAGTAACACTCGCCCGCCATCATCGCTGCCGCCATTATTCTATGGCCAGTGGGCGCGTTATTCGCTCTGTTCCAGTTCGATGTCAATCGCCAACGCGCGGATTTCCTTGACCAGCACGTTAAAGGATTCCGGCATGCCGGCTTCCATACGGTGGTCGCCGTCCACAATGTTTTTATACATTTTGGTACGCCCCGCCACATCGTCCGATTTCACGGTGAGCATTTCCTGCAATGTATAAGCCGCGCCGTAAGCTTCGAGCGCCCACACTTCCATTTCACCGAAACGCTGACCGCCGAATTGCGCCTTACCGCCCAGAGGCTGCTGTGTCACCAGGCTGTACGGACCCGTGGAACGTGCATGCATCTTGTCATCCACCAAGTGGTTCAACTTGAGCATGTACATATAACCCACGGTGATCGACCGTTCAAAGGCAACGCCAGTACGGCCATCAAACAATGTCGCCTGTCCACTCAGCGGCAGATCGGCCAGGGCTAACATGCCCTTGATTTCCTCTTCAGACGCACCATCAAACACTGGTGTAGCAATCGGCACGCCCTTGCGCAGATTGCCCGCAAGCTTGAGGATTTCATCATCACTCAGCAAGTTGAGATCTTCTTTCTTGCCACCCGTGCTGTTGTAGATGCGATCGAGGAAACCGCGTACTTCCACCACTTTCTGTTGCGCTTCCAGCATACGGCCAATCTTCAAACCCAGACCTTTAGCCGCCCAGCCCAAATGGGTTTCAAGTACCTGACCCACGTTCATACGTGACGGCACGCCCAGGGGATTCAGCAAAATATCGACGGGTGTACCATCCGCCATATACGGCATGTCTTCGACGGGCACGATCATCGAGATCACACCCTTGTTACCATGACGTCCGGCCATCTTGTCACCCGGCTGAATACGGCGCTTCACGGCCAGATAGACCTTCACCATCTTCAACACGCCCGGCGCAAGATCATCCCCGGCGGTGAGCTTGGCACGCTTCTCTTCCAGCCTGGCATCGAGGTCAATACGTTGCTGTTTGAGCTGTTCACCCAGAATTTCCAACTGCTGGTTAGCTTCGTCATTGCGCAAACGAATCTCAAACCATTTGTCACGCGCCAACTCTGCCAGATACGCCGTTGTAACTTTGGCTCCAGCCTTCAAACCCTTCGGGCCGCCTTCGGCAACCTTGTCCAGCAACAACTGCTCAACACGCTGATAGGTATCATCTTCGAGAATGCGGTACTGGTCATGCAGATCTTTCTTGACCCGGTCCAGCGCCATGCGCTCGATGTCCTGCGCGCGCTTGTCTTTCTGCACACCATCACGGGTAAACACCTGCACGTCAATCACCGTGCCGCTCATGCCGGACGGCACGCGCAACGAAGTATCTTTAACGTCCGATGCCTTTTCACCAAAAATGGCGCGCAGCAGCTTCTCTTCCGGGGTCAACTGGGTTTCGCCTTTGGGCGTTACCTTACCCACCAGAATATCACCCGGCACGACTTCGGCACCGATATGGATAATGCCGGACTCATCAAGCTTACCCAACGCGGTCTCGCTGACGTTCGGAATATCCGAGCTGATTTCCTCTGGCCCAAGCTTGGTGTCGCGTGATACGCAGGTCAGTTCTTCAATGTGGATGGTAGTAAACCGGTCTTCATGCACCACACGCTCGGAGATCAAGATCGAATCTTCGAAGTTGTAACCGTTCCAGGGCATGAATGCGATCAACATGTTCTGACCCAACGCCAGCTCACCGAGATCCGTCGAAGGACCATCTGCCAGCACATCGCCACGCGCAATCACATCGCCTACATTCACCAGCGGACGCTGATTGATACAGGTGTTTTGATTGGAGCGGGTGTACTTGGTCAGGTTATAAATGTCTACACCCGGTTCACCGGGCACTGTCTCGTCATCGTTGACACGCACCACAATACGTCCGGCATCCACCGAATTGATCACCCCACCGCGTGTCGCCACCACGGTGACGCCGGAATCAATCGCCACAATGCGCTCCATGCCCGTACCCACCAACGGCTTTTCAGCACGCAGTGTCGGCACCGCCTGACGCTGCATGTTCGAACCCATCAATGCACGGTTCGCGTCATCGTGTTCCAGAAACGGAATTAACGACGCCGCCACAGACACAATCTGCTTGGGCGCAACGTCCATATACTCAGGACGATCTGGCGTGGATAACGTAAATTCATTTTGATGACGGCATGACACCAGCTCATCCGTCAAGCGACCTTCCTTGTCCAGCGTGGCGCTCGCCTGCGCGATGACATACTGTCCTTCTTCAATCGCCGACAAATATTCGATCTTGTCGGTGACGCGGCCATCCACTACCTTGCGATAAGGGGTTTCCAGAAAGCCGTAATTATTGATGCGCGCATACACCGCCAAAGAGTTGATCAAGCCAATGTTCGGACCTTCAGGCGTTTCAATCGGACATACACGGCCATAATGCGTGGGATGTACGTCACGCACTTCAAAGCCCGCACGTTCACGCGTCAAGCCGCCCGGCCCAAGCGCCGAAATACGGCGCTTATGCGTAATTTCGGAAAGGGGATTATTTTGATCCATAAACTGCGACAACTGGCTGGAGCCGAAAAACTCCTTGATCACCGCAGACACTGGCTTGGCGTTAATCAGCTCCTGCGGCATCAAACCTTCAGACTCCGCAAGGCTCAGGCGTTCTTTTACAGCACGCTCAACACGCACCAGACCGGCGCGGAACTGGTTCTCCACCATTTCACCCACGCTGCGGATACGGCGGTTTCCTAAATGATCAATATCATCTACGGTGCCGTTACCATTCTTGATGTCAATCAAGACGCGCATTACGGCAATGATGTCTTCCCTGGACAACACGCCGGAACCGGTAATTTCTTCACGGCCTACACGACGGTTAAACTTCATGCGGCCTACTACAGATAAGTCATACCGGTCGCTGCTGAAGAACAGGTTATTAAACAACGCCTGTGCGGCATCCTTGGTCGGCGGCTCGCCGGGACGCATCATGCGATAAATTTCAACCTGCGCATCCAGCTCGGTACGCGCATGATCAATACGCAAGGTATTGGACATAAATGGCCCGCGATCCAGATCGTTGGTGAACAGCACCTTGATTGAACGTACCTCAGCCTTGTTCAGCTTGGTCAGTAATTCAGCGGTAATTTCATCGTTGGCGTTCGCCAATACCTCACCGGTAGACTGGTCAACCACGTCATGCGCCATCACCTTGCCCAGCACATATTCACGCGGCACTGAGAGTGTTTTCAGGTCAGCTTTCTTCATCTCGTTGATATGGCGCGCCATGATGCGGCGACCCGCCTCAACAAGCAGCTTGCCCTTGGCATCTTTAATGTCAAATGCCGCGCTCTCGCCACGCAAACGATCCGGCACCAGATCCAGATTAATGTTGTCTTTTTCAAAGGTGAAGGTGTTGGTTTCAAAGAACAGATCCAGAATCTGTTCCGTGGTGTAGCCCAACGCACGCAAAATAATCGTGGCAGGCAGTTTGCGGCGACGGTCAATACGCACGAACACGCTGTCATTCGGATCAAACTCAAAATCCAGCCATGAACCACGGTACGGAATAATACGCGCCGAAAACAGCAATTTACCCGATGAATGGGTCTTGCCCTTATCATGCTCAAAAAACACGCCGGGGGAACGATGTAACTGCGACACCACAACACGCTCGGTACCATTCACGACAAAGGTGCCGTTGCCTGTCATCAGCGGCAACTCACCCATGTAAACTTCCTGCTCCTTGACATCTTTAATCGCCAGGGTGCCTGCGGGCGCTTCTTTATCGTAAATGACCAGACGGACTTTTACGCGCAATGGCGCGGCGTAAGTCATACCCCGTGATTGGCACTCCTTGACATCAAATCCTGGGATGCCCAAACGGTAGCTTACGTACTCAAGCGCGGCATTTCCAGTGTAGCTGGTAATCGGAAATACGGACTTGAACGCCGCGTGCAATCCCCGCTCGGCACGGTTTTCGGTTGCAACATCTTCCTGTAGAAAATCACGGTATGATTCCACCTGAATCGCCAGCAAATAAGGCGTCTCCAGAATACTAGGCCGCTTGCCAAAATCCTTACGGATGCATTTTTTCTCAGTAAAAGAGTAGGACATCAGAGTTCCTCAGGTTGAGTCGCCAACACCAAATCGCGTGGATGCTATAAAATGAATAATTTATCTACAGGGAATGGCTGAAATCAGGGAATCCCGGATCCATCACCTTCCCAATACTTACGGTCGTTCACGGCATCCTGCCTCCCACGACACTTGCAGAACCCTTCGCTGGCGCTCTTCCCTGTGCGGCGGTCGTTCACGGCATCCTGCCTCCCACGACACTTGCACATCCCTGTGCGGCGGAAACAGAAAAAGGCCGGTGACGCTGCCACCAGCCAACACAAACTTGTTAAGGCATAATATTACGTGGGCACACTAGTGTCGCGAACCGGAAATAACGAAACATGAAACGGCGTCTTTTCTCGCCATGCGTCGTTGCAGCCCCTTGCCGCACAATGAGTGCGGCGGCAGGTCTGCGCCTTGCCTGGCGAAAAAATCCATCCGCTTCATTTGTCCCGTTACTTCCGGTTCGCGACACCACCACCCGCCGAGTCAATTTTTGTTGCGTCAGATGCAACCGCCCTTGCCGTTATTGAATTAATAGCCACATAAACAGCGCCTTCCACCCTGAGGATCCGGGGTGGAAGGCGCCGTGATAGACAGTTTAAACTTTACTTAAGTTCAACCGTAGCGCCGGCTTCTTCAAGCTGCTTCTTGATAGACGCGGCATCATCCTTGCTCACGCCTTCTTTAACAACGGCGGGAACAGCTTCTACCATGTCTTTGGCTTCTTTCAAGCCCAGACCGGTAACCGCGCGGATAACTTTAATCACGCCCACCTTGTTTGCGCCAAAGGAGGTCATGATTACGTTAAACTCAGTCTGTTCTTCAACAGCCGCCGCAGCCGCAGGTCCGGCAGCAGCTACTGCTACCGCAGCAGAAACACCGAACTTCTCTTCCATTGCGGAAATCAGATCAACAATTTCCAGAACCGTCATGTTAGCAACGGTATCCAACATCTCTTGTTTGCTTACAGCCATTTTATGCTCCTAAAATTAATGTAACCGTGCCATGTTTCACAGGGCGCGGGGACGCGTTAACCAGACTAACCAGCAGCCGATTGCTTTTGATCGCGCACAGCAGCCAGGGTACGGGCCAGCTTCTCCACAGGCGCCTTCATAACCGCCATCAGCAAACTGATAGCCTGGTCACGTGTCGGCATCTTGGCCAGGGATTCGAGATCACTTGGCGCCATCAGCTTACCGCTCATGGCGATAACCTTAACCACCAGCTTGTCATTACCCTTGGCAAAATCACGAATCAAACGGGCGCCTGCGGCCGGGTCTTCTTTAGAGAAGGCCAGAACCAATGGACCCACCAACGCGGACTGCATGCAGGAAAACCCTGTTCCTTCAACCGCACGACGCGCGAGCGTGTTTTTGACAACGCGCAGATAAACACCCGTCTTACGCGCATCGACGCGTAACCGAGCCATATCTGCAGCCTGCAAACCACGATACTCGGCGGCAATAGCTGATAGGGCAGTACTGGCAACCACGGCCATTTCGGCAACGATTGTCTTTTTCTCTTCTAGTGTTAACAAGAGCTTACTCTCCTGTATGTAAACAACTGACAAAGCAATTGATGAACCTTGTCAGTGACTACCTTGTATAAACAGAGCGCTCCACCCTTGTATAAACAGAGCGCTCCACCCTTATACGGCAACCATCACAGAGCCCCGCAAATCTCAAGGCCATCCTGTTCAGGGCATACCGTCTGCGCGGGCAGGGTTTCAATGCAGCAACCCAATCAAGCAAAAGCACCTGCGGTCTTTGACGGCCAACGGTTCGGCATCACCAAACCGCCAACCCAAAGTTCTTTAGCCTAATGTTATTTAGGCAATCGTACTCAATGAAGACTGATCAACCAGAATGCCGGGACCCATGGTGCTGGAGACAGCGATCTTTCGCATGTAAATACCTTTGGAGGTGCTGGGCTTGGCCTTGTTTAAATCAGCCAGCAGCGCCTGTAAATTACCCCGCAACGCGGCAACTTCAAAGCTCGCCTTGCCAATGGTGCAATGCACAATACCGGCTTTGTCAGCGCGGTAACGCACCTGGCCACTCTTGGCATTTTTCACGGCGGTGGCCACATCCGGGGTAACTGTACCCACTTTAGGATTTGGCATCAAACCGCGTGGACCGAGAATCTGACCCAATTGACCCACCACGCGCATCGCATCGGGGCTGGCAATCACCACGTCAAAATCCATGTTACCGGCCTTGACAGATTCAGCAAGGTCATCAAACCCGACAATATCAGCTCCGGCCGCACGGGCGAGTTCGGCATTGGCGCCCTGCGTGAACACCGCAACACGCACTACTTTACCAGTGCCGTGAGGCAACACGGTGGAGCTGCGCACAACCTGATCTGACTTGCGGGTGTCGATGCCCAGATTGATGCTGACATCCACAGATTCATTGAATTTAGCTGTGGCGCATTCCTTGATCAAGCTCAAGGCCTCATCAATCGCATACACCTTGCCCGCCTGGATTTTTGCCTGTGCAGTCTTGGTACGTTTAGTTATTTTTGCCATTTTATACTACCCCTTCCGTCTCAAGACCCATGCTGCGTGCGCTGCCCGCGATAGTACGCACGGCGGCGTCCATGCTGGCGGCGGTCAAATCGGGCATCTTGGTTTTAGCAATCTGCTCCAACTGGGCGCGCGTGACTTTGCCAACCTTTTGGGTGTTGGGGGTTTTGCTGCCGCTGGTAATACCCGCCGCCCGCTTCAACAGAATGGTGGCCGGGGGAGTCTTGGTGATGAAGGTGAAGCTGCGATCGCTGTACACTGTGATGATCACAGGTAACGGCGTGCCCGGCTCTACACCTTGAGTCTGTGCGTTAAACGCTTTGCAGAACTCCATGATGTTGACACCGCGCTGACCCAACGCTGGGCCTACGGGTGGACTTGGATTAGCCTGACAGGCCTTGACCTGTAATTTGATATAGGCTGTAATTTTCTTTGCCATGTTTACTCCTCGGGTGCAAGCGCCTCGCGGCTCCCCATTAATAATTACAAAAAATAACTACTTTACTAAAACTACTTTACGAAGTGGACGGGTCAGCCTTTTTCAACCTGGCTGAATTCCAGTTCAACCGGAGTTGAGCGCCCAAAAATCAACACCGCAACACGCAGGCGATTTTTTTCGTAGTTGACTTCTTCGACCACGCCGTTAAAGTCAGCAAACGGCCCTTCAGTAACACGCACCACTTCACCTGCCTCGAACAGCACTTTGGGACGGGGTTTTTCAACGCCATCCTGCACGCGCTGCAGAATTTTTTCTGCTTCGCGGTCGGTAATGGGCGCGGGCTTGTCGCTGGAACCACCAACAAAACCCATTACTTTAGGAACTTCCTTAACCAGATGCCAGGTGTCGTCATTCATCTCCATCTGCACCAGCACATAACCGGGGAAAAATTTACGGTCACTCTTGCGCTTTTGCCCTGCGCGCATTTCAATGACTTCTTCTGTCGGCACCAGAATTTCACCGAACTTGTCCTGCAACGAACTGCGTGCAATGCGATCTTTTAACGAACGCACCACATGGTTCTCAAAGCCGGAATAGGCATGAACCACATACCACCGCATCGTCATGTGCTCAGCCTCCCTGACCGGTCAATAAGCGAACCGCCCACAACAAAATCATATCCAATAACCATATAAAAATCGCAATTACCACGACCATGGCCATTACAACCAGGGTGGTCTGCAGGGTTTCCTTGCGTGTTGGCCATACGACCTTGCGCACCTCGACCTGGGAGTCACGCATAAATCCCAGTGTTTTCTGACCAATTGCCGTCTGTAATGAAATGGCGGTAGCAACGCCCATTGCCACTAAAATAACAATGACACGCACCAGTAAAGAGTGATCACCGTAATAATAAAATGCGCCTATCGAGGCACCAATTAACAGTACCGCTACGAGCAATTTAATCTTGTCTGCCATGCGTTCTAGCGATCCTTATCCGGGTTTCAGCATAGCGCTTCGCACGCGAAGCGTCATGCTCATAAGCCCATACATCTGATGGGCACACAACCCACAACCTGCCACATATGGCAGGCCAGGAGGGAATCGAACCCCCAACCTTCGGTTTTGGAGACCGACGCTCTGCCAATTGAGCTACTGGCCTATACCTTGTCAGCCTTAAGCGGATGAACCGCGTTGCAATCCACGACTTAAAACAATCTTTTTACTCAATTACCTTGGATACGACCCCGGCACCCACGGTGCGGCCGCCTTCGCGGATCGCGAAACGCAGGCCTTCGTCCATGGCGATGGGGGCTATTAGTGTGACGGTGACGCG
>LNFF01000003.1 GCA_001464585.1 Gammaproteobacteria bacterium Ga0077554 | reverse complement strand
CAAGGCTTGTGGGATGCTTCGAAAGCCTTCGACTTGCCAGCCAAATTTTTACCCGTTTATTCGCCTTGAGAAATCTCTAATGGAAAATCTCGGTTTAATCAAAGAGTTGATCCGTCTGTGCGAACTGCGCACTGGTCGCCCCCTGCACAAACATTGTCAGCATGGCCATTAGCCCGCGCGAAATGGTAGCGGGCACTCTCCATCTGATCTCTTTGCCAGAAATTTTCCTGCGCGTTAATGAAATAGTAGACGATCCAACCCATTCCGCAGCCGACATTGGGCGCGTCCTCAGCCAGGATCCTGGCATGACGGCGCGGCTGCTCAAGATTGTCAACAGCCCTTTTTATGGCTTTGCTTATGGGGTTTCCGGCAAAATTGATTCCGTCTCCCGCGCCATCACAGTCATTGGCACAAAAGATCTGCGCGATTTGATTTTGGCCACGTCTGTGATCAAGGTTTTTAGCGGCATCCCGAATGATCTGGTGACGATGGAAAGTTTCTGGCACCACAGCATCGGCTGCGCACTTGTGGCGCGTGGGCTGGCGACACGATACGCAGGGAGCGGCCAACGCCATGAACCTCATACCGAACGCTTTTTTGTCGCAGGGCTGTTACATGATATTGGCAATCTGCTTATTTACCGCAAAATTCCTGAGCTGGCACGTGAGGCATTATTACGCGCTGCCCATCAGGGTGAAGTATTGCATGTGGCAGAGCACGCCGTGATGGGATTTGACCATGCGGCGGTAGGCGGGGAATTATTGCGCGCCTGGAATCTGCCAAAACATCTGGAAGAGGCCGTCGCATTTCATCATGCACCGGAAAAAGCCACGCACTTTCCCGTCGATGCGGCGCTGATCCATTTGGCGAACATCATCGCTACTGCTGTGTGCTTTGGCAACAGCAGCAATCAGTGCGTAGCGCCCCTGCAAAACGCCGCATGGGATATAATAGGCCTCTCAGCAAATGTCATTGAACCGGTAGTGATCGAAGCGGAAACCCACTTTGGCGAAACACTCCGGCTGCTGCAACCCGATGCTGGATAAACTTCAAATGACCACCAATCTGCACCCCATACTGCTATTTGCATTGCGCTGGACCATCAACACGCTGGCGTTATGGGCGGCCAGTTATCTGTTTACGGGCATTTCTTTTACCAGCGCGGGCGCACTGTGGATCTCAGGTTTGCTGCTAGGATTTGTGAATGCCATTATCCGCCCCGTGCTGCTGATTCTCACCCTGCCCTTATCCGTAGTCACGCTGGGATTTTTCGTGCTTGTCATCAACACCTCAATGCTATTGCTGGTAGCATGGCTGGTACCCGGCTTTAGCATTGAAGGATTCTGGACGGGCTTTTTCGTCGCAATTTTTATATCGGTGTTTGGCTTCTTTACCAATCTGTTTATTGGGATTGGTAATGTGAAAGTGAAAAAATTGTCTTAGAAGCAGAATGTACAAATCCAGCTTCGGTTGGCTCTCCTTGACGATTCAGGTGAGTTCGGGTTTTTTCATATTTATGTTTAGCTTGCCCAAATGAATTCAACCCTACATTGCAAATCCGGCGTAGGTGCGAATTCATTCGCATTGTTTATGAACTAAATAACGTGCGAATGAATTCGCACCTACAGCCATATCGCGTCCCAAAGCGGATAGTCCCCGATATTTTCCGCCAATCCAGCGCGTAGCGGGTTGGCAACAATATACCGCGCAATCCCCTGTATGTCTTCCTCTTTGCGCACGGCGTGATCGTAAAACGCCTTTTGCCATAACGCACCTTGCCGGTCTAAATAACGATTCACTCGCTGCGCCGACCGCGCCTTGAAACCCTTTACGACCGACGAAAGCGTCTGGGCTTTACCCAACTGAAACAACCAATGCACATGATCCGGCATAACGACCCAAGCCAGGGAATTCACCGCACCGCTTTCATGTAACACCCGCATTTCGGCCACCACCAAACGGGCTCAATAAAAATCCTCGAAGTAACGCCGCTCGCGCTCGGCCAACACGGTAGTAATATTGAGGCACGCCCATTTTCACTGTAGAGACCTTTTGTCAAATCAACATAGGGCATGGCGTTTTTGTGCGAATTTGTCGCACCTATATCCTTCGGCACTAGCAGGTTGTCACCAAAGATTATCCGGTTGTTAAAGGGATCGCTATCTATAACCCAGTGCTTCGCGTGATAAGACTTCGCTGGGTCTTCCAGCAAGATGCGCGGCTCCAGCTTGGAGCCGCGCATCTTTACCGATCCAGGTGAGTTCGAGTTTTTTGTTTTCGAATCATTTTCTTTGTCAGGCGAGTTGCGCCACGCGCCAAACGCTGGTCGCGATCTTCGCCAGTGCTTGCTGCCGAGTGTCGATACGCGACGGTGTCCAGTCTTCGTTTTCTTCAACTACTTTTCGCGTTAGCGAAAAAATGCTGGTCGCGTAGGCTGCTTTTTTGCCTTCGTAATCACCGTTGCCGACATCGCGATTCGCCCCGGCCTCCATCAGTGCCATGTTTCCGATCCGGTACACCAATGTGTCCAGCTCCTCGTCACTGAATGTTCTCCAACTCGCTGCCGGATTCTGTGGCAGGATATGTTCAAGATTGTAGCTGGCGCTTTCAAATTCATAGTCATAACCAGAAGCCTGCTTCTCCAGCGCGCACAGGATGTAACGCACGATTTTTTTGTTGCGGCTGGCTGTAGTTTTGATGACCTTGTCGGCAAAGGCTGCTCTAAATGCATCATCCGCAGGGTAGATGGTCTTCAACGCCTCCAACGCACTGGCCGCTGTCGCCAGTGTACCGTTGGCGATGCGCTGCGCCACGCTGTGATAGATTCTCTCCTGGTCGCCGGTATGCAAGCCGCCGATGACGTTGTAACGGAAAGAAATCATGACGCAAGCGCGTAACAGGGTTTCGAATTCAGGGTCGGTCAGGCGGCGCTTGGCGGCCATCAACAGGGGGAGCGGCTGACGCACGCTGAACATGCGCAGTTCGCCAACATATCCGCGCCACACCGGTGGCCACTGAGAACTCTCCGGACTCGTGAGAGCGAGATAGACATCCACGTCTTCGTCCATGCTGCGCAGTAATTCGAATACCTGCTCGCGCGTGGCGATTTGACTGCGGATCACTTTGAACAATTCGGATTGCCGCACAAAAGCGTTGCGGCTGTTCCAGTGCATGCGCAGGAAGTCCGGGAAACTTTCACTGCCCAGTCGGCCAACCATGTTTTCCCAACGATCTTCCAAGTTCTTGAGTTCGTGCTCGTGTTCCTGTTGCCGATGCAACACCGAGAACAGGTAGTTCTTCAGCAGATCAGTAGCGGAGAGGCGGACGCCGCGCGCGTTAAGTGTCTCGAACACCTTATAGGCATTGAGTTCGTCGGTGACCGTAATGACGGTGAAGAAAAGCTTGTCACTCATGCTGTCGATAAGCTGGGCGATGATCATCCCGACATCCGCCGATGGACTGGATTTGGCATAGTCACGAACGCGCCGATCGAACCATTCAAACGCCTTGCGCAGCCCATGTTCCGACGCGCGAATTCTGCGCTGAGGCATGTGCTCGGCAAGGGGGACAAGATAGGTCTGGTAGTAGTTGTCGTTGTTCCGGTTAAGTGTGAGCTTTGAGCGCGACACCAGTGTGACAGGATCGAGATAACCGATGTAGGTCTGGCGCAATTGATCGAGTCGCTGGCGTGTGCGATCAGGTTCCTTGCCTTCATCAATAAGACGTTGCAGATTTTTGAGCGCCGCCAGCACGATGATGCTGAGTGTCGTTAACCGTTGCTGTCCATCGATGACATCGAACAGTTTGTCATCCGCAGATTGCAGAACCAAGTAGCCCATGTAGTGTGCAGGTTCTCCACCTACCGCGATAGTGCCGAGTATGTCTTGCCAGAGATCCTCCCATTCATCTTCTCCCCAACTGTAATCCCGCTGAAAACGCGGAATGCGATAGGTCAGGCCATTTCCCAGTAATTTTCTGAGGGTATCGTTTTTGGTGTTGAAATTGGTCGCGGACATTGTCGGCTCCTTAATATTTCCTAACTATTCATTTTACCTATAAAACCCGCGCCCCGTCAGGACTAGACTCATTCCCCAAAACCTTTAGCTCAAGCCCCTCAATCTCCTGCAACGACTTCCCCGCAATCCCCTGCAAGTCCCCATACATCCCCACCGTCGCCCCCATCACGCGCATGATCTGTTCTTCGCGTTTGGCCCATTGTTTCATGATGACTTTTCTTTCCTTGTCGAGGTCTTCCTGCATGGTGTTAAACGCTTCAACAATGGCCTCTACACGCTGCTTGAAGCGTGGGCCGGTGAGGTATTGGTAGACCATTTCCGTCTTGGTCTGTTGGCCTTCGGAGGTCTGCCGGGCAAGGGCAAGCTCCAGCAATGATTGGCGCAAAATCATGGCTACGGGTAAGGCGGCGCGGGGGTGCGTTACCCAGACGCCCTCGACCATTTCGAAGGTTTCAACGCCTTTCGGCAAACTCTGGCTCACGATCACGGCGATTTCTGCCTTGGCAGTGCGCTGATCGCCGCGAAGCTTTATCAGCCAGGCGTCGCTCCAGTTCTTGGTGCGCTTGAACTCCCACAAAATGGTGCCGCCAGGCTGGCCGCCTGCGCCGACAACACGGTGCAGTACGTCCCCACCATATTCACCCTTGGGTACGGGCTCAATCGCGTCGAAAGGGAATTTGCTGCGCAATAGATTTTCAAGTTCCAGTTCCTGCACTTCGCCCTGCATTTGTTGTGAACCCTGTTCGGCCCGGCGTTTCAACTCTTCGATCTGTTTCTGCATCGCGGCAATGGTCTGTTCTTTTTCCATCACCTTGAGTTTTTGTTCGTCCTCAGCTTCTTTTTTGGCTTGTTGGCGGGTAGCGTCGAGCCCTGTCTGCACGCGCTTTTCAACGGTGAGTTCCAACTCACGCTTGGCGTCGTCAAGTTCGCGCTGTTTTTTGATGAGATCGGCCTGCGCCTTTTGTGCTTCGGCAAGTTTTTCTTCGCGGCTTTTCAGCACTTCTTGCAGGTCAGCCACTTCACGGGTTTTTTGTTCAAGGTCGGTTGCTGCGGCCTGTTTGGCTTTTTTGGATTCTTCCACCGTGATTCGGGCACGATCTTTTTTCAGTTGCTGTTCAACCTGGTCAGCCACTTGTTCATCAAGCGTGTTCTTGGACTCGGCAAGCTGTTTTTCCTTCTCGCGCATGGCGTGTTCACGCTTGGCAATATCGTTGTCCTTCTGCGCGAGTTGCTGTTCGAATCGCCTACGGGTAGATTCAATCAGTGGTGCCGCCAACGACTCGGTGAGCTTGATTTGCGTTTTGCAGTTGGGGCAGGTGATGGTGGGTTCTGTCATGGTCAATTTTCTTTAGCCGTTTTTAAGAGTATATATCGTAACTGTATATTGACCAGAAAGACAGGACGACCGTTGATACCCACTTATCTACCCAGCCGATGTGCGACGGGCTATATGCAAGCAAAGGATTGAGGATAGGCCGCGTTTCTGCACTTGCTCGGCGTGGGATGTGTGGGTTTCTACCTTTTTAATACGGCCACTTCCAATCCCGGATTTCCGGCATATCTTGCCCATACGTGGTGATGTACTGCGTATGTTCGATCAACTTATCACGGGTGAGCTGTTTGAGATGGGCAGCGGCCGAGCCGAGCTTGGGCACGCGATCAATCACATCCGCCACCAGATGAAAGCGATCCAGATCGTTGCGCACCGCCATGTCGAAAGGCGTAGTCGTGGTGCCTTCTTCTTTATATCCCCGCACATGCAGGTTGTTATGATTGGTGCGGCGGTAAGTCAAGCGGTGAATCAACCAGGGATAGCCGTGATAAGCGAATATGATGGGCTTGTCGGTGGTGAATAAGGTATCGAAATCCTTGTCTGACAGGCCATGCGGATGCTCTTCCTGAGGCTGCAATGTCATCAGATCCACCACATTGATGACGCGAATTTTAAGCTCAGGTAAATGCGTGCGCAGCATATCCACCGCCGCCAGCATCTCAAGCGTAGGCACATCGCCTGCGCAGGCCATGACCACATCGGGTTCGCCGTCATGGTCGTTGCTTGCCCACGCCCACAGGCCAATGCCCGCACCGCAATGTTTAATAGCCGCATCCATACTCAGCCACTGCGGCTGCTCGCTTTTACCCGCCACAATCACATTAATAAGATTGCGGCTGCGTAATACCACATCGGTAACATACAGCAATGTATTAGCATCGGGCGGGAGATAGACGCGGATTATATCTGCCTTTTTATTTATAACATGATCAATAAAACCCGGGTCCTGATGAGAAAACCCATTATGATCCTGACGCCAAGCGTGCGATGTCAACAGATAATTGAGTGAGGCGATGGGGCGGCGCCAGGGGATTTCTTTGCTGGTGACCTTGAGCCATTTGGCATGTTGATTAAACATTGAAGTGATAATATTAATAAAAGCTTCATAGCAGGAAAATATTCCATGACGCCCTGTTAACAAGTAACCTTCCAGCCAGCCTTGGCAAGTATGTTCACTCAGAATCTCCATTACCCGCCCATCGCGCGAAAGATGCTCATCTTCGGGTAGAATCTCATCCATCCACGCCCGGTCTGTGGCTTCAAATAAAGCATCCAGACGATTTGAAGTGGTCTCATCAGGCCCCATCACCCGAAAATTACGGCTCTCACTATTGAGTTTCATTACATCACGTAAAAAACACCCCATGGCGCGCGTCGCTTCCGCCATCGCCTGACCCGGCTGTGGCACACTAATAGCGTAGTCACAAAAATCGGGCAACTTTAAATCCTGGAGTAACAACCCACCATTGGTGCACGGATTAGCTCCCATGCGCCGTATACCTGCTGGCGCAAGCACCGCCAGATCGGGGCGCAGCTTTCCATCATTATCGAACAGCTCTTCCGGCTTGTAGCTTTTCATCCACTTCTCAAGAAGTGCAATATGCTCTGGTTTGCTTGCCATGTTGGCTAACGGCACTTGATGGGAGCGCCAAAAGCCTTCGGTTTTCAAACCATCCACTTCCTTCGGCCCCGTCCATCCTTTCGGTGAACGCAGGATAATCATCGGCCAGTGGGGACGCTTACTATTCTTTGCACCCGAAGCGCGTGCCTCGGACTGTATTGCCTTGATCTGCGTAATGACCTGGTCTAATACGCTCGCCATCAGCTCATGCATAATATCCGGATCTGAGCCCTCAACAAAATAAGGTGTGTAACCATAGCCGATGAACAGGCTCTCTAATTCTTCATGAGACAGGCGCGCCAATATCGCAGGGTTGGCAATCTTGTAACCGTTCAAATGCAAAATGGGCAGCACTGCACCATCATGAACTGGGTTAAGAAACTTGTTCGAGTGCCATGACGCCGCCAAGGGACCCGTTTCAGCTTCACCATCACCGATCACACATGCCACAACAAGCTCAGGATTATCAAACGCTGCGCCATAGGCGTGCGACAATGCGTATCCCAACTCGCCACCCTCGTGGATCGAACCCGGGGTTTCCGGCGCAACATGGCTGGGAATGCCGCCAGGAAACGAAAACTGTTTAAAGAGTTTTTTCATGCCCTCGGCATCTTGTGAAATGTTGGGATACACTTCACTATAGGTACCTTCAAGATACGTGTTAGCCACTAACCCTGGGCCGCCATGACCCGGCCCGGCAATGTAAATAGCATCAAGATCATAACGCTTGATCACACGATTCAAATGTACATAGATAAAATTAAGGCCAGGCGTTGTGCCCCAATGGCCAAGCAAGCGCGGCTTGATGTGCCCAAGCTTCAGGGGCTCTTTCAATAAAGGATTATCCAGCAGATAAATCTGCCCCACCGAAAGGTAATTGGCAGCACGCCAGTAAGCATGAATTTTCTGCAACTCCCCATGCGATAAAGATTCGTTTTTCATTACCGGTAATGTTTTAGCTTCCATGATCAATCACTCCTTTGTCCTTAAAATAACCTTTGCGTAATTTTTTCACTCAGGCTCTGTTGACAAAAAACCTTACCTCTTGCGCAATCACCAACTCTTCGTTGACGGGAATAATATAAGCCGCTATTTTTGAATTTAATGTTGATAAACATAACCCGCCATTTACTACGCTGGTATCATTTATACCATTAATCTCCAGGCCGCACCATTCCATATCCTTACAAATGCGGGCGCAAAGTGCGGGGAAATTTTCGCTTATTCCACCGCCAAAAATAACCGCATCCGCCCCACCCAATACGACCAAATAAGCGCCGATGTATTTACGTACACGATGACAAAAAGCCGTAACAGCATGGATTGCACCCGCATGATTTTGCGCTTCGAGCGTAAGTAATTCCCCCATGTTTGCACTCACGCCAGACAGTCCCAGTAATCCGGACTGTTGATACAGTCCTTCAGTCAACGTATCACTGTTCATCCTGGTCATAAGATGGAGCAATACCCCTGCATCAATATCGCCTGGACGCGTACCCATGATTAATCCCTCCAGTGGTGTAAATCCCATACTGGTTTCAATCGCCACGCCATCCTGAATTGCGGCAATAGAGCACCCCTGCCCCAACTGCAATGTAATGATACGACGGGCTTTGCGCCTGGGCTTGCCATCGCCATCCGTAACATCGTGAAATCGCTCATACAGCGCACGATGCGCAATGCCATGAAAACCATAACGCTTGATGCCATAATCACGCGCCCATTGAGTGGGCACGGCGTAATAGCGGGCGTGATCAGGCAAATGGTGGAAAAAAGCTGTATCAAATACGGCGATTTGCGGCAGGGCAATGCCAAAGAAACTCTGGCTGGCGCGAATTACTTGCAGAGCGAGGGGGTTGTGCAAAGGGGCAAGCGGATTTAATGATTCAAGGGCATTTATTACCGCATCCGTCAGATGTACAGGTGCGCTGAATTCATCGCCTCCATGCACGATACGGTGCCCTACAGCGATAATAGATCGGGCAAGATCCAGGTCACGCAAGCGCAACATGATCCACTCAGCGGCTTGCTGATGATTGTGTATGACATCGTTAACATTGTGATCGACTCCCGCCATAGTCCATACACAATGCGCCTGCGCGCCCCATGCGCTCACTTTACCGCGCACCAGACTCTGCAATTGCTGTTTATCCAGTATGTCAAAAAGCTGGAATTTAAGAGATGAACTACCGCTATTGAAAACAAGTATGGTCATACGCGCACCTCTACATTAGCGCAAATAAGCTTCCGTAGCATAGCGCCGCATCATGCGATGGCTATTAAAGAACGAGGCATTTTTACATATCGCGCCTTTCATCACCGCTACCCACCCAGGATTATCATTGTAATAAAGTGGTAAAATGACATGATCCAATTTTTCATATAAGGCGTCAGCATCACCACCATTCGGGGAATCGGCAGCATTGCCAATCGACCAACCCGTTATCCCTTCGATGCATCCTTCAATCCACCAGCCATCCAGAACACTCAGGCTGGGCACGCCGTTGAAAGCGGCCTTCATGCCACTGGTGCCGGAAGCTTCAAGAGGACGCAGCGGTGTATTAAGCCAGATATCCACCCCGGCGGTCATTGCCATTGCTATCTCCAGATCATAGTTGGGCAGAAACACGATCCGCACCGCACCAGAAAGTTCGCGCATGTGTTTATGGATATCTTCAATCAGGCGCTTGCCACCTTCATCGTGAGGGTGTGCCTTGCCTGCCAATATCAATTGGAACGGCTGCTTTTTTGCAATGGATTTAAGCCGCGAGATGTCACTGAATAATAAATCCGGACGCTTGTAGGCGGTCATGCGCCGGGCAAAACCCAACACCGGAACTGTGGGGTCAAGCGCTACACCGGAGAGTATTTTAACCTTTTGCATAAGATGATCTTTTGCCTGGACATGCGCCTGCCAGATAGCGGCATCCGGTATGCTATCGGCGCGCACCAGAATTCCGGACTCGTGACACCAACCTGGCAAATGCACATCGTACAGCGCGGCAAAGCTGGCGTGGGTCCAGGTAAAAGGGTGAACGCCATTGGTAATGGCATGCACACGATAACCGGGATACAGTTTTTCTGACACTTCGGCATGGCGTTTCGCCACACCATTCACATAATCACTTAAATTAAGGGCAAGGCACGTCATATTCAGCACCTCTGTCCCGGCCAACGCTTTTAATGTTGCCACGTCAACAAAATCACCCAATGTTCGCCGCACCAGGTCATACGCAAATTTATCATGCCCCGCTTCTACGGGCGTGTGGGTAGTGAAATTACACAACTCCCGCACTTGCAGTACATCATACGGAGATTCGCCCGCACGCAACTCCTCTGGAGCATACGCATAACGTCGCAGCAAATCCAGGGTAAGCAAGGCAGAGTGGCCTTCGTTCATATGATATTGGCGGATATTAAAACCCAGCGCATGCAACATGCGTACACCCCCCATGCCTAACACTATTTCCTGACAGAGGCGGTAGGTTACATCGCCGCCATAGAGATAATGGGTAATTTTCCGATCTTCACTGTGATTTTCATCAAGATCCGTATCCAGCAGGATCACCGGCACACGGCCATTCATGTGACCGCTCAAGATATACAACCAGCCCCGTATCCAGACTTCGCGGCCTTCAATAGCCACAGCAATCTTGGCGTTGAGTGGCGTTGCCCACAGCGCGGGATCCCAGGTATCAGAGTGTTCAACTTGCCGGCCCTGCGCATCGATCTCCTGGCGGAAATAACCCGCGCGACTCACCAGACTGACCGCGACCATGGGCAATTCCAGATCAGCCGCAGAGCGCACTGCATCACCCGCCAGTACACCCAGACCACCGCTGTAGGTCGGAATCTGGTTACGCAACGCGATCTCCATGGAAAAATAAGCGATGCGTGGGTCGCGGGTAAATTCATCAAGCGGATGCGCCAACATGATTTTCACTCCTTGCCATTAGAGGTTCACTATTTCAATTACTGCGTTGCGGGTGGCTTCTTCAGGAACCAGAGCTGATACAACGAAACCAGAATTTGCGCTGCCAATGCAACACCCATCATAGCGCCAACAATCATTACCGTCCAGGCATATAGAGGATCCCATTTCGTTAAAAACCAGGCGGCGATGTCAACAAATACTGCCGCGAACAACGTCGGAATCAAGGTAGTTTTAACCAGCAAAATCAGACGAATCGCGATTGTATATGACAAATCGCGCTTACCATTCCGTCCGGTATCGTTCAGGAAGATATAAGTAACTTCCCTCAGGTAACCAATATTCCATCAGTAACAGAAAACAGGTATGCAATTGAGTAACCTGATTAATGCACCCTGCGCATCAAGAACAATCCTAACCCTAAAAACAATGCGGGCGGCAATACTGCGCTCACTATCGGATTCATTCCATAAATAAGACCCGCATAACCGAAGGTTTGATTAAACAGATAAAAGGTAATCCCCAGCAGCGTCCCCACCATAATCCGCTGCCCTATGCCCACTGAACGTAACGTACCAAAAATAAAGGGGATGGCCAGAAATACCATCACGCCCGTACCCAGCGGCAACATGATTTTTTTCCAGAAAGCCATTTCATAACGATCTGCATTCAGGTTGTTATCCTGCAAATATTCAATATATTTATGCAACCCCAGCAATGAAAGTTTATCGGGCTTTACCGCCACCACGCCCAACACCGCTGGGCTCAACAATGAACCCCATTCCGCCTTGGGCTGGTGTTGCGTGGCGATGCCTGTTTCACTGATTTTGCTGTACTGAATGTCCTGCAATTGCCATTTGTTTTCCTGATAAACTGCAGTGCGCGCATGTGTAACTGCCTGCAAACGATTTTGTTGGCCAAATTCATAAATGGATATATCAGCAAGCTGTGAGTCTGCCAGGATTTCCCGGACGTGAATAAAATTACGGCCATCGCGTGCCCAGAAACCGCTTTGCGTTTTCAGGGAGATGCGCTCGGCCAACGCCGCCGAACGCATGGTTTGTCCATAATATTCCGCCTGTGGCGCCAACCATTCACCCACGATTAGCGCAACCACCATCAGCAGCGCACCCACTTTCATCACCGACAGAATAATGCGCCCCATCGATACACCCGCCGCGCGAATTGCAACCAGTTCACTGCCACTGGAAAGCATACCTAATCCCACCATGCTGCCAATCAACGCCACGGGTGGGAACAACTGATAAACCAAGCTGGGTAGCGTCAGCGCCACATAATACACAGCTTGCAATAACCCGTATTTCCCCCGGCCTATATAATCCAGCTCACCCACAAAACTGGCAAAGGAAAACAGTGCGATAAACACCAGCATCACCACCAGCGTGTGGCTGGCAACGGTCAAGCCAATATAGCGATCAAGAATACGCATCTTAGACGGCAGCCTTTCTAAAAATGTTAGCAACTACCCATCGAATTCCAGACTGCTGCACTATAAAAAATATTACACCCATCATGAGCAAGCCATGCACCCACCACAAGCCAAGATCCGCAGGCATCACACCGCGTTCCAGCCATGCTCGCCCTACCCCGAGCAAATTACTGTAGATGACATACACCAGGATACCGGCGAATAATTTGGCATAACGCCCCTGGCGTGGATTAGTGCGGCTCAAGGGCACTGCCAGCAATGTGAGCAAAACCGTTGCTATCGGCATCGCCATGCGCCACTGTATTTCCGCTTTGTCAGCCAGTGCATCAGACTCCCACAAAGTTGCGGTAGATGTAGCCGCCAATTTACGTTGCGAGTGTACGATGGCTTTTTCCTCCACACGAATGGCGTGTTCTTTATATTGCACAATCTTGAAATCAGCATTGCCAGGCGTCCCTTCATAACGGTAGCCATCCATCAGCACCACAAAACGATCGCCTGTTTTTGGGTCAATGCGGTGACGCGCTATGGGCGCTGAGATAATGCCTTGCTTCCCGTCTTTTTCGCTATGAATAAAGACATTATTCATTTCGCTTTGATCTTTGCTCAAGTCCTCTATATAAAATACCAGGCTGCCATCATTGACCTCCTTAAAATTGCCCGCAGCGACACCCTTCAAATCCGCCGTCGCAGCCGCCTGATCCAGAAGTTGCGAACTTTTTTCTTCGGCCCAGGGAGCTACGTGCCAGGATACCGCAGCCACCCCAGAGGAAAAAACCACAGAAAATACCAGAACATTTTTCAAGAGCCGTGCTGGGCCAATACCACACGCGGCCAGCGCCGTCATTTCACTGTCTTTATAGAGGCGCCCCAGCGCGAGCATGATGGCCAGGTATAAGGCTAAAGGTAATATCAATACCATGGCATTCACTGATTTGAGCAACAGCAACTGCAACACCGCGTCAGCGGCTAACGTGCCGGCGTCTGCTTCCGACAGGAAACGTATAAAGCGGTTACTGATATAAATTACCAATAAAATTCCCGTGACCGCCAGAAATGCCTGTAGTATTTCTTTAAAGAGATAGCGTTCGATAATCACGGTTCAGCCATCATAATAGAGGTAAAATTAATGCATTCCGCCTGGCTTCTGTCGACATTATCGTAGCGAGGGCGCACTGAGCAACAAGTAAGCGAGTACTTACTTGCATGCTATTTAGTATACAGAGAAAACACATCCCCCTCCATTTTTGCCGCAATTTGACCTCTTTCTAAGCCTCTGCTGTGTGTATTGCAGACATTATGCGGTATAGCGCACAGACTGAAAAGAATCGCCAAGCTACTTTAGTTCCCATGGCTGGTCATAGCAATCTGACCGGTCGACGGAAACAGTACCCGAGGGTATTGCGAGTGGACTAATTTTGAAAATTTAAAGGAGTTTCTATGTTAAAAATAAAGTTTCCGGTTCTTTGCGTGTTACTTGCAGGCACTGCTGGTACTAATATTGCCCAAGCCGATCTTCCGCGCGCGTTTCCCAATGGTTTATATTTTGGGCTTAACGCTGGGCAGGCAGAGGTGCGCAAATCATGTGACAACATCACAAATTGTGATAGTGCCGATACCACATTGCGCGCTGAATTAGGTTATCAGTTTAATAACAACTGGAGTGGCGAGTTGGGTTACACCAGTTTCGGAACCCTGTTTAATGCAAGCAACAGCAGTGTAGATGCCAAGCAGGAAGCCCATGCGTGGACTGCCAGTATCTTAGGCTTGGTGCCAGTTGCCCAACAATTTGACATCTTCGGTCGTGTAGGCATCGCGCGTTATGATGTTACCAATACAGGAACCATCCAAGGCGTCCCTGTAGAAGATGACGAGAGCACCAAACCCTATTTTGGGCTGGGTGTGAAGTATGACGTTAATAACAGTTGGTTAGTGCGGGCAGAATATCAGATATATTCCGACATATCTGGCGTGGATGGCACTCAGGACAATGTTCATGGGTGGTATCTCGGGGGAGCCTATCGCTTTTAAGTAAGTGAATGTCGCTGTGCTCATCGAATGCAGGTGAATACCTGCATTCGATGAGCACAGCGACACACACTTTCACAAGGAATCCTGCTCATGCCTGTATGGAAACTATTCCCGACCACCTGCTTTAAACCTCTCTTATTCATCTGCGTACCCTACCCTATCGGTATTATTCCCATTGGTATTTAAATAGGAGAGATAGTGTCATACGACTTCGATATTTTACTCAGTAATTTTATTTACTAACCATGCGGCACTTGAGAGGGCACACTTATGCGCGCACTTACATATCATGGAAGTTATAATGTTAAAGTTGATACAGTCCCTGACCCTGCCCTGCAGAATAAGGATGATATTATTTTAAAAGTTACTGCAACCGCAATTTGCGGTTCGGATTTGCATATGTACCGGGGTAGAATACCCGCCATGAAAAGTGGCGATATTCTCGGACATGAATTTAACCGAGATTTCCCATTAGCCCCCAATTTCTAATGGAAGCCATTAGAGTGAGTTATTGATTTTGATGGTTTTTAGGGTATTCTTTATCTAAAGC
>LNFF01000002.1 GCA_001464585.1 Gammaproteobacteria bacterium Ga0077554 | reverse complement strand
CTACTCGATATGAGAAAAAAGCTGTTAATTACATGGGTATGCTATCTTTTGCAGCGGTACTTTTGTGGCTGAGATGAAACGTCAACAGAACCTAGGGCTGGCTACTTTCCGGGTCGAACAAACAAACCGTTTGCGTTTCTGTCCGGAATGCACTCGGGATATGAGTGCTAACTTTGGTGAACTTTACTGGCGTAGAGATCATCAATTGCCCAGCGTGTTGGTCTGCCCTGATCATGGCTGCACGTTGCTGGAAAGTACGGTTTCATTCTCACAGCATAGCCGACACGAGTTCATTGCGGCAACCCCCAAGAACTGTCCACGTTATGCGCGTCCGGTCGTGCAGGTGATGGATAAATTGCAGTTGTTCCACTTGCAGCGCTTGACTCGCCTGAGTGTCGAAGTGTTGGATAGTCCACCAAAGCCACGCACTTTCGCCGGCTGGACTGCATTCTATCGCCGCCGAATGATGGAAGCCGGTTTGGCACGTTCGTCTGGCACGATGGATCAGCAGCGTTTCAACCAGGAATTCAAGAAATTTTATGGGCGCGCCCTGAAACTGTTGCCTAATGTGATGGAAGGCGACGAGTTCGCTGGCGACTGGCTCGCG
The DNA here is from genome assembly GCA_001464585.1 of Gammaproteobacteria bacterium Ga0077554. GTDB lineage: Bacteria > Pseudomonadota > Gammaproteobacteria > Ga007554. The sequence continues at coordinate 1,721 of LNFF01000002.1, read as the reverse complement.
GCGATGGTACGAAAGCACCGTAAGGCAAATCACCCGCTCTACCACCTGCTGGTGCAGAATTTCCTGGCGCAATGCGATCAACATGTATCTCCGTTTGGCAGTGGATCTTGGCCGTGTTTGAACCCCCTGGCTCGCCATCACTCGCCGACACCGATCAAAGAGGTTTCCCAGCATCGCAATCACAGTAAGATGGTGGGCGTTTTTGCCTGCTCCTGCGGTTACGTCTATACCCGCTGTTTCGATTCGGCGACTGGTAAGCTGGGGCAGCCGCGCTTTATGCACTACGGGCCGTTATTGGAACCAGCCCTGCGCCAACTCGTTGCCCAGGGTGCCAGCCTCCGTGAAACCGGACGAGCATTGCAGCTTGATCCGAAAACCGTGGTTCGCTTGGCGGGAGAGTTGGGGATTATAGTATCGTGGAGGCTTGTACTTTCCGGTCGGGTACAGATTGCGCCGACATGCGCAAAGCCAACACAGAAATTACCGCCCGACAACCCATCGGACCCGGTTCGTCACCGAGAGAGATCAGCTTTCGCGCGGCTCGATTAGGCCGAGATTGACCATGCCTGGGTAGTCAAATTAAACGCATTGGTTCCCATAGTCCGTCAGGAGAACCCGCCCCTCCGCATTACCGTCGCCGAACTGGAGCGCCGAGTCGGCAAACGAGGTTGGTTGCTCAAACGCAGCCACCAATTGCCGCAGACAATAGCCTTTTTGGAGCGCAGTACGGAGAGTGTCGAGGAATTCCAGCTTCGTCGCATTCATTGGCCCATCGCAGAATTGGAACAGAACGGCGGCCCCATGAAAGCTTGGCAGGTGATGCGCAAGGCCGGACTGAAATCAGACAGCCTTGAGAGGATTAATGCGGAGCTTGAGGCTGTGCCTGCTCAATGTATCTATGCGGCATGAGAATTATAGTTTTCGAAACTTCAATCCCAATGTCCAAATACGGACATTTTATTCGAGGTGAAAATTATCATGATAATGTTTGATCCTATGCCAGACGAGCTTGCTATAGGGCATGGAAATAGGCTCGCAATACTTAATGGACAAGGGAAAATTAGTAATCTCATACCGATCTTGCATGGTAAATTCCAACAACATGGGGTGGATATTCCCGGCTTTTCTACCCTTGATCTATTGGCTAATGCTGTGGGGATGTCAACACCGGCCTATACCGTAGAGCATTCCATGCTACCCGTACTGCGAGTAACAGCACAGCCTGGAAACGAATTTATTCATGGTTCTTGCGAGGGTATAAGGCTGAACCGACGGCTGGGAATGTTAATCCCACGCAAATTCTCTTGCGTGTGTTCGATATGCATCAATGAAGATCTTGAAAAATATGGTTATAGTTATTACAGAAGAAGTCATCATCTCAACGGGGTTGATTGGTGTCCAAAGCATGGAGAGGTATTAAAACGAGTTAACTCCGAAAAGCCATTTACGAATTTTCCACATGTTTGGCACAGAGAAAAGAGGGTTGAGCCGTTGGCAACGTGTAGTCATCATATTGATGAAACACCCGAATTGGTTCGCAGGTATTCAGAAATTTCACTTACTTTTCTGAAGCAAAGCAAACCGCAGACGGTAACCATAGCAAATGGCAGAATAAATTTACGGGCTTAGGAACGCCTACGAAATAACTTCCCGATTTTAACAAATTGAGTGGTATGCCATTTACACTAGCCGAAAGCTTGAAGGATGACGAATGGAGAGTG
>LNFF01000001.1 GCA_001464585.1 Gammaproteobacteria bacterium Ga0077554 | reverse complement strand
GTTAATTCAACCGGTGCAGACGCATTAATAATTCAGCTTCACCCCGCACCAAACCACAGACCGCCATTAACTCGTCAATACTGACACCTTTCTGCACCAGCTTAATGGCGTGGTTATAAGTGGGAGACACTGGTTCACGAAAATCCGTCTGATCCTGACGCTCGGCTAATCGCCGCAATTGCTGCTCGGTACTTAACTTATACTCCTCTATACTGATTGATCCATCACACACAGCACGCATATCATTTTTTAGCATTTGTAGCTCTGCATCGTATTGCCTGATGCGCCGCTGCAACGCCGCAATTTTCCACCACACAGGAATCTGCAACACAACCAACACCAACAGTAATCCCCCGATGATATCTGCATTCATGTACATAACCCTCCAGAAAACGAGTATAAATCAGGCGTAATCATCAATATGTCCCTCATCACCATCAGGCTCATTACGACCTGCATCGCCTTCTTCAGACGAGGGTGTGCGTTTGCGCCGTGAAGGGTCTTTCCTGGGATCAAGTTTGTCCTGGGGTTTTTGCGGCCAGATAGGACGCAACGGACCGACATCACCTACTTTGGCCACAAGACTACTCCAGAGTACACTTTACAATGAAGACACATCCTTCCACTCATCATCAGCCAAAAGCTTATTGAGGTCTACCAAAATCAACAATTGATTTTCGCGATTACAAACACCCTGTATATACCGTGAACTCTCGCCACTGCCTACGTTCGGAGCACTTTCCATGCTGGATTCGCTCAGATAAACGACTTCTGCAACGCTATCCACCAAAATACCAATCACATTACGCGCCACTTCAATAATCACAATCCGGCTTAAATCATCAAGCTCTTTTGGCCGCAGCCCAAAACGCTGCCGCGTATCAATTACCGTGACAATATTGCCTCGTAAATTAATAATTCCTAACACATATTCAGGAGCACCTGGCACTGGCGCAATTTCACTCACCCGCAACACTTCCTGAACCTGCAAGACGTTCACGCCATACGTCTCACCGTCCAGAAAGAAAGTGACCCATTGCGAAATCAAATCCGTCTGACTTTTCTCTGCTTGTCTCATTGTGCTTGTCTCATTGTTAAGGCACTCCCATAGCGTCATCAATAAGATACAAATATCTTTACACACCCGTCAAAAAGCAAGCGCGGTATCTTCAGAAGAATTAGCAGGCATTAATCATGCCGCCGGAGATATGCCGGATATATGAAGGACAAACTCATCCATATCCAACAGTGTGCACATATGTTCTATTACAGTTCCCGCCAGCCATGCACGATGTGTCCAATCGGACCTCCATTGAATCTGGCCTGGGTAAAGAGTAAAAACTTTAGAAACGTCATCACACACAAAACCCCATGATCCATCATTTATTAACACCAGGCGTTTATGGGCGCTTTCCTCCAACCCTTTAAATTCAGCGCCTTTCATAGCCATTAATTTGCAAATATCAATCACTTTGACATGCTTGCCCCGCCACGGCAAGATCCCCATAAACCACGCGGAATTACTCGGCACATATTTAATTGGCGCTTTTAAATTAACAATGCTATGCAATTGAATCAGCGGAACAACCATTTTCACACCGTAGGTGCTAAATAAAAGAGACTGAAAAGGAGTCGTTGCCCACGTCGGCACTTTACTGGAAACTCTGCGTTCATTAACCGTAAAGGGAGCACTTCCTTCTGCAATCCCAATCACTGGCCCAAGAATATTATTTTGTTCTAATATTTTTTCTTCAATAAGTGACTTTTGTGATTCTTCTGCGTAGATCGAGCCAGACATATCCTGCAAAAGTGCGTCAAAATACACCTGCAATGCTGTTTCATGCTCCAGCACTACAGCGGGCTGTTCAGAAAAAATATTCACATCGAGACCGCTTTTTCAAAAGGCTGCTCGCGCACAGAATCGAAGTCAGCAAGATAATTTAAAAGGGTTGTATAAGCGACCACACCACGCGCATACCTATCCACCATCGGCAAGGGCACCCCGGCGCGGCTGGCCTCTCGAAATTGTGTATCGATGGGAATTGGCGTACTTGACAAATTGGCGGCATAATGCTCCTCAAGATGCCGCAAACTTTGCTGGGAGGCGCGAGTTCTTTTATCATACATGGTCGGGAGTATTGTATAAGGTACAGGAATTTTTCTTGAGCGCATGATCATATTGAGTGTATACATCATTCTTTCCAGGCCTTTCAGCGCAAGAAATTCAGTCTGTACCGGAATGATAAGATGATCACATGCCGCCAGCGCATTCACCATTAACACGCCCAGCATGGGTGGACAGTCAATCAAGACATAATCAAACCGCGACGAAATACGCTGTAATGTTTGAGACAATACCAACCCTTTGCCATCTTGCGCACCTAATTGCCGGTCAAGCGTTGCCAATGCCGTCGAGGCAGGCATCAGATAGAGCCTGTCGAATTTTGTTTTTTTTATGACTGAAGCCAACATGATGTTGGAACCTTTAAACAAGGTATAAACGCCATCGTCTACCGTATCAGGATCAAAACCCGAATAGGATGTAAGGGAACCATGCGGATCCATATCTATCATTAAGGTATTATATCCGCGCGAAGAGAGTAATCCGGCGAGGGTAATTGCGGTAGTGGTTTTCCCCACCCCACCTTTCTGGTTAGCGACAGCCCATACTTTCATTATCCACCCCCATTACCTGATAGGCTCGTGGTTGCCTTAGGCAAACCATTAGATGAGAAAACCGAGGGCAGCTTAATAGGTGGCTCGATAACCTTAAATATTCCCCTATCCGTTACCTCTCGACCCGTGACATCTATCGGCACATTAGACACAGATGGTGTTTCCGCAGAGGCAGCGCTCACTATTGGCGTTGGCGTTGGCGTTGGCGTCTCCATTATCGGCGTTTCAGAAATATTGATGTTCTCTTCTTTTTTAAATTTATTATCGTCGTAGACACGTTCAGATGCGCCATTTTCAAGTATCGCAAGAATCACGCGGCGATTTTTGTTTCGGCCTTCAGGAGTATCGTTGTTCGCTACCGGATAAAACTCTCCATAACCAATCGCGGCCATACGTGTTGGGCGGATTCCCTGATTCATCAGCAAATTCACTACACTTGCAGAGCGTGCTGCGGATAACTCCCAATTCGAAGGGTAAATCATATTACTAATCGGTACATTATCCGTGAAACCCTCAACTTTGACCTTGTTGTCAAAGTTGCGCAATATTTTCGCCAATTCGTTCAAGATGGGCCTGGCCTCATCCTGAAGATGGGCGTCACCACTGGGAAAGAGAATGTTAGTGTTAATCTCCACTTCCAGCCAGAATTCGTCACGCCGCACTTTTACAAGATTTTGCTGAATCAATCCCGCCATGGCACGCTCTATTTGATCCGCGATTGAATGCAGGGAATGCAGCGCCTGCTTCTCACCTGCGCCGGACGTATCATTTTCTGCCTGTTCTGGCCATTTTGTTCGAGGCTCATCAGATTTTGCCTGTTGGTCTTTTACAGATTTATTAATTAACATGTTTAGTCTTTTTAGCACATTAGGATTTGTTCTATGCTCAAGATCTGTTTCATGGGGAGACTTGGCAGGATTCCCAACCTGAATAGGTTCCATTGACTTCGGCGCAGACCTGAATGCAGAAACCAGCGCATCAGATAACACCCGGTATTTACCTTCATTAACTGATGAAACGGCATACATAACAACAAAAAAAGCAAACAATAAGGTTATGAAGTCGGCATAAGACACCAGCCAACGCTCATGATTTTCATGCTCCTCATGTTTTTTCTTGCGAGCCATAAATCCATAATACTAATTTAAATAAAAATAAATAAATTTACTAATCAGTGTAAGTAACCATGTAATTTCGTTTCTATGTTGCGAGGGTTCTCACCTTCGGCTATGGATATAATCCCTTCAACGACCATTTGGCGAAACTGTGTTTGATTATGTATCAATGCTTTGAGCTTGTTCGCCATCGGCAATAAAAACAAATTAGCCATACCTATACCATAAATAGTAGCCACAAACGCCACAGCAATACCCGCTCCGAGCTTGCTCGGATCTGACAGATTCTGCATAACATGGATTAACCCCATAACTGCACCAATAATACCAATCGTGGGAGAATACCCACCCATACCTTCATATACTTTGGCAGCTTGGGTGTCCTGGTGTTCTTTGGTCTCTATTTCAACCTCAAGAATATTTCTGATCACATCTGGTTCGCTTCCATCTACCAGAAGCTGCAACCCTTTTTTAGCGAATGGATCCTCTTCGGCCTCAATTAAAGGTTCAAGACCCAACAATCCTTCTTTTCTTGCCACATTACTCCAGTTAACAATCTTTGGAATAATATCTGCTTCGCCCAACACTGGCGGTTTTATCATCCATGACGCTATTTTCAGTGAGCGCATGAAAGTAACTTTCGGCGTCTGAATTAAAATTGCGCCAAGAGTACCGCCAAAAACAATCACAAAAGCAGGACCTAATAACAACGACGAAATATGCCCTCCTTCCAAGGCATTTCCACCCAAAATTGCCCCAAAGGCAACAATCAAACCAGCTATCGTTAAAATATCCACGCATCAAATCCGTTGCGAAAGTTGAGTTCCAATATCCGTTAATGACATGACTTGATCCGCTAATCCGGCTTCGGCAACCGCCATAGGCATTCCATAAACAACACAGCTCTGCTCATCCTGAACCCACACGGCAGACCCGCCCGATTTAAGAAGTCGTGCACCTTCTCTTCCATCAGCCCCCATACCTGTCAAAATAACACCTAGCACATGACCAGGATATACTGTGGAAATGGATGAAAAAGTTATATCTACGCTTGGCTTATAGGTTTGCCCAGGTAATCCATCCTGAATACATATCTGTACTTTTCCGTTACGTTGCTCAACCAGCATCTGTTTTCCACCAGGCGCCAGAAACGCCATGCCAGGCATCAGCACATCACCGTCTTCGGCTTCTTTAACACCAATAGCACACAGCTTATCGAGCCGCTGCGCAAATGCACCCGTAAAACTTGCTGGCATATGCTGTACGAGCAATAGAGGAAAAGGGAACTCCTTGGGTAACTTTGCCAATACCTGCTGCAATGCAACAGGACCACCCGTCGAGGTACCAATGGCTACTACTTTTACCGCAGTAAGTTTTTTTTGTGTGGCTGAAGCAGAACGGGTCGTTGCGGCACCTGACACAGTTTCAATTTTCATGGCAGGGGATGGTATCGGATTTTTACCCGCTAATCCTTTTGCCCCAAGAACGCGCACGCGTGCGCATAATATTCTTTTTATTTCGCCTTTTTCATGGGATATGTCATCAAATTTCTTTGGCAAAAAATCCAGCGCTCCCGCATCCAGGGCATCAAGTGTTGCCTGTGCACCGCTGGTTGTAAGTGATGAAAACATAAGTATTGGTGTAGGATGCGAAGCCATAATGCGCCGAACCGCAGTTATACCATCCATAACCGGCATTTCAATATCCATGGTAATCACATCTGGCTTGAGCTTTTCTACTTTTTCAATCGCATCTGATCCATTTACAGCGGTTCCAACCACCTCAATATGCCCATCCCCCTTGAGAATATCAGCAACCAGTTTCCTGAAAAAACTGGAGTCATCAACCACTAGAACTCGCACCGCCATACTGCATTCTCCTGAGGAATATTATTGAGTTATTAATATTTTTCATTATAAAAATATATATTTATTTAATGATGCGTATACGATCCAATTAGCCCTGATAAATCCAGGATAAGGGCTATACGGCCATTCCCGGTAATGGTGGCTCCCGCAAATCCACGTGTGCCATGCAATAAAGCGCCTAACGGCTTGATAACCACTTCTTCCTGTCCTATAAGTTGCTCAACTACACAGGCGATTCGATGTTCAGATATATTTATTACTACTACGTATCCGGTCGGGGAGCGATTGCCGGGGGATGCTCCTTTAACCAGCCATTCCCGAAGATAATACAAGGGAATGGCTTTGTTTCTGACAATTACCACTAGCTGGGCATTTACGGTATTTATGCGCGCAGTATCAAGATTGAATATTTCACTTACATTCACGAGCGGCATGGCGAATATTTGCGCGTCAAGAAGCACCATTAAAGTAGGCATAATGGCGAGCGTTAAAGGCAATTTAATGATAAATTTACTGCCTTTACCCAAAACCGAATCTATTTCTACAACACCATTCAATTGAGAAATGCGTGTTTTAACTACATCCATTCCCACGCCACGACCCGAAACATCCGATATCTGATTTTTTGTTGAGAACCCAGGAAGGAAGATCAAGTTAAAACAGCCGCGATCATCAAGACGTGAGGCGCTCTCTGTATCCATTAATCCTTTCTCTACCACTTTACGCCGTAAAACTTCTGGATCAATTCCTGCCCCATCATCCTGAATAACAAGAAGGATATGATCACCTTCCTGCTGTGCAGATAACACGACCTTTCCTTCCCTTGGCTTCCCGCAAGCTAAACGCACTTCTGGAATTTCTACACCATGATCCACTGCGTTACGCACCAGATGCACAAGCGGGTCGGCTAATGCTTCCACCAGATTTTTATCAAGATCCGTATCTTCTCCATGAAGTTCCAAAGAAATCTCTTTATTCAGGCTGCGTGCGAGATCACGCACCACACGGGGGAATCGCCCAAAAACTTTTTTTATTGGCTGCATTCGTGTTTTCATGACTGCATTTTGTAAGTCGGCAGTCACCAGATCAAGATTACCAATAACCTGTATCGCCTCCTCCTGCACCATTGAAGACTTTAGTGTAGAAAGTCTATTACGTACCAACACCAACTCTCCCACCAGATTCATAATATCATCAAGGCGTTTTGTATCTACGCGTACGGTTGTTTCAACTTGGGGAGAATCTTTGGGTGGTGATGGAGCATGCTCCGCTATGGCTTTTTCCACAGATTCTTTTTCTGTTTGTGGTGAAGCATTGATATCTGATTCCCCAGGCTTTTTGCCGTGAAGATTGTCTAATATGGCCTCAAATTCATCATCCGTGATAGCATCAGAATTTACGTTCTCCGGTACGGATATCAGCCCAGTATCAGCATTATTTTTAGTGGTTTCATGACCATCTTTCCCCTGCAGTTGATCAAGCAGAGCTTCGAACTCATCATCCGTTATCTCCCCCTCCTTGGCCAAAAATATTTCATCAGGGGATGCGTTTTTTTTATCAGAAACTGGATCAGTTGGTATCGGTGTATTTTCCGCCGTGCATGGATGCGCAAGTGCCGCCAGAGGCAGGATGCCGGGAGCGACCGCCTGATTTTTTTTGATAACCTCAGCAGGTTGTGATATCGCTTGATCTTGTGGCTTCGAGAACTCATCTAATTTAATTAACAGAGCAGGGTCTGCCGGAGAAGGATCTTCACCGGCGCGAATCGAGCCCATCATTTCATTCACAACATCAAGGACAACGAGCACTACATCCATCAGCGCTGCGTCAACATAGCGCTTGCCCTGGCGAAGGGTATTAAATACATCCTCTGCGCGATGGCATACCGCCACTAACGCTGTTAATCCCAAAAATCCCGCGCCCCCTTTAACGGTATGAAATCCCCGGAAAACTGCATTTAATAAATCAGAGTCGCGGGGAGACTGCTCCAGATTGACCAATTGTTCACTTAACTTTTCGACAATTTCTCCTGCCTCAACAAGAAAATCTTGGAGTATATCGTCATCCAGATTTATGCTCATTCAAATAATTCTCAAAAACCCAGACTTGAAAGAAGTTCATCAACATCATCCTGACTGGAAAGCCGGTCTTTATGGCTGTCACACCCAGGGATACGTGGTCCATCAGCTTTCGAATCAGATCCATTATTCTCTTCCAGAGGCTCTTTCTTCATGCGCTGGCCAGAAATCCTAACCAGATCTATCAGATTACCTTCCATTTCCTGTACGAGATTAATAACACGCCTTATCACTTGTCCGGTTAGATCCTGGAAATCCTGAGCCATAAGAATATGAGAGAAATTTTCACGCACTTTTTCGGATTGGATAACCGACCAACTTAAATAATTATCAATCTCATTACTTAACTCACGGAACTCTTCGACAGGCATTTCGCGTTGGCGAAACCGCCGCCATTTTTTGTTAAGTACATTCGATTTCTCTTTTAATTCTTCAGCAATAGGGAGTCCATTTTCTACAGCGTTAAGTGTTCTATTGGCGGAATCTTCAGTCATTTTAATCACATAATTAAGCCGTTCCTTAGCGTCAGGTATTTCATTTTTTGTCAAAGCTTCTACACGTGAATCAACATGAAAATTATTTAATGTTTCATGCAATTGCCTGGTCAGCTTTCCTACTTCCTGGAAAAGTGTGGACTCGTGAAATTTTGAAATACTCTCAATCAGGGAATTCACTTCACTATCGTTTCCCTGTTCAATATTTTCCACAAGAGCGCGCGCCTGAGTAAGGTAATATTTTTTTTCTTCACTCATTTCTCTCGGCTCACTCATTGTTCTTCCTGTAATTGAGGTTCTGTTGACGTTCTGAATCTATTGCGGCTGTGTAGGGTCAACTACTGCAAAGCGTACTCCTTACGGACTCCTTAACGTACCGCAAGTACGCCTGCGTCATCCTCCAGTCCGTGCACTTTGCAGTAGTTGACCCTACGCACCCTCGCGACGATCCAGAATGTCAACAGAACCTCATCTAATTTATTTTGTTTCGAGACGTTCAAAAATTTTATCAATTTTTTCTTTTAATGTTGCCGCAGTAAATGGTTTTACTACATAACCATTTACGCCCGCCTGGGCTGCTTCCACTATCTGCTCACGTTTTGCTTCTGCGGTTACCATAAGTACGGGTATTTTTGACAACCTGGGATCAGCTCTCACGGCCTTTATAAGATCTAATCCCGTCATCCCCGGCATATTCCAGTCGGTAATCAGAAAATCAAAGTCACCCGCCTGCAAAATAGGCAAGGCAGTTTTTCCATCGTCCGCTTCGCTGGTATTATTAAATCCCAGATCGCGCATTAAATTCTTGATAATACGTCTCATAGTAGAGAAATCATCCACTATGAGTATTTTCATATCCTTATTCAAAGCAACCTCCAAAAATATAAACCAAACAATTTCATAGCCCAAGAACTATGCATTATCTGTTACTATAAAAAGATCATCCCGATCTCCACTGGCTTAAACGTGCTTGCAGGCGAATCAAAGCCTGGCTATGAATTTGACTTACACGCGACTCACTTACCCCCAGCACAGCGCCAATCTCCCTTAAGTTCAACTCTTCATCGTAATAAAGCGCCATGACCAATCTTTCCCGCTCAGGAAGACCTGCGACCGCTTCTCTTAAATTCTTTTTGAAATCTTCCCTTTGGAGACCTTCCAACACCCCTGGGGCCCTATCGGCAAACTGTGCCGCCACTGCTTCATCATCCATGCCCATATCTTCAAAGCTTAGCACCAGGTATCCGCTGGCATCCTGTAACATTTGATGATATTCATCCAAGGATATTTCAAGCGCCTGGGCAACCTCACTGTCACGCGCATCCCTGCCCATTATATTTTCTATCTTGCGCACCGCTTCCGCTACCTTTCGGGCTTTTCTATGTACGGAACGCGGCGCCCAATCATTTTTTCGAATTTCATCCAGCATCGCACCGCGAATGCGAATTCCAGCATATGTCTCAAAACTTGCGCCTTGCGTAGCATCATAATTACGTGCTGCTTCAAGCAATCCCATCATACCTGCCTGAATCAGGTCATCGGCCTGCACACAAGGTGGTAAACGACTCATCAGATGGTAGGCAATACGCTTAACCAGAGGAGCATGTTGATTAACAATCTCCTCCCGCTTGTCTGGCTTTGAGGTGTTATACATGGCAAGTGCGCTCATAATTGTGCCGCTCCAAAAAGTTGATTGGATTGAATCAACCGCTCAACAAAAAACTCCAGGTGACCGCCTGCAGCCGTGGTTACCGGCCAGTTATCGGTTTTATGGGCCAACTTCTTGAATGCCATGGCGGACCTGCTGCGTGGATAGGTGTCAACCACCGACCGCTGTTTTTGTACTGCTTTTTTAAGATATTCGTCATAGGGTATAGCTCCCATAAAGTCCAGGGTTGCATCAAGATAACGGTCTACAACCTTGAGGATCTTGTTGTATAATTCACGGCCTTCCTGGGCGCCTTGTACCATGTTGGCGAGAATCCTGAATCGATGCACGCCATAATCACGGTTTAATAGCTTTATTAAAGCGTAGGCATCCGTGATGGAGGCAGGCTCATCACATAAAACAACGATAACTTCTTGCGCCGCCCGGCTGAAGCTGATCACACTTTCTGAGATACCCGCAGCAGTATCAATTAATAGCACATCCAGATTTTGACTTAACTCACTAAAGGCACGAATTATTCCCGCATGCTGGGCGGGACTTAGTTCAGCCATACTTTTCAGTCCAGAGGAGGCAGGGATAATCGATAGTCGCCGTGCGGCGGGCAAGATAATTTCCTCAAGGCTACGTTCACCGCTAATAACATGAGAAAGGTTATAGGAAGGCCGCAAGCCCAGTAGAACATCCACATTGGCTAATCCCATATCCGCATCCATGATTAAAACGGACTTCCCTTCATTGGCCAGTGCTGTTCCTAAATTTACAGAAACATTGGTTTTACCTACGCCCCCTTTACCGCTGGTCACGGCGATGACGCGTATCGGCCGGACAGTGGTTACTCGACGCAATCCGGCAGCCTGATCCCCCATAAATTCTCGACGTGCTTCAGATATGAGCATGAGTTGCCACCTTTTCTACAGTTAATGTCAATGCTTCATCTTCCAGCATTTTGGCGCTCTGTTGCATAATGGCTATACTTTTACTGATCAATGTATGTGCCCGCGCATTATGTAAATCTTCAGGAACCCGCTGTCCATCACTTACATAGGCAATAGGCAACTGATGTTTAATAATAACGCTGAGGGCACTGCCTAAACTTGTGGTTTCGTCAATTTTGGTGAGAATCACTCCATCGGGAGCCGCACCTTTGAAGGCTTCCGTTGCTTCATTTAATCCTGATAATCGCGTTGCGGTAGATAACACCAGATAAGTTTTTATTTTGCGTCTTATGCTATGGGGCTCGCTATTCGATTCTCCATGGGTTAGCATTTTCAATTCAGTTGTCAACCGCAAGTCACGTTGGCCCATCCCGGCCGTATCAATTAATATCAAGCGCTTTTCCCCCAACTCCGCAAGAACTGCCTGTAACTCCTGGTGATCTGCAGCCACACGTACTGGAATATTGAGAATTCGTCCATACGAACGCAGTTGTTCATGCGCGCCAATCCGGTAATTATCAATTGTGACCAGGGCAACATGCCGTGACCCATGACGTAAGGCATAACGGGCGGCTAACTTTGCGACTGTAGTAGTTTTTCCTACGCCGGTCGGTCCTATCAAGGCAACAATTCCACCATGGGTAAGAATGTCATCATCCAATACCGGCACTTCATGAGCCAATATCCCCAAGGCACGCCGCCATAGCGCCTCAATATCAGGTGCCTGGGCAATGCCAGCAGGAATTTTAGCGACGACTTGACGGCATAAAGTTGAACTTAAGCCCAGCTTCATCAGGCGTTGGAATAACTCTGCCTGCTGGGGATGTTTACGTGTCAGCTCACCCCAGGCAAGTGTGGACAACTGATTTTCAAGCAATCCCCGCAATGCTTTAATTTCAAGCCACATGTCCTGAAGTGCTTCGTTGTGCTGCTGTTTGTTATGGTGCGCAAGATCATCGGTATTTTCACGGTATCTTTGCGAATCGAACCCGCGCCCACGAACATCCGGGTTGATATGTTCTACTGATGAAAAATTTCCAGGGTGGATATTATCTTCATCATCCCATGCCGATTTTTCCATTGGCACAGCGTAGGCTGGGGCATCATAGAGAGATTTAAAAGGGGGGATTTTTGCGGACTCTGAGGCTATATCCGACGGCGCTGTTGAAGCACTTGCAGATAAAAATGGAGCGGACTGCATATGATCTTGATGCGCATTCTCCGCATTGCTTACCAATGATTCGTCGTAATCAATAGCAGAAACTATTTCAACGCCTCCGTCTACACGGCGGTTAGACAGGATTACTGCATCCGAGCCGAACTCATCACGCACCTTGCGCATCGCTTGACGTATGTCGGCAGCGAAAAACCGTTTCATCTTCATCCCGCATACCTTTTATTTATACTGGATACTTATCGGACTGGGAGAATCATTTTCCTACAGTCGCTATGATTCTGATCTGTTTGTTATCGGGTATCTCATTGTATGCAAGTACATGCAACCCTGAGATCGAATGCCTTACCAACCGTGCCAAAGGCAAACGCAGCGGCATAGGCACTAACAAGATTGCGGGCTGTCCCGCCAATTCCTGGCGTTGCACACTCTGTACTAACGCGCTATGCATCCTTTCTGCCAAGCCTGGTTCTAAACCTATGCCCGTTGAACCCGATGTCTGTATAGAGTTCTGCAATATCTGTTCCAGGCCAGGATCCAAAGTGATAACCGGGAGTTCTTGGGCCATCCCATTGATTTGTTGAACGATTAATCGACCCAATGCGATGCGCACCGCAGCCGTCAGTACGGCGGGATCCTGACTCTTGGGCGCATGACCTGCCAATGTTTCGGCAATCGTCCGTATATCACGGATAGAAACCCGCTCTTCAAGTAAATTCTGCAAAACTTTCAGTATCACACCCAGAGACAGCGTCGTGGGCACCAGGTCTTCTATCAATTTTGGTGCTGTTTTTGCCAGGCTATTCAGCAACTGCTGAACTTCTTCACGACCCAGCAATTCGTGGGCATGGCTTTGCAAAATCTGACTTAGATGAGTGGCGACAACCGTGCCTGAATCCACCACGGTATAGCCCAGCGTCTGGGCATGTTCACGCTGTCCCGTTTCAATCCAGATGGCCGGCAACCCAAAGGCAGGATCCTTGCCCGGTAGACCTTGCAACGTACCGAATACCTGGCCGGGATTAATCGCAAGATCACGTTCAGGATAAATTTCCGCTTCGCCCACGGTTGCACCCAACAGACTGATACGATACGCGTTGGGTGCCAGATCCAGATTGTCACGGATATGCACTGACGGCACCAGAAAACCTAACTCCTGAGTCAACTTCTTGCGCACGCCCTTGATGCGCCCCATCAACTGCCCACCTTGATTTTTATCCACCATGGGAATCAGCCGATAACCCACTTCGAGTCCAATGGTGTCCACGGGCATCACATCGTCCCAGCTCAAATCCCGCGCTTCGGCAACAGGCTCCATTGATTTCGCCGGCAATGCCGTCGTCGGCACTAATAACGCCGCCTGTTTACGCTGCGCAATCATATAGGCTATGCCACCGGCAATCGCGGCGAGAGTGAGGAATGCAACATTTGGCATGCCGGGAATTATGCCCATAATCCCCAGCACCCCTGCCGCAACACCTAACGCACGGGGATTATCAAACAATTGCAGCAAAATCTGTTTGCCCATGTTCTGCGCGCTCGACACACGCGTGACCATAATGGCAGCCGCAACAGACAACACCAATGCTGGAATCTGCGTCACCAGACCCTCACCAATCGTCAACAATGTATAGGTACGTAGTGCATCGCTGAAGCTCATATCATGTTGCACTACACCAATAATGAATCCACCGATAAGATTAATGAACAGGATAAGAATGCCCGCAATAGCATCACCTTTCACAAATTTACTGGCGCCATCCATCGAACCGTAAAAATCAGCCTCTTCTACAATGTTTTTACGTCGCTCCTTCGCCTCTTCCGCCGTAATCGCACCTGCATTAAGATCCGCGTCAACCGCCATTTGCTTGCCCGGCATGGCATCCAGGGTAAAGCGTGCGCTTACTTCAGAAATACGCCCCGCGCCTTTGGTAACCACCACAAAATTGATAATCACCAGAATCGCAAACACGATAAAGCCTACTGCATAATTACCGCCAATGACAAACTCGCCAAACGCATGAATCACATCACCCGCCGCATCCGTGCCATTATGGCCCTCCATTAAAATCAAGCGTGTCGAGGCGATATTCAGCGCCAGCCGCAGCAGCGTAGCCAGCAACAATATGGTAGGGAACGATGCAAAATCCAGCGGTTTTTGCGCATATACACTGGTGAGCAAAATTACCAATGCCAACGCAATGCTAAAGCTAAAAAATATGTCCAGCAGCAAAGGCGGCAACGGCACCACCATCATCGCCAGCAGCATCATCATGAATATTGGCACACCTAAACCACTGCGCATCCAGTCGCGCCAGTGCGCAGGCATTAACGCTGAGCTTGGGGTCATATTACGTCTCCAGAAGAGCACATCTTTTTTTAGGACTATATGTCACGCTTTAATTCTTCAGGAATCGGCACATCCAGCAGTGGCACCGGCGTACCATCATAAGAGGCGTCATAGTTTTGGCGTTTCTTCAATTGATATACATAAGCAAGCACCTGAGCTACCGCCAAATAAAGCCCCGCCGGAATAGCGTGGTTCAGCTCAGTGCTATGATGCAGGGCGCGTGCCAACGCCGGAGATGACAGAATCGGCACGCGATGCGTCACGCCGATGCTGCGGATTTGCATAGCCATCAAATCTTTACCCTTAGCCACTACAATAGGTGTGCGCATCTTGTCTGGGTTATAACGCAAAGCCACGGCGTAATGCGTAGGATTGGTAATAATCACATCCGCCTTGGGCACTTCTGCCATCATGCGGCGCTGCGCCATCTCGCGTTGCTGACTACGGATACGCCCTTTGATCTCAGGATTACCATCCGTTTCCTTGTATTCATCTTTTGTTTCCTGAAGAGTCATCTTTAACTGGCGACTATGATTCCACAGCTGGAAAGGCACATCCACCAAGGCGATCAGCACCATCACCGCACTTAATGTCAGAAAGCATGATCCTATAAGTTGGGCAACGTGGCTTAATGCCTCCGGTAACGGCTCGCTACCCAACCCCATAAAAGAGCCCATCATGTTCCATAATAAAAAAACCGCCGCAGCGCCTAATACCAGAAATTTTGCCAGCGCCTTGAATAATTCCATTAAACCTTGTGGGCCGAATATTCGCTTCAGGCCCGACAGGGGATTAAGCTTCTCCCATTTAAACCCCAGTGACTTGGCATTTATGGACCATCCACTTAACGCCATGGGTGCAGACACAGCGGCCACCACCATCAAAATAAAAAAAGGCGCCAGTGCGATTAATACCGTGCTGGTGGAGTCTTCCAGTGATTTAAACAAAGTGTTAGGGTCAAAAATGGCGCTGCGGTTAATATTAAAATTCTGGCGCATCGCCTCAAGAAGCCCGGCCGTCATGCGACCACCCAGCACCATTAAACCACCTGCTGCAGCTAACAGAATTACGGTGGAATTGAGATCCAGCGAGCGGGCAATCTGCCCTTTTTCACGCGCGTCTTGCAGGCGCTTGGGTGTCGCCTGTTCTGTGCGTTCCTGCCCGGTGTCTTGCGCGGCCATCTATTATTTTGTCATCTTATTTTGAAGTAATAATTTGCTCTTGAATGAGCGTAAACGCATCATTCACCATATAGGTCAACTGAGGGAGTAATACAGGCAGGCTCATCAACATAATCACCAGGCCGAGAAAAATCATTACCGGAAACCCAATAGAAAAAATGTTCAGTTGCGGCGCGGCGCGTGTCATCACGCCAAAGGCCACATTCACCACCAGCAATGCCGTCATCGCCGGAAGAGAAACCAGAACTGCCCCGGAAAAAACTTGTCCACCCCACATGACAACACTCCATAGTCCATGGGTTGTGATGCCATGTTCACCTACTGGTAAGGATTTGAAACTTCCGGCCAGCACTTCCAGTAATATCAAGTGGCCATTCAAAGCCAGAAACAGTAGCGTAACGAGAATCAGGTAAAATTGGCTGACCACGGGTACTTGAACACCATGTTGCGGATCAACCATCGAAGCAAAACCCAGCCCCATGGTTTGCCCGATCAGTTGCCCTGCCAGCACAAATGCCGCGAATACCAGACGCAAAGTAAAACCCATTATCAGCCCGATCAAAATCTGCTGCATAAGAATAATAAATCCGGTAGAGCTTATCGGGTCAACCGTCGGCATGGGTGGCAATGCCGGGGCTATGACCATGGTAATTGCCAGAGAAAGCCCCACACGAATACGTATTGGCACATTTTGCGCGCCAAATATTGGGGCAACACTAATGAGAGCAGCAATGCGGAATAATGGCCAAAGATACAGAGCCACCCATGAAGTTAAATCGGCATCAGTAAATTGCATTTACTAATTCTCGTGTGTTCCAAAAAGATTCCTCAAAGTTCTCACCTTCGTTCGAGACTCGGAATGACAAAGTGTGTGACCTTACGTCATTTCGACAAAAGGCGACCGCCATGGATGGCGGCTGCTTCCGGCATCCTGCCTCTGGCGGCACTTGTGCATCCATGCACGGCGGAAGATAGGGCAACGCAGGAGCAGTTGCCGGGAGAAATCTTAACATTCACCAGGAATAGCAGAGCGTTATATTCATTGGTACGCATTAGCGCTATCCTATAATACTGGGTATGCTTTCTATGAGACGCCGCATATAATCCACCAGAACATTTATCATCCACGGGCCCGCTATAACGATAGCCAGCAGTGTCACCAGCAACTTGGGAATAAAACTGAGTGTTACTTCATTTATTTGCGTAGCCGCCTGGAACATACTGACCAACAAACCGATTGCAAAGGCAGGCAATAGCAATACGGCAAGAAGCAAAACAGTTACTTCCAGGGCTTCTCTGCCAATATGGATAACGGATTCTGGAGTCATGAGTCTTGCCTTTTAATACAGCACGTTGGCTAGTTAAAACTGGCCGCCAATGAACCTATAATTAACGCCCAACCATCCACCAACACAAATAGCATCAACTTGAAAGGCAGCGAAATTACCATGGGGGATAACATCATCATACCCATGGACATCAATACACTTGCGACGACCAGATCAATAATCAGGAAGGGAATAAAAATAATAAAACCTATCTGGAATGCCGTTTTCAATTCGCTGGTAACAAAAGCTGGAACAAGCAATGAAAATGGCACCATCTCGGGTGATTCAATAGATTCTTTGCCAGAAATACGTGCAAATAATTCAATATCACTGTCGCGGGTTTGCCCTAACATAAAATCCCTGAAAGGCGCCCGTGCATTATTAATCGCCTCTTGTGCAGATATCTTTCCGTCCATATAAGGCGTTAACGCGCTCTCATTTGCCTTATCAAAAACCGGCGACATCACAAAAAATGTCAGGAACAAAGCAAGGCCGAGCAGGGTCTGGTTAGTGGGGGTAGCGCCCGTGCCCAAGGCTTGGCGAAGAATAGCCAATACTATGATAATGCGCGTGAACGCCGTCATCATTAACAAACCCGCCGGCAATAAAGACAGCAGCGTCATGAAAATCAAGGTTTGAATGCTTACGGTATAGGTTTGCCCTCCGCCGGGTGCGTTCGTCACCGTGGCCACATCAATGCCGGGAGCCGCCACTGCCACACTTGCAGACAAAAGGAATAATCCACTTATCAAAAAAAATGTTCTCATGTTGCTTTTCGCTGCTTGATTGCCATACTTAAACGCTCAGCAAAACTCCTTACATCATTACCACTAATACCACCAGAAATACTGGATGAAGGACTTGTTTCTGGCATGATCAAAGGTTCATCCAATACATGCAACGTCTGCACCCTGCCAGGTGCAACACCAACTAATAACTGGGTATCACCTACTTGCAGCAACACCACCCTCTCTCTCGGGCCAATGGATAAACCCCCGATAATTTTTAGCGATCCACTCGCTGCTGACTGAAGGCGGCCATAACGACGTAATAACCACGCAATACCGACAATCATGGCGAGCACAAGCAGAAGACCTAATGTAACCTGCACAAGACTCCCGCCAGACACGCCAGGAGATAATGGCGGCGTTATTTGAACAGGTGGTTTCTCAATAGCAAAAACCATCCTGGGAAAATAAAACAGTAATGCAAACAATACCCATGAACCAGCGATATATTTATTATGGATTTTCATTATTTAAGTTTCTTGACACGTTCTGCCGGGCTAATCACATCCGTCAGGCGAATGCCGAATTTGTCGTTAACCACCACTACTTCTCCATGCGCGATCAATGTGCCATTGACTAATACATCCATCGGTTCACCTGCGAGCCGGTCCAGCTCGACCACGGAGCCCTGGTTCAGTTGCAATAACTGGCGTATATTGATCATGGTTCTGCCTATTTCCATGGAAATGGTAACGGGAATATCCAGAATAACGTCCATGTTAATATCTGTGGATTGTCCTGTGGTGCGTGTCTCTGTTCTTAGCTCCTGAAACTGTGCACGCGCATAATCTGTATTACCGGAACTACCCTTATCAGGACTACTTCCGGTTTGTTCCGCAAGTGCGGCCGCCCACTCATCGACTACACCCTCATTGTTAACGTCAATCACTTGGTCACTCATGTTTTACTCCACAATTTATTCTTGAGATGAATGCTTTGCTGGCTCCAGGACTTTAATGGAATTTTTACCGCCTGAAACTCCAAAAACGCCTCTATATACCGGTACATCTTCAGCGCGTAACATAACTGTATCAGGGATATTTATTGGAATAACATCACCTGCCTTCATATTAAGAAGATCTCTAATATTAATATCTGCCTCAGCAAGAACCGCGCTGACTTCTATAGGGACTTCCTGCATTTCTTCCCTTAGCGCAATTAACCATCTTTCATCAACATCAGAACGATCACTTTGCATGCCTGCGTCAAGAAGTTCCCGAATTGGTTCAATCATTGAATAAGGCATGGTCACATGCAAATCCCCGCCACCGCCATCAAGCTCTATATGGAAAGTAGTCACAACAACTACCTCCGTCGGACTAACAATATTTGCAAATTGAGGGTTAACTTCGGAACTCATATATTCAAAATCCACTTTCATTACAGGTGTCCAAGCCTCTTTCATATCCTTGAATACCTGTTGCAACAGCATCTGGATAACGCGCATTTCTGTAGGCGTAAATTCCCGGCCTTCAATACGCGTGTAAAACCGTCCTTCCCCACCAAAAAAATTATCAACCACAATAAAAACAAGCTTTGGATCAAAAATAAAAAGTGCTGTTCCGCGTAATGGTTGGATCTGCACCATATTCAGGCTGGTGGGAACAAACAGGCTATGCACATACTCAGCGAACTTGAGCATTTGCACCCCACCCACCGATATTTCCGGGGAACGGCGCAACATATTAAAGAGACTGATACGAAAATGGCGGGCAAAGCGCTCATTGATCATTTCCAGTGTGGGCAACCGTCCACGTACAATACGGTCCTGGCTGGTAAAGTTATAAGGGCGCGCTGATCCATCAGGCAGAAGATCATCTTTTTCTGTTTCTACATCACCACTATCGACACCATGCAACAGCGCATCAATTTCGTCTTGGGATAAAATGTCACTAACAGCCATATAATTATTGCATCACAAAACCAGTGAAATAAACCGCCTCAATACTGGGCGACCCCGTTTGCTCTGTCATGACTTTTTGTATTTCTTTTAAAGCATCCGTACGAATTTTTTCTTTTCCTTCACGAGTCATAATATTTTCTGGGGTTTGGCTGCTAAAAAGTAACACCAGACCATTTCTAATAACCGGCATATGGGTTTTAACCGCTTCAATGGCCACGGGGTCGCGCGACATCACTTCAATCGTCACCTGTAAGAAACGAATCGCGGAGTTGTCCTGAAAATTAACTACAAAAGCGGGATCAAAGGCATAATAAACAGGCGCCGCCTTAGCATGATTAACACTTTTTCCTGCTGTAGCTTCCCCTGCTGCGGCACCAGCAGTGGCGTCACCTTCACGAGCTTGACCAAAGTAAAAATAGGCTCCCGCCCCTCCTCCCGCCAGCACCAGTACACTTATAAGAATGATGATTATCTTACCCATCGAAAATTTTTTCTTGGGGGTGTCTTGTGCGGCCTCCTCCTTTTCATTATCTTCTTTATCCAGATTCTGAACTGCCATGCGTGACTCCTTGCGATCAATGATGGTCTGCCTGCAGGAACACAAGCAAGCGCCATGCCATAAAAATGTTTTATTTTTTATACATATAAATTAGTGTGTTAAAGATATTTTTCAGGAGGCTGACAGCAAATTGACAACTACAGTGGCATTAGCATGGCGAAAATATGGCGGGGATTTTGATGGGTGAGTGCAGCAATGAAGGTCATTGTGAAGGTGGTGATGACTCTAGGCCAGATTCCTCATCGCATTCAGATGGATAATAAAATCCGTCTGGTGAGGATGTTCTATGTCATTCCGGGCACCGCGAGGAATCTTAAAAGATCCCTCCCCCCGCTTTCGCGGGGGTCGGGATGACAGTTATTCTTTGCGTTCGGGATGACAGTAAACCGAAACCCAGTATCCCACTTTATTCATCAAGCATAATAATCAACTAAATTTCTGATGGTTTGACTCTGTGCTTCCTGCAAGGGAACATCGTCAATGGCATTATCCATGGCGGAAAATATTGGGTGTATTGCAGCAGAGCCGGGGTGTTGTCCGCGTTGATCTGAAAATGAATTTGACGCGACATTCACATTCGCTAAATTCAAGCCATTATCATTAAGCATATCGCGCAATTTTGGAATAGATGCTTCGAGCGCATCGCGTGTAAGCATATGCGAGGCATTAAATGAAATGCTCGCCTGATCCTGATCCATAACAATACGCACTTCAATCGGCCCAAGATGCGGCGGATTAATATGCAACGCCGCGGCCTGTAAGCCTTGCGTCATCATCCACTGCACGCGGCCACCTAGCTCCTGATCCCAACCACTTGACCCCAACGGTATTGTGATGGCGGGTGCACTGGTCAAGGCAAGCGTATTAGAAATGCCGCCGGACTGAATATTAACCATTGCTGTATTGGGCAAACTGCTATTCTCACCGGGAGCCGCTACCATTGCGGGAGTTTGAAATAGATTCTCATTCACCATCTTCCCAAGGTCTGCTAAAACATCAGCGCTGATTTTATTTTGCAGCGGTGATGCCACAAGAGCCAAAGCTGGCACTAGCATCTCTGGCCTCATCGGTAACCCCATAACACTTTGCGAGCTTGTGGGAGGGAGTGGCAAAGCAGTGGCAGTCGATGGGGATAAGACCGGTGATAATGACGCATTCAGCGCGGCGTCCATGCTCCTGGCCTTCAAAAGAAGCAGCGCGCTCGTCAATGTACCAGACTCTTTCTGCATCAGACTTGCCGTCGCACTCTCTATAACGCTCGCTGCGGCCAGGGTGGTTGAGTTAACTGCTGCAGAGGGCGGCATCACTATTGGCATCATAGGCGCAGGCGGCAAAAGGCCGTTCTCTACCGGCATATCTTGCCGCTCTGCGCCCGCTTCCTGCTGTCCCTGCGGGGAGAGTGGCATACCACCGTTATTCAATAAAGCTTCTTGCGGAGCACCCGGCAGCGCAGTGGCTGCAGGCTCGGTGTCCTCGTTTAAACCTAGCGCCGATTCCAGCGTATCAGAAAAACTATTGGCAGATGAATCACTTACTGCAGCTTTTCCCGCAGGGGCATCCACGGCCATATTTACCGTGGGTTGCATGTTTGTTGATCTCGGCTGCATTTGCATAAAATCCATATATTTACCGTTATATTCAAATCTTTAATGATTTATCAAGCGTTGATTTCTACTCTTTTCAACGTCCCGCCGCTGACTTCTTCCTAAATGAAATGCAAATTATGCGCCATGTGGTCTTGAGGCACTTTGAATTGGATCAAACCGCTGCAGGGGTTGGGGTCACATCGAAAGAATTTATTGTTATCCCGAAACGCAGTGAGGATCTAATTGATGTTATGCCGCAATAGCGACTTACGGTATTGACATGCCATAATAGATATAGCCATAATATGGCATGTGGAGCATAGAAGAGCATCGTCGGATCGGAAAACAGGTTAAAGCAATCCCGAAAGATATTCTCAAGCGATACGAGAAATGGAAAGACATCACCACAATATCTGGCCCACCCGGGCTCCGCCTGATCAAAGGGTTTCATGATGAAGCCCTTTCTGGTGAATGGCGTGGCTACCGCTCTTCCAGTGTTGGGTTTCAGTGGCGCGTGATCTACCGCATTGTTGCAGAGGATCTTCTGTTTCAGGTCGCGTCCATAACCGCACACGATTATCGGAAACCATAAAATGAAAGACTATCGCCCAGCCAAACAACGCATTACCGTCTCGGTTGGTGAGTCGGTACGTATTCTTCGCGATCTCCAGGAATTGAGTCAGAACCAACTCGCCCAGCTTACTGGAATTTCCCAAGCCACTATTTCGGCCATTGAAAATGATCGTGTCCGATTGGGGGTTGAGCGGGCAAAAATTCTGGCCACGGCGCTTAAGTGCCATCCCGGCGTCCTGGTGTTTCCCGGTTGGAAGCTTCCAGACGAAGCTGCGGCATAACCCCGCGCTCAAGCGGACGGCTACGCCACCGCTTAGCTTTACGTTACGTTAGGTAGAGCAATGCAGGGAGCGGTTGCCGAGAAATCGCCGGAAGATCTCCCAAAGATCTCTCACCTTCGTTCGAGACTCCAGACAAGGATTTCTCCCGCTGGTTCGATGTGCAGGGAAGCACAAGTGCCGCGAGCGCATGGATGCGCAGGAGCGGCGAAATGACATATCCGTGATTTTCTTAATGAGGACGATCGAGCCAGAGCAAGCTCAAGAGTTTTGTTTTGATGTGAAACCTGATGGTGAGCCAGAGCGTTTCTCGTATGTACTGGCGCGCCGCTTCGGGTGTGCCGCCGATGTGGGGGTCGATGAGATCTTCGAGCAGCCCGTCAAACAATCGCCTGCTTCCCAGCCATTGACAGATCCACGTGAACTGCGCGAGATTGATGCCGGGTGGCGGGGGAATCGTTGCCGCGCCGCCGAAATCATCAAGATTAGCGATGCGGTTGCGCGCCAGCCCATAGGTCGTCGCTGCTGTCGCTGTTAATGCCATCCCACCCAGCGATACCTCCAATCCATTGAACGCCATGCCGCCGAGAGCGGCCAGCATCACGCCGCGATCCAGGGTTTCGAAAGCGGCTCCCGAGCGGTGGTTCTTGCGCATCCCTGCGCCCACCACACTTAGGCATCCTGCCTGGCGTGCGTGTATATTGCCCATCTCACGACTCCGCCATAAAACTGTGAACCTGGGCAATCGCCTCTTGCGTGGCGGCCAAGGCCTCTAATCCTTTCGGCGTCAGCGTATACATGCGTCGGGGAATATAAAACGCGCCTTCCTTGAGATTCGGCGGCGGTGATGTTTCGCGTTCAGAAGTGACCAATCCCTTATTCTCCATGCGTTCCAGCGTGACGTAGATCGTGCCCTTCTTAAGCTGGAACTCGCCGGTAGGTGAACGGCGTACCAACTCCAGCCCAAACAGCGGCGTGGCACTTTGCCGTAGCAAGTGCGCGATCACCGCTTCGGTCAGGCTGAGTTTGGCTACGGGTAAATCGCTCATCGAATAATATTTCCTTGCTTGGTGAAATGTCAAAAATTTAATAAAAAGTTCACGCAAATCGCTTGACAACGACTTTGCTGTAACTATATCTTAAACAGTAAGATATACAGATATTGATACTCTTCTGTCTGACAGCAAAGACAAAGAAGATGTTCCGCTATTGTGAGAGTCACTCACCAATGTAGCGGCTGCGGGGCGAAGTGTAACACCCCCGTAGCTCGATAAATATACAATAAAATGGCATTTTCAGGGGGTTGTATGTACATTAATCGTTTTATCGCGGGTGCGTTCGTGGCTGCGCTGGGTTCAAGCCCGGCTTGGGCAGTTCCGGTGTTGTCGTTTGATCTCGACACCGCCGCGCCCGGCATCCAGGGTTCACGGAATGTGCTGCTGGGGAACAACTTCATTGTTGCCGTGGTGCTGAGCGATTACGATAGCGCCACGCTGATCGACACGGTTTCGTTTGATGTGAATTACAACGACAGTGGGATGGTGCTCGCCGGTGTTGGAAGTCCCGTTGCGGGAGCGTTGGCCGATATGTCGCCTATAGAAACCTGGGATAACGTTGCCCTTTCATTTATCGACATTAATGAGGCTGACACGCTGTCCACTTCGGATCTCGGCATCACGCCCGGTTACCTGGCAAATTTTGATTACTTCTCCTATTCCAGCGTAACAGATCCCTTTAGCCTCGCCGGTTCCAGTCCCATCACCGTAGCGCTGTTCAACTTCACGGCCAATGCGCTGGGCACCAGTTCATTGCTCATGGCGACTAATCTCGACGCGCTGGCCTTTCAGGGTGGTGTTCCGGTGAATGCATCACTGGTCAGCGGTCGCGTCAATGTTATCAGCGCAAACGCCGTCCCCGAACCGGGTATCTTGCTGCTCTTTGGCGCGGGGTTGATCGGGCTTGGGATGTCCCGGTCGCGTCAGCGCCAGGAATAAAGAATCCCACCGCAAGCGGCGAAGGATTCTCCTGTCATTTCGAGCGCAGCGAGAAATCTTAAGATCCCTTGTATGCTTCACCTGATAGTAAGTAGTGCAGTGTTCGGAAGGTCTGCATAGCCCGTCATCCCTTTGGGACACCAAGCCCATAAGTGAGCATTTGGCGTGCAGTACCGACCGTTTATCCGCAGCCCGAACAGTTGTTTGACGGCATGTAATTTTTTAATGACCGCGTATTTGCAAGGATGGGACATGATAAACGATTCCGAATTGATTTTTGTGGGTATTGATGTATCCAAGGACACGTTAGAGCTTGCTTTGGATGGTAAAGGTAAGACACAGAATTTAAGTAACGATGGGGCCGGGATCACGTCTTTGCTAGCGACCCTTAAAGCGGTGCAACCTGAGTCTGGTGTCATTGCTGCGGTTGTCATTGAGGCGACCGGTGGATTTGAGCGCGAAGCGGCGATGGCACTGTGTAGCGCAGGACTCCCAGTGATGATCGTCAACCCGCGCCAAGCACGCGACTTTGCCAAAGCGATGGGGTATTTAGCCAAGACTGACGCGATTGATGCACGAATGTTGAGCCACTTTGCCCGAACACTATACCAGTCTGAGCGGCGTGAACAGTTGCTGATGCGCCTGCCCGATGCACAGCAAGCCCGGTTGCAGGCATTGATCGTGCGACGCAGCCAGCTTATCCAGATGCGGGTGGCTGAAGATAACCGCCGGGCCATGAGCCATCCGACACAGCGCAAAAGTATTGATGCGGTGCGTAAAATGCTCAATAAGCAGATTGCCGGTATTGACCAGGCTATTGACGCCCAACTTAAAGACCACTTTGCGGCCAAGCTGGCCTTGCTCAAGAACTTTAAAGGCATCGGGACAGGCACACAGGCTTGTCTGATGGCGGCACTGCCCGAGCTGGGTGGATTGAGCCACGAACAGATCGCAAAGTTGGTCGGCGTTGCGCCGTTGAACTGCGATAGCGGCAAGCACCAGGGTAAGCGTTTCACCTGGGGCGGGCGGGCTGATGTGCGCTGTGCGTTATGCATGGCAGCCTTGAGTGCGGCTCGTTACAATCCGGTCATCAAGGTGTTTTATGACCGGCTGCTGAGCAAAGGCAAGCCAAAGAAAGTGGCGTTGGTGGCGTGTATGCATAAGCTGTTAACAATCCTCAATGCGATTATGAAGTCTGGCAAACCTTGGAATGAAAATCATTTTGTTACCAAAATAGCTTGACTTGAAACACAGTTGCTCACTTCGCCTGAAATGATAAGGGCGATGACAATAAACGCAGCAAGCTGCAGAGAGAGCGTAGCGAGGGTTCCAAACCCCAAGAGATTCAATGCGAATCCCGCTTTAATTGCAGATCATCCAGGCAACAAATGAAAATACCCCAGCAATGGGGCAATATAGCAAGGTAGCCCCCTCACAACCTACCGTACATCTCCACCATGCGCCGCAAACGCGCCGCCAGGTCGGCTGGCACTTGATCCCACGTATAGCGCCAGCGCCAGTTACCCTGCGCGGTACCGGGCAAGTTCATGCGGTGTGTGGCGTCGAGCCGTAATGCATCCTGCATGGGAATGATTGCCAGACACGCCACCGAAGCAAGCGCACTGCGTATCAATGGCAAGGGCATGGATTCCAGCGGTTTGGCCAGATATTCCATGATGTAGTTTTGCGCGGGATAAGATAATTCCTGGAACCAGCCGAGGGTGGTACGCTGTCTTTTTTATGGTTGTGCGGAAGGTAAGGATTGGTTGGGCCACCCTCAAAAGCAAACTGTAAAATCTTCATGCCCGGTAAATGATATTTTTCGCGTAAGGCATCAACTTCCGGGGTAATAATGCCCAGGTCTTCCGCTACCAGGGGTAACGCCATGAATTTTTCCTGTAACACGCCAAACAAAGCATCGCCAGGCACCTGAACCCAACGGCCGCCCTCGGCCGTGGGATTTTGCGCCGGGATTTCCCAGCAGGCTTCGAAGCCACGGAAATGATCAATACGCACTAAATCAAATAAGGCAAACTGGGTGGTTATACGCTCTATCCACCATTGAAAACCGTCGGCTTGCATCCGCTCCCATTCATAATGCGGATTACCCCAACGCTGTCCCGTCGCTGAAAAATAATCGGGTGGCACACCCGTAACTACCAGGGGATGCCCGGTTTGATCCAGCTTGAAGTAGTGGCGGTGCGTCCATACGTCAGCACTGTCATGCGCGACAAAAATGGGCATGTCGCCAAACAGGAGGATGCCACGTTCATTGGCGTACTGCTTGAGGGCATACCACTGACGGAAAAATATGAACTGCTCAAAACAAATTTGCTCTATTACATCGGCGAGGCGCTGGTGTGCTTCTTCCAAAGCCTGGGGTTCGCGATCGCGCAATAACACTGGCCAATCCAGCCAGGAGCGCGCTGCATTTTCCTGGTGCAAGGCGGTATACAGGGCAAAATCTTTCAGCCAATAGTGTTGTGAGAGAAATGATTTAAACGCGGCATGCTCTTCTGCGGAGGCGCGCTGCATAAATCCCTGGTATGCTTGCGTAAGGCAGGAAGAGCGATGCGCTGCTGAATCAGTTGGCTCAGTGGAATCAGATGCGGGACTTTCTGCTGGCAACCATCCGCTTTGCACCAGCATTTCCAGGCTGATCAAGCGCGGATTACCCGCATGCACAGACAGGCATTGATAGGGTGAGCCATCGTCATGCGTGGGACCCAGTGGCAGCATTTGCCAGACGGCCATGCCGCACGCTGCCATGAAGTCGATAAAGCGAAATGCGTCCGGCCCAAAGTCGCCATCAGGCAGCGAGGTGGGGTGTAATAAAATACCTGCCCTGCGTCTATCCGTGCACAGATTACCACATAGATTAAGGTGCGTGCTTTGCGATCCCATACTTTGCATCACGAGGCCGCCTGGCTTTGCATCAAGGGGAGGCCTGCCCTGGCCGCATTACTCCACCCAGTTGTGGCGCGCCGCCACCATGAGAAAGGGCATGCGATAAATATTCGGGCGGATCGACATTAAGCATTTGATAAAGGTTAGCAAGATGACGGCGATAAAGACGCTCAAAATCGCTCACCGTGTCTGATGGGTTATAATCCCCGAACCACCAGAACCAGTCTGAGCCTTCGCAAACCGCTAATTGTTGTTCGGCACGGGCAAGCTGCCCGGCGCTTAATTTATTACTGGTAACCACTTTATCAAATGCGCGTTTGGCATCGCTCAACATGCCCCAACCACGATTTTTATCGGGGCTGCCAATCCAGGTAGAAAAGCTCCCATATACCCAACTGCCTGCCACTAGCTCCGGCATCTGATACATAGTTACTTCATCATCCAGGCAGGCAGAGAATGTTGTCAACTCAATGTCAGGATGTTCCGCCAAACGGCGGTATAAAGCGCTCAAAAAATAATAGCCATTTTCCGGATAATATTCCCAGGCATTTTCGCCATCCATAATAATGGAAACAACACTGTCTGACTCAGATGTCGCATCTGAAATGTTTCCCAGGTGATGGATCAGGTTGGCGACGGCATCATCGGCATGCCAGTCGGAATAGGTAAAGCCGATCAAATCGGAAAGTCCATCATCACGAAAAAAACACGCCACTTTATTTTTTGGCAGTAATGCTTCCAGGCGATAGGGATGATGTACGCCAACGCCATTTAATCCTGGGACAGGCTGAGGCACATGCTTAATATTCGGGATCGCGGCAGATGCAATTTTAGCGTGCGCCCAACTGTTATGCATAACGCTACCGCCACTGGCGACCCACCGAAACCCGCTTTCGCCTAACAGCTTCACCGCTGCCGTGCTGACACCGCCCTCTGAGGGCCAGCAGCCCTGCGGCGTGATGCCAAAGTAATGTTCAAAGGTTTCCAAACCTTTTTTGATATGCCAACGCGCACGCTCTTCGCCGCCGGGATACTGTTCGATATGCGGGAGTGGCACATCGGGCATGGCTTCACGTGCCGATTCCAAATCCAATAGCAACGGTACAATCGGATGCGCATAAGGCGTGAGGGATAATTCCACCTGACCGCTTTTAGCTAATGCAGCATAGCGGCCGATGACACCCCCCAATAATTCACCGATGATTTCCAGCAATAGACGACGATCTTGCAGAGAATATCCGGCGCATTTTTCCATCAATTCTTTAACGCGTTTATCTTCGCGCCGTACCGTTTCACCTAGCCACGCCAGGTGATACCATACCAGCAGATCCACCATAAATTGATCATTCAAATAAACCAGAGACTCCGGTTTGCTGGTTATCCACACGGCCATATCAGCCAGTTGGCGATACGCCGGAAAACGATTAATCACACGTTTTTCATTAACACGCAAGCAGGCCTTGGCCAAAATAAGGAGCTGACTTGGATCTACAGGTAAAACGGGTTGCACAAGCGCCGCCAGCAAGGGATCACGAACTGCATAAGTATTCTGCAAAAAGCCCTGAATTTGCGCGGCATAATCCGCAATTTGCTCAAGTAATATGGGGGCGAAATTAACCACCGCACGCGCGCCTGGCACCGCTTCAATGTGCGCCGCCATGTCCACATAGTCTTTAATGCCGTGCAGGTAAGTCCACGGCAATTGATATTCACCACTGATGAGATCACAGTATTGCGGCTGATGCATATGCCAGCACAGCACTACTTTCAGGCGTTTTTTAGGAGTGCTGCCCAGCGCTTTGGGATTATCGGACATGGTGTATTTCAAGCCCCAGCATTTCTGGCGTAACCAGCACGATGCCATTGGGTGTTACATGATAGCGTTTGGCGTCTTCGTTTAAATCAGCGCCAATTACCGTACCTGCGGGTATGCGGCATCCCTTGTCCACCACTACTTTAGTAAGATGGCAATTTTCGCCAATTTCCACGCTGGGTAACACCACGCAATCTTTTACAGTTGAATAAGAATGCACATGCACACTGGAAAACAGCAATGAATGCCGTACCACTGCGCCGGAAATAATGCAGCCCCCCGACACCATGGAATCAACCGCCATACCACGCCGCTCTTCGTCATCAAAAATAAACTTGGCAGGAGGAAGCTGTTCCTGATACGTCCAGATCGGCCATTCCTCATCATATAAATTAAGATCCGGTGTTATCCCGATCAACTCCATATTGGCTTGCCAGAAAGCATCCACTGTACCCACGTCACGCCAGTAAGCTTGCACGTTATTCTGTACATCACGGAACGGATAAGCCAGCACCCGATATTTATCAATGATCGCGGGAATGATATCTTTGCCAAAGTCGTGGCTGGAGTTCTTCTTGTCAGCGTCTTTAATCAGTTGCTCATAGAGAAATTTGGTGTTAAATATATAAATTCCCATTGAAACCAACGCTACCCCGGCACGGCCAGGAATCGGCTCTGGGTTCGGGGGTTTTTCGATAAACTTAACCACCTGTCCAGCCACATCCACCGACATCACACCACAGGCGCGGGCATCATCGAGTGACACTTCCATGCACCCCACGGTCATATCCGCGCCATGCTCAACGTGATACGCAATCATGGTGCCGTAATCCATTTTGTAAATATGATCACCCGCCAGAATCAGCACATATTCGGGGTCATGCAAACGAATAATATCCAGATTTTGATATACGGCATCGGCGGTGCCGGCATACCAATTTGCATCGACGCGCTGTTGCGCGGGCAACAGCTCGACATATTCACCAAATTCACCGCGCAAGAAACCCCATCCCTGCTGAATATGGCGAATCAACGAATGAGCCTTGTATTGGGTGAGTACACCAATGCGGCGAATACCGGAGTTAATGCAATTGGACAGAGGAAAATCAATAATGCGGAACTTGCCACCAAAAGGCACCGCCGGCTTGGCTCGCCATTCCGTAAGATTTGCGAGCCGTGAACCGCGCCCACCGGCCAGAATCAATGCCAGGGTATCACGCGTAAGGCGGCTGATAAAACGTGTTTTATGACCAGGAACCACAGGCACTCTCCCCTTTTGCTGTCACATTATTTTATGGCATGAAAGTTTTGAATCATTCCGTTTTCAAGCACGCCGTGCATGGATGGATGGCGGTTCTTGCGCATCCCGGCAACTGCTCCTGCGTTGCCCTACCTCCCGCCATCCATGGCGGTCGGATGCCGGAAGCGACCGCCACAGAATCCCTTGTTAAGTATGATACTATACATCATACGTTAATCAATGCTCATACTACTTTGTTATTTATATTAAATACCCCATGAAAACGACCCTGGACAATTCTTCACCTGATCTGTACAAAATTGCGGAAGCGCGCCACCACGATCCTTTTGCAGTGCTGGGAAAACATGCCGAAACCGGCAACGATGAAGTTGTCCGGGCGTATATCCCCGGTGCCGCTGAAGTCACATTGGTTGAAAATAACCAGCCTCTGCAACGTATCCCCCATACCGACCTGTTTGAATGGCGCGGCAAACCTGGCGCAGTTGCACAACACTATCGGTTACGCTGGCAAGATGCTTTAGGCAACGCGCACGTTGCTTACGATCCCTACTGTTTTACCAGCCAGCTTTCGCAATATGACCTGGGCTTGTTCTCTGCCGGCAAGCATTGGCATGCGTATCGTTTTCTCGGCGCGCATCCCCGCACGGTAGAAGGCATCGACGGTATATTATTCGCAGTGTGGGCGCCCAATGCCGAACGTGTGAGCGTGATTGGCGACTTTAACCAATGGGATGGCCGCCGTTATCCGATGCGCGTACACAGTGATCACGGCGTATGGGAACTATTTATCCCCGGTCTTGCCGACGGCGCACTTTACAAGTTTGAAATCCGTAACCGCGACAGCGGCGCACTGCATACTAAAGTTGACCCCTATGCGCGACGCGCTGAAGTGCGCCCCAGCACCGCTTCGATTGTGGACACCGCACGCGATTATCAATGGCAGGATGCTGAGTGGATGCAGGCACGCGCCGAAGCCAATTGGCTGCATCAACCCATGTCCACCTACGAGGTACACCTGGGCTCGTGGCAACGTGACGACCAAGGTAACTTCCTCAACTACCGCGAACTCGCGCACCGCCTGGTGAGCCACATCAAGCCGTTGGGCTTTACCCATATCGAACTGTTACCCATTACCGAACACCCGCTGGATGCCTCGTGGGGTTATCAAACCATTGGTTATTATGCTGCCACCAGCCGCTTCGGCACGCCCGATGATTTTCGCTACTTCGTCGACCATTGCCACCTCAACGGCATCGCTGTGTTACTCGACTGGGTGCCTGGCCATTTCCCCAAAGACCTGCATGGCCTGGCGCGTTTTGACGGGACGGCGCTGTATGAACACGAAGACCCACGGCGCGGCGAACACCGTGACTGGGGCACCTATATTTTTAATTATGGCCGTAACGAAGTCAAAAATTTTTTGATGTCGAACGCGCTGTACTGGCTTGAAGAATTCCATCTTGATGGGTTGCGTGTAGACGCCGTCGCTTCGATGATCTACCTGGATTATTCACGTGAAGCAGGTGACTGGGAGCCCAACATTTATGGTGGCAATGAAAACCTCGAAGCCCTCGCCTTTCTGCGCGAAGTCAATCAGCTCACCCATGACCAGCAACCCGGCACTGTGATCATCGCCGAAGAGTCCACTTCATGGCCGATGGTGTCACGCCCCACCTGGCTAGGCGGCTTGGGATTCAGCATGAAATGGAATATGGGCTGGATGCACGACACTTTGCAATACATGAGCAAAGATCCTATCCATCGCCACTACCAGCACGACCAGCTTACCTTCGGCCTGCTGTATGCGTTCACCGAAAATTTTGTGTTACCGTTTTCGCACGATGAAGTGGTACACGGCAAACAATCGCTGCTCCACAAAATGCCCGGTGATGAATGGCAGCGCTTCGCCAACCTGCGCCTGCTCTACACCTATATGTTCACCTACCCGGGCAAGAAATTGTTATTCATGGGCTGCGAATTCGGTCAGGGCCAGGAATGGAATCACGCGGCGACACTCGACTGGTATGTGTTGCAATACCCGCTACATAAAGGCGTGCAAACCCTGGTGGGCGACCTTAACCACTTATACCGGGAACAACCTGCGCTGCATCATTATGACTTCGATCATCACGGCTTTGAATGGATAGATTGCCACGATGCCACTCAGTCCGTGATCAGCTATATGCGCAAAACCGAGGACGGCTTTATCATCGCCGTATTCAACTTCACGCCCGTGCCACGCCATCAATACCGCATTGGTGTGCCTTGTGGCGGTATGTATAAAGAGCTTTTAAATTCTGACTCCGCGTATTACGGCGGCAGCAATCTCGGGAATTACGACCCCATTCCCGCCACCGCCACACCCTGGATGGGCAGACCTTATTCCATCGAAATGACATTGCCGCCGTTGGCGGGTGTGGTGTTTAAATTGGATAATTGAATCAATCAGGAAATAAATATACTCGCCGGAAGCTATGGGTATATTTATGTCATTCCGAGCGCCGCGAGGAATCCTTGTCTTGGGCCCCGAAGAAGATGGGAGATCTCCCAAGATCCCTCACTGCGTTCGGGATGACAGTTTAAGCAAGGATCGGGATGACACCTGGTGGGCAGTTTAGAACTTAATCGTATCAAAAAATTTCTTTACGCCATTAAACCACGAACTGGAACGCGGATTATGCTTGTCCTGGCCTTCTTTCAGTGACCTGTCAAATTCCTGCAACAACTCTTTTTGCTGGCGGGTAAGCTTTACCGGGGTTTCGACCACGACACGACACAGCAAGTCCCCTACGCCACTGCTATGCACTGACTTGACACCTTTACCGCGCAAACGGAACATTTTACCCGACTGGGTTTCGCCGGGAATTTTCAGCATTACCTGACCATCAAGGGTCGGAACTTCCAGTTCACCGCCCAATACCAGCGTGCTGAAACTCACCGGCACTTCGCACATCAGGTCGTTATCTTCCCGCGTAAAAATCGCATGATCACGAACGCCGATATGCACATATAGATCACCGTGCGGTCCACCGTTTTCACCAGCGGCGCCCTCGCCTGCAAGGCGAATGCGATCACCATTATCCACACCCGGAGGAATTTTAACTGACAGCGTTTTATGTTCCTGTACCCGCCCTTGGCCATGGCAGATACCGCAAGGATTAGGAATAATTTTGCCAGAACCTTTGCAGCGCGGACAGGTTTGCTGTAAAGAGAAAAAGCCCTGCTGTACGCGCACCTGGCCGTGTCCACCACAGGTAGTACAGGTGGAGGCAGTGGTGCCTTTTTTAGCGCCGCTGCCAGCGCACGTTGTGCACGCCACCAGGGTGGGAATGCGTACCTTGACAGTGGTGCCATGCACCGCCTCTTCGAGGCTCAAGTCCATGTTGTAGCGCAAATCGGCACCTTGATTGGAGCGGCCGCCGCCCCGGCCACCCGCGCCAAAGATGTCACCAAAAATATCACCAAAAACATCACTGAAATTGCCGCCTGCCGACCCGCCGCCTGCGGCGCTGGCGTCTACACCAGCATGACCGAATTGATCATACGCGGCGCGCTTGCGCTCGTCGGCAAGCACTTCATAGGCTTCCTTAGCTTCCTTGAATTTCTCTTCCGCCGACGCATCATCAGGATTGCGGTCGGGATGAAGTTTCATGGCAAGGCGTCGATACGCCTTTTTAAGGTCGGCTTCACTGGCGTTGCGCGCCACTTCCAGTACTTCATAATAATCACGTTTGGCCATGCTTTTTTGTGTTCGGGTTGAAGTTCTTAGGTTTTTATTACAGTTACGCGTCCTCTCCCATAAGCAGGAAAAAACCGTAGGATATGGCGGCCAATAGGAATCGCATCGTTCACGATTGATGCGGTTCGCACAGCTTACCGCATCCTACGGATTGCGTAACACCCGCTATTATTTGCTCTTGTCGTCCTTAACTTCTTCAAACTCGGCATCAACCACGTCATCGTTGCCCCTGTTACCCGCGTTGCCTGCATTTGCGGACGGGTTTTCAGCAGAGGCATTACCCCCTGATCCGCCTGAACCCGTGGCGGCATTAGCCGCTGCATAGGCGCGCTCAATCAGTGCTGACGACACAGTGGTCAAGGCCGCTGTTTTGGCTTCGATAGCTGCTTTGTCATCCCCTTTCATGGTTTCTTTCAGCTCAGCCATGGCCGCTTCGATACGCTGTTTCTCATCACCCTGTAACTGGCCTTCCAGGTCTTTAAGAGCCTTCTCTGTCGCATGCACCATGTTGTCGGCTTGATTGCGCACCTGCACCAACTCATGGAACTTGCGGTCTTCCTCGGCATGCGCTTCGGCGTCCTGAACCATGCGTTTGATTTCTGCATCGCTCAAGCCGGAAGACGCTTTGATAACAATCGACTGCTGTTTACCAGTGGCTTTATCACGCGCCGACACATTGAGAATACCGTTGGCGTCGATATCAAATCCCACTTCAATTTGCGGCATGCCGCGCCGTGACGGCGGAATGTCGGCAAGATCAAAACGCCCCAGTGATTTATTGGCAGCGGCGATTTCACGCTCGCCCTGCAACACATGCACGGTGACAGCGGTCTGGTTATCTTCTGCGGTGGAAAATACCTGCGTGGCTTTAGTCGGAATGGTGGTATTTTTTTCGATGAGCTTGGTCATCACGCCGCCCATGGTTTCAATACCCAGTGACAAGGGCGTGACATCCAGCAGCAGCACGTCTTTAACTTCACCGCCCAATACGCCAGCCTGGATCGCCGCGCCTACCGCCACCGCTTCATCGGGGTTAACGTCTTTGCGCGGCTCTTTGCCGAAAAATTCCTTGACCTTGTCCTGCACCTTGGGCATACGCGTCTGGCCACCGACCAGGATCACGTCATCAATTTGCGAAGGCTGCAAACCCGCATCCTTGAGCGCGATTCTGCACGGGGCAATGGTACGCTCAATCAGCTCTTCCACCAGTGATTCCAGTTTGGCGCGTGTCAGCTTGATGTTAAGGTGTTTCGGGCCTTTGGCGTCGGCGGTGATGTACGGCAAGTTGACATCGGTCTGCTGGCTGGATGACAACTCGATCTTGGCTTTTTCCGCCGCTTCCTTGAGGCGTTGCAATGCTAGCGGGTCATTGTGCAAATCAATACCGGTGTCTTTCTTGAATTCGGCGGCCAGATATTCGATCAGGCGCGAATCAAAATCTTCGCCGCCGAGGAAGGTATCGCCGTTCGTAGACAACACTTCGAACTGATGTTCGCCATCCACTTCGGCGATTTCAATAATGGAAATATCAAACGTGCCACCGCCCAGATCGTACACGGCGATTTTGCTTTCGCCGGGCTTTTTATCCATGCCAAACGCCAAGGCCGCAGCAGTAGGTTCGTTGATGATGCGTTTGACGTCCAGACCGGCAATCTTGCCAGCGTCTTTGGTGGCCTGACGCTGTGAATCGTTAAAATACGCCGGGACTGTAATCACCGCTTCAGTCACTGGCTCACCCAGATAATCTTCGGCAGTCTTTTTCATTTTCATCAGTACACGCGCCGAAATTTCCGGTGGCGCCATGCGTTTGTTACCTTGCACTTGCACCCAGGCATCACCATTGTCGGCAGCCATGATGTTGTACGGCACCATTTTGATATCGCGCTGCACGACCTCGTCGGCGAATTTGCGGCCGATCAAGCGCTTTACCGCAAACAGCGTATTGGTAGGATTGGTGACGGCCTGCCGCTTGGCCGCCTGACCGACGAGAATTTCACCGTCTTCTGTATAGGCCACAATCGACGGTGTGGTGCGCGTGCCTTCGGCATTTTCGATAACACGCGGCTTACCACCTTCCATTACTGCTACGCAGGAGTTGGTGGTGCCTAAGTCAATGCCAATAATTTTACCCATATGCTGATATCTCCTGGTCTTGAACGTAAAGAATAAGTGTCATCCCGAACGTAGTGAGGGATCTTCAAGATCCCTCACTACGATTTCAGTATTAAGTTTAAAAAATGATGCATATGCCTGAACAGATGGGGGGTTTTTAATGCAATTTCAAGGGCGCCACCCGCACTTATTCCCTCGTTATTATTACAACTTACGGCGCCTTGGATATGACGACCATGGCGGGACGCACGACCCGGTCGTTTAATGAATAGCCTTTCTGATACACGGCCAGCACGGTATTAGGTTCAACATCTGCTGCTGGCTGAGCCATCATGGCCTGGTGCATGTCGGGGTTAAACTTTTCACCCAATGGATTGATTTCGCGCACTGCCATTTTCTGCAGCAGCGCCTGCATCATTTTGAGCGTGAGATCCATGCCTTCACGGATTTTGGCAATATCGGTGGATTCATCACTTGCCACCGACAAGCCCATTTCCAGACTGTCTTTTACCGGCAGAATTTCGTTGATGAAGCGTTCCAGGCCATATTTATGGGCGTTTTCCAGGTCACGTTCGGCGCGGCGGCGCAGATTTTCCATTTCAGCACGGGTGCGCAACAATTGATTACGCTGTTCCTCTGCCTGGGTATGCGCCTCCTGCAACGCCGATTGCAGTTGTTCATATGGCATTAACTCGGCTTTTTCTGCGGCAGCCTGATGATCGGCTCCGGTATCAGTCATGCCATCTGTCATGGCATCGTTAATCGGTTCTTTAAAATTCTCTTGTGTAGCCGTCACTTTGCATCTCCAAATAAAATCTACATAAACTGTCTTGAATGTGGGGGGCAGCCAACATTAATTCAAGGGCGCTGGGTAAGCGCCGCGCTTAATAATTTTGCGGTTACATTCACAATCGGAATGACCCGCTCATAGGCCATGCGGGTGGGGCCAATCACCCCCAGCACGCCGACCAGCCGCCCTTCGATCATATAGGGCGCGGTGACCACGCTGCATTCTTCCAGCGCTTTATAACCTGATTCACCGCCAATAAACACCTGCGCGGATTCGGCGCGCAAACACTGGTCAAGCAAATGCAGAATATCGCTCTTTTTATTAAATGCATCAAAAAGTTGACGAAGCTTATCGAGGTTCGATAATTCGCTAAAATCCATCAGATTAGTCTGGCCGGCCAGCACATAACTGGTTTCGGTGGGCGTATCGGCAAATACTTGGCCCGCCATGGTGATGGCACTTTGCATGACGCTGTTTATTTCGTCTTTGGCGGCTTTCATGTCTGATAAAACGGCATTTCTAATCGCGCACAAGTCTTTACCGGCGAACATGGCCGTCAGGTAATTGGCCGCTTGCTGGAGTTCGGCGGGCGAATAGCGGCGCGCCGTAGTAATGATGCGGTTTTGCACCTCGTGTTCGTTCACTACCACGATCACCAGCACCCGGTTATCATCAGAGAGCGGCAAAAACTCGATCTGGCGTAATACAGTAATGTCGCGGCGCGGCACCATAACGACACCCGCCATGCGCGTGATATCGGATAACAGCGCCGATGCCGAGTCAAGCAAGCCCCCCCTGCCGCTGCTGGTATCCAATTGATTTTTAAAATGGTTTACTTCTTTTTCATGCAGCGGCTGCACCTTTACCAGGGCATCCACAAAGAGCCGATAGGCTTTAGCCGTGGGGATCCGTCCCGCCGAGGTGTGCGGCGATATCACCATGCCCAGTTCTTCGAGGTCTATCATGATGTTACGCACGGTAGCAGGGCTTAAATCCAGCCCCGAATCGCGCGCAAGCGTGCGCGAACCCACTGGCTGGCCATCACGGATGTAGGCCTCTACCAGCTTTTTTAACAGACGTTGTGCGCGCTCGCTAATTTCTAACATGGTAATGTGTTAAGGTGACCACTATTTTAATAGCACTCTAACACAACGAGTGCCAAAACCAAACCACTTGGACACCTTTTGTCAGCGTTTTCAAGCCCCAGCTTTCAAAACAAGGTGTTGGCGTCTGGCCCTGGAGCATGATAAGTTTGTCAAGGTTACTCCTCAATAACGCTCCACAACGAGTCACAAGCACCATGTTCAGGGAAATACCCACCACTTTTAATACCATCGGTCTGCTCGGCAAGCATGGCGACCCGCACGTGGGTGAAACCCTGCGCATTCTGCACACTCATCTGCGCGGGCGTGGGGTGCGGGTGCTGCTCGATGAAACGACGGCGCAAACCTATCCCGGCCATGCCATGGAAACCGCCAGCCGCCAGAGCATCGGCGCGCAGTGTGATCTGGCGATTGTGGTGGGCGGCGATGGCACGCTGCTCAACGCGGCGCGCGCCTTGGCCGAATATGGCATTCCCCTGGCGGGCGTCAATCTGGGTCGGCTGGGATTCCTTGCCGATATTTCGCCGGAGCGGATGATTGAACGCATGGAAGAAATTCTGCGCGGCCATTATTTACTGGAAGAACGCTGCCTGATCTCCAGCACCATCGAGCGCAACGGCCAGAAGATCAGCACCAGCAGTGCTTTTAACGACGCCGTGGTCCACAAGTGGAACATGGCGCGCATGATTGAATTTGAAACTTACATTAACGGCCAGTTTGTCCACAGCCAGCGTTCGGATGGAATGATTGTCGCCACGCCGACCGGCTCCACGGCGTATGCGCTGTCGGGCGGCGGGCCGATTTTGCATCCGACATTGAATGCGCTGGCGCTGGTGCCGATCTGCCCGCACACGTTAAGTAACCGGCCGATCGTGGTTAACAGCGACAGCCAGATCACCATCATCATCATCGAATGTAACCATGACCGCGCGCAACTCACCTGCGATGGGCAGATCAACTTTGGTTTGCTCGAAGGCGATCACATTCATATCCACAAACAGGCGCTGCCGGTGCGGCTGATACACCCTGCCGACCATGATCATTATCAAATTTTGCGGGCGAAGTTGCGCTGGGTTGAGAAGCTATAAAGATAATCCTAAATAAAAAACCTTGCCACAAGCAGCAGGGTATTCCCCTGTCATTCCGACCCTCGCGAAAGCGGGGGGAGGAATCTTACGCAAGATCCCTCACTGCGTTCGGGATGACAACCCCTGTCATTTCGACCACCGGGAGAAATCTTAAGCAAGATCCCTCACTACGTTCGGGATGACAATAGCCAGGCCATCACATAATAACCGGGTTTCGTGGGAAGGTTGAACACCAAAGGATGTGCCCAGCACCTGTTCACAACGCTGATAGACCCGCAGCGCATCGGCACGGCGATCAAGATGAAGGTACGCTGTCATGAGACGGCGATAGAGATCCTCTGCCAGCGGATTGATTTCCAGCGCGCACTCATAGAGACGTACAGCGTCACGCCACTGCTGGACATTTCCATAGTGGTCACCGATTTGCAGGATATGCTGCAGAAAGCGGCTACGCAGGCGTTCGCGCATGGGCACTGCCCAAGGCGCGTCGATATCCCCAAGAAAAGGCGCGCGGTACAAGGCGAAAATCCTGTTTGTTAATTCCTCAAGCCGTGCGCCATCACCAATTTGTATCGCCCCATCAATTGACCCCAGCATGCGACTGAATGCCCAGGCATCCACCCACACATAATGCGCACTGAGCGTGAGACGCCCGTCTTGCACCACCAGCGCGCGTTCTTCGCCAAGCAATTTGCGCAAGCGGTGTAAGGTGGTGTTGAATGAGTTCTGTCCCGCGTCACCGTCGGCGTCTCCCCACAGCACATCAATGAGCGTCTGCACGCCCACTTCGCGTCCGCCGAGGGCGATCAGTGCCTTGAGCAGTTCCAGGGGACGTTTTTGCGTTTTGCCAGAGAACGTAAGCGGCTGGTCGTCGCGCAGCAGCACCGTGAAGCGGTCCAGGGTGTAAATTTTCAGGATGTGCGGACGGTCGCTTATCACCAGATCGGACGCGTGCGCAGCAATCAGGCACGCAACATTATCCCGGTCGCCCGCCTGATGCAACAGGGCTAGGGTGTCTTCCGCTCTGTCCTGATCTTCCTCCATGTGCGAGGCTTTGGGTCGGGTGATTTTGGTGAAGCCGGGTAATGGTGGTTTCATATTGTTAATCCCCCAGGATAACTGCTTGAATCTGGATTCATTTATTGGGATCCATAAGGAGTCCATTGATATTGTCTGGGACAGGGGTATAATTTGTCAATAACTAACGGGCAGAAATCAGCAGGGAACCAGTAAAATGACAGAAAACAGAGTAGCGCAGGAACTTCCCACCACCTTAATTGAGCAGCTAAAGGTCAGTCATGCCACTTCCGAACCCTACTATCTTCAGTTAAAGCGGCAACTGGAGTCGTTGATCAGGGAGGGACAGCTTACGGCTGGCGATACCCTTCCCTCGGAACGGGCGCTGGCAGAGGCCTTGCAGCTCAGCCGCAAGACGGTAAAGCGCTGCTACGATGAATTGCGCGGTACTCAACAGCTAAGTTCCCAAGGCCGCAGCGGTACCGTGGTATTGGCGCCGCCACGGGTGAGTCCGCAGATGGGACGGCTCAAGGGTTTTACCGAGGAGATGCGGGAATTGGGCA
The DNA here is from genome assembly GCA_001464585.1 of Gammaproteobacteria bacterium Ga0077554. Lineage (GTDB taxonomy): Bacteria > Pseudomonadota > Gammaproteobacteria > Ga007554. The sequence continues at coordinate 1,791 of LNFF01000001.1, read as the reverse complement.
TGGCCGCGTCGACCCGCGTAGTTGAGCACGATGTCGTGCGTGATCGCACTCTGGCCTCCATTTTCCACCGGCCGTCCACCGCGACCTTCCTGCGGCTGGTGCGGGTACGGCTAGGCGATAACGTGCCGATGTCACGCGAGGTGGCGTGGTACGACTTGACGGCTGCCCCGGCCTTCGAATACTGGGATACCGGCGGATCGGCCTATGCCTTCTTGCAAGAAAAATGCGACATTAAACTGGGGCACGCCGAGCAGTCGATCGAGGCCGTGATGAGTTCGAATGCGGAATCACACGTGTTTGGCTTCATCGTGCCTGGCCCGTGCCTCTTGATCAAGCGCCGCACCTACTCCATCACTGATCAACTGGTGGAATATGTCGAGGGCACCTTCCGCGGCGACGCTTACGCCTACCGGGTCAAACTCCAGAGTTGAGGAACACCTCAACCGCCGTCTGATGCGGCAACGCATCAAGCACCCCGAGGCGCGAGGTGACCAGCGCCCCACAAGCATTGCCGACACGCAAGGCATGAGCTAGCGACGCACCTCTGCATAACTCGACGCAAAACCCGCTGGCGAAAGCATCGCCTGCGCCCACACTGTCCACGGCGTCAATCGGGAAAGCGGGCGCCTGGTACATGCCACCTTGCCGGTCGAATGCCAGGCTGCCCAGGTTGCCGAGAGTAACCACCAGCAGTGGCACAGGCCATTGGCTCCAAAAAGAGTCCAATGATGGCCGGAGGGTCGAGGCACACTCGGCCAATGATCCTGACAGTGATTGGCCCAGCGCAAACAAGTGCTGCGCCTCCACTTCGTTCACAATCAATGTGTCGGTATTTTCGAGAAGCGTGTGTGGTAACGTCTGCCAGGGCGAGGGGTTAAGCACGGTGCGCACCCCGGCACGCCGGGCGATACGAAACGCGGCATCCACGGCCGCCACGGAAGTTTCCAGTTGCCCATACACCAGATCGGCAGGCGCAATGGCAAATTCAGCGTGCGCTATATGCTCGGCAGTTAACAGCAGATTAGGGCCGGGATAAACTGCGATCGCGTTTTGGCCATCATCCGCGATAAACCCCGCGCCATAGCCCGATTGCGGTGCCAGCCGCCAGACATGATCAGCACCCATCCCTTCCTGATGCAGCAGGCGTAACAACTGATCGCCCGCATCATCCTCACCGATGCCGAGAATAACATCCACCTGCGCACCGAGCCGTCGCGCACCAATCGCAACATTCAGCCCCTTGCCCCCGGCTTCGATGGAAAGTGCGGATGCGGTAAAAGTTTCACCTGCTGCTGGAAGCCGCGCCACCTTCCAGCAACAGGCCTGCACAAAACTGCCGAGCACCACGATCTTCATGTTATTTGCGCCACAAAAAAATACGGTAGTGCACCATAATTTACCGGGAATTTACACTAAATTTATTAGGCACGCCGCTCAAACAGGATTTTCATCAGCGTAATCGCACCGGTCAACACCACCATCACGGCATTGGCAATGATTAATGGCAAGTCCGCTTTAAGAATGCCATAGGCCAGCCACAAGGCCAGCCCAACCGTAATAATCAGATAAGTGGGTAAGGAAATGCCGCTGACATCGCGGGTTTTCCATGTCTGCCACACTTGGGGCAGGAATGATGATGTGGTGAACGCGGTGGCGATAAAGCCAAGAATGTCCAGTTTAGTCACGTTTGAATGTAAGCGCTCCAGCAACCCCAATCTATTCAGCGAGGCGTGATGTTGGTTAAAGTAGCCGCCTGGAAATTCCACGGCAACAACTTCTCTATTTCATTAA